>OZ253501.1:4800000-6181206 GCA_965262145.1 Candidatus Latescibacterota bacterium
TTTACAGAGCACCAAGTTCTATGAACAATATCTTCACAGATATCCCGAAATCTCTAAAAAATGAATCTTTTGAAGTTCTGCTAACTGACAAAAGCCTGAAAATAGAGCGCATTGTTTCACGCGGACATCGCTCGCCTTCTTCAGGCTGGTACGACCAGGAGCAGAACGAATGGGTGATGGTCGTACGCGGCAAAGCTATCATCTCTTATAAAGACGGCTCTTCAGTCCACCTCAAAACAGGAGACTATATTCATATACCCGCCCACACCGAGCATCGAGTAGCGTGGACCGACCCGGACAATGATACGATTTGGCTGGCTGTGCATTACCCGTGAGGGAAATCACTTTATGACTTGGGGTATAATTGAAAAAACTGCGCTGTGTGCATTTGTCGCGCTTATCGCGTGTGGAGGAGACAATCCCACAGGTCAAGAAGGTGGAGATAATCCCACAGATAGCGGTTTGGATGCACACCGCTTTGATATTACAGAGAATCAAACCAGCGATTTCGGCATGAATACACCTGGAGGACGCGGGGGCAGGGCCATTCGGGTGACAAACCTGTTGCCGAGTGGACAGGGATCACTGGATGCGGCGCTATCTGCACAAGGACCGCGTATTGTGGTATTTGAAGTGGGAGGGGTCATTGATCTGAACAAGGCGCGGTTGAACATTCGCGAGCCTTTTGTGACTGTAGCGGGACAAACCGCACCGAGTCCGGGCATTACAATCATCCGCGGTGCAATTTTCATTCAGACGCACGATGTGATTTTGCAACATATTTGCGTGCGACCAGGCGATGCGGGGGAACCCAAAAGAAGCGGATGGGAGCCAGATGGCATTTCAACAGCGGGTGGTGATGCGTACAATATGTTGATTGATCACTGTTCGATTTCATGGGCGGTGGATGAAAATTTGAGTGCGTCTGGTCCAAATACTGAGGGACCAGATGCGACTTCCCGTCGCATCGCATTTGTCAATTGCATTATCGCCGAATGCCTGAATGATGCCTCACACAGCAAAGGCCCGCACTCCATGGGATCGCTGATTCACGATTTCTGCCGAGAGATCGCCATTATAGGCAATTTGTATGCCCACAATGCAAATCGCAATCCGTATTTCAAGGCATTTACAACCGGGGTGATTGTGAACAATTTGATTTACAACCCGGGGGCTCGAGCGATTCAACTGAGTTTTTCTGATAGCGAGTTTAGCAATACCGATATTATTCCGCAAAATGCGCGTGTGAGCGTGGTGGGCAATGTCATGATTCACGGTAGCGATACGCGGTCGGGACTGGCACTGGTGTCGTCGAAGGGCGATGCGTATTTCGAGGATAATATCGCGCAGGATAGAACAGGGGCTGCTGTGCCTTTGACCTCGGGCAATATCCGCATTTTGAATGAAAAGCCGATCTGGGGCAATATCACACCATTGCCCGCATCGGCAGTAATCGATCATGTGGTAGAAAGTGCGGGTGCGCGTCCGAAAGACCGCGATGAAATAGATCAGCGTATTATACGCGAGTTTCTCGCGCGCGAAGGCCGGATGATCAATAGCCAGCAGGAGGTAGGCGGATATCCACAGATAAACATGGTAAGACGACCGCTGGATATTCCCGCGGATGTGGATGCGTGGTTGGCGCAACTCGCAGCAGAGCTTGAAGGAAATTAACCGTTAAAAAAGAAAGGATCGGAGAACACACAAATGAAAAAACGAACCCTTGGACGTACCGGACACCAGAGCACCGTAGCGACCTTTGGCGCATTCTCGGTGGGATATGTGGATCAGGACGAGGCAGACTGCGCCATACAACTCGTCCTTGACCACGGCGTAAACCACATCGACATAGCGCCGAGTTATGGACACGCGATGGAGCGCGTGGCCCCGTGGATGCCCGACATACGAGACAAAATGTTTCTCGGCGCAAAAACAACCCGCCGCACGCGCGACGAAGCGTGGCGGGATGTGGAACAAATGATGAAGCGCCTAAACGTCGAAAACTTCGACTTGTTCCAACTCCACTCAGTCGGCAATATCCCCGAACTGGACAAAGCCATCGCATCGGGCGGCGCACTTGAAACCCTGATAGAAATGCGCGAACAGGGCTTGACCAAATGGCTGGGCATCACCGGACACGGGCCGCAGGTGCCGAGTACCATCCTGGAAAGCCTCAGACGCTTCGACTTCGACACCATCATGTTCCCCCTGAATCCGGCAAGCATGCGAGACGCGAACTATCGCCGAGACGCCGAGGCACTACTCGCCGAGGCAAACGCGCGCAACATCGGCATCCAAACAATCAAAATGATTGCACGCGGCGGCTGGGCTGAAAATTCAAAAGATTGTCACACCTGGTACGATCCTCACCGGGAACAAAAAGCCATTGACCTTTCCCTGTGGTGGGTCCTATCTCAGCCCATACACACCGCCCCCACCTGCGGCGAAATCAGCTTACTGCCAAAAGTCCTCAACGCCGCCGAGCGGTTCGTCCCCCTCACCCCCGACGAACAGGCCGCCGCCATCGCCGCACAGCGACCACCTCAACCGCTTCCCGCATTGGCGATTCCTTAAGTGTGAAAATTCATCCGTAGGGGCGACCCCCCGTATAAAACCATTACGGGGCAGGCTCTGTGGTCGCCCGAGCATCACAATATTAGGACACAAACTTTGCGTTGCCAACCGAGCAAAAATTTGGCATCATAAAAAAGAGAGCGTTGGACTCAGGGCTTTTTCGTCGGGCTTCTATCGGACGAGTTTAGAATTTTAGCGATGGAAAGGCTCGATGCCAGATCTGACAAACAACCATCCTTAAAGCAGAAAGGAATTTATCATGCTCAAGAAAATAGTTGGTGCAATTCTCACTATTGTAGGAGTGGCGGTTGCCATCCACACCGTAGTAGAACCGCTCTATCACGCCTCCAGCGACGTACAGCCATACAGCCCGCTTTGGAACATCCTGAATCCGTTGATGGTGCTATCAATCGTGCTGGGCCTGATATTCGGATACATCCGCAAGAAAAGCGTTGATGGCAGCGACGCGGTTACCCGAGAATACCTCGCCGCTAACACGCAGTTCTACGGCCTGTTATTCGTCGGTATTCTGTTTTTTTGGAACTATTTCAACCTCCACAGTTCTGATTTTACCACAATAGGAGAAGATACCGTATCTCTCGTGTGGATACTCATCGACGCCAGCCTTCCGCTGCTTTTGGGCGCGATGGGCATATCCCTGCTGCGAGGCAACGACGAGTAACGTGGCGCAGCTATTATTCATAGCCGGCGGAGGTGCCCTGGGAGCCGTATTGCGCTACGGGATGTCTATGGGCATACACATCCTGTTCGGACGCGGCTTTCCCTATGGCACGCTCACGGTAAACGTCACCGGATCGATCCTCATGGGCCTCCTTTACGTATGCCTGTCTGAATATATGGATATGCCCTGGCGCGATGGCCTGCTAATAGGTCTCCTGGGAGCGTTCACAACTTTTTCAACCTTTTCCATAGAAACCCTGCACCTCCTCGAAACGAGTCACCCTGTACTCGCATTGCTGAACATCCTCTTAAGTGTCACCCTCTGCATTGCTGGGTGCTGGATCGGCATTGCAATCGGGCGAACAATATAAAGGAGTTATTATACTAAAAAAATTAAACCAAAAAGAACGCCCTGGCGAATAGCGTGTAAAAATAGAACAGACAGAAGACAGTTACAGACACTCGCACAATGGAGAAAATTCCATGGTCAAACGCATTGCCGCCATCGGCGTCATCTATTTCTGCATCGCAGTGGGCTGGATTATTCTAAGTGCAACCGTCCACTTCCGCACTGAGGAACAGGACGACAAGCTCAAAAATGCTGTGGGGCAACTCTGGGGCACAGCGCAGACCCAGCAGGCTCCTCAAATCTACTGGCTGGACCGCGTCACCCGTATCGAAACCAACGCCGACGAGTCTGTCTCACGCACGGTAGATGAGAAACACTTCCTGAATCTAAAAGCCAGTCGCATTGAAGTTGAACTGTCTCTGGAGCACCGGCGCAAAGGCCTGCTGTGGTACTCCACCTACCAGGTGCAATTCGCAGCCTCGTACACCCTGACCAACCCCACCGATCAGAACCGGCACCTGTACTTCGACCTAAAACTGCCCGCCCCTCGCGCTGTGTACGACGACTTCACTTTAACCGTTGACGGTCAGTCCGTTGCCGATCTCCCGATCCGCAACGGCCATTTAATCCACCCCGTTCATCTATCACCTGGGCAGGAACTCTCCATTGACCTCTCCTATCGCTCCCAGGGCCTGGACCAATGGCGGTACAGTTTTGGAGACCATGTCAACCAGGTATCGGACTTTGAACTGGTGCTGCACACAGACTTCGCCGCCATTGACTTTCCCCCAGATAGCATGTCTCCCACCTCGAGGACCCGAGATGGCGACGCCTGGACCCTGACCTGGAAATACAATCATCTCCTCACCGGCATCGATCTGGGAATGATTCTCCCGGCCCGTCTCAATCCCGGACCCTGGGTCGGCAAAGTCGTCACCGCCGCCCCCATCTCCCTCTTTCTTTTTTTCTTTTTGCTCTTTATCTTCTCCATTGTGCGCCGCCTCGACCTGCACCCGATGCACTATTTCTTCATCGGTGCTGCCTTCTTCAGTTTTCACCTGCTGCTGGCTTATCTGGTTGACCACCTGATCATCCACTACGCCTTTGCCCTATCTTCGGCGGTGTCCATTGTCCTCGTCACCTCGTACATGAGATTGGTCCTGGGCACGCGCCTGGCCTTTGTCGAAATTGGTCTGGGACAATTTGTCTATCTCGTGCTATTTTCCTACACCTTTTTCTTTCCCGGCTATACCGGACTGGCCGTCACCCTGTTATGCATCACAACCCTGTTCGCTGCCATGCAATTCACCGGCCGCATCGATTGGAACGCAGTATTTAATAAGGGATCACTTTGATGGGTATTTCAGTAGAAAAAATCGACCTCAATGTTTTGAACATGCACACGCGATTTCCGTTTAAGTACGGAATTGCATCGCTGGTGGCATTGCCCCATTTATTTGTGCGGGCGCGGGTCAATATCGATGGCAAAAGAGAAATCGGATTGGCCGCAGAGGGATTGCCACCAAAGTGGTTCACCAAAAATCCAGACGCCCCGTTTGAGTCTGACCTGGACGAAATGCTGACCGTTATTCAAAATGCCTGTGATCTCGCCCTGCAAAGCGATGCAGAATCGGTATTTGATCTCTGGCAGACGATTTATGCCAAACAGCGCACATGGGCAAAAACAACGGCCTATCCACCGCTCCTGTGGTCATTCGGCGTCAGCATGGTCGAACGCGCAGTGATCGATGCCTTTTGTCGGGCAAAAGGCGTGACATTTGCACAAGCGATAAAAGAAAATGTATTGGGCATTCGCCTTGCAGACATCCACAGCGAATTGCACGGCAGCGAACCCGGCGACCTCTTGCCACACGCGGCGCGGCGATCAATCACCGTGCGGCACACCGTGGGATTGGCCGATCCATTGACCGACGAAGACATCGCAGACGAAGATCGCGTAGATGATGGTCTGCCGCAATCATTGGCTGCAAATATCGAAGCCTATCGATTGACACACCTGAAAATTAAATTATGCGGGGATGCAGAACAGGACCTGAATCGGCTCCGGCAAATAGCGGACTTGATGCCCGACCAATGCGCCTTCACGCTCGATGGCAACGAACAATACACAGAGGTCGAACCCTTTAGAAAATTGTGGGACACCATTCAAGGCGACGCTGTGCTCTCGTCTTTTATGAAAGGACTGATCTTTGTCGAGCAACCGCTTCATCGCGATATGGCCCTCAGCGCAACCGTCAAAACCGTATTGACAGATTGGACAGACCGCCCCCCGATGATCATTGACGAATCGGATGGCGCGCTCAATAGCGCAACGCAGGCATTGGATTGCGGCTACGTAGGCACGAGCCATAAAAATTGTAAAGGTATTTTTAAGGGCATTGCCAATGCGTGCTTAATAGCCCACCGCCAACAACGCGATCCTTCGGGAACATATATCTTAAGCAGTGAAGACCTCGCCAATGTCGGCCCCGTAGCTTTGTTACAGGACCTCGCGGTATTGGCTGTTCTAGGCGTGGATCACTCAGAGCGCAACGGGCATCACTATTTTGCGGGATTGGACATGTATCCCGACGCAGTACAGAAACAGGTAATGGCGCATCACAGCACCTTATATCGCCAACACACACAGGGATTTCCCATTCTAAATGTACGCGATGGCTCGCTCAACGTAGAAAGCGTGGTCGAAGCACCATTTGGTTATAGATTTGAACTGGACACCCTTCAATTTACCCCCCTCGCGGACTGGACCATAGATGAACTGGCCTGAAAGTTAAAACAATGACTATAGACTGGCACCACATCGAAAAAGAAGTAACGAATTTCTTACAACACTTGATTCGGTGTAATACGACCAACCCACCGGGCAATGAAATCCTATGTGCAAATTATATTGCCGATGTGTTGAAGCACGAGGGCGTTGACCCCTTGATTACAGAATCAGAACCCGGTCGCGGAAATGTCACAGCGCGCTTAAAAGGTGGAAACGCGCCCGCGCTCATGCTATTGGGACATACAGATGTCGTCGCAGTAGAACCCGATAAATGGTCGCGCGATCCATTTGGGGGGGAATTGCACAACGGCTATATCTGGGGGCGCGGCGCACTGGACATGAAAAACATGGTCGCAGCAGAACTCATGGTTTTCTTGCTCTTAAAACGACAGGGAGTAGCACTAAACCGCGACGTAATCTATGCGGCAACCGCCGATGAAGAAGCCGGGAGAGGAAACCACGGCATTGGTTGGCTCATCGATCATCATCCCGAGCAAGTCAATGCAAAATACGTGTTGACAGAGGGCGGGGGCGGCAATTTCCAGGTAAATGGAAAACACTTTTATACGTGTCAAACGGGGCAAAAGGGCATCTTCCGCTTTCGCCTGAAAGCAAAGGGACAGCCAGGCCACGGTTCTCGTCCGCACCGCGACAATGCAGTCGTCAAACTCAGCCGCGCTATTGCTGCTTTGGGAACCGCTGAACTACCGATGCACCCCTCTGAAACACTACGCGCGTTTTTGGAAGGTATTGCAGCGACCCAGGACAATGAGACCGCGCAGCAGTTGCGCCGAGTAATCGATGTAGAGAACAGCGAGGACGCATTGCAAAAATTGCCCCTCGCACCAGATATGGTCGCCTCACTGCGCGCCCTATTGCACAATACGGTCTCACCAACAATCCTCGAAGCGGGTAGTAAAATCAATGTCATACCCGCCGAAGCAACTGCGCGAATTGATGGCCGGCTCGCACCCGGCCAGACCGATAAGAACTTTGAAGCCGAAATCCGATCCTGTATTGGCGATGAAATTGACCTGATCGTAGATCAATACAGTCCACCCTTAGAGGCGAGCACGAATTCGCCTCTGTACGAAACCATTATCCAGGTGATGGCAGAACGCGATCCAGACGCCACCGTAGTCCCCGCGCTGATGACCGGGGGCACAGATGCCAAACATATTTGCCCGCGCTGGCCCGACGTACAGGTTTACGGATTTATGCCCCATAGGCAAGTGTTGGGGGAAGAGGAAATGGATTTGATACACGGACATGACGAACGCACCTCAGTAGAAAATCTCATGTTTGCAACGCGCATTTTATACGGTATTGTAACGCGGTTTTGCGGGTGCTCAACAGGAGACAAGGCGTGAAAATTCTGGTGACGGATTATGTCTGGGCAAATCTGGACGTCGAAAAAAGTGTCCTGGATGAAATCGGCGCCGAACTCATCCCCGCACCCGATGGCAATGAAGAAACGCTTGTCCGTCTGGCGCAGGGGTGTCACGGCATCATGACATGCTGGGCGCAAACCACGCGCGCAGTTATCGCATCCGCATTACCCGATTTGAAGGTAATCGTGCGATACGGTGTGGGGCTGGACAATATCGATGTAGCGTATGCAACCGAGCAGGGCATTCCCTTAGCCAATGTGCCCGATTATTGTTTTATCGACGTGGCCGAGCAAACCATGGCACTGCTATTGGGGCTTTCGCACAAAGTCGCGCAATTTGATCGGCTAATTCGCGGCGGCACATGGGATATTCAAGCAGGCTTGCCCCTGCGGCGTTTGACCGGGCAGGTACTCGGCTTGATCGGCTTTGGGCAAATTGCGCGCGAAGTCGTTCCCCGCGCACGGGCTTTTGGGCTACAGGTGTTGGCCTACTCGCGGTCTTTAACACCAGAACAAGCGCACGCCTGTGGCGTTGAATCCGCGGATTTGGACACCCTGCTCCGCACATCGGATTTTGTATCCCTTCACTGTCCATCTACCGATGAAACAAGAGACCTGATCAATGCCGATAATCTCGCAAAAATGAAACCAACAGCGTGTTTGATCAACACATCGCGGGGCGACATTGTCGATGAGTCGGCATTGCTCGCGGCATTGGAAAATAAAACCCTTGCAGGTGCTGCCCTGGATGTGCGATGCCAGGAACCACCCGAAGCTGGGGATCGTTTAATCCAAATAGATCGGGTGATTCACAGCCCGCATTCGGCATTTTATTCGGAAGAGTCGCTCATTGAATTGCAAAAAAAAGCCGCCTGGGAAGCGCGGCGAGTTCTGACGGGAAAAGCACCCGTACATCTGGTCAACCCGGAATACGAGAATCCGTAACCAAAGGAGTATCAGTGTGAGCAAACCAAAAGTCGGTATTGTGGTTCGAAAATCACTCAGAGAAAGAATTTTGAGTGATTGGGATTTGGAAATCTTGGAAAATTTTGCAGATGTGACGATCAATGATGAAGACCGCGATATAGTAGATGAAGAAGCGGCTGAATTTTTACAGGGCATGGACGGGGCGATGACGAGTTGGAACTCCGGAGACTTGACACCTGCGATTCTGGAAGGCGTACCAACGCTGAAGATATGGGCTTATGGCGCAGGCACTGTAAAGGGAAAAATCTGCGATGAGGCGTGGGAAAAAGATATTGTAGTAACAAGTGCCGCGCCCGCAATTGCCGATGATGTGGCGGAAATGACTCTGGGATTCATGACCATGGGATTGCGCCGGGTATTTTCTCATTCACGCGCCATGCGGGAAGGTGAGAGAAGGCCGGACAAGACCGAATCGCGCTCGCTGTATCGGTGCACAATCGGCGTCATTAGTGCCAGCCAGGTCGGGCAGCGCGTGATGCGGTTGTTGCAACCCTATCAGACGCGCATATTGCTCTACGATCCCTTTGTGGCACCAGAGAGAGCGCGCGAGGAATTTGGCGCAGAACTGGCGGATTTGGAAACAATAGCACGCGAGGCAGAGGTCGTAACCGTTCACGCGCCAAAATTGGATGCGACGTATCACCTGTGGAATGAGACGCATTTTAAACTCATGCGCGATGATTGCGTCTTTATCAATACATCGCGCGGCCCCAATATCGACGAAGCCGCGCTGATCGCAGAATTGCAAAAAGGGCGATTCTCCGCCTTTTTAGACGTAACCGATCCAGAACCGCCTGCTATGGACAGCCCACTGCGCCGTTTGCCCAATGTGGTCTTAACACCGCATTGTGCCGGGCTACAATCCTATCGCATCGGCGCGCTAAAAGTCGAAGAGTTGCGTCGATTCTTTGCAGGCGAAGAGCAATTATTTCAAGTCAAACGAGAAATGCTGGATCGGCTGGCATAAAAAAGGATGCGGGGAATTTTAATGCAAAAGCGCGTAGATTATTTGTCGTGGGATGAGTATTTTATGGGGGTGGCTTTGCTATCGGCGCACCGAAGCAAAGACCCCAACACACAGGTGGGTGCGTGTATTATCAACGAAAAAAAGAAAATTGTGGGCATTGGATACAATGGATTGCCCATTGGGTGTTCGGATGATGATTTTCCCTGGGGCAGAGAAGGCGACTTTCTCGATACAAAATATCCCTATATTTGCCATGCAGAGTTAAATGCAATTTTGAACAAAATCAGCGCAGATTTAAATGAATGTACGCTTTACGTCACCTTATTTCCGTGCAATGAATGTGCAAAAGTGATCATTCAGTCGGGCATTCGAGAAGTGATTTATCTGGCAAATAAATATCCAAATTCCGATTCTGTAAAAGCCACTTGCCGCATGTTTAACAGTGCGGGTATTCGCTATCGCGCGCTGGAGGAATACCGAGAGCGCGTTGTCCTTGATTTCAGGATCTGAGGCGGTCATGGCATCTCTGGCACTTCAAAATAGCATGGACACTAAGGCATTGCCCGACGCGACCGATTTGAGGCGCGTGCTCGTCGATATTTTATATCGCGGACGGTTTGGGGCATTGCTGATTCTCGGCATTGATCCCCTCAATCAGACGAACAAGTGCGATGTGACCGAAGTGTGGAAAGTGCTAAATTCTATGGCAGATGTTATCCCCGCCCTCGATGGCTTTCGCATAGCAGAGGACAAAGTCGCTGTGCTTTTTGATGCCGATGATGCGCGTGTGCATGAGATACCATCGTCTCTACCTGCTGTGATCGCTGAACAAACGAGACTCCGCATATCTTGCGGTGGCATCAAAATCTCGAACGAGGATTATGGCCTGCATCCCCAAATGTCCGAAATGATCTTTTCCACGGCTCAATGCGTGCTTGCGCGGGCACAAGAACACGCAAGCACGCAGGTGGTCTGGTTGACCGAGAAATCCGCCGAGGACACATTAAATCTAACGGATATTTCCCTGAACTTCTTTCGAGAAATCGCGCGTATTAACGCCGCGCAGGTGCAGAAAATGACATTGGAATCGCGCACAGATTTTTTGACCGGCCTTCACAATCGGCGCGGTTTTGAAGCGGTGTTTACACGTATGGTGCAACGCTCAAAGCGCAATGGAAACCCCCTCGCGCTCTATTATATAGATTCCGATTCGCTCAAAGCGATTAACGACAGCAAAGGGCACGATGCGGGCGACCGATTCATTGTGGATTTGGCGCAGGTGCTGAACGACATGCTGCGCGGATCGGATTTGTTATCGCGGTGGGCGGGAGATGAATTTGCTGCGGTAGTTGAAAATACGTCAAGGGCGCGTGCTTATGCGATAGCCCGCCGTCTGAACCGAGCCGTTGATGACCGTACAGAAGGCACGATATCCATTGGGGTTTTTCACGGCGTACCCAAATCAGAGGAAGACGCGCTCAAAAAAGCAGATGACGCCCTTTACCGCGTGAAAAACCGCGGTAAAAATGATATAGAATTAACTGATCCGGTTTAGAAACCCAGAATGGGTTTGCATTGTCGCATTAAAAGCCAAGTAGATGTGTTGCGTAGCGGATCATAGATGAAAGGGGTGTATAGATGCCAAAGAAGAAACGTTATGGATTGAATAAACATCAAAAAAAAGCAAAAAAGATAGGCGAATTTCGGTTGTGGCGGGAAGATATTCCGCATTATCTGGCACTGGCAGAGAGCGACGACCCAGCAGACCGGCACGAGGCTGCTGCCAATTTATGTCCGTGCCATGTGCGGCATCCCGTTCCCGAAATACAGACCGCGCTATTCAAACTCATGGAAGATCCGGATGCCAATGTGCGCGCCCGCGCCTGGCACACGCTGGAAGACGGCGGCGTGCCCGACGATCCGAGAATGGATGAAATTTTTGAACGCGCCCGTCAAAATGAAACCGATAAGACAGTGCTGAACTTTATGCGACAAGTGCAAAACGAAAATTACGCACACAAAGAGCGCACCATGCTCAAGATCGCAACCCAATCGGAATACGATCAGACTGGCCGATGCGATTTTTGCGGTGCAACCGGCAAGGTAAAAACAGATTTTGATACCGAAATACCCGACAGCGGGCAGATGCGTTTTGCATTGGTCTGTGGAGATTGCGGATAAGACGTGAAAGGTTTTTATGCTCGAAGAAAAATCAGAGATTGAGTATCCGTGTTTATGGAATTTTAAGATCATTGGCCGCGAAGAAAAATACATGCGCCGGGCGATTGCCGAAATTGTGGGCGACGGCGATTATACGCTGACCTTTTCAAATCAAAGCAGGCACGGAAAGTACCGCAGCTTAAACCTGGATATGGTCGTCCTCGACGAATCCCACCGCCTCAATATCTTTGAGTCCCTCAGGCACCACCGCAGTATTCAGATTGTTCTTTAAATCCGCCATTTCTTCCTATTTTATCTTGACAATCCACTCTGTTTCTTGCACTATTTACGGCTTGCAATCTCTGCTTAGTACGATGCTATTGTAGTGGAATTAAACAACCACTACGATTGAGGATGGAGCAAAAAATGGCCCGCGTACCCAGCAATCGAATTGCGACACATCCCGGTGCTTTGCTACTTGAACAGATAGAGGAGATGGGACTGACCGTGAATGGCGTTGCCCGAGACATCAATCTGCCTGCAACCCGCTTGCATGAGATTGTTCATGAACGCCGCGGTGTGAGCGCAGAGACAGCAATCGCGCTAGGGGTGTATTTTGGTCAGACTCCGGAATTCTGGATGAACGCTCAAAAGACGTATGAGCTATCAAGTTCTGAGGCTGAGTTAGTCAGTGACCGATTGCCTTGAGGTATCCAATATCCAAGCAATATTATACTCTTGGATATTTGGTGAATGGTGGTTTGCCCTTAACGCCATCTATAGGGAGAACGAAATGGGCGCATCGAGAATAACCATAACGCTGGATGAAGGGTTGCTTAAACGCCTTGACCATCTCGTGCAGGCGGTACCTTACTCAAGTCGTAGCCGGGCAATTCAAGAGGCAGTTGAGGACAAGCTCAGAAAAACAAATAAGGATGACTTTGAGAGGGAGCTTGTCAAGTTAGATCCTCAATTTGAGCAGGAAATGGCCGATGAAGGGTTATGTGAGGATGTGCTGGAATGGCCCGAATACTGAGAGGCGATATTGTTTGGGCGGACCTGAACCCTGTTCGTGGACATGAGCAAGCAGGCCGCAGACCGGTTGTCGTTATAAGCGATGACGCTTTTAATGAGCAATCAGGCACAGTAATCGCAATGGCTATCACAGGCATACCTCAGCGTGCAGGATTTCCTTTTACTTTAGAGATAGCAAGCGTAGAAATGCCCCGGCGTTCTTGGATAAAAATTAGCCAGATTAGAACGCTTTCAGTTGAACGATTGGAAAATAAAATAGGACACATTTCTTCTCAGGAACTCGACCGTATAGTTGACGGCCTTAACCAATTAATTACGGAATAGTAATTTTTTTAGAAGGACTGACAGATGGATATTTCACCAGACAAACAAAATATCGACGGCGTCTTCTCGACTACAACGTACCACATTGATTTCTATCAACGTGATTATCGATGGACAGAAGAGCCAGTTCGTCGTCTTCTTGACGATATATTCTTCAAATTCCGTGAGCAATACCAGAGATCAAAGGACCTTGACCCTAGTGACGAGACGATTACGAAATATCCTTGGTACTACCTGAATACGTATGTAATCAATGTAGTTGATGGGCGGGTCTATGTTGTTGATGGTCAGCAACGGCTGACGACGCTTACTCTGATACTGATGAAGCTTTATCATCTAGCTAAGAAGTTCAACTCAATGCTTGCTGGATGGCTGGAAAGCAAGATAGCTGGGCAATCCGGTTATGAACTGAAATTCTGGATGAACCACGTTGATCATAGCAAATGCCAGCAAGACCTATTTGACGGAAAGGATACCCAGGATATAGATATGGCAAGCGGCATAACCGCCGTCAACATGGTCAAAAATTTCGAACTCATTAGCAAATACCTCGACAAAGAACTAACGGATAAACATGTCTTGGACACATTCATTTTTTATTTTTTATATCGTCTTGTCCTCATCAATCTGTCAGTTGAGCAAACCGATGTGTCAATGGTCTTCGAAGTCATCAATGACCGCGGTGTTCGACTTCGTCCGTACGAGATTCTCAAGGGCAAACTTCTCGGACAGATCGACAAGAATGAACTCAATAGAGACGACTACAACGGGTTGTGGGAACGTCAAGCTAAGAAAATCAATGACCTCAAGGAAGATGAACTCGACGAATTTTTTCGCTTCTACCTAAAAACCAAATTCTCGAACACGCGCGGAGATGGTAATCGCTTTGATGGAGATTACCACCGCGCCATGTTTTCTAACGATATGGACGAAAAACTCGGGCTTACCCAGGCCCCTGACAAAGTCAAAAAATTTCTGAAGAATGAGTTCACCTATTTTACCAATTTGTACGCGAAGCTATTAGCAGCCTATGACAAACTAAATACTGAATTCTGTGAAGTTTATTACAACAAACTACTCTACTTAGATGCACCTTTCTTGCTTATCTTGTCCGCGTGTAATCTGAATGACTCTGCAGAGAACGAAAAAATACATTCCATTTCTTACGAAGTTGACCGCTACTATTCCTTGCTGCAACTTCAAAATGTGTACGACAGCAATGAATTTGCTGATTCGCTCTATCGAATTTCTGAAAAGATCCGAGGCAAGTCATCGGGACATTTCCGTCCTGCATTTGATTATGAGTTGACCAAAAGCATTGCAGAACGTCGAAACATAAGTGTAAACGTTGAACCCTTCAGTTACGCTACTTTCAAGAATTCCGGTATCAATCTTAATATCCAATTCAAACGATACTTCTTTGCTCGAATTGATCACTTTTTAGCACAAAACATGAACCTCAATCCGAAACACTCAATAGCTGACCTTGTGACCAAAAGAGGTTACAAAACAGGATTCCACATTGAGCACATTTTATCATATAACGATGAAAACCTAGATCTATTTGACAACGATGAAGAGCGTTTCGAACAAGAACGCAATCGCCTCGGCGGGATTCTACTGCTAAAAGGAAAGGATAACATATCAAGCGGCAATGAACTTTATAAAGAAAAACTGCGGTCGTACGCTAATACCCTATATTGGAACGAGACATTGCGTGAAGATAACTATAAGTCAAAACTCGACATGGACGAACTTAAGAAACGCTACGACCTCGACTTAAAACCATTGGATCAGTTTGGCCCTAATGAAGTCGAATACCGACACAAATTGCTTTACGTTCTCAGCAGTATTATATGGAAATGATCTTGAGGTGCTGATCTGCTAATCCGTAGTAACTCTGAAGCATTTAAAAAATAGCCCCATCCTTTGGGACTTCTATGTGGTAACCTATGTACAATTTTAACTTTAGCGTGCAAAATATTGAAGACGGTCAGGGCCTGGGCATTGCGCTGACCGGAATGATCATTGTATTCAGCGTTTTGACATTGATCAGCGTATTTATTGTACTATTGCCCAAAATATTAGCTGTTGTGGCAAAGAAATTTCCCGAATCTGCAGGACATCATGGTGTGCCTGTACAGGATGAAGACGACGGCTCTGCACTGGCTGCAATCGGTTTTGTCATGCACATGAGGCGCAATACCGAAATCAAACAGAAAGTTTAGAACAGTTTCCCAGGTATCTGATGGATATATTTTACGATTTTTTGAATACGACTGGATTTGCCAACTTGATTTGGGGCAATGCGATCATGATCGCGATCGGCATTGTGTTTATTCACCTGGCGATCACCAAAGATTACGAACCCCTGTTGTTGCTGCCGATTGGTTTCGGCATGATTGTGGGAAACATCCCCGCTATTCCGAGCATGGCACTCGGCGTTTACGACGAGGGCAGTGTCTTGCGCTATATTTACTTCGGGGTGACATCGGGCCTGTTCCCGCCGCTAATTTTTTTGGGAATTGGCGCGATGACCGATTTCTCAACGCTACTATCCAATCCCAAACTGGTATTGTTAGGCGCTGCGGCGCAAATGGGCATATTCCTGACCTTGATCGGTGCGCTATATCTGGGCTTTTCACCTGCCGAATCCGGAGCCATCGGGATCATTGGCGGGGCTGATGGACCGACGGCGATTTTCTTATCGGCCAAATTGGCCCCCCATCTTTTGGGTGCAATCGCCGTCGCCGCATATTCGTATATGGCACTTGTACCGGTAATTCAGCCGCCGATAATGAAGCTATTGACGACCAAACGCGAGCGACTGATTCGCATGCCCGAACCGCGCAAACCCTCCAAGCGCGAACGCATCATTTTTCCAATCGCTGGCTTTTTGATAGCAACCTTAATTGCCCCGGGCGCATTGACCCTGTTGGGCATGTTGTTCTTTGGCAACTTGCTAAAAGAGAGCATGGTCACAGACCGATTGGCAGAGTCCGCACGCACGGCAATGGTCGATATTGTGACAATTTTACTCGGTTTTTCCGTGGGCGCCAGTACAGAGGCACAGACATTTTTGACCCCTGATTCGCTTTTGATTTTTGGCCTGGGCGCGCTGTCGTTTGCAGTCGCTACGGCCAGCGGCGTCCTATTTGCAAAATTGATGAATATATTGACAAAAGAAAAAATCAACCCCCTGGTGGGTGCCGCAGGCGTATCGGCAGTGCCCGATTCTGCGCGCGTCGTGCAGATGGTGGGGCAACAAGAAGATGCACATAACTTTTTGTTGATGCACGCCATGGCACCCAATGTGGCCGGCGTGATCGGATCGGCTGTTGCCGCGGGGATTTTGTGGTCGGTGCTGGTTCATTAAGCTCGGTATTTGTCGAAGGATTCTAAATATGGCAAAGAAAAAAGTAATATTTATGTGTACGGCGTTTCGCGATGGCTTTCAATCGGTTTACGGGGCGCGCGTGTTTACGCCCGACTTTTTACCTGCAGTGGAGGCCGCACGCGAAGCGGGCATTGATTATTATGAAGCCGGTGGCGGAGCGCGGTTTCAGTCCCTGTATTTTTATTGCAATGAAGATGCGTTTGCAATGACCGATGCTTTTCGAGAAGCTGCAGGGCCAGAAGCTAATTTGCAAACTCTGGCGCGCGGTGTGAATGTGGTCGGGTTGGAATCGCAGTCGAGCGATATCATCAAATTGCACGCCGAATTGTTCAAAAAGCACGGCATTACGACCATTAGAAATTTTGACGCCCTCAACGATGTCAACAATTTGATCTACAGCGGACAGTGTATCGCAGATGCGGGATTGCACCATCAAGTGTGCGTGACATTGATGGAATTGCCTCCCGGCTGCACAGGGGCACACGACGCGGATTTTTATGAGCAGACACTGCGCGAGATTTTAGATGCCGATATTCCATATCACTCGGTGTGTTTCAAAGATGCCTCGGGTACGGCTGTACCGTCAAAAGTGTTTGAGACCATTAAACGGGCGCGCCAACTGTTGCCCGACGGCACATTTATCCACTTTCACACCCATGAAACGGCCGGGATCAGTGTACATGCCAATTTCGCTGCGCTGGAAGCGGGAGCCGATGCCATCGATTTGTCACTGGCACCGTGTTCGGGGGGCACATGCCAGCCCGATATCCTGGTAATGTGGCACGCACTTCGCGGCACAGACTACAATCTGGATATCGATATAGAGAAAGTCCGAGACGCCGAAGAAGTGTTCAAGGAATGCATGGCGGATTACTTTTTGCCACCAGAAGCCACGGCGGTTGAACCCCTGATCCCCTGGAGTCCAATGCCGGGCGGCGCGCTCACGGCCAATACGCAGATGTTGCGCGACAATGGCATTATGGACAAATACCCCGACATGATCAAAGCCATGGGCGACGTAGTGGCGCGGGGTGGTTTTGGAACATCAGTCACGCCCGTATCGCAATTCTATTTTCAACAGGCATTTAACAATGTGATGTTTGGCCCGTGGGAAAAAATCGCCGAACCTTATGGGCAGATGGTACTCGGTTATTTTGGCAAAACCCCGGTGTCGCCCGATCCCGAGGTTATGAAAATCGCGTCAAATCAGTTGGGACTTGAACCCACAGACCAGCCGCCCCTTGAACGCAATGATGCCGATCCCGAAAAGGGAAGAGATGCCGCAAAGAAGCAATTAGACGCCGAGGGAATTGAGGCGACGGATGAGCACATCTTTATCGTAGCGACGTGTGGCGATAAGGGAATGGACTTTTTGAAAGGCAATGCCGAAATTGGCGTAAGGAAAATCGAAAAGCAGAATGAGGCACCCGTGCCAGTTGCCGATGGCGCAGCAGAGTATAAGCTACAGGTCAATGGCAAATCCGTACGCGTACAAATTGACGGCAATATCGCCACCGTAAATGGCACAGCTTATACAGTGGATATAGAGGATACAGTATCTGCACAGGCGTCAACACCTGTCAATGCCGAACCGGTAAGCGCGCAAATGCCCGGAAAAGTCATTCGAATTTTGAAACAGACAGGGGATCATGTCCAGTCGGGCGAAGCGATTCTCATTTTGGAAGCTATGAAAATGGAAGTCCAAATCACCTCTCCAAACGCGGGCACAGTCGTCGAAATGCCCGTCAACGTCGGCGATCAAGTATCCAATGGACAGACGCTTGCGATGGTGGGGTAAGCGGGAAAGTGTGAAGTAAGAAGTGAGTGATCCACCCAGTCTCTATCCCCCTAAATCGCCGCAACATCGCCTGCCCAAATCTCACTCACCCGACCATCTGATTCGCGCAGCAAAAGCTGACCGCAGTCGCCAAATCCCGCGAGAACACCCGTTTTCATATCATCGCCTTCGCCAACTGAGATCTCCTCACCGAGATAAACACAGCGGTATCCCCATGCTGTGCGAAGGGCGGCAAAACCCTCGCTTTCCCAGCGATCAATCCAGGGAGCAATGCCTGAGAGGACTTGCGCGAGCACTTGTTCGAGATCGTACTCGTGTCCCGTTTCAAGACGCATAGAAGTAACGGGACGGTCAATAAGAGTCGTCGCATCCATATTCACGTTGAGACCAATACCAATAACAATTGCCGTGCCATCGGGTTGTTTTTGATCGCTGCGTTCAAGGAGCATGCCGCAAATTTTGGCGCGGTCAATCAACACATCGTTGGGCCACTTGGTTCGCGTGCGTATGCCATAAGTTTTCAGCGCATCGGATACGCCCAGAGCAATGGCAATGGGAAGGGAGGCCAATTGGGGAAACGCGGCTTTTGTGATAAGAAGAAAGGAAAACGTGAGATTCTCATTGGCCCGTGCAATCCATTCACGCTGATAACGCCCCCGTCCGGCGGTTTGCTCCCGCGCAGCAAGGACAAAACCAGAGGAAAGCCTTTCACCTTTAGACAGACGTTGGAGAAGGTGCGTATTGGTCGAAGCGAGTTGGTCGTGCCATTCGGGTGATAGAAAATTCATAGAAATCAGATACCTGATAGAAATGTGATGAAATCTGACCCTGTGTGCTCAGGTATTATCACATTTTTTTTTGTCTCATATGGGGTAAACACAGGTCTGCCTGTTTGCCCGCTTGACAATAGAATGGGAATGCCACATACTTCACAAGGGCAGACGTAGCAGCAGCGTGTAGGCGCACCTATGTGTCTGCCCATCGCCGTATCTGCCTTACACATTTTAACAATTGGAGCCTGCTTATGAAAACAGTTTTGTTCGCGCTGGTATTGAGTTTGTTGGTTGTCGCAATGCCATTGGCAGATCAGCCCAATTATAAGGGCCACGCGATTTCGATGTATGGCGACTTAAAATACGGACCTGACTTCACGCATTTTGATTATGCCAACCCCAACGCACCCAAGGGTGGCACCGTGAAAATGAGTGCCAGTGGCACCTATGATTGCTTGAATCAATTCATCCTAAAAGGTGTGTCGGCTTATGGCCTGGGGTTGATTTACGATTCATTGACAGAACACGCCCGGGACGAACCTTTTTCCGAATACGGTTTGCTGGCAGAGTCGATAGAAGTGCCACCGGATCGTTCATGGACACTCTTCACTCTGCGCTCTGGGGCGCAATGGCACGACGGCAAACCCATCACACCAGAAGATGTCGCTTTTACTCTTGAAACGCTTCAGACCAAAGGCCATCCTTTTTATCGCAATTATTATGCGGATGTCAAACAGGTTGAAAAGGTTGGCGAACGGCAAGTAAAGTTCACATTTGGCGGAAAAGACAATCGGGAATTGCCCCTCATTGTCGGGCAGATGTTGATTTTGCCCAAACACTATTGGGAAGGCAAAAATTTTGAAAAAACAACACTGGAATCGCCGCTCGGCAGCGGACCTTACAAAATTGAAGCACACGATCCCGGGCGTTCAATCACGTATCGGCACGTCGAAAATTATTGGGGCGCGGATTTGCCCGTGAACAAAGGACATTATAATCCAGACGTAATTCACTACGATTATTACAAAGACAGAACCGTTGCAACCGAAGCGCAAAAAGGCGGCGAATTTGATTTTACCTTGCAAAACATCTCCAAATCCTGGGCGACCGCGTACGATATTCCAGCTATAGCTGGAGGCAGATTGATTAAGGAATTGATCCCCCACGAAAATGGCACCGGAATGCAGGGATTCTGGTTTAACACGCGACGCAGCAAATTTGCCGATCCCAAAGTGCGACACGCGCTGGCTTATGCATTTGATTTTGAATGGACCAATACCAATCTGTTTTACGGACAATACACGCGTTCAGCGAGTTATTTTTCTAACACAGAACTCGCCTCGTCGGAATTGCCCCAGGGGCAGGAGCTTGAAATTTTGGAGGCATTTCGAGGACAAGTGCCCGAGGAGGTATTTACCACAGAATACAACCCGCCCACAACTGATGGGTCGGGCAACATTCGCCAGAATTTGCGTGTGGCCGCACGGATGTTGAAAGCAGCCGGGTGGTCGATAAAAGATGGAAAGCTCACCAGCGATGCATCGGGCGAAACCATGGTGATTGAGTTTCTGATCAACAATTCACCTTCTTGGGAGCGCATTGTAGGACCGTATATTCAAAATTTGGAACGTTTAGGTGTTGTGGGCAATATTCAAATTGTGGATACATCGCAATATCAAAATCGCATTCGAGAATACGATTTTGATGCTATTGTAAGCCTCAGAGCACAGTCGCTAAGACCAGGCAATGAACAGCGCGGTTACTGGACATCGGCAGCTGCGGATGAACCCGGAACGAGAAATTATGCGGGCATTAAAGATCCCGTTGTGGATACACTGGTAGATCGGCTAATCAACGCGCCCGACAGAAAAACCCTCGTGGCGACCACCCGAGCATTGGATCGCGTCCTCCTGTGGGGTCATTACGTGGTGCCGCACTGGCATATTCGCGCACACCGCGTGGTATATTGGAACAAATTTGGCAAACCCGATATTTCACCCAAATACATGCCTCAGCCCGGGCAGTATTTTCCCAATACCTGGTGGGTTGATGCTGAAAAAGAAGCGGCATTAAAGAAAAATTAAGTGTCATGGGATCCTATATTTTTAAACGTTTTTTGTTATTTTTTCCAACCCTGCTCGGCGTAATGGTGATCAATTTTCTGATCATTCAGGCCGCGCCCGGTGGGCCTGTTGAGCAAACCATTGCGCGGATACAGGGCCACGAAGTGGATGCGTCTGCCCGCGTGGGCGGCGATGGGGGAGAAATATCATCTACTCAAATCCAGCGACAGCGCAGTGAGGGATCAACGGGCAAATACCGCGGCGCACAAGGGCTTGACCCCGAACTGATCGCGGAATTGGAGCGGATGTATGGCTTTGATAAACCGGCTCATGAACGTTTCTATCAGATGGTAGTGCGCTATTTGCAATTCGACTTTGGCGAGAGTTTTTATCGCGATCAAACCGTTGTCGATATCGTCCTGGACAAAATGCCCGTATCGATTTCCCTCGGATTATGGACGACATTGCTGGTTTATCTGATCTCGATTCCACTGGGTGTGACCAAAGCCGTGCGCGACGGGTCCAAATTTGACGTGTGGACATCGGGTGTGATCGTCATAGGCAATGCCGTGCCGGGATTTATGTTTGCGATCTTCTTAATCGTGTTATTTGCCGGCGGCAGTTATTTCGACTTTTTTCCGCTGCGGGGATTGACCTCCCCCGAATGGGACCAGTTTGGCCTATTTCACAAAATCACCGATTATTTCTGGCACCTCGCACTGCCCATCGCCTCCATGGTAATTGGAGGATTTGCCGGCTTGACCCTATTGACCAAAAATTCGTTTTTGGACGAAATCAACAAACAATATGTCATGACCGCGCGAGCAAAGGGATTGGAAGAGCGTCGCGTATTGTACGGACACGTTTTTCGCAATGCGATGCTCATTGTGATCGCGGGATTCCCGAGTGCATTTGTCAATATCTTGTTCACCGGTTCGCTATTGACCGAGATTATCTTTTCGCTCGATGGGTTGGGCCTCCTGGGCTATGAAGCCACGGTCAACCGCGATTATCCGGTCATGTTTGCCACACTTTACTTTTTTACATTGCTGGGATTGGTAATGCAATTGGTGAGTGATCTGACTTATACATTGGTAGATCCGAGGATTGACTTTGAAAGCAGAGAAGTATAGCACTCACACCGAGCGCGAAGATCGATTTTGGGGTTTTCGGATATCGAGACTCACGCGCCGGCGGTTAGACAATTTCAAGGCCAATCGACGCGGTTACTACAGCCTGTGGATTTTTCTGGTAATGTTCGGCTTGAGCTTACCCGCAGAATTTATCGCCAATGACAAACCCCTTTTGGTTCGACACAAGGGGGTGTTTTATTTTCCGGTATTAAAAGCCTATCCCGAAACGCTTTTTGGCGGCGATTTTGAAACCGAGGCCGAATACCGCGATCCATTTGTGGAAGAATTAATTGAAAAGGACGGATGGATCGTCTGGCCCCCGGTCCCGTTTCGTTACGATACAATCAACTACGACCTCAAGCATCCAGCCCCTGCACCGCCTTCTACACAAAACTATCTGGGCACCGATGATCAGGCACGCGATGTAACCACGCGATTGCTTTACGGATTTCGGTTATCGGTCTTATTTGCCCTCGCGCTCACAGTATTCAGTTCTGTGGTAGGCATTGCAGCCGGCGCAGTGCAAGGTTATTTGGGAGGATGGGTCGATCTCATTTTTCAAAGATTCATCGAAATTTGGGGCGGATTACCCACCCTGTTTATCATCATCATTATCGCCAGCATTATTGAGCCGACTTTCTGGACACTTTTGATCATTATGTTGCTGTTCTCCTGGATGCGCCTCGTCGGCGTCGTACGCGCCGAGTTTTTGCGAGCGCGCAATTTTGATTTTGTACGCGCCGCACGCGCTTTGGGTGTCAGCGATTTGACGATTATGTGGCGGCACGTTTTGCCCAATGCCATGGTGGCAACACTCACCTTCTTGCCCTTTGTGCTGGTGGGGTCTGTCACCGTATTGACCTCGCTGGACTTTCTGGGCTTTGGCCTTCCGCCACCTTCTCCCTCGCTGGGAGAATTGCTCAATCAGGGCAAGCGCAATTTGCAAGCCCCCTGGCTGGGCCTATCTGGATTTTTTGTTCTGGCAATTATGTTGTCCCTACTCGTATTTATCGGCGAGGCCGTGCGCGATGCATTTGATGTGCGCAAGACCCTATCTCAAACGGAGGGCACAGGCGCGTGAGCTTGCTAAATGTTCAAAATTTGGGCGTACATTTTCAACTTGAAGACCATGTCGTCGAAGCTGTGCGCGGCATATCGTTCCACATTGAAAAAGGCGAAACCGTCGCGCTGGTAGGCGAATCGGGTTCGGGCAAGTCCGTCTCGGCACTTTCCATACTGCAGTTGCTGCCCTATCCAAGTGCATCGCATCCACACGGCAGCGTGCAATTTGACGGACAGGAAATGCTGGGCGCACCGCAAGCGCGGCTGCAACAAATGCGCGGCGACCGCATTGCGATGATTTTTCAGGAGCCGATGACCTCCTTGAACCCGCTTCATACAATAGAGAAACAAATCGGCGAAACCCTGATGTTGCACCGCAAAATGACGCGAGAGCAGGCGCGTAAACACACGCTCAATTTGTTGCAAAAAGTGCATCTGCCCAACCCCGAAACGCGCCTCAAATCGTACCCGCACCAGCTATCGGGCGGTCAGCGACAGCGCGTGATGATAGCGATGGCCCTGGCCAATGAGCCGGATTTGCTCATTGCCGATGAGCCTACCACTGCGCTGGATGTGACAATTCAGGCACAAATTTTAGAGTTGCTCAAATCGCTGCAAGACGAGTTTGGCATGGCGATTTTGCTCATCACACACGATCTGACAATCGTGCGGCATGTGTCGGATCGGGTCTATGTGATGACACAGGGGAAAATTGTAGAAGAAGGAAACACCGCGCGCATTTTCGAGCAACCCCAACACACCTATACGCAAAAACTTCTGAATGCACAGCCAAAAGGGACGGCAACTGCGTTGAATGGATCGGCACCCATTGTAGTCGAGGCGGATAATCTGAAAGTGTGGTTCCCCATTCAACGGGGATTGTTGCGGCGTACCATTGGGCATATCAAAGCCGTGGATGGCATTTCAGTAACTGTCCGCGCCGGGCATACCGTCGGTGTCGTCGGCGAGTCCGGCTCGGGCAAAACAACATTGGGATTGGCCTTGTTGCGATTGCTGAGCAGTCAGGGACCAATTGAGTTTAACGGACAAGGCATCCAGGACCTGCCGGGCAAGGCACTGCGCCCCTTAAGACGAGAGATGCAAATTGTCTTTCAAGACCCCTTTGGATCGTTAAGCCCGCGTCTGTCGGTCTTTCACATTATTGCCGAGGGGTTGCAGGTTCACAACATGGGAGACAGCGATCACAAACGCCGACAACTCGTGGCGCAAATTATGGATGAGGTGGGGCTTGAAACTGAAATGATGGACCGATTTCCACACGAGTTCTCGGGCGGTCAACGACAGCGCATTGCCATTGCGCGCGCCATGGTATTGCGACCTCGATTTGTAGTCCTAGACGAACCCACAAGTGCGCTGGACATGACCGTACAGTCGCAAATTATCGACTTGCTTCGGCGCTTGCAAAAAGACCACGATCTGGCTTATTTATTTATCAGCCACGACTTGCGGGTCGTGCGCGCACTGGCCAATGAACTCGTCGTGATGAAGGACGGCATCGTTGTAGAACACGGCGCAACAGAAACCGTATTTGCAAATCCACAAACAGATTATACGCGGGAATTGATTGCAGCGGCATTTGATATTGATGTTGTTGAAGGGAGGTCCAATGAATCAACTCATTAACCAAAACGGGCAATTTATTCCACTCTCTTCGCTGACAGAGTGGGAAGAAAAGAGAGCGAAAATTCTCGAAGCAGCGCAAGAAATCATGGGTCCTTTACCGGGGGACGAGAAGCGATGCCCACTCGCTGTAGATTTGGTAGAGGAAGTGGATTGCGGCACTTATGTGAGGCGAATGATCACGTATGCCGCAGAACCCGGCGACCGCGCACGGACGTATTTGCTAATCCCAAAACAGGCTCTGGACGGACGGGCGTGTTCAGCCGTCTTGTGTCCACACCCGACGCATGCCGTATTGGGATACAAAACCGTAGTGGGATTGGGAGATCGCCCCAATCGCGGCTATGCCAGCGAATTGGCCGAGCGCGGCTTTGTCACCATAGCACCGTCCTATCCCATGCTCGCGGGATATTGGCCCGATGTGTTCGGTCTGGGCTATGAAAGCGGAACAATGAAAGCGATTTGGGACAATGTGCGAGCAATTGATTTGCTGGAAACACTGCCTTATGTAAAGCGGGGACCCGTCGGGGCAATCGGGCACTCTCTGGGCGGGCACAATTCGGTTTATACCGCTGTTTTTGAGCCGCGCATTGGCGTTGTGGTATCGAGTTGTGGGTTGGATTCTTACATAGATTACAAAGACGGTAATCTCGCTGGGTGGACGCAGGATCGGTATATGCCAAAATTAAAAAATTACGCTCATCGCCTGTGGGATATACCCTTTGATTTTCACGATTTGATCGCGGCATTGGCACCTCGCCCGTGTTTTATTGCCGCGCCTTTGCGCGATAGCAATTTCAAATGGCAAAGTGTAGATGCTGTTGCCAATGCTGCCTCGCGCGTGTATGAACTTTATGGTGCAACAGAAAATATAGTTGTCGAACACCCCGATTGCGAACACGATTTTCCCAACACCATGCGCGAACAGGCATATCAATTATTTGAAAAACACCTTTGATGACTCGAGAGACCCCATGCAAAGCAAAGTTGCTGTTCTTCGCACATCGCCACGTACGATTTTTGAAGACTACCACCGCTTGCTCAATCTGGCAGATTACCAGAACGTGATTGCCCAAGATGTGGAAACCGCGCTCAAGATCAACATTTCATGGCACTTTTTCTTTCCCGGATGTTCCACAACACCATGGCAACTCGATGGTGTTATCCGCGCCATGAAACGGGATGGCTACAATCCCGATCTCATTCACGGCTGCCACAACCGAACCGTGGTCATTGATGCGCATTTGGGCGAAAAAGAAAACAAACACCTCCCTGTCATTGAAGCGCACGGCTTGAAAAATATACATCTCTACGAAGGCGAAGAATGGATCAACGTACGCGATGCCATAGGCGACCTCACCGCAAAATTTCTCTGCCTGAACGAAGTCTATCCCAAAGGCTTTCACATTCCCAGACGCTTTATCGGTGAAAACATCATCCATTTTCCCACCGTCAAAACCCACGTCTTTACCACCACCACAGGCGCCATGAAAAATGCCTTTGGCGGCCTGCTCAACGAACGCCGTCACTGGACGCATCCCGTCATTCACGAAACCCTCGTCGATTTGCTCATGATTCAAAAGAAAATTCACCGCGGTGTCTTCGCAGTTATGGACGGCACCTTTGCAGGTGATGGACCCGGCCCGCGTTGTATGATCCCCCATACCAAAAACGTCATCCTCGCCAGTGCCGACCAGGTCGCCATCGACGCAGTCGCCGCCAAAATGATGGGCTTTGATCCGCTTTCAATCAAATACATCCGCATGGCACACGACCTTGGCCTTGGATGCGGAGATCCCTCACAAATCGAAATTGCGGGTGATTTAGACGCCGCAGAAGAAAACTGGGACTTTGTTGGTCCGTACAAAAAAATGACCTTTGCCTCTAAAATGCAGCACAAGATCTACTGGGGGGGCCTCAAAAAACCCATCGAATGGTCGCTCAGAACCATCCTCGCACCCTGGGCTTATATGGCTTCGGTGCTCTACCACGACAGTTTCTGGTATCCTTTCTATGCGAAAAACAGGATGCAGGATGTACTCAATAGCGACTGGGGGTGCCTCTTTCGCAACTGGGAACACCTCACCCCCAACGCGCAGGGCTTTCCCGATGTGGGCGACACCTCTTCCAAGCTCAAAAAAACGAATCTGCAAGCCTTATGGGATTCGCTCGGCATCTTGCGCGCTTGCATTGTCGAAGCCCCCGAATTCATCCACTCGCGCAAAAGAGAAAACACCCAGCACACCCATGACCGAAATCATTAATCGCTTATTCCGCGACAAACTGCCAGAACAGCGCATTGCAAAAATCGAATCGCTCTCCGAAACCCGGGCGCACGCAGTCTGGAAAGTCACGACAGACCGATCGGTATTTGCAGTTAAACACCACCTCTATGCACGGCTCACACGCGGCAAACCATACCACTTACTCGCCGTTGAACAAAAAGTTACAAATCACCTGCTCGCCAGCGGCGTCCCGGTCCCCCGCATCATCACAACCGGTCCCGACTACGACATAGTCATCTACGAATGGTGCGGAGATCACACCCTCGATGACATCTGCCAGACCGCTGATCCCAGACCATTCGCGCACAGCGTCATTCATACCCTTTGCGCGCTCGAAAAAGCGTTTTACAATCACAGATCCAAATTCATCCCACACATTGCGCCCGGATGTAGCGCAGATGACTTGCGAGAACAGTGGCACAATATCACCCAATCACTGTCTGAAACGCTTCCCGATCTCGTAACGCACGATCCCAATGCCTCAGATCTTCTATCGACCTGGGAAACCCTCGTAAACGAACTTATCCACGCACCGCCAGTGCTCGGCCCCACCGACTACAACGCCCGCAACATCGCGTGCCCAAATCCAGAGATGGCAACTGTGCTCGAACTCGCCAAAATTGGCTATGATTGGCCCGAACGTCGCCTGGTACAATACACGACATCGCTCGGCGCGCATAATCCCCGCGGTCGCATTGTTGGTCTCCTCACACCATCGCTTGCGCGGCACTATGCGTGTTTTGCATCAAAATTGTACTCGACGCCAGCCGAGACCATCTGCCTGCGCCTCGATGCACATCACCTCATCTATCACCTGTTCGCAGCCCATATATGCCTGACAACGCCACACTGGCAAAATATCAAAGCCCGCCTGGCACAACATAAAAACCAGATATCCCAGCCCTTATCCGACCACCCCCTGATGAACAAATTCCGCGCGTATTTTTAAAAATAAAGGCGATCCATCTCATAGATTGCCACAACTTTTAATTCCTAATTCCCAATCACCCGTTCAAAAATCGCCCGCGTCTGTGCCATATCGTTCTTTAAAACATCTTCAAACACCTCAGCCGTATCAAACCCTATAGCCCGGGCCACTGCTGTCAACGCGCGGTCTTCGGTGGGCAAGTGGGTGCGTGCTTGCTCGTCCTGGCGTCTGATCACTTTTTCAACGGTGCGCAAAAACACAAATGCTTGCTGAAGACGTTGTGCATCTTCTGCCTCCAAAAACCCGCCTTCTACCAATCTTCTCAGTGCCTCAAGCGTATTGGCGCTGCGTAGCCCCGGATGATCTTTGGCGAACTTCAACTGCAAAATTTGTGCAATAAACTCAATATCTACAATCCCCCCCGCATCTGTTTTGATACTCACCACTTTACGAGATTTTTGCCCATCTTTGCGCTCCATCTTCTTGCGAATATCCAGCATGGTGGCAACTTCTTCATCTGAAAACCCGCTACCCACAATAAAAGGCTCAAATAAATTCAGCAATTTTTCTCCCAGAACCGCATCGCCAGCGACGACCCGGCTGCGAGACAATGCCATGCGCTCCCACGTTGACGCGCGCGTCTCCAAATAGCGACTATAAGATTCCAAGGACAGTGCCAAAAGCCCGCTTGCCCCCTCGGGACGCAACCGGGGATCCACCGGATAGAGCTTCCCCTGTGGCGTATTCTGCCCCAGCACCGCGATCATCTGCTGCGCCAGATCGATAAAAAATTGCAAATTCCCCTGCGGCCTTGCGCCATCTGTTTCGCCATCTTCGCCATATACAAATACGATATCCAGATCTGAACCAAAACTCAATTCACCCCCACCCATCTTGCCCAGGCCCAGCACCACAAACCCGACCTCCTCACCGCTGCGATTGCGCGGCACCCCGCGCTTTTCAATTAGACGCGCATAAACCACCTCATAAACCGCCTGCACAACCGCATCGGCCAACATCGTCAGGGCCCCAAATGTTTCAAACGTATCGGTCAAGCCCACGAGATCGCGCGTGCCAAAGCGCAGCAACTCGCGATTTTTTACAGCATTTATCCCCCCCACCAATTCGGGAGTATCGCCATACCGCTCAACCTGTGCGCAAAGCTGTTCTCGCAAAGCGTTCATACCCGGACTCAGGTGCAAAACTTTTGCCTGTGGGTCCAGATACAAAACCTCTGGGCGAACCAGCCAATCGAGCAATCCGGGGTTGCGCCTTATCACTTGAACCAGAAATTGGCTACCAACACACAGTGACAACATAAGTTTCCGAAACCCTTGATTGGATGCCAAAATTCGGAAAAACATATCACCCGCGCCATAAGCAGACACCAGACTTTCCAGATTGCTCAACCCCTGATTGGGATCGGCTGACTCCTGAAGTGCTTGCATCAATGCCGGTGCCAATTCTGTAAAGCTCTGACGCGCCCGTGTGCCCCGAATCCGCGGCACATGCCCAAAAGCCAGATAAATGAGATTGCGATGTGCCTCGACCGGTCGATCAAACCCAATGTCTTTTAACAACCCGCTGGCCTCCGCATCGCCTATTTCCATATTTACCAGCGCGCCTATGGAACGGCCCTCGCTTTCTCGCGCCTCCGTAAAGACCTGGGCATACACCTGCTGCACAGCCTTCAAATGGGCATCCAATATTTTGTGATACGCCTCAGCAGATCCCATATTCATTGCGCGCGCCAGTACGCCCTGTTCATCCTCCCCTTCGGGCAACGAATAATCACTGCGGTTGTGCATCATCTGCAAACGGTGTTCCAAACGTCTGAAAAATATGTAAGCAGCCTTTAGCTGATCCGCTTCTTCCCCCGACAGCGCAGATACCCGTTGCAACTGTCGAATAGCCTCGAGCGTATTGTCCGATCGCGCATTCTCGTGTATGCGCCCCACCAACAATTGCAAACACTGCACAATAAATTCGATATCTCGGATGCCACCAGAGCGCAACTTCAAATGCGTTTCGCGCTGGCCTTTGCGCCCAATGCCCTCTTCTATGCGCGCCTTAATGCGGTTGATCTCCGTTGCCGGGCTGGTATCAAAATAGCGCGGATAAACAAAGGGTTGTACCATCTTCAAAAAACGCTGTCCCAGATGTTCAGACCCGGCACAACAACGGGCTTTGATCAGCATTTGCCGCTCCCACAATTCGCCCCGCCGCATATAATAGACCTCATATCCGCCAAGGGGCATCACGAGCGCGCCAGCCGCGCCATCGGGACGCAAGCGCATATCCATGCGATACAAAAACCCCTCGGGAGTCACCTCTGTTGCCGCGCGCACAATTTGCTCACACAATCGGGTAAAAAACTCCTGATTGGTCACAGATCTTGCGCCATCTGTATTGCCCCCGGCACTATAAACAAACATCAAGTCGATATCCGAACTAAAATTGAGTTCCATACCGCCCAACTTGCCCAGCCCAAAAATCGCAAATTCCACGGGCTGTCCATCGGCATTTCGCGGCATACCATAACGCGCTTGCAAGTCGGGTAACAAAATGTCAATCAGCTTTTGCAAACACACATCTGCCAAAATCGACAAATCAGCCGCAACATATTGAATTGCGCGCCCACCGGCCAGATCGCCCACGCCAATACGCAACAACTCGCGTCGCGCACTTCGCCGAACAGCATTGAGTTTGTCTTCCCGCGTATTCACAGCCTCAATAGCCCGATCAAAAGATGTCAGCAATTGTTCTTTCCCACACGATTGTGTAATACGATCCGGGGCATCCGTCAACCAGTCAAAGGTATCGGGATCGCGCACCAGCATATCGGCCATAAAAGGGCTACCACCCAAAACATACAACAACATGCGACACAACTCGGGATGCTCTTTAAGCGTATGCAAAAACGACGCGCGACTGCTCGCCGCCTGCACGACGCGCGCAAAATTATTCAGCGCCATGTCGGGGTCGGGCGCATCGATCAAGACAGAAAAAAAATCATCGGAAAATTGCCCATCAACCTCTAATCCAGCCAATTCTTCGAGATTGTGCAACGCGCGTTCAACATCTCGAAATCCCGCCTGTGCAAGCGCGTCTTTTGCGTCGGATGTGTTAAAATCAAAAATGTTCATGACGAAACGAACCTCAGGCCATTAGCAATCAGCTCACCCAGCTACCCAACCCTTAATGAACTGCTACGCAGTTGTACACCGTTCCTCAATTCCTCACAGCGCCGCTTCTCCTATCTCCCGCGTGCGAATGCGGATCGCTTGCTCGATGGTGCTCACAAAAATTTTTCCATCACCGACTTCACCCGTACTGGCGGTTTCTAAGATAGCTTCAATCGCGTTTTCCAACTCGTCGTCAGCGACCACCAACTCAAGTTTGAGTTTCGGCAAAAAATCCACATGATATTCGCTACCTCTGTAAAACTCTCGATGCCCTCTCTGGCGGCCAAACCCCCGATATTCGCCAACCGACATCCCCATCAATCCCAATTCGGTGAGTGCCTCCTTTACTTCATCGAGCTTAAACGGCTTGATAAATGCCTCAATTTTTTTCATTACAACCTCCAAAACGCAATGTTGACACCGAAGAAAAAAATGTATATCCTGTGCCCATTCAAAAATCACCACCAATACGCGAAATAAGGAAACGCTATGCCTGTTACGAGACTATCGGAAACCGCAACCGAAGAATTTCCCTGGGGCACCCTCAACTGGCTCATGGGCCAGGCCATTGATCCCGACGCAAAACAGACCTTTGGCATGGCCGTTATTCAACCCGGTCAACAGAATCCACCGCATTACCATCCCAATTGCGAAGAAATCCTCTATGTCGTTTCCGGAACATGCGAACACACGTACGGCGACGACAGCTATCAGCTCAAACCGGGCGATAGCATTCGGGTTCCCGCTGGCCTGATCCACCACGCGATTAATAACGGCGACGAGCCGTTGCGCGCAATCATCTCCTTTTCATCGGGCGACCGTCAAACCGTATTTCTCGAATAGGCCAACAATGACTATTCGGGCCATCATCTTTGACATGGACGGTACGCTCACAGAATCTTATATCAACTGGCCAGATCTGCGATCAAAAATCAATTGCGCGCCCGAAAAAACCATCATCCAACACATCGACAGTTTGCCGGCAAAACAACGCAAGCAGGCCAATGATATCCTTCTCCAAAAAGAGTGGGAAGCAGCACAGCACGCCGCCATTCGCGTTGGTGCAACAGAACTCATCGACACGCTTCGGGCGCGCAACTATAAACTCGGCCTGGTCACCAACAACCACGGCGCTGCCATGCACTGCGTGATCAACCGACTCAATCGCGCCTTTGATGTCGCCTTCAGCCGCGACGACGGCCCTATAAAGCCCAATCCCTATCTCATCCAAAAAACACTAAAAACCCTCGGCATTTCCCCAAACGAAGCCATAAGCATTGGCGATAGCCGTTACGATCTCATGGCTTGTGCCGCCGCCCGCGTGCGCTGTATTCACTTCACCGGTGGCGCATCCGACCTCGCGCACGATCTCCAGGTCGCGTCATTGGATGCAATCATACCGCTCCTGCACCGCCTCTGAAAGAGGCCAACTTTTCTGCACACATTCGGATGCGCGCCAGAGCCTTTTCGATATTTTCCACAGAATTCGCGTAAGAAAACCGCAAATACCCCTCGCCGTATTCCCCAAAGTCCGATCCCGCCAAACAGGCCACATGTCCCTCATTCAAAATCACATCCGCGACTTCTGCAGATGACTTACCCAAGCCCGTGATATTTGGAAATGCGTAAAAAGCGCCTTGGGGCATTGGGCATGTAATCCCTTCAATCGCATTCAAACCCTCTACAATAATCGCACGCCGTTTGCGAAATGCAGCCATCATGGTCTCAACAGCATCCTGCGGTCCCTTCAATGCGGACACAGCCGCCATTTGTGTAAACGCAGCCGTACACGAATTGCTATTGACCATCAACCGGTCAAAATGCGGGACGAGATCCATCGGCATCACACCATAGCCAATGCGCCAGCCCGTCATAGCATACGTCTTGGAAAACCCATCGAGAATAATCAACAAATCGGCCATACCCTCAAACGCCGAAATGCTGTGAAACTCATCGCCATAGACCATTCGAGAATAAATCTCATCGGACAACACGGGAATCTGATGCTCGACCGCCACCCCGGCAATCGCCTTCAAATCACTTTCTGGAATCACGCCGCCTGTGGGATTTTGCGGTGAATTCAAAATAATCAGCTTTGTGCGTTCCGTAACCAGATCGCGCAATCGATCCGCATTCAGGCTAAACCCGCGATCCTCCGTCAAGGACACAGGTATGGGTTTAGCACCCGCAAAGCGAATCACCGACTCGTAAATCGGAAAACCCGGATTCGGATAAATTACCTCATCGCCACGCTGGGCCAATGCGAGTATGGCATAAAACATAATCGGCTTGGCGCCGGGCGTCACCACCACCTGATCGGGATGCACATTGATCTGTCGCGTTGTCGAAATCTCTTCGGCTATTGCCTCGCGCAACTCGGGCAATCCAACAGGTGGCCCGTAATGCGTAAACCCATCTGACAGTGCTCTTTGCCCCGCCTCGACAATATGCGCGGGCGTATCAAAGTCAGGCTCACCAATCTCCAGATGCACCACATCGTGTCCCATGGCTTCCAGCGCACGCGCCTTTACCAGCACCTCAAATGCAGATTCCGTACCCAACAGCGACATGCGATTTGCAATATTCATCGTAAAATCCTTAAAAGCGGCCTTATGAACGCGGTAATTTGTAACGGTCTTCGGATCATGGCCTATAAATCTTCTAAAGACGCCATAAATTCTGCTCCGCTCGTGTATAGTCCTTCTGTGCTCGGAGGGACCGACCCGTCGTTGATCAGAATGAGCCAGCGAATCTCCTGGAACAATATAACGAGAGATTTGAATAGCTCGTCCAGACGATCCAATTCTTCAAAGACCTCGGTGCCGTGTACTTTTTTATCTCCGCTCCGCTGCAAAGCGTCCCGAATATCGCGCAATGCTTTCCTTTCATTGATGAAGTATGCCTCTCCCCTTTCCAGCGCAGGCACCCCAATATCATCGGGGTCCATTTCCTGGCCCGGCGGAAAATCTTTAGCAGCTTTCAAGAGCCGATCATGAAAGGTGGCAATGATAGTAGCTTGGGCATTGTGCCGTTCTCGAAAATTATCAGTTAATGCCTGTATCATCTTTTGCCATTCGTCTCTATTCTGTTTTTTTTCAGATTTGCCAGCGCATTTTCGCTTAGCCCTTCTGGTTGTTCCAGAGGTTGCGCTCCCCAGACTAATGCGCCAGTGACATCGCGCACCGCTTCACCGCTAAATTCAGCGACTTGTTGCGTAATCATGCTCAACCTCTCTTTCAGGTGATTGAAGGATATTGCATTATGCTTATGCTGTGCGTGGGCGGATGTGCAGAAGCTAACCGCTAACTGCTGACCGCTGACCGCTTATTTAATAACAATTGCATGTGCAACTTCAGGACCGTGCACGCCCAAAGTCAATCGCATTTCAATATCTGCGGTTCGGCTTGGTCCAGAAATAAAAGTTGCCGTTGCATTCTTGGGATAATCCAGATAAAACTGGCGCAACGGCACAGCGGCATCCTTCAAGTTTTCCAGCAGCGTACTCGCCTTAAAAATGCCGATATGTACGCGGGGCAATGTCGAAACAAGACGCACGGCATCATCCAGAGCAAACTCGACAAGACTTCCCGACTCGGCCACTCCAAAAGCCGCCCAAGACACCCCCACTTCGGCAGCATCAATCGCGTGGGGCAATTTGGAACTATCAAAGGGCGGCATACCCACATCAATCCCCGCATCCACACACGCGCGTTCAATAGCATCGTCTAACCCATCTGGCAACTCGGCGAAAACAACCTGCTTACAACCGACCTCCCGGAGCACATTGACCACAATGGGCGCAACCGCATCTACGCCATCGGCCACATGCGCGATACCAGACAAGGACGCGTACTTTTCGACAAAAGCATTGATCAACTCAGCACTCATAATCCACCTATCATATAGAAGTTTTAAGGGGTATTCAAATTAATGCGAAATACCTTTCCACGCAAGTACACATACAAGGTAAACCCCTAATTTAAACTTTACACTTTGCACTTTGCAACCCGTCCATTATCTTAAATCTGTTCCCGCACGCACTATCCATTTTTCACTGGTAACTACCATGCGCTCTCCAATACGCATCGCACAAATCGGCCTTGGGCCACTCGGCCAGATGCTCACCCCTTATCTAATAGAAAGATCGGGCATTGAAATTGTCAGTGCCGTTGATATTGACCCATCCAAAACAAATCGTGACCTGGGCGAAGTGAGCCAATGCAACCAACCCCTCGGCATAGCGATCACCGATGATCTCCGCAAAGGATTGGCCGACGTAGATCTCGCTGTGGTGACAACCGTATCAGAACTCCAACGTATCGCCCCTACATTAAAAGAAATTATCGATCAGGACGTCAATATCGTCTCAACCTGCGAAGAACTATCTTATCCCTGGGCAACACAACCCGAATTATCTGAAACCATCGATACCTGGGCAAAAGAACGCGGAGTCTCGATTCTCGGAACCGGCATCAACCCCGGTTTTCTCATGGACTTTTTGCCCACAGCAGCCACGGGCGTGTGTCACACCGTGCAATCCATTCGCATAGAACGCATCCAGGATGCCTCTGCGCGCCGTCTCCCCTTTCAACAAAAAATAGGGGCAGGACTCACAGTTGAAGAATTCCAGAGCCTCGTCGCACAAAAAAAAATTCGCCATGTCGGCCTAACCGAATCCATGTACATGATCGCGGCGCGATTGGGATGGCAACTCGACCACACCGAAGACATCGTGGAACCCGTTGTCGCAGAAACGGGGCGCTGTGCAGGCGTATTGCAAACGGGACGGGGGTACCACAACGGACGGGAAGTCCTCACCCTCATCTTCAAAGCCGCCGTCGGACGCGCGATGCACAATCCAATCGAATCTCAGGAGCGCATCCAGATCAATGGCACACCCGCTTATGATCTCATCATACCCGGCGGCATAAATGGCGACATCGCCACCTGTGCGGTCATCGCCAATGCCATCCCAGTGATCGCATCTGCCGCGCCCGGACTACGCACCATGATTGACATACCCCCACTTTCCTGCGCGCAAGCAATCCATGAGGGATAGATGCCTCCCACAATTTCTCACAGTGAAATCGAGCGCATCGTCAACGGCGACCATTGCGATCCCTTTGCCGTTTTGGGCATGCATATAGTCTCTACTGAAAAGGGTCAAGCACTCGCAGTGCGCACTTTTCAACCCGGCGCAAAATCCGTATATCTCGCTTCAGAAACAGAACGCTACCCCCTCCAACAACATCGTCAGACCGGATTCTTTGAAATAATCCTTCCGCAGCACCAGACCCCTTTTTCCTACCGCTTACACATCACTTGCGCGGATGGCCACGACATAACCATTGCCGACCCATACTCCTTCCCACCCGTTCTAAGCGATTTTGATCTGCACCTGCACAGCGAAGGCAATCACCATCACATCTACGACCGCCTCGGCGCACACCCCACAGAATTTCACAAACAACCGGGTGTGCATTTTGCCGTATGGACACCCAATGCCCAACGCGTCAGCGTGGTTGGCGACTTCAACGCCTGGAATGGATGCCAGCACCCCATGCGAAACAGGGGCAGCACGGGTATATGGGAACTATTCATCCCCGACCTGAAGCCCGGCACCATTTACAAATACGAAATCAAAACCCAAAACGGCGACGTCTTTACCAAAAGCGATCCCTATGCCTTTTGTATGGAACACCGCCCGCGCACAGACTCTGTTGTGTACCAGCCCGACGACGCCCTCTGGTTCGATACCGATTGGCTACAAACCCGCCGCGAAAGAGACCCTTACACAGAACCCATTGCCATATACGAAGTACACCTGGGATCATGGCGGCGCAACCCGCACGAAGACAACCGCTCACTCACCTACCGCGAACTCGCGCATGAACTCGTCGAATACGTTCTCGAAATGGGCTATACCCACATCGAACTCCTCCCCATCATGGAACACCCCTTGGACGAATCCTGGGGGTATCAGGTCACGGGCTATTACGCGCCAACAAGCCGTTTTGGCACGCCAGATGATTTCAAATATTTCGTCAACCACTGCCACACCCATGGCATTGGCGTCATCCTCGACTGGGTTCCCGCACACTTTCCAACAGACGCGCATGGACTTGCCCAATTTAACGGTTCGGCTATTTATGAACACGCCGACCCGCGGCAAGGGACACACCCCGATTGGGGCACCTTAATTTTCAATTACGGACGCAATGAAGTGCGCAACTTTCTCATTGCCAATGCCCTTTACTGGATCGAAAAATACCACATCGACGGACTGCGCGTCGATGCGGTTGCCTCCATGCTCTACCTCGATTATTCGCGCAAAGAAGGCGAATGGATCCCCAACCGCTATGGCGGCAGGGAAAATTTAGGCGCCATCGCCTTTATGCACCAACTCAACGCCCTGATCCACGAAAAATTTCCGGGCGTCTTAATGATCGCCGAAGAATCGACCTCATGGCCCGGCGTCTCCCGCCCCGTTTATCTGGGCGGCCTCGGCTTTGGATTCAAATGGAACATGGGCTGGATGAACGACACCCTATCCTATATCTCTAAAGAACCGATCCACCGCAAATACCATCACGACAACCTCACATTTGGCCTCGTCTATGCCTTTCACGAAAACTTCATCCTCGTACTTTCCCACGACGAAGTCGTTCACGGCAAACGCGCACTCATCGACAAAATGCCCGGCGACCGCTGGCAGAAATTTGCCAATCTGCGCGCTTTTTACGCTTTTCAATACGCCCATCCCGGCAAAAAGTTGCTCTTTATGGGCGGTGAACTGGGTCAGTGGCAAGAGTGGAATTCACAGGAGAGCATACACTGGCACCTGCTCGCAGAAACCGATCACGCGGGCCTGAAGCGCTTTGTAAGAGACCTCAACACGCTCTATCGAGGAGAACCTGCACTTTACGAACGGGATTTTGACCCCGAGGGTTTTGAATGGATCTCGCTTCACGACGCCTCAAACAGCGTCCTAACCTTCCTGCGCCGCGCGCGATCACATGACGCCCCTTTGATCTTTGCCTGCAACTTTACCCCCGTCCCAAGAGAAAATTATCGCATTGGCGTGCCCACCCCGGGCACCTACCGCGAACTCATCAACAGCGATTCCGAACGCTATGGCGGCAGCAACATGGGCAATCTCGGCACCGTCCAAACCGACCCCATCGCAAGTCACGGTCACCCGCAATCCCTACAAATCACCCTTCCCCCACTCGCTGCTGTCATGTTCAAGCCTGAGTAAAAGTTCCCTAATGCTCTTATAAAAAATTTTAGACTTGATCTTTGATGATCAAGACTTGGAATAATGATCAATCGCAGCAGGAAATATAAATGAATCGGCCTCCCCAGCATAGATTTAGACAAGGTGTTTTTTCTAAAGTTTCTAAAATATCTTCACATCCAGACCAATCCCTGACAGCAATCGTAGATGCGATCAAAGCCTTTGGATCATTTCTCCTTTGGAAAAAACTGACGTAAAAATAGATCGAGTCAACTTTTTTTACCGCAAAATCCTTGTATAATCAACAACAGTGTTTTATAATGTGTTTCAACCTGACGAGAACCCAATCTAACCGCACAAACATCTCACATTCAAAAGAGGGGATGCGATGAACAACACCGCCACAATACACACCCGCGCCTGGGCGGACGATGAAGCCCTCACCCTCACCTTTCCCGAAGGCTGGACTGTCGAGACCTTTGGTCCCGCGGAATGCCCTCAAGTGACCGCAGAGCAGATCCAAACCGCCTTTGACAACCCCATCGGTACACCGCGGATTTCAGAACTTGCCAAAGGGAAAAACAGCGCCGCAATTATCGTAGATGACCTGAGTCGTCCCACACCGGCTGCCGAACTCATCCCTTATGTCCTCAAAGAACTCGACGCAGCGGGCATTCCCAAAAATCAAATCCGATTTGTGGTAGGTGGAGGGTCTCACCGTCCAATCGATGCGGAGGAAATCGACAAAAAAGTGGGGGCTGATATTGCCCGCGCATATCAAGTCACAAACCACAACTTCATGAGCGGCGACCTTCGCGCACTGGGCAGTCTGGACAGCGGCCTTCCCATTTACATCGACAGAGTTGTCGCAGATGCCGACTTTAAGCTCTGCCTTGGCGGCATCTATCCCCACGGCAATGTGGGATTTGGCGGCGGTGCCAAACTCATCGTACCGGGCGTCTCGGGCTTTGCCACCATGTTCTACTTTCACACCTTTTACGCAAGTCGGGGACACGCCAATATTGAACGACAGGGGGACGAGCCTGACCACCGAGACGCCTCCGAAGCAGTCGCAAAAGTCCTGGGCCTCGATGCAGTCGTCAATATGACACTCAATCGCAAACGCCAGATCAGCGGTGTTTTTGTGGGCGACTTCATCCAGGCGCAGCGCACCGGTGCCCGATTCGCTCTCAAAACCTACGCAACTCAGGCACCAAAAACAGAGCCTGACCTCGTCATTGCCAACTGCTATCCGCTCGACTACGACCCCATTCAAACCGGCAAAGCACTCTGGCCGCTTCGGCTGTTCAAAAACGCCTACAAAGTCGCCATCAATCCAGCCACCGATGGGATATGTCACCACGGATTATTCGATGAAATAGACTACGCGCGGTTTTGCAAACTGAAATCAGAACAGCCGCAACAAGAACTCCCCGAACCCAAAATCGAAGGCACGCACCAGACCCTGATGTGGTCTGAAAACTTTCCGGTTGACGACTTTTACAAACGCAATCCCGACGGTGTCCTCTTCCGCGATTGGGACACACTCCGCAATCAACTCATTGAAAAATTGCCCGATAATGCCCGCGTTGCCGTTTTTCCAAATGCGGCCATTCAAATTCCCAAAAAATAAGGGTAAAACGCAGAATTTTTCTTTTTTTCTCGCGCCTATCATGCTATATTGGGCCGAAATCATCTAAGAAAATCACGCAAGAGAACAGGGAGGCATAAGGGCTGGGGGAGACCCTTGTAAATCCTTTGTTCTCTTGCGTTATTATATTGGAGGTCACCATGCTGACACAAGAACAAATCGACTTCTACCGCGAAAACGGATATCTCAAATGCGAAGCACTCTTTACCCCTGAAGAGACCGCTGAACTCGGCTCGGAAATGGTTCGCATCATTGAAAACTGGGGCAATGAGTCCATTGGCTGGCGGGGACCCTGGCGCGATCGATACTTACCCGAAGACGAACGCCTCAACACCAAAGCGGTCTTTATGCACAATCCCCACTTCTACTCCGCAACTTGGGGGCGCGCCATCTTTAACGAACGACTCGTCGGCTGTGTAGAAGACCTGATCCACGACACGGTTCAGTGGCACCACACCGTGCTCCATGCCAAACCGCCAGAACTCGGCACGCCTTTTCCCATGCATCAGGACTATCCCTTTTATCCGCACGACGGTCCCGATTTTGTCGATTGCTTGCTTCACCTCGACGACACCCCAGAAGAAAGCGGGTGCTTGCGCGTGGTGCCCGGCAGCCACAAAAAGGGCCCGCTCGTTCACGTCCTGGGTCCAGACACCTCCCCCCATCTGCCGCCAGACGATTACCACCCCGACAAAATCGACTCCATCTTAATCCCGGCAAAAGCGGGAGACGTCATCTTCTTTAGCTATCAGATCATTCACTGGTCCGATTGCAACCGCACCAACGAGTGGCGAAAATCCGTTCGCTTCGGCTACCACAGCACCCAAATGCAACCCGTGGGCCGCGCAGAAGACGACCCCTATCGCATCGACTCCAACAATATTTTGGAACGCAAAGACAGCACCATTGTGTCCGGCTTTAGAATGAATGAAGTCAATTAAACGGGCATAGCATATGAACAAACCCAACATCATCATCGTATTGGCCGACGACATGGGCTATGGCGATTCCAGCGCGTATGGGGGCTGGATCGACACGCCCACAATGGAACAAATGGCCCGCGAAGGACTCAAATTCACCGACTTTCACTCCAGCGGTGCCGTTTGCAGCCCCACGCGCGCCGGGCTACTCACCGGACGCTACCAACAACGCGCAGGCGTGCCCAAAGTGATCAGCGCCGACCCCAAAAACGCCGACTACTATGTGGGATTGTATCCCTCTGAAATCACCTTTCCCAAACTGCTCAAAAAAGCCGGCTACACCTCGGCCATCTTTGGCAAATGGCACCTCGGGTACGACAAAAAATTCAATCCCATGCACCACGATTTCGATCGCTTCCGCGGGTACGTCAGCGGCAACATTGACTACATCTCGCACTACGACCGAATGGAAATTTACGACTGGTGGGAGGGCCTTGAACACATCGAAGAAGAAGGCTATACCACACATCTCATCACCCAACATTCGGTGCAATTCATCAAAGACCATAAAGACACACCCTTTTGCCTCTACGTTGCGCACGAAGCCGTACACACCCCATTACAAGGACCTGATGATCCCGCCATTCGCGGTCCGGAAAAAGCGAACTTTCATCCCGACGATCCGAAAGAAACCTATTGCCAGATGATGAAAGCCATGGACGACAGCCTGGCCGAAATTATGGACACAGTAAAGGAACTCGGCATTGAGGAAAACACCCTCGTCTTCTTTTTTTCCGACAACGGCGGCACCCGTCAAAATCCCGAATCCAATGCACCATTGCGCGGGAACAAGGGCACAGTATGGGAAGGCGGCCACCGCGTACCCGCCATTGCATGGTGGCCCGGAACAATTGCCCCCAACAGCACCACCGACCAACTCGCCATCAGCCTTGATCTCTTTCCCACCATGTGCGACCTCGCCAATGCACCTGCGCCCGACAACCACTTTGACGGCATCAGTCTTAAATCCCTCCTCCTGGACGAGAGCGAACCGAGCGCCCGACAACTGTTCTGGAATGGCCTTGCCATGCGCGACGACAACTACAAGCTCGTAATCGACAAAGGCACGCCGAATCTGTTCGATCTATCCCAGGACATATCGGAAAGCAACGACCTCGCATCGCAACAACCCGACCGCGTCCAACAAATGTGCAACGCAATCAATGCCTGGAAACGCGACGTAGCCGATGGCGCAACACCGCAAAAAGACACGTTCTGAGAGAGGAGATTTATGTTTGGCCTACACGCGCTGGACTTTGCTTCACTCGCCATCTATTTAATCGGCATTATGATTGCTGGCATCTGGGTCGCCCGAAAAGTCAAAAGCACGGGCGACTATTTTATGGGTGGGCGCAGCTTTGGCAAAGCATTTATGATCATGCACGCCTTTGGCACCGGCACCCATACCGATCAGGCCGTCACCGTTGCAGGTGCATCCTACAAATTGGGCATGGCGGGAATATGGTATCAATGGCTCTATTTATTCGCCACCCCCTTCTACTGGCTCATCGCGCCAATATGGCGAAGACTGCGCTACCTCACCATTGCCGACTTTTTTGAAGACCGATTCAGCAATTCGCTCGGTTACTTCTACGCCCTCTATGGCCTGCTCTACTTTGCCATACAAATTGGCATCATGCTCCTGGGTACCGGTAAAACAACCAGTGCCATGACTGGCGGCGCGATCTCTCCCGAACTCGCCATCGGTGTTATGACCGTCCTCTTCCTCTCCTACGGTCTTTTAGGCGGCCTGCCCGCGGCCATCATCACCGACTTTATTCAAGGCATCTTCATCATAGTCCTCTCTTTTCTCCTCGTCCCCTTTGTCATCGACAGCGTCGGCGGCTTCACCGGCCTTCACCTGCAAGTGCCCATTGAAAAATTTAGCCTCGAAGCACCCGGCGACCCACCGCCCGGATACGACCGCATCACGCCCTTCTTCATCGTCATGGTCGTCATCAACGCCCTCGTCGGCATCATTGCCCAACCCCACCACATGGAAATTGGCGGTGCGGGCAAAACCGAACGCGAAGCCCGCGTGGGATTCACCTACGGCAACATGATCAAACGCCTCTGCACCGTAGCCTGGGCATTTACCGGCGTGGCTTGCATTGCCCTTTATCCCAATATTGACGATCCCGAACACGCTTTTGGGCTGGCCTCGCGCGACCTCTTGCCCATCGGCCTCGTCGGCGTCATGCTCGCCTCGATGATCGCCGCGGTAATGTCCACCTGCGATTCATTCATGGTCGATGGTGCCGCCCTCTTTGTCGAAAACTTTTACAAACCCCTCTTCAAACCCGAAGCCGACGACAAACACTACCTCGCCACAGGCCGCATCGTCGCCCTCATACTGGTCGTATTTGGCATTATTATCGCGCTGTATTTCACCTCTGTTGTCGCGATTATTCGCCTCTCGTGGTCGCTCGTGGCGTTCTTTGGCATTGCATTTTGGGGAGGAATTCTCTGGCGCAGGTGCAATGCGCCCGGCGCCTGGGCGGGCCTGATTGTCTCGGCATTTTTATTCGCCATATCCGGTCAAACAATCATCAATTGGGAAAGTCTGGGCATCTCCGTGGGCGGCCTCAACTGGGAATTGCCCCACCGCTACGTGCTCTACATCACAGGCGGATTTGCCGCACTCATCATCGTCAGCAAACTCACCAAACCACAAGACAAAGAGCGCCTCGACCGCTTTTACACATTGCTCCACACACCCGTCGGACAAGAGCACAAATTGCGCGAAGCGGGCATAAAAGTTGTTCTGGAATAGGGAAGAGTCGTCATGCGTCTCAGGGCCATCTTGCGCCAACTTATTATTGTCGCATTCTACGCGAGTTTGGGGTATTCCCCCCAAGCCGCTGACCCTGCATTGCATCTAAAAATTGACCGCAGCAAAACGCAAACCCTCCCCAAAAGCCTCTATGGCTTCAACACGAATATGATGAGCGGTGACTACGGTTATCTCGACTCTAACTTTGTCGCCCTCACAAAAGACCTGCAACCTCAAATATTGCGTTTCCCCGGAGGTACAATCGGCAATTTTTACCATTGGGAAATGGCTGGATTTATCCAGAGTGAAATGAGTTCAACCCTCAACGATCAACTCAACAGACGCAACAGAGGCAATTTTGTCAGGCTAAGAAAAAGAAGAAATGGGAGACTTGCATTTGACGACTTTATGCAGATGTGCAACGCGCTAAAAATAACGCCCATCGCAGTCGTCAACCTGTGGACAGGAAGCCCAGAGGAAAGTGCCGGATGGGTTCAATACGCGAAAAACAAGGGCTATGAGATCGCGTATTGGGAACTCGGCAATGAATATTATCTGCCCTGGTACGCGGAAAAATATCCCTCTGCCGGAACCTATATCGCACAGGCAAAAAAACATGCCCAGGCGATGAAAGCCGTTGATCCAAACATAAAAGTCTCGGTTTGTGCAAGCCCGGTTGCTTTCCACAAAAACAGCTTTGAAAAAAACGTGGATCAACGCAAATGGGATAGTGCCTTGGCGGCTGCGGATCAATTTTACGACGCCTATACCGTTCACGTCTATGCTTATCGAACCGCTCGAAAAAAAGAGATTGAGGAATACCGAGGCTATCTCTTTGGTTGGATTCACTGCGATTTCGACGACGCCATGGACTATTATGAAAAGTTATTCCCCAACAAAGAAATGTGGATAACAGAGTGGAATATCGCCAATCCCGCAAACCGGGTCGCCAATACACAACTCCACGCTATGTACGCGGGCGATTTCTTCTTAAAAATGCTCACGCGACCGCGCATTACCCATGCAAATTTTCACGTAATTGCTGGCCCCGGCAAAGGATTTCCCGCATTCTCTCTAATCACACCCCCATCGCCGAGAACCAGTTGGAAATACGGAGGTGAACCTGAGGCGGACTTTGGAAATACAATTCGGCGCGCTACCTACTATCCCTTTCAGTTAATCGGGGAAGCATTCGCGCAATCAGACACAAAATTCGATCTTTCCATCCAAAATTCTCCCATCCTCAACGGACAACTCGAATACGAGGGAAAACAAATACCGGGCGTTCAAGCACAGGCTGTCGGAAGTACCGCGCATCTTTTCGTTCTCATCAGCAATCGCACGGCAGACGACCTATCGCCGAGCCTCACCATTGATGGCAAAAAATTTGAAGGCCCGCTCATATATCGCTACGTAGCCCATGAAAGACTCAATGCATCAAACGGCGGCAATGCAGAAATGGAAGGCGCGGGCAAAATAGAAGTAGCGATCCGCGAATGGTCCGGGGCTTGTATTAATCTCTTGATTTCCAAAAATAGTTTTGGCATTTTAGAATTATCGCTCAAGTAATTTCCAAGGAGGTAGTATGTTTGGCCTTGAAATCCGCAAACCATCCAAAGAAACAGTCATTGGATTCATCGTCGCATGGATCTGTGTAATCGGCATTATCTTTCTCACACTGGCCCTCGTCCGCATCGGTGCGTAAAGGACTATCCCATGATCCGAAAATACCGCCCAGAAGACCTCGAAGCCATCAAAGAAATCACCGTTATTTGCTTTGATGGGGTATCAATTGACCAAAATATTGAAAAAAAATTCGGCCAATTTGCCGACACAGATTGGAAAACGCGCAAAGCCAAACACATAGACGCAGATGTCGCCGCCAATGCCGAAGGCATATTTGTTTGGGAAGACAAAGGCAAAATCGCGGGCTACATCACCACGCGCATTGACCATGAAAGCAAAATAGGCGGCATACCCAACCTCGCCGTCTTGCCCGAATACCAGGGCAAAGGAATCGGCAAAGCATTGATGACAGCCGCCTTTGATTACTTTGAAGAACAGGGCATGGCCGTGGCAAAAATCGAAACCCTCGACCAGAATCCCGTTGGTCAGAACTTTTATCCGCGCTCGGGCTTTACCGCAGTCGCCCGACAAATCCACTACGCAATGCCCATGAAAGATCGCAAAGTGTAGCTCTTTACTCAGCCCTCCACACCGTTGGAAAGTGTTCGCCCCGCAAAATCTCGCCATCTTCCACGGTTACAAATTCTTTCATTACGTGATCCCCGCTCGCATCGTAATACGTATCCTGCGTCATATAGTGAATCGCAATCGCGCGTCGGGGTCGCTTGCTGCGATTGTCGTGTGAACCGTGCCAGGTCAGTGCGTGGTGATAATGCACCTCGCCCTTTTTTACCGGTCGGCGCACCACCGATATGGGATGGCTTTCAAACTCTGACGGCATGGCGTCAAACTCCTTTACCTGTCGCACAAACGCAATCTGATTGCCCCATTTGTGTGAGCCTGGCACCATACTCATACACCCATTTCCCACATCCACATCGTCCAATGCCACCCACGCGCTCACCTCTGTCATCGGTCGAATAATCGGCCACAGCGGCGCGTCCTGATGCCATCCGGTCGTCCCCCCAATCTCAGCGGGCTTGTACTGAATCTGATCGTGCCAGATACGCAACTCCGTCGCCCCGGTCAACTGCGCCATTTCCTCTACAATCTTCTCTGAATACATCAAATTCTTAAACGCCTCACTCGCTTCCCAGATATTCACAATCTGCCAGACCGGCGCCGAATCATTACCGCCCAAATTGCGCAACAAAACCGGCTGCGGCACATCATCGCGATCTTTATTCTCAATCACCCGGTACAATTCCTCGCGCAACACCTCAACCTGCGCGTCGTCCAGCACCGGCCCCCCATTCAAAAATCCATTTTCGTGAAACTCTGCCACTTGCGCTTCTGTCAGCATGATTCATCTCCTATCGCACCTTCAAACCAAATTCCCCTGCGCCCGGCTATTCCTTCCCACAACAGCAATAGCCTTGCCCATCCCCACACACAAATTGCCACTGATCAAATTATAGTCGCTCGCACCACTTTCATCAATACCCTTCAACTGCGTCGGCTTTTCCTGATCGTCTGCACACCGATTGCCCTGCACAATCGAATGGGTCAAATCATACATGCGGATGCCGGGGTATTTTCCCTTTTCCGCCTGAGAATTGCTCAACAACAAATTCCCCGTAATCACCTGCTCATCCCCTCTATTTGCATCTATCCCACACATCCCATTGTACGAACACACATTATTACTCACAATATTGTGGCGATCCCCGCCATTGGCCACACCGCCAATCCCGTGTTGCCCATTTTCGGAAAACACGCTATCGCTACACACCGAATGATGCACCCGCGCGCAGAAATAATACCCATCCCCCCCATTTCCCTTCCCGATATTGTGCGACCACACACTTCGCGCCAACCCCGTCCCGGGATGAAATCCATGCCCGCGACACCCGTGTGCCTGACAATGCGCCACCTGGGCATCGCAACCGCGCTGAATCCCAAACCCATCGCTGGGCCATCCAAACACCGAACAATTCAGAACGCGCACACGCTCACAACCCACAATATGCATTGCCGAATACGTAAAATCCCACCAATCACCCTCGTAATCTTCAGGTCCCTTAATCGTCAAATCTCGTATTTCAATATCCGTCTCACCCTCTGCCCATATACAGGGAAACAGATTCACCACCCGAGCATTATCACTCGCCAACAATCGCCGATTAAACGGCACACTCATCCACACGCGATTGCCCACAACCCGCTCAACCTCCCCATGCGTGCCCCACCATCCCCTGTGCTTATCGTCGCAAACTCCAATCCCCTCACCCACGCGAAAAGGCGGCTCGGTCTTGCAGGTCAGCACCCGACCACCTTTGCGAATATCTTTTGATAAATACGCGACTTGCAAGGGCCGAATCCTCAACATCGTCGCTGGCCCATCTCCGACCAGGCTTACCCGAGTGGGCACGTACAGCGTCTTGCGCAAAAGATACGTCCCAGACGGAATACGCACCCGGCCACCGCTCTCCGGCAATGAAGCAACCGCATCCTCCAAGCCACAGGTCATCGACTCCCGATCAAAAAAATCCGCTGCATTCACCTCATCTCGAGGTCCATCAGACAAATACAATTCTCTCGCTGGCATTGCAGACATGACATCAACCTCCTGAAGACATCTTTCTCATATTTACGCACTCTCTAAAAAGACCGTCACCCCCATATCGGCGTATTTCTCGCGCGTATCCGGCGTGCGGTTGCGGTGACAGACCGCCACGCCAGTCCCTTGCAAAGACTTGCACAAATACGCGATCGTATCATCCACAGATTTCAACCAATGTTGGGGATGTGCCTTAATGCTCATAGACAAATCCGTCGGCCCCATCGACAAACAATCCACACCCGCCTTGGCGAGCAAATGCCCGCGCGTTGCGGCCTCTACCGACTCAATCTGCAACCACAAAACCCCAAAACTATTCCACCAATCGGCGTACTCCTCCGGGCTTTTATCTTCCGCGCCTCGCCGATGTCCTCCGCCAAAACTGCGTCCCCCAGCCGGTGGATAATAAAAATAGTGCAATGCATCATCAACCGTCTCTTCCATCTCAGTCTGCGGAATCTCGATCCCGCACGGCCCCAAATCGAGATAATTGCCTATCAAATAGGCATTGCGCGTGTGTTTGATCCGAAACTGCACGAACACATCGCGCTCGGCAGCCATATCGCAAAACGCCGCGACGCGCTCTTCGCTCAACGGCGTATGCTGGCTGTCAATGGACACGAAATCGTAATCACCTCGATCCATAATCTGATCAAACCGATCTGGCGGTGTATTCGGTGCCATAGACACGCCAATAATGCGTTCACCATTGCGGTATTTCTGCTTTAGTCCTATTGCCTGTTCAAACATGATCATCTCCTTTAACCGTGATTGTTTTTTTCCCATTCCCGAAGCTTATCTGCATTTTCGCGCACCTTGACAAATGCGCGCGACATATCCCGCATCCGCGTTTCAGATGCCAGCAAAGCCCTCTGGCCTATCGACAGCCGTTCCTTGCAATACTGCTCGACCTTTGGCAAGTGCAACGAGCGATAATCCTGCGCCGTATCTGTCCACGCAAAGGGCGTATAATCGCGGGCTTTCCAATCTTCTTGAAAAACCGGATGTTTGTAAACCGGTGTCTCGTATCCCGTGCTCACCGGCACCCCTTCAGCGCGTATCGCCTTGACAAATGCATCGCGGGAAACACCCTCAAACGCTTCGGATAAATACCTCGCACCATACACATGCCAATTGACTCGGGTTGCATCTTCCAAGCGGTGAATCGGCTCAACACCCTCAATCTCCGACAACGTGCGCGCCAACATCGCCCCATTTTGTTCACGGATCTCCGTATGCTCGGGAATGCGCTTCAACTGGCACAATAAGACCGCAGCGACAAATTCCGTCATCCGATGATTGCCGCCCCATTGTCGAGACTCCTCTGTATGACCATACCGCGATCGCCCGACATTGACCGCACAGCCAATCGCATCGGCAACTGCCTCGTCATTGGTCAGGGCAATACCCCCATCTCCACCCGTCATATTTTTGCTCTGCTGAAATGAAAATCCCGAAGCCAGTCCCCAACTGCCCAGTCCGCGATCCTTATAGGTCGATCCCCATCCGTGGGCCGCGTCTTCTAAAATCGCGAGATTGTGTCGCTCGGCAACATCCAACAACCGCTGGAGATCACACGCCAACCCACCAAAATGCACCGGCATAATCCCCTTCGTGCGATCCGTAATCAGGCTCTCGACTTCCGCCACATCGAGATTATTGGTCTCTGGATCTATATCGCAAAAAATAACCGTAGCACCTGCTTTTAGAATCCCCGAACACGTCCCAATAAACGTATAAGCACTCGTAATCACCTCATCCCCGACCCCAATGCCCGCCCCGCGACAAATCATTTCCAGAGCCACAGTGCCGCCCGTACAAGCGATCCCGTATTTCGCATCTTGAAATGCCGCAAATGTCTCTTCAAATTCCTGGCACTTTGAAGAATTGTACCACGACCGACTCTCCAGCACTTCAACAAGCGCATCTCTTTCGGCCGCATCGTACATCGGCCATAAAATATCATCCTTTTCTTTTACCTCACGCTCGCCGCCCAACAGCGCTAACTCTGCCATATCATCCTCCTTGAACAAATCAATCCCGCTGCAAACATTCGACCAGCAGGTCTAATGCCGCGCGGGCAAACATTTCCATATTTTCGCCCCGGTTCTCGCTACCCGTTGCGATCGCTATCGCTTGCTCGGTATCTGGCCCCACAACGCCGATACACGTATGGCCGGGTGGATCGCCATACCGATTTCCCGTTGGTCCAGCCGCACCGGTCTCTCCAATACCCCAGTCTGCCCCCAAACGTTCGCGCGCAGCCCGTGCCAGATGCAGTGCATGTGTTTTTGTCGCAGCCCTCGCCTCGCCCATTGCCACATCTGAAACAGCCATCAATATTTGCTTTGAGTCACCCGTATAACACACCCCACCGCCCTTAAAATAAGCCGAAGCCCCCGGCACAGATAGAAGTGCTGCTGAAATAATTCCACCCGCCGATGACTCGGCCACCGCCACGGTCTGTCCCTTTTCTTTTAGCAATGCACCCACATCTGCGGCCATTATTTTAAAATCCGTCATATTAACCTCTGTAGTTTGGTGATTATTCCCCATCTTCTCTTTCTCTTCTATCCCCCACCGGAGCCTCAACGCGAATCGTTACAATATCCGCATCGTGATACTGCTGGTGGCGCACAGAAGACGTGAAATGCTGTAGCAATCGCAGTGAGATCTCATGCTCTATCGGCTTCTCATCCGTCTGTTCTCTAAGATAAGCCATGCGGTCCTCGATATTTCCCTCACCAGTCGAAGCAATAAACTCGAGTTCTGCGCCATTACTCCCATCGCTGCGCAGAATTAAAAGCAGGCGTTTCTCCGCTTGTTCGCCTTCCCCTTGTTGAATGAGAATCAGGAGGGTTTCTTCGGCAGATAAACAGAGACGATTTGTCATTCCGGCGTCCCAACCCCTGCGCGAGGCGAACTTTTCGAGGAACGCCATGATCTCTGGCAAAGCCTCGACAGTGAGCACTGTCTCAATGCGCTGGCGGCGCGGTGCAGTCAACTCCATAAACAGCGTCAGGAGAATCGCCGTGAGGCCCCCGGCCGTCATCCCGTTGCCGAGCAGCGCCCCCCACCACTCGCCGAGATATTCCGCGAAGATGGCCTGACCCTGAAATCCCACACCAATCCAGAATGCAACGCCCGCAATCATCGCCTTGCGATAATCTACCCCATCCTGGATGACGATCTGCATACCCAGAACAAAGAGAAGTGCCAGCAGCACCGTCACATAGGCCGCAACTACGGGATTGGGGATTGCCAGCAAAAGTGCCGACACCTTGGGAAGAAAGGCCGCCGCCACAAATACGATGCCAATACACACGCCGACGCCGCGTGCAGCAACACCGGTAAGATCCGTAAGTGAAACACTCGTCGAGTAGGTCGTGTTTGGGACTGTGCCCGCAATACCAGAAAGCAGATTGCCCACGACAGAAAAGGCTCGCCTTCGCCTGCGGCTCTCACCACGATAACCGGCGTAATCACAATGCCAGCAATACAAAGCATGGCAGCCTGAAATCCGAGCCCAAAAGTGATAGTATGAGGAGGCCGCTCGTCGGGTTCGTAAAGTACACTTTGGTCGCGGCGGTCAGACTCAGATTGCATCGTTCAAATCCTTTTATTAATGTGATGCCAGCAACTCATCTCCATAAGAAAATAGCGCAGGCGTTCCACCCGTATGCACAAACACAACCGTTTGATCCCTGCGATACCATCCCTCGCGGATATGCTCAATCATTGCGCCATAAGTTTTGCCCGCATAAACGGGATCGAGCAATAATCCTTCGGTTTGCGCGACCAACAAGACAGCCTCTCGCGCCTCGGGTGTCAGGACCCCATAAGCCGGTCCCGCGTATTTGCCATAACTCTCAAACTCATCTGCCGTAAAATTCAGATCCAAATTCAGAATTTTGCACACCTCATTTGCAACCTCGGCGAGTTGCACATTCTTTTTCTCATCGTCCTGTGGACTTGGACTTATGCCAATAACCCGCACATCAACACCCAGTGCTTTTGCCCCAACAACAAGCCCGGTATGCGTATGCACGCCTGCACACACATAGATCGCATCGGGTATCACATCCATCGCCTGCATCTGTTCCCACAATTCCAAAAACCCATCCACATAAGATACGCTGCGATAATAATACCCATCCGAACTCGTGTTATAGACCCTGTGTCCATCGGCCTTTAACTTTTCAATAATGGCTTCCTTCTCCTGCTCGCTCTCAATCAAATGCACCTCTGCACCAAAAAGATACGTGAGCAGCAAGTTGCCATTCACGGGGTCTGCATGGTCATCCTTCCGCCCCACCATCACTGCCTTCAGCCCCAGCCTGGCTGCAACCGCCGCGGTCAACCGCGATTGATTCGACTGCGATGCCGCGCCGTGAAGCAACACATCATACCCTTCATCCACAGCAGGAGCTACGGAATATTCAAACTCGCGCACCTTATTCCCCCCAAACGCCAACCCCGTCTGATCCTCGCGCTTGACCAAAATGCGCGGCCCACCCAACTTTTCTGCCAACCTCGGACAATCCATCAACGGCGTGGGCAAATCGGCCAGCGACAATCGGCTGCACATTCCCAACGCCTCTCGAACCTCTCGAATCGAATAGCTCAAAGATATCACTCCTCTTTCTAATCTTCTACTTCAACCGCCTGAAGCAGGGCTTTGATGAAACCAAATTGGAAGGCGAATGCCTGTTCGAAATGCCCTTGCGCCTCGTGGCCGGGCGCGTGATCGGGAATAACCATGTGCGGATATCCGACCTCCTTGAGCGCTTTCATCAGGACAAACATATTCATATCGCCCTCATCGGGATAGACTTCCTGAAATTTGTTGCGTCCACCCGTGATATTGCGGAAGTGGATGAGATGAATTTTTTTTCGCTTGCCAAAATAACGAATGATATCGGCGACCTCATTGCGCGGATCCACGACGCTCTCCGCCATGCAACCCAGGCAAAGATTGAGGCCGTGATAAGGACTTGGACAAATATCGATAAAACTTTTGAAACCATCGTATCCGCCCAGCACGCGATCAACACTCTTGTACCCCGGTGGCAACCAGGGATCGCACGGGTGACAGGCCATACGCACCTTGCATTCGGTAGCAACGGGAATGACGCGCTCCAAAAAGAAAGTGATATTTTCCCAATTTTTTTCCGCTGTTACGGGTTCATCATACCGCGGCGTATCCACATCGGCCATGGACAAGTCCCATGTGGAATAGCGTATGCCCCCCCGCCCCAGCGGAGTGCTTTCCGTGCGTTGATTTTCCATTTCGCAGAGAAAATATTTCAGCGCGGGAATACCCGCATCTGCGGTAGCGCGCACCATATCGCAGGCGATCTCGATTTCTTTTTCGCCGTCCTTCATATTGCCGCGCATAAACTCGGGTACAAAACTACCATTGACATTGAGGTGTTGCACCGGCAATGCCACCATTTCTACAGTAATGCCGTGTTTTGCAGCTTTTTCTTTTTTCTCAACGAGTTCTTCAACCGTCCAGCCGCTACTTGGATCTGGCGTGATTTCTCTGGCATCGTTGATCGCCATATTCGCAACGCCACACCGCGCGAGAAACTCGAGATGCTCATCCGACGTGGAAAAACGCTGTGTACCAATGTGCATGCGCGGGTTTTCCGAGTTCCATTCTGCACCTGCATACATTTCGGCAGCCATGGTCAAATCTCCTCACTCTTCACACTTCTTGTATCTTTGTGTCTTTGTGTGAGGCCCTCTCACGCCTTATGATAATGCAAGAATTTTTGGATAGCAACATGATTGGAGATTGTGAGAGGTGTAAAATTGTGGTATCTTCTCACTCTTCAAACCCACCCCTATAAACTGGAGCTTTTTATGCAAGTCGAAATCAACAAACACGCCCTGGATCGCGTGCCACTGTCGATAATTTTTGATGACTCGACCATGCTGGTAAATCTGAATTATTTTTTTATGCGAGATCGCCAGGCTGTAGATGGGACGGATTATCGCTGGGAAGATGTACCTGTGGTACATCCTGAATCGTTCACGCGCGAATTTGCCGAGTTCTGCCTGGAACACGACGTGAAGGGCAAATTCAGCGTGGTACCGTGCCCCGCCGCACTTGGAAGAATAGATCACGGACTGGCCCTATTCTCTAAAGCGCAACAGAAAAGCTGGCTGGCGATGTGTCGGGAACTGATTATGCCCAATTACGACATCACGCCGGAAATGATCACACACACCTTTGTGGTAGATCTGGAAACATTGCAACCTGTTGATCCAAATTTGTGGGAACAGTGGGGATGGAACAATTTGCCAACCGACGAAGAAGAGCTGGTAACAAATTATATCGCGCTGGCATGTGAGATCTTGCACAATATAGGCCTGACACCTGCTGGCGTGACGAGCCCAGGGGGATTTGGCAATCCAATAGACTTTTATGCCAGATGTGCGGAAAATGCCGTACGCAGGGTAACGGGCAATCCAACACCGTATCTGTTTAAGCGGGTATCGTCCAGCGGGCAGGTGGATTGCCCGGTGTGGTATCCCAAACCCGAACGCGGCGAGGCAATGGGTGAGGTGATCGCCGCGACGGGAGATCGCACGGGATCGTGGACAGGATATGGCGAGGTAGATGTAGATTATTACATCACATCGGATCTTCAAGGCGGGCGTTTGCCCGAGGTCATTGACGCGGGCGACCCGGCCGTAATGATCAGCCACTGGCAGGGATTTTACGGGATTCACAATGAAGATAGGCGTGGTTTTCGGGCATTTCAGACCATTGTGCGGCGGCTCAAAGAACGCGATCCCAATGGCGAGAAATCGCAGTGGCGCAAATGCAGTGAAATTACCAATTACGCAATCGCGCGCGAAATGGCCGATATAAAGGTGGTAGAACAACTCATAACACTCGATTTGCCCGTGCAAGTGCCCGAATTCACATTGCGATTGCGCGAGGCAACGGTTGCAGGCGTAAAAATAAACGATAAACCCCTGACACCTGCGCTGACAAAAACGGCCTTTCGAGATGGCACATTTTATCGAGATGGCGATGTAACGCTGGTGGCCTTTACACCCGAAGACCGGAATATAAGAGTTGAGATAGAAAACCGCGAGACGTAAAAGGAAAAAGATACGTGATCCCAAAAACAGCAAAACTGAAAAAAGAAATCGGCTTACTCGGCGTTTATGCCATAGCAACAGGCACGACCTTAAGCGCGGGATTCTTTTTGTTGCCGGGACTCGCTGCCGAACAGGCAGGCGCTGCAATTGTACTGGCGTATATCGTCGCCGCTGTTCCACTCGTACCGGCGATGTTCAGCATTATTGAACTGGCAACGGCGATGCCCCGCGCGGGTGGCGTGTATTATTTTTTAGATCGGTCACTCGGACCGTGGATGGGCACGCTTGGAGGCGTTGGCACATGGCTGGCACTGGTATTAAAAGTATCATTCGCGCTCGTGGGTATGGGGGCGTATATCGCGCTTTATGTGCCCGAGTTGCCAATGATCCCTGTGGCGGTCACAATAGCGGTTGCGCTGGGTGTGTTGAATCTGTTGGGCGCAGAAAAAAGTGGTGGGTTTCAGATGGCACTGGTTCTGGGTCTGTTGATAATCTTAGGGGTATTTATCGGGGGGGGAGTGCCAAAAATTCAGATGGTGCAATTGACCGCAATGTTTGAGGTAGATACTCAAACGATTTTATCCACAGCGGGACTGGTCTATATCAGTTATGTCGGCGTAACAACCGTAGCGAGTTTATCAGAAGAAGTAAAACATCCCGAGCGCAATTTGCCTTTGGGCGTCATCTTCTCATTGATTACGTCGGTTCTGGTCTATGCTTTGGGCACATCCGTCATGGTCGGTGTATTGCCGCTCGAGCAGTTGGTGGGTGATTTAACGCCTGCGGCCTCGGCGGCCAAAGCCGTATTGGGAGATTGGGGTGCAATAATCATCTCTGTCGCTGCCCTACTCGCCTTTACATCGGTCGCCAATGCCGGCATGCTTTCGGCCTCTCGCTATCCCCTCGCCATGAGCCGCGACCTCATGATGCCGAGATTTTTTCGGCATTTGAATGCAAAAGGCGCACCCGTTCAAGGGGTATTGGTGACCATGGGCGTGATTGTTTTGATCCTCATTTTTCTCGATCCAACCAAAATTGCCAAATTGGCCAGCGCATTTCAATTATTGATGTTCGCACTGGTGTGCCTCGCCGTAATTGTCATGCGCGAAAGCGGGTTGGCTTCCTACGACTCGGGATATCATTCACCGCTATATCCCTGGATGCAGTTATTCGGCATGGTATCTTCGTGTACGTTAATTGTCCAGATGGGCTGGTTATCATCCCTGTTTTCTGCCGCGCTGATCCTGCTGGGAACGCTTTGGTACTTCAAATTTGCCCGAGACAAGGTCAACCGCGATGGTGCGATTTATCACATGTTTGAACGCTGGGGGCAAAAGCGGGACACCGGACTGGATGCCGAACTGCGGGGCATCCTGAAGGAAAAGGGATTGCGCGATAAAGATCCTTTCGATGAGATCGCAGCGCGAAGTCGGGTCATCGATCTAGATCGTCCGGCTGAGTTTGAGGCGGTTGTGCGGCAGGTATCGGAATGGTTATCGGGTCGCGTTCCGCACACCATAGATGAAATCGAAAAACAATTGCTGGATCGCACGCATATTGGATCGACACCCGTGACACACGGCGTGGGATTGCCACATCTGCGAATTGATGGAATTGAACACTGCGAAATGGTCCTGGTGCGATCACTGCCGGGCATTCACATCCAGTTTACAGATACACTGACCGGGCACGAGGTAGAAACGCAGTTGACAGCGATCTTTTTCTTATTCAGCCCAGAGCACGACCCGTCACAGCACTTGCGTATTCTGGCACAAATTGCGCGGCGTGCAGACGATGAAAATTTCTTGCGCGAATGGCACTCTGCCAGCGATGAAGCCGAGTTAAAAGAAGTCCTGTTGCGCGACGAAGCCTTTTTATTATTAACATTGCGCCGCGATCACGCAACCGCCGATCTCATTGGCCATGCGCTGCGCGAGACGGATTTTCCAGAAAGCTGTCTCGTGGCGATGTTGCGCCGCGGCGGGCGCATGGTGATCCCCCGTGGCGATACCGTGCTACAAGAGAATGATCGGTTGACAATTTTGGGAAACAGTGAAGGATTGCGCGACCTCGAAGCGCGATATGGCGGGCGGTAAGTCTCTGCAACGCGATCACCTATAGGGGCGCCCAACAGCCTCGGGATGTTGGCGGGCCTCGCGCATGAGGCGATTGCCCCAGGTTGTGGGATATTTGCCCGTGACACACCCCAGGCACAGAGTATCTGTTCCACACCCAATGCTAGTACCCAAATCGGAAACATCGAGGTACTTCAGGCTATCGACATCGAGATCGAGAGCCATTTTTTTTTCCGTTTGTTCGCTGGGTAAACCGCGGTATCGCAAGGGAACGTGTTCGGGGGCAAAAAGTTCGTCCAGGGTGGACATATCAATGCCGTAAAAACACGGCGCAATAATGGGAGGACAAGCCACGCGCACATGAACTTCGGTCGCACCGCCGATATCGCGCACCTGATGGACAAGGGTGCGAATCGTAAGGGAGCGCACAATAGAATCCTCGACGAGAAAAACGCGCTTGCCCGATAAGACAGAGGCCAATGCCGTGTATTTGCTCTTGGCACTCTGCCTGCGGATGGTTTTGGGCTGGATAAAAGTGCGCCCCACATAGCGATTGCGGATCACGCCTTCCATGCAGGGCATTTTCAGGTGGTGGGCATAGGCATCGGCTGCTGCTTTGGCCGTATCGGGAACAGGCACAACCACACACGAATCGTCGATTTTCTGGCTTTCTTTCTCCGCTAAAATACGACCAGCCTCAGCGCGAGAGGTATAAACGCTGAGGCCGTCAATTTCACTGGCAACATTGGAAAAATAAACCCATTCAAAAAAGCAGCGGGCTTTTTTTTGGGGATTCGTATAGCGTGCAACGCGCTCGACGCCATTTTCGACGATCACCATTTCGCCAGGTTCGAGCCATTTGATATCGCTAAAACCGAGGTTGGAAAGGGCGGTTGATTCATTGGCGGCGGCAAAGAGGCGGCCTTTGACCCCCCAGCACATGGGATGCAACCCGAGCGGATCTCGCGAGACGAACATGCGCCCTGATGCATCGAGAAATGCAATATTATAAGCCCCGTCAAAATCGCGGGAAAGCGAGCGCATCACAGCGGCCAGATCGGGTGGATTTTCACCCTTCAATCGATACGCCAGAGTATGCATGATAATTTCGGTATCGATATTGAGGGTAAAGTGATACCCGCGTTTGGACAACAGGCGTTCGCGTAACTGCGTGTAATTGGCGAGGTTGCCATTAAAAGCCAGGCTAAACCATTTCCAGATACGCCCGTGCTCCCGTTCAAAAGGCTGCGCATATCGCACATCGTCTTCGCCACTCGTAGCATAGCGCGTGTGTCCAATCGCCGCAAGCCCCGCATATTCGTTGATAATGGACTGGTATTTGCCGGGATGCGACATGCGGAAGGCTTCGGTAACGCCGCCCAGGTCTTTGAAGGTGCGTAAAATCTCATCGCGGTTGGGATGATAAGAGCAATACCCCGCGGCGAGTTGTCCCCTGTTTTGAAGATCGAGCAACATGCCCGGCATAAGTGCTGCAACATTTTCAAAATCATCGGCATCGGCATTGCCGTTTTCTTTGAGCCAGTAGAGGGCTGCCACGCCGCATTCGTGACCAATATCTTCGCTCATAAAAATCTCCTATTCCAACGCCTGATTCTGCATATATTGAATCCCCGCAACGATTTCTTCGCGCGTCACATCATCTCGCGGCACAATTTTTCCGATCCGCTCGGGCAATACAAAGCGGATGACACCATCCCGCGCTTTTTTGTCGCTTGCCATCCGCGCCAACACCTCATCGACCTTCAAATCGGACACGCCCCTGGGAATGCCCAGGCGGACAAGAAGTGCATTTTGCCGCTCAAACGCATCCCGCGACCACATCCCCTTTTCCAAAGCGATATACCCTGCGGCCAACATCCCCAAACACACCGCCTCGCCGTGTTTGTAATGCGCGTAATGTGTCACCACTTCCAGTGCGTGTCCCACCGTATGGCCGTAATTCAAAATTTCGCGCACGCCCTTCTCGGTTTCATCATCGGCCACAACCCCTGCCTTGATGCGACACTGTTGGGCGATAAGCCAATTGATCTGATCCGCAGGCAGGCTTAAATTCGCCGCACCCTCAATACACTCTTCCAAAAACGCCACCAGACCGGAATCCCTTATAATCCCGTGCTTGATCACCTCCGCCATACCCGCCCGCACTTCGCGTTTGGGTAAGGTATCGAGTGTGGCTGTATCGATCAACACCAACTTTGGCTGGTGAAAAGCACCGATCATGTTCTTTCCCAAAATATGATCCACGGCTGTTTTGCCCCCCACACTGGCATCGACCTGCGCTTCCAGAGTCGTGGGCACCTGCACAAAATCAACCCCCCTCAAATACGTCGCAGCGACAAAACCAGCCATATCGCCAACCACACCACCGCCCAATGTCACAATACAGGATTTGCGATCCAATCCCGCCGCGATCAAATCGCCGTAGATCTGCGCGGCCGTTTCGAGAGTCTTGTATTGCTCCCCATCGGGCACCCTTACGACCACAACCTTCACACCGGCGCGCGCGAGACTCTGCTGAACCGTATCGAGATAGAGCGCCGCAACCGTCGGATTGGTCACAATAGCCGCAGTTGCTCCCAATCCGCGTTCCACATACAGATCGCCCAAATCGCGCAAACAATCGCGACCAATCAAAATATCATAACTTCGATCATCTAAATCAACCGTCACTATTTCCATTATCAATCCCGATCCAGAATGCGCTGTAATTCAATAAGAGCTGTCTCTGCTGTATCTTCGGGCGTACGATCATTTGTCGAAGTTGCAAACGCATCTGAACGCGCATAAAAACGTTCTCGCTCTGCCATCAATACCTCAATTTTGTTTTTCAACCCCACATCATCCAACCCGGCCAGCAAGGGCCTTTTATCGCGCTTGCCAATGACCCGTTCAAAAATCGTATTGACAGAAGCGCGGAAACACAGACAAACGCCAGTTTTGCGAATAACCTCCCAATTCCGCTCCTGAGTGATGGCACCACCGCCGAGAGAAACGATCACATTGCCCATCTTCGATGCCTCGATAACCGCCTGGTGCTCCAACTGGCGAAATGCGGTTTCACCGCCTTGCTCAAAAATTTCGGGAATTGTTTTTCCAGCAGCATCAACCACCAATTCATCTGTATCGACAAAGGTACGCTTCAACCATCCGGCCAAAATGCGCCCAACTCTGGTTTTCCCCGTTGCCATAAAACCGGTGAGGAATATGGGTTTATCAGGTAGATCAAACACCGTGCTCTTCCATAAAAAATGCTTGCACCGGAGTGCTTCTATACAGCATCACATTTGTTCTGGCGCTTTCATCCCCAGCAAACTCAGTCCCGATGCCAGCACCGTCTTAATCGCATAAACCAGTGCAACGCGGGCAGCCGTCAAATCCGCTTGTTCGGAAATAACCTGATGGGCATTGTAAAATCGATTGGCGACCGTACACAATTCAATCATAAGCGTTGTCACAACAGAGGGTTCGTATTCATCCGCAGCCTTTTGAATCTGCCTGGGGAACCGCGCAAGACATTTGACGACTTCAATGGCTTCTGGCTCTTTTAACAACGCAAAATCAACATCCCCTGGAGGCAAAGTGTCGTCATAACGTCGCAACATACTGCAATATCGCGCGTGGGTATATTGTAAATATGGACCGGTTTCGCCGTTGAAATTCAGAATCTCATTCCAGTCAAACACAATATCGCGCGTCCGTTTGGAATCCAGATCCGCAAAAATAATCGCACCAATGCCCACATCTCGTGCAATCTGCTCACCATTTGGCAAATCGGGGTTTTTATCGGCAATAATTTGCTGCGTCAATTCAACCGCGCGATTCAACACATCTTCCAAAAAAACCACATTGCCCCTGCGAGTTGAGGCTCCACTGCCATCTTTGAATCGCAGCCGCCCAAATTGTACATGCACGCATTTTTCGCGCCAGTCGTATTCCATCAATTCCAACACCCGAAACAACTGGCGAAAATGCAGCGATTGTGCCACATCTACCACATAGAGCAATTTTTCAAAACGATATGTTTCCCACCGATACTCCAGCGCGGCCAAATCGCGCGTACCGTACAATGTCGCATCGTCGCTGCGCAATGCGATCAAAGGCGGCATATCCCATTTTTCCAAATCCACAATGGTCGCGCCTTCACTCTCGGTCAGCAAACCCTTTGTCTGCAATCGGGCCAATGTCGCAGGCATCTTGTCCTGATAAAAACTTTCTCCAGCAATCGACTCAAACCCAATGTCCAGCATATCGTAAACGCGATCAAACTCCTTGAAACTCACATCCACGCACACCTGCCACATCCGCACGGCTTCTTCATCGCCGTTTTCGAGGCGGCGAAACCAATCGCGGGCTTCTTGTTCGAGTTCGGGATTGTTTTCAATCTCTTCGTTAATGCGAACATAGAGTTCCAACAACTTCTGAATGGTAATATCCGCCGTCAATTCGCCCTCACCCCAGTAATTCCACGCCAGAATTAATTTTGCAAACTGAGACCCCCAATCGCCCAGATGATTCACCCCAACCACTTCGTAGCCCAATGCCCGATAAATATTTCGCAAGGCATTGCCAATCACGGTTGATCGCAGATGGTGAATGCCAAATGGTTTGGCAATATTGGGATGCGAAAAATCGATCACAATCGTCTTTCCAACACCTTGACCTCCGCGCCCGTAATCCGCACCCTGGTCGAAAATCGCCGATAGTGTTTCCTTGACCAAATTGGTCTTTGGCACAAAAAAATTGAGATACGGACCTGCTGGACGCACCTCTGCAATTCGATCACCCGTCGCAATTTGTGCAGATAGCTCTTCGGCAATCAGATGGGGTGCTTTGCGAAAAATTTTAGATAGGGCAAAACACGGCAAAGCATAATCGCCCATCTCGGGTTTTGGCGGCGTTTCGATTAGCCCCCTCACCTCGCTACAAGACATCTCAGTTGCTTTTGACACCTGCAATACAATCTCTTCAACAAAAGGATTAGTCACAAAATACCTCGCTATGTCTCAAGGACCTCTCCCCCGGCCCTCCCTTATTTTATCATATCTAAATCCAAAATTTTCTGTACATCGGCCTTCACCTGTGCGGGCACGCGAAACCGATAGCTTTTTCGTTGAGAAATGAGTTCCAAATCCCGCTCTGTGCGCCACAAATATCTCGAAAAACGCTGCCAGGGCATGTAGCGCATACCCATCAGCAATCCGCGCGCACTCATAGTTACGCGAATGGTTGCATACCCTATATAAAAAAATTCGAGAGAAAGCAAAAAACCGAACAATTGCGGCACAAATCCCACGCCATCTGAGATCGCAGCCCCCCGAAACAGCACAATGCCGCCCGTCACAATCAAAAGCACATCCCATCGCTTCTGCAAAAAAACTACCACAGGCTTTTGTGTGTTGGACACATGCCGCCGCAACCGCCAATAGGCCACAATAGACGCGCCCAGTAAAATGGGAGCGAGGATCAACACAATTTGTATGAGTGTCAAAGACATGTTACGATTTCGACCCCAAATAAATGGTAGCAATCCCAAAGCTCAACCGAACCGCCTGTATATCGACAAAACCCGCATCGGACAACCGCCGACAAAAATCGGCACCTTCGGGAAAATGCATCACAGATTCGTACAAATAGCGGTAGGCATTTGGGTCGCGGGAGACCATGTGCCCAATACGAGGCAAAATACGCTGAAAATAAAAATTGTAAAGGCCGCGAAACACAGGGGTTCGCGGCCTCGAAAACTCCAGCACAACCACGCGCCCACCCACCTTGAGCACGCGACACACCTCACTCAGAGCTGTTTCCAACTCCGCCACATTGCGAATGCCAAATCCGATTGTCACACCATCAAATATCCCCTCACCAAAAGGCAGACACTCCCCATCGCCACACAGAAACGCGATTGGATTTACTCGCGACGCATTTTTTTTTGCGCCCTCGCGCAACATCGGCACCGAAGGATCGACACCGATCACCTGAATATCGCCAGCGCGCTTACCGCATTCAAACCCCAAATCGCCCGTGCCCGTAGCCAGATCTAAAATACGCCAGCGCGGCTCGGGTTGCAATCGGTCAATAGTCTTTTTTCGCCAAACAATATCAATACCCAGGCTCAACAGGTGATTGAGCAGATCGTATCTGCGGGCAATCCCATCAAACATCTGCCGCACAAAAGCGCGCTTGGCTTCTGGTGTAACCAACACATCGCGCGCACATTGTGGGCTATGATCACGTCTCATTTTTTTCATCAGTTGAATTGCCCACCCGTTTGACAACGACATTTTTCATTACATCAGTCGGTGGCTCAACACCCGTCCAAATCGCAAAAGACCGCGCCCCTTGAAAGACCAGCATATCCAACCCACCAAAGGCCGGCGCACCAACCGATTGAAAGGCGCGCATCAACTGCGTTTCAATCGGATTGAACACCGTATCGTAGAGCACCAAATCCGGATGGACAGCGCGCACATCGGCAAGAGGCGATACATTGACCCTGGGATACATCCCCAGCGAAGTGGTATTCACAACCACGCCCGCATCGGCAAACGCTCTGCATTGCGTATCGGCATCCAGCGCGCCCACAGACATTTTTGTACCTGTTATTTTTTCCATATCCATCGCCAGGGCCTCGGCGCGTTTGACCGTGCGATTCAAAATCGTCACCCGCTGCACACCGTCTTGCGTCCCCAGCGCATACGCCACAGCGCGGGCTGCCCCACCGGCACCGAGCACCACGCAATGCGCGGGAAATATTTTAATCCCCGCGATGTCTCGCAAAGCCGTCAAGACGCCATAGACATCCGTATTGTATCCAACCAGCTCACCATCTTCGCGCGAAATGGTATTGACCGCGCCCACCGCCAATGCCTCTTCCGAAATGCGGTCCATGTGTTCCATCACCGCCAGCTTGTGCGGAATAGTCACATTTAACCCGCGAATATTCAACCCGCGCAACCCCTTCATCGCCTCGCCCACGCGGTCGGGCAATACGTGAAAAGCCACATAACAATAATCCACATCTAATGCGGCGATAGCGGCATTGTGCATATCGGGAGAAAACGAATGAGCCACCGGGTCGCCAATAACCCCCAGCACCTGGCTTGTTGCGCGAATATTCATCAAGATTTCCGATTGCTATCCAACAAATCATTTACAAACTCGTCAGCAATATCAAAACTCTCTCTCCACGAGCAGTTGTATGTATAGCGTATAAATGCCACACCTCCCAGAATCGTCAAAATCGCACACAGCGCGAGCTTAAAAAGTATTCTCATAATTCACCTCTCTTGGTTGACAATGGTCGATAAACACGCGAATAACTCGGCAAAATCGCGGCACATATCACCCGTATTTGACACCTGAGTTTCGCCCTCTGCTGCCAATCCCGCCAGAGCAAAGGCCAATCCCGTACGGGCATCGCCGCTGGCATCGACCTCCGTTCCCTGAAGGCGCACAGGCCCCTGCACCACCAGACCATCGGGCATTTCGCCTACCTTAGCACCCATCTGACGCAAATTTTGAATCACCAGTGCCAGACGGTCGGTCTCCCCCCGTCGCAAACCCTCTGCATCTCGAATAACCGTTTCCCCTGCTGCCTGCGTGCCCAGCACAGCGAGGAAAGGCACTTCACGAATAAATAGCTCGGTTTGCTCGCCTCCTATGCGCGTGCGCCGCAATTCAGATCCGCAGACTTTGACCGTGCGCGTCACTTTTGACTTTGATCGCGTCACCTGAATATCTAATTGGGCATTCAACCGCCGCAACAAATCCAATGCGCGCCGGGTCTTCCATTCATCGCCCACGCAGTGAAGAGTCAAATCCGACTGCGATAACATCGCCGCAGCACCGAGCAAATACAGCGTGGTCTCGGGATCCCCCGACACATCGCATTCCCCTATAAGCCCACGCGCTTCTTTTATCTCATAACTCACGTTTTTATTCCTCTAACGCAATCGCACTTGATAGCCCGCATCTCGCAAAATATCGACAGACCGCACGGCACCCTCCTGTTGCCCAAACCCCATCCGAATCGTTCCCCCTTCGCCTTCGCGCACCTTTAGAACTTCAATATCTTCAATATTAACTCCTTCGGCAGATAGACGCGATGCAACATCGGCGATAATACCGGGTTTGTCTTCTGCCACCAGCAAAATTTCGTGAAGCGGATGCAAAAACCCCTTGGAATCTCTGGGAATCTCCCCCCGAATGCGATTCGCATAGTCAAAATCTTCTGATAGTACTTCTCGTTCCATCTTCTCTCGTATCGCGGCAAGCGCGTCGATATACGCATCCATCATCTCTCGAATGGGACCGGCATTGGTCTGGCAAATATCTCGCCACATGGCAAACGGACTGGAGGCAATGCGCGTCAAATCGCGGAACCCACCCGCTGCCATTTGCAGGGGAAGGCCATCGGCCTCATTGAGCCTGCCCACCAATCCCACGAGTGTGGTAGCCATCATTTGCGGCAAATGGCTCACCGTCGCAGCGACCCGATCATGTGTCTCGGCCTCCATACGCATAGAACGCGCACCAATGCATTGCACCAATGCTGCAAGCGCATCCACAATTTCGACGGAAACACCCCTTGCAGGCGTAAGCACGTAAAGCGCGTTTTCAAACAAAAAGGGATCGGCTGCACCCACCCCGCTTTTTTCCGATCCCGCCATAGGATGCCCACCCACAAAATGGACATCTTCACGCGCGACCTGTTCTGCACATGCGACAATCGCGCCCTTGGTGCTACCCACATCTGTGATAATACAACCCGGAGAGGCCGCTTGCACGACCGCGGGCAACTGCTCCAAAATACGCACAATGGGCGAACACAAAAATACCAGATCTGACCGTTTTACGCCACTGTCCATTTCGTCGTATTCATAGCCACTGTCAATCACATCGAGCGCACGGGCCTCTCGCAGGGTCTCCGCGCGGCTAATACCAATAATCTCGCGCCCAATACCCAGTCGCTTAAACGCCAACCCCAATGACCCACCAATCAACCCCACACCCACAATGGCAATCGTCGCATCTCTAAACGGAGGATCGTTCATGTTGGTGACTCAATTTCTAAATCCAAGGCAAATAAGATAGCGTTTTTGATCTCTCTCATCACATTATCTGAAAGTTTGCCAAGCCTTCTTTCAAGCCGAACTTTCGGTACAGAACCAAGTCCCTGTACATTGGCATAAGAATCTTGATTCAGAAACCTCAACTTTGGCAATACCACTTCGTAGGGACTTTCCCTGTATTGGGTTGTTAAAGGGATATAAATTATCATCGCTCGTGGTGGGTCTGGATCGTAGCGAGATACCACGAGAACAGGTCGTGTTTTTGCAGCTAAACCGAGGTCTGCTAGCCAGATCTCACCGGGTTGTGGGTTCATCGAGTAGATTCAAAACCTCCTGTTCTACGGAACGCGATTGCATTATATCCAGGACATTCTGGTCTGCGAGATCGATAATTTCCGCAATTCGTTCTCTGACTTCCGCTACAGTATTGGGTTTCCATTCGCGTAATTTTGCGTCTAATTTTTCAGCTAACATATCCATTGACTTTCCTCCATTAGGCTGCTTGTGGTTTGACGTAAACTTCGACTTGCATCCCAGCCAGTGTCAGCATATTAATCAATTTATCCACGCTAAACCGACGAATATCTCCCTGCATTAAATTACTAATGCGCGGCTGGGATTCGCCAAAAAATGTAGCGGCTTGACTCTGGGTCCATCCTTTCGTCTCGATGTACTTTCTCAAGTCCAGCATTAAATCAGCCCGAATTTTTAAGCTCGCGGCTTCTTCCCGATCAAAACCGATATCCTCGAATACGTTATCGCTGCCTTGAGTCACTTTCATAACTCAGCCTCCTTATCATCCTTGCCTATATTTTATCATCATTCTGTACCGTTGCTGGGCAAGTTGAATATCTTTTTTCGATGTACGCTGTGCTTTTTTCTGAAAAGCATGCAAGACATAGATACCTTCTTCAAATTTGGCTACGTAGAAGATGGGATAGGCATTGCCCACATTGATACGAATCTCCATGACGCCCGGGCCAATTGAAGACATGGATTTGAAATCGGTTGGCATTTCTCCCCGTTGTAAGGCTCTCAATTCAAGACCTGCTTTGCGACGTGCCGATTTGGGAAAGTTGCGTAGATCCTCTCTTGAAGACGATATCCAGGAAATAGATTTATTCAACATATAATGAATATACCCAATTTGGCATAAAAAAACAACCACAGCCTGAGGCGTACCTACTTCATTTCGGCTTTATGCCGCTTCTTTGCCAAAGTCGTTGGCAAAAATTAGAAAATCACCAAATCCAATTCAACATGAGGACTAAAGTCGTACCCTGTTCCACCACTTCTAATGTCGTACAAATATCGATCTGCGTTATTACAGGATATTTCACAACCCTAAACCAGACCCGCCAATTCCTTCACAAACACTTCCGTATCTTCCCACCCCAGGCACGGGTCAGTAATCGATTTCCCAAATATCCCCTCTTCGGGTTTTTGCGAGCCTTCCTCCAAATAACTCTCCACCATCAACCCACGCACCACTTTTTGAAGCAACGCGGAATGACGTCGGCTGCGCATCACCTCCAGACCAATGCGCGGCTGTTCGGAGAACGTTTTATCAGAATTATTGTGATTGGTATCCACAATAATCGTTGGATTGGTCAACTTGCGCGCCAGATATTGCTCGGCAATATGGATCAAATCTTCATAGTGATAATTGGGGATGCTTCGCCCACTATACGATATCCCGCGCAACACCGCATGCGCCAGCGAATTGCCCGACGTGCTGACTTCCCAACCGTTGTGAAAAAATACATGTGGAATTTGCGCTGCATAAATGGCATTGAACATCACATCCAGATCGCCACCCGTTGGATTTTTCATGCCCGCAGGCACATCAACACCGCTAATAGTCAAGCGATGATTCTGATTTTCAACAGACCGCGCCCCCACGGCAATATAACTCAGCAAATCCTCCACATAAGGCAAATTCGAAGGATAGAGCATCTCATCGGCAGCCGTCAAATGCGACTCGCGAAAAGCGCGAATCTGCATCTGCCGAATGGTCTTAATCCCAACCACCATATCGGGCGTACCTTTGGGATCGGGTTGATGGGCCATGCCCTTATACCCTTCCCCAGTCGTGCGCGGTTTATTGGTATAAATCCGCGGCACGAGCACCAATTTATCCACCACCTGCTCTTGAAGCCGCGCCAGGCGATTCACATATTCACACACCGCATCGACATTGTGGGCTGAGCACGGGCCAATAATCAACAAAAACTTATCGCTCTCGCGCTCAAAAATAGCCCGAATCTCGGCATCGCGTTCTTCTTTTTTCGCCTTCAAATCATCGGGCAGTGGCAAAGCGTCTTGGATTTCTTCCGCGCTGGGAATGGGCTGAATGCGTTTGAAACTCATAAGAATACCTCTTTTACGACTCTGAATCTGCGTGATCTTCTTCCAACCGCAATGACTCATCGATAATCTGTCTAAAAATGCGTTGCGCGGCTTCGTGGCTCAAGGGTCCGCCATTCAATGCGCGAATGCGATTGAGAATCAGCGTTTCTCGTTCAGGAGCGTGCAAAGGCAAACCCGCGGCACGCTTAATCCGCCCCACGGACAGGGCACACTGGGCACGCTCATTGAGCAACTTGAGAATCTGTTCATTTAAGGCATCGATTTTCTCGCGCCAGAAATCCAGATCCTTCTCCATAACCTACACACCTTCTCGCAAAGGGCCGATCAAAGACCCGACAAAAGCACCGACCTTTGAAACCAGATCGGCATCGTGTTGGTACTCGCCAATGCGACGCACGATCGCACTGCCAACCACAACCGCATCGGCATACCGCGCAATTTCCGACACATGATCAGGCGTTGAAATACCAAACCCAACGGCGATGGGCATATCTGTATGCTCGCATATCGCAGATACCTTATTTTGAATTTCATCGGCCAAAAAATCGCGTTCTCCCGTCACCCCGGTACGCGACACATAATAGACAAAACCCCTGGAATGCGACGCAATCATCTTCATCCGATCATCGCGCGTGGTAGGTGTCATAAGAAAAATCGTATCCAGCCCATGCATATCCATCTGCGCTTTGTAATCGCCGCCCTCTTCAGGGGGCAGATCCAGCATCAGCACGCCATCTACGCCCACATCTGCGGCGCGTTTTACAAAGCGCGCCACCCCATAGCGATGAATCGGATTATAATACGTAAACAGCACAATGGGTATTTCGGTCTCAGCCCGCACATCTGCAACCATAGACAACACACCCTCGAGCGTTGCACCTGCGGCCAAAGCGCGTTGTGACGCCTCCTGAATCACGGGACCATCCGCCAGAGGATCTGAAAAGGGAACACCCAATTCCAGGACATCCACACCTCGCCGATCCAATTCCAACACCATCTGATGCGTAGTATTTAAGTCCGGATCGCCCGCCGTAATATACGCGACAAAACCCGTCCTGCCCGCTTTTCTCAAGCCTTCAAACCGCCGTCCAATCCGCGTCATCTCACTCCTTCTATAAACCGTGCCGCCTGTTGCACATCTTTGTCCCCGCGTCCCGATAAATTGACAACCACAATCTGATCTCGACTCATATCGGGTGCCAACTTGCAAACATGCGCAATAGCGTGTGCACTCTCCAAAGCGGGAATAATGCCTTCGGTATGGCTGAGCAACTCAAACGCCTTGAGTGCTTCCTCGTCCGTCGCATAAGTATAAGTCGTGCGCGCCATATCCCGCAAATAACAATGCTCTGGTCCCACGCCCGAATAATCGAGACCCGCCGATACCGAATGTGTCAACGCGATTTGCCCATCATCATCTTGCAACACATAAATGCACGCACCGTGCAAAACCCCCAAATCGCCACCATTAAACCGCGCAGCGTGCTCGCCAGACTCAATACCGTGACCGCCGGCCTCCACGCCGATCATCTGCACATCGGCATCATCCAAAAAAGCGTGAAACAACCCAATAGAATTGCTTCCCCCGCCCACACAGGCGACGAGCACATCGGGCAATCGGCCTTCTTTTTCCAAAATTTGAGCACGGGCTTCAACGCCAATAACCCGCTGAAAATCGCGCACAATCATCGGATACGGATGCGGTCCCAAAACCGAACCAAAAATATAAAAAGTATCCTCCACATTGGTCACCCAGTCGCGGATGGCCTCATTGATCGCATCTTTCAGCGTTTTGCTACCCGAATGGACACCCGTAACTTTCGCTCCCAGGAGCCGCATGCGAAACACATTGAGCGCTTGCCGTTCCATATCTTCAACGCCCATATAAATTTCGCATTTGAGACCGAACATCGCCGCCACCGTTGCGGTTGCCACACCGTGTTGCCCCGCACCTGTCTCGGCAATAATCCGCGTTTTGCCCATTCGGTTGGAGAGCAAAATCTGCCCCATGGCATGATTGATTTTATGCGCTCCCGTATGGGCGAGGTCTTCGCGCTTGAGATAAATTTTGGCCCCACCGAGTTCTTCTGTCAACCGCTCGGCAAAATAAAGCGGCGTGGGCCGCCCGACGTAATCGCGCAAGTATCGATCCAGTTCAGTCCAAAACTCGGGATCGCGCTTTGCCTCTCGATAGGCCGCCTCCAGGTCTTCCAACAATGCCATAAGCGTTTCGGGCACATACTGCCCACCATAAGGCCCAAAATGCCCACGCGCATCGGGCAAATCACTCGCGTTTACAGCCATATTGTATATCCTCTTAAATATCGCCAACCACCCGATCGTAAAATGCCAAATACTGATCGCGGTCATCACCATCGAGCAATGCCATTGCCTCGCGGGGATGCTGATTGTGTTGACCGGTGATATTATAGGGCACCAGAGATCCCCACGTCATTTCTCGGCGCAACTTGACAAAATGCTCCTCCAACAACTTATAGATCGGACGGATCTTAAACTTGGGATTGCGCAAAAAACCGAGCAACAATTCCATGGGGCAATTGCCGGCACCGCGCCCCAATCCATCCACTGTGCCATCGACCCGATTGGCCCCCAAAATAATGGCCTCAATAGTATTGGCAAATGCCAGTTGCTGATTGTTATGCGCGTGAATACCCACCTCTTTGCCCGTGCCTTTGGTCGCCTCCATGTATTTTCGCACGAGCATATCAACCTGCTCGCGGTACAGGGCACCAAAACTATCCACAACGCAAATCGTGCCCACAGGGGTTTGCATCAGAACTTCTAATGCCTGATCAATCTCGACATCTTGCACGGTCGAAATCGCCATAATATTACAACTCGTTTCATACCCCTTTTCATGGGCATCAAGCAACATTTCGACCGTCTCGGGAATCTGCTCGACATAACACGCCACGCGCACCATATCGACCACGCTTTCGCTGGATGGCAAAATGTCTTTGGCCCAATCGCTCTTGCCCGCATCGGCCATAATTGCGAGTTTCATCCCCGTCGCTTCGGGATCGTGATCTCCCGTAATTTTGCGAATATCCTCTTCGTCGCTGTGGCGGAAGTCACCAAAATCTTTTTTTGGGAACAGCTCTTTGGAGTTTCGGTACCCAATTTCCATATAGTCAACGCCTGCCGCGACACATGTTTCATACACAGCTTTCACAAAATCATCATCAAAATGATGGTCATTCATCAAACCGCCATCGCGGATCGTACAATCGAGTACCTTGAGTTCCGGGCGGTAAGTAATCCAGGGTGCTTTCATAAAAAAATCCTTCCTTTGGGGTTAAGTAGTTAGTGGAAATTTGATAACATTTCTGTGCATGCCTTCCCAATCACACCGACCACCTCACCAAAAAGTAGCGGCGTTTGCCGCGGCGAATCACCAAAAATTTTCCAGCCAGTCTTTCAGATGGCTCTAATATCCGACCTATATCTGTGCTGCGTTGTCCATTGATATAAATGGCTCCATTCAGGATATCTTCGCGGGCTTGTCGTCTGGACGAAGAAATCTGTGCATCCACGAGCAAATCAATCAAACCCACTTCATCGGCACCATTGAGCGCGTAAGACGGCACATCGCTAAATCCTTCTGCGATCTCCTGTTCATTCAAATCCTGCAAATTGCCGTAAAACAGCGCCTCGGAAATATACACGGCGCGGGCTTTTGCGGCTGCTCCGTGGATAAACGTCGTCACCTCTTCGGCCAATACGCGCTGCGCCTCGCGCTTCTCGGGTCTCGCCTGCACTTCTCGTTCCAACTCTTCTATGCGTTCACGGCTCAAAAAAGTGAACAACTTTAAGAATTTCACCACATCGCGATCTGCCGCATTCACCCAAAACTGATAAAATTGATAGGGCGATGTTTTCTCGGGATCGAGCCATAGCGTTCCTGTCTCAGTTTTGCCAAACTTTGTCCCATCCGACTTTTCAAGCAGTGGAAATGTCAACCCATACACGGTCTTGTTGAGCATCCGCCGGCTCAGCTCTATACCCGCCGTAATATTGCCCCATTGATCGCTGCCCCCGATCTGAAGCTCACAGCCATACTGTCGGTACAACTCCATAAAGTCATACGCCTGTAAGACCATATAACTAAATTCGGTAAACGAAATCCCGGTAGAAAGACGCGACGCCACCGACTCTTTGCCCAGCATATATCCCATTGAAAAGTGTTTGCCCACATCGCGCAAAAACTCAATCGCACGCAACTCTGAAAGCCAGGTATAATTGCTCACCATCTGCGCCCGATTGTGCTTTGTCTCAAAATCCAGATACTTTTCCAACTGCTCGCGCTGACGCTCTGTATATGCCTCCACCACCTCTAATGAATTCAACTGTCGCTCTTCTGTTTTCCCACTCGGGTCGCCGATCAATCCCGTACCACCGCCCACGAGTGCAATGGGCTTATGCCCCGCATCTTGAAAGCGCCGCAATCCCATAATAGGAACCAGACTGCCCGCATGCAGACTATCGGCTGTGGGATCAAACCCGCAATACAATGTCATCTGCCCCTCTGCCAAACGCCTGCGGAGCTTATCTTCATCTGTCATTTGAAAAATATAATCACGAAATGCCAAATCGTCTAATACATCCACGTTTTTATCTCCATATTCATATCACGCCTTTACGCGCGCCAGAAAATCTCTCACTTTTTTGTGATCCTTCTTCCCCGGCTCGGCTTCTACACCGCTGCTCGTATCCACCGCATAAGGATCAACTCGCTCAATCGCCGCCCGAACATTGTCCGGATTTAGCCCACCGGAAAGAATAACACGCCCATACCTTTTTGCTTCCACTGCCTTTGTCCAGTCAAAAGTCTCTCCTGTGCCGCCGTAAGAACCCGCTCTCTCCGTATCCAATAAGAATGTATGGACCAGATATGACCGCATGGTCTGCACATCAAAACCACTTCCCACGCGAAGCGCGCGAATCACAGGAACCGCATGCCCCAGACAGGCTTCGGGAGATTCATCCCCGTGCAATTGAATCGCCCGAAGCCCCGCCAACTTCACGGCAATATCAATCTCCCGCTCCGATGCATTCACGAACACCCCAACGGGAGTCACAAATGGCGGCAAATCAAACACAATTTCTCCGGCTTTTTCGGGCGCGATATAACGCGGACTCTTCTCGTAAAAAATAAACCCCAGGGCATCTGCGCCATTATCAACCGCGCACAGCGCATCATCCCGATTTGTAACACCGCAAATTTTAGCTCGCACCATGCCCCCTCAACTCCTGCAACTTGGCGGCAATATCCGATTTGCGCATCAAACTCTCGCCCACCAGCACGGCATCTGCACCCGCATCTCGAAGTGCCACAACATCCTCGCGCGTATAAATCCCACTCTCACTCACCTTCAACACATCATCGGGTATGTGATCAATCAACGCATAAGTCGTATCCAGAGACGTATCAAAAGTTTTCAAATTCCGATTATTAATCCCAACAATCTCCGCACCCGCGTCGAGTGCAACCATCAGTTCTTCTCCCTCGTGCACCTCCACCAGTGCATCCAGACCCAGCGCACGGCTCGTCGCGATAAATGAGGACAATTCTTCAGGTGTCAAAATCGACACAATCAACAACACAGCCGAAGCCCCAATCGCGCGCGCTTCGTAAATCTGATAGGGATCAATCGTGAAATCCTTTCGCAAAATGGGCCGATCAACAACCATCGAGATCCGAGTTAAATAATCTGCCGAACCTTGAAAAAATTTCTCATCTGTCAATACCGACAGCGCCGAAGCCCCATTTTTCACATAAATTTTCGCAATATTCACCGCGTCAAAATCCTCGCGGATCAAGCCCTTAGACGGCGAGGCCTTTTTGACCTCGGTGATCACAGCAATATCGTCCCCATCTATCAGCCCATCAAAAAACGAAAACGGTTCTGGCGCGTCTTCCGCCAATCGCGCCATTTCTTCAAACGGCGTCTGCGCCATACACCTGGCGAGGAACGTGCGTTTATAAGCCACAATTTTATCGAGAATATTGCCGGCCATAAAGTCCCACCAATCAATCAGACAAACTAAAGCCACGACCGCGGGTCGGGAACAGACACCCATCCATTTTCGCGCACTGCCTGCATCCCCGCAATGCCCGGCAGTGTCATATCCAGCACCTGCATCAAATCTACCGGCGGTGGCGACCCATTCGCAATAGCCCGCACAAAATCCAAAACAATGAGCATACTCGTTTTGCCGTGCCCAGCGCCAAGCGCGTCCGAAAACTGAGGCAACTCGGGATGGCAACATTCTTCGCGCGTCACCTGCTCTTTATTCCCCACCGAATAATAACACACCGTTCGGGCTTCGCGAAATCGCCCCGTCTCAAAAGAACCCTCATCGCCATAGAAACTCAAGAAATGGCTCATCCCATGCACATTCTGAAACGAATTTGTCAACCTGAACACCGCGCCTTCTTCCGTTCGGAACAAAGCCGTCTGCACCCAGTCCGCTTCATACCCCTCTAAAAATTCATCTCGCCCTGAAGCCGAAACAGCCATAACCTCAACCAAACGGTCGCCCGTCATATTCAAATACGGCGATGTTCCATGCGTCGGATAAAGAAGGGGTTGTAAACTATTCCGCCAGGTCGGTCGCCCATCGGGATGTCGTCTCAACGCTTTTAAACCGTGAATATACTCGGCCTCGGCATAGTAAATACGCCCCAGCTTCCGCGCTTCATAAAGCGATCTCGCACGCACCACACTGGGTTCATAAACCCAATTCTCTGCCATCATATAAATGCGGTCACTTTTTGAAACGACCTCGACCAGCGCCTTTGCCTCATCCATAGTCAACGCAGCAGGCACGGCACACAAAACGTGCTTCCCAGCCCGAATCGCTCGAATCACATGTTCTGCATGAAGCGGCGCGGGTGTAAAAATAGCCACCGCGTCAATCCGTTCATCAGCGACCAAATCATCAAAAGCCGCATAACAAGCATCGACACCCAACTGCTCTTTTGCCTGGCCGCGTCTCTCCTGTTGGATATCGCAAACAGCGACCAACTCAGTCTCGGCATACGCATCGAACACCCGCGCCCAGGACATGCCAAATCGCAAACCTGCAACACCTACTGAGAGAGCCATTTTACCTCACTCCATCTCTATAATCATTCCCAACTCGCCGCGACCAAACCTTCCAACTTCTCCAACGCCTTCCCCGAATCAATCACCTCAGCCGCGACCTGCACGCCTTCGTTCAAATCGCTCGCTTTATCGCCCGCCACAATTGCCGCCGCCGCATTCAACAACACAATATCGCGCCGAGGCCCTTCTTCGCCATTCAAAATCGCCCGCGTAATCTCTGCATTATAATCGGCATCCCCACCTTTTAGGGCGTCGGCTGAGGCTTGCGCCAGCCCAAAGTCTCCAGGTAATACATCATACGTCGAAACCGATCCAGCCTTCAATTCGCTCACCCTCGTCGGACCTGTCAACGTCATCTCATCCAAACCGTCCGAACCGTGGACGACAAACGCGCGCTCCGATCCCAGAGTCGCCAAAACACCCGCGAGGGTCTCGGTCAATGCCGCGCTGTAAACGCCGACCACCTGCCGCGTTGCACCCGCCGGATTGCTCAGCGGCCCCAACGCATTGAAAATTGTCCGCGTGCCAATTTCCCGACGCGGCCCAATCGCGTATTTCATCGCCCCGTGCAATGCAATAGCAAACAAAAACCCGATACCCACATCGTCCAAACACCTGCTCACCGTCTCGGGCGATGCCTCAATATTCACACCCAATGCCTTCAGCACATCCGCACTACCACTTTGACTCGTCACCGAGCGATTTCCGTGTTTGGCCACGCACAAACCCGCTCCAGCCACGACAAAGGCCGCCGTCGTCGAAATATTAAACGTGCCCGAATGATCGCCCCCCGTGCCACAGGTATCGACAATCACATCGTGCTTTGTCGCAATAGGCGTCGCCTTCTCCCGCATCACAGACGCGGCCCCGGCAATCTCTTCGACACTCTCGCCCTTCACGCGCAACGCAATCAAAAACGCGCCGATCTGCGCGTCCGTCGCCTCGCCCGACATAATCTGATTCATCACATCCGTCATCTCATCGCGGCGCAAATCTGCACCTTCGATCACTTTTGCAATTGCTTCCTGGATATTCATACTCATCTCCTCCGCTCACAAATCAGGCATTGAGAAAATTTTGCAGCAAATTCTTACCTTCACCCGTCAAAATCGATTCGGGATGAAACTGCACACCATCTACCGCCATATCTCGATGGCGCAAACCCATAATCACGCCATCATCGGTCTCAGCCGTAATTTCCAAACAAGCGGGAAGGCTTTCCCGCTCAACCACCAGCGAATGGTAGCGCGTAGCAATAAACGGATCGGGTAGCCCCTTAAAAATAGACTGCCCTCTATGATAAATCTCCGACACCTTCCCGTGCATAATTGTCGGCGCGCCCACAACTTTCCCACCAAACGCCTGCCCAACGGACTGATGCCCCAGACAAACCCCTAAAATCGGGATTTTCCCGGCAAAATACTGTACCAAAGCCACGGAAATCCCCGCTTCATTTGGCGTACATGGACCGGGAGAAATAACGATCTTCTCGGGCGCGATATCCGCAATCTCTTCAAGTGAGATTTGATCATTGCGATACACCACCAACTCCGCACCCAGTTCGCCGAGATATTGAACGAGGTTATAAGTAAAAGAATCGTAATTATCAATAACGAGAATCACAATAACTCTCCTCTTTCGGCTATTTCTACTGCCCGAAACAGTGCCCGCGCTTTATTCACAGTCTCCTGATATTCGTATTCCGGCTCCGAATCGAACACCACGCCACCCCCTGCCTGCACATACGCCTTGCCATCCTTAATCGCCAGCGTGCGAATGGCAATACACGTATCCATATTGCCCGCAAAATCGATATAACCCACTGCCCCGGCATAAGGCCCGCGGCGCGTTGGCTCCATCTCGTCGATAATCTCCATCGCCCGAATTTTTGGCGCGCCCGACACCGTACCAGCCGGATAACAGGCAAAAAGCGCGTCCAGCGCATCGACACCCTCGTGCAATTCGCCGCGCACATTCGAAACAATATGCATCACATGCGAATAGCGTTCAATCGTCATCTGTTCGGTCACGCGCACCGTATCAAACCTGGAGACGCGCCCCACATCGTTGCGCCCCAAATCCACCAGCATAATATGCTCGGCGCGTTCTTTTTTATCGGCCAACAAATCCTGTGCCAGCACCTGATCCTCTGCCTCTGTTTTGCCGCGCCACCGCGTACCCGCAATAGGTCGCACCTGCACCACCCCGTCCTCTACCCTGACGAGCAACTCGGGCGACGCGCCCACGAGTTGATGGTCCTTCAAATCGACGTGAAACATATAAGGCGATGGATTCACCGTCCGCAACGCCCGATAAATATCCAGCGCATCCACCGTCACATCCATTGCAAAGCGCTGCGAAGGCACCACCTGAAAAATATCGCCTGCCACAATGTATTCCCTGCAGCGCGCCACCACATCCATATACGCTTCTTTGCTCGTATTGGAAGTCACCTCGCACGAACTCGTACCCGGCTTTAGGGACGCATCCACCGGTTGTGCCAGTGCCTCAATCAGTGTATCGATCCGTTTGACCGCATCCGCGTAATTCGCCTCCAGGTCGCCCTCTGTATGCACATTAACTATCACATGCACTTTGTGTGTCACATTGTCAAACGCCAGCACCGAATCAAAAAACATCAGCAATATATCTTCCAAATACAGATCGTCTTCAACCGTCTCGGGAATGCGTTCAATCAAACGCACGGCATCGTAGCTCACATAGCCCACAGCACCACCCGTAAATCGAGGAAACCCTTCCACATGTTGCGAGTGGTATTTTTTTAACAACCCGCGCAATACCTCAATTGGCTCCCCTTCAAACTCTCGCACCTCACCCGTCGCCGTATTTTCAATCGAAATCTTTTTTTCTCGCGAACGGAAAATCAAAAACGGGTCCACGCCCAAAAACGAATACCGCCCAATCTGCTCGCCGCCCACCACGCTTTCAAACAAAAACGCATAAGACGACTTCACGCGAATTTTCAAATAGGCCGAAACGGGCGTCTCTGTATCCGCGAGAAGTTCTCTTGAAATGGGCACGAGACCATAGCCTTCGCTCATTTTCTTCACAGTTTTGAGATCGGGTTGAATCACTGGGAAATCCTTAAAGTCAAAGGCAACCACAGATGAACACGGATAAACACGGATAAACAGGCAGTTAGTCGAACAACATTCATCCCAGCTATGTCCATCTGTGTTTATCGGTGGTTCTAAAAACAAAAAAGGTCGTGAGCTGTTTGCCCACGACCTCGTACTTTATATTTACATAGAAAACACTCAACACGCAGGACAAACCACACTTTTGGACAGGCGGCGATAATAATATCGTCCGTCAAATCGACGCCAAAAATACCAAAAGTGGGTTGCCAAAGCGTTCATATCGGAATTCCAATTATTTCAATTAAGATAGGCACAATGTTATTAGACAAGTTCTTCAGTCGGGATAGTTTTTAAAAGGTTCCTCATCACTTTTTTTGCGTTAAAGATATCAACCAAATAAACCTGATCGTCTTTAAATTCAACTGTAAAACCATCGCCTTCGATCACCTGTTCAGATATACCTCTCATATCTCGCCGAAAAAAAAGAATATTTCCGGTTTCAGGATCGATCTTTTTTTCAAAAAGTTCAGGTTTAAAGTTTAAATCCATCTTTTTATCTTCTGTCGGTTGTCAATGGTTTTTTGATCTGTTCGATAAATTGTAATAAGATTTTTAGTGTCCGGATCAATGACAAGAGCGAATAGTATGCCCGTAATGCGAATGATTTTGATATCAGTACTTTGAGTTTTGTCGTAGAAGGTGTGTATTGAACTGCTTTTTGTTACAGCCTCTGGATCAATCTCATAAAGTTTAAGTTTATTAAGGGCGTGTTGCGTAAAGTTCATTATCAAGTGCGCCAAAGATAACAAATTCTAAAAAAAATTCAAGGATGATTTTACTCTTGACCGTCAATCGTGCCCACCTCAACTTTCAACTCATCGCGGTCAATAATGCGATCCACACGGCCATCGCGCACCCACACCACGCGGTCGGATACCGACAGCATCTTGTGATCGTGTGTCGCTGAAATCACAGTCACGCCCGACTCTTCGTTCATCCGGCGCAACAGCTCAATAATCTCCCGACCCGTATTCAAATCGAGGTTCCCCGTCGGCTCGTCAGCCAGAATAATGGCTGGATCGTTGGCAAAGGCTCGCGCAACAGCCACGCGCTGCTGCTGCCCACCTGAAAGCTCAAAAGGCTTGTGCATCACGCGCTCGCCCAGACCGACCTGTGTCAACAATCCTACGCCCTTGTCGCGCGCCTCGTCGCTCGTCAGCCCCGCAAATATCATTGGCAGGGTCACATTCTCAAGCGCTGTCATCACCGGAATCAAATTATAAGATTGAAAAATATAACCGATCTTTCGGCAGCGCAACCACGCGAGTTCATAAGCGTCGAGTTGGGCGACATCGACATCGTCGATATAAACTTTGCCCGAGGTCGGCTTGTCCAATCCACCCACCATATTGAACAGAGTACTCTTCCCCGAACCAGAAGGTCCCATAATGGACAGGTATTCGCCCTGTGTCACTTCCAGATCCACACCTTTGAGTGCGTGAATCTGCTCTTCGCCCATTACGTACACCTTCTTCACATCCTGCGTGCGTACAATAGTTGCTTGTTCGGCCTCTGCATTTCTTTCTGTTTTTTTTTCATTAGCCATAAAACACCTCACGATCGGTTGTCAGTTGCCAGTCCCAACACCCAACCCTGAGGTGGTGTTGGGTAACTGACTACTACTTTTCAAACTTCCAACGACATCGCATCAACCGGCTCCATCTTGGCAGCGCGATAGGCCGGCAAAATACCACCCATCAGCGACAAAGCAGAACCAATGACAATAGCCTTAACACCATCTTGAAGAATTTGAACCATGGGAATATGATCAAAAATCACCGTGCCAAAAGTCGACATATTGAGCAATGCAGTCAGCAAAAACCCAACAACCACACCAATAACCGTGCCTGCTGTACCCATAAACGTCGATTCGAGAATAAACAGCTTAATAATAAATCCGTCCAATGCACCCATACATTTCATGGTGCCAATCTCGCGGAATCGCTCGGTAACAGACATCAGCATAGCATTGGCAATACCCACCAAACACACGAGCAGCGACAACACCACCAGCCACGTATCCTTTGACCGCTGCTGTATTGCGGCGGCACTGTCGGGATCAATTTCAACGCCCTTTTGTTGCAAGATCAAATTGATCTTGGGATCGCTGGCGGCCATCAAACCATCCATAATGGAATTGCCCGCCCAAATCGACATCAAAAAAGCAATGGCAAGCACAATGCCACTCACCGTAATCAAAGAACGACCAAATCGAATCTTAACGCTATTAAAGCTGATCTCTAACGCTTTGGAAAGCGGAAGAGATATTTGAGTATTGAGTTCGCGCCGCTCTGCCATAAACGCCTCCAGTTTCAAAAAAATTGCATAAATCAATGCTCAACATAAAAGCCAATTGCCCCTCTGTCAAGCCAAAATACCAGACTTATTTTTTCTGGGCGTTGCTCTTTTTTCGCAAAAAATAGAACGTCAACAATTGCTTGAGAAACAAATAGTACTCAGTCCAGTTCAATTTACTGCTGCTGTATTGCCGGTTGCGAAACACAAAGGGCACCTCTATAAAAGATTTATAATGCCCCTTGACCAGAATCTCCAGCAAAATTTTATACCCCGGCGAAGTCAATACCATGTCTTTAATGACGCGCCGATGCAAGAAAAAATAGCCCGCCAATGGATCTTGCACACCGGTTAATTGCCGGGCGAGAAATACCCCCAATTGAGAAATAATCTTGCGGTACCAGGCCCATCGTTCGACGTGACTCTCTGAGTCAAACCGGCTGCCAATAGCCAGATCGTGATTTCGCAACCCGTAAATGAGCTGAGGCAAAACAATGGGATCGTGGCTCAAATCGGCATCTATCACCCCCAAAAGATCGCGATCTGCCCGCTCAAACCCTGCCATCACGGCACTGCCCAATCCCAATTTTCCGGTGCGGTGAACCACCTGTACCGGATAGCGATCTTTGAGTGATTCTGCCACCTCTCCCGTGCCATCGGGCGAATTGTCATCAACCACAATCAGTTCGAGATCGATGTCGGGATAACCTTTCAGAACATCGAATATTTCTTCGACCAATAAAGAAATATTCTCGCGCTCGTTGTAGGTGGGCGTAATCAGAGAAATGTGGAGTGTATTATCAGACATAGGTATTAGCAATCTTGTGGAAAACGCTCTTTAATTGCCTCAAATTATGCTCAAAAGATGCAGGCACAACATCACATAATGTTCTGGCAAGTGCGGTTGTCAACCCGGCCCGTAGCGGGCGCTGTGCAGGCTGCCCAAATTCTGCAGACGTTGTGGCAGACACCAGTGAAAAGTCAAGCCCCATCACCGCACAAATTCGCTCGACCATTTCAAAGCGAGTCAAAAAATCCGCCCCGCCAAAATGCACCACACCGCAAAAGTCCGTGCGGCACAGTTTTAAGATAAAAGCAGCGAGTTCATCGACAAAGGTCGGATTTGCCCACTCGTCTGTCACCACGCGAATCGCCTCGCGTTCCGCCAGCGATGAAATGGCCCAGGTCACAAAATTGGGCCGACAAGCTGGGTGAAAACCGTACAATACCGCCGTTCGCACCACAATGCCGGGGCAATGCGCATTCAACAGAATACCTTCGCTTTCCAACTTGGTCTGTCCATACACATTCACCGGATGTGCTTCATCGACCTCGGCATAAGGCCCCTTCTTTCCTTCAAACACATAATTGGTCGATAAGTTCACCAAACCACATCCAACTCGTTCACACGCTTGAACCAAATTGCGCGTTCCATCGACGTGTATCGCACGCGCAAGCGCAGGATTTCGCTCGCACCCATCAACGCTTGTCATAGCTGCCGAATTGATCACCCACCGAGGGCGCACCTGTGCCACCACCTCGTGTACCAAATCGGGCTGTGTCAGATCCAAGACGAGATGACCTTTTTGACCGCTGCGAGACGCAGGTGCTCGCTCCCAATCACCGTCGGATGTATCGCAAAGCGCGTGTCCCAAAAAGCCCGATGCGCCGACAATGAGCAACCGATTATTAGCCATTAGTTTTCGCTTTCCCGCACAAATAATGCCAATGCGCGATTCAGCGCGCCAGCATATCCGATGCGATCTATATTGGGTGCAATCAGAGTTGTCAAAATCACCTCGGCCCGATCTCGATAGCGCGGCATTTTCGTGTGCACAAAAAGCCGCATTAAAACCTGCGCCGCCACGCCATTTCCCGAAGGCAACCACCGATCAATAGCGGGCGAGCGAGGGACATCGGCCTCGGGCATTCGGTCTCTCAAAGCACCCGAAGAATCGGCAAAAGCTGTCATCACCCGATCTGCATGCGCCCGCGCAAATAACAAATCGGCCTCGCGTTCCTGCACCTCAAATAAATCGAGGGCAGCGCGGATGATTAAAACCTGATCCAGCAAAAAATGAGGTGCCCTCAACGATCGCGCGTGGGCAAACAGGCTATCTTCCTGTACGAATCGCGTCTTAACCGCTTCAAAAATTCGCCGCGCAGCGCCTAAAAAACGCGCCTCTTCTGTTTCGCGAAACGCCGCGCACAAACCCGAAACCGCCAGTGCATTCCAGCCCGAATAAATCTCTGCATCCCGCAATATGTGCCCCGCCTGATCTCTAAAACCCGCCAGCCCGGCCCCCAATAAAACATCGCCAGATACTGCAAACTGTTTGAGCACCGCATCGGCCAAATCTCGAGATAAATTTACCCGCGCAAACGCCCGCAATAATTGGGCATTGACCGCCATGTGTTTTTCCACATCAATCACAGGCCCACGATGCGTTAATACCCCCAACACATAAACGCCATCTGTATCGCGCCGTGCGCTGTGTGCAAAATTGATTAAAGGCGAATCAATACCCGCTTCTGCAAGCGCGAGAAGACCTTCAGGACCTGGATCAAAACCGCTTTTTACCACCGATTTCAAACTGTCGCACACGCGATGCAAAAGTGCTGCGCTGGGTTTGATATGAAGACGCGGATCTTTCTTTTTATCGAGTTCTACTCGCCGCTTCAACTCTGCCCGCTGTGCCTCGATCCTGACGAGCCTATCGGGATTGTCGTACAAAATTTGCACCCACCGCAATAGATCTGCCATATCCTCGGGATCGAGATAGGTGCTGCCCGTGATCCATTGTCCATCGGGCGTCAAAAAAGCGAGGGATGGAACCCCGCCCAGACCAAAACGTTCAAACAAATCGGGCCGTTGATCAGCATCAACCCATATCGGCAGAGTGTGACGTGCAATCGCACGCACAATTTCTGAATCTTCAAAACACCGCGCTGCCAGATCGCGGCACCAAACCGATCGCTGCGTGTACAAAAACAACAAAATGGGGCGTCCGAGGATTTGGGCAGAATCTCTTTGGCTCCAGGTCCGCCAGCTTATTTTTCCGCCATCCAACGCCGTTACATCTGATTTTGTCGTCTCACCGCCACCACCACATGCACCAGATAAAAACCCAAACACAAGCGCGATCCAAATATTTTTCCGCAAAAAGGTTCGCATGTGACCAATATCACATAAATTTTGTAAAAAAAAATACGGAACTCGATGCATAGGAAAACGTCTAAATCGCACAAAAAGGGCTTGACACATGAGAAGGATTTGCTGAAGTTTTAAAATACTTCAGAAATGGGGGAAAGACTATTGAGGCGTGAACTTTTTTATTGGGATGGCTTCGTCGATCAACATAATGGGAATCGCGTCCTGAATGGGATATAAAAAGATGCGATCTTCGCGCACCAGGCCCCCATCAATTGGCTGTTCAACTTTTTGCCCGCCTCGGTTTTTAACCTCGCCTTTTGCAATCGCGCTGTTGATGATATCAATCAGCGGTTGATCGGCCAATTTTACGGGCGTCTTGTTCTCTGGACAGGCCAAAATATCGAGTAAGTCTCGATCAATCACGGTTCTCCCCTTTCATCGGTCAAAAATTCGTGGTTTGAAAATAGGCAACACGCGGGTCTCAAACAAGCGGTTTTTTGATCTTATCTCACTATTAATCAGGAAATTTGTCTATCGCATCACCGCTAAAGCGCTGGTTTTTTATTACGCATCAACAAAACCCTATTGGTCACTTGTCCAATATCCAAAGATGTGCCTGCTTTAGCGCGCGATGTTAGAATGCCCCCGGTTGGCGGCGCGTTCACACGCGCTCACGACCGGGTTTTTTCATGTCTTGCAGACTTCCCGGCCAATTCTATAAAGGAGAACCCCCATGAAGTATCGTCTTCTCACCCTCTTCGCGCTTGGTATTGGCCTGCTCAGCACCCCAGCTTATGCAACGCCAGAAAGCCATGCCGCAGCCAATTTTTTGTTGTTCGCGCCATCGGCCCGTGCAGCGGGCATGGGCAATGCTTATGTCGCTATTGCCAATGACGCCAATGCCACGTACTACAACCCCGCCGCACTGGCCTCGTTACAAATTCACAGCCTCAGCACCACCCTGTACAAACCCGTCCCCCGACTGGCCAACGACATCTTTTCGTCATTTGGCGCTTACACACACCCGTTTAGTGGCATTGGCAATCTGGGGTATAGCCTCATTTATAGTTCTTTAGGCGAACAACAACGCACCGATGAAGAGGGAAATCTTTTAGGTACATTTAAAAGCTACGGCATGGCCCTGGGTGTATCTTATGGCACGCATCTCTTCAAAAATCTGGCCCTGGGCATCACAGTTAAGTTCATCCATGAAAGCCTCTCCGACATAGGCGCGGGTATTGAGCAAGGCAAAGGTACAGCGACTTCTTTTGCCGGAGACATAGGTCTCATGTGGGCAGCCACAGATCGGCTGAGCTTCGGTAGCGTATTGCGCAATGTTGGCCCTAACATGACTTTTATCGATGCCGACCAGGCAGATCCACTACCGCAAAATTTCGTTTTTGGCATCGCATACAAAGTGATGAAAAACAACTCATCTTCCCTGATGCTCACCGCAGATGTTTACAAACCCCTCGCCTCTGATAATTTCTTTTCCTTTATTTCGGGCTGGAACGACGATACCTTTGGCTGGAAGCCCAATCCGGGCGGCAACGGTTTTACGGAATTTGACGATATGGATTACCGCGTCGGTGCCGAATGGATGTACCATCTTTCTGAAGATTCGGCTTTTGCCTTGCGCAGTGGCTATTCCTATGACAAGGATGGTAAACGCAACTTTCCCACCTTTGGGCTGGGCTTGAAATACAACTGGGCAAACTTCGATATCTCGTATTTTGTGCCAACGGAAGATACACCTGCCAGCAATACATTCCGCTTCACGGGTGGATTTATATTTTAATCCTCGCAGGTTCAGAAACTGACGCTCCTTGCGACGAAGAATTATCAGTTAAAATACAATGCTAAATCTCTTGAGATACAATGCTACACCTCGCCTTCTCGCGCTCGGTATCGTCAGTTTACTGAACTTCACGCTCTTACTTTTTGCACAAAATAGTAGCCCCCCCTCTTCGGACTTTAATGGCAATGGTGTGGTCGATTTCCCCGACTTCTTGCTATTTGTCACCGCATTTGGATCTCAAGCCGGTCAAGAGCGGTACGATACAAAATACGACCTGGATGGGAATGGCGAGATTGCATTTGATGATTTTCTGCTATTTGTCGATAGCTTTAGCAAAGCGGCATCATCACCGCCAACACCACCACAACCACCACCCAGCGATCCACGCCTGACGCGGATTGAACTACCTGAAGGATTTCACATTCGCATATACGCCGAAGGGGTAACGGGCGCTCGCTCGATGAGCCTCAGCCCAGACGGCACCCTGTTTGTCGGCACCCGTCCCAGCGGCCGCGTGTACGCACTTCGCGACGAAGACCGCGACCACAAGGCAGAGCGGGTCATCATCCTCGCCCGCGGCCTGAATAACCCCAACGGCGTCGCCTTCAAGGATGGCGATCTCTACATAGCCGAAATCAGCCGCATCCTGCGCTATCGCAACATTGAAGCACACCTCGACAACCCACCGCAACCGGAGATCATCAACGACGCTCTCCCCACAGATCGCCATCACGGCTGGAAGTTCATCCGCTTTGGCCCCGACGGTTTGCTGTACGTACCGGTCGGCGCGCCGTGCAACATCTGCGATTCCGGCGATCCGTACGCATCGATCGGAAGGTTGGACGCCAATGGTGCCTTCGGTATCATAGCGCGGGGCGTTCGCAATACCGTCGGCTTCGATTGGCACCCGGAAACGGGAGAAATGTGGTTCACGGACAACGGAAGAGACAGGATGGGCGACGATCTGCCGCCGGACGAACTGAATAGAGTAACCACCGAGGGACAGCACTTCGGCTATCCCTACTGCCACGGTACCGACATTGCCGATCCTGTGTTCGGCAGTCAGCGTAGCTGCGGCGAATTTGTCGCACCGATCCAAAATCTCGGCCCGCATGTCGCGGCTCTGGGAATGCGCTTCTATACCGGCGACATGTTTCCAGAGGAGTACCGCAATCAAATCTTCATCGCCGAACACGGATCCTGGAACCGCAGCAGCAAGATCGGCTACCGCATCACTCTGGTACGCCTGAATGGCAACGACGCAGTCAGCTACGAGCCGTTCGCAGAAGGCTGGCTACAGGGCGAATCAAATTGGGGTAGGCCAGTCGATGTTCTCGTCATGCCCGACGGTTCCCTGCTGGTATCGGACGACCAGGCCGGCCTGATCTACCGCATCAGCTATTCAAACTGATCTCGCATTATGAAACCGAACACACGCTTGACTATGACCCTTCTACACAGATGCGAGATACCCGAGCAGCCCAAAGCGCTTACAGGAGTCTTTTGCTCAATCTTCCTGTGTCTTGTCGCTCTTTTTATACAGCCCATTATGGCTGCCGACACCTATCGCGTTTTGGCCGTGCGCGTCTCTTTTCCCCCCGAAGACCCCGACAACGAAACCACCAGTGGGAACGGCACATTCAATCTCAGTACGGTCGAAAGTTCTGATCGCATCTATCCCTTTGACGCGCCCCCCCACGACCGCGCCTATTTTGAGGCCCACCTGCAAGCACTTTCCAATTATTACCGCGACATATCACGCGGTCAATTGACCATCGAATACGACGTGTACCCGCAAGATCCCACCGCGAGTTATGTCCTCGATACCCCCTTGATCGAATATGGCAATGGACGCACGAGGCGCGAAATAAACGAGCGCGTCACGCGGCTCTTTCGGGATGGTATCCGCGCCGCAGATGTCATTGATGGCGCGACCATAGATTTCTCGAAATACCGCGCCTTTGCGGTATTTCACGCGGGACTCGGCGGCGAAGCAGGTCAAAAACTCAACGACATACCCTCGGCCTTTATTTTTCAACGCGACCTCATCGAACTCGCCAGCGGCGCGATTTCCGTCAACAACGGTGCTTTTCAGGTGACATCGGGCATGTTATTGCCCGAAGCCATCAGCACAAACGGTCAAGGCGGTCTCAATGGTACGCTCGCCCGATTTTTTGCCTCGCAACTCGGCTTGCCCGGTCTTTCGGACTTTGAAAACGATCTGCCCGCAATTGGCGACTGGAGTTTGATGGACACGGGTGCTAACAACCAGATTGACGCCGCACGCCTGGGGCTCCAACCCCTCAGAAACGACCCCGCCAGCACAAATTTGATCGGATTTTTGCCCAGTCGCATGATCGCCTGGTCGCGCATGCAACTCGGCTGGCTTGAACCCCTCGTGATCACCCACAACGACACCGTAGAAATTGCTGCACCCGGCAGCGCGTCCGATCTTTCGCAGGCTATTCGCGTACCCATCAGCGCCACTGAATATTTCCTGATAGAAAACCGCTTCTCGCGCCTCAATATTGAAAATCGCATCCCACAAATCGAATTTTCCACCCCTCATAATGTCTGGATTTCCGCAGATGACTACGATGCATTTATACCCGGCTCGGGCATTCTCATCTACCACATTGACGATACTGTTATTCGCGCCAGCGACACAGAAAAACACATCAACAGCCATCCCGATTACAAAATTGCGCCTGCCCAATATCGCCGCGGCATTGCCCTTGAAGAAGCCGATGGCCTGCAAGACATCGGCAATGTATCGGCCAGCCGCATCATTCGAGAAGGCATCATCTCCTTAAACAGTATCGAAGGCGCGCCAGAAGACGCCTTTTACGTGGGCAACAACGCCGTATTTGGCCCCGACACCTCGCCGAATACCCGCAGCAATTTAGGCTATGAAAGCGGCATCACCATCGAAGTGCTCAGCCCTCCCGGCGAAGTGATGGCAGTTGCAATCCGCTTTGCCAATCGGCTGGACAACTGGCCAATTACAGACTTGAATCCCACGAGAGAATCGCCCCGCGTCATCGACCTCGATGGTGATGGAAGCAAAGAAATCCTTCACAGTTCTGGCGCGTGGAAAATCACGGGTACACCGCACGGCACGGACGAGGTGTTCGCCACAACCCCTGCAATAGGCGACCTGGAAACAGGGACTGGATTCATCTACCATCGCGGAGAAACAACCCGAACGCACTGGCGTCCCAATGGTACAATCCACAAAACCGTCGATATCAATCCCCCTTCATCTTTCTCCGCAACACCCGTCATTGCACCCTTTCCCACAACGTACGTCGATATCTGGGGATGGAGCGATGGAAAAATCGAATGGGGCAATTTTTTATCTGAAATCACGGGCAGTATCGCCCTGAGCGACGCCATTCAATCGCTCGCTGTGGGCAACATCGACAGCGATTCGGACAATGAACTCATCGCCATTACCAGCAGTGCTCAGATCCACCTCATTCACGACACCGACCAATCCACTCCACTCGCCACATTTGCGTCTCCCATCATCGGCGCCCCGGCAATAGGCGACCTCGACCGCGATGGCGATAATGACATTGTAGTCGTTACAGCAGACGGTATGCTCTCCATCCTCGACGCCAACGGCCTCGCCTTTGCGAGCGATCCCGTGCCAGGCGGCGCACATTCACCCCCTGTTGTCGCCGACCTCGACCAAGACGGATTTGTCGAAGTCCTCTTTGGCGGCAACGGCAAACTCTATCTCTATCGCTTTAACGCCATCTTGCAAACCGAAGGCGCACTGGTCTTCCCGATAAAAGACGACGCCGGCCCCATCGAAGCACCGCCTATTCTCGCCGACATCAATAACGACGCATCTCCCGATATTTTCGCGGGTACACGCGGCGGCCTCCTCTATGGCCTGACTGCTGAAGGACATTCCCTACCGGGCTTTCCCCTGTTACTCCCTGGCCCCATTCTCTCATCCCCACTTATCGACGACCTTGACAACGACGGCACCCTGGAACTCATTATCTATACCGCCAACGGCAGCGTGCAACTCTTCCATCTGGAAACAATTGACCCATCTTATACCGGCAACAAAATTATCTGGGGACAACTCGGCGGCGGACCGGGCAACGCGGGCAAATTGCTCCAACAGCCCGGCGAAATCGCAACCCCAACAGAAACCTCGCTTTTACCTGCGGAGCGCGCATACCTCTACCCCAACCCGATCCGCAATGGCGACAGGGCGCGCATTCGCTTTTTTTTGATGGAATCCGCCGAAGTCAGTATGACAATTTACAATCCCCTCGGTGAAAGAGTCGCCGACCTCTCACACGACAATCCCATGCCCAATACCGACAACGAAATCGCGTGGGATGTGACCGATTACGCCAGCGGCCTCTATATCTGTCGCCTGCAAGCCAGCAACAGCACGCGCACAGAGGTGCGATTTATCAAAGCCGCGGTGATTAAGTAAACCACAAACACTATGTCTCACAAATTCACACAAATAATTCTCATCCTCCTGACCCTGGGCACGCAGGCCCTCGCGCAATTTGACGCCAATCATCCCGAACTGGATTGGCGCGTCATTGAAACCGAACACTTCAAAGTCTATTACCATCAGGGTCTGGGAAAATTGGCACCGCGTGCTGCACAGGTCGCGGAAGATGCGTACGGCCCGATCGCGTCCTTTTACGATTTTGAACCCGATAGCAAAGTTCGCATCATCCTCAAAGACACCGAAGACTATGCCAATGGCGCGGCGTATTATTACCACAACACCATCGAAATCTGGGTCTCCAACCTCGACTTTGCACTGCGCGGTAGTACAGATTGGCTCCCAAACGTGATAACGCACGAATTGACGCACATTATCTCGCTCCAAATCGCCCGCAAATCCTCGCGGCGTATCTCCGCCATCTTTGTCAACTACCTGCAATATCAGGGCGAAGGCAAACGCGACGACATCCTCGCCGGCTATCCCAATGTCCTGGCCGCTTACGCCATTCCCGCAACCATCATCCCGCCGTGGTTTGCCGAAGGCACGGCGCAATACATGGCGCCGGGCGCACAACACGATCACTGGGACTCGCACCGCGATATGGTCTTGCGCCAGGCCACGCGCAATGGAAGCTTGCTCACCCGCGGCGAAATGTCCGTCTTTGGTGCCAAAACAGGTCTCGGATTTGAAAAAGTGTACGACCACGGTTATTCGCTCTCCCTCTTTATTGCCGACACCTTTGGGCGCGACAAACTCCCCGAATTGTATCGGCAGATGAAAGTCTGGTGGCGTACGGATTTTGGCGGCGCAATTCGGGCAACCCTGGACATCTCTGCAAGCGAACTGCACACGCGCTGGGTCGCATCGCTCAAAAAACGCTATGCGGCGCAAATCGAACAAATCGAAACCAATCCCGCACAGGGTGACCTCATCTGCGAAGACGGCTATCTCAACCTGCACCCTCGCTGGTCCCCCGACGGAACAAAACTCGCCTACCTATCCAATAAAGGGCGCGATTATGGGCGCACGAGTTTGATGGTCTATACCCTCGCCGACAGCAGCGAGGAAATCGCCGCTCCCAGCGCGGTCACGGCCTTTGACTGGTCAACCGATGGCGAGCAATTCCTCTACGCGCGCCACAGCCAGCCCAACAAATACGGCGGACGGCAATGGGACCTCTACACCATGGATCCCAAAGCCCCAAAATCGGGTCTGTTTCAAAACGTCAAAACCGCCATTGGCCTTGTGCGGTCCACCTTCCCGGGCGAAACGCGCCTCAGCACTGGCGCACGCGGCATTCACCCGGCCTATTCGCCAGACGGAACGCAAATTGCATTTGTCAAAAATGGTGGGGGCAGCACGAATCTCTGCATCCTCGACATCGCGGCAGACACCATTCGCTACTTCACATCCTTCGACGACGGCTCACAGGTTGCCACCCCGCGCTGGTCGCCCGATGGGTCACAAATCGCATTCTCGTTCTACCGCAGCAGCGGCACCTCGCGGGACATCGCCACCATTCCCGCAACAGGAGGCACCTACACGGTGCGCGTCGCCTCCCGCGAAACCGACCGCGACCCGTGCTGGACACCCGATGGATCATCCCTCGTATTTGCCTCTGACCACGACGGCATCTTCAACCTCTATCGCGCCAACCTATCCAACGGCACAATAGACCGCCTCACTCGCGTGTACGGCGGCGCATTTCAACCCCATGTGCATCCAGATGGCCACCGCATCGCCTATGCCCACTATGGCAAAAACGCCTACGAAATTCGCGTTATCTCCCAGCCGTTAAATGAACCCGTGGAAGCCAACATCTTTCGGGTTGAACCCTTCGCGCCCGCAACATCCAAACCCGCAATAGCGAGCCGCCCATACAAAAATGAATTTTCAACCACCACCATTCTTCCGCGTCTGGCAATTGACAGCGGCAAACTCAAATTCGGCGTCATAGCGGGATCCGACGACGTCTTGCGCAAGCAGACCTTTTTCATCAGTGGCCTGCTTGCCCACGACCTGGATATGGATCTATACGCGCTTTACGAATACCGCAAAAAACGGCCCACCTTTTTTTTGGAAGCCTATCGTCTATCGCGCCACGTTGAAGAAGATGTCATCAGCCGCGACGAAGACTTTCGCATCTACAACCGTACCTTTGCGCTAACGGGCATTGAAATAGGCGGCAAATACACCATGAGACGCGGCGGGGTTATTGACGCTCGCCTCGTGTACAATCGCACGGGCGCGGTTCTGGACCAGGCGCGGTTCAACGGCCTCAATCGCAATATAGTGGGCGCCACCACCCTCAACGGATTTGACCTCGCTCTCACCTATCGCCTCAATGCCATAGGCCGCTCGCGCGACTCGGAAATCAACCCCCGAACCGGACGCCGTCTCGCGCTGCGTTACGACCGGTATTTCAACTGGTTCATCAGCGGCTTTGAGGAAAACACCTCCCTGATCGTTGAAACCTATGACCGCTATTTCTACAACCAACTCTCCCTCGACTGGAACGAATTTATCCCGGTTGCCCCCGGGCGCAGTGCGCTGAGTTTCCGATTTTTTGGCGGCGTGATCAACAGCGAAGTTGACAACGCCTTTGACTTCTTCCTCGGCGGCTTGCCCGGCATGAAGGGATATACTTTTTACAGCCTGGAAGGCCGCCGCGCCCTGATGTTGCGGTCGGCGTATCGCTTTCCCATCTGGTCGCGCATCGATCGACAAACCGGCCCGATCTACTCCGATCAACTCTACGGCGCGTTCTTTGCCGGAATCGCCCACGCCTGGGATGGCACACCCGATGATGCGATACTCAAACGCGGCTGGAAACGCGAACTGGGCGCGCAATTGCGCTACGACGCCACCTCATTTTATCTTTTTCCCACACGCGCCAGCCTCGACGTGGCCTACGGTTTCGACCATGTGCCTTTGCAACGGGCTGGCGATCCACTTGAACGAAGCGGCTTAAAGGTTTATTTTACATTGTTATTTGGATTTGTTACGGATGTAGGGAAGGGCCACTTTTAGCCATGAACTGACCGCTGACTGTTGAACGCTCACAAAGGAATTTCCCCATGCGAAAATTCACACTCTGCACGCTTGTTTTCGCGCTGATGTGCGGACCGGCCGCTGCGGAAAAATCGCCTAAAACAGCCTTTTTTCTTTCACTGCTTGTACCGGGTCTAGGTGAATTATATGCCGGGGCTAAAATGCGCGCAGTCGGGTTTATGGGCGCAGAAGCCCTAACCTGGACCGCTTATGTTTTCTGGCGGGGCAAAGGCAATGACATTAAGGGAGAATTCCGAGCGTATGCCGATCTGCATTGGCAGGAAACGCGGTACAACGCCTGGCGGGAATGGAACACAAGTCAGCCCGAGCCGTATTACGAAACCCACGGCCTGCCCTCCAAAAGCGGAGACACGCAGCAGTATTACGAACTCATTGGCAAATACCATCAGTTTGTCTATGGCTGGGACGACGTTACGGCTGACTTTTCCACCGATAACAAGAACGTGCCATCGCCCCGCAGGCAGGACTATGAAACCCGTCGCAACGACAGCAACAAATACCTCAAACGCGCGTCACTTGCCACTGGCCTGGCCTTACTCAACCACATTGCCAGTGCCATACACGCCTCGGCCTATACGCGCACCCTGCAAAAGCAGACCGAGCCGAGCTTGTGGATCGACATCACGCCAGTCGATATCCATGGGCGGTCCATGGTTGAATTGAAAACGAGATTTTAAGCATCATGAAAACATCATCTCAAATCCTGATCGTCTGTGCCTGTTTGCTCGCGCCATTTGCCGCATTCGCACAAGAAGCGAAATCACCTAAAAAAGCCGCCTTTTTATCGGTCCTATTACCCGGCCTGGGCGAACGGTATGCGGGCGGGCGAAAATCCGTGAAATTTTTCCTCTTCACCGAAGGCATGTTCTGGACGGGATTATTTGCATTTCAAAAACTCACTACCACGCGAGAAAACACCTTCCGCGCTTATGCCGCGGCACGCGCTGGCGCAACCCCCATCAAAAAACCCAACTCCCATTACGACCGCCTATCCAGTTACAACAGCATCTACGACTACAATGCCCGGTTGCGATACGTCGAAGGCACATCGACCACCCCACCACCCGAAACACCCGAAAACTTTTGGGAATGGGACACACCGTCTTCTCGCGAACACTTTCGGGAACTGAGAAGCAAAGCCACCTGGGCGCGCACACGCGGCTTTCTCTTTGTGGGCGCACTCATCTTCAACCGCTTTGCCAGCGCATTAAATGCCGCCAACATCGCCACCAAAACCCACCCCGTTGCAACTGTCTCCCCCAATACCTCTGGGGACTTACAGGTGCAACTTTCAATCCGTTTTTGACAATGTCTCCGCCAACAGCTCCCAAACGCAATTTGCGCTACATTTATCTATGGTTATTTGTGTTCATATGTGGTTGCTTTTCCGCCCATGCCCAACCCATCCCCCAAAGCGGAACCCACGTGATTCCACGACATTCCGCACCCTATCGCCCCGCAACCAAAATTTCCTTCTCCACGCCTTTCCGCGTTGGCGATACGCTCACGCTGCCGGCATACAGTTTTCAACTCGTTGGCGGCGGGAAATATCACACCACAACAACCTGTCGCTATGTGGGCAACCACTGTTATATTTTTGTAGAAGATGACATGTGGAACACCCCGCGTATAACACAAACAGGCATTGAATCCCTCGCAAGCGCGTTTGATCGAGGGGGTACAACTGCGACAGCAGTTCATCCCGATCGCGGCATTTACGAGACAGTCACCGACCTTTTTGGCGATCCCCCGGATGTCGATGCCGACCCCCGCATACTCATCCTGGTGCTCGATGTGCTCGACAGTCCAATCACCGGCATCACATTTGTCGGTTATATCGATACCGACAACGAAGCCCCGCCCGTCTCGCGTGAAATCATTTATATCGACGCCCGTCCCCTCGACATTGACAGCTACCTCGCACGAGCCACACTCGCTCACGAATTTCAGCACCTGATCCACTGGAAAGCCGATCCCGACGAAGCCAAATGGCTCGACGAAGGGTGCTCGGAATACGCCGAACTCGCCTGTGGATACAAAGATACGACAGCAGCCGCGACCGAAAATTTTCTCTCGCTCGCGGCCAATACAGACCTCACCTATTGGGAAGATCAGTTTTTTGACTTTGATCAGGCATATCTCTACATGACGTATTTTGCCCAGCGCTATGGCGACGGCGCACTCCGCAAACTCGTCGCAGACCCGGACAGCAGCATTGCGAGCATCAACAATATTCTCCAATCACTCAACGCACCCGAACGCTTTGATCACCTCTTTGGGCAATGGGCCGCTGCCATGTACCTCGACGGCGAAGGCGACCTCGGCTATCGCGCCATTGACCTGCACCCGATAAGGCGCGAAATCCTCACCGTCCCGACCAATAATCTCACGCGACGCGCCACGCGCTGGGGCATAGACTATCTCGCTTTGGGCGAAACACCCGGCCTCGCCTTCACGATTCAATCCACAGGTAACAACGACTTGCTCGTCACCCTCATCGCCGAAGGAAATCACCCCTTTGCCGCGCCAATCTCCGTTTCAGCCACACAAAGCAAACGCATTCACACATCGGGCAATGCCATCAGAAGCCTCGCCATCACCTCCACATCTGGCACAGCAATCGGTTACACCCTCTCCGTATCTGAACTCGCATCCGGCCCCGCAGCCGCAGACTTTGACGGCGACGGTGAAATAGGCTTCTCGGACTTCCTCGCCTTTGTCTCGGGCTTTGGCAAAACCGCAGGCGACGTTGGCTTCGACCCCACCTTCGACCTCGACGGTGACCTACAAGTTACCTTCACGGACTTCCTCATTTTTGTCCAAAACTTCGGCGCAGACTTTTAGCGCCTGAACCAAAAAAAGGAAAACCAGCCATGCCAATTACTACTCTCATTCACTCAGGAAAAATCATCGACGGCACCGGCAACCCCTGGTTCTACGGCGACATCGCTCTGGAAAACGGCAAGGTCTCCGCCATCGAACCACCGGGGACCATCCCCCGCGATGGCATCGGCGAAGTCGTCAATGCATCCAGCCACATCGTCTGCCCCGGCTTCATCGACATACAGAGCCACTCCATCGTCTCACTGATGCGCGACGGCCGATGCCTCTCCAAAATCACCCAGGGCATCACGACCGAAATCATGGGTGAAGCGTGGACGCCAGCACCTGTTGGCGGCTCCAACACCCTACCGCGATCCCTACCTAAAAACTGGCGGGAACGCGCGCGGAACTGGCATCGCTTCGGCAACTGGCTCGACGCCATGATCGAAGCTGGCGTCTCGCCCAACGTCGGGTCCTTCCTGGGCGCGGGCACCCTGCGCTCGCTTGCGATGGGCATGCGAATGGGCGAGCCGACGCCCGTTGAAATGAAAGATATGCACCGCATCATGGCCGAATCCATGGAAGACGGCGCCTTCGGCCCTTCCTACGCCCTCATCTACCCGCCGGACACATATACCAGCACAGACGAAATCGTCGAAATCTGCAAGACAGCAGCAAGGCCTGGCGGTATCTATATCACCCACATACGGTCCGAGGCCGACAAACTTCTCGAGGCCCTGGAAGAAGCCATCGAAATCGGACAGCGCGCCAACATCCCGGTCGAAATCTACCACCTCAAGGCCGTCGCTGAGCGCAACTACCCCAAAATACACCGGGTCATCGAGCGCGTGAATCAGGTACGCGCCGAGGGCCTCGACATCACCGCCGATATGTATCCCTACCCCGCCAGCGGCACCGGCCTGGCCACTGTCCTGCCCACCTGGGTGGCTGCAGACGGCAAGTTCTTCGACAACCTGCGCGACCCCGACATTCGCGCAAAAATCGTCTCCGCAGTCAAAGGCGTCCGCGGCGAGATCCCCCGCCGCCCCGACCAGATCGCTCCAGTCGCGTTCACCAAACCCGAAAACCAGCAGTACATCGGCAAACGCCTCTCTGAGATTGCCGAGATGCGCGACCAGGACTGGGTGGAAGCCACCATCGACCTCCTGCTATCGGAAAACCAGCGCATCTTCACCATCTACCACACCATGTCCGAAGACAACGTCCGCCTCCAACTCCAACTCCCCTGGATCAAAGTCTCCACAGATGCGGGCGGCGTCGATCCAGAATGGGCGGCTGCTGAGGGACCGCTCCACCCCCGGTCGTACGGTACCTATCCCCGCGTCCTCGGTCGCTATGTCCGCGACGAAAAGCTCATGCCACTTGAAGAAGCCATCCTCAAGATGACCTCCTCAGTCGCCAATCGCCTCTCACTGTGGGACCGCGGACGGCTCCAGCCCGGCTGCTGGGCCGATGTCGTCGTCTTTGACCCCAATACCGTCGCCGACCGCTCGACATTCGACGATACCCACCAACTCTCTATCGGCATCCGCGACGTCTTCGTCAACGGCATCCGCGTCCTCGAAAATGGCGACCACACAGGTGCGACTCCAGGAACGTTCGTCAAGGGATCGGGTGCATGAATGGGATTTACAGGCGGTTGCTGGAGGGTGTGCCGCTCGAGACAGACGAACTGAGGGAGATGATGGAGGACGTTCGAGGTGTGGTGGATCGGATGGCGGGCACCGTCGATCACCTGCGCGTGCTTTCGCGCGACGTGTCCAAGGAGCCACGCCAGGCGATGGATGTGAATGAGGTGATCGAGAGCGGTCTGAAGTTGATGCAGACACAGCTCGAGAATCACGGGATCGATCTCGAACAGGATCTCTCCAACGCACTCCCAAAGGTCTGGGTACATCCGCATCCGCTCGAGCAGGTGGTTCTCGATTTGCTGTCCAATGCTCGGGATACGGTAGATGAGCGGGCGGAGATGGAAGGGGTGGGTTATGACAAGCGGATCCGGACGCACGCTGAGGACAAGGCGGTTGTTATCGAAGTGGAGGAGAATGGGGCAGGGATGGACGAGGCGACCCGTCAGCGTCTTTTTGAGCTTTTTTTACCACTAAGGATGCGGACCGGGGCACTGGTTTGGGGTTATCCATCATTTACGCCATTGTTCGCAATCACGATGGGGAGATCACCGTCGAGAGCGATCAGGGCGTGGGGACGACGTTTAAGGTGATGTTGCCGGTGGTAGGAAAGGATCTATCTCTGGCCCCTTCCTAAAATACATCTCTGCTTTGGTAGGCAGGCTCATTTTCTGGCTGATCACGTCCTTCCTCTCCCCCATTCCCGTATGTTTCCATCACTGCGGGCTTCGACATACTAAAATTCTACCCTGACCCCTCTGCTCTGAAGGGCTGGAATGTGAGTGTTGATTGATGTGGCACTCAACGGGTTATTTCTCAACTCAATCACATCTCCATAGCTCAATCCCCTGTTCGCGACCAAAGGCGCAATGTCTGAGATGCTGTTATTGTTAAGATACAGCCCTATCAGGTCAGTCAAGTCTGACAGCGGCGAGATATCCGAGATGTTGCTGTTGTTAAGATACAGCCATGTCAGATCAGTCAAGTCTGACAGCGGCGAGATATCCGAGATGTTGCTGTTGTTAAGATATAGCCATGTCAGGTTAGTCAAGCCTGACAGCGAGATATCTGAGATACTGCTGTTGTTAAGATATAGCCATGTCAGATCAGTCAAGCCTGACAGCGAGATATTCGAGATGTTGCTGTTGTTAAGATACAGCCATGTCAGATCAGTCAAGCCCGACAGCGAGGTATTCGAGATGCTGCTGTTGTTAAGATACAGCCATGTCAGATCAGTCAAGCCCGACAGCGAGGTATTCGAGATGTTGTTGCCGGAAAGATCCAGCCTTTTCAGACGGGTCGCAAACTCAAGCCCAGTCAAGTCACTAATGTTCGCATCTGATGCATCGAGGCGAGTTAAAGTTGCCATCTCACCCTTGGTGATCGGCGCACCGCGCGCCTTGCTGAGATTATCCTCGATAACAGCGCGCAGGTTCGCATCTGGAATAACAACCAGCGTCGCTTCGCCACCGTTACCAGGGGAAGATACCTCTTTGCCAAAGCTGCTGACAAAGATCAGAAAATCAGCAAAGTTAATGATACCATCTCTGTTCATATCCATATGGGCATTGTAACTAGCATCTGATGGTGATAACCCAAAAACGCCGACAAAGGCGAGAAAATCGGAGAAATCAACGTCGAGGTCGCCATCGAAATCGCCTGGATGGGAAATGGCGGTAATGGTGATCACGGCGTTGGACACATCTAATGGGTCTTGTTGCCTATTGAGACCGGCCATCGAAGCGGCTTTGACAATGAGGGTTGTCTCTGCTTCGAGAGTGTTGATCACTTGCAAGTCAATTTGACCGAGATAACCATTGGCTGGCACGACAGGGGTAGAAATGAGTAGTGAGGACAGGATAGGACGACCCGGTGTTGAGAACAAGGATGCGCCAGTAAAATCTTTGCCCGACATGCTACCGATGTAGTTAGAAAATGTCTTGTCCGGCAGGTCGAGTTCTATTTCGTAGCCATAAGTTTGTTTACCTGCGGCCATTGGAACAAAAAGTTGCAGTTGAATCGTATCGCCAGCCTTCTTTTCGGAGATGGTCAGCGTGTTGCTCTGTGTAGCGGGTGTTTCAATTTGCGTGTCGAGATGGAGTTGCATGCCGGCAAATTCGCTACTTGCAGGCTTATTAAACACGATCATATTGGCTGTTGTGATCGTGACCTGATTATCCAATCCTGCTCTTTCGGCAAGCGTATCCTGTTTAATGCCAAGAAAAAATTCCTTATCCGTAATATCCGCAACAGTAGAAAATTCGGCGCGTGCCAGAAAACCAGACTCCGGCAATGTGACAGGCACATTACTCGCGAGGTTTGCTCCCGTAGCCTCTGGAATTATAAAGTTAAACACACTATTTTCGGCTTTGTCAAACTTCAAAATAGACGCATCAAAGTCAAATTCGATTTTCACACCAACCAGTGCTGTGGTCACATCTTTTGCGAAAACTTCAACGGCTATTTTTGTATCCCGCCCGGAAACAGTGCCCGAAGTAACGCGATTATCTATCTGATTACCCGCCCCACTATCGGTAATAAGGTCAAGCGATAAAACCATATTCGAAACATCAACTCTCGGCTGTAAGTTTAGAAGGGAAAGATCAAGTCTCCCCTCGCCATAGATATTGTCTTTTCCTCTTTCACCTAAATCTACAGTAGCTTCTAACAGCTTATTGCGAAGTATTTGCGCCGTGAAATTTTCAGGGTTTGATGATTTTATTAGTGCTGCAGCACCTGCTATATGAGGGGCGGCAGCCGAAGTGCCGAAAAACCCTTTTGATCCACGGCTAAATGTGTTTACGCCATCTGGCCCCATGATGTCAGGTTTTATTCTTCCATCTATTGTTGGACCTTGCGAACTGAATGATTCCTGTGGGCCTGTCTGCCATCTCCGATGAGGTATTGCACCCACTGTTAGTGATCCCCTTGCGTCGGCAGGGATGCCAATGCTGCCACGAATAGACTCAATTCCTTCAAAATCGTGATTGCTGCTAAAAATCTTGATTAACGTAGCCCTTGCGTTTTGTGATTTCCAAACGGAAACACCATAGCGCCCAGATTCTGTAACCTGGTAAACGATATGTTCGACGGGACGCGAGTTGCGCTGAAATGTATCTGATTTTTCAATAATATCTACCGTCCCATCGGCCTTAGATTTGGTCAAAACGAGATCGTAATTCTGCGATGTGCGCGGAAAGTCGTTCCAGGTGAGCCAAATTTCAATTTCATCTCCAGCTGTTACATCTGTCAAAGTAAGTACTTCATCATCTTCCTTGAAATTATGCCAACCATCAGCTCCATCTGCGTCAGAATCTGTATGAAGTCCTGAGTACAGCTTAGTAGCATAATTCCCTGCACTATTGATCCAAAGAATGTCGTTATCGAAGGCATCATTTACAGTGTTGCAGGCCGATCCCAAGCCATCTCCAAATCCAGATCCCAACCAGGAGGCTGAGAACGAGAGAATATTAATGCCTTCTCTTATTGCCATATCCTTTGCATTTTCGAAACCGACGAGATCGCCGACCTTTATCAGGACCAGTTCTGCATCAGGTGCCATATCATGGACAATTTCTGCACAGGCTGTGCCATGATCATCACCTGTATAAATACCCTCATCTGTATAATCAACGTATCGCCACGTTGATGGAAGATCGCCCTGTGCTCTCGCTTCCAATGCTTTTCCAAATTCAGAATCAATAATGCCGACTTTTATACCTGCCCCTCGAATACCACGTGCATGAACTGTGGTTGCTTTGGTATTTACAACACCTTCACTCGTTATGCGATTCAAATTGGGTTTCATAGGCGTGCGAACAAAGCCAATGCCCGGAATATCTGTAAGTCTTGGCAGAATGGAGATGGGAACAGCGACACGCATCAAACTTTTTGATTGAGCCAGAACTTCAGTATTTAGTGCTTGGAGGTCTGAAATGCTAATCTGTGATATGTCGTCTCCTGATTCTGGCTCCAGAATGACAACAATCTTCCCTGTTGGCTTGATGTGAGAGTAGTATTGCAGGGCTGTTCTCTTGGCAAGTGCGGGGCGATCCATTGCCCAGGCTTGATACACTCTGAGAAGGGCACTTTCAATGCCTGCGGATTCCCCATTTTCTTCATGTTCAAGATCGAGATTTTGAGCACCTGCTGAGGTAATCCATAGAAGTGCAATCAACAGGGCATAGGAAATATGTTTTGCAATCAGGGCTTTTGTACAGAACATATATAAACCGTTCGGCTATGCGATTAAGTCATACCCCCTGAAGATGACCAACCATGCCTCCTTATGCGTGACTGTGGCCAGCGCGCACAAGCTTGACCATCTGGTGCTTCAACTCAGGTAGATAAGACGAATGTGTTAGGAGCATAGCGGGCTCCTTTCTTACTACCCATAAGGTACCCACCGAAACGAATCAAGTCCAATGGTTGTCTGCTTCCCTTTCTTCACCCCCAACCGGTTTCCTCATCACAGGGAGTATGTCTCATTCTTCCTTCGCGGGCTTCAAAAGCGAAATTTTACGGTGCCCCCTCTACTCTGAAGAACTGGAATGTATCGGTTGGTTGATGCATAACTCAACAGGTTTAATCTCACGTCAACCACATCTCCACTGCCCAATCCTGTATTTTCGACCAGAGGCGAAAGGTCGGAGATTTTGTTGGCGAAAAGATCCAGCAGTGTCAAATTGGTCAAGCCCGATAGCGCAGATATATCCGAGATGCTGTTGTCGGGAAGCCACAGCGATGTCAGGTTGGTCAAGCCCGACAGCGCAGATATATCCGAGATGCGATTGCTGGTAAGTACCAGCCATTCCAGGTTGGTCAAGCCCGACAGTGGCGATATATCCGAGACACTGTTGTTGAAAAGATTCAGCCCTGTCAGGTTGGTCAAGCCCGACAGCGCAGATATATCCGAGACGCGGCAATCGTAAAGCCACAGCGATGTCAGGTTGGTCAAGCCCGATAGTACAGATATATCCGAGATGCGGTTGCTGGAAAGACTCAGCGATGTCAGGTTGGTCAAGCTCGACAGCATAGATATATCCGAGATGCTGTTACCGGAAAGACTAAGCCCTGTCAGGTTGGTCAAACCCGACAACACAGGTATATCCGAGATACTGATGCTGGAAAGCCCCAGCCATTTCAGGTTGGTCAAGCCCGACAGTGGGGATATATCCGAGACGCTGTTGCGGGAAAGAGATAGCGAATCCAAGTTGGTCAAGCCTGACAGATCAGACACATCCGAAATCAAGTTGTTGGAAAGCCACAGCGATGTCAGGTTGGTCAAGCCCGACAGCGCCGATATCTCTAAGATCACATTATCACTAAGCCTCAGCCATTCCAGATTGGTCAAGCCCGACAGTGGAGACACATCAAAGATCGCATTATCGTTAAGCCTTAGCCATTCCAAGTTGGTTAAGCCCGACAGTGGCGATATATCCAATATACTGTTGCGGGAAAGATCCAGCCATTCCAGGTTGGTCAAGCCTGACAGATCAGACACATCTGAGATGCTGTTGCTGCCAAGATACAGCCTTTCCAGACTGGTTAAGCCTGATAGTGGTGAAAGGTCTGAGATTGAGTTGCTGTTGGAATAAGACCCTACTGGTTCAGAACCAAAATGCAGACTTGTCAGACGGGTCGCAAACTCAAGCCCAGTCAAGTCCCTAATGTTCGCCTCTGGTGCCTCAAGCTTCGTCAATGTCGCCATCTCACCTCTGGTGATCGGTGCCCCTCTCGCCTTGCCGAGACTGTCCTCAATGGCAGCACGCAAGTTCGCATCCGGAATAGCAACCATCGTTGCACTACCGCTGGTAGGGGGAGATACCTCTTTGCCAAAGCTGCCGCCAAAGATCAGAAAATCGGAAAATCCAATTGTGCCGTTGCTGTCCAGATCATACCTAGCTTCATACCTCCCATCGCCTTGACGTGATCCGAACCGACCTGCAAACGCCAGAAAGTCAGAAAAGCCCACTCGACCATCGCCATCAAAATCCGGGGTAACGGCTCTTTGTAACTGTAGCGCAACGCATAAATTCAGGGTCGCGCTTTCAATCTGTCCACTCCGGCCAAGATCAGCACGCACCAACCGAATTTCTGTGCCCGAAAACGCTGCCAATGTGCGAAAACGGATCGTACCTACCAGACCGCTGTTGACCGTGGCTTGACCGCCAAAAGAGGCAATACTAATCTCCACAAACGTCGGATTTGTACCCTGTTCAGGGAGTGCTTGTGCATTGGGCAACACATTGCCTACTTCAAACCCTTCGTAAACAACCTGTGTGGAATTGTGTTCAAAACGCACAGCAAGGCCATTCGCATTCTGAATATCTTTGCCGAATATCTGAATGGCAACCACCTCATCTGCGGACACATTAACAGACGTGGCCGCTTGATCGCCCGTAGCACTATTTACATCCAGCGAAATAGAAAAACTACTCTGCGCTAGAAGAGACAGCGGGTGTATCAAAAGCGCAAGCGTTGATAGCGTGAACAAAACCAGGTTACGCATTGGTTTTTCCTTCCATTAGCGTTTAATGTCTCGTTAAATCCATTCCATCGGAAACCGGCTTCGATTCTCACGGGTTCGAGTGCATATTATCGGGGCTTCTTGTGGAAAAGATAATATTATTAGGGTGTCTGTCAACTCTTGCCACAGTGATGTTGGGATGCCATATAACATAACGGACGGCCCAAGGGCATCGCCTCTTCAATAGAAGGAACATTATGTCAATTCGGCTTTTCACGAAAAATTCGAGCGGGATGAAATCCTGAAACGGAACGCCGATATACCAGTTTACGACCATTACACACTGACAGTATCGGGCGAGAGCAAGAAATACATTATGGACGAACTGCGCTTGTTGAACATCACGCATGAGAGCCTTTTTCCCGGCCTTGACGAAGCCGCAAAAACGGTCATACAACGCTATTCCACAGAAAGATCGGCGGACAGTTGAATTTGATGATTCATAGCACCGCGCGTCTATATATTGTATTTCTTCGGCCAACGCATCCTACAATATCTTGTATCCCTGTGGTGCACTGGCGTCAATGAACAGATGAGAGAAAGCCCGTCGATCAGTGGTGATTGACAGGCTTGTTGTATTGTACTTGAGGTGAGTAGCGGGTACAATTGTAAAAAAATGGCATTAGTGGCGCACTATCTTCGTTCCACATTTTTCTCCTACTTTGAGTCAGTTTCCGACTGGCTATCGGAAGGGTCTGGTTCCGCCTTCCTTCGTTTATTCCAATAGATAAAGACTACAGAGAATATATACATGAAAAATAGAATTGGAATCCAAAAAATCTTCAAAAATCTCGCCAAACCGTGCCAAAATGGACCAATAGGTGCTCGAATTACAACCGATCCAACTCCGGACTCATGGGTAAGGAGAATGCGATCAGATATGTGAAGGTAAGGGGGTGGCTCGTGGCGTGACCAAGCTATGACACTTATTGCTTCGTGAGGGCGGAAATCGTCAATTTTCACGACTTCAGAAGATTTATTACACTTGCGCTCCTCGCCCTCTCGGTCAATGCACATATAAACTATGTTCGGTAACGTGAGCGTGACAGACTTTGCTGATTTGTTTCCTTCATTCCTCAGAGTGACGGAATAGTATCCCTTAAGATGGTAAAAGGGTTCTGGAATTCCTAATAATGGGAGATTCTCGCTCAAGTAAGATGAAAAGTGTTTCATAATCAAAAGCCGGGTGATCTCTCTCTCTGTGTTATCAGATATCGGCTTGAGATCATCTTCAAGATCTATCTCTTTGAGACGAGATTCATAAGCCAAGTTCCGAAGTAATTTCAAGGAATCTACCAATCCTGGTGGATACATGAACGACCCATATTCAATTTCAGCCACTAAATCGGAAGCTGGAGATATATACCAATTCCCTACCAACACAAGTAAGCCTGTTAAGACGCTTGCAATAATTGTCCCCAAATTTTTTTTTAGCCAATTCATAATTTGCCTCTCATAGGCCCGACCATCTTGGTTGTTGTGCAAGGTGTTGATAATCAATTACTATCTGATGTTACGCACCTGGACTTGACCCGTTTCGGTGGGTACCTTATGAGTAGTTAGAAAGGAGACCCACTATGCCACCAACACGTCCCCCTTATCCAGCCGAGTTGAAACGCCAGATCGTCGAGCTTGTGCGCGCTGGTCGCAGTCCAGCCGAGTTGGCCAAAGAGTTTGAGCCAACCGCTCAGACGATCCAAAACTGGGTACATCAGGCTGATCGGGACCAGGGACTTCGAGAAGACGGTCTGACCAGTGTTGAGCGAGAAGAGTTGCGTCGTCTTCGACGCGAGAATAAGCAGTTGCGCATTGAGCGCGAGATCTTGTCAAAGCATGTGCCGTAGTGGTTCTATACGGTAGCAGCAGCCTGGTTCGCAGCGGAGACCGACGCGATCCCCAGAAAATCTTCGCGTTTGTGAAAGCGCACCAGGCTTTTTGGCCAATCGCCACGCAATGCCGCGTGCTGGGTGTCTCCCTCAGCGGGTATTATGCCTGGCGAACACGTCCACCATCTAAACGAGCAAAGGTCAATGCGGACCTGAAGAAGAAGATCAAAGCCTTTCATACCCGATCAGATGGCACGTATGGTGCCCCTCGCATCTGGAAAGATCTGATGGATATAGACATCCAAGTAGGTAAGAAGCGCGTAGCGCGTCTGATGCGTGAGATGGGCATTTGTGGCGTTAGTCGCCGAAAGAGCACGCAAACGACGCGTAAGGCGTAAAGAGCGAGAAAGGCTCCCGATCTAGTAAAGAGAGACTTCACTGCTGCAACGGTCAATAAACTCTGGGTGGCTGACATCACCTATGTGCCCACCTATTCTGGCTTCTTGTATCTCAGTGTTGTCCTGGATGCCTTCTCCCGCCGTGTCGTGGGTTGGTCAATGGCGACACACTTGCAAAGCGAGTTAGTCGTGTCGGCTTTGAACATGGCTCTTTGGCAGCGCCGTCCCGAAGACGTGATCCACCACTCTGACCAGGGGACGCAATATACTTCCATAGCATTTGGAAAGCGTTGTCGTGAGGCTGGCGTGCGTCCCTCAATGGGGTCTGCTGGCGACTGCTATGACAACGCACTTTGCGAGAGCTTCTTCGCCACCCTTGAGTGTGAACTGATCAATCGTCGATCCTTCCGTACGCATAAGGAAGCCCGGTTGGCCATCTTCTCCTACATTGAAGGGTGGTATAATCCGCATCGCAGGCATTCTTCCATCGCCTACCATGCGCCGATAGCTTATGAAAAGCTGCATCAATCACAGGCTTGAAACACAAGCCCTAAATACTCCACCAAAACGGGGTAACTCCACATCAATCACTTTGCCCTTAGATCAAGGCTCTATCTCAAGGCTATTCGATATGCTTTTCGAGAACTACAAGTACTTAAAACTGCGTAACATCAGTTACTATTTTGAAACTGTACTGTTCGTGTTACCTCTCTTGTCGATTAAATCATATTTCCACTATAGACATCGTATCTTCACGTCTCTCAAACCTGACGCTCTAAAACCTGTACCTCAGCCTCCAATCGCTCACCAAGGTGATCTCTCTCCAACTCCAAATTGTAGCGCGTCTGCAAATTGAGCCAGAATTGATCTGTGGTTCCAAAGTAGCGTGCCAGCCTAAGCGCAGTGTCTGCCGAAATAGCGCGCTTGCCGTGAACAATTTCGTTAATCCGGCGAGGAGGAACTGAGATGTCTTTTGCCAGACGATATTGGCTAATACTCAGAGGCTCGAGAAATTCTTCGAGCAGAATTTCTCCCGGATGGATTGGGGGCATTGTAGGCATAGATACCTCCTAATGGTAATCAACGATCTCCACGTTGGTCGCACATCCTGCCTGCCATTCAAAGCAAAGACACCATTGTTCGTTTATGCGGATACTGTACTGGCCCCTACGATTTCCTGTGAGTCTCTCCAGACGATTACCTGGCGGTGATCGCAAGTCCTGTATCGAATCGGTTGCGTCCAACAGAAGGAGCTTCTTTAAGGCCGAGCGAGCCAATATTCCCGAGAATTTCCGCGATCTCTCACGGTGGAATACCCTCTCGGTCTCTCGGTCTCGAAATGATTCTATCATTTACACATGATAACGCATGGCGTTATTAATGTCAAACGCTATCATAATGACGAAGCGAAGGATCAAATGCCCGCGATACATTGTTTGGAACTAAAAGCTGCCAAAAGAGCGTTGACATAAGCCGCTGACGTTCTTTTATTTTTAGCGATAAGACCCGTCTGGCAGTAATACTTCGATAGAGTAGACCCGGGTCTAGATTTGGACAGGAGGTAGAGATGGCTAAGGAAAGACAGCAATCACCAAAGAGAGCCGAGAACGACATGCCACAACCGCGAGACATCGAGATAGCCCTGCACTCGCAGAACGTGAACATAGACTCTCCAGGGATAGAAACTCGACCAATCATAACAGCAGAGATGCTTTCTCCGAATCCCCCACCGAGCAATAGCAGTGATAGCCAAAGTGCTCAGGCTCAGGCATCAGATATTCAGCCGGACAATGAGGGGAATGATGCCTAATTCTATTCAAGCAATCTATATATTGATTGTCCTTCTTCCGGGATTCCTCGTTGTAACTATAGTCGAGTTGCTGACCGGAATTCGGGCAAAAGAGAACCATCGGTTCATTGTGTATTCCTTGGGTTTAAGCGTTGCTGTATATGTCGTTTATGTATTCTTGAGCAAAGAGCTTTCGTTACCGGATATCAACGAGGTACTCAAGTCTCTCATATCTAATGAGAAGGGTTCGTCGCTCCAGTCGTCTGTGCTGTCTATGGGACCTTGGAGTTTTCTTTTATTATTTTTTTTAGTTATAGCATTTGCGGTAGTACTGTCAGTGGCTATAAATAAGGACTGGATGAGAATCCTAAGAAAACTTGGATGGACTCGAGGGTCTCACGAAGCTCAACCATGGGACGGAGCATTCCGGACAAACCAGCATTGGGTCTTGGTCAGACTTAGTGATGGAAAAACGGTGATAGGTTGGCCAAAGAGAATGAGTAGCCGCGAAGACAAATATAGTCTGTCTCTTCAAAACGCTGCTTGGGTTCGTAATGATACGACGACAGTAGAGATAGGCACCGATGAGTTCTTGATCACGGGTGATATAGAGTGGGTACAATTCCACAAAAAGCAATGATTTGCGCTACATTTTTTTATCCCTTCCCTGACATTGATGAAGCCGCGAAAGCGGTCATAAAACGCTATCCCACAGAAAGATCGGCGAACAGTGAAATTTGATGCTTCGTACGAGTTCAATCAAGGTATGGTTTGAATAACCTTCTCATAGGCGTAGAGAAATCGACGCAGGCACCGCGCGTCTATATATTGTATTTCTTCGGCCAACGCATTCTACAATATCTTTTATGCGGTGTGCCGATATCCTGGAAAAATAAAAGAAAGGCCATCGATCGGTAATGATCAACGGGCTTTTAATGCTGGACTTGAAAATGCCTGGCTCTGCTTGATCTGGCGGCTTGGCAGGGTGCCGCGCACTTGACCTAGTTGGGTTTCACCCTTCTCCATCATGTACGCCGGGCTTATGGTATCAAACGGATGTCATAGTCTTTCAGAGCGTCCCAAAAATCAGCGTATCGAGTCAATGGCCTGACTGCCAGCGTATCCAATTTACCGAAAGCCCGGGCAAATATGGCGCAGCACAAATCCCCCGTAAATCGCGAGTGATACAGAAATCCATCGGCTTGTGTATGGTCATGGACGTCCTCGGACAACGAACGGCCTTCGTGGTGGTTCGAGTCGTGGACAACATCCGGGGGAGCACCAATCCGGATCGGTCCATCCTCTCGGAGATCCACAAGATTCAAGTCCTGCTGAGATTGGAACGACACGACCTGCCTGGAAGTAATGACCGATTGTGGCAGTACGCGAGGCAGGCGGCGTGTCAAGCCGTTACGCACCACAGCCTCCCATAAGCAACACGACACCGTTTCGGCTCCGTACAACACAGCATAGTTCCCGGTCGGATCGCTGAACCGGCTCGGCGCAGGAACGGTGCCAAGCGGTGAGTTGGTGAGGCTTTGGTGAATCACACGAAACATTCGCATGATTCGGACTGTGCGAATCTGTGCTTGAATGTGCCCTATAAGGTTGACGTAGCCAGCCATCACGCAAAGTCACCCTGGAGATACCCTTTAGCGGCGGCCTCAACGCGGTCGACTTCTCCTTTGCGAAGAAGGGCGAGCGGTTTCTCCCCGTCGAGTGCGTCGTTTGGCACTGTTAGCCAATACCATGCTGCATCGGCGTCGCCGAATATCTGTTTGATACAATCAAACCCTTCGGGAAGCTGCATGTGTTCGTTGAACTGCCCGGCCTCTTCCATCTTCTGAGTACGTTCTTTGATCATCCGTTTCGCCTCTTGGTCATTGATCAGATCTTCGGTAGCCTCGATGATTATTTGTTGCATTTTCATTTTGGAGCCTCCGGTGTTCGAGTGCGTATTCTCAGAACTCCCGACACATAAAAAAATAACATGCTACGGGCGTCTGTCAACACTTGACGCGGTGCTTGCGTGCTTTCCCGGCACAGGGGAAATATAGCCCCTTTTGGATGTCTGTCAACGCTTGACGCGCAGCATGTTTGATTCACTTTTTATTTTTGGATGACGACAATGATGACACCACATGCGCCGAGACGCACGAAAATATCAAAATGCACAAAAGCATAATATGTCCGTATTTTGTCTGTGTGACCTTGCTTTTTGCAAATCCCGTCTTATTTTCCCAAAAACAAAGCTTGAGAATGTGGAGGAAAGCAAAAAGTCAGGCGCTATTTTCATAGCTTTGGCTTTTTTGCCTTTTAATTCATGAGTCCGCTCCGAAAAGTCGATTTTATTTTTATGTGAAAAGAGTTAAATTACGTATGTGAGGCTGTGGCGTGGTAACGGATGTATAACCTATAAAGTAATCCTGTGGGAGTATCGCAATGTTTAGAAGAAGTGCCCCATCGAGCCAACCGGATCTGTTTTCGAGTTTTGAGTCCCATTTCAAAGGGCGCAAGCAGGCGCAGTTGAATGATCCGAGTGCTTGGCATAATGTGTTCTACGCCCATATCACCTGCAAGATAGATGAAGATGTCTTTTCGGTGTTGTTTGATCGTGCGCAAGGCCGTCCCAATGCTTCTGTGCGCCGCTTGGTGTCGATGATGATCTTGAAAGAGGGCTTTGGGTGGAGCGATGCGCAACTTTTTGAGCATTGTGGGTTCAACATTCTGGTGATGCGTGCTTTAGGGTTGATGAATCTGTCGGATGAGGTGCCTGTGGCTTCGACGTATTATCTGTTGAAGCAGTCCGTGTATGCCTATGGCCTGCAAACGGGTCGCAATCTGATTGGGGAGACTTTTTTTAGTTTAACCAAGACACAGGCGAGAGTCTTTGGCGTGACGGGTGATCAGGTGCGAATGGACAGCAAGTTAATCGGTGCCAATATTGCCACCTGTTGTCGCTTGCAGTTGGTCGTTGGGTGCTTACAAGCGTTCTGGGGCTCGTTAGACAAGGGCGCAAAGGAACGATTATGCGCAGCAGACCGCGAGGTTTTGGACGCCTTGCTCAAGGTGAAGCCGCATCAGGTTGGGTATCCACTCAGCAGTGCAGAAAAAGGGGAGAAGCTCGAAGCCCTCGGTTTGTTAGTGTGCAGACTGTTGGCGGCCTATCAGGAGAAAGACAGCGATGAATATGGTCTGATCGTGCGTGTTTTTTCTGACCAATACACCGTCAGTGTCTCCGCCAGTGAAAAATCAGTGCTTCCCAAGCCATCACAATCTATTTCTTCTTCCTCCTTACAGTCTGTCCATGATCCAGATGCGACCTTTCGCAGAAAAGGGGTGCAGAAGGTCAAGGGATATAGTGTCAATCTCACTGAGACCTGTGATGGGGAGGGCCTCAATTTGATCACGGATGTAGAAGTCAAACCTGCAACGGCTGCGGATAACGCTTTTGTCCAACCGGCCATAGAACGGACACAGGAGGTGGTCGGACAGGTCTCGGACGTGTCGATGGATGGGGCTTACCATGGGGCTTGCAACAGTGCGTATGCCGACAAAGAGGACAAGCAATTCTATTACAGTGGGTTACAAGGCAGACCGGGACGTTTGATGTATGAACGCACAGAAGAAGGGGTTGAAGTCATTGATCGACACAGTGGAGAAATTCAGCTTGCACAAGAATATAAACCGGGCAAATACAAACTCTTCATCGCAGGGAAGCCGCGATATATTACCCAACAAGACATCCTTGCCTATCACCGGCGAAAACAGATTGAAGACATGCCTGTGCACATCCGCAATCGACGCCATAATGTTGAGGCCAGCATCTTCCAGTTGAGCTATCACACAACAGGGGGTAAAACGCGTTATCGTCGGCTTTTGCCCCATCAAGTCTGGGCATGGTGTCGCAGTTTATGGATCAATCTGGTAAGGATCAAGAATTATCTCGCCCAGCCAAATAAAGACCCCCAATAGGCGCACCCTGTTCACCCAAACATGCACTTTGTAACCTCGTCAGCACGCCTGCAAAGCACGGGCACTCTATACACGACCCCAATACCATACCTCACCAACAAAGGCGACACAGACAGACCCAACGCTCACAAAAAACCTATACTCTCTATTACACTCTATTACACCCTTTTCGGAGCGGACTCATTCATGCCTTTCGGTACTATATATAGCCCCTATTCTTTTGGACAATACCTGTCACTTAAACTCTTGTTAAAAACGACCAATGTCCGGAACTAAAAATATAGATCTGTTGCATCGCACTTTCATCGACATGCTCAAGGCAACAGGTAGTTTGAAGAATAAGGCAATAGAACATGCCCTCCAATCGACACCAAGACATCTGTTTGTCGATCGAATCCATGCATTGGGAAAACGGAAAGACCTAATTGAGGTCGATCCGAAATGCCCCACCTCGGGCCAATTAGAGAGAATTTATTCCGACGAAGCTTTGCTCAGCCACCTCAATCCACCAAGCTCGACATCGCAGCCTTCTCTCGCCGTTCATATGCTGGACGTTTTATCTGTTCGCTCAGGCCATCGCGTATTTGAAATTGGCGCAGGCACTGGATGGAACGCCGCTCTATTGGCCCATCTCGCAGGTCCTGACGGACATGTTGTAACGATGGATATTCAATCTGATGTTACTCGCAGGGCACGCCGTCACTTGAAGCGACAGGGCACAAAAAATGTTAGTGTAATAACGGGTGATGCATCAAAAGGCTATGCGAAAGAAGCGCCTTTTGACCGGCTGATCACCACGGTTACATGCCCAACCCTATTCCCTATCTGGTGGGAGCAACTGGTGCCCAAAGGCATAATGGTATTGACATTGAATGACTTCCCGGGTGAGAGCCAGTGCCTCATGTTGAAATTACAAAAGCGAAAAGATCATCTCAGTGGGAAGGTAATTTCTCTTCCTGGATTTATGCTGTTCACAGGTAAACACGGAATGACTCTTCAGTGGGATCAGGCTCGAAAATTGGTCGAAGAATTTGCCGGAAAACGACCAGCCGCCAAAAAGCGCGTTTTCTGGGCGGATATTCCAGACGGAAGGAAAAGCTGGATTTTACGGAGGGATCTAGCGTTCTTTGCTCAACTCCAGGGATTAACCGTAATACCTATGCAAAATGCTTTCGTACTCACCACCCATAATAGATCGAGTATCTGTATCATACACGAAAAGCACATAACCGCATACGGAGGGAATGAGTGTTTCGACAAATTCAAAGAAGCGCAAATAAAATGGCTGCGTTCAGGCTCACCTTCTCGCCAGGACTACTGCGTAGAAGTATGGCCGAGTACTGTCCATCAAAAAAATAGCTGGAAGCTACGCCACGAAGACGTAACCTTCATTTTTAGCCTAAAATGACACGGACGCAGACAGACCGCTATGTAATCACACCGCGCTTGCAAAGCATATCATCTACTTCATCATTACCTGTCGATTTGCCGGCAAAGTTGAACGCCGATCCCGCATTGAGCAGCAACTCAATCACCCCGGCGTAATCGGCATCTGGTACGGGATGATTTGCCAGAAAGTACATGGTTGAACCAAGCGCTGTACCACCAAAGTCATTTTTCAGTTCAACAGAAGCCCCGCAACCTATAAGCATCTCGACCATATCTCTTCGACCACGCTGTGCTGCCAACATCAACCCCGTATTATTTGCCCCGCTCCTTGCGTCTATATCCAACCCACATTTGAGAAGACATCCTGCTACCTCGGTCCATCCATACTTGCAAGCAAACCAGAATGCCTCTTCCAACGCCCTGCTGGATACATCTCCCTTATCGACGAATCTCTCGACCAGTTCAAGCTCTCCCAAACCAGCAGCGATTTCGACATTCATGATCCGTGCACCGCATTCAAGAAGAGCCTGAACCGACTCGGGATACTCAAAACCAAGCGCGAGCCTCAAAGGTTCACCATCTCCCATTATTCCATCTACTCTGGCACCTGCATTGACGAATACTCTCACAAGCTCAGCGGCAATCCCTGATTTATGTGGATGAAAACTGGTCACCAACGACACAAGAGGTGTAGTCCCCGACTTCCCATCCAGAAAAGTAGCATCTATTTCGGCACCGGCATCAATGAGTATATTTGCGACATCGACAGCATTAGCCGGTGTACTCTGCCGTTCATCTTCCACGCCATTTGCCGCCACATAGTGGATCAACATCGCTCTATGCGATCTAGATGATCGCATGTGAATCAGGTCAGGCTCTCTCCCAAGCAGCGATTTGAGCGCCCCAATATCACCGGAAATCACAGCATTAACTGCTTCTTCAAATTCCTCAGCCATCTTTTCTCACCCCCTCATCTCTCACCACTTCCCCATCGAGCAGATGCACAATGCGTTTGCTATAGCCCGCCCACTTTTCCGAATGCGTCACCTGCACAATCGTTGTCCCTTCCCCGTGCAACTTGGTGAACAGATTCATCACCTGTTCGCCCTGCGTCGAATTTAAGTTTCCAGTAGGTTCATCAGCCAGAATCACGCGCGGTTTAATCACCACGGCGCGCGCGACACCCACGCGCTGTTGTTCGCCGCCAGACAATTGGTGGGGAAACAAATCCTTCTTTTCCACCAGATCAAACTCATCCAGCATCGCATTCACCATCTCCTCGCGTTCATCTCCCTTCACCTTTTTGTATAACAAAGGCGTCTCAATATTTCCGTACACCGTCAATTCGTCAATCAGATGGTAGCTCTGAAACACAAAGCCAATATTGTTCTTGTGACAACCTGACCGCTCGCGCTCGCGCATCTTATGCACGGCATCGCCGTCAAAAAAGTATTCCCCTTTATTCGACGAATCCAGCATACCCATAATGTGCAACAACGTGGATTTGCCCGAACCAGAAGGCCCCATAATGGACACAAACTCCCCGGACGCAATCTCCAGATCAATCCCTTGCAACACAACCGTCCGAATAAAACGCGACGAATACCACTTTTGAATACCCGACATCTGAATCATCTCGCACCTCCTGGATAAGCTAATTCTGAACAACGGATCAAATTGTAACTCCCATCTTATGCAATATGCGTGCCAAAATACATATTTTATTATTTTTCAGCGTGTTATCACAAAATGGCTAAATTTCACAACGATACAAGTGTCCGAAAATGATACACAGGTGTCCGAAAATGAACACTTAAAACCAAAATTCACTATACCTTCACCTTCAACGCACCCGGAACAATCTCAATCTTTGTGGGAATCTCACACACGGGTTCGCCATCGGCAAAAATCCACAGAGGATCATCGGACTCAATCTGCAAAGTTCTGGTCTGCACAACACGCACAGCAGAATGACCAATATGTGCGCCGGAATACGCGCTCAAAAACATCCGCAAAACCGTACGGCGCGAAACATCTGCCACAATGCATACATCCAGCATCCCATCGTCAACGATGGCATCAGGTGCAATCTTAATCCCGCTCCCATAAAAAGGCGCGTTTGCCGTCGCCGCCAGCAAAATACGCCCTTCAAAAACGCCAAAATCTCCTCGCAGACGCACAAAAGGAGATCGATATCCAAACAGCGTTCGCAAAACTGTCAGCCCGTATGACACCGTTCCCCCCACCCCCAAAGCCCGTGTGAGAATGTGCATTGAACCGGTCCCCTGATTCCGCACCCTTTGTGCCACCGCAGTATCAAAACCCAAACTCGCAATAGTCGCAAAAAAACGGTCGCCAACTCTCCCCAGATCAATCGCGCGATCTACCCCATGCACCAGCGTATTGACCACCCCCTTCACATCTTTGGACAGCCCCAATGCCCGCGCCAAATCATTCCCGCGACCACAGGGCACAATCCCCAAAACCGCGTCTGCATTTGCGAGACCATTGACCACCTCATGAACTGTCCCATCCCCCCCACACGCCGCAACCTGTCGCACACCGCGCGCCAACACTTCCCGCGCTATCCGCTCGCAATCGCCCGGCGCCTCCGACACCATCAAATCGGCATCTACACCGCGCTCACGCAACAAATCCGCAACCAGCTCACCTATGCGCCTTGCACGACCACGTCCCGAAACGGGATTTGCAATAATTGTCCAGTGATTTGACATAGGACTGATCGCTTAAAAAGAAAACTCATCTCACAATGAGATGAGTTTGTAATTAGGGCGAAAAAAATGGCTCTCCTCACCGGCAATCCTTCGCAAAGAGAACCTACAAAAGATTATACTCTTGCTTCAATCTTTGAATCCGATTAAAGGATTCGCAAATGCGGTCTTCTTTGACAACGCCATCGGCTACCGCCTGTACAATGGCATTTTTTACATCGTACACCTGCTCAATATTGTATTCCCCAATCTGGTTGGCGAGCAAGATCATATCAACACCTGCTTTTATAGCTTCAACAACCGCTTCTGTCAATCCAAACGCTTCAACAATCGCCCCCATCTGCATATCATCGGAAATGACGACCCCATCAAAACCCATCTCATCTCTGAGGAGCTTCATCATAATATCATGCGACAAAGTTGCCGGTCTTCCGCTTTTGTCGAGCTTCCGATTAACAATATGCGCGGTAATAATCGGATCGTCATAGCCCTTTTGGATAAATTTTTGATACGGCAAAAGCTCCTTCGCACGTCGGTACGTCTCCGTAACATCGGTAACACCGAGATGTGTATCGCTCGCCGCACTTCCGTGTCCGGGAAAGTGTTTCAGCGTCGGTATCACTTGATGTGCTCGGTGTGCGTTAATAAACGCATTGGCATGCGCTATCACAGTCCTCGGAACATCGCTAAATGATCGTTCTATCGCGCCAATAGCCGGACTTTTGGGATCTATATTTACATCGACGACCGGAGCAAAATTCCAGTTAATCCCCATATCTTTCAATTCGCGCGCAAGAGCATCCGCTACCTTTTTCGTCTTACCCGGAGACTTCCTGCCGAGTTTCTGAGCGGAAGGCACAGATACAGCAAATCCATACTCCTTTTTGAGTCGATTGACATACCCACCTTCTGCGTCAACCGCGATAAAATAGGGCACGGTTGCGATATCCTGGAGTGCTGAGGTCAATGTGCGAAGTTGCGTTGGTGACGTAATATTCCGCACAACCTCACCCTTACTCTGCAGATCGTAGTCAAAAAGCACCACCCCACCGGGTTGAATATCTCGCAGAAGCGCAGCTATATCCTCATCTAAAACATCACCGCGAAAACCGATCATCAGCATCTGCCCCACTGCTTCTTCTAACGCGAGACAGTCTGCGCCCTCCCGAATCGGGATTTCAAAATCAGCGGGCATCACACCATATCCTCCAACCCCTGATCCCTCATCTTCCTCTTCACCAGCCACTCGACAATTTTGGGATGAATCAATTGAAGCCAAGGCAATGCGCGGTGATGCCGGGGAAGCACCAATTCGCGCTTCTGTTTTCGCATCGCTTTCAAAATTGCCACGCAACAATATTTCAGAGAAAGCGCCTCTTTGTTGTGCCGCTGTGAGGAACCGCCCAATGCTTCACCATCTTTCCCAAAGGCGTGCTGTCTCAAATTCGTCCCCTCAAGCCAGTGCGGCAATACCGTCAAAACATGCACCTCTTCCACTTCCAGACGCAGAGCGTTTAGAAAACCCAGCACCGCGTGCTTTGACGCGCCATATCCCGTGTGCAGAGGCACACCAAATTTGCCCTGCACAGAGGCTATACCCACGATCATACCCTTCGAAACTTTCAAATGTGGCAATGCCGCATGCACGCAATAAACCAGACCGAGATAATTGGTCTCCATCAGCTTGCGAAACATCTCCAAATCTTCCACCTCATCAAACCGCGCCCACATACTGATCCCGGCATTGGCAATCAAATAATCTATGCGGCCAAATGCTGCAATCGTCGCCTCAACCAATTGCTCGCAATTTTCGACCCGTGTGACATCTCCCACCACTGTCACCACCTGTGCGCCCAACCGCCGACACTGCTCAGCCGTCTCGCCCAGCTTTTCCTCTCGCCGAGCAAACAATGCCAGATGTGCGCCCTGCTTCGCCAATTCCAGAGCCAATGCAGCCCCAAGCCCCGAAGACGCGCCTGTAATAATCACTACCTTATCGCAAAACATTGCGCCATTCAAAATCTATAATTCCTTTCCATTTAGTGGCTTGTTAAAATAAATCCTTCAACTAATGGCTTATTTTGACTCTGATGGCGGTCTATTCATCCCCGTTATGTCTGAAGATCGCAACCCATCCCGTACAGCCTGGCTTTCAAGCGCTCGCTCGAAACTGACGAGGCGGCGAATGAGACCGTTGTAGCGAGAGTGCGTATCTCCAGGATATGTGGCACCAAGGGCCTTGTAGAGCGCGAGTTCCGGCTGGTCCGGCAACGCCACCTGGGGAACCTCCAAACCGGCCGCACGCAGACGTGTCGCACCAATGGCGACGAGCAGGGCTTCGACCGTCATCTCACCGCGCTGCAACGCTTCAATGCCCGACACTACGAGATCTGCACCGGGCAAATTTTTTGGCACTCTATTCATTGCTCCTCCATCGCGTTCACTGCATTCTGCACCTTCTCGCGGAAACACGCAGCATCAATCGCGGGATAACGTATCAAACCAGGCTCAATCGCGTCAAAGAGCGCGATCAGGCGCATCGGCTCAATCAACTGTTCCCGGTGCATCGCCTCGACATCGCGCAGGTCCTGTTCATGCCCGCGCTCAATCTTCGCGAGTGCCTGCGCGTAGAAGTCGTAATGAAAAAAATCGACCGCCCCGTATCGAGCGATGAACGCGCTCCGCTCTTGCCAGTTGGGAAGGGGAGGAATAAAATCATCGGGAGCCGCCAACTCGACATTTATGTTTAAGATATTCTTAGCGCGAGCGATCGCATCAAAAACACCGATGGGTTCCGGATCGAGCTTGAGATCGACATCTACAGTGGTCGCTCGCCAGCCCAGCAGCACTGCCGAACTCCCTCCAACGAGATAAATTCGGCCTTTGCCTCGTGCCTCTGCACCGAGACGCCTCATGAGTTCCTGCACCTTCAGGGCATCGGTCGTTTCTCGCATGGTATTGGCGTTCCTCTCACTGTCATTTTCAATCCGCAAACGCCCCATTGCCAATGGCAAAAATATTATTGGGATCCATGGCCTTTTTCATCTGGCGCAACACCGCAATGCTATTTTCGCTTTGAATCTGAGGCAAAAATCCACTGCGGAGCTTGCCCACACCGTGATGGTGCGACAAAGATCCGCCATGGTCTAAAATCTCCTGCCGCAACTGGTGCTCAATCTTGTGATAAACACCAACCGCATCCTCAATTCCCTGCGCGCAAAAGCCCATGGTAAAATAAATGCATACACCCGTGTGATAGGTCTGCGTCACGCGATAGGCCAGAAAGGGTTTGCCCGGCACGCCGTATTCTTCACACAAAGCAATGAGCTTCTTTTCCACCGCACCAATAACATCGTGAATATTAGTCCACGGCACAGAAGTTTCAAATGTCTCGCCCAAAATGTGAAACTGAGTGAAAAAATCGCGAATATACGCAATCCCAAACGTCAGCATATACCCCCGCTCGCCACGGCTCGCCCCGCCCGAAATACCGCCGTACTTCTTCACCAAACGAAAAATCGTCTTTGCCTGCTGCCTGACCTCGTCTTTTGTCCCTTCCATCACAATAGTACAAGCCACCATCTGCTTTGGATCAAAACCCTTGACCTTAAACAAAAAAAATCGCTGAATACCCTGCTGGAGCTTCTCGAACCCTTTCGCCTCGGGCTTCAGCGCCTGCCCCAAATGAAATTCCGTATTGTTCACCAACCGAATACTCGCCGGAATTTGCCCCGTCTGCCGAAGTGCCTTTAAGTAATCCACACCCCGTTCAAATGAGGGAAACACCAACGAGCCAAACTCCTGTGCTTCGGGCTGTTTGTGTATCTTTATCGTCGCCCGGGTAATAATCCCCAAATTGCCCTCACTCCCAAACAAAAACGACCTGGGCTGCACACCCGTTGAATTGCGCGGCGTCGCATGGTGCGTCTCCACCTCCCCCGTTGGTGTCACCAGCGTGGCCTCTATCACAATATCCTCAATATTGCCATACCGATTCTTTTTCATACCACTGGCATTGGTCGCAATCCATCCCCCCAGAGTTGAAAACTCCAGACTATCTGGATCGTGTCCCGACGTGTACCCCAGCTCATTTAGCGCAATCTCCAATTGCTTACCCGAAATGCCCGCCTGCACACACGCTTGAAAATTCTCTTCATCCACCTGCACAATGCGATTCATGCGACGCATATCTACCGACGCGACCATTCGCGTCTCTGAAGTCGGAATTGCGAGCGCACCGCTCACATTCGTCCCGCCGCCATAGGGCACGAGCACCACATTGTGGGTATTTGCAAGCTGGATAATAGCCTGAATATCTGCGTCTTCCTCTGGGAACAACACCACATCCACCAGGCGTTCGGGAGGCCGATAGTACGAAATTTGATAAACCTCATCCACACTCAACTGACCGTGGCTATGCACCAGACGTTCCATGTTCTCCTGAGAAACACCATCTTCGTTGAGTGCCTCGCGCACCGCCCTCAAAAATTCATCATTTACCACGGGCGCGGGCAAATCGCGGTGCTCGACCTCTTGCCCCATATCTTCGGGACGGATCGGCACATCGAGCACCTCTTCGACAAAAGGCAAAAAATACGGCATCCGATAGCCACACAACGGATATCGCGTTCCCGTCACCTGCACAGTCCTGTCATCGTCAAACTCAAACCGCGTATCCTTATACCCCCACTTGTGTGCAAACCGCTCGCCTTCTGCCCCCTCAGAAAAACGGTCTTTATTGGCAAAAGCGCGACGCCCTCGAACGAGCAAAAATACCAACACCAGGAAAAATGCGACAACCACCAGTTCATTCATTTTGTACCTCAAAAATGTTTTTAAGACTCTTCCGGATTCAACAACGTGGCAATATGCACGGCTTGAAACAGCGCGGCAGCCTCGGACTGAATCCGCAACGACCGTCTTTTGGGCAGCAAGGTCGTCTCCCCCAGCATGGGCGACGAAACCCACACATCGACCTGCCCCGGATTGATATTGATATTGCCCTTTGGACATTTGGGCCACAACGCGTGAAGGCCGCGGTAGGCAATCGGCACAATCACCACATCCTGGGGCAATTGTGCAAATACCCCATGTTGAAGCGGAAATTGCTGAATCGCAAAAGCCGCGGTCGTCGCCATCGGATAAATAACGCCCGGTCGCTCTGTCAATGCCTGTGCCACGCGCTGCGTCGTATGGCCCGCAGCATGGGATCGCTCGAGCATCACATAGCCATCGACATTTTCCAGAATCTGATCAAAAACCTCAGACGTCATCCCAAACTGCGTAATCTGCTTCGACCCAATTTTGATACCCGAACGCGCCAGTCCCGTGCGCGCCAAAATCACACAAGGTTCGGGTCTTTTCCATCCCATCGCGTTCAAAAATTTTTGAGACTGCAAAACCTTGTACAAAACGGGATGGTCAAACAAACTCTGATGCGTCGGCAAAAAAATAAGACGCTGATCTTCCGCATCGACTCCCAAATCTCGTACGACGGCTTCAAAATGGGGATCGATATAAACATTGACGCGAATATCAAAAATATCCAGCGTGCGACGCCCCCAATCGAGCCAGGTACGCCATCCGGCTTCGCGACGTCTGATGGGATCGGCTTCTTTTTTTAACAATTTCTTTTTTTCACGTCCCACCCTGAGTGAAGTCCCCATCCATCTGGCAAAACGCATCCCTCTCTGTAATTTCGAAAATTGCCCCCGACGCCCAACATTGGGATATTCCAAAAATCGTCCTCGCGCCGTATTTGCGAGCAAATCGGGAATTTCCATACGCGAAACTCTTTGCCCAACGCGATCAATTTGCGCGTTCACATCGCATATTAGCTTACCCGACAAATCAATCATATCCCGCGTTAAATAGCTATACTCCTGCCCATACCAATACAGCCTGGGACGCAACTTGGTGGGATCCTCCTGATGCGCGTGCAAAAATTCAATCAACATCGCCTTGATATGCAACACATCATCATCTATCCCATCCAACGCCACATCACTCGCTTCGCGCAACAGCGCCAAAGCCACCTCCGCATCCACAATAACCTTCCACACCGACACGCCAAACCAACCAAAATTTGTCAAATAATTATACCGCGTTGACAGCAAACCACCCGCGGCGATCAAATTGAGCGTGCGCTGTGCTACATCCTGCAACAAATCGCGCAAAGTGCCCTCAATCCGCTCGCCATCTCGTTCACACATATACACCTCAGCCCAATGCGCGTCTTCATCCGCCTCCACATTGCCAAGAGCCTCTGCAACGGCGCGGGCGTGCGACATCGGCACCTGTGTAATATGCACCTGAGCCAGCGCCTCTTCCACGGCTTCGGGCGCGTGTAACTCCGCCTGTGCCAGAGCCTTCAAATACAGAGATTGATACAACTTCAAAAAATCTTTCGCATCCCCGCGCCCTCGCTCGACAAATTGCCGCCTGAGTTGCAAATAAATTCGGCTGCCCGTGTGATATTGCGGAAGCAAATCCGCAAAAGGACGATACGCCTCGTCCAAACGCATATTGCGAACCTGGGGCAGGCCCTGAAAAATCGCATCCACAAGCTGAGCGCGAAATTGCAAAGCCTCCATATCCACCGCTTCGCTCTGACTTTTAGGCCAGATTAGCGCATCTGGATCGAGGTCGTCAAAATAGCCATCGTGACGCACGGCTTCGAGCATAAGCTGAACCGATTGGTCATAAATAGCCAACATCTGCTCCAAATCGTCGAGCAGTGTTTCGTGCAACGGACGAGTATCCGATTTATCGCGTGAGGTCATGAGAAATTTATCGAAAAAAGACTAAACACCTGTCTTGAGCACATGGCGTTGCAAGCCGGGAATGTGAATATCTTTTACATAGACAGGCCAATCTATGCGCGAAACATCACAATTAAAAATTTCTTTATCTTCTGCATCCATGCCGTCAAACAACCGATTCATATTGTCATTTTGAAACACGCAATCCAAAGAAATATAAGAGCCGTAAATATTGGTAAGCGACAGCGTATTTTCCAAAGTGGCATTCAAAATCGATAAATAGCGTTTGCGTTTTGAAACATTGACTATCGGCACCCAATCCAGCGCCCATTGCAAAATTTTGAGTGGCAATAGATACTTATAGCGCAACTTTCGACGAAATTGTGACAGCGTCGGATAGGTCCAATGCGAGATCGCAATGGGTTTGCCGTTGCGATCTCGCATTGGGTTGTTCACAAAATACTCGTACACATACTGGACGAACTCACCCACCGTCACCGGATTCTTTGCACTTGTTGTCACATGATAAACCTTCAAATCGGCATTTTTACGGATGGAAGGCAAAACACCGATAATCACATTGATAATAATATCCACGGGAATAACGTCTAAAACCGCTTCTGGACGTGCGGGGAAATCCGTCAACCGCCCCTTGCCATAATGTACAATGAGCGGGTCGGCCACTTTTAACCCCTCCAGCCAGCCAGGCTCTGGATCGGACAAACTGCTCTCAATAATAGAAGGACGCACGATTACGGTTGGCAAATCGCCCCGGATCTTGGCAATTATCTGCTCGCCCATGGCTTTGGTAAAAGAATAACTATCGTGCCAGCCCAACTCTCGTCCGCGCTTTATGCCGCGCGCCACCATCTGTTCCCGCACCCAGCGCTGGCGCAAAGCCTCCAACTGGTGTTCCCGCCGATGCGCTGTAACGCGCTTGCCCCGGTCCTTTCGGTTGAGCAACCGCGTAAACTCCGCAAGTCGCTTGGGGCGTCGCGACGCCGCCTCTACTTCTCGGCTATACGCCAGAATGTCTTCAATTTCCGAATCCAGACTATAATCGGGCACCCGACCATTTCCCATCTGTTGTGCCACAGTTTGATCGGGCACGGGCGCGTTTTCAGAAATGAACCTCTTTTGCCGCCCATTGACATAAGCCGTTGAAACATGCACGAGCACAGCATCTCGACACGCTTTGGCAAATTCGGCAACGCGCTTGGCTCCAAGTGTATTTTGCGCCAGGGCCAGATCCAGTGGCGCGTCAAAAACCACATTGGCTGCGCTGTTAATCACAATATCGACTTCACGGGTCAACCGCGCATATGTCTCGGCGTCCATGCCGAGGTGGTCTTGTGTCAAATCGCTCGGTACGGCAATGACTTTTTCGCGCATCACAGCATCAAATTGATCTCCGAGTTCTGCGCGCAATCGCGCAAAAGCACCAGATTGCAAAATCTCCTTTTGCAGACGGTCTTCGGTACTAATGGGCTTGCCTCCTCCCCGCGTTTGGGGTCGCACCATAAGATAAATGCGCCCAATATCTGGCGCATGGCAAAGGATTTTTCCCACCAATCCCTTGGCCAAAAAACCAGTTGCACCCGTAACAAAAAGAACCTTGTGGTTCAAAAATGGAATAACGACACTCATAAAAAGACCCCGGCGTCCAAAAAAAATTAAAATGCAACTGCGCGAAAAAGCACCTCATCAAAGTGCTCTAATTAAAGACGTACATTGGACTTGTGTCAACCTCTTTCTCGCGCAGTTCACAAGCGCAAATCCTTATCAAAAATGGGGTTGACAAAAAAAAGGTCAACTCCTATCTTGTCCATCTTCACACTGATATAAGTCATATTTCTCCACACGGAATTTTATGTATGGAACGCACCCTGCTCATTGTCAAACCCGATGCTGTTGCGCAAAATGTAATTGGTGAAATCATTCGCCGTCTCGAAGAAAAAAACTTTCGGATTGTAAACCTGGAAATGGTTCGCCTCACGCGCAAACAGGCCGCCGAGTTTTATGCAGTACATCGCCAACGGCCTTTTTACAATGACCTGCTCGATTTTATGACCTCTGGCCCCTGTGTGCCCATGGCACTCGAACGAGACAACGCCGTCGCATTTTTGCGCGAAGCCATTGGCAGCACCAATCCCGAAGAAGCCGCAGAAGGCACCATTCGCAAAGACTTTGCGACCGATATTCAAAACAATGCCGTACACGCCTCAGATTCACTGGAAAATGCGGCCAAAGAAGTGGCTTTCTTTTTTGTGTAAAAGCTCATAACTACCTTATGAAAATAGACCTGAGAGATATACGGGAAAGCGAAACCGAATTTGCATTTGAGGAAACGCCAGCCGACCTGCACATTACCGAAGAAGACACCCAATTTGTAGGTGCCATAAACACCCGTCTCGTCGTGTACAAATTTGGCGACTCGCTCTCGGCCAAAGGGCAAACCACCTGTCTCGTGCGTCCAGAATGTGCGCGGTGCCTGGAATCCATCGAATTCCCCATCGCCATCTCATACACATTCGTTTTTCAAAAAGGCCGTCCCGACCAGATGAACGATGACGATGACGAAACGCTGATTTGGCTCAATGAAGAACCCGGCGAAATAGACCTGGGCAATGACGTAAAAGATTATATTTTGCTCGAACTACCCATGATTCCAACATGCGCTGCATCGCCTTCTGGTCCTTGTGAACGCTATGAGCAAGACCCCCATGAATTGCTGGAATACACGCGCGAAAAGAGCCACGACCCGCGCTGGGATACTCTCCGCGCACTCAAAGAAAGCGAACAGTAAGAGACTGCGGAACATCAATCAAAAAGGAATACCACCATGGCAAACCCCAAACGAAAAAGTTCATATTCTCGCACCGCTAAACGCCGTGCCAATTGGAAGCTGCGTCAACCCACCTTTAACGAGTGCCCCAACTGCGGGCAACAAAAAGTACCTCATCGGGTCTGTGGAAATTGCGGTTATTACAATGGGCGCGAAGTGGTTGAAACCGACGGCCTTTAATTTCGGTCTAACGCCGCACAACAATAGCAGGACAAATGCTTTATCATGCATCCCTGTGTAACCTCGCTTCAGATTTCACAATAGCTTATGAAAAAACCATTTACAGCCATCATCAGCGGTGTTGGGCACTATGTTCCAGAACAAAAGCTGACCAATACCGACCTCGAAAAAATGGTCGATACATCCGACGAGTGGATCACATCCCGCACCGGCATCAAAGAACGCCGCATCCTCGACAAAGGATTGGGCACCTCTTTTATGGCCCTAAGATCTCTGGAATCTATTCTGCACAACAAAGGACTCGATGCCAGAGACCTCGACCTGATCATCGTTGCGACCATCACGCCCGACATGATATTTCCGGCAACAGCCTGTCTGGTACAGGACCAAATTGGCGCCACAAATGCCTGGGCTTTCGATCTATCGGCAGCTTGTAGCGGCTTTCTATATGCCCTGATGGTGGGGAGGCAATTTATTGAAACGGGCGCACACAAACACGTAGCCGTCATTGGGGCAGACACAATGAGCAGCATCACAGACTACACCGATCGCGATACCTGTGTGCTCTTTGGCGATGGCGCGGGCGCAGTTTTACTCGAACCCGGCGAACCCGGTTTGGGGCTTAAAGACTTTATCCTCTATTCTGATGGCAACGGCGTAAAATATCTGCGGCAACCCGCTGGCGGCAGTCTGCATCCGGCCTCTCGTGAAACCGTCGAAAAAAAAATGCACTATATTTATCAAGATGGTCGCGAAGTTTTCAAATTTGCAGTTCCCAAAATGGCCGAAGTTTCCGCTCAAATTCTGGAACGCAACGGCCTTGTTGGTGAAGACATCGCGCTTTTTGTGCCGCATCAGGCCAACAAGCGCATCATCGACGCATGTGTTAAACGCACAGATATACCCAAAGACCGCGTCGTGGTCAATATTGACCGCTATGCCAACACCTCGGCTGCCACCATTCCCATTGGCCTGTCTGAAGCGGCCGAACAGGGCCGCCTCAATCGCGGTGACAATGTGCTGCTCGCCAGTGCGGGTGCGGGATATACCTGGGGCAGTACTCTGCTAACCTGGGCTTATTAGATGAATAAAAAAGCGTTTCTATTTCCAGGGCAAGGCTCCCAATTTGTTGGCATGGGTCACGACCTGTACAGAAGCGCACCAGAAGCACACAAAATTTTTGATCTCGTCGATGATGTGCTCGACATAGACATCAAATCATTCTGCTTCAACGGTCCTGCCGAGTCACTCAAACAAACCGCAGTCACACAACCGGCTATTTTTGCCCACAGCATTGCCGCCCTCGAAGTGCTCAAAAGCCGGGGACTGCATCCCGACCTCGTGGCAGGACACAGCGTTGGAGAACTCGCCGCGCTCGTTGCGGCAGGTGTTATGCGCGTCGAAGACGGCTTTCGGGTCGTCAGCGTTCGCGGGCATGCCATGCAAGTCGCGGGAAAAATTCGACCGGGCTCCATGGCCGCAGTACTCGGTCTCAGCGACGACGTGATGATTCAGCTTTGCAAAGACCTCAGTTCTTCGGGTCATGTCACAACAGCCAATTTCAATTGCCCGGGGCAAGTGGTTCTGTCTGGCGAGGAAGACGCCGTTAAAAAAGCACTCGGAAAAGCCAAAGCACTGGGAGCCAAACGCGCCGTGCTCTTGCCCGTAGGCGGCGCATTTCACTCGGCCTTGATGCAACCGGCCGTAACAGCACTGACCGACATACTCGACGATGTGCCATTTGCTCGGGCGCAAATCCCCGTGATTCCCAATGTCACGGCTGAACCCACATGCGATCCCGTTCTGCTCAAAGACCTGTTGATCGAGCAAGTTATTTCACCTGTTCGCTGGACCGAATCCATGCAACGGCTCATTGCAGAAGGCATAACCGAGGCCCTCGAAGTGGGGCCAGGCAATGTGCTCAAGGGCCTCATGCGCCGAATTGACCGAAATATTCCAGTCCGCGAAGCCAGCACATTGGAAGCTATTGAACAACTTTAGAGCCTTTAACTGACAATTACTCATGAACCGACTCACAGATAAAACAGCCCTTATAACAGGCGGGTCTCGCGGCATTGGCGAGGCCATTGCCCTACGCCTTGCGCGTGAAGGGGCCAACGTCGCAGTATGTGCCAGCCAAAGCACAGAAGCCGCAGAAGCCGTGGCCGAAAAAATCCGCGCACAAGGCCGAGAGGCCATTGCACTACAAACCGATGTATCCGATGCCAAAGCTGTTGAAGCCCTTGTCAAGACGGTCCTCGACACCTGGGGCAAAATTGATATACTCGTCAACAATGCGGGCATCGCCCGCGACAATTTGTTGATGCGTATGAAAGAAGACGAGTGGGATGCTGTCCTTGACGTCAATCTCAAAGGTGCGTACCATTGTATCAAAGCTGTTACCCGTCCCATGATGAAAGCGCGAACCGGTCGCATCATCAATGTCTCATCGGTCGTAGGTCTCAGGGGTAATGCCGGGCAGATCAATTACGCTGCATCCAAATCGGGCCTTATTGGCTTGACCAAATCGGTAGCCAGAGAATTGGCCAGCCGCAACATTACAGCCAACGCCATTGCGCCCGGATTTATTCCAACGGACATGACCGCCAAACTCAACGCCAAAATACAAGAACAGTTGATCGCTCAGATTCCACTGGGCAAACTCGGCAGCCCCGAAGATGTCGCTGCTGCCGCAGCATTTCTCGCCTCTGACGATGCAGCCTATATTACCGGACAGGTTCTCGTTGTCGATGGCGGAATGGTGATGTAAATAATCACTCCACACTACACAGGAGGATCACATGGCCGATGATATTCAACAAAAAGTTACCGACCTGATCGTTGACCAACTCGGAGTCGATGCCGATAGCGTCAATGCCGACGCCCATTTTATTGACGATCTGGGCGCAGACTCACTCGACACAGTCGAACTCGTCATGGCTTTCGAAGAAGAATTTGACATGGAAATTTCCGATGAAGACGCCGAGAAGCTCGAAACAGTTGGCGATGCCGTCGCATACTTAGACGAACGCCTGGATTAATTTGGAAACTGAAGGTTGGAGACAGAAACAAATCTCCAACCTTCAGGAGGTCATTTAGTGAACAGACAGCGCAGGGTGGTCATCACCGGCATGGGCGCACTTGCCCCCAATGGCAATACCACAGAAAGCTATTGGGAAGCATTGTGCAACGGACAAACAGGTGTTGGCCCCATAACAAAATTTGACGCCACCGAGTTCCGCGTGCAATTTGCCGCCGAACTCAAAAACTTTGATCCAGAGCACTTTGGCATTGACCGTCGAAGCCAGCGGCGCATAGATCTTTTCGCGCAATACGCCATTGCATCGTCTGTTCAGGCCGTAGAACATGCAGGTCTCGACATCAGTGCCGAACAAGCCGAACGCATCGGGGTTGTATTTGGCTCGGGCATTGGAGGTATTAAAACCTTTGAAGACCAGCACGATGCCTACCGCAAAGGTGGTCCACGGCGCATCAGCCCACTTTTTGTACCCATGATGATCCCCGATATGTCCTCGGGTCAAGTATCCATCCATCTCGGTGCCAAAGGCCCCAATTATACCACCGTCACAGCCTGCGCCTCAGCGGCCCATGCCATTGGCAATGCAGCCCGCGAAATTTGGGACGACGAAGCCGATGTCATGATCACAGGGGGGGCCGAAGCCGCCATTACCCCAATGTCAGTCGGTGGATTTGCCTCGGCGCGAACGCTTTCAACGCGCAACGACGCCCCAACGCGAGCCAGCCGCCCCTTTGACGCAGATCGAGACGGATTTGTAATTGGAGAAGGCGCTGGCGGGCTTGTTCTGGAAGAACTCGGACACGCAATACAACGGGGCGCGACTATCTACGCCGAAGTGGTCGGTACGGGATACACTGGCGATGCCTACCACATTACCGATATGGCACCTGGCGGCGAGGGAGGTGCCCGCGCCCTGTGCCGTGCCATGCGACAGGCGCAGATCAATCCGGAAGACGTATCTTATATCAACGCACACGGCACATCAACACCCGTGGGCGATCAGGGAGAAACAGCCGCCATCAAATCCGTATTTGGCGACTATGCCAAAAAACTCGCTGTCAGTTCCACAAAATCCATGACCGGACATCTTTTGGGAGCTTCGGGTGCGATTGAAACCATCGCAGCAACCCTGGCGGTTTACCACAATATAATACCGCCTACGATCAACTATGAAACACCCGATCCAGAATGCGACCTCGATTACGTGCCCAACGAAGCCCGGGAAATACCCGTTGAAATAGCCATCAGCAACTCCTTTGGCTTTGGCGGTCACAACGCAGTCCTCATCCTGCGTAAGTTTCGCAAATAACGAGACCATATATGTTACGCGAATTGAGAGGGGGCGGTCTTATCCGACTCGGAACCGTCTTGCAAACGATCAGACGCTGGTCCGTAGGCAGCAGAGCGCGTTCTCAAAAAGAGCTTCAACGCAAACTCGGTTATACCTTTTCCAATACTGCTTTGCTCGAACAAGCACTCAAACACCGGTCTTATGTTTACATCACTCAGGAAGGCGGCATTGCTTCCAATGAACGCCTGGAATTTTTGGGCGATGCCGTGCTTGATCTCATTGTGACAGAATATCTCTACAATCGGTTTAAAAATAAAAGAGAAGGCGAACTCACGCAGATCAAGTCTCTGCTCGTCAGCAAGGTGGTCTTGGCCGAAAAAGGTCGCGAGATCCAACTCGGGGAATATCTCTTTTTGAGCAAAGAAGAAATCTCATCTGGCGGGCGTCAACGCACCTCGATCATCGGCGATGCTTTTGAAGCGCTCTTAGGTGCGATTTACCTCGATGGTGGGCTTGAAGCTGCCCGCTCATTTGTCGAACGCACAATTCTAACCAATGTTGACGAAATCCTCTCCGATGGCAACTATCTCAACTTCAAAAGCCTGCTTCTCGAACACACACAGAGTACGGGAAAGGGCCATCCGCGATATCAGCCCATATCCGAGGAAGGTCCAGATCACCAAAAAATTTTCTTTATTGAAGTAACCCTTCAGGGCGATCGATTGGGCGAAGGACAGGGGCGCAGCAAAAAAGAAGCCCAACAGATGGCCGCAAAAGACGCGCTCAGATATTTGGGCCTACACTAACCGTGACAAAATGCAATCCACCCACATGGCGTTTCCTGAATACCCAACAGGGAAACGCCTTTTTTAATATGGCAGTAGATGAAGCCCTCGTGCGCTCGATCGCAACAGGTGCTCGGCCTGCCTTTCGCGTTTACGGGTGGCAACCGCCCGCGGTCTCCTTTGGGTATGCACAGCGCATCAGTCGCGAAGTCGATGCCCAAAAAGTTCGCGAGCGCGGTATCGACATTGTCCGCCGTCCCACCGGTGGACGCGCTGTCTTGCACTGGAACGAACTGACCTACAGCGTTGTCTGCCCTGCCGACAATCCCGTGATGGGGGGCAATATCAACGAAGCCTACCGCAAAATCAGCGAGGGACTCCTGGCGGGTATTCGCGCGCTTGGTGTTGATGCAACCTTTGAATCCCACCGCCAAACACAGCCCTCACCGCGCGGCAAAGAACTCACATCGCCCTGTTTTACCAGCACGGCGCAATACGAAGTCACATTCAAAGGGCGCAAACTCATCGGCAGCGCGCAACAGCGCATCGGCGCAATGCTCTTGCAGCACGGATCACTCCTGCTCGGCGCAGAGCACAAACAAATCGCCGACCTCCTGCCCAGTGACAAACCCGGCCTGCAAAAACGTTTTGCGCGCGAACTCGACCGCCACACCACCTCGCTCTCTGAAGCCCTCGCACACCCCATCAATTTTGGCACGGCAGCCACAGCCATCCAGCAGGGCATTCAAAAGACCTTTGACATCCAACTTGTTAAAGCTGCACTCAGCGAAACCGAAATCGCAGAAACCCAACGCCTCATCGCCGAAAAATACGCAACGCATGACTGGAATGACAAGTATTAACGCTTCAAAGACCTGGGCCTCACATCCCTTGCGCGAAGAGCCTTTGGCAAAATCTGTTTTACTCGTACTCATCATCCTGGGCGTCGCGTTTATTGTTGGCGCAAGCTTTCAGAGCATCATCTTCGCCTTTCTTTCACTCGTACTGCTCACCGCAGCGATGTCCCGCTATTTTTTTATAACGCGCTATGTTATCGACGCTCACGGTTTTACCATTTCACATATCGGTACGCGCAAGTACCTGTGGACAAATTTTCGCCGCGCTACAATCCATCCCGACGGCATCTTCTTAAGTCCTTTTGTCAAACCGCATCGTCTCGACACCTTTCGCGGTCAATTCCTGCGCTCAAAAAATCCCGCTGAGATATACCATGTCGTCCAAAAACACATCAATATTGACCCGACTTAAGAATTATTGCGCCCATGCCTTTGCCGTCTCCCCGCCTGAAAGCGCCATCACTGAAGACGATGAAATTCTCGCCGAAAAAGCCGCAGCCTTCATCGTGAGGCGCAAACTCACAGCCCCAGCCATTATGTTACTTGAAACCGGACGACCCTTTAACTATATTGGCAGTCAACTTTTGACTTTTTTGTCGCCCTTCGTATCCATCATCTTTTCCTCAGCAGCTGAGTTTGATCGCTTCGCGCGATTTCTCGAAAAACGAGAAAGCATTCCCTGCCTCATTCGCCACATTGAAACCCTGGAAAACAAAAACCATGGATAAACTCAATGTCATCATTGCTACCGATTGCGGCAGCACTACGACCAAAGCCATCCTGATTGAAAAAAAGGACGATGTCTATCGCCAGACCTATCGGGGCGAAGCACCAACCACGGTTGAAGCCCCCTATGAAGACGTCACGCGCGGTGTGCTCAACGCCATTCAAGAAATCGAAGAACTCTCAGGCAGACAAATTCTCGATGGCGAAACCATCATCACACCCGCAGAAGACCATCGCGGGGTTGACATCTACATTTCCACCAGCAGCGCAGGTGGCGGCCTGCAAATGATGGTTGGCGGCGTCATCCAGACCATGACCGGCGAAAGCGCGCAGCGTTGTGCCCTCGGCGCAGGTGCGATTGTCATGGACATTCTCGCGTCCAACGATGGGCGACTCCCTCACGAAAAAATCGAACGCATTCGCCAGTTGCGCCCCGATATGGTTCTCCTTTCGGGCGGCACAGATGGCGGCACCATTTCGCACGTCGTCGAACTGGCTGAATTTATCTCGGCAGCCGACCCCAAACCGCGATTTGGCTCGGGCTATCAGCTACCCGTCATTTACGCCGGAAACAAAGATGCCGCGCCGGAAATTGAACGCACCCTGGGCGGCAAAACAGCCCTCACCATCTCGGAAAATATCCGCCCCACGCTCGAGGCAGAAAACCTCGGTCCCGCCCGCCACGTAATCCACGACCTCTTTCTCGAACACGTCATGGCGCAAGCACCGGGCTATCGAAAACTCATCTCCTGGACAGGGGCACCCATCATGCCCACGCCCGGCGCGGTTGGCCTCATGATGCAAACCGTATCCAAACAGCAAAATATCAATGTCGTGGGCGTTGACATAGGCGGTGCTACCACCGACGTATTCAGCGTCTTTGACGATGTCTTCAACCGCACGGTATCGGCCAACCTCGGCATGTCCTACAGCGTATCCAACGTGCTCGCTGAAGCGGGCCTCGATGCTGTTATGCGCTGGGTGCCATTTAACATCGATGAAGCCGACCTGCGCGATCGCATCAAAAACAAAATGATCCGCCCCACCACAATTCCGCAAATGCTCGAAGAACTCCAGGTCGAACAGGCCATTGCCCGCGAAGCCTTGCGCCTGGCCTTTGTCCAGCACCGCGCACTGGCCGTCGGTCTCAAAGGCGTACAGGCCGAACGCACCCTGTCCGATGCATTCGACCAATCCGCAGGCGGCGAAAGCCTCATCAAAATGCGCGACCTCGACCTCCTCGTCGGAAGCGGCGGCGTTCTGTCTCACGCCCCGCGTCGAATGCAAACGGCCGCCATGCTCATCGACGCCTTCCAGCCCGAAGGCATCACGCGCCTGGCCGTTGACAGCATCTTTATGATGCCACACCTCGGCGTGCTCTCATCGGTCAACGAAATTGCCGCCACACAGGTTTTTGAACGCGACTGCCTCATTTACCTCGGCACGTGTATCGCGCCCATCACCCAGGGCAAAATTGGCGTACCCTGTACGCAATACGAAATCGACCTTCCCAGCGGGACCCAATCGGGCACCCTGAATATTGGCGACCTTCTGCTCTTCCCGCTCGAATCCGACCAGGAAGCACGACTCATCTTACAACCCGAGCGCAACACAGACGCAGGAGCCGGACCGGGCCGAGAACTGAACACCACAGTCAAAGGAGGCACCGCCGGGCTGATCCTCGACGGACGCGGTCGCCCCATTGTATTTGCCGAAAATCAATCCGAACGCGCCGATCAAATAAGACGGTGGAGCGAGGTTCTCGATCTCTATCCCCGGTAAGTGAAAGAGCAAGGCAATGATCTTCGGAAATATCCATTTCAGAAATATTAAAGGCGATATTTTCGGTGCCGTAACTTCGGCAGTGGTCGCCCTACCGCTGACATTGGCCTTCGGTGTCGCCTCGGGCTTAGGTCCTACCGCCGGACTTTACGGAGCGATTGCGGTAGGGTTCTTTGCCGCCCTCCTGGTCGGAAACTTACTCCGACAGACCGATCAGAATTTATAGATTTATTTTTTGTAAAGTATCTCACTCATTAGTATATTCCATTATTCAATTAATCTCAGGTATTACTCTATGGCACACGCATACACACCCGGCCTTCGCGTTACCCCACAAACCCTTCTTCAACGCCAGCGCCAACTTCCTCTCAAAGGTGAGGTCGTCGTTTCACAAGGCGATAGCGTGACGCGCGATCAGGTCGTTGCCCACACGCACCTGCCCGGCACGTCACCACCCTCAACCTCGTCAACATCTTGAGTTGCACACCGGAAGAACTGCCCAATTACATGCTCAAACGCGAAGGCGACCCCGTCGAAGCCGGCGAACCCATTGCCGAAACCCGCCCCATCATCAAATGGTTCAAAACCACCGTTAAAGCACCCATCAATGGTACCCTCGAAAACATCTCCAAAATCACCGGGCAAGTCATCTTTCGCGCGCCCCCGCGCCCCGTTCAGGTCCAGGCATACATAGATGGCAACATAGTTGAAATTCTGCCCGAAGAAGGCGTCATTGTCGAAACCACAGGTGCTTTTATACAGGGTATCTTTGGCATAGGCGGTGAGACCTGGGGACCTCTGCACGTCATCTCCAAAGAGCCAGAGCAACTCTTAACCCCCGATCAAATCGACGACTCGTGCACGGGTAAAATCGTCGTGGGCGGCAATTTGCTCACCCTTGATGTAATCGACAAAGCGAGAGAAAGCGGCGCCGTTGGCATCATCGGGGGCGGCATCCGCGATTCCGATTTGCGCGAGTTGCTCGGTTACGACCTCGGCGTAGCCATCACCGGCACCGAGAATATTGGCCTCACCGTCATTGTCACCGAAGGCTTTGGCCCCATCGCAATGGCGAGCAAAACCTTTGACATTTTGAGCGAAAACAATGGTAAAGAAGCCTCGATCTCTGGAGCCACCCAAATTCGCGCTGGGGTTTTGCGTCCCGAAATCATCATTCCAGCATCCAACATCGGCGAGCAAGTCCAAGAATCCGATCATCCGGGCCTCGTCGAAGGGGCACTCTTGCGCGTGATTCGCGCACCCTATTTTGGTCATGTGGGCAAAGTCACTGCCCTACCATCCGAATTGCAAACAGTCGAATCCGAAACCCATGTGCGCGTACTCGAAGTCGAATTTGACAATGGTGACCGCGCCATTGTCCCGCGCGCCAACGTCGAACTCATCGAAGAGTAAACGACCCATCGGGAGATTGCGTATGAGATATTTTTCAATCTGCATCATACTGGTGCTTTGCGCGGCACAGGTGTATGCACAACAACCCACCGGTGTCAAAGCCGGAGACACCCCCAACGACTCGGGAGGCAGCATCACCGTCACTTGGGACTACCCAGAACTCTACGAGGAAGTCAAACAAATCAAATACACAATTTACATCGGCGAATCTGAAAATGGACCTTTTCATTCTGCCAAGATCAACGCGGGTGATTTGCAATCCAGCGATCCAGCCACCTTTGGGCATGGCGAAGAAACATTCCAAAAGCTCTTTGTCAAAATCACTGAATATATCGATCCCGCCGACTCATCTAAAAGAATCGCCATAGAAAATGGTAAAACCTATTATGTACAGGTGATATCCATCTCCCCTTCTGGCGAATCATTTCCCTCTGCAGTCGCAAGCGCAGAAGCGTATGAAAATCTCTTCAACACGACCAAAACCAACAACTTCGTTCTCGGCACGATCTTCTCTCTCATCATTTTAGGCGGCATTTTTCTCGCGCAAAAACGCGAACTCTTCATCCGGCGCATCGCCGGCCTTGAAGCCCTCGACGAAGCCCTCGGTCGCGCCACAGAAATGGGCAAACCCGTGCTCTTTGCACACGGTTTGGCGTCTATGGGCAGCGTATCGACCATTGCGGCAATCAATGTTCTCTCTCGCGTGGCGCACCGTACAGCCGAATTTAATACCGAATTGCGCGTGGCCAACAATGACCCCGTAGTGATGGCTGTGAGTCAAGAGGTCGTCAAAGAATCTTATCTCAACGCTGGTCGTCCCGATGCCTACTCAGAAGACTCGGTCTTTATGGTCGCCACCGAGCAATTCAGTTATGCCGCAGCACTTGACGGCATGATGGTGCGCGACAGACCAGCCACCAATATCATGATGGGTTACTTCTACGCCGAATCTCTACTTTTAGCAGAAACCGGCGCATCCATAGGCGCAATCCAAATCGCAGGCACTGACTCCTATACCCAATTGCCCTTTTTCATTACCACCTGCGACTATACGCTCATGGGCGAAGAACTCTATGCAGCGAGTGCGTATCTCGCCCGAGAACCCAAATTGCTGGGCAGCCTCAAAGGGCAGGACATCGGCAAAGCAGTGCTCTTAATCGTCATAATTTTTGGCACGCTTCTCGCAACCCTCGGAAATCAAACACTCACGCATATTTTTACCGCATATTAGCAGGGGATTCTTTTATGCTTTTTTTAAGACGGACATTTCCGCTTATCATCGCCTTTGTAACGGGTATGATTGGCATTCTCGTTTTCTATATCCCACACAGCGGTGCTCAAAGTCTCGAACAAGAATTGACAAAATGGGATCGCATTGTCGCGGCCTTTGCCATGGTGTTGGGGATTTACAGCTTGATGCGCTTGCACTGGAACCGCGTGCGACGGCAGCAAGCCGCCTGGGGATATAGTTTTCTCGTTTTTGCCGGTTTCGCAGTCATGTTTATTTTAGCCATCTACAACGATGGGCAAGGCCCCCACAAACCCCAGGTAATAGATTCGGGTCCTTTTGTGTGGATGTTTGATAATGTACAGGTACCTGCCGATGCCACCATGTTCTCCATTCTCGCTTTTTTTATTGCCTCGGCGGCCTACCGCACCTTTCGCGCACGCACACCCGAAGCGGCAATCCTGCTCATAGCCGCCATCATCGTGATGATCGGTCGCATACCCATTGGTGCCCTCATTTCCGATTGGCTGCCATGGCTTTCCCAATGGCTCATGGCCGTGCCCAACCTGGCAGCCAAACGCGGCATTTTGCTCGGCGTCAGTCTTGGCGCTGTCGCCACAGCATTGCGCATCATCTTTGGCATCGAACGATCCTATCTCGGCGGAGGTGAAGAATGAAAGGGTTTTTGCTCAATATCGACCGCCGCATCATCTTCGTTTTTGTCGCGCTCGGCGTCATCATTCCCGCGCTCACTTCCTTTGACCTGCCTATCAATCCCACTCCAAATGTGCAATCTATATACGACACAATTGAAGAAGTGGGAGCAAAAAACGGTAGCATCCTCATCTCCTTTGATTACGGTCCTGGATCCTTTCCCGAAGTACAGCCCATGGCCCTTGCAGTTTTGCGCCACTGTTTCAAGCGCAATGTCAAAGTAGTGGGCATGTGCCTTTGGCCCCAAGCGGTGGGGCTGGCCCAACAAGCCCTCGATACAGCCTCAAAGGAACTGGGGGCAGAATATGGCAGCGACTATGTCTTTCTCGGATTTAAAACGGGATATCACTCGCTGGTTATCAACATGGGCCACGACTTCCACGGCACTTTCCCACAAGATTTACCTGGTAACAACACAACCGAATTACCTGTTACCAAAAACATAAACGGATTGGCGGACTTCGACTATGTGCTCTGCCTGGCAGCGGGCAACACACCAGACGGTGTATGGATACCCTACGGACAAGAACGGTACAAATTTAAATTTGGCCTCGGTTGTACCGCTGTTATGGCACCCGATCAATTTCCCTACTTACAGTCGGGTCAAATGAACGGCATGATGGGAGGATTGGCCGGTGCCGCCGAATATGAAACCCTCGTGCAAGCTTCCGGTACTGCTACTGAAGGCATGCGCCCCCAATCTGTTGTGCATCTCATTATCATCGCCTTCATCATCCTGGGCAATGTGATGTACTTCCTCTACGGTCGGCAGAAAGGTGGTGCCCAGTGAGCCGCGATCAGATACTTTTTATTGCCTTCTTGCTCGTCTTTGTCGCCATCAATATTCACCTTTTTGGCTCAAGTAGCCTATCCGTGGATTGGACCGGCTTTGGCACGTTTATCGCCGCTGGCATTACCCTATCGCTTTACAGCTTTCTCTACAAAGACAATCCCCTCTTCAAATTTGCTGAAAACCTCTATGTGGGTGTAGCAGCAGCATACTCGCTCACCCAGGTCTGGTACACCGTTCTTTTGGCTGATGTCGTAAATCCCCTCTCCGAACTCGACAGCGAAAGCATGAGCAATTTGTGGCTCATCGTGCCCACATTGCTCGGCCTCTTTATGCTCACCCAACTCTCCTCGGCGAAATTTAGCTGGCTCAGCCGAATTGCATTCGCATTTGTGGTCGGCCTCGGTTCGGGACTGGCTATTCCACGCACCATTGCGGCCAATGTTTTGGCCCAACTGGAACCGACTATGCGGCCTATAACAGCCACCTGGGAGGGATTCGATCTGCTCATTATTCTGGTCGGCGTGGTTACGGTACTCGTGTATTTCTTTTTCTCTGTCGAACACACCGGTCCCGTAGGTGTGGCGTCCAAAATTGGTATCTGGTTCCTCATGATCTCGTTTGGCGCGTCATTTGGCTACACCATCATGGCACGTCTTTCACTGCTAATCGGGCGCGTCGGGTTCTTGCTCGAAGACTGGCTCGTGCTCCCATTGCCTTTATTTTAATTTGGGGAGAAGCGCGTACGTGTCCATTCGCTCATAAAAAAACCGGGAACGTTCAACCCTTATAGAAGTCCAAAGAAAAATCGTACATGCCCAATTCCGTGCTGACAGTTGACAATCTCCAAACGCATTTTCATACAGACAGCGGAACCGCGAGGGCGGTAGATGGCGTATCATTCACGCTCAACAAGGGCGAAACATATGGCCTTGTTGGTGAATCGGGGTGCGGGAAAAGTGTCTCTTCGCTGTCAATCATGCGATTGGTACCTCATCCTGGCCGCATTGAAGGTGGGCATATTTTTTTTGAAAACCGAGACCTGGTATCCCTGTCAGATACCGAAATGCGCGACATACGCGGCAATGACATCGCCATGATCTTTCAAGAACCCATGACCAGCCTCAACCCGGTTTACACCTGTGGGTTCCAGATCGATGAAGCCGTAAGGCGGCACCAGGGATTGAAAAAAAAAGAAGCGCGAAAAAAAACAGTTGAAATGCTTCACCTCGTGGGCCTTCCCGATCCCGAACAACGGGCAAACGAATACCCGCACCAATTATCTGGCGGCCAACGCCAGCGCGTGATGATCGCCATGGCCCTCTCGTGCAATCCCAAAGTGTTGATTGCCGACGAACCCACAACAGCGCTCGACGTCACCATACAAGCGCAAATCCTGGACCTATTGCGCGATTTGCAACGACAACTCGGCATGGCCGTCCTGCTCATCACACACGATTTGGGTGTTATTGCCGAGGCCGCCGATCATGTCGCGGTTATGTACGCAGGCAAAATTGTAGAAACCGGTCCGGCAGACGCGATCTTTCACAATCCCAAACACCCCTACACACAGGGGTTACTCGCTTCAGTACCCCGTCTGGATATCGCGAACAATCGCCTCAAAACCATTCCGGGCACGGTACCCGAAGCCACGCAATTCCCATCGGGATGTCGATTTGCGGATCGATGCGAAAAGGTCGATTCAATTTGCAGAGAAACCATCCCAAAACTGCAAACAATTAACGGCGATCACCAGGCCGCGTGCTGGATGGCGTGAGAGGTGAGCATACTACTGATCCATGCTTCTTCAAGTTCAAAATTTAAAAAAATATTACCCCATTTCTCAGGGACTTTGGGGACGCGACGCCGGGCATGTCAAAGCAGTAGATGACGTGAGTTTCGATATCTCTCCCGGCGAAACCCTCGGCCTGGTCGGCGAATCCGGATGCGGAAAAACGACAACAGGACGCGCTATTTTGCGCCTTATTGATGCGACATCGGGCACCGTGCGATTCAAAAATACCGACATTCTCTCCCTGGGAAAAAAGCAACTTCGCGCACTGCGCCGGCACATGCAAATTATCTTTCAGGACCCCTACGGATCGCTAAACCCCCGCCTCACCATCGGCGGCATCCTCTCGGAACCCCTGAAAATCCACGGCGACAAAACAAAAGATCGAGTCGCCGACCTGCTCAACACAGTGGGCTTATCTCCCGACGTCGCGCGCCGCTATCCCCATGAATTTTCCGGCGGACAGCGACAGCGCATTGGCATTGCACGCGCATTGGCCGTAAAACCGCAATTCATTGTCGCGGATGAACCCGTGTCTGCACTCGACGTATCGATTCAGGCACAAATTGTAAACTTGCTCCAGGATTTACAGGCTCAGTTTGGCCTCGCCTATCTCTTTATCGCACACGACTTGAGCGTGGTCAAACACATCTCCAATCGCGTGGCAGTCATGTACCTGGGCAAAATTGTCGAACTGGCCGAAAGCCAGGAACTCTACGACAATCCGCAGCACCCCTATACGCGCGCATTGCTTTCGTCAATTCCCGTGCCCGACCCGCGCATCAGAGGATCGCGCACCATTTTAACAGGTGATGTGCCCAGCCCGGTCAACATCCCTTCGGGCTGTGCATTTCATCCGCGCTGTCCCGAAGCAACGCCGGACTGCGCCCGCCGCAAACCCGCGCTCTTAGACATAGAACCCGGCCACAGCGTGGCCTGTATCTTGCGACACAATTAAGGCGCAGAACCCGTGTGCCAACCACCCACCATTTCAAGGAGTCATAAGTGAAGGTCTTAAGAACTTTAGCGATGCTGTATCTCATCGGCCTCATACCCTATGCCGCCCAGGCACAGCCCCCCTCTTTAGGTCCCGCCAAAGCTATTGGGGTTGACCTGGGCAATACCCCGCTGAACCGTCCGTCTCCCGATCAAAAAAGCTACACCTATTGGAAACCTGAAACAGCCGACGGCTTTTTCCCATCGCTTTTGGGACTGCGTACGGCTGGCGCCAAAATGATTCGCACCAGATATTTCAATATCTACTTCTCTACTGCCGAAAAAACCGCTCGTCACATTGCCGATCTCTGCGATGATGTTCTGTCGAATCTCATGCGCCATTACCCCACCTTTGTCGATCGCATTGCTCCCATCCACGTCGTCGTTGACGATCAAGCGGATTATTTGGGCAATGCCTTTGCCGTGTACAGCGCCAATTACATCCACTTTTGGACCAACCCCATCGACTGGGAAATCCGCGGCACCAGCGACTGGGTACGCAATGTTTTTGTCCATGAACTCACCCACATCGTAACATTGAAAGCCGCCCATAAGGGCCTGCCATTCCAAATTGGCATAATCAACGCCTCTCGCGCCAATGAAAATCCCGATTTTAACTTTACACTTGGTCTGTATCACCTCGCTGTCAGTTCGGGTTTTATCGAAGGCATCGCGCAATGGGAAGCCGCCCAATACGGCGACGACCGCTGGGACACGCACCGCGATATGCTCCTGCGCATGGCCGCGCTCGAAAATGATTTGCTCTCACTTCCCAGCATGGGACAAATCGGCGGCAAGGGCAGTTACCACGGCGAAATGGTCTATAATCAGGGATTTGCCATGCTCAACTATATTGGCGAACGCTTTAGCCCCAGTGCTGTCAGACAAATTTTTGAACACAGACCCATTATCAACTTCAATTCCTCGCTCAAAAAAGCCACTGGCGTATCAGCCAAACAACTCTACCGCGACTGGAAAGCCCATATTGTGGAACAATACGACGCGGTTCAAAGCACCATCCAGGAAGCCGGCGAACGCGAAGGCGAATTGATCGCCGACAGGGGCAATTTGGACTATCACCCGGTCTATTCCCCGCAAGGCGATAAGCTGGGCTTTATCTCCAACGACGACAGCGACTATTTCATCACCGAACTCAAAGTGATGGATCTGACCACCAAAAAAGTCAAAAAAATAGCCGACCGCGTCGATAATCGCTTTGTCTGGACAGCCAGCGGCGACAGCCTGATGTACATCAAAGCCATAGGCTCGCGTTGGGACATTTTCACTTATGATCTAGCAAGAAAAAAAGAAAGCCGCGTCACCGTTGGTTTGCGCGGCAAAGACCCCACCCTCTCACCCGATGGCAAACAAATCGCCTTTGTAACCATGAGAGACGGCACAGCCAACATCGGCCTTGTAAATATCGACGGCACCGATGTGCGATTCCTCACACATAACAACGACGCCACACAGTATTTTGGCCCAAAATGGTCACCCGATGGCAAACACCTGCTCTTCAGTGTGTTCCGCACAGGTGAAGACCGCGACATAGCCATCATCGACGTGGATGCCACAACCTGGAAAAAGGAAAAGGCCAGGCGTTCGCTGGCAAAAAAAGAAACTGACACACAACTCGACAGCCTCCAGCAGGCAAAAGCCGACAGCATGAAGGCATTTCCCGACAGCCTCGCTTATGCCAACAATGCCAACTTCAAAGCCATCGTACACTCCACAGCCGACGAACGCGACCCCGTTTGGCTGCCCGATGGCAGTGGGTTTGTCTTCAGTTCAGACCGCACGGGCATTTTCAATCTCTACACCCACGACATGACCAGCGGCGAACAAAAGCAACTGACCAATGTTGTGGGCGGCGCATTTTTGCCCACCATTTCTCCCCATGCACAAGATGTGATCTACGTGGGGTATCACGCAGCGAACTACAACCTCTATCGCATTCCGCTGTCCGAAGCCATTGCCGTTGATCCCCCCGAGGGTGTCGAGCGAGACTATGCCGAGATTTACACCGGCAAATCCATCACCGAACTTCACGACATCGGACGGTATTCCACACGCCTCGTCTCTTACGGGATCACCCCTATCGCATTGCTGGGGCCCACATTTATCGGCAACCGATTTGGCCTGGATCAACTCAGTGCAGGTTTTCAATGGGCCTGGGGCGACCTGATCGGCAACGACATCTTTGTATCCACCGCCCTGATCGGTAAAAACTTCAAACGACAACAAGACTTCAACTCGGAATTTGCCTTCTTTTACCAGAACAGCCTCACCCCCATTCTATCTGAACAAAGCGCGTATGTCCCCCGCATCTTCTTTGGAGGCAGCAGGCAAACCATCAACAGCATCGTGGATTTGGGTACTGTCCAGGTCGTGCGCGATACACTCAGCGGCACACTGATCACCCAAAACGACGAGGGGCAACAGGTTCTGATCCCCAATGTCACACAGCACTTAAATCTCACGGTTACAGAAGAAGACGATTTTAAGGATGTTTTCTCGGATTTTACGGTGGGAACCGAAATGGGGGTAGGCCGCGGGCACAACGTCAGTCTGGCCTATGGCTACCGCAAGTATGCTGAAAACTTGCACGCCGTCCAGGTCCTTCACGACAGCTCTCGCGTCTTTCAGACCAATTTGGAGACCGATGATGTTGAAGATATCACCGATCAGATCCCCGGTCCGGGCTATGCATCGCAAGAAACCCTTCTCGACGATTTTCTCTACAAAGAACTCGACTTCTTCAGCAGTCACGAATGGATGGCCGGTTGGAGCTACATCACCCTCAAACCCGCAACGGACCTCTACATCAATCCATCGGGGGGTCGCGCATTGTCATTTCGCTATCGGCGCATCAATGCAACCGTGATAGATTCACTGGCCCGCACGCCAGACCTGAATCAGGACTTTACCCCAGACCCCATCGGCGAAGACCTGTCACCCGCATTTTTTCGAGGCGATAAAGTCAATGTCAGTTTCAACGAATACCTCGCCTCCTTCAACGAATTTATCCCGCTTGTGGGCAGATCGACACTCGCACTCCAGGTCTTTGGCGCCTATAAAGACGGCTATGTCAAAGAAGCACTACAAGAAGGCGGCACATTCGAAGGCGTGTTCTATTACCCCCTGCGCTATTATCTCGGTGGTCTGGGCACCTTGCGCGGCTATCCATATTTCACAATCTCAGGTGGCAAAGCCCTCTTTGGTCGCACCACGCTGACCCTGCCCATCTTTAAGCGCATCGGCGCAGAACTGCCGCCCCTCTTTTTCGACAAAGTTTATGCCTCGCTCTTTTTTGAATTTGGTGGCGTATCCAATGCCGCCGGCATCGGCGATATTTTTGACGTAAATGAAGAAGTACACAATGGGCGATGGGACAAATTCAAAAACTCTTTCCTATTTGACTATGGCGCCGAAATCCGATTCCAGATGTTTTCACATTACCGCTTGCCCATGTTCGGCTATTTCATCGTCGCCCGTCCCACCAAACTCGAAGTCCCATCCCGCAACAATCCTGACATCATCGAAGAGATCAGTGGGATGCGTTTCTATTTTGGCTTGTCAATATAAAGCCACCTGCCTCACTCTTAATCCAGTGCTCCGCCTGTGTTATAAGGCGGGGCACTTTTCGCTATTTTAACGCTTATGTCTCAACTCATCCACGCGATGCGTCCGCGCGAATGGGTCAAAAATGTCTTTGTGTTGGCCGCACTCATTTTTACCAAACGCATTTTTGAACCCGACGATCTCCTGCAAGGCAGTCTGGCCTTTCTCTGTTTTTGCCTCATTTCTGGCGCAGCATATCTTTTTAACGACATCCGAGACAAGAGTAGTGACCGTCAGCATCCCCTAAAACGCCATCGCCCGATAGCCTCGGGTGCGTTGCGTATCTCCATCGCCGCCATCGCCGCCATCTTCCTCGCCCTGAGTGCTCTGGTCGGGGGATTTTATGTGCATCCCCATTTTGGCATCGTTCTCCTGATCTATGCGGTTCTGAACATCGCCTATACGCTGTACCTCAAACACGTCGTCATTCTCGATGTCATGATCATTGCCGCGGGATTTCTTCTGCGCGCCATCGGCGGTGCGGTGGCGATTCAGGCCGCCATTTCCTCCTGGTTCATCCTCTGCACCATGCTGCTGGCACTTTTTCTCGGCTTTGCCAAGCGCCGGCATGAACTCGCCCTGCTCGAAGGGGATGCCGGCAACCACCGCCGCATCCTCAAAGAATATTCCCCACAATTTCTCGATCAAATGATCGCCATCGTCACAGCCGGCGCATTGGTATCCTACGCGCTTTATACCATGTCGCCCGAGGTCATTGAAAAACTCGGCACCAAATACCTCAACCTCACCATACCCTTTGTGATTTACGGTATGCTCCGCTACCTCTATCTCATTTACAAAAAAGATGGGGGCGGCAATCCCACTTCTACCGTATTGGGTGATTTTCCCCTTCTAATCGCCTGCGTACTGTGGTTACTGACTCTGGGTGTGATACTCTACATTTGACCGCGCTTTGTACCTCTTATCGCAGACAGCCGATGAACTGGCTTAGACACCAGCCAGTTGTACACCGATCGGTCACTGAATCGGCTTTTATTTTTACCCCTGCACGCGGGCATTGTGAAAAGGCTTTGTATTTTGTATTTTGAACCCGCTAATCGTTTGAACTGGCTTGAACAACAGCCAGTTGTATAACGTTTTAATTCTTTCACACAAGGAGTTCCCGAATGGCAGAGCGACCAAATATATTGCTGATTATGAACGACGATATGGGCTATTCTGATATTGGATGTTACGGGGGTGAGATCCACACCCCAAATTTAGATCGACTGGCGGGCAATGGACTGCGACTCACTCAATTTTACAACACAGCGCGGTGCTGCCCCACGCGGGCGTCGTTGCTAACGGGATTGCATCCGCACCAGGCCAGTGTGGGACACATGATGGATGACCGGGAATACGAAGGGTATCGGGGCGATCTGAATTTTAAGAGCGTGACCATTGCCGAAGTGCTCAAAACAGCGGGATATGCGACCTATATGAGTGGCAAATGGCATATTACGCGGCATACAGATGCGGATGGCCCCAAACACAGTTGGCCCTGTCAGCGCGGATTTGGTCGCTTTTTTGGCATCATTACCGGTGCCGCCAATTTTTGGAAACCGCAAACACTTACGCGGGACAATGAGCAAATTACAGTGGATGAATTTCCAGAGGATTTCTTTTTTACCGATGCCATCAGCGATCAGGCGGCGGATTATATCCGCGAACACGCGCAGTCAAACGAGGATCAGCCATTCTTTCTATACACAGCATATACCGCACCCCATTGGCCCTTGCACGCGCATGAGGAAGATATTGCAACATACAAAGGTCGGTTTGCCGCGGGATGGGATCAACTGCGCGAAGAGCGTTTGGCGCGCATGCGCGAGATGGGCATATTGAAACCCGAATGGGGATTGAGTGACCGCGATCCTTCTCAAGTGCCCTGGGAAGACGCCGATCACAAGGCGTGGCAACAGCGGCGCATGGAAGTTTATGCCGCGCAAGTTGACCGCATGGATCAGGGCATCGGACGCATCGTACAATCCCTTGAAGAGACCGGGCAACTGGACAATACCCTGATCGTATTCTTAGCCGACAATGGGGGATGTGCCGAAGAACTGGGAGGCAGCATGCGACGCAGCGCAATTGCCCCGGCCACCACGCGCGATGGTCGCCCAGTCCAACGCGGCAACGACCCAGACGTGATGCCGGGCGACGAAACCACGTATCAAAGCTACGGCGTACCCTGGGCTAACGTGTCCAACACGCCATTTCGCCTGTACAAACACTGGGTCCACGAAGGCGGCATTTCAACGCCCTTGATCGTACATTGGCCCGATCGCGTAACAGACAGCGGCGCATTGCGCGAGCAACCCGGCCAGCTAACCGATGTGATGGCAACCTGTCTCGATGTAGCGGGCGCAGAGTATCCCGAGACTTATAATGGGTACGATATTTTGCCACTGGAAGGCACATCGCTGACGCCAATTTTTGACAACCGGGACAACGGCAAAGAATATCTAATCTGGGAACACGAAGGCAATAGCGCCGTACGCAAGGGCAATTGGAAACTGGTAAAGCGCTACCCGGGCGAGTGGGAGCTGTACGATATTGAAGCTGACAGACCAGAACTCAACGATCTGGTAAATGAAAATCCCGATGTGGTATCCGAACTCGCGACAATTTACGACGCCTGGGCAGAGCGGTGCGGGATAGAACCCTGGGACAATATCATCGCAAAGCGCGGGTAAATAACCGCTAAAAAGGGGGAAATCATGACACCAACAGATATCACAGACGAAATGATGGCAACATACAGGCGCGATGGCGTGGTAAAAATTTCGCAGATTATCTCGCCGGATGAAGTGGCGAAATTTCGTCAGGCGTCGTTGGATATTTTGGAAGCCATGCCAAAGGATCCAAACCGGCCATTTAATCAAAAAGTGAATGTATGGCGGGAAGACGAGGTGTTGAGAGAATTGACGCAGCACCCGAATGTCGCCGCAGTCGCAGAGAAAATTGCGGATGCGCGATTGCGAATCTGGCACGATCACATTTTGGCAAAAATGCCCGAACTCGAGGTACCGACAGCATTCCATCAAGACCTCGTAAAGTGGCCCTACGATCGCAATTCCAATGCCCTATCGGCGTGGATAGCATTGCAGGATACGCCTGTGGAAATGGGATGCATGTCATTTGTACAGGGATCGCACGGAATGAAAGATGTACCGAACATGGCGACAAATAATCAGGATGGATGGCGGGAAGTTGCGCCAGAAATTGCGTGGCGTACCCGAGTAACGCATCCGCTTCAAGCAGGAGATTGTACGTTTCATCACGGGATGACATTTCACACCGCGGGACCAAATAAAACCGATGATTGGCGGGTGGGATACGTAATTATTTTCGTCGATGCGGCAGCAAAGTACACCGGCAAGAAGCATGTGGTAACAGATCCCCTGGCGCTGGCACCCGATACATTGCCGCCTGATAATTATTTCCCACCCGTAGCGAAATTTTATGGAGAGTAAAGAATGAGCACTCCCAATATAATTCTAATGATGTGTGATGATCTGGGGTATGGCGATGTGGGGTTTAACGGAAATGAAGTAATCAAAACGCCGAATTTGGACCAGCTGGCGAACAATGGAATCCGATTTACGCGGTTTTATGCAGGGGGACCTGTCTGCTCCCCAACGCGAGGGACGTGTTTGACCGGACGGCATTATTTTCGATATGGCGTAACACATGCCAATCGCGGGCATCTGCCCGCACAGGAAATAACATTGGCGCGAATGTTAAAATCCTTCGGCTATGCAGCCGGACATTTTGGCAAATGGCATTTGGGAACGCTGGATCCAAATTATTCGGGCAAGCCCGGTCGCAATCCAGCGCGCAATTACGCCCCACCGTGGGAGCGAGATTACGATGCATCTTTTGCAACAGAATACGCGGTTCCCACCTGGGACCCAACCCTGGACATCGATCAAAAAACCGGAAAGCGTTTGGACCAACTCTGGGCATCTCCGTATTACGAAAATGGCGTGCTGGCAACGGAAAATCTATCGGGATGCGATTCCCGGGTATTGATGGATCGCGCAATTCCATTTATCGAACAGGCTGTTAAAAATGGCGAGCAGTTCCTTACGACAATCTGGTTTCACGCACCTCATACCCCGGTCGTTGCCGGACCGGAATATCGGGCAATGTACGCCGAGTACAGCGAGGATGAGCAACACTATTACGGCTGTATCACCGCGATAGACGATCAGGTAGGGCGGTTGTATCAGACCCTCGAAACATTGGGCGTAGCCGATAACACCATGATCTGGTTCTGTTCGGATAACGGCCCTGAAGGACGCACGGGTCACGATGGCCGGAACCGGGGATCAACAGGCGGCTTGCGCGGGCGAAAGCGGTCTTTGTTTGACGGCGGTGTGGGCGTACCCGCGCTATTGCACTGGCCGAATCATGCAGATCCTGGACGCGTCGTGGAAATGCCGTGCAGCACACTGGATTACTTCCCCACAATTGCCGAGGTCATGGGATATCAAATGCCCGATGATCGACCAATTGACGGAATCAGTCTGCTGCCGGTGATTGAAGAAAATATGACAGAACGTCCCGTTCCCATTCCGTATCGGTTCAACAGTCCCAAAAACGCGATGTTTGACGCGCCGACCATCGCGATGATCGACAATCGGTATAAATGTTTAACCAACCTATCGCGCGACGGCGGCGAAGATTTGTGTTTTGACATGATTGAAGATCGCGCCGAAACCACCAATCTGGCAAATGAGCAGCGCGAGCGGATGGGACAAACGCGCGAGACCCTGCGCCAATGGCTCCGCTCCTGCGAGACCAGCCACAACGGTGGAGATTACGACGAGGCATTTGAACCGGTCGCGCCATTTGAAGAAGTCACCGGAGATTGGCCCTCAAGAAGAAACAGAAATTAGAGGTACTAAATGACAACTCAATTCGGCGATGAACGCGATTGGTTTTTGGAAAAGCGATTTGGGCTATTTGTCCATTGGGGAATCTATGCGATCCCCGGATGGCAAGAACAGCACCAGTGGCGCGGGCGTATGCCCGCAAATGAATACGTGAAATTGGCCGAGCAGTGGAATCCCACAAATTTCAATCCCGACGCGTGGTTAGATCTCGCAGAAGAAGCCGGGATGCAATACATCATCGTCACAACCAAACACCACGATGGATTCTGCTTGTGGGATACAGCGCATACGGCATTCAACACAATGAATACCCCATGTGGAAAAGACCTGATGGCAATGCTCGCCGACGCATGTCACAAACGCGATTTTCCACTGGGTTTCTACTACTCGGTTGCCGACTGGCACCACCCCAATTACCCCAATCAGGGACGACATCACGAACTACCTCAACCCAAGCCGGGAGATGATCCCGATTTGATGAAATATGTGGAATTTCTGAAGGCGCAGGTGTGGGAATTGTGTGCGAACTACGGAAAGTTGCACGCATTCTGGTGGGATATGAACGTGGATGAACACTTCGATCCATCCATCAACGCGATGATTCGGTCGCTACAACCTGCGGCGGTAATCAATAATCGGGGATTTGATCCAGGTGATTTTGGTACACCCGAGCGCGATCACGCGCAAGGTATAGATGCCCAGCAGTCATTTGATCGGTTGACCGAGGCATGTCAATCCGTGGGAATCGAAAGCTGGGGCTATCGGGTAGATGAGGATTATTATACGGATCGCCATTTGATACGGAGCATTGATCGGTATCTCGCGCGCGATGCAAACTATTTGCTCAACGTAGGTCCCAAATCCGACGGAACAATTCCAGAGGCATCCATGGGCATTTTGAAGCGCATTGGAAAATGGTATCACACAATAGAAGAAGCGGTCAAAGACGTGGAACCGTCGTCGCACTTAACGCGCAATCGCGATATATTATTGACGCGCCGAGACAATGTAATTTACGTACATCTGGTAAACGATCCGCGAACAAGCGGCGTCAAACTCGACCCAATAGCAGTTGCACCAAAGAAAGCGACTTTGCTAAATACAGGTGAAGCGGTAGATTTTACAGTGGATTTAGTGCCGACAAATCACATAGAGCACAAACCCTATTTGCGGTTGCAGAACTTGCCAGCAAATAAACTGGTCAACACCGTAATGGTAGTAAAACTCGAATTTGACAAAATACCTGATTAAAGTGCAAGGCGGGATAACTTAGATGTATTGTGGACGAGCAAGGACTTGATACAGCTCAGAACTTCCTTGGCAATATGTATTAAAATAGCTGCTCATTTCATTGTCTCCAACAGTCGGGCTATTTCCTGTGGCGACGGCAACTGTCCTTCGAGTTCTTTGGGCAACTGCCTGCTGACATGGTAGGTCGCCACGCCAATGGGCTTTCGGGCATCATGCAGGGCATATTCGACCACGGTGCGGTTCTTTTCCTTACACAGGATGATACCGATGGATGGACCTTCACTCTCTTCGCGCACCTGTCGGTCCAGAGCAGTCAGGTAAAACTGCATTTTTCCGACGAACTCCGGTCGAAACTTTCCCACCTTCAGCTCAATCGCCACCAGGCAACGCAGGCGACGGTGGAACAACAGCAAGTCAATAAAGAACTCCTCACCACCTACCTCCAGCCGGAACTGGCTTCCCATAAAGGCAAACATCCCGCCCATAGCACGTAGAAAGTCCTCGACACGGGCAATGAGAGCCGTTTCCAGTTCTTTTTCGCTGTGTTCATCGCTCAATCCGAGGAAGTCAAAAGTATATTCGTCTCGCACCGCCAGTTCAGCCTGTACGCGAAGTTTTGGCGTCAGGGCCTGATCGAAGTTGGTCTGGCCCAGCAGGGACTTTTCATAACTCTGGTTCTCAATCTGGTGTATAAGAACATTTCTTGTCCAGCCGAACTTGCGGGTCATGCGAATATAAAATTCCCGTTCCAACGCGTCCTTGCAGCGCCCCATTATGACCAGGTTCTTGGCCCAACTGATTTCTCCAACCAGCGGTTGGAGTTTTACATTTTCGTGGTATTCCAGAAAGAACTGCCGCATATACCACAGGTTCTGGGCAGAGTAACCCCGCATACCGGGAAACTCAGCCTGTAGGTCCGCGGCAAGTTGCTGCACCACTGACTTCCCCCAACCTTCAACCTTTTGTCGCTCTGCGATCATCCGGCCTATGTCCCAGTACAGACCGACCAATTCCTTATTCACTGCTTTGAGTGCCGCATATCGGGCAGCACGGACGCGCTCCTTCACTTCCGCAAGGAGACCTGCGTAATCGTTTGATGGTATATTTCTACTCATTGGCACTCTCCTCTGTGTATCAACTTCTATGAATGGCTTGTAACATCCGGCGATAGTGCCAGAACTTCCGAGGTGTTATCGACATTTAATTTTTCTTGCTGAAATACGCCCACAACTGTTAGATTAATGCTGCCCAGATATCCAATGGTCAACCCCGGGCTATGATCGAAACAAAATATAACGTTTTGCGTGAAGAGGGTGGCGTAAATACAACTTGATGATCATTATTTTTCTCAACGTCTGTTAAAAAAATATAAAACAATTTTGTAAAATAGAAATTGTGAAAGGTACCGAATGACAACTCGATTTGGCGATGAACGCGATTGGTTTTTGGAGAAAAGGGTGATGGAGTGAAACATGCCTCTTAATTCAATAGTTCTATATCGAGTCTTTGAGAAGGCGAGGCGTTCGACCAGCGAGTCTGTTCGAACTCTCTTGGAACGCAAGCATCTCTACCAGAATGTTGAGGCGGATATATCTGTTGACCGTGAAGAGATCATCAAATTAGTATGTCCGGGTAGCCTTTATACCAGTAGGGATCACCTCCCTGGCAGGAGACTGGTACGTGATGACATTAAAGATGCCGTAGTGGACCATACCCGCAACCTAGAAGCGGTACCATGGCGATTTTGGGTTGCCCAGCCGGACCCAGGCGGCATCAACAATGATTCACTGAAGTACAAGTCTCTCGACATTCAACTTCCAGATATCAAGGTTGTATGTGACTTCTGCGACGATACAGTTCAACCGCACAATCCTGTCCATGTAAACGGACTGGCAGATGGGTTAGCCGCTGAATTGGGCTCCCAGAAACAGATCTTCTTCTTTTCTTATCTGTGCCAGTCGTGCAAACGTGAAAGTGTGATTTACGTCGTAAGACGGGAAGGAAAGAGACTGACGATTGTAGGTAGAAGCCGCTTCGAATCTGTACCCATACCAAAGGCGATGAAGAAACTACCGGAGGCTCGATTCTATCGAGATGCGGTAATCGCTTTCAATACTGGAAGAACCCTGGCATCACTATTCTACCTGAGGACCCTAATAGAGCAGTACTTCCGACGTGTTCTCGCAGTGAATAAGGACGAGAAAGTTCGCGGAGAGGATCTTGCCAAAGACTACCGGAAGCTACTGGATCCAGAATTCCCGATGAGATTTGACACTCTGGGAAATATCTACGAGTCCCTGAGCAATGCTGTGCACGCAGCATGTGATGACGAGGCACTATACATCAGCGCAAGGGACGACATCGAAAAACATTTTGAAGCCCTTGCTCTTCTCCCCATTTCACAGGCGTCAGGAACGTGAGTGGACATCTCAAATCTCACCTTCGGAGAGAATCATGTTTGGAGAAATTCGAAATAAAAGCGGTGAAAAATTGGATTATGCTTTTCACAGTGGAAATCCCGAGCGCAAACACATCGTAGTCCTGGGCCATGGCGTAACTGGCAACAAAGACAGACCATTTTTGGTCGCGCTATCACATGCATTGGAAGCCGAAGGATTCAACGTCCTGCGCTTCTCTTTTGCCGGCAATGGGGATTCAGAAGGGCGGTTTGAGGATGCGACCATTACAAAAGAAGTAGATGATTTGGGTGCCGTGCTGGATGCCTTAAACGGATATACAATCTGTTATGCCGGACACAGTATGGGAGGTGCCGTAGGCGTATTGCGGGCAAGCACAGATACGCGCATTCAGCATCTCATCTCTCTGGCCGGCATGGTAGATACAAAGGGATTTGCACAGCGCGAGTTTGGAGACGTCACCCCCAATAAAGGCAACATGTGGGACGACCCGGATTGCCCGCTATCCAGTGCGTATATGAATGACTTAACGGCCATCGACACCGTCGTAGATCGAGCATCTCAAATCTCGGTTCCATGGTTGCTCGTACACGGCACAGACGACGATGTGGTGCCCATTGAAGACTCCCAGGCAATATTTAAGCGAGCTAACGAACCAAAAGAACTGGTCGTGCTGGACGGGGCAGATCACGTATTCAGCGATGACGCAACACCCGCCATGAGTCAGACCGTTATTGATTGGATTGCGAGACAGGAGAGCTAATGCCTTCTAAAACATACCGAGCCGCGGTAATAGGTCTGGGGATGATCGGCGGTGCTGATCAAGTCTCAGGTGATATATTGGGTCAGCGCGTGGACAGTATGGATGGCACGCATACTTTTGCGTATCAGAACCATCCGCGTATCGACCTCGTGGCCGGTGCAAGCCGCGACCTGGGGCGACGCGAGCGCTATGAAGCGCGCACGGGTGCTGTAACTTATGAGAGTTGGCGTGAAATGATCGCCAACGAAACACTCGATATTGTCAGCATAGCGACCTATACCCCTACCCACGCGGAAATTGCCATAGCCTGTGCCGAACATGGCATTCCCGTCATCTATTGCGAAAAACCCGCGGCAACCACGGTGGTAGATGCCCAGCACATGCTCGAGGCTCAAAAGCACGGATTATTGGTTTTTAACCATCAGCGAAGATTTGATCCCAATTATCGCCGGCTTCGTGCGCTAATTGCCGATGGAGAACTGGGCACACTTATTTCTGCTACCCTTCAATGGCCGACGGGGCGATTGGGCAATGTGGGGACACATGTAATTGACGCGCTCTTAATGCTTACCGGGCATCGCGTCCAATCGGTCTCTGCAACACTTGATCTGGCGGGAAAGCCAGATTGCCGCGGCGAGACATTTCGCGATCCGGGCGGTTCGGGTGTGATGCGTATGGACGGCGGGCTGATGGTGACAGTGAGCGCACCCGATTATTCCGCAGCACCACCGCGAATGGAAATTAATGGAAATAAAGGACGGGCAATTATTGAGGCAAAAGGCGTCACACTTGAATACTGGACTGGTGAGACAGAACAATGGCCACCTCATGAAGATGGCGTTTCAGGGATGGATCGCGCCGTATCGGAAATCGTTGCCTATCTGGATGATCGCGCCCCATTTCCCTACAATGCCGAAGAAGCCATTCATACACTCGAAGCCATTGTCGCTTTCCACGCTTCTCATAAACAAAACGCAACCTATGTAGATCTCCCCTTATCGGGCAGCGACCGTGAGATTGTCGTGCTAAGCGGATAGTGAACGAAAGGAATCTATGCCGACCATTGGAACACCGCTTTCACCAACTGCAACCAAAGTACTCATGTGTGGCTCTGGCGAATTGGGAAAAGAAGTTGTAATTGAACTCCAGCGCTATGGCGTTGAGGTAATTGCCGTAGATCGCTATGCCAATGCACCCGCGATGCAGGTAGCGCATCGGTCGCATGTCATTACCATGCTGGATGGGGACGCCCTGCGCGAAGTCATTAAAAAAGAACAGCCCGACTTAATCGTACCCGAAATTGAGGCAATCGCCACAGATACACTCATCGAATTGGAAAGTGAAGGATTCACAGTAATCCCAACAGCCAGAGCAGCCCGGCTGACAATGAACCGCGAGGGCATTCGCAGATTGGCTGCCGAGGAACTGGGACTAAAAACATCGCCCTATCGGTTTGCGTCGAATTTAGAAGAATACCGCGCAGCAATTCGGGAAATCGGAGTACCGTGTGTCATAAAACCAACCATGAGTTCATCGGGCAAAGGACAAAGCACCGTCAAAAATATGGCCGACGCCGAAAAATCGTGGACCTATGCACAGGAAGGTGCGCGTGGCGGTGCAGATGCGGTCATCGTGGAAGGATTTGTGGATTTTGATTATGAAATCACGCTATTGACCTTGCGCCACGCAGGAGGCACGAGCTTTTGCGCGCCAATAGGACATCGGCAGGTAGATGGCGACTATCGCGAATCGTGGCAACCACAGCCAATGAGCGAGGCTGCATTTGCAGAATCACAACGGATGGGCAAGGCCATCACCGACGCGCTGGGCGGCCTCGGCATTTTTGGAGTGGAATTATTTGTGAAAGGCGATGACATCTACTTCAGCGAAGTATCACCCCGCCCACACGACACGGGCATGGTGACCATGATATCGCAAGACCTGTCCGAATTTGCCCTGCATGCGCGTGCAATTTTGGGATTGCCAGTTCCAAATATCAAAAACCACGGCCCGGCAGCTTCGCATGTGATCCTGGTAGAAGGGCATTCGCAACAGGTGCAATACGGCAATTTGGGCGCAACACTCACCGAACCCGATACACAGATCCGGTTATTTGGCAAGCCCGAGGTACAGGGAGAACGGCGAATGGGAGTCGTACTTGCAAGGGGCGCATCACTGGAAGAAGCGCGCAAAAAAGCAAAAACGGGAGCGAAAGCGGTCCGTATCGCGCTTTGAGAGACTCTCTTATGGTGTATTGTAAAACTGCCGGACAATGAGCTTCGGCAGTTTTTATTTAAGATAGAATCAGCCCGGCAACAGCGTCTTCATTAAGCGTAATACCGAGGCCGGGTTTTTCACTCAGCGCAATATGCCCATTTTCAAACGACAAAGGTTCGGAAAGAAGCCCGTTGCCAAAAGGACCGCGCGCAAAACCGCTGGGACATTCAGAGATAAAAAAATTGGGAGTCGCCGCGCCAATATGAAGCCCCGCCATAAGATGAATAGGAGTACTCGTACTGACGTGGGACGCCCATGACACGCCAAAAACATCGGCTAATTGTGCGATACGCAAAGTTTCAGAAATACCCCCAGCCCGACAAACATCGGGAAGAATAAGATCGCATTCCTTGTTGAGCAATCGGTCTCGCACGACATAGCGGTTGCAATCTGTCTCCCCGACAGCGATTCGAATAGAAGTCGATTGGGCCAGCTGCCGATACCCTTGATGATCCTCGGGAAAAAGAGCATCTTCAAACCATTCTACGTTACCGAGATTTTCGAGCAACCGGACGAAGCGGAGGGCGTCTTTAATATCAAATCCGCCGTGCGCGTCAACGAGCAGCTTACCGCGGTCTCCCACAGCGCGTGACATCTCGCGGACAATGTGCATTTGCTCGTCTATCGTCCCTCGTCCACAGGACGTTTTCACAACAGAAAAACCCTCGTCCAAAACCTTTTCAATCCCCTCGCTACGAGATTCAACGGTCTGACCCGGCGTACCCGATGAATACACGGGAATTTGCAAACGGTACGGACCACCAAGCAAACGATAGATGGGTTCGTTATAGTATTTTCCGCGTATATCCCAAAGTGCGATATCGATCCCCGCAATCGCTTCCAGTGTAAAACCCTGCGTATGTGAGCGCAGGCGCATCGTCGAAAACATGCGTTCCCACAAAACGTCGATTGAGCGCGGGTCCTCACCGATAAGCACAGGACTTAACAAATCTTCTACAATCGTTTTGACAACGCGAGGCGCAGCCGGGGCATGGGCTTCGCCAATGCCCTCAATGCCATTATCTGTACGCACGCGAATAAGCGCTGTCGATCGCCCCGAGGGATAGACACAGAGGTGTCGCGTATCGGCTCTGCCGGAAAAGATTTGCGTGGATTGGGGCGCGACTTGCGGAAATTTTAATCCTGCGGTATCTTCATATTGCGTCGCACTCTGTTGGTGAGCGGTAGAGAGAATATCGCAGGTAATAGCGGTGATTTTCATTTGCTGCTCCTGGGATGTATTGCAAAAAATACGGACAGATAAGAAAATAGAGTGAAAACTCGCTATTTGCAAATTTCTGTCCGCACTGTGTAAGAGGATTTAATGAATGCGATTGAAGCCCATATTGACCGAGCCACTATTCAGGCCATAACGCGACTGATTGTCGAACGCTTTGATCCGGAACAGATCATTCTCTTCGGCAGCCATGCACGCGGAGAGGCTAACGAGCACAGCGATTTGGATCTGCTGGTCGTGATGCATGTAGATGTGGGACGACGCCAGCATGGCAATCCTATTCGTAGGGCAATTGCCGAGCGTTTTGTGTTGCCCGTCGATGTAATTATTCGCTCTCCTGAAGTCTTTGCCGAACAGCGCAACAATCCATATTCCATGATTCACAAGGTGCTGGAAGAAGGAGAAGTAGTATATGAACGACGAGTCGCCTGAACGGGATTGGTTTGAGAAGGCAGATCAAGATATTGCTACTTTAGTCATGATGGGTTAGATAGTGAGAAAGTGTAAAAAAATATCAAAAGAGGAATGCTTAGAACTGCGGAAAAGATTGCAGAAAGCAAGATATCAGGTCTTGGTAGATGGAGAAAATTGGTTAGAGATAGCACAAGCAATTGAGGCAGTGGGAAATGCAATCGCGATGGAGAAAGAGGTCGGAAAAGGGCTGGGCAAACTGAAAAAGTCACTTCAACAATTTGTAAAAAAATGCCACCCGACAACAGGCCAGGAAAAAGAGAAAGTAGAAAGAGGGCCATTCGAGAGCACGTTTGAAAACCTCTTGGCAGAAGTAATCGAAGCGCGGAACCAAGAAGCACATACGGGAGCGGCAGCACGGGCAGCGGCGAGAATAGCAACAGTAGCAGGAATCTATTTGGAGGACGCCTTAATGGCAGCAAGTGGCGCAGAGAAGGATGGGGTAAAAGCTTACATACAAACAGAGGTAGTACGAGCCTACAAATGGCAGAAGCTGGGAGAGTGCAGGCGACTGATGTTGATACACTCTTTCTCATACCTGCCCGTAAAAATAGGAAATGAATGGAAAATTTTAGCGGACGCAGACTTAGCAAAATACTTGGCGGATAAAGGCCCAGATGGACGGAAGCAGACTGTAGAAGATGCGAAAAAAAACGGACTAAAAATAAAAAAAGCTGACGAAGTGAAATCAGCCTACAGCAAGCTGCGAGCCTTAGAAATAATGAAAGGGAAGGCAGCAGTTGTGATGAGAGAAGGAGACCTCGTGGGTATCATAACTCCATTTGACTTGCTTTAGAGGAGGCGCGCAGAAGCAGCAGGGGACGGGAATTCATTTTACAAACAACTTGCTCAATATCGCTTGCAAATTCGGTAAATTGGTTTCTAATCCCTAAATCAAAAAACTTACAAGAAACTTTTAACAGGAGACGGATAATGGCCCAGCAATCACATTTATTAAACGACGAGGCGATATTACATTTTATTGCACGGGGATATTGCGTGGTCAAGACCAGTGTCGCGCCACATATCCACGCGCAAATACTGACAGATGCAAAAAAGGCTACGGCAGAGGGAAACCCGGGCAATGACATATTGCACGCCGCGCCGGGCTTGCGCGAAATTTTTGACGACGAAGCGATGGTCGGCGCGCTATCGAGTATCCTGGGCGATTCGTATGTCATGCACTGTCACAGGCATTGCCATCGCAATCCCGCGGGCACAGAAGGCCGAACGTTTCATCAGGACGGTTCAACGCGCCGATTTGCTGGCTGGAGCCGACCGTGGCGGCGGCATCATCGCCCGCGAACTGTAATGGCGATTTGTTATCCGCACCAAACGCCGATTGAAATGGGACCCACTGGCGTGATACCCGGAACGCAGTATTACAGTGCGAAACCAAAAAATGAGTTCGATTACGAATTCCCATTTGCGGTCGTAGATCCCGGCGATGTCTTGCTTGTACATTTTGATTTGTTTCACCGCGTATCCAGCAACATAAGTGACCGCGACCGGTATATGATGAAATTTTTATTTAAGCGCACAGAAGAGCCAACAGCGCCGAGTTGGCATGCCGCATCGAATTTTGATCCCGATTTCGATACCCTTGCACACCGGATAGAACCCGACCATCCATCCGATGTATTATTGCGCCATCCCCTCGTATGGGAATTTATGTGGCACTGGATGCGCGGTGAACCTCTGCCCGAATGGGGTGATGACGCGCTCGTCTCCGTAGATGATATGATGCACAACTTGAACAGCGATGATCCAAGTGTCGTGCTAAATGCGACATACTCCCTGGGGCGATTGGACAAACGCGCAGTACCCGCATTGATGGATATATTGCTGGGACCAGATGAAACACTCCGAGAGCAAGTTCCCGCAGCACTATCAGCAGCAGGAGGACACGCAGTAGATCCGCTCATCCATGCATTGACACACTCGGACGACTGGGTGCGCGCAACCGCTGCAGATACCCTGGGCGATATTGGTTTGCCAGCCCTTGACGCACTACCCGCTATTCGCAACGCACTTTCAGACCGCGACGACTGGGTGCGCCACAACGCCACGCGCGCATTGACCATCTGGAGTAAAGCCGCCGAAATCGCCCGCGATGATTTGCTGACAACACTAAAAGACCAGGAGCCATTTGTCGGCTTCAACGCGCTGACGGCTTTGGAACACATGGACTGTATTGATGACGCACAAGTACTGCCACTGTTGAAAGCAATGCAAAACCACCAGCACGGGCGATTGCGCTACCAGATAAACGAAATGCTACAGCGCGTCGCCTGACCGAATGTTGAGGAGGTATAATGTCTTCCAAACGCGAGCAGTTGATTCAGGACGGATTCTGTGTATTTGAAAATGTACTCACCTCCGAAATGGTTGAGCGCACAAACGAGGCATCTAACCGCCTGTTAGACGCGCAAGATGCCGAGTATTTTGAAGCACAGAAATCGACGGGAAGTTTGATCAGCATTTACCATGACGACTTTTTTGCCGAACTGATCGCCTGGCCAAAAGCACTAAATGCTTTGCGAGAAATGGGCTTTGTCCAACCTACTTTCTCATCCGGTTTTATAATTAGCAAACCCCCGCACAGCCCGCCCCTATTCTGGCATCAGGATTGGTGGGGATGGAATGATCCCGTGAGCTACGTACCCATGCCACAACAGGTATTTTTGATGTATTACCTCGTAAACACCTCGCGTGAAAACGGGTGTTTGAGATTGATCGAAGGCTCGCATCTGAAACGACACCCCCTACACGACATAACCCCCGAAGCACACACCGAAGATTTGCGGCGCGTATCCGATCCAGACCATCCCGCTTATCAGTCGTATCCCGACGAGCGAGATGTTCCCGTACGCGCTGGCGATCTGGTCATCGGTGATTCGCGGTTATTGCACAGCGCACGCGCCAATAAAACGGATCAGCGGCGGACAGTGATCACACTGTGGTACCACCCGATATATAATGACTTGCCCGCAGGCATGCGCGCCCGCCTGGCAAACCGGCACCCGATTCCAGATCACTGGTCTGAAGAAGCCGCCCGCAAGCTCGCACCTTTGATGCCCGTTTACGAAGGCGATTGCGAAGAACTCGAATGGAATCGCATTCCCGGACCTGCATTGGTGTGATGGGTTAAAACCACTATAAAAGACAAAAACATGAAAATCGCCGTTCTCATTTCCGGTGGTGTCGATAGTTCGGTGGCTTTGAATATATTGCAAAATGAAGGCCACAATCTGACGGCATTTTATCTCAAAGTATGGCTCGAAGACGAACTCGCTTTTTTGGGGGAATGTCCCTGGGAAGCCGACCTGAAATTTGTCCGATCCGTATGTGGCCAACTCGATGTACCACTGGAGATAATCTCCCTCCAATCGGAATATCTCGAGCGCGTAGTATCTTATGCACTCGACGAACTGCGCGCTGGACGCACACCCAGTCCAGATATATTTTGCAATCAGCGGATTAAATTCGGTGCATTCTTTGACCACATTGACAGCAGCTATGAAAAAGTGGCAACCGGGCATTACGCACAAATCGCACAGTGCAACGGGACTTTTCATCTCAAACGCGCACCCGACCCCGTCAAAGATCAGACGTATTTCTTATCGGGCATGTATCAATCACAGGTCGCGCGGGCATTATTTCCCATCGGAAACATGATGAAACGCGAAGTGCGGCAATTGGCGCGGGATTTTGACCTGCCAAATCAAGCGCGAAAAGACAGCCAGGGAATATGCTTTTTAGGCAAAATCAGATACCCGGACTTTATCGCATTTCACCTGGGCGAAAAAAAAGGCGATATTATCGATAGAGAAACCGGACAAATTCTGGGACCTCATCGGGGCTACTATTATTACACAATCGGACAGCGGTATGGCCTGGGATTGAGCGGTGGACCCTGGTACGTCGTACAAAAAGATGTTGAACGCAACATCATCTTCGTATCCCACGCCACGAGACACAAAAACGCATTGCGGAACCAATTTGTCGTGACAAATCCCAATTGGATTGCAGAACCACCTGAAAAAACCGCCCTGCAATTAAAACTGCGCCACGGCCCAGAATTGATCAACTGTGAAATCGAGGCAATGGATAACGACCGATTATCCGTAACCATAGCAGAAAAAGATTCCGGCATTGCGCCCGGACAATTCGCCGTATTTTACGATGGCGATCTCTGCCTCGGCAGTGCGGTAATCGACCACTGAAACGAGAGAGCATAGGGAAACCAACATGAACAAAGTAGGACTGGTTCAGCATCCCGATTTTCAAAAGCATGACACCGGAGGCGCACATCCCGAGCGCCCTGAGCGATTACAAACACTACATGCCCATCTGGATGCAACGGGCCTGACAAAAGACCTCATAACACTTGAACCCAGACATGTCGATACGTCCTGGTTGGAAAAAGCGCACACGCCCGAGCATATTGCAAATGTGAAAGCGCGATGTACGCAAGGCATCACCTATATGGATGATTTTGACACCAGGATATGTCCGCTATCTTTTGACATTGCCCGACTCGCTACTGGCGCGACATTTGAAGCGATTGACGCGGTTATGAACGCGCGCGTACACACGGCTTTTTGTGCCGTGCGTCCCCCCGGGCACCATGCCGAACGCGATCACGCAATGGGATTTTGTCTATTTAGCAACGCGGTCATTGCATCGCGATATATTCAAGAAACATATTCTCTGGAACGCATAGCAATTGTAGATTGGGATGTACATCACGGCAATGGCACACAGCACATTTTAGAAACCGATCCCTCAGTATTCTTCTTTAGTATCCACCAATACCCCCATTATCCCGGCACAGGACGATCAGACGAAACCGGTATTGGCGCGGGAGAAGGATTCACCTTAAATGCACCCGTACCTGCAGGCAGCGATGACGCAGTGTATTTGCGTATATTCGACGACGTATTTTTGCCCGCTATGCATGTCTTTAAACCACAATTTGTCATTATCTCCGCTGGATTTGACGCGCACCGGTCCGACCCCTTGTCGGCCACTCAAGTGACAGAATCCGGTTTTGCCGAAATGACAAAGCGCGTAATGGCTATCGCAAAAGATCACGCAGATGGACGGCTAATTTCTGTCCTGGAAGGTGGATATGATCTGGGCGGCCTATCGCGCAGCGTCGAATCCCATATAAAGGAACTAATGAATGGGTGATACGAAAAAAACAATTGTCGCATTTCAAGGTGAACACGGTGCATTCAGTGAAATGGCCGCGCGTTCGTACTTTGGCAAAGATGTCGAAGTCGTACCGCAACGCGATTTTTCAGCCCTGTTCGCGGCTGTCGCACAAGGAGAGTGTACGCACGGCATAGTACCAATTGAAAATTCATTAATGGGCAGCATTCACGAAAATTACGATCACCTATCGGCGCACCATTTACAGATCATCGGCGAACTGAAATTGCGCATCGTACACAATCTAATTGTAAATCCAGGAGTGAAATTAGAAGATATCCGCCATATCTATTCCCAGGCACCTGCACTGGCTCAGTGTACGCAATTCACTGCATCTCTATCGCAGGCCGAAACAGTTATGACCTCCGATACCGCAGGAGCAGTGAAAGCATTGAAAACATCGGGCGCACGCGATGCGGCTGCAATAGCGAGTGCCCAGGCGGCCTGGGATTACGATCTGGAAATTTTGCAAACGGGCATTGAAGACGACCATCAAAATTACACGCGATTTTTGGTCGTCACATCCGAAGCGCTATCACTTGAAAATTCAGACATCGAAATGCCCGCAAAAACATCAATCGTATTCGCCATGAAAAATGTGCCCGGTGCATTATTTAAGAGTCTGAGCGTATTTGCATTGCGCGACCTCAATCTGCTCAAAATCGAATCTCGCCCCCTTGCGGGCAAACCCTGGGAATACGCCTTCTCGCTCGACTTTGAGGGCCATATCCGCCAAGAACCCTGCACCCGCGCCATTGAACACCTGCGCGAAATCGCCACCTTTGTAAAAATTCTCGGTTCTTATCGACAAGGTGACATGGTCGAAGGCAAAGTTTGGAAAGACGTAAAACGTAAGACGTGAAAGGTCCCCCTCTCACCTTCTTTTAAGGATTTTACATGGCAAGCCAAAGATACGAAAATCTGTATGCACAAATAGAAACAGCACTGAGAGAAAAACCAAGACGCACGCAGCTATACAACGCAGTCAAACGAGCGCGAGATGCACGGCGCACAGCGATTGATATTTTGCCACAAGGAGAGGCATTTCGCAAAGAAGTCCGCGAAATCAAAGTGCGGTGTCTGCACAAGCTGGACGACCTGGTCAATCAATTTGCAGCGAAAGTCGAATCGCGCGGAGCAAAGGTCTTTCTCGCAAAAGACGGTGCCGCAGCAATCGACTATATCTTGAAACTATCAGCAGAGAAAAACGCCAAAACAGTGGCAAAATCAAAATCGCTAACAAGCGAAGAAATCGAAGTCAACCACCCAATGGAAGACGCGGGCCTGGAGGTAGTTGAGACCGATCTCGGCGAGCTTATTATTCAAAAAGTCCACGAAAAACCATTCCATCTCGTATTTCCCGCCGTCCATAAAACCGCCGTTGAAGTAGCCGAAATATTTAAAAAAGCAACGGGTGAGGATGTGCCCAGCGATGTGGATGCGATTATGAAAGTCGTGCGCAAATACCTGCGACCGATTTTTCTCAATGCCGATATCGGCATGACAGGCGCGAACGTGGGCGTTGCCGAATCGGGCACAATTCTGATCGAGACCAACGAAGGCAATGCCCGTCTGGTATCGAGCATTCCCGATGTACACATCTGCATTATGGGACGCGAAAAAGTAGTGGAAACAGTAGAAGATGCATTGCAAATGATGTTGGCACATCCGGTCAGCGCAGTCGGCCAACATACGACAACCTACGTGACGTGGATGAGTGGCAGATCACCTCTGGGCGATGGCGATGGGCGAGCACCGCGGGAATCGCATATCATTATCCTGGACAATGGTCGCACCAGGATGCAAAAAGACCCCCTGTTTTCCGACGCACTCAACTGCATCCGCTGCGGCGCCTGTATGAATATCTGCCCGACCTATGGCGTCGTCGGCGGCCATGCATTTGGATACATATACCCCGGACCGATTGGCATACCGTGGACGGCTGAAGTTCACGGCTTAGATAAGGCGGGCGACTTCGCGCCGCTGTGTATCTCGTGTGGATTGTGCAAAGAAATATGCCCGGCAGAAATCGATATCCCGATGATGATTGCCGGGGTAAAAGACCGCGATAGCGAAGTGAACCCACATCCGCGCGTCAACAAAATGCTGATGGCCGCTGAAAAAGCCGCAAAAATGGGCAGTTTGACGGCACCCATATCCAATTGGATGATAGGCAATGGACTGGTGCGATGGATAATGGAAAAAGCAATGGGCATTGATCGGCGGCGCCAGCTACCCAAATTCAGCCGAAAAACACTCGTGAAACGCTTCGCAAAACGCGGGCCATCTCCCGTATCAAATCCCGTTCGCAAGGTGGCCTTTTTTACAGACCTATTTGCCAATTACAACGATCCGGACCTGGGAATGGCGGCAATTGAACGCCTGGAGGCACTCGGTTGCGAGGTCATCATCCCACCGCAGAAAAGCAGCGGATATCCCTATATCGGCTATGGCGACCTGAAAAATGCGAAAAAAACTGCGCGAGAGAACGTGGATCTCCTCTTACCCTATATACAGCAGGGCTATGAGATTGTTGCAACAGAACCCACGGCAACATATTGCCTGAAAATTTCATACCCCAAGTTGCTCGATAAAGCAGACGATGTCGTCTCTGTCGCCGATCACACGTATGAGTTTTTCGAATTTCTATCCCTGCTCGAAAGCGATATTGCAAATGGAGAGCAAGAGACCCTGCGCGGACGAGCATTTGGATTCCACATCCCCTGCCACCAGCGCCCTCTGGGTGCGGGTGAACACGCAATGGCATTTTTGCGCCAGCGCGGTGCAGACGTCGCCCTCATCGAAACAGGCACCTGCTGTGGTATGGCGGGAACATTTGGCCTGAAAGTGGGACCCCTCGGTTACGAACTCGCACAGGCCGTTGGAGAGCCACTCTTCGAAAGTTTTCGCGAAGCCGATGTAGAAGCCATCATAACAGAAAGCAGCGTGTGCGCCATCCACCTGTCAGAAGGAACCGATCTCGAAGTCTGGCATCCGTTAAATCTGCTTCGTCTCCTGGAGTAGAGCACATCCTGTCCTGAAATTATAAACAATGGGTGTAATCCTTTTTTTTATACACTTGCATTTTAATACAAGTGTATTATATTAGTAATACAGTAATTCACTTATAAGAGAATACCTCATGTTGATCTCGATTGACCATCACAATGGCATACCCGTTTTTCGCCAGATTATCGACCAGGTGAAATTCCACGTAGTCAGCGGGCTACTCGCGCCGGGTGACGAGTTGCCCTCAACCCGTGCATTATCGGGGCAACTGGGACTCAACCCAATGACAGTGAGCAAGGCATATAGCTTATTGGAAGCAGAGGGGTTAGTCGAGCGGCGACGCGGGCGACCTTTAACCGTAAAACCACTACGCGATCAAATCGTACACGCTGAAAAACTGGCACAACTCAAACCACAACTCACGCAGTTAGCAACAATGGTACGGCAGTTGGGGGTTGATCGGGCGGAAGTCGTAGATCTTTTCACATCCATCTTAGATGCCCTGGAGGAAGATAATCATGATACCTGATCACACACCTGTATTTGAAGCCACATCTTTGACCAAAAAGTTCGGTGACACCATAGCTCTCAATTCCGTAACACTCTCTCTTGGAGCGCATCGCGTAATTGGATTGATCGGACGAAATGGCGGAGGCAAAACCACCTTAATCCGGCACATGATGAGAATACTTTGTGTCCTTGGGTGGTGGGTCGTTCTTTTACCGATGTTGCAGTGGTTGCAAGTCAAATATGACCTGTGTGGATTTCAAAGAACACGGCAACAGATAGGTGGAATAGTTTTTCTGATCCTAGTCCTGATTTTGTCTTTTGTATTCACTGGTTTTACCAGTCTGATGCGTGTCCGATATCCCGATTTGATGCTGACCTATGAAGCACCGATCCTTCTCGTCTCTTTTATTCTCTTGCAATGGTTTCTTTTGGCTCGGCTCAAACGGTATTATGCGACACAGGACCTGGTTTAGGTCAAAAGTCTTCTTAATTGTGCCTAAAAACAAATAATAGGACTAAAAGCATAATTATGCCAAAATTATGCATATAAGCATTTGTTTTTTCATCGGTTTTTTAATTTTTTATACACGTTAATAGCGTTTAATAACTTTTGGAGCAGGTTATCCATTCTTGTGACTTCACCATATCATTCTTCAAAGGTCGTAAGTTTTTGCTGCAAATGAACAGAACAGCGCTTACGGCCTTTTGTTTTACCTCTGGACGTATAACGTATATGTTTGAAAACGGCACAATTCTCGACAACAAATATCAAATCCAGGCGCACCTGGGAACCGGGGGCATGGGCGAAGTCTATCGGGTTTTGGACTTGGAACAATCCCGGCCTTGCGCGCTCAAAATTTTGAATAAAATGATGGATCAGAAGGTTGTGCATCGCCGTTTTCACAGAGAATTTCAAGTGTCGAACAGGTTCCAGCACCCGCGCCTGGTACGCACATACACCTGGGGCTTTGCCGAAGGTCGCCCCTATTTTACAATGGACTATTTACCCGGCAAGACATTGGAAAAAATTATTGCCGATCAAGCACTATTAGCGCGATTCCGGGCGTCTCACTTTTTTGCTCTGGTACAACAACTTGCCGAGGGAATGGCCTATATCCACGCGCAGGGAGCGGTGCATCGCGATCTCAAACCATCCAATATTATGGTTTTGGAAACAGAAGAGGGGATTGAGACCACAATTCTGGATATGGGACTGGCGAAACTCCGGCATCTGCATAGCGGTTCCATTACGCAGACGGGCGCAGCTATTGGTACGGCAGAATATATGTCGCCAGAGCAAGGTAAGGGATTGTGCGTGGATCATCGGTCTGATTTGTATGCATTGGGCATAATTTTATATGAGATGCTCACGGGCGCACCGCCCTTTTCTGGACAAAACCCAGTATCCGTTATTCTTAAGCATATTCGAGAGTCACCGCCACCAATGAGCGAAGTCAATATCGCGGTTCCCGAACAGATAAAACAAATTGTGTTGAAGTTGCTGGCAAAGGGGGCTGTTGATCGTTTTCAGTCGGCAGAGGAAGTGTTGCGTGCCTTACCATCGGAGTTTGTGCTACCAGGTGACGAGCAGCGCGATGTGCATAGAAAAGTCATGCGCCCACAATTTGTCGGGCGCGAATCCGAAATGAAGATACTGGGGGCGATGTTACAGGATGTACAGGCTGGCAAACAGCGCGTAGTTCTGATCTCCGGTGAGGCAGGGGTGGGAAAATCGAGATTGGTTGAAGAACTATTGGGCGATGCTCTGATCCATGACTTTCTGTGTTTGAAAGGCGCATCTCAGGAAGAGGGTGGACAAATATACGGTGCGTTGATCAGTGCTTTTCAAGGGACGGTGGATTTGATGGCGGGGTTGCCCGATTCAGCAGAAATGGACAAGTTTTCTGTTATGGAGCGTTGGTTGCAGGTGCTAAAACGTCTGCGACAGAAAAAACCCATTGTGTTGTGTTTGGAAGACATTCAATGGCTGGATGAATTGACATTGGAATTTTTACAGTATGTGTTGCGCGATCCAGACCCGTGTCCATTTTTGTTATGCCTGACCTGTCGATGGTCTAACCTGGAACCTATTTCAGAGGAAATTGAAAAATTTATACACAGCAATGCATTTTCTGAAGCGACCCTAATCCAGTTGAAAAATCTACCACAAAAAGAAGTGGAGTATTTAGCAGCATCAATGTTGGGTGAAAGATCCATACCGCGAGATGCATTACAATCCCTGTTCAGTGAAACAGGTGGGCAACCCCTGTTTGTCGTGGAGGCTATGAGGACGCTGGTGAATGCCGATGTGGTTCGGCAGAATATATCCGGCCATTGGCAATGGGGAGAATTTCCCGAAACTTTGTTGTCCGATGATTTTTCAGAGGTTTTGTACAGGCGCATAGCTACCCTGCCTGCTGTACAACAGCGGGTGCTGGAATACGCCTGTGTTTTTCTGGGCGATTTTTCTTTTGAATTATTGGCTGCTATTTGGCGCGGTGATGAGTTGGAACTACTGGATATACTGGACGAATTGATTGCAGAAGGACTTTTGGCTACTTGTGGAGAGGATGAAGAGCGGTATCGATTTTCACAGGAGTTGTGTCGGCGTGCAGTTTACAATCGTATGCAAAATGTACGCCAACGGCTGTTGCACCGAGAAATTGGAAATGCTTTGGAAAAGACGGAACATGCAGAAGAACTGACGGAAGAATTGGCGGATCATTTCGCGGCAGCAGGAGAACAAGATAAAGCTGTGAAATATATGCGTCGGGCAGGCAAAAAGGCATTGGAGACACAAGCGTACCGCCAGGCATTGAGACGGTTTGAAACTGTGCAAGACTGGGCAATGTATGACGCTTTTGTATCACCTGCAGATGCAATCAACTTTTTGTGCGATTATGCAGATGCGCTACGCAATTGTGGTCAGCACAATAGCGCACTGGAACTTTTAGATGAGGCACAGGCGTTATTGCCCGATGATCGGAACGATTTGAAAGCGCGTATTTTGTGGATTGAAGGTGGTATTCATAGTTTAGACCGACGTGGAGGCATTGCAGAAGAATGTATGCTGGAGGCATTGCGGCTTTATCGTGAACTGGGTGATTTTGAAGGTGAAATTCAGGCGTTGGGAGGTTTGGCTTATTTGTGCGATGTGTCTGGACGGCACAAAGATGCTATTGCATATATGCGTCGAGAAATAGAGAAACGTAGTATGCTGGGAGACCCGCAAAATGAGGCTTTTATACAAGGACGAGAAGGTCAAGCTGCATTGGTGGGATTTCGATTTGAGACAGCTAAGGGATATTTGGAAACTGCTGTAAAGACATTTAGGCAACTTGGGCTTGCGCATCATCGCCTTTGGGCACTTAATTTACTTCAAAGAGTTTATTTTTATCTGGGTGAACGTGATCGTGCGGAAGGAGTTTGCCATGAAGTCATTGGTGAGTGGCAGAAGCGAGGCGTTGTTTACTGGGAGGCAGTGAATTGCCTCTATCTGGGAGAATTGGCTCTGGAACGCGGTGATTTTGCCGAGGCATTGGAATATGCCGAGACCTCAGCAGAGCGATTTTTGGAAACACCGCGAAAAGATTATGTCTATCGCGCTTATGCGATTGCAGCAACGGCTGCTGCGAGAATGAGAGATACAGAAGTAGCACTTGAATGGGCAAAAAAAGCCAGTGAAAGTGTGCAACAAACATCCGAAATGTACACGGGCATATTGCCTCTGGTGTATTGTGGTATTGGTGTTGCTTTTGCTCAAGCAGAGCGGATTTCTGAGGCTGAAGAGGTGTTTGAGCAGGCTATTGAATGCCGAAGAGAATCCAAAGGCGACCACTGGGCGCGTGCGCTGCTGATGGTAGGAGAATTTTATCTCGAGCGAAATGATATGGCAAAAGCTCAAGAGTATCTTGAAGCAGCAAAACAGGCGTTTGGAGAAATGGAAATGTCCTATTTTTTGGAGAAAACAGAGGTGTTATTAAATCAATTATCTCGCGACAAAGATGATCGCGGCAAGGATGCCGCTCCAACCCCCAGTTCTGAGATTTTAGTTGATACGTTGTCTGTTGATCGCTTGCGCTTGCTCTACGATGTGAGCCGGGAATTGACCACAGAACGCGATGTCAAAGTGCTATTGGATCGGACTTTGGGTAATTTGTTGGCTGTCTATCCAGCAGAGCGGGTGCTTGTTGCAATTAAAAATGAGACCCAAAAAGGCTTTGTGATTGATGCGGTGCGCCACCACAATTTAGAATCGGATGATGCAGAAGAATTGAGTCGAGGTATTATTCGTCGGGTTATCGAAACAAATGAACCCGTTTTGAGCATTGATGCCCAGACAGACGACAGGATCAATCGGTATCAGAGCGTGATAGACTACAATATTCGGTCTGTATTGTGTGTGCCTGTATTCCATCTGAACGAAGGTGTGATGGGTGCCCTATATGTAGATCATCGCGGCCTGGGCAACGCATTTTCTCAAGAAGATCAGACGTTTTTACAGTCATTTGCAAATCTGGTGGGGGTTGCACTGGTCAATGCGAGGATGTACGAACAATTGGAAGAGAAAGCACAATATTTGCAGCAAGAGGTCGAAAGACGGTACCAGCTTGGCGATCTGTTTGGGCAAAGTGATGCCATGCAGGCCATCTACTATCTTATCGAACGCGCTTCACAAAGTGATATTCCCGTGCTTGTGCAGGGCGAAACAGGTACGGGCAAAGAATTGGCTGCGCGTGCCATACACTACAATAGTACACGCAAAGACCAGCGATTTTTGTCGCAAAATTGCGCTGCTCTTTCACCAGAGTTGTTGCAAAGTGAGTTGTTTGGGCACAAAAAAGGGGCGTTTACTGGGGCGACTGAAAATCACATTGGGATTTTTGAGGAGGCCAATGGAGGCACGGTCTTTTTAGATGAAATCGGAGATGCCTCGCCACAGTTGCAAAGGAGTTTGTTGCGGGTGTTGCAAGAAGGAGAGATCCGGCGCGTGGGAGAAACAGAGGATCGGGCAGTGGATGTACGCATTATTGCAGCAACCAATCGAGACTTAAAACAGGAAGTTGAGAAAGGCTCGTTCCGCGAAGATTTGTATTATCGGTTGGATGTGATTCAGATCGATATGCCGCCTTTGCGAGAACGCATGGAAGATGTGCCGTTACTGGCCAAACATCTGCTCATTCGGGCAAGAGAAGATGCAAACAAGTCGGTTGGCGGGCTGACAGTGGGTGCGATAAAAGCCCTCACAAGTCACGACTGGCCGGGTAATGTGCGCGAGTTGGAAAATAAAATTCGACGTGCGGTTGTATTGGCAGAAGAAGATAGTGAAATTACGCCCGATTTGTTTTCAGAAACTGTCGGTCACGCGGTGTCAGATGTCTCTGTCGAATACCAGGGGCGTTTACAAGACCATGTTCAGGAGTATGAGAAACGGTTGATTCGAGACGCACTCGATAAATACGAGGGCAATATTACCCATACAGCCAGAAAGTTGGGGATGACACGCGCTGGCCTACAAAAAAAGATCAATCGTTTGAGGTTGAGATAGATATTAAACAGGTGCATCCTGCTGTATGCAGTGCATCCCGGCGTATGCACTTTGTTTATCTTTATATGAATCAGGTATTTATGCATAATTTTTTTGAATAAACGATTATAAGTGCATCCTGGCGTATGCACTTACGCCTGAATCTCGCAGATGTAGCACAAATAATTCTTAAATTTTATCCCATTGTTTTACAAGCACTTGGTAATACTCAAGTGCTTTTTTTTTTCTGAAACGATTTTAGGCACGCATCTTGCGATATAAAAAGGGCAAGACAGTGAACACATAACATTTTTGTATTGAAGGAGGATAACATGAAGACTCGGTGCAAGTTGACTTTGATCAATGGAAGGATAGACATAGAGGGGGATATTCAAATATATCGATTCACGAATAGCCTTGAAATAGGGGGATGTCCATCTGGTGCGCCGGTTGTTCCGCCCGTGCCCTTTCCCGCTGATGACGATTGGGACGATTTTGATCAAGCTGAGTAAATCATCTCTGTTCGGAGGAGTGCGTACTATGCTGTGCATCCAGAAATGCGACATGCATCTTTTTCAAACTGAAGAGCAAAATCAGCCGATTGTCTATCAGGTTGAGACGGGTCTATTTTTTAAGCTGGATACCTTTTTCCAGTCGATTTTAGCGTGTTGTGAGGGTTTGTCTGCTACCCAGGTTGTCCAGATGCTGACCGATCAATATGAAGCAGAAGAAATTGTCGAGGCCATTGGGGAATTGGCCCAGGTGGGGTTGATTTCGGATGGTGCTCTACCTGTGGTATCCAATGTGCCGACGACAGAAGGGGTAGCAGCCTGTGGGGTATCGCAGACAGATCGTTTGCAGGTGTCGTTGCACGTTTCGCATACGTGCAATATCCAATGTGCTTATTGCTTTGCTCACGGCGGGGATTATGGCGGCAAGGCCATGTTGATGCAACCGGACGTTGCCGAGCAAGCGATACGCTGGATCATCACCGAGGCCCAGGCATTGGGGCGGTGCCAGATTGATTTTTTTGGCGGTGAGCCGCTCTTGAACTTTCCGTTGCTGTGCAAGCTGGTGCCATTTGCCAAATCCCTATCAGCGCGATTGGGTGTGCAGGTTGGTTTTGGCATTGTGACCAATGGCACGTTGTTGACCGACGAGATGAAGCAATTTTTGATCGATGAAAAGTTTCAAATTAAGGTCAGCCTGGATGGTGGGCGCAACACACAGGATCGCATTCGCAAGTTTCACAATGGTTCTGGCACTTATGATGTTGTGGCAAAGAATGTAAAAAAACTGACGGCTGAGGCACCTGAGCGCGTGTACCTGCAAGCCGTTATGACAGCGTATGACCTGGACGAGGATCAAATTGCCAATGAGTTGCGTTCTCTGGGTACTGAAAACGCGCTCATTGGCCCGGCTGTTGTTTCCCCCGATGCACCATACTCCATTCGAGAAGAACACATACCCGCATTGAAACAACAAATTCACAAGCGAAGCCGGCGTGCGCTCAAAGCCATTTTAAGTGGTGAAGAGGGTGAAGATGAAGAGTTTGACCCAAGGATTCAAAAACTTTTGACACGCAAAAAATCTTGTCACGGGTGTCTCGGCGGCAAGCAGTATTTGGCTGTTGCAGCAGATGGGTCAATTTATTTTTGCTCGAGTTTGGCCGATGCGCCCGAGTTTAAGATGGGTGATGTGTTTGCGGGTATTGATCGCGAAAAACAGCAGTATTTTGACACTCAGTTCAATGTCAATAATCGGCCTGAGTGCAAAACGTGCTGGGCGCGCAATTTATGTGGTGGCGGATGTCTTTGGGAGGCGCGGACGACAACGGATGATCCGATGTCTCCCAACCCGGTTTATTGTGAACAGACGCGCTATCGCTATGAACTGGCAATGGAAATGTGTATGGAAATAGCAGAAGCAGATGCGTCTTTATTGCAGCGACGTTATGACCTGGAAGTGGTATCATAAGCAGAGAAGTTAGGAATGCATAAAATTTCAGACTATAATTGCAAGGAAAGGAGAGACAAATGAAGAAACTTTTATTCATCTTCATATTCACTCTATTCTCGACCGAGATAATTGCTCAAGGCACAGGCTCTCTGCGCTTATGTGCCGGTGACAATATCATAACATTTGGACTTGCCAATGAGTCGGGAACCGTAGTTAAATCGATAAAAATAATTTCTGATACTGAGAAATTTCCCAATTGGTTGCGTGTTAAGGAATCTTTAATTCCTGTAGATTTTATGTCAGGGGCACTTGAGCTATCGCTTCAGATCAACGTTGATCAGGGCCATGAAGGCGAAGTTGTCTCCTTGCCACTCATCCTGATAGGTGACAATGGTCATCGTTGGTATGTTGAGCCATTTGCAACCATTGAAGTCCGCAAAATCACTAAAAACGAGCTACTGCCCAACTTTCCTAACCCTTTCAATCCGGAGACGACGATTAATTATCGTCTTGCCGGAAATACTGATCAAGAGACTAAGCTTGTTATCTACAATGCTATAGGGCAAGAAATCCGTACTCTTGTTCAAAAAGTTCAACCTGCAGGAGAATATGTGGTGCATTGGGATGGAACCGACATTCTCGGGCAAAAAGTTTCAAGCGGCATATATATGTATCACCTGACCTCGGGTGATTTTTCCCAGACAAGAAGAATGATGCTTCTCAAATGACTTGCTTTCCATAGTTCTTTCAAATGTATTTGATTGGAGATTTAGACTATGAAACATTTGATATACCTGATTATGTGTTTTGTGCTTGCCGCACCGGCAAATAGCATTGAGTACCATAGTGTGCTCGTGGATGGTTCAGCAGGCATATTGATTGACGGAAGTTTGGCTGATTGGCAAGCCTATAAATTGTCCAGGCAGAAGCTCGAATATTGGCGATTAATGCCCCATAATAGATCGGGAACGCCAACCACTGATCAAGACCTGTCCGCAACTTTTCAGGTATTTGCAGACACCGATCATATTTATTTTGCTATTGTGGTAGTAGATGATGAGGTCGTTTTTGAACGATCAGTCTTTGGACAAAGCTGGTGGGATGATGCGGTCTGGATAGAATTTGACGGGGGCTACCTTGAGATTACCAAACAAGCCTCTGGTGAAGTGGTTGTTGAAAGTCTATTGGAGGTAGCAGGGAAAAAAATTAGCGTACCCTATCTCTCAGAAGCTATAGGTGTTGAAGCAGCAATTTCACAGACGGCATCGGGGTACATAGTCGAAGCAAAAGTGCCGCGTCAGATTGTGCAGATAGATGCTTTTAAAAAAGATTCGCGTCTGTTATTTAATGTGTCTGTTGTGGATCATGATGTTGCTGGCATACAGGAACATAGACTGTCTCTCGACAAAGATATTTCGTCTTCGGTCTTGCTTTCTCAGATAATCACTGCACCCTCCTGGAATGAAATTATCCCAGGGCGTCATCCCTCTACCAAGCCCGCCATTTCACCAGCAGGCACGACACATCCCACCAAATCGGGGTTCAATAATCAGGGGCAATTAGTGATAACCCTTTTGGGAAACACGGCCTCTGATAAACTCGACTTAGCCAAGAGACAAGAGATCAACATAGCAACCATCCTCGCACAATATCACGCAGCAACAAAGGCTGATAAACCCAATCCGAAGACCTTAATCTGGACGGGAGGGCTTGCCGGCATATTGGCTGTGGGAGAAGGGAATTATCGGATATTCTCGGATAGATTTCGCGATATCCAGAAAGTTGATGATCCTTATGTGCGGGAGTGGGCAGTGACGCATCATAGAGGGTATCAACGCGGTTTCGGAAGAACGACGCTTAAGTTGCCAGATGCCGAAGCCATACGTCGCCTTGAAGAAGCCTTGCAAGTAGCAGACGATGCACAAGACCACGAATTTTATTTTCAGATCATGAGCAACCTGTACAAAGTGCGGGAAAGGGCACAGTTACCCGTAGATCAAATGCTCGAAAAGGGTATTCGCTATGCCGCGAGGATTGTGGACCAATCTGGAACCGATAAAATGGGACAATTGGCAGCGACAAATCGCCTCAAGTATCGGCTGTTTTTAGCCCAAAGCCAGCCCTTTGTAAAAATCGACGGTCTGCTTGCAAAGCAGGAGCTTTTGAGGTATGCAGAAAATTTTAGTCGCGGTTCTGATGAGCATCTCAATCTGCTCAAGCAAATCGGCAATATTTATCGCAAAGTGGGGATGGCTCCAGAGGCTTTAGAATTTTACAAAAAAATCGCAGAACTGGCTCAAACACCTGCGTATGCTGTGGTTGCACGCATAGGTATGGCACATACGTATATGGATATTGCGAAAAACAGGACTTCAATGGCAAAATTGCGAGAGGCTGAGAAGATTCTGACCAATCCCACAAATTACAATGAGCGTGCTGTTTTAGCACATCTGCACATGACATTTGTTCGCGCGCATGGGGAGTGGTATGACTACAAAAGAGTCCGTGAGCACCTGAAACTCTTAAATGAGTATCTTCCCCCTGATCCTTCCATGCAAGTTAGAACTACCCCATAAATATGAGGAGCTTCATAATGAGCAAATACATCCACACTTTGTTTGTTGGCATAAGCCTTTTGTTGTTTGGAACAAGCGTCTCGTTTGGAGATGATGCAAGCTATAAAAAAAAGCTCCCATTTGGTCCTCCCGAAGCGAATTGTTGGCAAATATGGGATTACCCCAATAAGATCTGGTATATTGATTGCGGAGATTTGCCCGAAATCGAAATAGTTGCACAATCACCTCCGACCAGTGAAGATATTTATCACAATGTAGGTGAACCCTGGTGGCATGTTGATCTATTTGGAAAGCCATATCGCTGGGATTTCTCTACATATCTATGGGAAGAAATACCTGCTTCAGCTATGCCATTGGCAGTGTATCTTGATCTTGTTCATGGTCAATCAACCACGATTGATTGCGCCCCCAGAGGGACTTCAGCCAATACACGAAAGCGGGATCTTATAGTTTCGACTAAACCAATCTTTAATGATCTATTGATTACTTCGATTACAAAAACAAGAGAAAGTACGCCCCATTATGGGCATCATCACACACCCGACAACAATGCCGTCCTGTGTCGTGGTTCCACGAACTTTGATGATGGTTCAACAAATGACAATGGTGTATTCCAATTTTTTTATCGTGGACCAGAAGCCGCGGGCAGAACGGTTGTAACTGTAAATTGGAGAGACCCGCGAGACGATGAAACGGGATCGGTGTCCATGACCTTTGAGAACAGACACGATGGCCTGGTAGAAATGACGGGTACTCTAGCTATGACTTTAACCGGGCATGAGAGAGATGACTTTCATCTCGCCCCAGATATTCATTGGGCCACTTCGACTACAAAGAGCCGTATTGGAAGTCTTGCTGCACTCTTTTATGCAGAATATGATGAAAAATTGAAGGTGAATGATGGCTCTCTGAGATATGGGGGATTATATGATTGAGTCCGCTCCGAAAAGGGTGTAATAGAGTGTAATAGAGAGTATAGGTTTTTTGTGAGCGTTGGGTCTGTCTGTGTCGCCTTTGGTGGTGACGTATGGTATTGGGGTCGTGTATAGAGTGCCCGTGCTTTGCAGGCGTGCTGACGAGGTTACAACGTGCATGTTTGGGTCAACAGGGTGCACCTATTGGGGGGTCTTCATTTGGCTGGGCGAGATAATTCTTGATCCTTACCAGATTGATCCATAAACTGCGACACCATGCCCAGACTTGATGGGGCAAAAGCCGACGATAACGCGTTTTACCCCCTGTTGTATGATAGCTCAACTGGAAGATGCTGGCCTCAACATTATGGCGTCGATTGCGGATGTGCACAGGCATGTCTTCAATCTGTTTTCGCCGGTGATAGGCAAGGATGTCTTGTTGGGTAATATATCGCGGCTTCCCTGCGATGAAGAGTTTGTATTTGCCCGGTTTATATTCTTGTGCAAGCTGAATTTCTCCACTGTGTCGATCAATGACTTCAACCCCTTCTTCTGTGCGTTCATATATCAAACGTCCCGGTCTGCCTTGTAGCCCACTGTAATAGAATTGCTTGTCCTCTTTGTCGGCATACGCACTGTTGCAAGCCGCATGGTAAGCCCCATCCATCGACACGTCCGAGACCTGTCCGACCACCTCCTGTGTCCGTTCTATGGCCGGTTGGACAAAAGCGTTATCCGCAGCCGTTGCCGCTTTGACTTCTACATCCGTGATCAAATTGAGGCCCTCCCCATCACAGGTCTCAGTGAGATTGACACTATATCCCTTGACCTTTTGCACCCCTTTTCTGCGAAAGGTCGCATCTGGATCATGGACAGACTGTAAGGAGGAAGAAGAAATAGATTGTGATGGCTTGGGAAGCACTGATTTTTCACTGGCGGAGACACTGACGGTGTATTGGTCAGAAAAAATACGCACGATGAGACCATATTCATCGCTGTCTTTCTCCTGATAGGCCGCCAACAGTCTGCACAGTAACAAACCGAGGGCTTCGAGCTTCTCCCCTTTTTCTGCACTGCTGAGTGGATACCCAACCTGATGCGGCTTCACCTTGAGCAAGGCGTCCAAAACCTCGCGGTCTGCTGCGCATAATCGTTCCTTTGCGCCCTTGTCTAACGAGCCCCAGAACCCTTGTAAGCACCCAATGACCAACTGCAAGCGACAACAGGTGGCAATATTGGCGCCGATTAACTTGCTGTCCATTCGCACCTGCTGACCCGTCACGCCAAAGACTTTAGCCTGTGTCTTGGTTAAGCTGGAAAACGTCTCCCCAATCAGATTGCGACCCCTTTGCAGGCCATAGGCATACAGGGACTGCTTGAACAGATAATACGTCGAAGCCACAGGCACCTCATCCGACAGATTCATCAACCCTAAAGCACGCATCACCAAGATGTTGAATCCACACTGCTCAAAAAGTTGCGCATCGCTCCACCCAAAGCCCTCTTTCAAGATCATCATCGACACCAAGCGGCGCACAGAAGCATTGGGACGGCCTTGCTCACGATCAAACAAGACCGAAAAGACATCTTCATCTATCTTGCAGGTAATATGTGCGTAGAACACATTATGCCAAGCACTCGGATCATTCAACTGCGCCTGCTTGCGCCCTTTGAAATGGGACTCAAAACTCGAAAACAGATCCGGTTGGCTTGATGGGGCACTTCTTCTAAACATTGCGATACTCCCACAGGATTACTTTATAGGTTATACATCCGTTACGAGGCCACAGCCTCACACACGTAATTTAACTCTTTTTACATAAAAATAAAATCGACTTTTCGGAGCGGACTCATGATTACAATGAAACCTGGGCACCACCTCATTGGGGGCATCGGGATGGCAAGAATGTGGATGTTTATCCGACAGCACCGGATAGTAGCAAGTGGGAGTTTCTCAAGGATAAGATAGAGGAACTCGGCAGCACCTTCATAGATAAGAGCAAAGTATCTCCTAAACACCTTCACTTCGAAGAATAAGAAAGGTCTGTTCTCCAACATTGAAACACACAACTGGAAAGGATAAATTACAATGAAAGCGATTTTATATGTGGCAATGGTGCTGTTTCTTATAACGAGTTCAGCCATGGCAGAGCGAAAGACGCTCGACAAAATACATCGTCAAATACCCGTTGGCGCGTCAGAAGTGCTTGTGCCCAACCCAAAGAGACAAGAGGGCTATGACTTGGTTATCAAACCCCATGAGTTAAAATATGATGATAAGACGAGCCTTTACACCTATACGTATTGGGAAGATGATAGCACCTCTGTGAAACTGCTTTATGAGCCATCCAACCGGCTTGATGTGACAGTTGCTTGTGCTGTGGTCTATGATAGAGAATCGGACGAATACACCTATACTTATCACATCCTGAATAGCAAGAACAGTGTACAGCCTTTACGTATATTTGCTGTAGATATAGACCGTAGCCTGGTAATTCGGACTGAATCTGATCCTTGGTATTATTACTCTACGAATGAGCCACCTCCCGGTTCACCCAGATGGGTATTTTGGGGCTCAATGGGTAGGGATGTGTCTCCAGGAGGGTCAATTTCTTTGACGCTTGTGAGCAAACAAGGACCTGTGATCGCGACCTGCTACTCCAAAGGCCGTGCACGAACTTTTGATCACCCTGTTATTGTCAATGCTTTGGCCTCTCCTCCAGCAAATAAAGAGGGTGTTACAGGTCAAACGCTTGGTCCTGGTATTTTGAATGCAGACAATGCACAAGCGCAGGTCGAGGCATTTCTCCAGATTGCTCAGACCTGGGGGTGGGTCAGCACAGATAAGAAAGGCGCGGCACTTGTTCACCTTTCTAAAGGATTGGATAGAAATACCTTCAACGCCTTAAAAAACGAACTGAATCCCAATCCTGGTGAGGTTGAAAGTGAGATGGCTGCGTTCTTAGAGCACTTTGCCAATAAGCAGGGATTTGTGGATGATTAGCATCTTCTGCATTGGGGCAGCATACCGCCTCGCGCAGCAGAATCAAGCCAGCGTAAAAAGATAATGAAGAACGCCTATTATCGAGATATTTGCTTAAAAACGGCATCCAAATGGGGATGATAACGCCCTGTTAGATGCCGTTTATTTTACTTTTTTGGTGTGGGATTCTCGACAGATTGTTGGTGATGGGAGGAATATATCACTCTAAAATCCGGCCTCGATAAATGGCCACTCATTGGACAGCACCCCTCACTCTTAGACGTACAAAAGCGCGCGTGCCGCGTGGCGAATAGCGAATTGCCCATCAACATCAGCGGAGAGACTGGCACGGGCAAGGAATTGCTCGCCCGTTATATTCACGGAATTAGCCACCGCAACAAGGGACCATTTGTAACCGTTGACTGCGGTCTGCTCTCTTATGAGATAGCGCGCAGCGAGTTATTTGGACATGTTCGAGGTGCTTTTACTGGCGCCATTGAAACGCGCCGCGGACTGGTTGAATCTGCTCAAGGCGGTACGCTATTCCTCGATGAAGTGGGCGAATTGCCTGCCAACCTTCAGCTGCAATTGCTTCGCCTGGTACAGGAACAGGAATTTCGCCGCATAGGCGAAGTATCCATGCGCCGATCCAACGTGCGCCTGATCACTGCGACACACTGCAATTTGAAAAAAATGATGCGAACAGGAACTTTCCGAGAAGATCTCTATTACCGCTTAAATGTCGTACCCCTCCATATGCCGCCCCTGCGGAAGCGACTGAGCGATTTGCCACTTTTGGTCACGCATTTTTGCAAAAGTATGGAAGGATACACACGCGCGTTTTCCCTCGAAGTAATTCAAAGGATGTCGCATTATGCCTGGCCAGGCAATGTTCGGGAACTACAACACGAAGTCGCCCGATTGATGGTCATGAGCGAAGGTAAAATTATCCGTGTATCCGACCTGCACCCTCGCATTCGAGGGTCCAAAGCCGAGGTTGATGTATTTGACCTCCCGTTTAAGGAAGCCAGACAACTGGCGAACAACCGGTTTATGCGGGAGTATATTCATAGAGCTTTACAGCGAACACAGGGCAATGTATCGCAAGCAGCGCGAGAATGCGGGATTGGCCGGCAATATTTCCAATTGCGTATGTCTGAACACGGTCTAAGGTCGGCATTTTACAAGGAGAAATAATGTTTTAAAGAGCGCGAATCAACGAATAGACGAATAGACGAATAGACGGACCCCGCCACCCAAAGTCAGTGCGAACTTCATGAACTGTTATCGCAGTTGTACCCCGCTTGATCGGCACAGCTTCCCAAATCATAGTGGGGCCAAGCTGTCCATCTTCGAGTATATGGAAGAATGGTATAATCCACACCGCAGGCATTCTGCATTCAGGTATCAGTCACCCATAACCTATGAAAGGCTGATGGCACAGGATGCTTAGGCTGAATCTTCTACACTATCCACTAAAACGAGGTGCCTTCACTCCAAAGCAACTTATGCCCGCATTAAGCCATAGCTGTTGATACTTTTGTCTTGTAAAATAAAAAAAATCTTTGAAGGTCCAAACGTTGGGATAATTCTGATACTCAGTATCTTGTGATGACTTTAAGGATTCAGGAACAACCAGATTAACTCCTACTGACTCTAAATTCTCAATAACTGACGATGTCACCTTGTCATCTACAGTCGCGAGAAAGATTTGCCTGTATTGTGTTTCATTAATCACCTGTTGCCATCTTTCCCGCAATGTGGTTTTCGCTGCCAGTATCAATGATTGGTCAACACTTAATTCTATGTCTGGCAGAACAAAATCTGGTCGACGTTTACTTACGATTGGTTGTTCAGTAAATGGGATATCACCATCATTCATCATTACCGCAATATGATTCTCAAAGGATTTCCCAACACGTGAGCGCCTCGACTGAGAAGTCCCCAGCATCAATTTGTAAACATCATCAATTCGAGTTATGATGATTTCAGCCAGTTCTTCTATACTTATATTTGTACGGTTACCTATCAAAAGATCAATTAACTTTGCTGCAACCAGTCTGCGCTCAAGTTTCTTAAAAATCTCAAACTGGCGGTGTAAGGTTATCTCTCTTAGGGCATCACCGGGATTAGGAATTACAAAAGGATTTAATGACGCGTTGTCCGTTGATATGAGGTATTCTTCCCGCGCTTCTTTTGCAATTTCGTTTGTTGATGGCAACTTATATATTTCGATGAGCTTTGCAAGTGTCCTGTGCTGTAATGCTGAATAAATTTCTGATAGAAGTTCGCCTGTTTCACTTGCAATCCTGTCCTGTAGTAGATATGGTTCTATTATGTCACATGAGAAATCTATCGGCAATTCAAGTCTTCGCTCTATGTAATCATATTCTTCGGAATGAGAGTCAATTGTTATCGCCTTCCAAATATAGTCATTTCTATATCGATGTTTGGAAATAAGGAGAAAAGATCCGGGGGATAGACCTGCAAATTCCTCTTTAGGTATCCCAGTAAGATGATATTCGTCTTTACTCTCATAATGGGCGTATCTTGCTGGTCTCAATACACCGCTTTCAGGCCAGTCTATTGAGAACTGGACATAATGACCCCGGACAAAAGATGGGAAAAAATCTGTGCCCCTTATTTTTTTTGGAATCAATACTCCATTTTGGTGTGATCCACCATCCGCCCAGCTACGGTCATTTCGAGATAATTTCTTTAAAAAAATTAAAGATGCATTATCAAGTAAAGATGCAACTATGTCAGGGCCGGATTGTACAGATTCAATATTCTCAATATTGTTGAATGGAATTTGGTGCTGAACGGGTCTTCTATAATTGAATTCTGGCATCTAATTCACATCCTGCCTTGTTCTGACAAGCTGGATAAAACTGTTCAAATCCATAAGCCAATCTCGTTGTTCTGGCCTATATGTCTGATGGAGTTCCTCAGGCACAACAAGTTGGAGGTTCCTTGCTTTCATCTCATTGGTTTGATTCACAGATATACTTGGCTCGAGTGTCAGGAGATGCTTGTGCTCAATGCGCGCTGCTTCTGACAATGCCTGCCGCCAGCGATCCTTACAAGTTGATTTTGCAGCAAGCATTGAAAGCCTCGCAGATGGAAAGTTTTCATCGTGGTAAAATTCAATACCGGGAAAGAGGAAATCAGGTTTCGCTTTATTCTCGGTCTCCTTACCACGTGAGTATATGATATTAGAATCGACAAAAATGGCTTCAAGATGATTTTCAAGCGCAAATCCAGTTCGAGATTTTCTTCTATTCTGCACACTCAAAGAGTAACGGAGGAACTCATCTACATCTTCACTAACAATGTCCGTCTTGAGCTTGTCCGATACTATATGTCGCTCCAGAGTCTTGAATAACAACTCTTCACGTTCCATCCAAGAAATGAGCGCAGCATCGGGGTCAGCAGAAACAGCAATGTCACCTATCATTTCTCTCGCAAACGTTGAAAAAACTCTCGTGGATGGAAATTTACCGTTAAATCGTTTGAGCATTTCATCAAGAAGCCACTCATCACTTGCTGGTGCAATTTCAATCCCGAGGTCCTCAAGAATAAGTCCTGCAGCAAAACCAATCTGCTCGCTACTTTCAATGGAACGAAATCCAAAACCAAGTTTCAAATCATCTGCAATACCAAACAGCCAGAACATCTGACTTTCAAATGAAGTTCCTTTCTTCGCAATAATAACCATCAATGAGTCATCAGGTTGTCTGCCGATGATTAACAAATCATCAGCCGCAGCTTTTTTGGATACAGATGTCGTGGGAAAATAGAGTCGGTATTCCGACCTTGTAGGATTCCTCTCTCTTGCATCATACCAAGTCAGATAATTCTGAGCTTTAGAAATATCTTCTTCCTCGTCTCCAAGATATAAAAAGCGAGCCGGGAAAGTTCTACGGTCACTCCCAAGGATCTGCTTAAGACTGGTTACACCGTTAAATTCGTGCTGATTGGACTTTTGTGGGTCTGCTTCAACAATACTTAAGCGTTTCCACACAACACCTTTGAAATAGTCAATAAGTTGTCCCTGTGTCATCAGCGGGCCTCGCTCCCTACAGAAATCAACTGCCAGCAACAGCAGTAATATTTTTTGAGATCAAGGGGATTTCCCTCTGTTTGAGTGTAATATCTCGCTTTATTTTTATAATATGCGGTTTCATCCGCCTTGCAATGGCCGCAACCACAGGGACAACGACTGCATTGCCAAATTGCTTGTATGCCTGAGTGTCAGAGACCTTGATTTCAAATTTTGTACTACCGGGCCTATCAAATCCCATCAGGCGAGCACATTCACGGGGTGTCAGCCTACGTGGACGCTTCCTATTCTGCCTGATAAGTATTTCTGAGCCGTCTTTATAATACCGAGCAGATAATGTTCTGGCTACATCTTCACGTCCAACTAATCCAAACCCGAACCCATTGCCTTTCCTCTTATGCTTTTTGGCATAATTCTGTAAATATTCCCAGAGATTTTTTGAAAGCGTGTATTTGCTGGCTACCTTTGCTTTAGGACCCTCTGTATATGGCGAATCCTCTGCCTCTGTGCCATCTTCGGGATGCAAAATTGCAGACATCTTAGGACCATGTTCAGCAGAAATGAAATCTATATCATCAAATCTGAAACCGGTGTCTTTGATGAATCCTGCTATGAACACCCTTTCCCTGTGTTGGGGGACATAGCCTTTGGCGTCAACCACTCTGTAATCGTGATAATACCCTAATTCATCAAGTGTTTCGCAGATAATACGAAATGTTCTCCCCTTATCGTGAGATTTCAGATTTTTTACATTCTCAAGCAAAAAAGCTACAGGTTTATGGTATTTGAGGATGCGTGCCACATCAAAGAATAGTGTTCCCTGTGTTTTACATTCAAAGCCATGTTTCTGTCCGAGAGCATTCTTTTTTGAAACGCCCGCAATTGAGAATGGCTGACAGGGAAATCCTGCAAGCAATACATCGTGCTGGGGAATTTCACTTTCTTCTAACTGCGTAATGTCTCCAGCGATTTCGTGATCGCATTCAAAGTTATCCAGATACGTTTGCCTTGAAAACTTATTCCATTCGCTTGTAAAGACGCAGTGACCACCTGCGCTCTCAAACCCCATCCTCATTCCACCAATTCCCGCAAATAGGTCAATAAAATTGAATTCAGGCGATTTCGGCTTGCTAACGACAGACAAATCTACCAGATGGCGCAGCATATCAACAATTAGAGGGTTAGGTGATGATTCACCATTCTCCCATCTATATACAGTCCGTTCACTGCATTTGCATCGTTCCGCAACATCCTGAACTGTCCAACCAGCTTTTTCTCGAAGTAATTTAAAATCAGTATTCTGTGCCATTTCGCCTTCTCCTCTGGGAATATTTTTGACATTTTGTCAAAATAATAGCACAAATGAGCACCAATATCAACAAAAATTCGCAGACTTGAATATACACATAGATGAAAAAAGAGAGAATTATATACAAAGGGGCTAAGAAAAGGATTGCCATCAGGTGGGTTGGTTGCCTTTGAGTGCTTCACAAATGTGATGTGCCAGATGCTAAGCTGTCTTCTGTGTAATGTTCAAGTCACAATGGCACTTCATATTCGGAGGGATGAGGTGGATGTGTTGGTGGCATAGTGGGCCACCATTCTAACTGCTGATAAGGTACCCACCAAAACGATGCTGTTGCCGAATTGGTTGAGAGGGAGGGGAAATGGCTATTTGTAGCCTGAATTCAGGCTCTATAAGCCCTATGTTTATTTGCATCGGGACAGAATTCGGAATTCGGCAACAGCATCTAAAACGGGTCAAGTCCAGTTCTCTCTATAATCAATTTATCTTGCGCAAATAACGAGTAAAGACCCAGCCTTGAATTTTTACACGAGTCTCTTCATTAGAGTATTCTACCAAGCTCCAATTCTTCTTCTTCTTTTTGATCACAACAAGGTCTCCGGCCAATAATCTTCCTCTAATATCCGAATGTCTCGTGGGTCTCGCGCGGACGTTGAGTACTCTTGCGATGACAATTCGGTACCCAGAAGGGAGGTGGAGACCCTGTCGTTCTGCCTTTTTAATAATCGCGGTCACAGGTTTATGTACGATAGTGGTGGGAACAGTAGTTTGATGGGCAATCTGAAGCCCGAACACGACGTATAAACATGGCAAAAGGTACTTCTTAAAAGTATCCCAGATAATCATAATCAGGCAACCTTTCAACCAATCAGGCATCTTATTCGGCACTTCTACGACTTTGCGCCGGAATCGTTCGAGGAACTCAACTCCATCGGCGACTTCTTCATTCTCCAATTCTCTGAAGAGGTCTTCGGTCTGCTTCTTTACTTCATCCGTCATCTTTTGTTCAGAAACGGCCTCTTCTTTAAGCAATTCTTCAGCGTATTTCTCGACAAAAGGGAACAGGTTCTGCGAGAAATTAGTGAGCTTGGAGATGCGGTCTTCCACGTCTTGAAAAGTCTTGAACTCTTGCGACCACCGGTCCCCAAAGGTATTGACCCTTGCCATTTGATCTAAAACAGTATTATTGACCCTTGCTATCTGGTCTAAAACAGTATCGACCTGTGACCTTGCCATTTGATCTAAAACAGTATTATTGACCCTTGCTATCTGGTCTAAAACAGTATCGACCTGTGACCTTGCCATCTGATCTAAAACAGTATTATTGACCCTTGCCATCTGATCTAAAACAGTATTATTGACCCTTGCCATCTGATCTAAAACAGTATTATTGACCCTTGCTATCTGGTCTAAAACAGTATCGACCTGTGGTAACTGGTCTTGAAGGGTCTTGGCCTCTCGTAACCATGGCATCTGGTCTTGAAGCATTTTGGCCTCTCGTAACCATGGCATCTGGTCTTGAAGCATTTTGGCCTCTCGTAACCATGGCATCTGGTCTTGAAGCATTTTGGCCTCTCGTAACCATGGCATCTGGTCTTGAAGCATTTTGGCCTCTCGTAACCATGGCATCTGGTCTTGAAGCATTTTGGCCTCTCGTAACCATGGCATCTGGTCTTGAAGCATTTTGGCCTCTCGTATCTGTTGGTCGAGTCTCATTGGATCTACTCCTCTTTAGTTCATATTCAAGTCCACAATACCCACACCACTGAATATTGTGTGAAAAAAATTTAAAAAATACAATATATTGGCGTAAAGCAAGATTAAAAAAATTAACTGAGCAAGTCAAGCAAACAAACGTCAATGGAAAAACCCAGGTCAAGTCCAAAAAGTTCTGTAAAAAGGTAGCTCCGTGATAGGGGTCAGTGATTTTGTTTCAAGTACGTCATGTCCAGATAGCGTCTGCCAGCGATCCACTCGTCAGACCACTCCATACACAAGGCGCCGATCAGGCGTTCACAGGCTTGCTCGTTGGGGAAGATCTGGACGACATCAGCCCGTCTTTTGATCTCACGATTGAGTCTTTCCAAAAGGTTGGTGGTACGGATGCGTTTGCGGTGCTTTTGTGGAAAGTCGAAACAGGTCAGGCAATGCGCCACATCGCGGTCTATTTTATCAACGAGTTTGGGTAGGACATTTTCATAGGTGTCCATCATGTCACATAGTCGTTGTTGCGCCGTGTTGCGATCGGGAGCGTTGAAAACGTCTTTGAGCGCATCGGCGACCTGGGTTTGATGCTTGGGGGGTGTGATGCCTCTGATATTTCTATGAAAGTGTGTTTGACAATGCTGCCAAGAGGCCCCCTGAAAGTGTCGTTTGATGGCATACTGAATAAAACCATTTCAGCACATGCTTTGTAAGCCTTTGTGATGATCAGAGATGACGAGTTGCACCCCCTTTAACCCTCTTTTTTTAAGGTTTTTAAACAAGGATGTCCAAGTGGCTTCTGTCTCGGTGTGTGCCACGTCGAGTGATAGGATTTCTCGGTGTCCACTCTCTGAGATCCCAGTCACGATTAAGACCCCCTCAGAGACGACCTGTCCCCCAGATCGGATGTAGAGATAGGTCGCATCAATGATCAGGTAAGGGTATGCCTGTTCAAGCGATCGCGCCTGCCAGGCCTGGATGTCTGCATCAAGTTCTTGACACAGGTCAGACACCTGAGACTTTGAAAAGGAGGTGCCACACAAGGCTTCTGTGATCTTTGTCACTTTGCGTGTGGAGACCCCTTGTAGATATGCCTCTTGAAGGGCAAGAATGAGTGCTTTTTCACTGCGTTGAAAGCGTGCAAATAACCCACTGTGGAAGCGGCCTTCCCGATCTTGAGGCACGCTCAGTTCGATACGGCCAACGCGCGTTTTGACTATACGGGGTTTATATCCATTACGGTAGCCCGTACGCTGTGTCGTGCGTTGGTAGGGTTCTGCCTGTAAAAACGTGCTGATCTCCGCTTCGAGAAACTGCTGGAGGAAGCGTGTCACGGCCTGATTGAGAAAATCAGGGTCATTCAAAAGTGCAGAACGATGTACAACTGGTCGCAGTCCAGACCAGTTCATTGCTCTGGCGCAGAAATTTTAATATCTTTAGGGTAAGTCATCGTAGCCTCCAAGTTAGGGTTTATACTACTTTGTCACCCCTATTTTAAGATTTTTCTCGGAGCTACGGTGACTTTTTTACATTTTACAGAAATATATGGACGCTATCAAAACCCATTGACGTTTTTCCTTGCAGGACTTTTCTTGAGCTTATTACGAGGACCTGTCATGCAATACATCGCCGACATACACCTGCATTCGCGTTTTGCCCGCGCAACCAGCAAGACCTTGAACCCCGAAAATCTGTATCGGTGGAGCCTCATCAAAGGTCTAACCGTGGTGGGCACCGGAGATTTTACCCATCCCGTATGGTATGAAGAACTGCGCGACCAACTCGAACCAGCCGAAGAAGGATTATACCAACTGCGATCAGATCTCAGGTCAGGTATCGACGCCGAGTTGCCGCCAGCCTGCCGCGGAGAGATGCGATTTGTGCTCTCGGTCGAAATTAGCCTCATTTACAAAAAAAACGACAAAACGAGAAAAATTCATCACGTCGTCACAATGCCAAATTTTGACGCTGTGGCGCGTTTGAATGCGCGACTCGGCGCAATAGGCAATCTGAAATCGGATGGACGCCCCATCCTCGGCCTGGACAGCCGGGACCTGGTGGAGATTTGTCTGGAAGCGTGTGAAGACGTACTCTTTATACCCGCCCACATCTGGACCCCACATTTTGCGGTCCTGGGCGCGAGTTCCGGGTTTGATACCCTGGAAGAGTGTTTTGAAGACATGCTACCCCACATTTTTGCTGTAGAAACCGGCCTATCTTCCGATCCCCCCATGAATTGGCGCCTATCCATGCTGGACAATTACGCAATCGTCTCCAATTCCGACGCCCACTCCCCGCAAAAACTGGCCCGTGAAGCCACCTGCTTTAACACCGAGCTATCGTTTCGCGGGATGTATGAAGCATTGAAAGACCGCGATCCAACGCGCTTTACGGGCACCCTGGAATTTTATCCCGAAGAAGGCAAATATCACTTCGACGGCCATCGAAAATGCGATATATGCTGGAAACCCGTGCAAACCCTCGACGCAGACGGAATCTGCCCGGTATGTGGCCGCAAATTGACCATTGGCGTACTCCACCGCGTTGAAAAACTCGCAGACCGCGCAGAAGACGACCACCCCGACGTGACGATGCCCTTTGAAAATCTGATCCCATTGTCGGAAATCATCGGCTCAGTCCTCCAGGTGGGACCTGCGAGCAAGCGCGTGCAATCTGTGTACGAGCAAATGCTCGCAACACACGGAGCAGAACTAAAAATCCTGCGCCAACTACCCATCGAAGAAATAGCTAAAACAGGAGATCCCCTCATAGCCGAAGGCATTCGGCGCATGCGCGAAGAAAAGGTTCACATCGCGCCGGGATACGACGGCGTGTACGGCAAAATTCAGGTCTTCTCCGAAGAAGACCGCGCACTTATAAGCGGACAAGAATCGCTATTTCACATACCAGTCGCAGAGCCTTCGAAAGAGAAAGCAGAGAACGCGAGCCTGGACAAGAGCACAAAAACCGCGATAGTCAAAGATTCTCACTTCACACTTCCTCCTTCCCCCTTCCCTCTTCACACTTCTCACTTCCCACTTCTCACTTCACATCAGCAAGCAGCCATAACAATCGACAAAGGTCCCGTCATCGTAACCGCAGGCCCCGGCACTGGAAAAACCCGGGTCCTCACCCATCGCGTAATCGACCTGATCCAAAACCGCGGCGTATCGCCAGCTTCTATAATGGCCGTAACATTTACCAACCGCGCCGCGACTGAAATGTGGGAACGCATCGTATCATTATCCTCGGGAGGCGAAGAACTGGTCCCAATGCGCGTGGGCACATTCCACCGGTTGGCACTGGACCTGCTGCGAGAACACGCCCCCGAGCGATTGGGCGCAATAGCCGATCGCGGAGAAGCCCGTGCCGTATTGCAAGAAGTAATCGCCGATATCGATACCGAAATACCGGTTGATGACGCACTCTCCCAGATTTCGCTATGCAAGGCCGAAGGGCAAGGGATAACCGACATCGCCAACCCTGAACTCCAAACCATTTATACAAATTATCAACACCGCCTGACCGCTTATGGCCTGATGGACTTTGACGACATCTTGCTCATACTCCACGATATACTCTGCGGCGATATTCTGCGGGCAGTGCAAGCGCGTTTTTCCCATGTACTCGTCGATGAATTTCAAGATGTCAACGCCGTACAATACGCACTAATTCAAAAATTAGCCGGAGATGGTTCGGGTCTCTTTGTCATCGGCGACCCCGATCAAGCAATCTACGGTTTTCGAGGCGCGAGCGCGGGATATTTTGAGCGGTTAAAATCGGATTTCTCCGGGGCGACCGAAGTGATCTTACAACGCACATTTCGCTCCACGCCTCAGATTATCTCCGCAGCATCCAGCCTGCTTGGCGGGCGATCTTATGTCCCGGTACGAGAAGATGGCCCGAACCTGAGAGTCTTATCCACACCGGGCGAAACTGGCGAAGGCATCGCCATCGTAGATGAAATTTCCCGGATGGTCGGCGGCGCAGACTTATTGCAAGCCAACGAAGAAGGCAAACGCAGCCTGGACGATTTCGCCATCTTGTTCCGCACCGGACGCCAGGCCGACGCCCTGGAAACGTGCTTCTTACAGGCCGGGATCCCCTATCGCGTCGTCGGACAGAAAAATTATCTGGAAGCGGCTTCAGTACGGCACGCGCTATCGTTTTTTAAGTGTGTCAGGCGGGATAATCTTTCCGCGACCGACCTATCCGCCAGGGATATAATCGACCTCCTCTCCATCCCCGCATTTGATCCGGGCCGAGAAGCCCGCGCATCAATGCGCCAGCAAATTCAAAACAACGCGCTATCAGACACTGTACAGGAAAAATTGGACGCCGCGATAGAAGTTGTAGATCGCTTCCGCAATAAAATATCCCACCTATCACCCTCAGAACTCATAGCGAAGTGGACAGACGAATTTGCGACATCAGACGATATCGATCTCGAGCGATTGGGCCTATTGGCTCAAGGCGTGGATTCCATCGCAGAATTATTAGAAATCGTCACCCTGGGACAGGATGGCGACTTTGTACGTCGTGGAAAAATTGCGCGCCCCGAAGCCGTCACACTAATGACCTTGCATGCGTCTAAGGGCCTGGAGTTCCCCGTGGTATTTATCTGTGGGGTTGAGGAAGGATTGATCCCGCACACCGAAGCGGATATCGAAGAAGAGAAACGGCTATTTTTTGTCGGCATAACCCGCGGACAAGACGAAATAATCTTGACACGCGCCCGAAGTCGCAGGCGGTTTGGCGAACGCATCGCACCCGAAATATCGCGCTTTGTAGCCGACATACCCAAAGACATCATCGACTTTGTCGATTTGCGAACCGAAAGACGCAAACCCGCCGAACAATTATCCCTGTTTTAAATACCGAGCATCTCGTGTACAGCGTTGTGAATGCGGTCTTCTGTATCTGCGACAAATGGACCCGTGCGTTTCCAGTGTTGCTGGTTGAACCAGACCTCGTAGCCCCCTTCTGGGATCTGGCGTTTGACGGGGATATAACCGACAATATCATTTGTATAAGCCGTCACCAGAAGATTGTCAAAATAAGGCGCCAGTTCTTTCTTCAAACGCAACCCGTGCTCTACATTCATTTCACCGGCAAGCCCGACAATAGCCAGCGCATTGCCAAAACGCACCGTCTGGATCTCAAACGGAAAGCTGGTAGCGACGGGAATATTGTTTTCAACGCTCTCGAACAAATGTCGCGCCCATGCCCGCACATATTCCGGACCGTCGTCCAGGCTGGACTTGACGAGATCCATATCAATGGATTCAGTCTCTATATTCAGCACCGTCTGAGCAATAGAAATCGGACCGCTTATGGGCCGCAGGGCATCCGAGGCCAGTACCCGGGTGACAGACTCACCCAATTCAATGCCAATATCGCGGATCTCATCGACCTCCCGCTGAACAAAAGCAGCCGACATCGGATCAACCGGTCTCGTCTTCTGATCTCCGGCACAGCCCTGTAAAAAACAAGTCGCGATATCGGGATACACCGCTTCAATATGGTCATAAGCAAAACACACGTAATCTCCCCCAATAAGCGTTCCGCTGCGGCTGGTGGGGTGACAGGCGTAAGAAAAAATAACACATCGCAACTCGCCTTCGGGAGATTCGACCGCGATAACCGGAACATCGTGGTCGTGAGGCGCTTCCAAAGTGGGTATCCACTCTACGCCGCCTTTTCCATCTAGCTTTCGACGAGACACCGCGATATCACAATTCCCCTTACCAAAACGAAGGCGCACAGAAGACCGGGCTTCCCAGGCTGTTTTTGCACAGCGCGCGACTTTTTCAAAGAGATCTTCGAGATAATCGTCGTCCAGTTCCCCGTGCCGCTCCCTGTCCATTTCCCGGATACAGGGACCGCAATGGGTATGCGAGCCATTGAGAATAATATATGCCGGATCAATACCCGTAACCGCGTTAATTCTGCTTCTCACCTCTTCCGTGCGCTCGTAAAAACCCAAAATCTCGGCACCGACAATAAGCAGCGGTGTCTGACCGTCGTCTATCGCAACCGCTGTAGCCTTCAGAGGGTGATAAACCGCAGTAGAAGGCTCTTGCCGCGCCGCGTATCCAGCCAGATAAATACCTACGGGCGGGGTAATATCGACAGTGCTAACACCGACTTGATAGATATTATTGGACGTTGACATGTCATGTATTCCTTATAAAAATCGCGTAATTTGATAAGCATCAATATCCGTCGCGAGGTCTTTCTCCAGAACGAGATCCGCGATGAGTTTGCCGCTATAAGGACCGAGTTGCAGGCCAGTGGGACCGTGCCCGGTTGCGAGATAGATATTTTGAATATTGGGGACAGGACCCAGCACCGGCAAATGATCCTCCGTGTACGGACGCAACCCAACCCGAATTTCGCGGACCTCTGCCTGCGCCAAACCCGGCGCAACCCGCAGAGCTTCTGCGAGAACCTCGAGCACCCCTGCGGCAGTCGTGCGAGCCTCAAAACCGGACCCTGTTTCCCGGGTCGCACCCACGACTATGCGGCTATCCGGCCAGGGAACCATATAGTGGCCTCGCATCGCGCTGATAATAGGCCAGGATGACGTATCCGTATCTGCCAAACCCAAATGGATAATCTGACCGCGCTGAGGCTCAACCGGGATATGAACGCCAAGCTGATCCCCAAATGTCTGCGACCATGCCCCGCCCGCGATAACGACCTTACCCGCGGAAATAGTTTCCCCGTCTGTTATAACGCCCGTGACCGAATCGTCATGGATCAACAGCCGATCAACACCAGCGTATTTAACCGCGAGACCCTTCGCCTCCGCAGCCCGGTGCAGAGCAGCCGATAAAAGACGGCCATCCACACGGGCGGCATCGCGGTAGTAAAGAGCACCGTGTACATCCGCCAGCGCGGGAAAGCGCCTGCGCGCCTCGTCCGATGATATCTCGTACAGATCGTCCGCAGCTGGTTCACCGCGTTGATCTCGGCGATTAAAAATATGTCGCCGCGCAATCGCAAAGGGTTCTATTTCATCATAAGAAACAGCGACAAGCATCATACCGCATGTTGCAAAACCCGTATCCCCATCCTGTTCCGCCTGCAAATTCTCCACCAATTGCGGATAATATTCAAAAGCAAACGCGGCAAGACGCAGCCAGGGATCCGGATCGCGGGTATTACTGGCGTTGTGCTTCGCGTGGGTCGCAGGCGAAAGAATACCCGCACCTGCATCGGTCGCACGCCCCGCATCCCTCCGATCGATAAGCAGGGTCTTCGCGCCGTTACAAATTAGATGATAGGCAGTAGATGTCCCAACAATACCGCCGCCGATAACAATAGCGTCATAATTCATTTTGCACTCAAAAATCGAAGGCATCTCACGCAAAGACGCAATGGTAAATTCGCGCTATAAGCTGGCATAGAGCAAACCCAGCACGGCGATGATGCCTGTGGAAATAAGGCCCAGTGTAAAGGGTTGAATCCCTCCGGCCTTGAGGGCGCGAAATTCGGTGATGAGACCGACGCCAGCCATCGCGCCGGTGATAAGCCATTTGCCGGCGGCACCCAACAGGACAGCGAGGTTCAGGGTGTGGTCGCCGCCGCCAAAGATGAAGCGATCAGTCAGGTGCAGGGTGATTTCAGGCAAAAATCCGGTGGTTCTCAGGAAAGCCAGGCCGAGAAAGAAGATGACAAACGTGGGGATCAGTTTGCCGTAGTTGACGGTCTGCCCCACAAAGGCTTCCTGTTTGCGACGCTGGTGGGCATAGACAGCACTGAAGATGAAGATGGTGGGCCCAAGCAGGGAAATACGGGTAAGTTTGACAACAGTGGCGATCTCGCCTGCGATCTGGCCATTGGTAGAATGGGCAAAGCCAGCGGCGATGACCTGCGGGGTGGCGTGGATCGCCAGGCCGCACCATTCGCCGTAGATCTCGGGAGAGAGCAGGAGGAACGCGCCCAGGATGGGGAAGAGCAGCATCGCCAGTACGCCGAGCAAGTTGATGGTGGCAATGGCAATGGCGATGTCTTCTTCTTCGGATTGGATGACGGGTGCAGCGGCAACAATGGCGGAACTCCCGCAGACGGCAGTACCGATGCCGATGAGCAGGGAAAGCTTGTTCTTGACTTTTACAAATCTGGAGAGATACTGGGTCGTCAGAATGATGAAAGCGATGATGAAAGCGGCGCCGAGCAGAACGCGCAAGCCCACCTCAAGCAGGTTGTAAAAGTCCAGACCCGCGCCAAGAAGGATGATGCCCAACGGCAGGATTTTTTTTATGACAACGTCCGCACCGGGTTTGAGCTGTGCGGATGACGGCACGAGGTTGCGCAAAATGAGGCCCAGAAGCAGGGCGAGCAGGACAGCACTGAAGGGGTGCTGGTCGTTGGATAAGGTGAACGGTGGTATAGGCAAGTTGTGAAGGTAAAATGCAATCCATGTGAGCACCGCGCAAACGATGATACCCGGCCAGTGACTGGCCTGATCCCACATGGCGAGCTTTTTTCGGAACTGCCTTTCAAATGCCTGCTCTCGACGGTTCAGGTCCAAATGTCTTGTTCTCCTGCGGTTTCTTCCCGGGCTATAACAGCACGCCGGTGTTGTATTCCTTCTCCTGTTTGAAATACTCTTCTACGCTAAAATAGCGTGTCCCGGTGTCGCAGAGAATGGTCACGACATTCTGACCGGGGGAGAGGCGTTCGGCAACTTGACGGGCGGCAACCACGGCGGCACCGGAGGAAATGCCAACCAGAAGAGATTCTTCTCTGGCCAGGGCTTCGGTCATGTTAAAGGCGGTGAGATCTTCTACGGCGATGACATCGTCAATGATGTCCAAATTGAGAATGGAGGGTATAAATCCGGCACCGATGCCCTCGATGGCATGAATGCCGGCAGATTTTCCGCTGAGTACGGCAGAGGCAGCAGGTTCGACAGCGATAATCTGAAGCTTCGGGATTGCATTTTTCAGAACTTCACCCGCGCCGGTAATGGTGCCGCCAGTGCCTACGCCAGCGACAAAAGCGGCGATGCTGCCGTCTGTGGCCTGGAGGATTTCAGGACCGGTGGTTTGACGGTGCACTTCGGGATTGGCCGGGTTTTCAAACTGGCGGAGTTCAATGCAGTTGGGGTTTTGTTCGACGATTTCCCGAGCTTTTTTTACAGCACCTGCCATGTCCTGGTCGCCGGGAGTAAGGATGACTTCTGCGCCGTAGCGGGTGACGAGGGCGCGACGCTCAAAACTCATGGTTTCGGGCATCGTGAGGATGAGGCGGTAGTTGAATCGGGCGCAAATCATAGCCAGGCCAATACCGGTATTACCGCTGGTGGCTTCGACGATGGCCATGCCGCGTTTTAACCTGTGGGATTTTTCAGCATCCTGGATCATGCTCAAGGCGATGCGGTCCTTCACGCTACCGCCGGGGTTGAGGTATTCGAGTTTGCCCAGAATAGTGGCGCCGCCGGGTGGTGAGAGATTGTCCAAACGCATCATCGGAGTTCTGCCAATGAGTTCGGCGATCTGGTTGTGGATTGCCATGGAGTTGCTCCTATAAGACATAAAAACACCACAGAACCACACGAAAAGACGATGGACAGAAAATACCATCTTTCTTTAAGTAAGCAACAGGATAGCGAGAAAGCTGGGGGGTGTCAACCCATCTGAAAAGCACCTCAGAACCACTTAGAAGGGGACTTTGGGCTGTGAACGGGTCGTCATCCCGATAGACCCCATATCTCAGCCGCAGTACCACCCAGAATGCGTTCTACATCCCCATCCGTGAGAAAAGAAAGCCCCTCGCGAATAAGGCAAAGTTCATCAGCAAGCGTGGGCCAATTGTGTAAGACCCGGTGAGGCCCGGGGTACCCAGTCCCCCAGACCATACGCTGTGCAGTAAAAACCTCCAGCGCAGCCACAATATAGGGATGCACATCTTCGTACGGATGAATTTTTTGCGAACGACCAGCGACATCCGAGAGTTTAAAAAACACATTGTCAAAACGCGCCAGATTTAGGATAGGCTGATAATCGGCAAGTGGACGATCTATTTGCGGGTATCCCATGTGGTCTAAGATGAGAACAGTATTCGGATACCGCTGAGCAATCGCAGCGACCTGATCGGCATCTTCAGGCCGCAGATGAAATTGGATAATAGCGTCGAGAGCCGCGATCTCTTCCCACATCGGACCATTTTGTTCCGTAAGCAGGATCTTTTCATCGGGATAGTACATCGGATGCAAACGGAACCCAACCAGACCGCGCTCCCGAACCCAGTAACGTACCTGCTCGGCATTGTCGGGATCCTGGGGATCGATAAGACCGTGCCCGATAAACCGATCCGGGTATCGAACCACAGAATCCGCGATATAACCGTTGTCCCAGGTGGACCAACTCGTTTGCACGAGCACTGTCCAATCCACCCCTTCGGCATCCATATCGGCCAAAAGTTCCTCAACAGTACCCGGTTCATCCGGATAGTTATTCCACGTTGGCGCAGTGGGACCAATGGGATATTTATCCGAAATTTCCCAGATGTGAACGTGCGTATCGACAATCATGAAGAAGTCCTTTATTTTTTATCATCACAGGAGGAAGACCATGCAACATCAAAATTGGAAATGCCCGAAATGCAACCACACAGATTTTGAAACCGATGAATTTCGAGCAACAGGCGGGGGGCTATCGAGATTCTTTGATGTTCAAAACAAAAAATTCACAACGGTAATATGCTCGCGATGCAACTACACAGAAATCTACCGCGCCGACTCCTCAACTATAGGCAACATATTCGACTTTTTCACGAGCTAAAATAACAGAACCCACTCAAGAAGCAAAAGCCCGATGGATAAGTGTACCATCGGGCTTATTCATATAGTTTGAGGGATGTGCATAATTCCATATAATCGCGTCACGCATCCAACGCTTGCTGAAATGCTTTAAGGCTGGACACTTGTATCGCCGCACGATGCAACTGCTTCAGGCGTTGCAAATCGTCAATGGCGGCAATGCGCGTGGATAGAGGGTGTGTTTCGCTCAGGTCAAATCGAATCTCCAACACTTCGAGGATCGCTCCGATCGCGCTTCTTCTTTCACCTTGCTCAATACCTTGCTCAATACCTTGCTCAATACCTTGCTCAATGCCTTGCCCAATACCTTGCTTCATGCCTTCCTCTCTACCTTGCTCAATACCCAGTTGCTTAATGTATTGTGCAAACGACGATTCGCGCATAATGGCATCCATGAGACCCTCCTGTGATAGAATACGATTGATTAGTGTTGGATCATACTCTAACCCACTCAATATCATCAACCTACCCAAAAAGTCAACCTTTATTGATTCATCCACCGCCAGAGCATTCGTCGCGTGAACACATTGACGCAACCACGCCTCCGAATCTATCCCAACAGGACGTTTCATCAAGGGTGCGAACGGAAACAAGCCCGAAGGTCCTCCATCAATAATATCCTGTCCTTCTATCTCACTGAGCCGAATCACTGTGTATTCTATCAAAACCCGATGGCCGGGCAAATCCTGGATATAGTGCCCCGGATCGCGCCGACCCGCACTGCGCCGTAAATAGATCACACTGGAATAAATCGGCAGGTCGTGATGCTCAATCGCACGTATAATATAGCCAGCCATGCGGAGCGGCATAGATGGATCGTCAGTCGTTTGAAACTCGTGATGTATCAATGCCTCCTTGCCCGCGATATGGACACGGATGAGGCTATCGGTATGTCGTGTTTCAACCGTGGATTGCTCTGTATCGAGTATATCGAGGACCTGGACATCGTCTCGTCCAAGTGTGAATTGGATGAAGTCTTTTGGATAGGTCTGGATGAGATGTTTGGAAATGGTGTCGTATTCGGCCATGCAGGATGCCCTGGGTCTGATGGGTGAATTTTATTTTAAAACACACGCAACAGTTAGACCCTGAGCAAATATCAAGCCAACGTCACAGAATTGAGCGATAAATGGTATGGACAGAAGCTCACGTACCCTCATCAGGCTTTTAATATGCTGTATTGCGTCCTTAACTTGAATGTAAGGATCGCCTTTAGAGGCACACACAAACGGAACGCGCCGGGATACAAAAGTGTACGTTTTGATCCATGAATAATGGGGTATCGTGAAAGATTTTTACATTTGAAAAAAATAGCGATCTGCTGCGAATCAGTCTCCCGCGCTGTGCTTAATGGCTTTTTTTATGGGATTGGCTGATGGCATATTTGAAGGCTTATTTTGATTTAGGCACCCTCTTCATATAGTGTTAGTATCACATCTCTCACTGCCAGTAAAAACGCTCCTATATCCCCGCTTTTCTCATAATCCTCAAGCGCAACAGAAAGATATATCTTCGCGTCCTCTGGATCGCGTAGCTGTTCAATATGGTAGTCTTTGAAATTTCTGTAGTTACTCATTTTTTGACTCTGTTGAATTATGCTCTCTAAAACAAAAGCCCGCTGGATACATCCCTCCGAGCTTTATTTTGCCATCAAAAATCTCACCCATAAGTCCACCCGCAGTAAAATCCTTGCTGCTCTGCAATTGACATAAGAGGCTCCAGGGTTCTGCGATAGGCAAATCTCAATTTTTCAAAATCCAGAGTGTCCTCGGGCTTATCAATATGCAGGTCTGTAATATAAGGCTCCTATTTGTTATTGCTAAAACTATCCCGGCGATAGATAGCACGGCGCAGTGGGTTTCAGCTAAGCGGTCAATATATATTTCCGATGGAAAACGATCACTTTTAGAACTATTTGCCAGGGGATCAACGGGAATAAGATTCCACAACTGATTATGCGCTACAAATGATTACTTGACATGTCTCTGTTCAGTAACATTATTTGACAGAATTTCATTCAATCTGGATTTTCAATCTCAATAATTTAAGTCTAATGACTCAAATTTTCAAAGCGAAAATCTTCCCACTTGGTAGGGAAATGTCGAAATTTTTAAATCGATAAGTTTCTGGTAGAGGAGCAAAGAAATGAACTTGCAAGAGGACAGTGGCCATCATTCGCTTTTTCAGCACGAAGCTGATGCGATTACCCTTTTAGAAAGACGCATTTCGGCGCATAAGCTAGGCTTCATATTAAATAACCTCGAAGTTCATGATCCACAGTCAAACCGCTACTTTGAGACGGATGTGGTCATTATATGTGAGTTTGGCATTTACGTAGTCGAGTTGAAACACTGGAGCGGACGCATAGAAATTCGACCAGATACTTGGCTCCAAAACAATTCCTTCTTCAAACGTGATCCGCATATATCAAACGGCTTCAAGGCGAAGTTGCTTCGCGGAATATGGGAACGAAAATTCCCTTCTATTGCACCACCTTATTTCGAATCAGTGATCATACTTACGAATCCAGATGCGGAAGTCGATGGAGCCTCAATACCAAAAACTACCATCCATAATCCTACTTTTGATACGATTGGGAGTTTCATTCGGTATCTCAAATATCAGCAGAATGAGAAGCGCTCCGTTCTGACCGAGTCACAGTGTAGCGCATTCAAAAAGTATCTTTATACACTTCAAACAGTAGGGCATCCGCGTGATTTTATATTTCCAGGGTACGAGATTGTTGAGCGATTATATCAGCATACAGATCGTGCTGAGGTTGTTGCACGAAGAACAGATGTACGGTACCACCGGTTGAGCCGTTTGCGCGTATTTTTTCCTCCTACGGATACAAACGCGGAATTACGTCAACGTTTCCATGAACGTGCAACCGCAACACTTAACGCAGTCTCGAAAACCGATGACCATCCAAATATCCTCAAGGTCTGGCCCGTGCCCAGCGAGAACAACTACATCGTTGAAGGCAGTGACTGGTCTGAAACAGGTACGCTACGAGACCTTTTAAAGCAGGAGGGGAAACTCTCTTGGGATCGAGTCGAAGAAATTCTCATTGGTATTTTGCAGGGACTTAAGGCAGTCCATAGCGAGTATATTGTGCATCGCTCCTTATCTCCAGACAATATCTTGATGATGGACTACACACCTAAGCTTATGAATTTCGACCTATCGTTCCAACTTGAGGAGGAACGTATAACGGTCATTCCTGATGTCTCACAGTTGCAACGCAACCCCTATACTGCACCTGAAATCTATAAAGGCGAAGTTGTTCCAGAGGCAACTGCCGATCTATTTAGTGTGGGAGTAATACTTTATGAGATGCTGACTGGTGAGCGACCATTCAGTTGCTCCACAGATTTAGAACGATTGGGCGGGCAATTAAAAGACACACATAAACAGAAAATGAACCAAAATGCGGTCCCCGAATTCCTGAAGAAGATCATTTTAACCTTGGTATGTCTTGATCCCGATGCGCGTCTTGGAAGTGTGGATGGAGTTATCGAGAGGTTGTCGTCCACATCGGAACAGGTCGATGTTGCTGAAGAGGCGAATACAGTACTTGAGGCAGGAGCTCAATCTGGGTTTTATCAAATTGATGAATTGTTCCGTCACGGGGCAGAATCACAAATTTATCGCGGTCGAGGTGCTGGAGGTCGCTGTGTGGCTATTAAACTTTTCAACTGCGATGTTCCCTTGTCGCGCGTGATAGATGAACAACATTATGCTACTGCTGTACACCATCCATCAATTGTACGCGTTGATAGCTACAACCATTGGGATGATAGGCGTTTCTACATTTCTTTTTACTGGATGTCACAACGCAATATGAGGGATGAGATAAATGAGGGCAAGTGCCCTGACCTGGATCGTTTTCAACTAATTGCTCTGCAATTGATAGATGCGGTGGAGACACTTCACGGGTATCAGGAAGAGAACCAACCCAATCCGATTCTGCATAATGATATCAAACCTGAAAACATCTTGATAGATCAAGGTGATCAACCCGTTTTAATTGATTTCGGAGCTGCATCACATCCACAAGTAGGTATCTATGAGGGCACTGAAGGTTATGTGGCACCCGATCTCTGCTTAGGGCAGGACCGAAAATACTGTGAGGATGGAGACTTGTATGCTCTAGGAGTCACTCTTAGAGAGTGGCTGTGCGGACGACAATTGATAGAGGACAATGTTCCTATAGCTATCCTCGAGTGGTTGAAGAGGGCTACAGCACAGGAGTCGAGGAAACGCTTCTTATCTGTGGCTGAAATGCGTGACGCATTGACAAAGGCATTAAAATGTAAAATGACTGATATTTCACAGGAATTAGTTGAAGAGAGCGCAGAGGAAAGAGAAAAGCACACACAAACTCCCACGCCAACGATAATAGAGCAGGTCAGCGGTACTATAGATCCTAATCCATTTGTGACCTACCTAAACTCTCTCCATTCCCGAAGTGTAGGAAATGAGAATGCTTTGGCAGAATCACAGTCCAGAAATACCCATTTTGGCCTTATTCATGTGGATCATCCTGTTGCAAAAACTATACAAGAACAGCTTACCGGTGATCAAAGACAGCACGTTATTCTAACAGGCCACGCTGGCGATGGGAAATCCACGATTGCGATTGATTTATACAAACAATTTAAAGGGTTACCACCTGAGAATCCATTACCTGCTGATATAGATAGGCGAGAGAATGTTGTAGTCGATAATAATCAAGTAACAATTATAAAGGACTTCAGTGAGTGGTCCCACGAAGAACGGCTTTCGTTGCTAAGTGAAATGTTAGATAACTGTACGCGTCGTGTTTTTCTTATATCAAACACTGGGACCTTACTGGACACATTTCGTGATTATGCGCGCATGAATAGTGGTCAATGGACACAGATAGAGAGCAAACTCCTCAAAGCAATGGATTCAGCAGTACCAAAAAAAATGCGGTTCAATAAGACGCCTTTCTCCATAATTAATTTATCTATGATAGATAACATTGGAATCGCAGAACAGATCTTTAGGCGAATGATTAATTCCAAGCGATGGGAGATTTGCCAAAAACATGAGTGTCGTCATAAATGTCCTATTTTTCGTAATGTTCAGTTAATCCAACAGAATGAGAGCATCGTTCGGCAACGCCTGTTCCTTATTTACAGGCGTATGTACGAGTATGGCACCCGCTTTACTTTACGTCAACTGTCAGCTCATCTTGCTTATATGATCACATCAGGTCTCAGCTATCAAGAGATCATCAAATTTTCTCAAAAAGCCTCTCCTCCACCGATGTCTGAGTTTATGTTTTTCAATCGCTTCTTTGGAGATAATGGCAAGGAAGTAGATACCCCTGCTTTGCAACTACACGTAGTCAGTACCGTTCGGGAACAGGGCTTTGGTGGCCATCTCTGTCCCTCTTGGGAGAGACAGCTATGGTTACGAAGTAAAGGGACATCGTTCCGTTTGAAAGCAGTTGGAGATACGAGTGATTTTGACTTGTTAAGAGAGTATGGAACCGGTCTCAAATCTGAAGATAACTTCTATCCCCAGCAAGCCCGAGAACAGGTACGTAGGATGCTTTTCTTTTTACACAAGTTTGACGCTGATAGTGGCGATACATTTATCAAGATATTCCTGAATTCGGCAATGATCTTAGATTTCGTAAAGTGGCAAGAAGAAACCTCTTCGGGATTGAACTATCTTCACCGTCGAATTTTCCATGTCCTTCAGGAGCATTTTACGGGGGTAAGATTACCAGAAGGGGCCTCTCTTGATCAATTCTTATTCATCACATTGGGACGACGAGTTCGTGAAGTTCGGCAGAGTGCTCAAGTTGTACTAGCTCAATTTCCAAAAGATAACTTCAAACTTGAACTTGAATCAATAGATAATGGCGTAGGAAGTGTGAGACGGGAATTGGTGCTTAAAGGGCGTACAGAGCAACTTCAAGGACAACTGCGCCTCAGTTTACCATTTTTAGACTATGTAATGATGCGAAATAAAGGTGCGATAGGTAAAGACTTGCAGGCGTCATACATTGATAGATTAGAGAAGTTCAAGGGACAGCTATTAAATCAAGCGGACTCAGCGCCAATTGATGATATCATGCTTGTAAGTCTGCGAACCAATCACAAGTTCCGAAGACAGATATTCTCTATACGTGAAAATCAGCTAGAGGTTACCGATGGTTGATCCTTTCCCTCCTATAAACCTTGATGACAGGAATCCTGCTGTACAACTCTTCGGCCGTCGGTTCTTCATTGACCAGACTGTGCCAGAATTGCTCCTTGAGCTTTTATTAGTAGCAACTTCACTTAAACGAGTAGGGAGTCAAAGATTACCCCCAGAACAGATGTTCCCAGACATCGAATTACTCCAAGCTTGGCCTAATAGGACACATCTGGAATATGCTGCAAAAGCTCGACTTAATCTTAAGCTGTTTGCTTTCTTAGGAGCCTCCAAGCTTGAAACACGTCACGAGAGTCATCGTCAGCATTATCGACGGTTACTTAGATTGCTTGAAAAAAATCTGACGACAGAAATAGCCGAGGGCTCAGATGTTCTCCGGACGCTTGAAAACCTCTTTCTTGGCTTTTTAAGCGTGGGAGAAGAGAGGACATGGTGTACTCAGAGTTTCTTGCCTGTTGCAAGAAATCTGGTGGCTGGAGAAAGTATCTGGCGAGAAACACAGGCTAGACGTGAGGATCCCGATTCATGGGATAGGGCATTGAATTTCTTTTCTCATAACCAACATGTGTTTTTTGCCAGAGGTGGTGAAGTTCTGTATCTCCAATTATGTAATGCGTTGCGGCAAAAAGAGAAAACCATCCAAACGTGGGCCTCAAGTGCAGGACTCGATTTGTCTCCATTAACAAATCCCGTGCATCTTCGTGCAGAATTAGAGAGAGGTTTTAATTGCATTTTTGATAAGCATGCGGAAACTGTGGGGAAACTTGCTGCTTTCATCGATAGTGGCATTGATACAGATATCAGCCAACAAACAGATACAGATATGGAAATTAACGATGAACCCCATTTTACAAAATGTGGTTGGTGTCCAACAGAGAGTTGGCCGGAAGGATTACTGTTTGCTGTAGAACTGCTTCGTATTTGCGGAGCAAAGATTGATCCCATTGAGCGTCTTGAACTTCTGGAAATCGCCTGTGCTATGCAAGTACTACGTAGCCTATGTGTACAGAGTGCGCGACATGTAAATAGACAAGGCACGGAAGAGATTTGGCCGGGATTTTTCTGGGTTCTCTCAGATCCAGATGGGCAGAACGACATAGTGAAACAAATTTCTCGGCGCAGTGTGAATGCTGTTCAACGTATGGTCTATAATGCTATCCGTCATCCGGACATCCTACAGATCTTAGAACAGGAAAAACAAAAGGATGCAACAAGCGGGCGGAATAGGAGCGATCCCTATCGAGAGGCCGATAGCCGATATGGGCATAAATTATTCCTCACAATGGCTAAACGCATTGGATTCATCGTTCCAAAACGAGGAGTTGGTGCTCGTTTTGTATTGAACGATAGGATACTGAGATTTCTGGTGATGTCACTGATTCCACCAGGAGAACGGTTCACCTATGAAACTTTTAAGAAGCTTCTATTTGCACACTACGGAATAGCGATTGATGATGAAAGAATTGGTCAAGCGTGTGAATGGTGTGGTACAAGTAAATTAACAACATTGGGTGGGACCTCTGATGTGTGGCTGATAGAGATGTTGAAGGCGGCTGGTGTACTAGTGCAATTATCGGACTCCAGCTCTCTTGTAGCAAATCCCTTTGATGGTGGAGAAATTGCATTATGAAACTCTTTGCAAAGACCGCTTTTGAACATGTTCAAAAACAAATTGAGACGCACATCCATCAGAGTAGATTTGGGCAAAAACTATTATGTATGGTACCCAGTGTGCCTCCTAAAGCCGCTGTTGATTTTGCAGACTTACTGATTGACTACTGTGCAGGGCAAAGACAGATTAGTCTGCCGCTAATCAAAATTGCAGACGAACTTTGTCGAGAATGGGAGAAGGACCCAGATCCCACTATTAGAGATTGTGTTAAGGAGATCACAGAAAAAGAATGGCGTGATGAACAAGGCAATCTAACCAGTTATAGAAATATTTCTGTATCCGAAGATAAATTTCTTCCTGTGCTTTTGATAGGAGTTGACAAAGTTACCGACTCCTCCAGTCTTGCCGATTTTCATCATTGCGATTTCCGGATCATATGGGAGGAGGAGTTGCACCAAAGCTTTGCTCCTTGGGTGCAGACTATATTAAACGAAGCGAAAATTGGGTTTGAGGATGATACTGTAGCGCATTTTGACAGCGTTCTTCGCGCAATATTAGCACGTGGCCTGAGTGATGTTTTACAGATCAGCACATTTTTGGAGAAGCTTGACCTGACCACAGCACAGGATGGAAGAGATGCCGAATATTTGCTCCTGAGAAAGTTGAGTAGCTTCAGTCTACCTTTGTTTACAGGATACAGATTTTCGGGTCAACGGGCTTTTGGCCCTTATATTGATGACGCTCTCTCATTCTTCTCCTATGATGCCTTTCTTGAGAAGCGTGTACGAGATAGGGATCTGAACACAATTGATAAATTTGTTGAGCACAATGAACTTGGAGAGTTATTCGACCAAAGCTATCGTGAGCCGTTCGATAGCGACAAAGCCTTTATCAACGCTCTTAAACATTATATAGAGACAAGCGATTCCGAAGATCGCGATAGACTTAAGCAGTGTGACTTCGTTACAATTAGGGACCAGATTCTTGGTTTTAAGGGACCTAGAGAACCAAGAAAAAAAAAGGAAACAGTTAAGAAACTTTCTGGGGGCCCGATTGAAGTTATCCTAACCAGTTTGTGGAATACGTTCGCTGAATTTAAAAAAACAGCAGTAGAACACGGGGTTTTCGCCCATGAAACCTTAAAGGAAATTCGTATTGAATCAAGATTATTCAAACACAATTTCGATGGCAAATCAGCAGATGAGCGCAGGCTTAAAGCACGAGAGTATCTCAGGCACCTACTTGGTGGCGTTGATTATCTGCTTGAAAATTGGATTGACTTAACAAATGTCTTGATTAAATCAAAACTCGTTCAAGAAGATGTTAACTGTCAGTCCGCCAGAACAGCAGAGCCGTTTATCCAATTTTCTATAGCTTTAGTCTCGGAAGACTGGGACGAACCCGTAGAAAAACATTTCGCTTGGCGCTTACCAGATATTGAACCCTATCGTGTAGCATATGAGCTTATAAGATGGGCAGCGTCGGAAATCAAAAACACGGATGGCTATTGCCTCCCAGTATTCAATCTGCCGTATCACGAAGAACTCATGCTGGCAAAAGATGACGAAGAAACACGGCGCATCCTACTACAATGCATCCAAGATGAAAAAAAACAAGTTTGTAATATGTTGGCTATTTCTGATTTGGATAGAAGTGATCCTCTTCTGCAATCGATGCAAAAATTAGCCTTTGACTACGACAAATTTATACAAAATGCACAAACTGAGGGATTGCATGCTGCCCTATTTAGCCATTGCGAATCTTTGAGACAGACTTATGAAGAGGTCTGTAATGCCTATCTGTATGAGCCCCAATGTAGAAATAGCCCATTAGCTACTCTTCTATATCGAGCATTTCTCATCATTCAACAGCGTCCAAGTGCAGAAGGTGAGAGATGGATTTGGGAGGCGTTAGAACCTTCTGGAGTGATTACGATTTTGCATCCATCTATGTTGGAGATGCTACAGGCTCATATTGCTTATTTATTGACTTGCTTTTCCACATCAGTAACCCGTGAACTGAAAGCACCTAGGACGCAAGCGTTTAGAGAAGTGATTTGGCAAAACTATGTCGATTTGGCTGCTATCCAAATGCCTTTACTTGGGCTCATAAAAGATCGAAACCGGGTTCTAGATACGGATGTGCGAGGAAAAAATCTGATTCATCGAATAGGTAGTAGCAGTGATGGAGAAGCTTCTCTGACAACACGACTACTCTTGCGATATGACGCCTTTGAGGATGAGTATATGAGCGATGCGACACTATTCACCGAAAGCCGCGAATCTATCCTAATCCTTCGCATTCTCCAAGATTATCGTAAGCTCCATCCTCATGCTGATGATGGTCTAAGCATTGCCATTTACCAGGATCAAGACATCCAACCAGTGATTGCGGCCGTAGATTTCTTCCTCAAGGATATATGTAAACAGCGCGATGAGCAATCCGGTAAGTATGCAATGTCTGTTACCGTATTTACAGAATCAAGTGATGATTCCAATGTGACCCGTTGGGTCGATCAATGGCGGGAGCGCTGGGAGGCAGCGGAGACTCAAAGCTCTTTAGCTCACTATAGACAGAGTCTTTTATCGGTAGCGCATCGGCTTGTGTCATCCGAGAATTACTATCAACAATTTCGAAGGCTGATTTCTGAAGGATTAGAGATCGATATAGCAATATTGAGCGGATTTATTAGGGCTGGCGCAGAAGGAAACGACTTTCAGTCGGTATCAAGTTTTGATGTGACCTCGCGCACACTCAAGTTCCCCATTTTGGAGAAGACTTTTTGTGCCTTTCGGGATCCGGGTAGGCAACTTCAGCGGGTGCGTGTACTGAGTAATCGACAGTTCAGTATTGCGACACGTCATGCTGAAGTAATGGCTCGGCTAAAGAGCCCAGAAATACAGCAGAATACCCATCATATTGTGCGTGGATTTGGAGATTATGCGCCGTGGCAAGGTGTTGTTGATGACCTACATCAGTGTGCCGAGTGGGTGGTTTGCATTGATCCGAGCATTGACGAACGACTGATTGTACAGGAAAAACGTAAGATTATAGGTTTTGGGTCTGGAGTTGGGGCGCATGGAGGAGCAAATTATACAATCTCCACAGAACAGTTTCGTGATTCAGATGTGCTGCACCGCCTCACTGCCGCAATCGGTGATGTATATTCTGAGTGGTCTTCCGAAATTTATGAACTAGTGGCAAAAGGAGTTCTTAAAGAAGTTCTGGAAGAGCCAAGGAGATTATCAGGACTTTCATTGGTTAGAGCCACAGGTATAGGCCAGTATATTCGTGACTTTATGGCTTATTCACTTACACGCAAGCTCCTCGCCGTAAATGGAGAGAGACTATTCTGTGATCAACTCGTTTCTTTGGACGCTTATCAGCATTGGTTTGACTCTTCTGAAAGCAGTACGCGCCCTGATCTGCTGTGGGTAATTGCCCGTCTTTGCGGAGATGGTCGCCTGCACTTGGATCTACGGATGATTGAATGCAAGCTGGCAAATCGATCAGAAGTACACCTGGATAAAGCACGCCAACAACTTGAGAATGGGCTACGGCATCTTGTCTCTGCATTCAAACCTCGACGCGACGATGAGAGTGATGAAGATGATAGACCCGACCAGCGATATTGGTGGTTGCAACTCCATCGATTGATTGCCAGCAGGGTAGAAATTACTCAACGCGATGAAGAACCTGTGTTAGCCGCACTAGAACGTTTAGCAGAAGGTGACTATGACATTGAATGGCGTGCAGCTGCGGTCTCATTTTGGACAGATCAGAAGTCTAAAGGTCTATCGCTTGACAATGTATGGTCCTGTAATATTGACGGACAAGAGTTTCAAATTGGAGTGATTTCATCAGGAAGTGATTTTGTGCAAAGGTTGTGTACATCTCAAATAACCGAGTCTCTACCGTGGAAAGACAGCACCATACGATATGATGCCACGGTTCATAGGGTTGGATATGAAGCTCAAATCGAGGAGTTTAGAGCGGAGTCAGAAGCCATTGAGCTAATTAGCCCAGAGTCCGGGATTGGCTCTTCTATTGACAGAGTAGATGATAAGAATAGGAAATCCAAAGCGATTGTAGAAACAGACGCAAGTTTGCCTGAACGAATTCCAATAGGGACCACGTCAAATGGGTCTCGCCCTGTCTATTGGGAATTTTGGCACAAGGATCTCAATAACCGACATATACTGCTCTTTGGGGCATCTGGCATGGGTAAGACCTACACGATTCAGTGTCTTCTCAGCGAACTTGGTCAAAACGGTCAAAATTCCCTCATTGTAGATTATACGAATGGTTTCTTCGATAACCAGCTTGAGGAAGATTTCAAGGCTCTACTAAAACCAAGGCAACACATTGTGCGCAAGCGTCCTCTTGCAATCAATCCTTTTCGGCAACAGACAGAAACTATTGGGGACGAATTTATTGCAGAGGGTGAGGCTAACACAGCGCAACGTATTAGTGGTATTTTTGCGGAAGTGTACAACCTCGGTGATCAACAGAAGTCAGTGCTTTATCAAGCTATAAAAAACGGAATTAGCTATTCCAGTGATACAGTCATGACCTTGGATGATCTAATTCCCTACTTAGAGGAAATCAGTGAAGAAAGAGGTACCACTGGTACGGCAGCAAGGAGCCTTATCAGCAAGATACGCCCTTTCATAGACCAAAACCCGTTTGGTAAAGAAGACGCTGAGAGTTGGGAACGGCTTTTTACCGATTCGCAACATCGTTGTCATGTGCTCCAATTAGCTGGCTTTCTAAGAGATTCATCAAGATTAATTACCGAGTTTTCTCTTATTGATTTATACTGGTACTATCGTGGCCGCGGGACGGAGAATTCTCCTCGTATTTTGGTGCTGGATGAGATCCAAAATTTGGATCATAGAGAGGAAACACCATTGGCTCAACTTCTGCGTGAAGGACGAAAATTCGGCTTCTCTCTCATACTGGCTACGCAGACAATGAGTAATCTGGCGAAAGACCAACGTGATCGGTTGTTCAATGCAGCACATAAGTTGTTCTTTCGGCCTACAGATACCGAGTTAAGAACCTATGCAGATATAGCTGCCACGACAACAGGTGAGAAGGTTGATACATGGAAGACACGTCTTGCTTCACTTAAAAAGGGCGAATGCTATTCATTGGGCCCCAGCCTAAATGAAGCCACAGGAAGGTTAGAACCCAAGGCATTCCGGGTTCAAGTTACTCCCCTTGGAGAGCGGGGTTTAGATGGATAAAGCCAATCCGATAGGTAAGCGGTTACCGCGTAGCTTTCACTATACCTTTAAGCCAGAGCGCCAATATATACACGCGCTATTGCGTTTTGCAGCGGCAAACAAATCAGGAACTTACCAAGAAATTAGGGATGAGACAGGAATTCCGACCGGTAATAGCAGTGGAAAAGTTTCAGCCATTCTTGACTATGCACGTGGAATGGGTATTGTGCAGCTATCTGGAAACCAACGCTCTGCTACCAAACAACCAAAATTAACGCCGTTTGGACGTATTGTTCTTTTAGAAGATCCACACCTAAAGGAGCCGGTAACTCAGTGGATTGCTCATTTTAATCTCTGTAGTCCATGTACAGGCGCAGATATATGGTATTACACATTTTTTGAAGGAACTCAATCTCTTGGAATACATTTTTCTCGGAGAAAGCTGGAGGAATACTTAGCACTTGTTTATAGAACACAGCGTACTGGTCTTATTGGCCCTTTAATAGGCATGTATGAGGATGCGGCAGCTTTTAGTGCTTGCGGTGCATTATCAGAGTCTTCGGGGGGCATATATAGAAAACCTGCACCTATTGTAGAAGAATTAGGATTAGCCTATGGTGCCTGGATGCTCCAGCTCATGTCCGACCACTTCCCCGACACTCGACAGGTGACTGTAACAGAATTCGATACCGAGGCCGGCTGGCGAACCATCCCAGGATGGGATATGACAAGTGTCCAACAGGCACTAAATTTGATCGAGAGAAAAGGAATCATTGAAATTGATAGACATATGAATCCATGGATACTACGACCCGCAGCAGACGTGAATGAAACCTGGGCTCGGATTTACGATGATTTGATATGAGAGGTAGAAAATGTTACTCCGCTTGCAGGATATAGTCAATTTCCAAAGTGATCGCCTTTTTCAGGGCGCTGTTAGTATAGATTGGTTCTTGACAGATATACAGAAACGCAAAAAAGCTGCTCAATCATTTGTTTTTCATGGCCCTCAATACCATGGTGTCACCCAAGCCGATGTTGGCACTACTCATGGACATCATTTGCAGGACACAGCCACATTTGCTCGTGCAGTTATACGCAGTTGCTTTGAACTTGAAGATCAGCCCTTTACACTGGCTATTGCGGGCTATGGTACCGGTAAGTCCCACTTGGCATTAACGCTGGCTACCCTTCTCAATGATCCGGAAGGAGATGTTGCCGATTCTATATTGGCAAATCTTGAGACATCAGACGCTTCTATCGGAAGTGAGGTCCGAAGCTTATTGAAGGAACAGAGTAAACCTCCTCTCATTATAACACTCAACGGCATGCAGAACTTCGATTTAACCTCTGAAATTGCAAGACAAGTCGTTGACCAAGTAAAATTGCGGGAGTTAGATACTCAACCATTGGATGAATTGAGGCCTCGTTTCAGACAGGCTACTAATATTATACGTTTCTCGAACGAGAGTGTGCGTAAGGAGTTGTTAGACCTATGTGATGTATCCGATATCGATCTAGTAATAGATGCCCTCGAAAAACAAGATGAGCATATTTATCGTAAAATCCATGAGTATTTTGACTCTCATGGTATGTCTATTCGTGCTCTCGGCGGTGAGTCTGTGCGAGATGTGATTGACATTGTGGCCCGCGAATACTGCGGTGAGAATAAGCCATTTTCTCGACTCCTGATTTTATTTGATGAGTTTGGAAGATACACTGAATTTGCCACAACACGGAGCCAAATTGCTGGAAGTGGAGTACTCCAAGACCTATTTGAAGCTGTCCAATCACATCCTGATGAAACGTCTTTCGTCGGCTTCATCCAATTTGAGCTAAATGCATATGTTCAGCGTATTGCTCCTGAGTATAAGAATGATATTCTTCGTTATGTGACACGTTATCAGGCCGCAAATAGAGTCTATCTTTCCATTAATTTAGAAACACTCATTGCCAGTCTGATCGAGAAGCAGAAACCTGATATAATTGATTCTTGGTTTGACACAGATTCCGCCCTGCAAGAATCTGAGGAGCTTAGAGGAAACCTCAACGCTTGGTTTCCACAGTCGTATAACCATAGGTTGTGGATTGATCGTCAATCGTTCCATACGATAATTAGAAAGGGGTGTTGGCCATTATCTCCATACGCAACTTGGTTTTTGTTCTATTTGGCTGCCGCTGGTAAGCACCTTCAAGAAAGATCAGCACTTGCCCTTCTTGGAGATGTTTTTCAGCGATATGGCAATAGTAATGTGACTGAAGATGGAAAGTGGTCACTCACGCCGGTTGATTTCTGGTCAGATGCGCTAGAACAAGAGCTTATCAACTCAGAAGAAACAGGACAACAGGGATCAATAACACACGTCTATGCCTCTGTTAATGCACGCCATGGGGCTCAACTTTCAGATGAAACTGTGCGTGTTCTGCGCGCTGTTGTTCTGGCATCTAAGATGGGTCTAACGGTTGAAAATCGAGAAGAGGCGATTAAGGCGATTGCAGAATTTACTGGATTAACTCTTAAAGATACTTTTGAGACAGTAGATCAACTCCAAGAAGAACACAATGTCTTAGAGTGGGATGAAAGTTTCAAAAGCTTCGATATTTTAGGTGATGCAGTTCCTCGTACTCATTTTCTCACCTTTCTCAGGCAACAAGTGGCGAGTATATATGATGAAGAGGGAAAAGCAAAATTATTCGCTAGTAAAGCTTCGTCGTGGTGTGATCTTCTGAATGATATAGACTGCGATTTTTCCGAAGGCAATAAGATAAGTACAAGAGAGTGGACCTACCAAAGTGAAACATCCAGTCTTGAGCTTCTTATCGCAAATTTAAAATTAGCCGCTGACCGTTGGAAGGCAGCTACGGGCGTCAATGAGCCGCGTGGCACAGTTATCTATTGTTATGTTGATCAGAACTTGGACCCTGATGCTATTGCCTCAGATGTAAGGAAGGTTCTTCGAAGTCTGGCACGAGATTATAGCGCTCCAGCACTTCCGATTTTCGTCATTCTCCTATGCGATGAGGAAGGTACACTCGGACAAGCTTTAGCGGAACTATCAGTATTAGAAGAAGCAATTACTGAAAGCGATAGGGCGCGGTTCGGAAATTTGATCGGAGCACACAAGGAGAAGCTACTTCAGACAGTTCAGAGTCAAATTGACGATATGCTCAGGCAAAGACGGTATATAACTGGTCTGAAGGAAGAATTAAGACCAAGTCGGCTGAGCCGGTTGGGAACTGAACTATTCCAGCAGATATACAGAAAGCCTATTCCCTTTCCATTTGATGGTTTTAATGTTGTCCGAGGGAATGCTGCAGATACTTGCCAGCAGTTCATAACAGAATTGATACAAGGGAAACTTGACTATGATGGTATCTTAGCAAAACCGCCAAGAGACAAAAATCGTGCTATAGAGGTTCTGAGTAACACTTGGGGAGTATTCACAAAAGCTGGTAAAATATCCAGAAGACCATCTCTTCCTGTAGTCAGATCTATCATGGAAAAGTGGGATAAGCTACTACAATCCGGTCAGCAACGGATACTGCTGAAAGATGTAATAGAAGAAGTGTGTTTGCCACCATTCGGTGGCAATATTGCTTCAGCGGGTTTGATGTTGGGTTTATTTATTGCACCTAGAGTAGAAAATTTAGCTGTTGTGCGAGGTGAGGAGCAATACGCTGTTTCTCAATGGGTTCAAGAAGGTATATTTAAAAGCAAACACCTTGATCTTGCAGGATTTGATGATGTGGCACTAGTTTCACTTGGTGAAGCATCCTCTGAATGGGAAGAACTATTTGACGAATGGGAACAGGAGGAGAGTTATTATGGTCGAAGTCAGTGTCTGACGAGAGCTAAGGAACTTCAACAACGGATACCTGTGCCTCCGGCCCTCACCTATCGCTTTGTGCATCTAGAGGAACAAGGTGTTACAGCTCAGGAAGAGCTTAAGAAAATGAAGATGGAGAAAGGAGAATCTTTACAAAAAATCTACCAAGCCGGAGATCGGAATAATGTTGGTGATTTGAGCTGGGGGACAGCAGAACTTGTAAAACTACGGAACCGGATGAAATCAGAAGGTTCTCTTTGGACCCAGCATGAAATTTCGGATTTAGATCCTTCTATTGAGACAGCGACACAGACAATTATACAAATATTTCCCGGTTGGCTCTCCCATCAGTCTCTCACAAACGATGCTCCTGATGCCGTTGGAAATTTTAAACATCGGATGATACGATTGATAGGAGGTAATCTGAAAGAACTGGATCTGGCTGAACAATTCCAAGAACTAGAGGCTCGAACCACAGCCTTAGTACGAGATGCAGAAACATCTGCAGAGGCTAGGCGATTGATTCGGGATGTTCGTTCTTGGCTCAGCCAGAATTCTGACGCCCTCCGTATTGTGCGAGTAGCAGAAATCCGGGGCTTAATAGACGTCGGAAAGGAATATTCTGCCAAGCTACGCGGGATGACTCAACGTATAGATATGCCTGAAATCACTGAAGTTCTTAATCTGGTCACCGACTTCCATAATAAATTGAGAAAGGCAGAATCCGATGTTACCAAGCGATTTTCAAGGCTGCTTCTGTCCCGAGTACCAGAAGGTGAACAGTTAGATGCTTTAATAGAAGAAATTGATGAATTGATAAGGGCATTTGAAGGCTGTCAACACGACTTAGAGGATCTAAGAATCATTCAACGCGTTCTCCAGACCTACCAACATGATTATCTTCAATTACAAGATAGGCGTCTTGACTGGCAGGAATTAGATGCCCTTATGGAGAAGCTCCAGTCAGAAGCTCAAGAGGCTTATGGTGACGAAGAGATACCTTGGGAGGTGGACGAGACTTTTTCAAATTTCTATAAAAGCATCTCAAAACAGCGAAAGTCAGAGAGCCTTTCTTGGATTAAGACTATTGAATCCGAAATTCTTAACCTTGACAATATGTCTACTAGCGAGGCAAGCCGTTTACATCATAAGGCGACTCATCCCCCTGCTATACTTACAGAGCAACATATCGAACGTCTTAAGAAAATAGAAAAAAAGGTTGAAACACATCTTGAATCATTAAAGATAGAATGGCTCATTGAAAAATTTAGTGAACTTCCTGATCTAGCAAAAAAGAAATTTATGGAAATTGTCTCTCAACTCATGACCTGATAATCAATATCGCCATATAGAGATATGTATTAAAATGGCGGACTAAGATGCGTAACTCTTAGCCCGCCATGTGTATTTAAGAGATTTCAAACAAATTACAGGTGACAAATCGCACAACCCTCAGTATCATCAATCACGGGCAAGTCTCTAAGGGGTTGATCTACAATATCATCCAGGGTTTTGCCATCTACCCAGGTAAATTTCTTTCCATTCTTTTCCTGCTCGTATTCCTTTGCCTTCTCGAACAGGTCGGGATGTTCTTGTTTTAGCCTCTGCCACTCCCCGATTTGCTGATAAAAACAAAAGTAGCACCCTGACCGCGATCGCCATTTGTAATACTCTGGCAGTCCCAAACCCGATTCTTCCAAAATCTGCACAATATCCGATAAGCCAAGTCCATCGTCCTTAAATGGATAAACGGGAATAATATTGGGCTGCTGGGAAATCGAGGGTGGCTTTTTTGAGATGTACCCATCCCTGTCTTCATCGCCGCGGATGCCGATATAGCTATACGCCCGGCTATCGCCAACATAATCCTCAAAAGGTTCAATCTTCAGTACGCGCGTACACCACCGCGATCTCGGACTAGGCAAATAACCGCTGTATATCTCATTTAAATACATATCAAACGGATTGCGCCCGGGCTTCTTCTCCACCCCTAAACTATCGAGCGCGTTTAGACGGCGAATATCGACGCCAAGGAGAGCCTCTAAGCACTCCAAATACTCGTACGTTTCATCTAATTCACATCCGGTATCACAGAAAACATACTCCGCAGGGATTTGGGGATAATTCTGCCGCATATAAATGGCGAGAGCCGCGGAATCTTTACCCCCTGAAACACTGACGATATGCCGGATATCATCAGACTCATTGTTCAACGCCTCTTGTATGGTCGCCATGTAAATCTTCTCCCGTGTTGTCTTCAAGAATATGTGCAAACAAGGCACGCGCTTCTTTCGGGCCAACAATATCTGTCAAACGTTCATACATTATATTCATACGTTCTTGCACCAGATTCGCCAACCCATTTTTGACTGCTCCACTTGCCGTAAACTCAAACGACAGGGCAGATTCCTCAATACGCCTCACTGCACTGTGAATTTCCCGATCAAAATTTGCGATGTAGCTATCATCCCATCGGTTAATCGTCTTTTGTAGGAATAAACCCGAAAGCGAATCAATAAGTTTAGCATCCGATGGATACGGCATACGCATACGGGACAATAGCCCCTTCGACTCCTTGTCATTCAGTGCCTCAGAGAGTTCATCGGGAAAACATAATGCCCAGCGGCGGGCTATCTCCTTCACCTGTCCGTTTTCGGATTTCCAGTTCAAAGATAGCGCACGGCGCAAAGAAGAAATTGCTTTTTGCTGATAACTGTTAATGACCTTAGAGAGTTCATTTTTGCATTCTTCGAGTGATTCCAACAATACATGTTGCTCATGAATCGAACAGTCCAATGCTCTTGGAATGCGCTCAAATAGCAGTTGCACCGGATCAGACGGATGACGAAGTATAGATTGGAAGCGACGAGTTTGCTGTGTCAAATATCTTGTGGAAAGTGCGCCAGCAGGAAGTCCCATCTTCCAGTTTTCAAGCGCGTCATAGCAGGCCCGAATAAGATCATTTCCAGTTGCTGACCTTGCTTGAGTATCAAAGAGTTCGAGAACAGCATTAAGATAATCGCGTTTGGTCTGATCGATATCTAAGACAATAAACTCATACTGTTCCGGTTCACGACATAACTGTTCAATCTTAGAAGGCAAAATATCAGATATGTAACCCTCCTTATCGCGTAGGGAATACACGCTGGGAAACGCTTTGAGACCTGCGGCGAAGAGAATGGGAAGCAAACCAGCGCGGACCCCGAAAGGTGGTTCCATCAGTTCATCAAAGAACCCCTGGAGATTCTTGGGCTTTTCCGATGAAACTGTGAAAAGCTCCTGAATTTTTTCCCATACCTTTTGAAGCCCAGGATCCTTAACCCGACCGGATAAAGCGTATTTCCAACCTTCACCCTTATCAGTGTAATATAGACCTGTATGCAAGAGAATGGTTCGGAACATGGACGCTTCCGGGGGATTGCCTTTTATACCCATCATCTCCTGACCTGACCGATCAAGAATCCCGAGCAAGAGTTTCTTGCGTGAGTTGATCAAAGTAGGAGTAGGCTTGTGTCGAACAATCATCTCATTGTTGATCCGCGGAGTATAACGGAAGATTCTCTGCATAATTTTGGACAATTCGTTCCGCAAATCATAAGCATTTTTGACTGGTAACTCACTTCCCTTATAAAACCAGCGTGGCCCTTCACTACCTGGCAGGATCAATCTATCAAGGAGCTTTTGAAGATGGCTACGAGCATCATCTGTCATCTGTTGAATTTCAGATAATACCATCGGATCTGATCCCACCAGCTTATCATCTCCCTGCATCTGAGTTAAACACCATACTTCCAAAGCTGCCTCAAACAGAGGAACGGGTGCCCTGGGCATCGCAAGAATAACCCGTTCATCATGCAGGTAATTGGCAGCAACTCGCTCGGCTTCCTGAAGCTCCTCCATTGTCTCGGCAATCACATATATAATTTTGCCATCACATCCAACAGGTACGTCTAAGCATTCGTCCAGTTTTTCCAGACTCCAATACTCTCCCTGTAGAAAACGTCTGATATGGAAATCACTATTATATCTGACCGGCCGCCAGACAGGGGGATTGGCCTCATCTGTCAAAAAAGTAAGGAAATCAAATGTCCTACGCTGCCGTGACTTCTCTTCTTCAAGCCTGCCCCGAAGATCGGCATCCGTCCCATGCCAAACAGAAACCTCATCACTGTGTTTTCTGTGTAAAAGGAGCTTCTTGTCTATGAGTTGATCAACAACCTCTTCTCCCTCCTGTGATCCATTACTGACTACCCCAGCACCTGCATAGCCGCGCAGGGCAAATAGCAGCAAATCGCGGGACGTGCGGGACCGCTCGCCATTTACGCCAAAACCCAGCAGACTTGCAGTTCTCAGTGCCGTTGCCGCCAGACCGTTATCATTGTCGAGCTTTGAGAGAGCATTCTGTGTTTCAAGCCATTGTCTATATGTTCCGCCTACAGCCGTATCTGTACGCATCTCCGGTGAAAAGTATTCGTAGAGATGATCCGGTCTAACATGATTTTGAAAGTCTATGAAATTAAGAAAACTGAACAGCGTCCTTTCATTTTGCGCGACCCGACCAGAAATGCGTGGTAACAAATACAAAGTAGAGGGTTCCAGAGGATATGCACGGCGCAAGAGCGACTGGAGTTCCGATACAGTAAAATCGGAAAATAATCCAAGTTGCTTGCACTCTAATGCAGAAGATTTTACTTGTTCATCAGGCAAGATATTAGAGCGATTCTGTTCAGAAACCACTTCTGATAGCAAGCGGTATATTTCCTTACTATCGTCGATATACTGAATGGTTTGGAAGCGCCCCTCAATTTTTCTCCATTCTGCACGAACCGAAGCAGGTGAATTGCTCGCATATTGCAACAACTCCTGATGCAACAACAAACCAAGTGTTACGGGAATAGCTATAGACCGACTCACACACTCAGCTAACAATTGAATTTCACTCAAAGCAGCGGACCGCCCCTCGGCAATCAAAGACTCAATATGGCGGCCAAACTCATCCCACAAAATCACAACCCGATCACAGCCCGCGGCACGCGCCTTATCCCGAACTGCGACGAGCAATTCAATTGCCTGATCAATCGTCTCACACGGCATAGATTCAATTGTACGCGCTTGACGACCCAGCTTCATGCGCCCCATCCCTTTAAGCGCGGCATCCTTCAGGCTCTCGCCCAAATTTTGACAATAGCCCTGCAATGCCAGCACAAGCCCTTTGTCTTTCCCGCTACGACGTTCTTTGGAAAACTTACTCAAATCTGGACTAACTGCTTCCAGCTTCTCTTCAACCGCAGTCAATATCTCATCAGCCTCGCGACGATTCTCAACCAAATGCAACAAATAGGTCGCTGTAATTGATTTCCCTGTACCATAGGGCGCAACAACAAAAAACGCCCTGTCTTGTTCAAAACCGAGCAGGGATTTTATGAGAGGGACACTCTTGGCCGTAGGCTGGTAGTGTACAATCCGATTCGGATATTCTGCATCGTATTGTATGTTGATAGAACGCAGAAATACCTCAGCATCAAATTTGGCTGTTATTTCAAGCTGCATGCTGATCTCTCCATTGGATCATGTCATAGTGATTTCTCAGCCAATCAACGGGTTGCATTCGCCGAATGCGTATTCTCCTATCGCCTGCAAGACCACTCACCTGGATGTCCTTATTCGGGTCCGCTTCTTCTGCATGAAGAGCAAGCGATAATAGAGATTCACTCGTCAATACAAATGCCTTGCCTGGACCACCCGGGCGCGTTGCCGCCTCTCTCACGGATATATCGACTGTATCTTGTCGTCCTATCCCGACTTCCCCAAATGCCCAGGAGAGGGCATAGCCCAACAAATGAGTGGGAATCTCCTTCTCCCCTTGATGCACCTGGTAATATCCTGATGTGCGAAAATTGCTCAATAATCCCAATTCGACGAATGGACACTCGAGCGCATCTTCCGGATCTTTGTTTTCTGTTGGAATAACCCTGGCATAGCTCTGCAACAGGCAAGCAACGTCTCGATCAATGGTATTTTCACTGGGTGGTCGAGATCGTAAGTTTTTTACATAGCGCGATAGACGATCTCTGCACATAGACCTTTCAAATCGAGAGAAACCAAAATCATTAAAGAACCATGACCAGGTAAACACCTGATCTCCAGCATTCACCAGATTAACGTGCAAAGCCCACCATGTCCCAATATCAACAAAATACTGATCTCGGTCATAAATAAGCCTGCCAAGCTCTGTCGCTTTCAACCGGGGCTGACGCCCACTGCCTGTCTCGCGCTGGGCCAATCCCGTTACATCGAGCCAGTGACGAATAGAACGAGACATATTTTTACCAACGCCGAGAAAATCTGCAACATATTCATCATATAGCTTCTTGGGTTCCTCAATGAGCAACTTGAGTCCCTTGTGAAGCCATCCCTCTCGAATTGCAAAAGTTTCGTGCCCACTAAATTTCATCATTTCACCTCTGTCAAACTTGTATTGACATGGTTAAAGTCAATAAGCGACAATCGCCGCCGACTGAACCTCCGCAATTGTTCACACAACCGCGCCAAATGTACAACTGTCTCATCGACATCTTCAACAGTATTAAATTCTGAAAAACTAAACCGGATACTCGCATACGCCTCGGACTCAGACAGACCCATAGCACGCAACACATACGAAGGCTCGGGCCGCTGATTGGTACAGGCCGAACTCTGTGAACAACGCACCCCTTCCTGGTCCAACCGGGCCACGAGTGCCTGACCATCCACATCTCGAAACAGCAAATTTGTCGTATTGCAAACCCGCATATCGGGATCGCCATTGATCTCGATATCGGGTATTTGAGCAATGACAGACTGCTCAAAGCGATCTCGAAGCGAAGCCATAAGCCCCTGCACATCCTCTAATCGATCCAACCGCAACTTGGCCGCAGTTCCCATACCGATAATACCCGGCACATTTTCTGTACCTGGCCGCAACCCACCTTCTTGCGACCCGCCCCAAAGCAAAGGCAACAACTCTTTGGACGACCTCACATAAAGTGCCCCAACGCCCTGTGGTCCGTGGAATTTGTGCGCGGTAAAAGTCAAAAAATCAACCGGTATTTCTGTTACAGAAATGGGTAATTTGCCAACAGCCTGCGCCGCATCAGTATGAAATAACACACCTCGGGATTGACAAAGCCGAGCAATCCGCTCAACGGGCAAAATCGCGCCTGTTTCATTATTCACCCACTGCACAGAAACCAGATCAGTGTCTGGCGTAACAGCCTCATCCAGAGCTTCCCAAACCAACTGCCCGCAGCGATCCACCGGAACAGACACCACCTCAACGCCTCTTGCGCTGAGATAGTCGTTCATCTTTACAATTGATGAGTGTTCTACGGTCGTCGTCACAATGCGAACCCGTTTTCCTGTTGGGGCGCGTTGAACAACAGAATTAAAAACCGTATTATTCGCCTCGGTCCCACTCCCCATAAACACAATTTGATCAGCCTCAGCCCCGACCAACATTGCAACGGCTTCACGCGCTGCAACCATTGCCTCACGCACCCGGTCGCCAGCCGAATGTGCGCTCGACGGATTGCCAAAATCCTCGCCCAATACACGCATCATGGCCTCGCGCACCTCGGGCAAAGGTCGCGTCGTCGCATTATTGTCTAAATACACTTCTCGCATGATCAACTCTCATTAAAAGCAAAATTCGTACCTGGAATTAAAACTTTTGCTAAATTTCTGGATTGCGGCTAAAATCATGCCGCAATGACAACCAAAACTACTGGATTACTGGCGTTGTGCTGTGCGTGACGACTAAAACCATGCCGCAATGACACCCCTCTGGCGAATGCTGGAGTCCGGTGGTTTAAGCCTGACCTGCCAATAAACTTATTTGAAAGACAAATCAGAGCGTTTATGGGTAAAAAGTTTCAACTGGTTTGCATTGGATTGATCAATAGGTTCAATTCGGTTGGCAAATTGGCGAATCTCTTCGGCCTCAGCAGAAGTAAAAAGAATTTGCCGACCGCGATACCGATGCCCAGCAGGAACTTTGCCCTCATTCCGCCACCGCCAAAGTGTTTGGCGCGACACATTCAAATCACCTATCACCTCAGTTGCTGAATAATAGGTTGCATTGTCAATCTGAATCGGCATATTGACGTCTCGCAGTGTTTCAAAGCGTTGCGTATGTCTCTCTATGTAACATGCGGTTTTATGCTAAGACTCAAACGTGCCGCCGTCAACAACAATTTGCATTGCTTAACTGCTCAAATGTTCACTAATCAATATACACAAGGGATTGAAATTCCGCAAGTTGCCAGGCAGATCAATACACCGCTACCACACAACAAAAGCCCAATGGATAACTGATCCACCGGGCTTTTTTCTGGATTGCGGCTTTAGGCATGCCGCAATGACAATTGCAAGATCGATATACATAGCCTTTTTTTCCACGATGCACTGGATTGACGATCAGCGCTGGATACGCAATGCTTCCATTCTGCTCTTTATGAGCGCAATCAATTCTTGATTCCCCGTTCGGGCAGCATACCCCAGGGCAGTCCACCCCTCGAAGTCTTGCTCATAAACATCTGCGCCGTAACTGAGCAAGAGACGCGCCATAGCGATATCTCCCATCAGGGCAGCTTGCATGAGGGGCGTCTGCCCCTTTGCTCCCTTCACATTAATATTCATCCCATCTTCTCGACTGAGAAGTGTTTTCACTAAGTCCAAGCGACCAGACTCAACAGCCACAATCAGCGCCAAAGAATCACCCTGCGTTCTGACTATGGTACACGCGGTGCGAGAGATGCTGTTAGCTGTCTTCGCCTCAAAGTAGTACACCCCTGAGGGAATTATCTCGCCGGCTGAAGTTACCCCGTTCCAGGAATAGGCATCGTCCCAAACCTTTCCATCTTCTCTTGTTTCCGAATAAACGACCTTACCTTCTATAGAGCGAACGGATACCGATGTTGCAGCATTGCTGGTCATGTTCACTTCTAAGTCATCAGTGCCATCCCATATTATTAGCTGATGATTGGGCAGTCCATTTCTCACGAGTGGAAGAAAATAGGGGTTAAGTATTGTAGAAGACTCTGCAATATCCAAAATAGTCTGTCCATCTTGATCTATCGCAAGACGATCCGCGCCAGCCTCAAGAAGAGCCCTTATTATTCCACCAAAGTTTTCTCCAACCGCATAATAGAGCGGCGTCCTACCACTGCCATCTAATATTGTGTCTGGATCTGCACCCAACGCGATTAAACGCCGTACCTCCTGCACATTTTTTGCGAGAATTGCTTGAAACAGATCCTTGACTTCTGCATCTGCACTGCTGCAAAGCCCACATAAAAAGAAACTCGCAAACAGAATTCTGCTAATCATTGGTCACTTCCAAGCCAGACGATAAATAATAGAGTAGAAAAACGAAAAAGTGGTGTACAACCTGGATTGCGGCTCAAAACCATGCCGCAATGACGTTGCCTGGGCCGACACGCGCAGCGCAGGCCTGACCTTTCAAATCACCAACCGCTTCATCTCGTGTTTCTTAGCAAAATACACGCTATTTCCCATCACAGGACCGGGGATTTGGAAGGCGTCTTTTTCTTCGTAAAGGGAAGTAATAGCGTGGTGGGCTGGATCGAACGCATAAAAAGACGCCGTAGTAAAACCGTATATCTTCCCATCTGGTCCCGTCTGAAGACCCAGATCCAGGGGGCGGCCATCTGGTAGGGGAATCGCATAGTGGAACGCCCGCGAAACAGGATCAAAAGCAAACAGAACAGGACCCCCATCGCCCAGAGCCGTACCGTACAACAACCCATCCTCACCGACAACAAGGGCATTAATCGCCGAAATCCGCCTATCCAGCGTCCCCTCCCACGCCTTCTCTTCCCGCTCATAATCCCACAAAAACAACACCGCCTGTGCGACACGCGGACGGGTACCAGACCCACCGCTAATCGTCGTCCCCACCGCAAGCAAATCCTGGCGAGACAGCCATGCAAGCGACCAGCAACTCGCCTCGCCGGCAATATCGCGGTAAGACCCAAACGCCTCCGTACCCGGATCAAACCAGGACAATGGACCACCCCACAAACCGTAATCCGGAACAGACGCAATCCACACCCGACCCATAGGACCTGTAACCATCGCACGAGGGCGATAGGACACCTCATCTACACGCCCGAGGTCACGCGGATTGCTATCGGCCTCCATCCCAAAACGATACGGACGCGAAGGATCATACACCGACAACCTGGCACCGGGATAAGAACAAATAAAGAGCTTCCCATCCAAATTCCCCATCGAATACGCCTCCCCGGTCGCCGTGGAACAAACCCCCAGATCCGTCATCGCACCCGTAGAAGGCACATACCGAAACAAATGTAACGGCAAAATACTCGACCCGTAGATATTGTCATCCGGACCGCGATGCAGCAAAAACAGTTCGCTCCCCGCCGATTTGTATGTAATGGGCAACCGCCTCGTCGCACCCGTCTCGGGATGTGTAATCTCAACCACGCGGTACATCTGCGTATCCCGATCCGCAAAATCAACAATCGCGCCATCGGACATCGTCGGCACCGGTGCAGGTTCGGGAAGCGCCGCCACTCGAACCGCCTCAAAACCTGCCAGACGAAAATTGCCCTCAGACGAGTCAATATAAAGCGACCCATCAGACGCCCGCATCAACGACGACGCCCCACCATCCTCCTTCGACACAACCGGGCCCACCGGCTTATGAACACCCGTCCCCGGATCTAACACCACCACATGGGGCCGCGTCATCTTAATATCGCATGCAACTGTCCCATCAGGCGCACACAAAGGATAACAATACATATCCGTCTCATCCATCCGCCCATACCGCACAAACTCACCCGTCTTCGGATCGTAACTCGTCAGCCCCGCAGAACCATAACACCCGATCCACAGCACCCCCTGGGCATCCTCATCAATACGGCACGGAAACGTATCATACGGCAAATTAATCGCACCCAAATTATCCAATCGCCCCGCCTTTGGATCATAGCGGAACAAATGACCCGCATACGCCGCCCCGATATAAATCACACCGCTTCGACTCAGCAACATCGCCGTCGGATAATTCGCCGAAGGCATCATCGCCGTCACTTGATCCGTCTCACCCGTAACCGGATCCACCTTCACAACAGTAAAACCATCTGCCTGCTGGCCCATCACAGCCACCAAACAATCGCGATCCTCCGCATCAAGAGCCGGGAAAATACGCACCCAGTTGACACTGCGGACCGGCACGCCAAGCGTATGGACAGAAGACATATTCATAAGTAGCTGTCTATGAGTTTTATGGTATAATGAGAAATGGAAAAGACTGGATTGCGGCTAAAACCATGCCGCAATGACAATCGCAATGATATGATCTAATTATATGCATATCCAAAAAAATATGGGATGACCCGCTTTCTGGATCATCCCATAGCAATCAAAACTGATACTCCCGCTTGACTCTGGGCTTAGTGGGTTGATTGGGTGTAGTCTGCGTATTCGAAGTATGTATAGGACACGGGCGTTTGGGTTCTGTACCCGGCTTGAACACCTCCGTATAGCGTTTGGAACAATAAATAGACGCCACCTCATAAGTATCTCCACAAATCTCTACCTGTGGAGATACTTCGGGCAACACAAAATCTTCAATCGGCAGCCTGAGGGCAGCATGCGCCCGTCCCATAAACTCCGCCCAAATCGGCAACGCCACAGCCGCGCCCGACATTCGGCGGCCCATTGACACCTTGGAATCAAACCCCACCCAAACCCCACACACAATCTGCGGCGTAAACCCGATAAACCACGCATCGGCATAATTCTGCGTCGTACCGGTCTTCCCGGCCGCTGGGCGACGGAAACCATAAGCCGTGCGCGCAATCCGCCCTGTGCCACTCAAAATCGCGTAATTCTCACCCGCTCGCATATCCAGAACCGACTGCATCAGATTCACAGTCACAGCCGCAGTCTCCTCACTCAACACAACCTGTTCTCGCCCTTGCACATTCTCCTCGAGCACATTGCCATTCTTATCTTCAATTTTCAAAATCGACATCGGCGTCACGCGAATACCCTTATTCGCCAGCGTCCCATAAGCCGACACCAGATCCAACAACTTGACCTCACTGGTACCCATCCCCAAAGACAAAACCGGTTGGATCTGCGAATCAATACCCATCTTCATAGCGTATTCCACTACCGTCTTCGGCCCCACCGCTTGCAACACCTTAGTCGTCACCACATTGCGAGAACCGGCCAGCCCCTCGCGCATCGTCATCCACCCCAAAAATTTTCGGTCGTAATTCTCCGGCTGCCAATACGTCCCGTCATACATCTTAATCGACACAGCCGTATCGGGCAACCTCCAGGTAGCCGTATGGCCCTTGTCAACCGCAGCCGTATAAATAAAAGGCTTAAAAGAAGACCCCGGCTGACGCATGGCCTGCGTTGCGCGGTTGAACTTGCTCTCTTCAAAATTGCGCCCGCCCACCAGCGCCAAAATATGTCCCGTATGCGGATCCAGTGCCACCAGCGCCCCCTGCAACACCAGATTCGCCAGCGTATCCCGCCGCGTCTTGATCTTCGCAAAAAATGCCGCCCCCGGAGGATCGCGCTTCCAATTTGCCTCCACGCGATCTTTCAGCTGCTCCATCAAATTGCTCAACACCACATCTTCTGCAATCTCCTGCAACCGACTATCCAGCGTCGTAGTTACAGCCGCGCCATCGTAAAGCACACTCAGACCATAGGTATGTTCCAAATACTTCCGTATATCCTCTGTAAAATAGGGCGCTTCTCCCGCCTCCTCGCGATTCTCCTTCAAAACAATCGGACGCTGAGCACTCGAATCATATTCCGCCGCCGTGATCTTGCCCGACGCCCGCAAATTGTACAGCACCACATTATTGCGCCTATCCAGCGCGCGTTCGGGATGGTAAATCGGCGAATAAGGCGTCGGCCCTTTCAAAAGCCCGACCAACAACGCACCCTCATCCAGCGTCAAATTTTCGACATCCTTCCCAAAAAAACGACGCGCAGCAGTCTGAATGCCATAGGCACTATTGCCAAAATACATCTGATTAAAATACATCGTAATAATTTCGTGCTTGGTATAGGTACGCTCCAAAAGCACGGCAGTCATCTGCTCCTGAATTTTGCGCTTCCACGTAGGATCCAGCGTCAAAAAAATATTGCGCGCCAATTGTTGCGTCAGCGTACTGGCACCGTGTCCTTTTAAGGTACCCGACGTATAAACATTTCGCAACACCACGCGAATAATATCGGGAACACTCACACCCCAGTGCCCCCAAAAACGCTGATCTTCTGTCACGACCAGGGCATCAACCACAGTACTCGGCAATTGATCAAACGAGATGGGATCGCGCCTCTGCACCCAAAACTTCTTCAACTCGGCCCCATCTCGTGAAAAAATATTGGTCGTCTGCGCCGGATCCACATCCTCCAGCTTATCAAAAGACGGCAAGCCCTCTTTGTACCCATAAATCACCGCAACAGCAATACTCAAATACCCCAACGCACAAATTGCACAATAGATCGCCATACGGGAAAGATGGGGCCTTATCCCATAGATATAGGGCTTTATGCGATAGATATAAGGCTTTATGCGATCAATATACGGCTTTATCCTATCCATTCTGACCATCCTGACCTAATCCGGGTAAAGCCACGGCACACGACTGATGAGATAATCGCGTTGTTCACCCATCATCACCTCAATCACAGTAGGACCTTCCAGACCCAGCGTATCGGCAAAAACCGCATCAAAACGGTTGGGATCATCCACGCGGATACCCCGCGCCCCCAGAGATCGCGCGAGATCCGCAAGACGAGGCGTCTTCATATCCGTATCGATCACCCGACCATCAAAAGCCTTGACCTGAGAGCCGCGAATCGCCGAAAGACTGCCATCATTGGAAACAACCGAAACCGTCTCAACACCGTACTCGGCCGCAGTAGCCAGCTCACTGGCCGTCATCTGAAACCCGCCATCGCCACAAAACGCGACAACCTGCTGATCTGGACAAGCGAGCTTCGCACCAATAGCAGCGGGAACCGCAAAACCCAGCGTAACCGAATGACTGGGATAGAGAAACGTGCGCGGAATCGCAATCGGATACTCGTCAAACGCGCGATACCCAATAGACGTAACATCCACCACAATAATCGCATCTTCGGGAAGCGATTTGCGCGTAACGCCCATAATCGGCACCGGCTCGCGATTGGACGCAGCTTCGGCCCGCGTGCGATCAATAAAATCGCCCCAATCAGCCGTATAACCATCCGCCACCTCGGCGAGTTGGGGAATCGATTGCGCGAGATCGCCCGAAGCACCCGCTTCAATCGGATACTCGCGCCCAAGCTCTCGCGGATCGGGATCGAGTTGAACCTGGCGATCCGGCAGAGGAAGCGACCAGCCCCGCGTATCGATCTGCGTGAAGCGACAGCCAATTGCGAGAAGCAAATCGGCACTGCCGAGAATGGTCTTGCCCGCCTGCGCCGCACAATGCCCCACAGTCAGAGAATGGCCATCTGGCATAACCCCTTTCCCCAAACGGGAATAAACAACGGGAATATTGAGATCCTCTGCGAGAGAACGGAGCGCATCGGTAGCATTGGCGTGAATAACCGCACTACCCACCAGAATAGCCGGGCGCACAGCCGTGCGGAGCACCGCGGCTATGCGGTCAATATCCGCGCTATCGGGACACAAACGATCTCCTTCAACCACAGGTGGAATATCCGCCATCCCCTCCTCCTCCGCAACATCGGTCGGCAATTCGATAACCGCTGGCCCCGGACGCGGAGCGCGCAATGCTTTGAACGCACCGACGACAGCATCGGGAATCTCCGCAATAGATTTGGGCCGCGCATAAAAATGCGTAATCGCCTTAAAAAAAGTCTCTTGATCCAAACCGTGAAAACACTTGGCGCGATCCCGCCCGTCAAAAGCAACCTCTGTACCCCCGGTAATCAACAACACGGGAACGCAATCCGTATGGGCATCCACCAGCCCCGTAGAAGCATTTGTCGAGCCAGGCCCCGGAACAGTAAGCGCAACACCAACGCGCCCAGACGCACGCGCGTATCCGTTCGCAATCAGAGTCGCACCCTGTTCGTGGCGGATGAGCAGATGGCGAATCCCACCCGCACGCAACACCGCGTCGTAGAGATGAATATTCTGATTGCCGGGCATCCCCGTAAGCGTATCAACACCCTGCGTTTTCAGGCTTTGGATAAGTATATCAGCACCGGTCATAAAAGAGTTCCTTATATTCTACAGCAGTCTTATCCCAGGTAAACTCAGAACGGACATAGTCGCGGGCTTCGCGTTCTATTTGCTCGCGCTCTGTAGCGGACAATTGAAAAAAAGCGTGAACTTGATCGATAAACGCCTGATAATCATTGGGCGGGATCAGATAACCACCCCTGCTAACACTCTCCGTAAGCGCATCCACAGCAAAAGCAACGACAGGCGTACCATCGTACATACATTCGAGATGGGTAATGCCAAACCCTTCCACATCGTTGGGGTAGGGCACATTGGGCATAATAAAAAGATCGGCTTCTCGTCTGATAAACCCCAATTCTTCATCGCTGAGATAGAGAAGCAACACCCGATCTTGAAGATCGTTCTCTTTCCAAATCTCGCGAATGCGCTCGGCATCAGGCCCAGAACCGCTAATAATCAGCTTGATATCTCGATCGAGCAACGGCACGCCGCATTCCAAAAATTTGGCCACGCCTTTTCGGGGCACTTGCCTGCCGAAGTTCAGAACAATTTTATCCCGCCCAAATTGAATACCGTGTTTGGCCTCAAATCGCGCCTTGAGTGCCTCGCGCTGTGCTTCGGGAATACTGGGCGGATCGATACCGAGATAAATAATCTCAATTTTTTCAACGGGCACACCAGCCTGAATAGTAATCGCCCTGGTAATTTGACTGATAACAGACACCTTATCACAAAACGAAACACCAAAGCGCATCATGCGGCTAAATATCGGATTGGAATACGTCATCTCCAAACCGTAAATAGTCACCACAAAACGCATACGCGTAAACAACCTTAAAAATGGCGCAATAGAACAAACCACGCCATCGCTAAAATAAATCGCATCCACCCGCCTGAATAGAATACAAAAAAGGGACACGAGAAAACAGTATGGCACAAACCACATGAGATGCAAAAGAGAGTCTCTACCCAGCGCGACCAGTTTCACCGAGCACATCTCGATCAAGCGATGATAGAGATTATAACAATGCGTCTGAATACCACCCACGCTGGGCGGGTAGCGACGCGCGAGAAAGAGAATGCGAAGCGGTGTACTGTTATTTTTAGAAGCCATTGCTATGCCTGAAGATCCGCCTGCTTGCTGCGCCGGACCAGTTCGCGTTCGGCCCGCTCGCGGTCCGCTGCATTTTCAAGCGGAATCACAGTCGCGCCGGGACAGGGTTTGGGATACAAAATGCGACTGGCACCGGCCTGTTTCATAGCCTCGACAACTGGTTCCAACTCACACGCAAGCGCAATAATAGTGCCGCCACCCCCTGCGCCGGCGAGCTTTGCACCAAGTGCGCCGCCGTCCAATGCAGCCTGAATCAGCCGCTCATTTTCCGGCCCCGATCCGCCCAAATCGCGCTGGATCTCGTGGTTTTCAATCATAAGCGCACCCACATGCTTCCAATCTTTGGCGAGAATAGCGCGTTTGCCCATACGCGCCAGATGGACAATCCGCAAATAACAACGCCTGACCTCTCGATCGCCCTCTAACCAGCGCTCTCGAATCGGCAAATGAACGGTACCCGATGAGCGCTGGACACCCGTATGCCCCAACACAAAAGGATAATCTTCGACATATTCGTGGAGCGGTTCAACAGTAGCATAAGGTTCATCGCCAAATGCGCGGTAAAATTGCTTGCCATTGAAATCCATATAATTCAAGCCGCCAAACATGCACATATACGCATCTTGATACCCGCATAAAGCCATATAGTTCAATTCAATATGCCGCGCCATCTCAGCGCGAAAAAAAGGATGCTCATCGCGTCCCAGAAATGCAAAAATAGCGTTGAGAATAGACACGATCATAGCCGAAGAACTGGAAAGCCCGGCGGCAAAGGGCACATCGCAGGCCCAGCGCAGAGAAAATTTCGCGCTACCGAGATCCAGAAAATGGACAATAGCCTTAGCCACATCAAAATAGCCGCCATCGGGATACAGATCTTTGGGGCGACGAACTTCAAAGCGTTGACCGGCAACTTCAAAACTGAGCACATCGGACGGCTCAATCAGAACCGCGGCGCGTTCCTGCGTCGAACACGAAATAACGCTGCCGCCGTACATATCGGTGGGATTTCCAATAATGCCACAGCGCCCTGGGGCAGTGGAGAGAAACGCATGGGTCATTAGAATTGTCTCAAGCGCTTTTGCAGGTACTGGCGAAGAAGATACCCATAGCGCTGATCAAAGAGGGTAAAGTCGATAAAGGATTTGAAATACGATTCAAAATTGCCGATATCGTAGCGCAATTCTTCGGGATACAACTTGATACAGCGAACAGAGTGTCCCATTTTCATAAGCGTCGAGATCGCATCTGTAAGCTCGAGCTTGCCCCTGTAACTTGGAGATGTGCGTTTGAGTGCAGTAAAAATTTCGGGATTAAAAATATAACGCGCGGCCACGCCGAGATTGCTCGGTGCGTTTTCCGGTGCGGGCTTCTCCACAATATGTGCGATTTCAAAATCGTCTTCAGAATCGCCATTCATAGGCTCGACAATACCGTACTGGTTTTCTTCGCCCCGGGGCACTTCGACAACCGCAATAGTACAACTGGCCCCATTCTCCTGGTGCGATTTGATCATCCGCCGCACGAGACCCGCATGATTACCCGACTTGATAATCGTATCGCCAAAAGCCACCACAAATGGCTCACCCGCAACAAAGTCCTCAGCCCTGCTAATGGCATCCCCTATTCCCGCCGGCGTAATGTGACCGGCAGGAATAATTTGTCGGGTATAAAAAAATTTAACGCCTTCTCTTTCGTAGTCGAGTTCATCGAGCAAATTATCTTGATCGCTTTCCGACAGATAATTCTGCAATTCCGGATCCCGGTCAAAGTGATCTTCTATCGTGCGCTTGTCCTTTCCCGTCACAAAGAGTATCTTCTTTAGCCCTTGCTCAACCACCTCTTCAACCACATACTGAACCACGGGTTTTCGCCCCACAGGCAACATCTCCTTGGGCTGAGATTTGGTGGCTGGTAACAGACTCGTACCCAAACCGGCAACCGGAATAACGACTTTTTCAATCTCCATAGCGCGATGCTCCTCCAAATGCCAAACGCTTGACAGAGTGCAATTTGTCCCTTAGAATATCAATGGAAATAACAGGAGATTCTTATAGAACGCAAGGTAAAAGAGTTAGCAGAGAACTTACCATGTTAAACAAAATCCTGACAGATCGTCGCGCGTGGACAGCCGAGACGATTGATGCATCTTCTGAATGGTATTATACCTTATCCGAACGCTATTTGTCTGCGTTGGATAGCGAAGTGCGGAAAACGGGCGCGATATCTGATCTTCGCGTTTCCGATACCATCGCTTGTGCGCCCTGTCTCCAGCCCGTTCTGAACGCATTGCACACAGGGCGCGGATTTGCCATCATCGAGCATTTGCCTGTAGAATATTACACACTGGACGAAGCGCGCGCCGCATATTGGATGATCGGACAGTGTTTGGGCATACCCTTTGAACAAAATATCGAAGGTACGCTACTATACGATGTGCGGGACACCGGGCGAGATGTAAAATCGGGCGCGCGTTTTTCTGTAACCAACGCAGAAAGTTCGTTTCACACAGATGGCGCATTTGGAACGCAAGTACCCGAGTTAGTCGGCCTGCTCTGTATTAAAACCGCGCGATCGGGTGGGCGCAGTCAACTGATCAGTGCCTGTGCAGTACACAATATATTACACCAGCAAGCGCCCAATGTTCTAAACGCACTTTATTCATCTTTCTATTTTGACCGACGGGGGCAATATCTCCCGGGCGAAGCACCAATAACAAAAACGCCCATTTTTTCCTGGGATAAACAGACACTAATGATGCGCTACCTGCATTATTATATCCAGGTGGGACATCGGGAAGCAGATATGCCACTCACACCAGAACAAAAGCGCGCATTAGAAACTGTTGAAGACGTATTGAAACGTCCCGAAATGTGCGTAGAATTTAATCTCGCCCCCGGACAAATGCTATTCACCAACAACAAATGGATACTGCACAATCGAACCGCTTTTGAAGACCATCCAGATCCAGATCAAAGACGGCATTATGTGCGGCTATGGCTAAAAAACAACACAAGGAGATAATAATGTCAACCTTCACAGTTGGTTTACTGAGCCCTGGAGACATGGGACATGTCGTTGGGCAAGTGGCAATAGCTTCTGGTGCTCGAGTAATAACCTGTCTAAATGGCCGCAGTGAGCGCACGCGCAAGCTCGCAGAAATAGCGGGTATCGAAGACGTCCCCACATATTCCGACCTGGTACGCGAGGCATCGCTGGTAATTTGTATTCTCGTCCCTGCAGCAGCAGAATCAGTAGCGGCTCGCGTAGCTGACGCCCTGAAAGAAACAGATGAACAGATTGTATATACCGATTGCAATGCAATAGCCCCGGCAACAACTGTGCGCATAGGAAAAATAATTGAAAACGCGGGCAGTGTATTTGTCGATGCGGGTATTATCGGCGGCCCCCCACGCCGGCCTGGGGGCACGCGGTTTTACAGTTCGGGGCCAGACACATCGGGCTTTGAAAAATTGAACGCTTACGGGCTGGACGTGCGAAAAGTCGGCGATGAGATCGGACAGGCATCGGGCTTGAAAATGTGCTATGCCGCACAGACCAAAGGGACGACCGCGCTACAAACGGAATTGCTCATCGCCGCGCGGCGCATGGGCCTGTACGAAGGATTGATCGCAGAGTGGGAAATGAGCCAGAAAGACCGGTTGGCGGGCATGGAGCGGGGCTTGCCGGGAATGCCGACCAAAGCAAAACGGTGGATAGGCGAAATGGAGGAAATTGCCAAAACCTTCGGGGATTTGGGACTCACGCCAAAAATATACGAAGGCGCCGCAGACATGTACCGTCTCGTCAGCGAAACATCACTTGCAGACGAGGCACCTGAAACGCGAGATACGAGCCGAACACTGGCGCAGGTCATCGATATTTTTGCAAAGCAATCAAAAGATAAATAGATCTACTGCCTACATGCCCCCAATGGGTAAATTGACTTTTCTATGCCTACAAGCTATATTACGCGGTTATAAAAATAGTGGGTAACTTTAGACCGAGGGATACAATTGAAAGCAGCACAAATCGTCGCACCCAGACGCATTGTGGTCATCGAAGCAGACGAACCACAACTCACGGGTGCCGGGCAAGTGAAAATTCAACTGGAACGCGCGTGTCTTTGTGGTTCAGACGTACCGTTGTGGAATTACGATCACAATGAACTGGCAGAAAGAGCGCGACTCAATCCGCGCAAAGCAAAACGCGCACCATTTGTCGATTATGTTAATGGGGACCCATATCCCCTGCGCGTCGGCCTCTCGATTCACGAATGCCTGGGCACGGTAGTTAAATCGACATCTGACCAATTTCAAACCGGCGATTTTGTACTTGCATTACCCGATGCACAAACTGGATTGTGCGAATATATTTGTGCCCCCGATAGCCGAACCATTCCACTGCCAAAAGGCGCTGTACCCGACGAGCAAATACTGATGACCCAACCCTTGGGCACAGTGGTATGGGCATGTCAAAAACTGGGCAATATCGTCGATAGTGATGTGGCAATTGTCGGACAAGGCCCTATGGGATTGATGTTCACGCACATGCTGGCTAATTTGGGCGCGCGAACCGTAATTGGACTCGACAAATTGGATTACCGCTTACAGGCAGCCCAACAAATGCACGCAACCCATACCGTCAATGTCGATAAAACCAATCCTGTGAAAGCCATCCGCGAGATCACCAACGGCAAAATGGCGGACCTGGTAGTCGAAGCGGTCGGCCATCAGACAAAAACACTCAATTCATGCATGAAACTCGTGCGCCACCTGGGCACACTGCTGTGCTTTGGCGTACCCGATGATGCGTATTACCCATTTGCATATCCCGAGTTTTTTAGATTAAATCTCAACCTGATTTCTACAGTTGGGCCCAATGTAGTGCCCAATTTTTCTCTTGCCCGCGACCTGATCGCACAAGGACGTGTTGACGTGGCACCTCTGGTAACACATGTGCTGCCCTTTGACGAGATTCAGCACGGATATGAGTTATTTACCGATCGCCTGGATGGGGCCATTAAAGTGGTTATCGATTACAATTCGCTGCGGACCTGACCAGCGGGACAACTTTGACAAACACAAAAGGAGGTTTTTACTTGTGGCAGCAATGTTTGAATACGGCACAGTGGTAGGACAACCCGAATCTGATTCTGCGGCTGTAAGCATATTGAAAAAAGGTGGCAATGCAGTTGATGCCGCTGTTACAGCGGCATTTCTCGCATGTATTTTAGCACCTAAATCCTGCGGAATTGGTGGTTATGGCGGCGCGATGACCGCTTATATTGATGGCAAAGTCGTCTGCATTGACTTTAATACTGTCGCGCCCAAAGAGGCTCATGACAGGATGTTTCGCGTAACGCGCTCCGATGGGCGATTTGGTTCTGCCGTCAGCGGTTATACCAATGCAATCGGTTATAAGGCTATTTCTGTTCCCGGTGTACTGGCAGGTCTTGGTCTGGCCTTGGAAAAGTTCGGCAAAATGCCACTATCCGAAGTACTCGCACCCGCTATTCGCGCATGTGAACGCGGGTTTCGGGTATCGGCAAATTACGCTGCAGGCGTTGCCCAAAGCGAAGCGCGCATTCGCGAGTTTCCGGAAACAGCCCGCTTATTGATGATCAGTGACGAAGTGCCCAAAAGCGGAGACCGTGCGCAAAATTCCTATTTGGCCAAAATGCTCAGTCAGGTTGCAGACAAAGGAGTGCGTGAATTTTATGAGGGACGCATCGCAGAGCGCATTGTCAAACACATTCGGGATAACGGTGGAATTTTAACGCGAGATGATCTGGCAAATTACGAAGCCCAGGTCGTTGACCCTGTACAAGCGGCTTGTATGGAATACGATGTATATAGCTCGCCGCTTTGCAGTGCGGGGCTGAGCCTGGCACAAATGTGTGCCATTGCCGACGAAGCCGAATTAGATCTCTACGCGCGTGATTCCGCCCGGTTGGCCCATGGCATGATTGAAATTATTCGCGCAGCATGGATGGACCGCTACCGTCATTTTGGCGATCCAAAACAAATACCTGTAGATACAGATATGCTGATGTCGGATATCAATATCGGTGCAAATGCCAAGGAAATTGCCACCTATATTGCCGAAGGAAAACGCGGGCAATCATTATTGCGACCGTTTTATACGGGTGGCACGACGCATATTTGCACAGTAGATGCGCAAAGCAACATGGTCGCACTGACCCTGACACACGGACCGGGCTTCGGGTCTTTTGTAACAATCCCGCGCATGGGTCTATTGATGAATGCGGGCATGTCGCGGTTTGATCCCGGTTCGGGCTTAAAAAATTCAGTTGCCCCCGGCAGAGCACCGATTATGAACATGTGCCCAACCATTGTGTTACAAGATAGCGAGCCTGTCCTGACTGTGGGCGCGTCTGGTGGGACGCGCATCCCATCGTCTGTATTTCAGGTTTTGGCGCGAAGATTAGTGCTCGACGAAGACTCCGAATGGTCAATCGCAGCCCCTCGGGTACATTCAGAGGGCAATGAATGGGTAAGCATAGAAGAAGAGTTCGGAGAGGCTGCACCAGAATATCTCAAGTCAACCGGGTACAAAATAAATACAAAAGGCTCAGCCGCCGCCAATATTCGAATGATTGAGATCATGGAGGAAGGATTGCTGGCCATGTACGATCCGCGCATGAAGGCGCGAGAAAAAGGGTATTAAATGTAGGTGGCGGTTTGGAGTGATGTACAACTGCGATAGCAGTTCAACCGCCACCTACCCTCACGTCATACGTCTCACCTTTTAAGGAGAGCAATCACATGGAGAACTATCCCTTTGGCAGTGGGCGTCCCGATCCGGCATCGTTTCCCAACCGCGAATTGGCCGAAGCCGCCATGCGTATATTGCCCGAAATGGGCAATGAACTGGCACTTTATCCCGGCACATTGGGGTATCAACCGCTGCGACAGGTCATGGCAGATCGCTTGTTGCGGCGTGAAGGGGTCGCCCCTCCCGTTGAAGAAATCGCATTGACCAATGGCTCGATGCAACCCGTTACCTTAATGGCGCAGATGTTTATCGATCAACCCGGCGACGGGGTGGTAATGGAGGAATTTTGTTATTCCGGCACAATTGGCGCATATCAAAAAGAAGGCGCGGAATTGGTGAGCATTCCCGTGGATGAGCACGGCATGCGCATGGACGCGCTGTCCGACGAGTTAAAAAAACGCGCCAATAAGGGAAAGTTGCCCAAATTCATCTATGTACTGGCGACATTCCAAAATCCCACGGGTGCGATTATGCCCCTCGAACGGCGAAAAGAACTATTGCAAATTGCCGCACAGTACGCGCTCCCAGTCGTCGAAGATCACTGTTATGCCGACACGGTGTATGAAGACGATTATTACGTGCCTTCGCTTTATACCCTACCAGCAGAAGTACCCGTGGTACATATTGAATCCCTCTCCAAAATTTTGGGGCCAGGTGTGCGCCTGGGGTGCTTTTTCACCAAACAACCCCTCCTGGGCAAAATTTTGCAACTTCGTCGAGATGGCGGCACGAGTTCGCTGGCCGCAGCGATTGTGTACGAATATTTCCGCGAGAACCTGTGGGCCCATGTCAATCACATCAATGCAATCGTAAAAGAAAAGCGCGATTTGATGTTTGAAATGCTGGGACAATTTCCCGACGCTTTTGAATGGTTCAGCCGTCCCAAAGGCGGATTATTTATCTGGGTCAAATTGCCCGATGCCACCGATGTGATCAAATGCGAACAAGTCGCCGACGCCCGCGGGATTGACTACGCCACCGGCAAGGCATTTCACGTGCATCACGACGATGTGCCCTACATGCGCCTCGCATTTGGTTACGCATCACTCGCACAAATCCGAGAAGGCATACCCAAGCTGGCAGAATGCGTCATGGCGACACAGAAGTGAGGTCGCATTTTTTAAGCCGCTTATTGGTCTTTCAATAATGTGGACGTCGTTATGGTCCCAAGTCTATCTCCCCACTTTCTCTCACTGGACCTCGAAGTCGGCAAACAAGATCACCGCATTCGCGCATTCGCCGCGGTGCGTCCAGATATTGATCACCCTCTGGTCTTCCACGGCGGCGACTTGGCGGCGGCGTTGGCGAAACTCGATGACTTCGCTGCTGGCGCAGACTTCCTGCTCGGTCACAACCTGATCGCTTTCGATCTGCCACATCTGAAAGCCGCGGAGCCAGTTCTACGGATGTTGAAGCTGCCAGCGGTGGATACGTTGTGGCTCAACCCCCTCGCCTTTCCTCGCAATCCCTATCACCACCTCGTCAAACACTATCAGGATGGACAAATCAAACGCGGGCGATTGAACGATCCGGAACTCGATGCCCGGCTCGCGCTGGAAGTCTTCGGCAGTCAGCAAACCGCGTTACGCGATGCGCCTCTTAGCTTGCTCGCCGCGTGGCATTATCTGACTGGGGGTCCCGCTACGACAAGACCGGTGCTCTCACGGTGGTAATTTCGCCTCTGGTCGCGCTCATGGCGGATCAAGTGGCGGGGCTGGAAGCTCATGGAATCGGCTCCTGCGTGGCCATCAATGGGTTGCTGTCCATGCCCGAGCGAGCCGATGCGCTGGACCGGGTTCGGCTCGGGGACGCGGGCATCCTCATTATCTCACCTGAGCAGCTCCGCAATCGTTCCCTGCACAGGGTACTGGACCAACGCGAGATCGGTGCCTGGGTGCTGGACGAGGCCCATTGCCTCTCAAAGTGGGGGCACGACTTCCGGCCCGATTATCGCTACGTGGGGCGCTTCATCCGCGAAAAGGCAGGACAGAACCCGATCCCGCCGGTTCTATGTCTGACCGCGACGGCCAAACCTGACGTGATGGCGGACATCAAACAGCACTTCCGGGACGAACTCGGTGTAAGACTGAAAGTTTTCGACGGCGGTGCTCATCGCACCAATCTGGAATTCACAGTAGTGCCGACGACTGGAGGAGAGAAGTTCTCGCATATCCACCAGATTCTAATGGCCGACTTGCCACCGGATATGCCCGGAGGTGCCATCGTCTATTGTGCTACGCGCCGACAGACGGAAGAAGTGGCGGAGTTCCTGCAGGACAAGGAGATCGCTGCAGACTACTTCCACGCCGGGCTACCGCCCGAGACCAAAAAGAATGTGCAGCAGTGCTTCATCGGCGGCGAGTTGCGCGTGATCGCGGCCACCAATGCATTCGGCATGGGCATCGACAAACCGGACGTGCGGCTGGTGATCCATGCCGACATACCTGGATCGCTGGAGAACTACCTGCAGGAGGCCGGTCGCGCCGGACGCGACCGGCAGATGGCGCACTGCGTACTTCTCTATACGACGGACGACGTGGAGAGACAGTTCGGCATGTCGGCGCGCTCGCGGCTCACCCGGCGAGAGATTCACGGCGTCCTGAGAGCGTTGCGTAACCTGGATCGGAAGAAACGTCTGGACGGCGAGGTCGTGGCCACCGCTGGCGAGATCCTCAGTGAGGACGACGAAAAGGTATTCGAACGAGACTCAGCCACCGACGATACCCGCGTACGAACCGCCATCTCCTGGCTTGAAGAGACGGTACTGTTGACCCGAAATGAGAACCGGGTTCAGGTGTTTCCTTCGTCTCTCCGGGTGGATTCGGTGGAGGAAGTACGCAGTCGGTTAGCGAAGGCGTCCATGACCGACGACTACCGGAGACAGCTGCTCAGAATTGCCGAGACATTGATCGATGCCGATCCCGACGAGGGCATCTCCACCGACGAACTGATGGGCGTATCCGGCCTGAGCGCCGAAGGCGTACGCGGTGCTCTTTACGACATGGAGCGGCTGGGCATCGCCAGCAACGATACGGCGCTGACCGCCTTTGTCCACGCGGGAGTGGCGCGTAATTCGCTCAAGCGCTTCGATGAGGCGGCGGAGTTGGAGACCGCCCTGATCGCGCAGATGCGCGAAGCGGCACCGGATATGGGTAAAGGAGACACCTCAATCCTGCATTTGCGCGTCGCCGCGCAAACTCTGCGAGATGAGGGAGTGACTGATCCCCTGCCGGAACGGCTGTGGCGCATTATCCGCAGCATCGCCGGCGACGGGCGCGGCGAAGGAGGCGACGCTGGCAGCCTCGGGGTACGGCGGCGGGATGCGGAGACAGTGCAGGTGATGTTGCGACGCGAATGGTCGGATTTGGAGGAACTCGCATCGCGCCGACGCGAAGGAGCGAAGCACCTGCTGGATCACTTGCTCGCCTGCCTGCCGCCCGGAAGTCGGGGAACAGATTTACTGGCTGAGACCACCCTTGGCAAACTATTGGAAGCGATCACGTCTGACCTGTTTCTAAAGAGTAGAAACCCCGAAAGGTTGCTACATCACGCCCTGCTATGGCTGCACGATCAAGAGGTCATCCGTCTCAACAAGGGCTTGGCGGTATTCCGTCCGGCCATGACCATCCGGCTGGCCGAAGAGAGACGCGGCTTTGCCAATGCCGACTTTGCACCGCTCGATTTCCACTACAAGGGGCAGGTGCTACAGATCCATGTAATGGTGGAATTCGCGCAACTGGGCCTCAACAATATGGCTGACGCTCTGCATCTGGCCATTGACTACTTCAGCCTGAATCAGGAAGATTTCCTTCGCCGTTGGCTGCCAGATCGGGATAAGGAAATTGCGCGGGAGACCACGCCCGAATCGTGGCGAGCCATCGTCGAAAGCCTGAAAAATCCCATCCAGCAGCGCATCGTCGCGGATGATCGGGAGCAGACGAACGTGCTGGTGCTCGCCGGTCCCGGCTCTGGCAAGACGCGAGTGCTGGTGCATCGCATCGCCTACCTCGTGCGCGCAAGGCGCGAAAATCCCCGCGGCATTCTGGCCCTGGCCTACAATCGACATGCAGCGGTCGAGATCCGGCGACGCCTCATAGATTTGATCGGCGACGACGCCCGCGGGATAACCGTGCTCACCTGTCACGCGCTGGCCATGCGACTGGTCGGTGTCAGCTTTCAAGAGCGAGAACGGCGTCTGCTCGACGACGATGCCTTCCGAGAGGTGTTGCGCCAGGCAGTGGCACTGCTGCGCGGCGAGGGACTGGAGCCAGAAGAAGCGGACGATCAGCGGGAACGGCTCCTCGCGGGTTTCCGCTGGATCCTGGTGGATGAATACCAGGACATTGGCGCGGATCAATACGAATTGATATCGGCACTTGCCGGACGGACCCTACAAGATGAGGATCGCAAGCTCACCCTCTTCGCAGTAGGCGACGACGATCAGAACATCTATGCCTTCAATGGTGCTTCGGTGGAGTTCATCCGTCGTTTCGAGGCGGATTATGGGCCAAAGCCCACTTTCCTAATCGACAACTACCGATCCGCCGGCCACATCATCGCAACGGCCAACGCGCTGATCAACCCGGCGCGACAACGGATGAAGACCGGACATCCCATCCGCATTGACCGAGCGCGTGCGAAGAATCCGCCCGGCGGAGACTGGGATGCGCTGGACCCGATCTCTCGCGGTCGAGTCCAGATTCTGTCCGCCTGGCGCGACCCTATCTCGCAAGCGCAGGTCGCCATGACAGAATTACAGCGTCTCGCCGCACTCTCTTCGAATTGGGATTGGTCCACATGTGCGGTGATCGCACGCGAATGGAAATATCTGGATCCGGTACGTGCGTTCTGCGAAGTCCACCGTATCCCGGTGCAGATGGGGAACGAAGAAATCCCGAGCTTCTGGCACCTGAGGGAGACCCGGGAATTTGTTGAATGGCTGCGTGGACGAGATACTCGCCTGGTAGAAGGTGCGGATTTGGCCGATTGGGTGGATGTACATCCCCCGGGACCCTGGATTGAGCTACTGCGGCAAGCCCTGGACGAGCACGCCCTGGAGACAGGCGGCGCGGAAGTGCCGGTGGACCACTTCATCGAGTGGCTAGCCGAGTGGGGACGAGATATACGCCGCCGTCAGCGCGGACTCTTGCTATTGACCGCACACCGCGCCAAGGGATTGGAGTTTGATCACATAGCGGTACTCGACGGAGGCTGGAACAAGATCGACAAGGGCGAAGACTCGGACGCATCGCGCAGGCTCTACTACGTGGCCATGACGCGCGCCCGGCAAACTCTCGCGCTCGTGCGGTTTCAGGGATCGCGCCCAGCAAGAGGTCCCGCGCGGCCGAATTTAGTAAGAGAGCCTGAACCCCCGGTGTACGGACGCTTGCACTCGCTGCCGTATGCCTTTCCGAACAATGGCTCGGTTCTGCACCGCACGTCCGGCGGCTCGCAGCCGGAAACCCTGGAACTCTCACGTCAATATCGGCGGCCCAGTCTGCGCGAGGTCAATCTGGGATTCGCAGGGCGTTACTACACCAACCATCCGGTGCATCGCGCGATAGCCGCCCTGTCGCCCGGCGATCCGATAGAGACGCGGATCTCCAAAACTGGATCTTGGGAATTGCTGAACCATTCAGGGATGGTGGTGGGACGTCTTGCCCAGGCCTTTGAACCTCCACCGGGAACGCGATGCAAGTCCGCCACGGTCTTCGCCGTCGTGGATTGGAGCCGCGAAGCATCAGAGCCGCAATACCGCGACCACGCGAAATGCGATGCCTGGGAGGTTGTGGTGCCGGAGTTGGTGTTTGAGCCGGAGTGCGAGTAATCTGAAATACACATCAAAATCTGTTGATTCAGAATTTTTCTTGATGATTTGGCGTCTTAATGGTACACTTTATACGCGATGTGTGACTTCAAATTGGAGGTAAAGAAGATGGCCAGCATGACAATACGTAATCTTAGCGACGACATTAAGCAGCGTCTGCGCATCCAGGCGGCTGAGCATGGCCACTCAATGGAAGAGGAAGCGCGGATAATTTTGCGTGCTGCGCTTATTGAGCACACGCCTCCCATCAATTTAGCACGCGCTATACACGATCGATTCGCGCCCCTGGGAGGTGTGGGACTGGATATACCGCCGCGCGAGCCGATGCGCGCCCCACCCCGATTCGGTTGAGTTATCGAATATGATCCTACTCGATACCAACGTTGTCTCGGAGTTGATGCGCTCCAAGCCCGATCCCGGCGTGAAGATGTGGCTTGCTAAACAGGACACCGCAAATGTCTTCATCTCGGTGATCACAGAGGCCGAGCTACGGTACGGCGTCGCTATTCTGCCAATGGGTCGGCGGCGAGATCAGATCGCAGCCGAAGTCGAAAATATGCTCAAGGAAGATTTTGCACGACGCATTCTACCTTTTGACAGTAAGGCATCACCCATCTATGCTGAGATTGGTGCTGGTCGCCGGGCCGCTGGCCTGCCGATCAGCCACGCGGACTGCCAAATAGCAGCTATCGCCCGTTGTCACGGGGCGGCCATCGCTACTCGCAATGTCGGGCATTTCGAGCACTGTGGCATTGAGGTAATCAACCCTTGGACCGCTCTTACAGGTCTTCAGTCAGAGAGTACAGAGACATGAGCACTGTAGGACAACGGGAGATCAAGACGGAATATGGAGTAAGCTATGGCGGGCCAAATTCACGTTAGTTCTAAGGCGGTTCAAGTCCCTGAGATAGCTTCTGAGCCTGAAAAAACAACAGGTATGCCCTCAAGAACCGCTATCATCTGGCAAGAATGGACACAAAAACGCGCCCAACATGCGCCTACTCTTGAACAGGTCCAAGAAATCACAAAAAAGGTTAAACTCAATGTGACACAAACCATAGTGGAAGAACGTCGGAAAGCGTAATACCTACCTATCTATTTGCGGTCCAGTTTGTAAAAGGAATTTGCAATGTTGAAACAAGTAATCGCAACTCTATTACTTGTGGTTATCTCTTCAAGTCAGTGTATAAGTGCTGATAACGGATATAGACGCGAGGGATGGAAAATCAATAAAAAGGTTGACGATTTAACGGACGAAACAAAAAGTATTACAGCGCGTTTGTCGTATTACCCAATGGTTCGGACAGTTTTAAGCGGCGATATTGCCATAATTGAGTAGATATTGATATTGAGACGATTTTTTTATGCAATTAAGGTCGAGATCAAACATTGAAAAAATCTTTTCGAGGAAAAATGTGTTGAAATAACAGGCTTTAATGCTTGCCATAGAAAAAGGGTTTGGCAGGGTATCGCAATCGGCTTTTATGTGCTCTACTTTGGCTAAATTGAGGGTTGAAAGAGATGCATTGAAATGGAAATCAAGGCGTTTCTTATCTCTTGTCTGAGCGTCAGACAAGCCTGTAAACTGTTTGGCATCTCGAAAAATAAATTCAATCTGGAATCGCGCTTTGTAATACGTGACGATTGTTTTTGCATCCAAGTTCTTATCGGTAGAAAACAAGAGGGCATAATTTTTCTTTTTCGTCTCTTTGATCTTCTCATTGACCAGGACGACGACTTTAACATTGCGCTTGAAGCATTGATGATTCAGCACCAAGCTGTAAAGCGCGATCCCATCTTGTGTGTGATGATAGGTGAAGCGCGATAAGTCTTGCCAGTCGACTTTTCCATCGTACGTCTTTTGGTTGCCACTGCCTTTCTCACGCTTGGGGCCTGTGTAAAGATAGCGCATGTTGGCATCGCATCGCAGTTTGCCGATTTGGTGTAGCTTGAGGTTGGCGACGCCATCAATGAATTTCTTCTTGCTAAAATAGCCATCCACCGCGAGATATGTTTCATCGGCTTCGAGGCAAGGGTGGACCTCTCGCAGGTGCGCTAAATACTGGTCTATTCGGGTTTCATCCTCTGTTTGGGCGTTCTTATTCGTCTTTGTGGCAGTGGTTTTTTTCCCCTTCGCGGTGTCCGTTTTGGGTACGGTTTGACAAACCGATAGGGTAAAGCCTGTGTTTTTATCCACATCCACAAGCGCAACCCCCAAGATTTCTAAGCCTTTTTCTCGACGTGACTGGCAGCCATTCCAAAAGTGATCTAGGCCATAGGTCTTTTTGCCTGACTTGGGCACAAAGGAGGCATCTAAGACCAGAATACGCCCATGTGCTTGGTCTTGGTCTCTGCTTTCATTGATGATGGCACGGTTGAAATCCATAAATCGAAAGGGCTTGTCAAACTGACGGGTGTATGTGCGTTCGCAAAGGTGAGAATACCGTGACAGGTTGCGAAAATTGATTTTACCCCGTGCAATCAGTATGGTAGTAAATAGGGTCATGAGAAACTTTTTTTGGGGCTTGGAAATGTTGAGCCGATTGAGTATCTTTTCTGCGATTGCCATTGTGCCGTCTCACTCGTTTGGGTTGTCAGTGATTTGGAATATCTTTGACATCTAATCTGAGTGAACGGCACTTTTTTGTCAATCCTTTAGATCATAAAAACTGTCCGAAGTATTGATTACCGATATGACAATGTAATTGCAAAAAGTCACGAATTGTCCATTACCTGTTACACGGAGGACAAAGAGTTGCAGGTTATGATTGGCGGAGGAATGAAAATATCTGACGGGAATGGGATTCGTACTTGGTTTTCATTGGGAACAGATTTGAGAATTTTGTCGGAAATGGCAAGGCATAAACAGTTTAGGAAAGACATAACTGCGGAATATAGATTTAATCAAGAACCTGCTTTGAAAGAGGTGTGGAGGAAAATACAGGATTTAGATTTTTTGCCCGATGTTTTTATTTTTTCATCTTTACATCCAGTGGGTTTTGCTCATGAGTTATTACGGGTTATAGTAGGTGGTAAAGCGCAATTCCGTTTTCGAGAAATAGAGCAACAGACGTTACACTTTGACTTGCACGGTGGCGCACCATTTGTGCGTGATGTTTTGGGCAAGTGTGACGCATTGCCAAATAAAGGAGAAGAATGATCGAGTTTATCGGTATTTTGATCAATATCTGTTGTGTTATTTATTTTTTATAAAGAGGTAGGCTATGAATGCGGCAGGTTGGACACCGCTTACAGATATTAGAGACGATGTTAGAAACGTAGATAGGTATAGCCGGAGGCCTCAGCGCATCAGGTTCTCCAACCCTACAGGCCGCTGTATACCAATTCGTTACTGGATAGATGTGCTACAAGAAACTGCGACGTGGCTTGTGGATAATGGAAGGCTGACAGCTGAAATTCCTCCGATACCACATCCGGATATTCGACGCCTCTACGTAACGTTCACCACAGCTCAGCAGCACCACCCTTTAGGCAGAGTGTTCAAAGCTCGCACAGAAATTGATGACTCTGGTGTGTACATTGACAAGACTTGGGAAGCGCGAGACGTTATAACTGGATCGATAGAGCTTCTTGAACTCTTCGAAGAGGATCCGAGCACGATCCAAGTCAGTTTTGATAGAGTATGATCAAACAAGAGCACGCTACACGCAGACAAATAACGGGTATTTTAGCTTGTGTAAAAAATATGGTGTTCTGATTCATGCAATACGCCTATCCATGCAATCTGATTCCCGACCACGAAGAAGGTGAGGGATTCATCGTTACCTTCCCCGACGTACCCGGAGCCATAACGGGGGCGCGAACCAGAGAAGAATCTCTTTTCTTAGCCGAAGATGCCCTCGTCGCCATGCTCGCTGTGTACGTCCAACAGCAACGGGAGATCCCAACACCAAGCCCTGTTGCTGGCGGTCAGGAACTCGTCGCAGTTCCGCCTATCGCTGCCGCCAAGCTGGCCCTCTACACGGCCATGCGCGAGCAGGGAATCACTGGAGACGCGCTCGCCGTTCGCCTAAACCTGAGCGACACTGCCATTCGCAAGTTGCTCGACCCAGACTGCTATTCCCATATCAGTCAGATCATGAGAGCACTCCGAACCGTCGGGCGCAACCTGGTTATAGAAGACAGAGCGGCATAGTTAAAAATCTGGATCGCGGCTTAAACCATGCCGCGATGACGGCTTTCAGATACAGCACATAAAATAAACAACAGGGGTACCTTGTGAACGCACCACCACCAATTCCAGAGCGTCCACCCATCCCGGGCGTCAGACACATTGTCGCAATCGCCAGTGGCAAAGGCGGCGTGGGCAAAACGACGACCGCGTCGAATTTGGCTGTAGCAATGGCCCAGTCGGGACACGCGGTGGGATTGATGGATGCGGATATTTACGGTCCCAATGTACCGATCATGATGGGCAGCAAAGCGCAGCCACAAATGACACCGGAACAAAAAATTGAACCACTTGAGCTGTACGGTGTAAAAATGGTATCTTTGGGATTGATCGCAGGCGATGGTGTGCCCATAATCTGGCGCGGACCGATGTTGGCAAAAATGGTAACCCAATTCGTGCGCGATGTGGCCTGGGCACCGCTCGATTGTCTGGTCATCGACTTGCCCCCGGGCACTGGCGATGTGCAACTGACCCTGACCCAATCAACCCCGTTAGATGGTGCTATCATTGTGACGACGCCACCCCTGGTCGCTCTGGAAGATGTGCGGCGCGGCGTCGAAATGTTTCGTACCGTTGAAGTGCCAGTCCTCGGCGTGATTGAAAACATGAGCACTTATATATGCGGCAAGTGCGGCACAGAAACGCCGATTTTTGGTCAGGGAGGTGGCGAGCGCATGGCAAAAGCCTATCACGTGCCGTTTTTGGGTGCGATTCCCCTGCATCTACAGGTACAAATGGGAAGTGATACGGGAAAACCAATTGTAGCCTCTGATCCCGACTCGCCTCTAACAAAAATATACCACGACATCGCCGATAGCATCTGGCGATCTCTGGAGATGTAAAAACTGCATCCACAATCGCGTATTATAAAAAGGTGGTCGTTATGCGAGCACCTTTTTTTATTTCTCTCTTGAAAACTATACATTCGTTCAGTATATTTAATATCGATTTCCGAAACCAGTCTTCTCCCTGGTGCGTCAAAGGTCTTGTAGATTTCAGGCATATTCCAACCTGTGAGGGTAAATGATGTTGCAGCGTATATCGGTTATAATCGGAATTCTAATTGTTCTTTGGGCGTTTTCGGGATGCAGTGAGGAAGCTACTGCCGACAAGGCATCTTCTGATAGCACGGCAAAGGCTGATTCAACCAAGGTTGATTCGACCAAAGTTGCCAAGAATCGCAAGCGCCAAAAACCGACCCCAAAGGCCAAAAATCAAAAGCCGAGAGTCGCCGAAGGGGTCCCCGTAAAAGTATCTGTCGTGGGAACGGGCAAAATTTCCCAGCATGTGCTCTATAGCGCCACAGTAGAAGCCGAGGAAACCGTCGATATTTATGCGCGAGGCTCCGGGTTGGTGCGGCGCGTTCTGGTCGAAGAGGGGGCGCAGGTGCGCGAGGGCCAGGTAATGATTGAGCTGGTTGACGACGAATTAAAGCTCAACGAGGCCGAGGCGAAATTGGCGTTTCAAAAGCAGGAAAACCAACTCAGACGAAAAGAGGAGTTGTTTAATCGACAACTTTTGGCCAAAGAAGAATACGAAGATCTCAAGATCAATGTTGAACAGAGCAAAATTCGGTGGGAACGCGCCCGATTATCCCTCGATTATGCGCGCGTGCGCGCGCCGGTTAGTGGGGTCATTTCAAAACGCTCGGTCAAACTGGGCGACCGCATTGGTGCCAGCACAAAGCTCTATGAAATGGTCAATTTGAGCCGCTTGATCGCCTATGTACACGTACCGGGGCAAGGCATGCACAATTTGGCGGTTGGGCAGCCCGCACTGGTGACAACAGATTTTTTGCCCGGAACAAACTTTCAAGGGAAGATATTGCGTATCAGCCCGGTGGTCGATCCCGGGTCCGGCACTTTTAAGGTAACCCTGGAACTGAAATCAAAGAAGCAACTGCTGCGACCCGGTATGTTTATCAATGCACACATCGTCACAGCGACCCATCCCCGGGCCGTGCTCGTGCCCAAACGGGCTGTGGTGTACGACGATGGCCTGCCGCACCTATTCGTCGTATCGGACAGCACGGTCAATAAAGTGCGCTTTGAAATGGGTTTTGACGACACCGAATTTGTCGAGGTGCTCGCGGGCGTGAAAAAAGGCGATCAGATTGTGGTCGTGGGGCAAAATGGATTGAAAGATAAAGCCAAAGTACGGATCATCGAAGGTGAAGGGTTACGCATTCCCGCGAAGCCCGATTCAACGCAGGAACAGACAGAAAAGACGTGATAAGGAATTTATTGTTCGCGGCAAAGGTTGATGGCTGGCGCAATCGTCGTTCCATGAACCTGTGGTCGCTTGTCGTTGTGTGAAAATAGCGAATCGCAGACTTTAATATGTGGGCGGTTCGCTGATTTTTTTATGCGGGACGATACATGGAGAACAGTATGAAATCGGAAGTTCGGGACAATGTAAAACGGGATTTTTCTCGCACATTTGAGCTTACGACCCGGCGGCCCGTGGCGATTTTTATGGTGGTGCTGGCGATTGCCGTATTCGGTTACGTGTCTTATCAGCAGTTGCCGCTGAACATGATGCCCGACATTTCATATCCAACGCTAACGGTGCGTACCGAATATCCCGATACCGCACCCGAGGAAGTCGAGAATTTGATCTCACGGCCGATTGAACAGCGCCTGGGGGTGGTGAGCAATCTCGTGAGTATTACGTCGATCTCCAGGCCTGGCATGTCCGATGTGATCTTGGAATTTGGCTGGGGCACCAACATGAATGACGCCGTGCAAACGGTGCGCGAAAATCTCGACCGCCTCAATCTGCCGCGCGGGGTCAATCGCCCATTGATTTTGCGCTACGACCCCACGCAAGACCCGATTATGCGCGTGGGAATTTACGGCCAAGAGAATATGTATGTGTTGCGCCATATTGCCGAAGAAGAAATCAAGCAAGAACTGGAGGCACTTAAAGGCGTGGCTGCTGCGCGTGTGAAAGGTGGCCTCGAAGAAGAAATTCGGGTTGAGATCAGCGAGCGGCAATTGACGCTGATGGGACTCAATATCAACATCATCAACCGGCGGTTGGAAGAAGAAAATGTCAACCTGGCCGGCGGCAGCTTGCTGGACGGACAAACGCAGTACCTCGTGCGTACGCTGAATGAATTTCGCACCATCGATGAAATTGCCAATCTGGTTGTGGGCGACCGCAACAATATTGAAATTCGGGTGAAGGATGTGGGACGGGTTCATCGCACACACAAAGAGCGGGAGATCATCACGCGAGTCAACGGCGTGGAAAGTGTAGAAATCGAGATTTTTAAAGAAGCTGACGCCAATATCGTAGCGACAGCACAGCGCGTGCATGATCGCCTATTTGGCACGCCCGAACAATTGGCGTACATAGAAAAAGTCAAAGTGGGCGAGGTCGAAAAAGCCAAAGCCAACGACCGTCGGGAACAGGTGCGGCAATTTGTGCAGATGAAAGAAATGACGAGTTTTATTGCTTTTACATTGCCCGAAGACGTGTCTATGGAAATGCTATCCGATCAATCGACCTTTATTGAATCCTCGGTCAATGAGGTCAAACAAACCGCGCTGATCGGCGGTTTGTTGGCGATACTGGTTTTGTACATCTTTCTTCGCAATCCATCGCACACGGCCATAGTTGGCCTCGCCATCCCGATTTCAATTGTAGCGACATTTGCCCCCATGAACATTTTTGGCGTATCCTTAAATATCATGTCGCTGGGTGGATTGGCACTCGGTATTGGAATGCTGGTTGACAACGCCATTGTGGTATTGGAAAGCATCTTTCGATGCCGCGAAGAAGGCGACGATATGATTACGGCCACCATCCGGGGGACGGGTGAAGTCGGCGGGGCTGTGTTTGCATCCACGCTGACAACTGTAGCGGTGTTTTTTCCCATTGTATTTGTCGAGGGCGTGGCCGGGCAGATTTTTGGCGATATGGCACTAACCGTTGTTTTTTCACTTCTGGCATCTTTGGGCGTCGCGCTGTTTTTTATCCCCATGCTGGCTTCGCGGCAAATGCATTTGTCGCGCGGCGATAGCGAAGATCAAGGCGCGCGTCTGATGCGATCCGAAGTATTGCAGTTGCGCTCGGTGACGTGGTTGCTCGAGGGCATGGGTCTCAAAAAACGAGGCGAGAATGCGCTTAAATATCACGCCATGAATTTTAGCACGCTGTTGATGCGCGTGCCAATTGGCTTTGTCTATTTGTTGGGCGAATACATCGTCCGCGTATTGTGGATTGCCAGTGTAATCGCGGCGGTGGCACTCAAAGCCGTATTTACCGTATTGGTGATTCTTCTATACCCCATTATCTATCCCGGATGGGGATTTTATTGTTGGCTCGGTTCTGGACCAGCATGGCGTCGGGAAATAAATCGCCTGTGGGAACCTGTGTGCGCCTGGGCTGAAGAGCGCGACCTATTTGGCAAAGCATGGGTGCGAATAATATGGGATGATTTGCTGGCATTTGTGACACCCCAAAATTTGGGACGCGACCTGAGTGTGCAAATGAGATGGACAGGGAGGACATTGAGACGTCTGTTCCACTGGGTTTGGAAGCACGCGGTCTGGAAGCGCGTTTTGGAGACCGCACCCGTACTCCTGGGCGCCGTGGGCATTTTGCTGCTATTTGTGCTCGGCGCGGTTTATTTTCTTCTTCGATTCCTGATTTTTACAACACTCATTTTGGCCAGCAAAATACTAATCTTGACACTCATGTTTTTGTTTTTGACCGGATTGGTCGCATTGCTGGTGGTCGCCCTTGTCCTGTTGCCCATCCTCGCACCCGTGCTGTTTTTGTTTGAACGCGGTTTTGGAGCTGTTCGGAACGCTTACACGCCTTTTATCCGCTGGGCTTTGCACAACAGGCTGAGCATTGTAGCAGGTGCTGTGGTACCTTTTGCGATATGCTGGATGGTCTTGTTGCCCCAATTGGGCAATGAATTGATCCCACAGGTGCATCAAGGAGAATTTAATGTGGATATCGGTCTGCCCGTGGGTACGCCGCTCGAAATGACCAATGAGACCCTGAAGCTCATTGAGTCGCGGGTGATGGATGCATATGATGTGGGCGCGATTTCTTCGACAGTCGGCGTGGATAAAACCGATATCTCATCATCTGATCAAGGCGAGCACACCGGGGTTGTTTCTGTGGTGCTGAAGGATATGGAAGCAGAAGAACAGGAAAATGTACTGATGAGTTGGGGGCAAGACCTCATGACATTGCCCGCACGTATTTGGGGCGGCATCAGAGGGGAAAGTGTTTTGGCCCAGCGCGAAGACGTATTGATGGCTGATTTGAGAAGTAGGCTTTCCGATTTGCCGCAGATAAAAGCCGATTTTTCGCGCCCCGCACTATTTAGTTTTAAGACGCCTATAGAGGTGGAAGTTCGCGGTTATGATTTGCCAACATTGACCCAATTGGGGCGCGAGGCCGAGCGGGTGATGAGTGAAATTCCCGGACTTTACGATGTGAAGTCGAGCCTTCAGCGCGGCAACCCGGAAGTGCAAATTGTTTATAAGCGCGACTTGTTGGCGAAATACAACTTGAATGTGCGTCAGGTAGCTTCGCTGGTGCGCGAAAAAGTGCAGGGCAATGTGGTCACGCGATTTCGAGAGGCCGACCGGCGCATTGATGTGCTGGTGCGCATAGATGAAGCCGACCGCGCCGGAGTATCTGAGTTGCGTCGGCTGGTGGTGAACCCGGGGCGACAGCAAGTGCCCATTCGCCTATCTGCGGTAGCCGATATTGAAGTACACGAAGGACCGAGCGAAATTCGCCGCATAGATCAACAGCGCGCGGTTCTGATTTCGGCCAATGTAAGCGGTGTGGATTTGGGAACGATGACCGCTATGATTCAGCAAGCGTTGGAAACGATGGAAGTACCCCAGGATGTGTCGATGGTCATTGGCGGTCAAAATAAGGAAATGGAGACCTCTTTGAACAGTTTGACCTTTGCATTGGGTCTCGCAATTTTTCTCGTGTACATCGTAATGGCCTCGCAATTTGAATCATTCCTCCATCCATTCGTAATTATGTTCAGCATTCCAATGGCACTCATTGGTGTAATTGTCATTCTGTTTGTCACCGGCATACCCCTTTCGGTCGTGGTCTTTTTGGGCGTTATCATGCTGGCGGGCATTGTGGTGAACAATGCCATTGTGCTCGTAGATTATATCAATCACCTGCGGCGCAGTGGGTTGTCCAAATTGGAAGCCATTGTCCAGGCCGGCGAAGTGCGGTTGCGCCCCATCTTAATGACCACCTCGACAACAGTGCTGGGATTATTGCCCATGGCACTCGGCCTGGGCGACGGCGCGGAAATCCGCACGCCCATGGCGATTACCGTCGTGGCCGGGCTAATCAGTTCCACCATTTTAACACTGGTAATTATACCAACGGTATATTCGCTGATGGACCGCGGCGAGTAGGGTCGGACCCCTGTGTCCGACCGCAGTTATCAGTCCCCCACCCCCTACCACACTACCCAGGCGTTTTTTACAATTGACTTTTGACAATTTTTTGTTTTCTTATGCACTTGAAATTTTTTATGGCAAAGGAAGGAAATACTCGGTAACTTTTGGGGCGTTTTTTCGTCTAATCCTTGTAACAACTATAGCCACTTTTTTAGAAATATGGAGATTTGAATGATGCGTTGTGTTAGATATATCGCGGTATTGGCAATCGCCTTTACCTGTGTGAATACCAGTGCCCAGGAAGTGCGAAGGGAAATGCGCCTGACGCTAAATGAGTGTGTGGAGATCGCGCTGACGAGTAGTCCCCAGATCGAGCAATTTAAGTACACGGTTGCGATTGCAGAGACCCAGGTAGATAATGCGCGGAATAGTTTTTTGCCATCTAATTCTACTATGTCATGGGGGATCAATAGAAGTGTTCAGGGGCCGCGTGAAGGACAAGTTCTGGATCAGACGACGGGCACGCTGGTGCAGTTATTGGGGGAAGACCGAATTGGTGGTGGGCAGAGTTTCAGAGTTGGTGGACTGACAATGCCGATTTATGACGGTCAGATCATCTCCCAGCTATCGAGCGCGAAAAATAGTCTGATGCAAACGCGAATGCAGCAAATTGGCAATCGCCAAACGATCATTTTTCAAACCAAACAGCGCTACTTTCTACTGTTACAAGACATCAAACTATTGGGAGTCCAGCAAGAGCGCGTACGAGTATCCGAAGAAAGCCTGCGCAGGGCAGAGACATTGTATGAGATTGGGTCCGTGGCAATTTTACAGGTGACGAATGCAAGATCTGCTCTGGCGGCTTTGCGTGCAAACCTGATTCAGCGAGAAAATAATGTGAGCATTGCTCAGTCAAACCTGGCATTTACAATGGGTCTGGGCACAGATGTAGATATTATGCCATCAGAGGAAGAATTTGAACTTGTGTCTCCAAAATATTCTTTTCTCGATGCACTATCTATCGCGCTTGCAGAACACCCTGACATTTTGGACAGCAAGTACGGTATGTTGTCTGCCCGAGACACTTATAATGCAACGAAAAAAAGTTTGTACCATCCCAGAATAACGATGAGCACGGGTGCTTATAGCTGGAGCATTGGTAAAGATGAGGAGTTTGGCGGTATAGAAGACCTATTCCTCAAGAACTATGGCTATAGTCTTAGTCTCAACGTGACCATGCCCCTTTTTAACTTCAACACGAGCAACAACCTGAAACGTCAAAAGCTACAGTATTTGCTCAGCCAGGAGCGGTTAGATCAGGCCAAACGACAAAAAGCATTGACCATTCGACTTCGCTATCTCAACCTGGAGCGTTTTCGGCGTTTGATTGAAGCGAATGAAGTGGCTGTGCAAGCGGCTGAAGAAAATTTTAAGCTGGAAGAAGAGCGGTATAATTTTGGCGGGGGAACTTTTCTGGAGCGGTTGACCGCTCAGCGCGATTTGTTTGATGCACGCAATAATCTGGTGCAGTCAAAATACAACTATCTGATCGAAATGGCGAATTTGGAAACCGAAATCGGCACACCCGTTGTCGGAAATCCTGAACAATAATTGGAGGCGAAATATGTTTTATCGGATGATCCGCAGCCGCATTTTTTCACCGCTTAGTGCGGGACTAATTGCGGCTGCCCTGATCTTGAGTATTGCAGGACCTGCCCAGGCTGTGGGTAAAGACTTTTTGATGCGATCAAAATTTCACGGCGCGCTGATGTTGGGCCTGGGCGGCATTCTGGTTAAGGGAGCATTGGATGCAAAAAAAGAGGCCAATGATGCTTATGATCTTTACAAACAAGCCGGTACCTCTTCATTAGCACGAGAGTTTTACGATAATTCCAAGCGTCATGACACCCGCGCCACAGTATTGGGTGTAGCGGGTGGTGCAACCATTCTTTTTGCTGTGCATCTGTTTCTGAAAGAGGATGATAATTTGTCTCCCCCGAATATGAATCGGGGCATTGTAAACATCAAGGGTGTGGCGTTAGATATAAAAGGCGATGTATTTCAAAGAAAGATGCAGGTGCAGTTAAAAAAAGGATTTTGAAGCCTGCAAAACAAAAAAAGGGTCAATGCTCGCGTGAGTGTTGACCCTTTTTTCTATGGTATTTGCTGGACTTAACTTCAACTCGCGTTGAGCACTTTGTGGAAGGAGTTTGACATGCCATCGGGCAAGACACATACGCGGATTGATCTTTTTTTATTGGTGGTCATTCTCGGCATAGGGGCCTGTTTTTGGGGATCTCTTGTCGAATTTTTCGGACGCGATGAAATGGTCGAATACGGGACTGTTTTTGTAGCTGCCTATTTGTTTGGCACGTTTTTGTTATCGCCCGACCTGGACTTAAAAGCCAGTGATCCATTGAAGAACTGGGGAATTTTGCGTTTACTGTGGCGGCCTTATTCCCATATTTTCAAACACAGAGGGCTTTCCCATACGCCAATTGTGGGCACCATGACCCGGGTGCTTTACATTTTTTTGGTGGTGTACGCACTCACAGCTATAGCCAACGCATTCTTTGATCTGGGTTGGAAGATGTCGTTTGACGACTTGGAGAACATGGATCTCAAAATCGTTATATGGGCACTTGCGGGGTTGTGTTTGCCCGATCTTTTTCACATTTTGGCCGATCACACACTTAAAAACGCCCGTTGACTTCTGATATAGTGCCCTTTATATTGCACACCCGATGGCTCCAGGCAGTAGGAGGCGTATTGAACTGGCAACGCAAAAATTTTTCGGTGCTGGTCATTCCAGACGATGGTTCAAGAACCTTAAAGTTTAAACTCAGTTATCCCATGCTGTTGGGTATAGGATCGGGATTGGCCTTTGCGCTGTGTATGGTAGTTATCGGTCTGTTCTTTTTGTGGCAAGCCCTGTATTGGAAACACACCGCACAAAATCTTGAACGGGACAATGAGCGCCTATACGCTGACGTTGCCCGCGTGGATGAATTGGCGCAAGTGGTAACGCGCATAAAGGCAGGAGAGCAAAAACTGCGTTCTATATTGGCAAGTCGCATCGGCTTGTCGCCAATACCCGATGAAACGCGGTACATTGAGGGGGACTATGAAGTTGCGACGCTATTGATGCAAAGCAACCAGCGCATTGGTCTGGATATGCACTGGGCTCCCTCAATCTGGCCTGTAACCCCTTCTCTTGGATGGGTGACACGCGCGTTTGAAGCGAGAGACAACTGTGTCGGCAAGTTGTCTCCGACGGGCATATTCAAAAATCGCCATTCGGGGATTGATATCGCCGCCAGTGAGGGGACGCCAGTACAGGCCACAGCCGATGGACAGGTGACCTTTGCAGATTTCGATCCCGAGTTGGGGTATATGGTGGTTATTGATCACGGTGAGATTTATACGACGCGGTATGGTCACAATCGCGCACTGCTGGTCAAAGAAGGAGAATACGTTAGGCAAGGGCAATACATTGCACTGGTGGGTACCTCAAAGCAAAGCCGCGAGCCTCATTTACACTACGAAGTTATCGAAGGGGGGCAGGCATGCAATCCGCGCGATTTTTTACCTCGAAAATAGCGATGCTTAACAAACAAAACCACGTAGAAGCCATCAATACGATTGTGGGCGAGGGATCGGTTGTGGAAGGGCATTTTGAGATCGGCGACAGTATTCGCATAGATGGGATTTTTCGCGGAAAAATCACGTCTTCTGGTTCACTGATCGTCGGTACTCAAGGCGAGGTGGATGCCGACTTGATCCAGGTAAAAGATGCGGTTATTGACGGATGTGTCAAAGGATCTTTGTATGCCTCACACTCTGTAAGGCTTGGCGCCAGTGCTGAGGTAGATAGCGATATTACAACTCAGGTATTGGTGGTCGAAGAAGGTGCTGTGTTGCGCGGGACCTGCGCTGTAGCACCCAATGCTGTCAATATAGAAAAGCAGGAGGATATTGAGCAGGTGGCGGGCTGATCGACACTGCGATAAACAAAAAACGCGCGTTTATGACGCGCGTTTTTTTTATTCCTATCCGTAATGGTTCTATACGGTGTTCAACACATGACGACCATTGGGCAAAAGACGCCGTGCATTGTGTTGGCTGAGTTTGACCTCCATTAAGACATCGTTGCCCCTGTAGTCCGTGTGCAAAATTTCGCCAATTCGGTAAAGTTCTGACAAAAGTTTGCCCTCGCGTTGTGGAATCTGAACCACGAGCGTCAGGCGGTCGCCCTCAAGGTGGTTGTAGATCGCCCACCGCAGGTCGTCGAGTCCATCGCCCGTTTCAGCGGAAAGCCAGACCGCGTCGGGATATGTCGCCATTAGATATTCGCGCCGGGCCTGATCGTCTAACAGATCATTTTTGTTAAACACCAGCATCGTCGGTCTGTCGGCTACATCGAGTTCGGCAAGCACCTCAATCACCGTGGCGATGTGTTCTTCACATGCCGGATGGCTGACATCAACGATGTGTAACAAAAGATCGGCTTCAATTACCTCCTCGAGGGTACTGCGGAAAGAAGCGATTAGATGATGGGGTAGCTTTTTGATAAATCCAACGGTGTCTGATAAGAGAATATCGCGGTTATAACCGAGAGAGACGCGCCGCGTCGTGGAATCAAGAGTAGCAAAAAGGCGGTCTTCAATAAATACATCGGCGCCGGAAAGAGCACGCATAAGGGTGGATTTGCCCGCATTGGTATAGCCGACAAGCGCTGCGCGAAAAATATCGGTGCGTTGTTTGCGGGCAACCTCGCGTTGTCTGGCAATGCGGCCGAGTGCTTGTTTGAGGATGGTAATACGGCGATTGGTCGCGCGTCGATCTACTTCAAGCTGCGTTTCACCCGGCCCGCGCGTGCCCACACCACCAGTGCCGCCAGTACCACCGGCTTGCCGCGAAAGATGGGTCCATTGACGGGTCAACCGGGGCAACATATAGATGAGTTGGGCCAACTCGACCTGTGTTTGTGCTTCTCGAGTCTTGGCGCGACTGGCAAAGATATCGAGAATAAGTCGGCTGCGATCGATGATTTTAACTTCAATCAGATTTTCGAGATTGCGGGTTTGTGCCGGCGAAAGGTCTTCGTCAAAAATAACGACTTGTGCATCGTATTCTGCGACCTGTTCGACGAGTTCTTCGGCTTTACCGCGGCCAATAAGGTACGCGGAGTCTCTGCGCTGGCGTTCCTGAAGCACCTGCATCGCAATATCCACACCCGCCGTATCCGCCAAAAGGCCGAGTTCGTCAAGCGTGTCTTGTGCTTCGCCAAGTGAGACGCCGGGCAGCGCAAGCCCGACGAGTATGCCCCGCTCAAGCGCGTGTTCTTTTGTGAGATTGTGCATATTTGCCATATACTGTCCCATCTGAATTTACTGCGTTTTGAAATTCGGCCTTATAACAGAAGCAATCTCTTCCGCCCGTTCCCATGATACGGTTACCTTCTGCTTCACATCTCGGTCCCCTGATTGTAAGACAGCGATATGAGGTGGTCCACTACTCCATTTGCTCGACTTACGCCGAGGTACGACATGAATATGAAAATGCGGCACTTCCTGCAAACTGGTCACGCCGTTATTCTGATACACAGTAATGCCATCTGGCTCGAAAGTTTCGATAAGTGCTTCCGCCGCTATTCGGACCGTCTTCATAATTTCACCAGCCTCATCATCCGTCAGATCCAATATCGTCGGCGCGTGTCGGCGAGGGATAACGAGAAGCTGTCCGATTTCAAACTGCCTGGGGTTGAGCAACGCAAGCGTCTTTTCTGTTGAATAGATAACATGCCTAATTTCGCCGCGTCCGGCAACTATTTCACAAAATGGGCAGGGATCCCACGTCGGCATCTCAAATGGGGCAACGGTATGACTCATTTTTTTCTCCTCATCTCATCCGGTCTTGCTCGGTCTCCTGACGGAAGTCCAATAAAGCATTTATATACGCAGCAGTGGATTTACGCAAGCGTTCTATCCTCTCTTCCGGAATAGGACCTTGATCTTCTTTGACACACAAGTCAGATATAATGCGAATACCTACATATTTAATTTTATTAATCGCACAAACATCCACAATAGCCGCTGATTCCCAGAGAAGCGCCCGCGTCTCATCTGCGTAAGCTGTCATAACGCACAGCTTCGAACTCATAAATTTGTCTCCATTTTCATCGCAATGATTTCTCATAAAAAACAATCGTCATTCTTTCATTGATCTCTCGAGTAACTCCCGTTCTACTATATCCCATTTTCTCATAAAAACAACAATTGCCTTCCTCTTGCAGAATCGTCTCAAGTTCCCAGCGCTCCGCATCAGCAACGCCCTCAACAAGTGCCATAGCATCCTGACCATACCCCTTCCCTTGATGCTCTGGGACGATAAACATGGGACTAATCCTCGCGCGTCTGGACTCGTCATTGTAGATAATTCTGATCGCTCCGATTCGGGTGCCATCGAGTATAATGAAATAGTAAGTGGTATGGGGCTGCTTTAATCTGTCGATAACTCGTTCAACATCTTCATTGGCCGGATTTGTATCGTAATCCCGATACTTGCGAAGCAGTGGCAGAAACGATTCAACCTGAAGCCGGTGAATAGCTTCCGCGTCTCTCATAGATGCTTTTTTTAGACTAATTCGCATAAGTTCATCTGTTTTTACGAGCCTCCCATTCATCACGCAATAACCCGCACCACACCATGTTTTTAAATTCGCCTCTCAGATAGATATCCTGGCGCAAGACACCTTCACGGACCATTCTGAGCTTTTCCATTACCCGGAGAGAGCCGACATTTCTCTCATCGGCCGAAGCGCGAATGCGATTCAAATCTGGATAGACCGAAAACGATTCATCGATAACAGCACCCGCAGCTTCCGTAGTCAACCCTTTTCCCCAAAAGCGTCGGGCAATGCTATAGCCCATTTCGCCAACGCGATTATCAAAATCAAACCTTATATTGATTCCACCAATAACAGAACCAGCGTGTTCAATCGCCCAGCATAGACGTGATTTACGATCCCGCAACAGTTGACCTGCTACAAATTTTTCGGCATCTGCTCTCGTATAGGGTTGGGGAACCGGAAGAAAGCGCGCCCATTCCGGATCGGATGCGTATAACAGGACATCTTCAACATCCACAAGGCTAAACAGCCTGAGTATTAATCGGTCTGTTTTAATAAGTTCTCGCAGCATTTCCATATCTCTTTTTTTAGTCAGAGCACATCCTCATTCAACCACCTGGAAAAACTCTCGTCATTGGTGTACCGATAGGCAAATCCACCACAACCTCTAAAGAGTTCTGGCTCCTTGCTGCCATCTTCAATCAAGAGACTATTTCCATAGTGAATATCATCACCCAGCGCCTTAAATGCAATGGGCCAGAGTACGCGCTTGTCGATTTCCCCGTAATCGGAAGAATTGATAATCACATCAAATATCTCGTCCAATCTATGCGCATGAAGATTTTACTAATCTTGTGACGATTCTGGTAGCAAGATGGTTTTCTGTTTTACACACGATGAATTTATGGGAGTTCATTTTCAATTATCCCATGGCCGATAAGGTTCATTTATGAATCGGAGGCGTTCTTCATCATCATGCACAAAGGGCGTACCAACCTGAATTTTCATGAGTGATAAGTCAGAAATCATAGATTTGAGTCACGTGATCGTATCAAAGTATCTATCCCGTATTTTCCTGAGCCGATAACTACAAACATCCCTGTAATAACCAGGTACAGAAATGCCATCTCCTTCGTGCTAAATGGATCCGCTGCATGTTGAAAGAACCCGGCCACCAACATGGTAAACCATATAAAAAACGCCCCTGGCCGCGTGAGTAATCCCAGTGCCAGCAGTAGCCCGCCGCCAAACTCCGAAAAGGCTGCTACCCAGGCAAAAAATTCGGGCAAAGGAAACCCCAGATCTCCCGTAATGGTCACAAACCGCTCGGAAGGTGGGAGCTTTCCCAACCCATGTCCCAATGCCATACTCAACCCTACAAACACCCTGAGAATCGCCAACCCGACATTTGCCGGGATCGACTCAATAAACGCTCCGCCAAATAGAAATCGCTTAATCATAATTACCTCCCAATTAGGGTTTATCGCCCTTTCCTCAATTTTTGAGATCCTCGGCTTCAGAGTCTTCAAGAGGATGAAGATCAATCGGTGCGAGAACCCCATAAAAACCGTATTTGATACCCGCTCGGTCTCCTCTTCCCGGAGGAAAATATTCTTCTATAAGCGCCAATAATCGACGACCAAATTCCGATGCCTGTTCTTCAGAAAGTCGTGCGCGATTGTGATTGACGGACATCTGAAATGTCGAGCCATATAAACCCTCGGCAGCTTCGCGAAATGCCTGATTGAACTGACTGACAACATCAGGTGGTATAGTCTCAGCAATTTGGTCATTTGCCGAAAGAGTTTCTCGAACGCGAATTTTGCCCGCCGATGGCAAACAACACCACTCCTGGGGACCTGCTTCATCTTCCACCAAATGTACGACACCTGTTTTCGCCAGTCGTTTCAAGTGATACAGCACCCGGGCATCGGTAACTTCCAACGCCTGTGAAATTTCCGCAACCGACTTCCCGGCTCCAAGAATTTCGAGGATGCGCCAACGAAGTGGATCAGCAAGTATGTTCGCACGATCATCTTCGATAACGAGCACTGTGTTCTTTAACGCTGTGGCTGGAAAGGTCAATTCTCGCCATGTATTCATTCAGACTCTCCGATCATAATATCCTTTCATTCATCCCACCGAAAAATGCAATTTCTTTTTTAAATCGCTCATCGATTTTTCCTATTGCAGGCTCTCAAGATCGGAAACCGCCGCACCCAGAAATTCAGGCGTTTTAGGATGTAGAAGACGACCGCAGTCCCAGAAAAACCTTATCCCCCGGAGATTCGCGACAATTGACAGTACCCTCTCCTCTACAGACGATAACTCCGCGAGGGGCTTTTCGATGACGGCCTCGTAGGAAGATCGAAAAGCATCAACGTAGCCTGGTTCGAAATACTCTGAACCGGGCTTGGCCACGTATTCTCCCTCCGCTTGCCGCAGGTCATGGGCCGCCGTCCCCCAGCCAGCCGATTGGAAGTCATGGACATTTGAAATACGCAGTGCGTTGCCGTTCTCTACGAGCACGTTGTGGAGTCCCGCTTCGCCCCACAAGAAGACGTTGCTGCCTTGCACCCTGACTTCGGGCACCGGATCCGTGGCGACCAATAGCCTGCCCCAGAGTTCCGGCAGGGTTGCCGCCAGGGAGAAAGCCAGCTCCTCGTCTCCAAACATTGCTTCCCGGACCGTCACTTCCCACGACGCAAGATCTCTCGTTTTCTGTGATTGAAGCTCTTGTGGACATTGTTGCCTATGCACATGTGCAACAGTCTGTCCCAGAAGCGCGCCCAAATGCAATCGCTGTCCCCGAGATGCGCCCAGATAGTAACTGAGACCCGACTCCCCCGGCTCACATGGGATCAAAAGACATTCAAAAGCAAGTGGTTCTCCATCACCATCGTACACCAGAGATTCAGACACCGGAACACCGGCGATACCGCGCAATGCCCTTGTGGCGACGAACTCGGTTTTCAAACTGAAACCGAGAGACCGGCGAAACTGTGTCTTCAAGATTACCCGACCGTGGGCGCGAGTCTCTACCAGAAAAATCTGGTTTGTGAAATTGGTTTCCAGGCGCTTGATTGACCGGGACGAGCTGAAACCATGTTTCTCGAAAAGCACATCGATCTGTCCGCGGGTTACATCCGGCTTATCGCGGAATAAAGCGCGGATATCCTTCATGCTGGCGAGTCTTGTTACCATGCGGTAATGATTCCAAAAACTCCGACTGTGAACACGATCAAATTCCTTTTCTGATATAATGTCTGTATATCTTCATTACAATTCAATTCTGTCTATTCCTTTAAAGTCGAGATATAAACGACTGGGTTGAATACCCGTATTGTTTTGATATTTTCCACTTTCATAGGTCTCGAAATCGCCATCCAGGGTATGATAGTAAATTTGGCAGATTTCTACATTTGGATAGATCCGAATAGGCCGAATACAGAACATCTCCAATGTCCAGTAGCCAGCGAAGCCCACATCACCAAAACCTGCGGTTACGTGTACAAACAGCCCCAATCGACCTACTGATGACCGCCCCTCAAGCATGGGAACATAATTATTCGTCTTGGTAAATTCTGCTGTTCGACCGAGATAGAGCGTTTGGGGTTGCATCTCGTACCCATCATCCGGAATTTGAATAGATCGCGTGCGATTTTTCTTTTTCATATCGAGAACGTCATCCTCATATATCATGAGTTCATTGGCAAGTGAGAGATTATAGCTATTGGGATTAAGCCTGGCTGGATCGAATGGCTCAATAATAATGTCTTTTCCCATTCGCTCGTGAATCATCTTCCCGATAAGATCATTATGATGGGGTCCTTTTTTAAACGAAACTGCTCCCTGCTATTCTACTTCTGGAAGATCTCTGTACATGATATGCATATAATCTGTAAATCCATGTTTTCTCCAAAATGAATATCCGACTGTATTCATAGAAGCGACTCGAAGTTCAACTCTGTCTATTCCCTGAGACTGAAACCAATCTAACATCTCTTTTAGCATCAGCTCTCCAAGTCCTTTTCTTCTGTGTCCAGAACAAACAGCCAAATCTGCAATGGAGCCACAGGTTTGCTTGATGAATACGGGAGGATATTTGTCAATCCTTGCTATTCCGAAGCCTAATACCTTTGTATTCTCGACCCCTACAATCACAAGGGCATCCTCAGCCTCTATCAGCCTTTCCAGATTCTCACCCATGCTTTCTTCTGCATCATCAGACCTGGTATATCTCGAATCAAATGGGACATGAAAATCCATGAGTTCTTTCCAGATCTCGAGTATATCGGGTATATCAGATTTGCGGGCTTTAACAACTTCCATTTTCATTCTCTCCAATTACTATGCGTCATTGACCACCTGCGTATATACTCCCGTTTTTGAAACCTCCGAAATCACAAAATCGAGAAAATCCATTGCCTCCTGTCTCGCATCTAATTCAATACCGTATTGCCACTCCTGAGCACTGCCTACCAAATCACGCCATCTTTCTCCGTAGTTCTCCTGCACCCATGACGCAGCCATCTTCTTCGAGCCAACTATGGAACAATTCACAGTATGCAGTATTCGACACAGATTCAGAATGAAATACGATTCATGGTGGCTATCTTTAAACCACTCCGGGGTGAATTTTTTCGGCGCCCATTCCTGAAACAAATCGCGAACGCATGCTTTTTGCACATCCTCAACATCAACCGGGGGCAACAGCTTCTTAAAGCTCGGACCAAACAGAGCGATGGAATGACTATGAAGGAAATATTTGTTGATTATCCATTCGTTCCCGAACGGTGCCTCCTCATAAAGGGTACAGTCCCCACCCCAATACCACGGTCGAGGCTCCTTTGGAGGCATAACGCATGGGAGCATATCGACAGGCGTGTAAGAACACTCTAACCGCTGTGCCCATTTCTCGAATTTCCCTTCTATCTCTCTGTGTAAACGCCCAATTGAATCGAGTTCGCTTCGAGAAACAGGTCGTTGCACAATCACAGTAATATCAATATCACTGCTATGGTAGTTAAACGCCCCATAGGACAGCGAGCCGGTCAGATATATCCCGAGCACGTTTCCATCGAGAACGGGAATAACGCTTCTAACAAAAAAATCTATGATCTCGTTCACATCTGAATATTTTGTAAGGCTACCTGTAATCATCCCGCTCCAATTAAGGGTTGAAATCAGGGCACAGTGAAGATAAGTGCTTGTCACGCCTGCATGCCTTAAGCAGGCGTCCAGTCTCTGGATTACTGGCGTTGTGCTGCTCGGGGCGGCTAAAACATGCTGTCACTTCAACTTGCGTTTCATGAATATGGCAACTTCACCCTCGACATCACTATTGGTATAATAGGACAGATCGACACTATCGACTTCAAAACCAACTCTGCGATAAAAATCAATGGCTGGCACATTGGTATTTTGAGTCTCACAAACCAAAATCCTCAGACCTTCAGCTTTGGCGATTTCCGCTACCTTCTCCATCAATTGCCTACCAACGCCCTTTCTCCTGTATGACTCGGCAACCCCAAATTCCCTGACCCATAGACTCCTATTCCACTCAATCTTTTCTGAAATAGCGATACCCACAAGCTGACCAGCGTCGTAGGCTCCCAGCGACAGACTCTGATTGACAAGTTCGCTGTAGTTCCTGAAATCCTCATCTAACACTGACCAGCGTTTCACATAGGGTTCATCCAATTTTTGACGCTTCAAAATAAAGCAGAATTCATCAGCGGTCTCGGTCTTCGAAACCTGGTATCTATCCGTTGAAACATACCCATACATTATATGTAGATCCTCGCGCCGTAGCTGCTCTAACTTTCTGATTTCGACCATGTTTGTTCTAAGCTCTTTCGCCTAATATCCATAGATTTATTTTGACCTATTCTCTTCCAACCAGCCGACCGTGAAATCCACGACATCGCGTTGTGGCATGAGCTGGCAATCTGCAAGACCAACCCGGCCACGGCGGACCGCATGGCCTGCCTCTGACCGCAAAAAATCCTCACCTATGCGATCAAAATCTGAACTATCGATGTCAACATCTTCAAAGGTAGCCCATCTCCGCGAACCCGACACAGAAATCGGAGCACCCTCCTGCACAATGCGCTTAGTTGAAAAAGTCGCCCGATATTCCGCAAGGTGCATGGACGTATTGTTTCCATGACCCACACCGAGAAGAAGGACAAAACCGTGCAAATCGTAGATTCTCGCAAGCGGCGAATGCTCGCCCATGCCAAAAGACAGTGAATGATCATTTACGATATGCGACGCTTGAGGTCCACATGCACAAAATGAGTCCAGCGGATGTGAACTACGAAGAACCCCTCTCTGCTTGCGAAATGTCTCCGCGATAATGCCCATAGCACGAGTTGGCGTAAGCGCCGGATCGTAAGCAGGCATATTCTCGCGTATTACAGGCCACCACGACTCGGGCACAGGAGGACTTTCCCACTTGCTCGGCTCGCTCAGACCGGATGAGTGCGCGGGCATCACAAGCGTTCCAGTAGATCCCAGAACTTTCTGAAGAGCAGTAACAACAGCCACAGACCCTCCGCACACCCATCCCATCGCGCTCAAAGACGAATGCACCAACACAACCATACCCGGCCTAATGCCAAGCGCGCGAAGATCCGTCTGCAACGATTCAATCGTGGCGGGCATTTTTGTTTTTTTAACTACCTTGTCTTCACTCATTTTTTATATTCCATATACGCCACCTATTTCGCGGCAATCACGACCATCTCTACAAGCGTATCTCCCTCCAGTTTGACCTCCACACAGGCGCGCTGGGGCCAATTGTAGGGACCAATCCAGGCGTCCCAAACTGCATTGAGAATGGGTTTCTTTGACATATCTGTGATATAGAAAGTGACAGAAAGAAGACGCGTCTTATCGGTTCCAGCCTCATTAAGATTCGCGTCCAACTGTTCGAGAGCCTGCTGGGTCTGGCTCTCGAGGTCTGCGGATACGTCTGGTGCAGTCACAACTGTATAGACGATGCCATTGTGCTCAACGGACTTGCTGCGACCAAATGCCTTTCCCGGGTATCGTATGATGGTCATAAATGCTCCGATAGATAGCGTTTTACAACAGAAATTTTACTGACCTTGTGACGATTCTATCAACAAGATGGTTTCTGTGATACACGCGACAAGTTTTTCTGGGAGGGTTGGAGCGATTGCCGATAACGGTCCGCGGATTGCCAAACGCGACCGAAGGATGAAGGGAGGTTTGGTTGGGTTGGGTAAGGCGGGAATTGGTGTATTAAACGCTGGTAGCCTCTTTCTCGCTTTTCATTTTCGGCAAATAATGAAGTGTTCCATCCACAAATGCCAGATATAATTTACAGATCGAAAGCCCGCCTCTTTTAGCCATTCAACCTGGGAAGAAAAACGAGATATCCGGTCCCTCTCCGGACTATCTTCATCTTTTATCTCAAACCTCTGGGGGCCAACTCCCCAATAGAACGCTCCAACCCATCTTCCGTGTCCTTCTGAACCCGTTTCACAGCCGCTGGCAGCGGTGTATCGAATTGGTAACTCGGATCAATCTCCTGCTTTTGCCAGGTCTCGTACATCTCTCGCCACGCGCCCAAAAGCGTGCGCGGCTCTGGCATATCATCGGCGACCTCCCGGTATAACTTCTTGAGGTTATAACAAGGAACACCCGCATACATGTGATGCTCGAGATGCCAGTTCATCCGCCAATAGAGAAACTCTGCGAGAGGATTGAGCGTCATCGAACGCACGCATTTGCGAAAATCGGGGTCATTATCGCGCAGACCGCAGTGCTGCGGCAGACCGACGAAATAGCCCCCCCAATTCCCGATAAATGAAAAAAAAGTGACGAGAAGTGGCAACACCCATAAACCCGTAACAATAGAAACCGCCGCCACTGATCCATGGAAGAGAAGCAGCAAGCGCGACCACCTCACTGACTTGCGTTTCTCATCCGGCTGATCCGCGTGCAAAGCCTGCAACCATTCGCGACTCGGACTCTTCGTGGAACCGATGATACCAAGCGCCGATTTGATCGTCACAAAAATCGTCGAAATCACCCCGCCCTTGCCAAAGGCGCGACCCGGTTGTGTAAAAATATTCACCGTAAACATCTGCAGCAAAAAAGTCGGATCAACCGACGGCTTGAGCGGCAACAATACCTCGCGATCCCCCTCCGGATGCAGCGTATAGCGGTGGTGATAAGTATGGCTGGTCGCATAGTCGAACGGATCCCACCAGCTCAAAAGGCTAAACAAGTACATAAAAACCTTATTCAACCACTTTGTGCGAAACACAGTGCCGTGACCAAGCTCATGCGGTGCCACACCCGAAAAAAAACTCCCCACCGTCCCGTGGGCGAAAAGTGCCACCACAAATCCGAGCCAGTTCTGTTGCGACCAGAAGAGATATGTCAAAACACCCGTACCCACAAATAATGCGAAGTGCCCCCCAGCCTGAAACCACCCCTGCAAGTTGCTCCGTTTTGAAAGTGCGCGAAGTTTGGCGTGGTCAATAGGACATCTATACCACTCGACCCGAAGATTTTTTCGCACATCAGTAAGTGGTTGATAGTTCGCGTCCATATCTTTTCTCATCTCGTCATCGGATCAACTACTACAGACAGCACCATTGATAACATCAAGCGCCGCTTTCACCTCACACCACGGAACCTCATGGGGCAACCTATCAGACAGAGCGGCTCTTGCCGCACAAACACCAGCAGCCTGTCCCATTGCCACGGCATTTCCAGTCACCCGATAGCTCGAATGCGCTATAAAATCACCACTGATGCAACGCCCCGCCATCAGCAAGCCATCGACATCCTGCGCAATCAGCGCCCTGAGTGGGATATCATAGGGCTGTGACCGGTGCGGCTTGGCCTCGACGATCTTCGTTTTTTTCGGGTCAGTCGAATGTACATCAATCCCCATCGTAACCCGACAGACTGCATCCTCAAACCGCGCACCCCGCAGAAGATCCTCCCCGGTCACCTCATACCGTCCGTGAATCCGCCGTCCCTCCCGAATGCCAATATGCGCGCCCGTTGACACCACGCGCATATCCGACCACACACCGCCGTGCGCCCGCAAAGCAGCCACTTGCGTATGAACCTCTCGACGTGCGCGAATCATCGCCTCTGTAATCGCATTGGCATCATCGCATTGCACGCCATATTGGTGATTCGCCATCAGCGCGAACAGATTGTCCCTGATGCGAAATAACGTCGGATGACCATACGAAGGCGAAACACCGATCTCGTCCATCAGCGCGAACAGCCGCTGCTTCGGCTCTGCCATAGACCCACCTACGTAGGGTTCAATCTGATCGAACTGCAACCCCGTGATTAACGCCATCAAACTCATCGGCTGGACATCCCCGGTCTCCGGGTGGCCGACATCGAACCCGCATCCACAAAGCGCCCCCAAATCACCGTCGCCAGTCGCATCGATAAAAGCCATCGCGTGCCATGCTTCTCTCCCGCTTTTGGACTCCGTAATCACGACTGAAAGCCTGTTCTCGCTATCCCGCGCTGCCCCAACCACGCGCGTCAACAACCGAATCTCGACACCCGCCTCGACACACATCTCGTCGAGAAGCAACTTCATCTCTTCGACATCATACGCGTAATTCTTTCCGCCCTGGGCGCGAAGCCTGCGCGCATCCCGCGCGTCGAGCCGAGACGTGATCTCCGCCATAATGCCGGGCTTATCCGCCGAATCGATAATCCAACTCAACGCACCCGTCGTCCACACCCCCCCCAGGCTGCCGTGCAACTCGATCAGCCGCGTTCTGGCACCCTGTCGCGCACACGCAATCGCAGCGGCAATACCGGCCGGACCACCCCCACAAACGACCACATCCACATTCTCCACAATCGGAATGTTTCTTTTCTCTTCTCTATGGATCAACATGGCGGCCTCTTAATTTCTAAAACTTCACTCGTGCTACGAACACCCTGAGTATTTTGACTTCTCAGATACGGAGGATATGCGATCTATAAACACGGACTATAGATGCTCCTTTAACCACGCGATCATCTCATCGACATAAAGTGAGGGAGGTACCGTATGCGTCGTGTTGTACCAGATAATCTTTGTAGGACCCTTTAGTAAATCCAACAACCTCAACGTGCCCGCACCGCCCATGGGTTATCATAGTATCCGCTAAATAAAATGACTGGGATTTCACCAATTCGCGCCACGTAGTGGAGGGTATCATCAATCCGAACCGTGGTATTCCATCTGTCGTGACCCAATCCGGGGCCCCGCATCACAAACGCCTTGATCCGTGGCTCAAGAGCCGCAAGGTAGGAACCATGGAATGTCCCCATACTGCCGCCGTATATCCCAATCCGGGTCGTATCAATTTCAGATCGGGTAGAAAGGTAGTCCAAAGCTCGCCTGTAATCGACCACTGTTTGAATAATTGCGTCTCGTCGTCGATAGGCTTGATCGCGAAAGTCGGCACCGAATTTTCCGTTCACCTGACGTTCGTTGTAATATTTGGCATCAAGTGCCAGAACTGCGTATCCAATAGCCGTCAACCGTCGTCGCAAGAGTTCAAAGTCAGCCCGATCCTTGCCCGTGTAGGCCCCTGCATGCAGCGTCACCACACATGGGTAAGGGCCGTCGCCATCGCCAGGTAAGGCCAGATAGCCGGGTACGCGCTCATCATGCGTACTGGTAAACGCGATCTTTTCGCGTACATGTCCCGCGATCTGACGTCGCTCTATGATCTCCGCCTCAAAAGGGATCACCTTGTCATATTCAAAGACCTGCTTCATCACCTCAAACACATCGTCTTCTGCGGGCAGTCGGGAAAATGTCTCCGTAGCACGTAAATTTCTCGGAGCCTCCGTTACCGCACCCATTTTCACACGCACGCTCTCAACAGTGTCTCCCATCGCCACCGGACTGACCAGATCGTATATGAACGAAAATCTCACATGGTCTTCATCACCGATGTACGTTCCGAACCATCGGCATTCGTGAATATCATCTTTCCGCTGATCGTTAAAAGATGGGCCTCAAGCATACCCTTTTCATCTTCATCGACATAAACGGCACACCTATACCGCTGTTTATCCAGTCTCGAGAATTCCCATATCTCTTTCGAGCCTTCCTCCGACCACTGGCCAATAAGACGCGTATCAAAAATCACATCCTCATCGGTATATAATGGGTGCAGCGACTGAACGATACAGCCAGATAGCAAAAGCGAAATTCCGGACAGGAAAACTACCATTTTAAACTTCGCATGATTCATCTGATTCATTCTCCGTTTAAGAGTAGGCCTGCGTCACGCGATACATCAGTTCTTTTATGACACTAAGCGCATGCCCAGTCCTCTATTCAACTACAGTACCTCTCCAACCACGACAACATCCTATCGAGATATTCCACATGCAGCGCCGGGTGTCCGCTCTTCCTGAACCCGTGAGACGACTTTGGAAAGCGCACAAACTCCACCGCCTTACCCTGTCGCTTCAGCGCGACAAAAAACTGCTCGGCCTGCTCGATTGGACAGCGGTAATCCTCCTCGCCGTGCATCAACAACACCGGCGTCTGCACCTCAGATACATACGTCAACGGCGATCGCTCCACAAGAGCTTCCACATTCTCCAGAACCGAACCCTGCCACTGATTCTCTCCAAACGACACCCCGATATCCGACGTACCGTACATACTGTGCAAATTGATACACGGAGCGCCAATCACCGCAGCCTTAAACCGATGGTCGTGACCGACGATCCAGCTACTCATAAAACCGCCATAGCTATAACCGTGAACCCCCAACCGATCCGCATCCACATAGGGCCGCTCGCACAGCAGGTCAACCCCTGCCATCAGATCCAGAAAATCTTCCCCACCCCAGTCCCCCAGCACCGCCTTCAGAAAATCTGGCCCGTAAGACGACGACCCCCTCGGATTCACAGCCAGCACAATATATCCCGCGCCCGCCAGGATCTGATGCGTAATATCGTAAGAATCCGAGAACCGACCATTTGGTCCGCCATGAATATCCAACACCAAAGGATATGACCTCGCCTCGTCGAAACCCTGGGGAAACAGCACCCGCGCCTGAATCGTCTCACCCCTCCGCTCGAACACCAACTTCTCCACGCGCGCACCGGGATGCGCCTCCAAAAATTCAGCATTCACAGCCGTCACCGCGCGTTGATGCTTCGCCCCCACCTCCATCACCACCACATCGCACGGACACACAGGCGAAGTCATCACCATCGCGACACGCGCACCCGCGCGGTCAACCGACAAACCCGTACAAACCTGAACACCCATGACTTCGGTCTGCCAGGAAGAGCCATCGGGATTCACCCGACACAAAAACGACTTCCCCGCCCTATCACCGATAAATAATATGTCACCCCTCGGCGACCAGCACCGCGGCGCAAGAGGTTGCACAACCGTATAAACATCACCAGCCACACACACCGGCGCCTCGTCTTCCTCCAGCACAAACAGCCACGACTGCCTTGAATCCCACACATCCCCATCGTGCGATCCCGCAACCACCAGCCGCTTTCCATCCGGCGACCACGCCACAGACTCCGCGCGGCTCAACCCCTGCGACCAGCACCGCGACCGCCCACCCGCCTTTTCCATCACATGGACCTCTGAACCCCGCACAAAATCGCGCCCCTCAACGCAATCCGTCACAAAAGCAATACGACTCCCATCGGGCGACCACGCCGGCGCCCCGTGGTCCCCTTCCCCATCCGTAATCTGCTCTGCCTCGCCCGTTACAGCATCCACCAGAAACAATTGCGAAAATGCATCGCCTCGCCAGCCATCCCCGTCATCGCGATACCGCACGCGACGGGCGACCTGCGTCCTTGGCATCTTCTCCTCGCCTTCTTCCACGCGATCTGGATCCACACGCGACACAACGACAAACTCCGAACCATCTGGCGACCACGCCATGTCTCTCACACCATCGGGAAGCGTCGTCACCTGTCTCGTATCCCCGCCATCAACCGGCATCACCCAGACCTGCTTCTTATCATCCTCTCCCGAACGCAAAAAAGCCAGGGTCTTCCCATCTGCCGAGAGCCTGGGTGCCGTATCCCCGGTCGCCATATCCACAGCATCCTCATCCGCAAGCGACTGCACCACAATCCGCGACTCTCGCTTCATCGTCTCCTTGTTGATCTCCTGCCGCACGAAAACCACAGCCGACCCATCCGCCGCGATCTCCACTGCAGATACTTCGATCAAATTGTATGTATGCTCGGGTTTAATTGGCGACATATCTATCTCCCACGCGACGTATAAACGCGACCGCCCTTGATGACCGCAACCGGCACCAGATTCCGCCGACCTGTCCGAACTTCTCCGCGCGAATCCTCAAGCCGAAACTCTCCTTCTCGCAACTCAAACACGACGGCATCTCCAAACGCCCCCTTCGCCAGCGTCCCCACCTCGCCCTTCATTCCAATGACCTCGGACGGCACAGAAGTCACGCGCGAGATCGCCTCTTCCATCGACAGACCCATGTGCAAAAACTTTGTCACCACAGATGCAAGATCGTAAACAGGACCATTTACATTGTAAATATGCAGATCTGATGAAATCGTATTTGGCAGGACATCCTGCGACATCGCCGCCTCGACAATCCCCCACGAAAAAGACCCCGCCCCGTGTCCCACATCGAACACAACACCCCGCTCAATCGCGTCCAGAACCGAATCGCGGACGCGACCTTCGCCATTGAGAATCCCGCACGGAAAGTCGTGAAAACAATGCGTTAAAATATCTCCGCCTTTCATCACCTTCAAAATATCGTCAATCGAATCGCACCACGCATCCTGCGGATGCACCATAATGGGCAACCCAGCCGCGTCTGCCGCCTCTCTCGCTCTGTGTAGAGGCAACATCCCGGACCGCTCGCTGACGATACTATTCCTCGTCAGTCGGACCTTCACACCGAGAACAATATCGCGGTGCTGTTCAATCATGCGGCACGCCTTATCGACATCCGCGTATTCGGGAATCTCAAACTCGCCGATCTCAGCAGTCAGCATACCCTGAGACGAGATATTCATCTGCGCCAGAATCCGCGTCTCACTCACATCGATCACGTACTTCCGGAAACCCAGAAAAATATCTGCACCCGCAGATCCCGCATCGACCACAGTCGTCGCCCCTCGCGCAAGACATGTGGGATCGGGTTCGATACCAAAATGACTGACACCGGCAAATACATGGACGTGAATATCGATCAACCCCGGCGTCACCACACAACCCGCCGCGTCAATCACCTCGCGGGCATCGCCCTTATCCAGATCTTCCCCAACAGCAGCAACCCTGCCCCCCGCGAACGCCACATCCCGCACGCCGCTGAGATCTTCCGCCGGATCAACCAGCGTCCCCCCCTTAATGAGCAAATCGTACTTCATCGCAAACTCCATTCTCTTGAGAACTGTCCTACTTCATTCACCCGGCGTGTACGCGCGGCATAATCAGGCCGCGGTTGCGCGCCAGGGGCAACCCGGCAAAAGCGCAGCGGTTATTCCACTGATCTACAGCGGCGGCACTTTTGTATTCGTTGATAATAGCATGGCGACCCTGCTGGGTGTAATTGTGCCCGGCCCTATGTACGGCCAATACGTGAATAATCGCCACATCTCCCGGTTGCGCTCTCAGAACAACCGGACGTTCAGGAGCAATCAATTCATCTGCAATCGTATGGCCCCCCTTGCAGGTGGGGAACTCGCCCTCTCGATGGGAACCGGGCACGACTTCAGTCGCTCCGGATTCGAAATCAGTGGGATCGAGGTACGTGATGGCCGCGGCCAGATCAGAAATCGTGTGTCGCTCGTAGGGCCAATCCTGATGCCAGCTCTGCTCACAGAAAAAACCGGGCGGTTTATTGCGGATCTTCCCATTGTGAAAATCGAGATCAGGCCCCAAAAGATCGACCATAACCGAGACAATGCGCGGCTCGGTGAACTGATCGAACCAGTAGTCATCGGCCAGTGTCTGATCCATCATACCGACGACATTTTTTGGATTAAAAGGATCGGGCTGATACCCCTCGGGCACCTCCATAAAACTATAGCGCATATTTTGGGGGCGACCTTCGGTGACGGTGACCAACTCGTGGAAACGACGACGCATCTCCTCCATTTCTCGGGAATTGTAAAACCCCTCCAAAAGAAGGAAACCATCCTCGTCAAAAGCGCGCTTCTGATCTGGCGTCAAAATCAACAGGTCGGACATGACACAGTCCTCCTACAGAATAAGCAAACCAACGCTGACTAACAGGTGTTTGTCAATGGGGATGGGATATTTCATGGAGATCAGGCAGCAAATAGGCGATAGCGATACTCACGATCAGACCGAAGGTGATCTTTGCAAAGTCGGAAAGCACCAGACGCGACACCTCCCGACGGCTGCGATGCTTCTCATTCCAGGTAATGGCGATCTCGCGTCCAGCCAGCAACCCGACGAATACCCAGGTCGTGCTCATAGGAAGCTTGCTGACCTCCTTGAACAGGAACAGCACAATGCCGTAGATCAAATCTACGAACGTCGCCGAACGGATATCCGTAGTATTCGTCTTTGTCAGCACAACCTTCTGGATCGCACCGCCGTGCGTGTAAAAGATAATGGCTTGCATAGCCAGCATGGCGACGATGGATGCAATGAGCCATCCCACGGCCAGTTCTGGTATGCGCGTAACCGGGTCGCGCGGCAGAAAAACATAGATATTGGCCAGATCCTGTATTAGCCACTGGCTCCAGAGAAAACCGGTTGAACACCACTGCGCCACCACCCACCAGGGGTTTGTCGGTCCATCCGTTTGCCTGAAGCGGGACTCGATCCCCCGCGTAACCAGCTTGTAAATGAAGATGGCGGCCACAAAGGCGGTGGCATACCCCGCCAACGACTTGATTAGCATGCTCGGCAGTGCTTTAGGTGCAAACACCGTCAGAGTCAGGAAGGTAGTACTGACCGGGATACCCCCGCGGGTCAGCAAAAGCAAGACAAAAGCCGGGACGCAGTAAATCCAGGAAAAATGCTCCGGCACCGCAATCGTCTGAAGTCGTCCATAAGAGACATCCCCGGCATGTACCACCCACCCATATACGAGGACCACAGTCAGGATGCCGCCGGCAAAGAGCCATAGCACCCACCACGGGCGGTGAGAGTTGGAGCTGAGAAACGTCCCCAGCGTCTGAATAGCGTCATTGCCGACAATGGAATACGCGCCGAGCAAAAAGCCGACGACCATTAAAACTTCCATACTCATAGTGAACCCTTCCTGTAAGGTCGTGTCAAATGTCCATTACCCGAGTCATGGCAGACATTCAACAAACGGTTGCGATGATAACGACATCACGCAATCGAAAAATCAAATATAGCATGCGACTGGTCGGATGCAGCAGTAAATATGACGTTCGCCGTGGTATCTGTGATCTCAACGGCTCGCTGCGCGATATCCGTCTCGATCCCAATCTCCATTCCATCCAGACGCCACACATCCCCTTCGAACACAGCGGCATCGGCTCCAGGCGAAAAAATCTCGAACGCAAATTGTCCGGTCTCTGTCTGCTGTTCACCCCTGATCTCAGCCTCAATCGACAGACGGCCCGCTTCCGCCTTTGCCGCAATCTGTCCAATATGCCGCAGCGCGAGCCAGCCCGTTTCTCCATTTGACATGCGCCAGTGGACCGTCGCCGGATGGTATTGGAAGCTGCGACCAGAATAGCCACCCGAATCCTCTGCGCCAATCATGTAATGCTCATCCAGCCACGCGGTTGCAACGCGCTCAGTCGTGATCTGTTTCTCGACACTTCGCGGACCTTCAAACGCCGAGAAGGCGGCAGCGATCTCTGGCGGCGCATCAACCCCGAGAATCGCAAGACACGGTCCGTAGTTGAACTCGGCATTGATCTCCTCTCCACTCGGAAACGGGGTCATCTCACGGCCAAGCGCGACCCAGATATGCAGACTCGTGAGCGCGGTATAATGCTTCATATCCATCCCATAGCTGCGCGAAAAAGGCCCGCAGAGATTGCCCAATCCCGCGTGGTAATAGCGCGCAATATCCCGCCAGAGTTCTGCCTCCATATACGCGCCCAGCTCGTGGAGTGCGCTTTCCTCCAGATAGCGTCGCCAGAAACCGAGTGCGTAAAGGTTAACGCCGTAGTACGTCGGTGAATTGTACTCCGCAAAAGCATTGTTCTCTGCAAACAAACGATAGACCTCACCGCCAAACTCTTCACCGTATAAAACCATCTCATCGTTTCCGATTCGCTTCCCAACCCACACGGACATCGCAGCCTTCATCAAAGCGATATTCGAATACGTCGGCGGACAGCGGTCCGGTGGCTCACCCACGACAGCCATCTCCAAAGACCGGATCATGCGATCAATCAGTCTCTGGGGCAACCGATCCCCATATTCCTCGAGCGCAGTCGCAAACCCAAGCCCGATAAACTGTCGCCAGTTCGGATCGTAAGACCGCCACATCACGGAACCACCCTCTGAGGGATGTGGCTCGCCCACATAGCGATAGAAAGTACCGTGGTATGGCGTCCCCGGCTCATCGAACTGATTGTCGATAATCGCATCAATTGTGCGACACGCCCGCTCAACATCGTCACCCCGATTGCGAAGAAGAAGCCCCACCGCGAACCAGACGGAGTTCCGAACCATTAGCACTGCATCATTCTGGCGGCGAGACCACAACAACGCGCTATCGGGATCCCAAAACCCCTCTGACCATTCGAGCGACTCAGTTGCGAGATGTCTCGCATAAGGCGACAGATCGGATAAAGATATTCCTTCAGACATCGCGTGTTCCCGGGTTAAATTTGAGATATGGGATGTTGCCCATTGACAGCCTCAATCACCTGCTCGTTACAGACGGAAATGCGTTCCCGACGGAGTATAATATACGCTTTCCCCGCAAATCCTTTACCGAAAAATTTCCGTTAAAAATGGGCTACGATTGTGCCTTGTATTGCCGCAACGCTTCGGCAATACGTGTGAAGCGCGTATCTTCGGGAAATTGTGCGAGCCATTCCATCAATGTCTTGTTATCCTCTGTAAACTTCGCGTCGGGATCGGCGCCGCTTTCCAAAAGCAACTTTACCGTATCGAGGTGCCCGTGCCCGCCAGCACAATACAAAACCGTATGCCCGCGATCATTTGTGACATTGACATCTGCGCCATGCGCGATCAACAGATGTACGATTTCCGTATCGCCATTGCGTGCCGCGTGATGAATAGGCTGATCACCGCGCCCATCTATCGCCGTCGCCAGATGGGAATGTCTGTTGAGCAACGCTTGCACCCGTGCTACATCCGCGAGAAAAACGGCCCCTAAAAACTGCCGCGACAAATCATCAGTCGGACGAACATGGGGATCCAGAGCACCGTATTGAATAAGCAGCGAAACAATACCTTTATTGTTCGGAACCTCGCCGGCGTAGTGCAACACATAGCCATCATGAGCAGCCAGATCGGCACCCGCCTCAATCAGCAGTCGCACAACATCCTCATGTCGCCAAAGTCCCGCATGGAAAATTGGCCGCCATCCGTATTCATCATCTGCGTCAACAACAGCGGGATCGGCTGCGATCATTTCGCGCACAGCCTCGATATCCCCACGTCTGCATGCATCGTGAATTGTCAATATATCACCCATCGTTCACCTATTTTCTTTAAAGACGTCGAGCAATAACAGAATGAAAACAAATGCCATCTCGGGGTTCCAATCTGCGATAGTATTCCAACCTGAATGACTTCTGCAAGACTTTCAGAAGTGTCTCAGTCCTTCGCAAAGAAAAAAACCGCTTTGGTTCGTACGTATCTCGCTCCAAAACGCCCTCAAAGTCTTCGCCGCCCCACACGCCAACATACATCAACCCATCCTCCACGAGCCGAGCCGCAATCAAATCGAAAATCTCATCTATATCTGCCTGCGGGATATGGAGCAGGCAATTCATGGAATATACCGCATCAAAAGTCTCGCTCATCTGATCGAGATTGTAGCAGTCCAAAACGCGAGCAGAAATACCCTTTTCTCTCGCCAGCTTTACCATCGCAGGCGCATTGTCAACTGCAAAGACCTGAAAGCCCTGCTCTTGAAAGAACCGCGCATCATGGCCGGGACCACATCCCAGCTCGAGAATGGAACTTCGCTGTTCGTTTCTCAAGCACTTCAAAAACGCGTCTCTCTCTCGCTCCTTAAACTCATCGGGGGCATTAGACTCCCTCTCCAGCGCATGTCTTTCATACGAGGCAATCAGACTATTGGTGAACTTCATGAAAGCCTCCTCAAAATGGATTGGCAGATGGGAATAAGAGCATTGATTCTTGATTTTCAGTCACAGCCTTCTTATTATGCCTTGCAACCTCCACAAAACCAAAGACATTTTTTATGCATACATCAAATCTTTCTGAAGATGAGGCAAAGAACTTTATGACAACAGACCAAATCAAAGCGCGTCTTGAAAGCGACAAAATAAAAAAAATTAAACTCGCTGGCTTCGACATCGATGGCGTTATGCGCGGCAAATACATATCGCTCGACAAGTTCTTTTCTGCCATCGAAAAGGGCCTGGGCTTCTGTGATGTGACATTTGGCTGGGATATAAGCGATCAACTCTACGAACAACCGACCGTCACAGGCTGGCATACCGGATACCCAGATCTCCTCGCCAAAATTGACCTGAATACATATCGCGTAATACCCTGGGAGCCAAATACCGCGTTGTTTTTACTCGACTTTTACGAAAACAAAGATCAGCCACTTGCGGTATCCCCGCGCCAACTGCTCCAAACAGTCGTTCGCAAAGCAAATGACATGGGATTTCAGCCATTCATGTCAGCTGAATACGAATACTTCATCTTTCGGGAAACACCCCATTCCCTGGAAGACAAAGGGTTTGAGAATATGACGCCACTCTCACCCGGTTGGTTTGGCTACAGTGTATTGCGGGCATCTGCGGCTTCAGAATTTGTTCACGCAATAATTGATGGAATGGGAGCGTATGACGTTGAACTGGAAGGGATACACACCGAAACAGGACCCGGCGTATATGAAACCGCGATTCGTTACGACACGGCCTGCAACGCCGCAGACAAAGCCGCGCTATTCAAAACGGGCGTGAAAGAAATTCTATCCAGACACGGACTCGTCGCAACCTTTATGGCGAGGTGGAGTCCAGACTACCCCGGTTGCAGCGGGCACCTGCACCAGAGCTTGTGGAATTTAGAAGGAGATACAAATCTATTTGCCGATGAATCAGATCCGCTGGGTATGTCTCAAACGATGAAACACTATATCGCGGGACAAATCGCTACAATGCCCCACATGATGGCACTGATATGCCCGACCATCAACTCCTACAAGCGGACAGTCCCCGGTGCCTGGGCACCAACCAACGCCTCCTGGGGCATTGAAAACCGCACGGCATCTCTCCGCGCAATTCCCAGCACATCTCCTAAATCCACACGCACCGAATATCGACTGGCAGGTGCCGATGCCAATCCCCATATCTCCATGGCGGCCAGCCTTGCCGCTGGGCTATACGGCATAGAGCATCAACTCGACCCAGGCGAGCCATTCACGGGAAATGCCTATGAAGCCCCCGAAGGGCGATTCGCGCCCTTGCCCAAATCGCTTAAAGAAGCAACAGATCGGTTAAAAAATAGCGAAATTAGCCGTGCCTGTCTCGGCGACGCATTTGTGGATCACTTCACAATCACGCGCGAGCATGAAATTGCGGAATATCGTCGCGCCATAACGGATTGGGAACTCAAACGATACTTTGAGATTATCTGAACGCCTCCACAATATAATTCCCTACCCGCAAGGCATTTGCCGCAATCGTCAAACTCGGATTGACGCCGCCAGATGTGGGAAACACGCTCCCATCCGTCACAAACAAATTATCAATCCCGCGAAATTGACAGTTTTCATCCAGCACACTCGTCTCTTCATCATCGCCCATACGCACTGACCCCACGCCATGAGAAAAGGTATCAATGCGATACGTATGAAAAAAAAACGCGCCCGACGCGCGCAAAATCCCTTTGGCCTTTTCCACCAGATAATCGCGTCGCTCGCAATCCCGCGCTGTGTACTGATGCACGACCTGTGCGCGGCTAATTCCATAAACATCCTTCTCATCTGCCAGCGCGACGCGATTTTCAAACTGTGGCTCATCCTCGGCAACGCACAACAGATTTTGCAAAAAACCAGCAGCCATTGCCGTGAGATTTTTAAGTCCAAAAGGCGCGTGGTACTTCAGCGCTATGGGCGGCGGTGTGTAAATATCCTGAATCACCCCAACAGCGCGACCATCCCGATCTCGACAATCCTCGTAAAAATCCGAAAAACACACTTGCTTGTGAAACACCCGCTCCGGATTCGTGCGAAACGGAAACACGCCCGCCACAACAGCATTGCAATGGCGCATCAGAAAACGCCCAATCAAATCGCCCTGCGGAAACGAATGCAACTCTGACCGCAACAAAATAGCCGGACTTTGCAATGCCCCCGCAGCGACAACAGCAACAGATGCGGGCACTTCAAACGCCCTTTTTGTTCGCCGATCCACACACGCCACAGCGCGCACGCGCCCCTTTTCACAAATAACACGCGCGACCTGCACGCCCGTCAAAATCTCAGCCCCTGCATCCTGCGCCAATTTGAGCATCGTCATAGTCAGATCATTTTTAGCCTCAATTTGACACGGAAAACCATCGCAGGTCAAACATCGAATACACACGGTTCGCGCCCGATCCGAAAAATTGATCGCCAATGGTATCCGAAAAGGCCGATACCCCAGAGCGCGTCCAGCATCCCAAATGCGCTGTGCAGGGCGGGTGAGTTCAATAGGCGGATACAAATAGTCCCCTGTTCGCGGCGGCTCGCACGGATCGACACCCGCCTCTCCATGCACTTCCAACAAGCGCTCGACACAATCGTAATGCAGAGCAAGGTCCCCATACAAAATCGGCCACGCGATCAAATCCTCTTCGCGCAGCCTCAGCGATGCTCCACCGTAAAACACGGACATCCCACCAACCACTTCATTCTCGACCACATCTGAAAAATCGCGGTCCTCATATTGCCTGACGCGAAGCGGCGACGGCCCCTGATAGCTTTTCTCAACCAGCACAGAACGGGGGTCCCAATCCACTGCATCGCGTCTTGCCCAATCGCCCCGTTCCAACAGTAAAACCTTCATGCCAGCCGCAGCCAACACATAAGCGCAGGCACTACCTCCAAATCCCGTACCGATAATAACGGCGTCGTAATCGTTAAAATTCATGGGTCAGTAATCGGCTTTACTAACGTTGTACTTCGCAGTCAGACCCCTCCCATCTCCCATCTTTTTTATATCTCAAACACATACAATACAACCAACCCAACAATAATAACAAGTGCCCCGTAGTGAAATTTTTCCCGGCTATCGATACACCGCTGAATCCGCGGCAAATCGGGTCGAAACTTGCCCGACATCGTGCGCTGAATATACGTCTTGTAATACTCCACAACAAAACGCTCCAACCCGCCATTCATATAGACCAGAAAACCCAACGATATGGGATGCATGGAATCATTGAGAAAATAGAACAGCGGCGAACAAACCGCCAGCACCAGGCCCGACCGCTGAAACTTCAAAATTTTAAACCCCTCAAACGGCGCGTCTTTATACGCCCCGCCAAGTGATACCAGCAGGCCTGTTACATAAGCCGTCAGGAGAAACACCCAGAATGTCGTCACAGGCGCGGGAATCAACAACGCGGCAAAAACGCCCAGCACCAGCACAGTTCCAGTCGCATAACGCAACAAATCGCTCGCGACATACCGCCCAAAAAACGTAATGCGCGAAGGCACAAAATACTTATCCTGATCTTCCGTGCGAAAAAACCCCTTGTAGAGCTCGGCCAAGAACCGCTCCAACCCCATAATCAGAAAAAAAATCTGAACCCATCCCAGCGCGGAAAAACTCGCCTCAAAAATCGGTACAAAATACAACACCGCAAAAATCACAACATGAAAATAAATACTCCTCGGAAACGTCCTGGGCTTAAAATCTTCGTAAGGCGAATCTTTGAACGCCCCCCACAAAGACGTATAAAGTCCAGATACAATACTCACGCCCAGACCGAGATAAAAATTCATAGCTATCATTCCGATTCGAGTGATTTCTTTACTTCACCTTTTTTTTTCACGCTCATTGCCGCCCTCTCCACGTCGCATCCGCCCCCCTTCAAGCACTTCCAAAATAGCGGGCAACACCAGCACGGCAGCCACAAAACAAGTCAACAAACCAATCAACGCCAACCGCCCAATTGAGTTCAGGCCGGGATGTGTCGCCATCATCAATCCAAAAAAGCCCACCATCGTGGTCAGCATGGAAATGAACATCGCCCCACCTGTAATCCTGATCACCACCGGCATAGACCCGGGGCCCTCCTCTCGATATCGGTGGTAGAGATGCACCCCATTGTCAATCCCCATACCAATGATAGTGGGCAGCGCGACCATATTGTAGAAATTGAGCTTTAAATCCTGCAAATACAGCGAACCACACATCCACACAGTGCCACAGGCAAGGGGAAATATCACCAGCAAAGCAGAGCGCAAACTGCGAAAATCAGCCAGCACAATGAGAAACACGACAATCACCGTCAGCGAGATCGCACGCGGACTATCGCGCAGCATCAGGCGCAACATATCGGCAAAAATGATATTGGCACTCGACGAATAAAACACCTTGTCCGATGCGGTGTGAATCTCGTGTGAATCTTCGGCAAATGCAATGGCATTTTTTCCATCGCGCAACTGCACACTCGGCAAAATTTGTGCAAAATACGCCTGACTGCCATCAATAGTCTTAAATTTTCTCAATAAATTTTCGGGCAAATCCTCAACCGAAAGCCTTTTGACATTCAACAAATCGCGCAGAGAATCGAGCTTTGCCTTTTGCTCTCCCCTGATCAATTTCGCGCCCTCGCCACTGGTCAACGCGCGAAGTTCTCCAATAATATCCAGCTTCTCATCTTGACCGCGCAACTCTGTCCAGAGCGTTTTGACTTTGTCAATCGTCGGCGTTGGATCACCTTTGGCTATTTTCTTTTCCAGTGTTTTGACTTCTTCAATTATCTGCCGCGTTGAATCACCTTTGGCTATTTTCTTTTTTAGTGTTTTGACTTTTTTAATCATCTGCCGCGTTGAATCACCTTTGGCTATTTTCTTTTCCAATGCAGCCACAATTTCATCGAGTTCCGCCTTGCTATCCGCCAGCACAATACCATAAGACTGCGATTCGCTGCCGTATTTCGGAATCGTCGCCATCTTTTGTTTCACCTTGACCGATGCGGGCAAATTAGAGCGCAAATTGGTGAAATCGTATTCAAAATCTATATCGCGCAAATGGATGCCCAGATATATTGTGAGGATCAACGCACCGGCAATCACCAACTTTGGATATGGGAAATGCCCCCGGCTACCGCCCCAATTGTGTCCCCACACATGCCGCATGCGAATCCACATGAACTTTTGATCCGCCAGCACCAGTACAGCGGGCAATACAGTCGTCATCGATACCAGCGACATCAAAATACCCGTGCCCACAATAAAACCAAACTCGGAAAAGCCCCTGAAATCTGTTAGCGTCAGAGAAAAGAACGCAATTGACGTGGTTATCGCCGCCGTCAAAATAGCCTGCCCAGTCTGGCTCAACATCGTCTCTATGGACATCCGTACATCCGTCTTATCCATGCGAACTTCGAGATATCGCGCAAACATATGAATGCCAAAATCGATCCCCAGCCCAAACAAAATCACAAATAGAAAAGCCGTCATAGTATTCAAATTGCCAATGACCCAATAGGTAATGGCAAACGCCCAGATCAAGCCCATAGCCAGCGGAATTGCCACAAAAAAAGCCGCCAATGGCTGGCGGAAATAAAACGTCAAAAGCGCGACAATACCCACGACACCAAATATCAGTGTCGAGAAGACATCGCTTAAAATGGTATCGTATTCATCAATTTTATTCTTAAACGGTCCCCCGTATTCAATCAACATCTGAGGATGATACGCGCGCGGATTCACCTTCTTGACCGCTTGCTGGATCACCCACTGCATATCTTTGGCAAAACCGATATTGCTCACCGTACCTGCGGCCATCGCCTCCAATGCCAGGATGGTGCGGTCGGAATTGGTATAATACGTCTCATTCCCATTTCCCACCGTGCGATACTTGGACTCAATATCCGAAAAATCGAGCACGGCTTCTTCTTCATCGAGAGAAATATACAACGGCGACAGCTTCAACTTTTCCTGAATGATATAATCATCTATGCGCGTGAGAATCTCATCCAAATCATCCGTTTCCATAAACAACAGCGCATTTTTGCGATAAAATTCCGCATCTCGCTTGTAATCGACAAAGTTGATGTACGTCCCGTATTTTTCGTCCTGTAATTCATGTGCCAGATCCTCGACAAAACGCCTATTTGCCTCAAAATCGGGACTCTGTACCAAAACCACCAAACTGCCCACACCACCCACGCGCTGTTTGATCTCATTGAGCGTCTTCACACTCTGATAATTTTCCGGAATCAGGGCAACGAGATCCGTCTCGAGTTTGCGTCCGAGCCTGTACACAAAAATACTGCAAAAAGCCGTCAACAAAATCGACACCACAAGAATACCTTTGTAGTGCCGATAAGTCCACCCCGCCCAAAAACGAAGCCCCACTTCAATCAATGAGTGCCACCTTTCTCATCCGACGTATCTTCACTTAGTTTTTCTTTCAACTTATCCATCAATCCGGCAAAAGAAGACTTGCGGATCTCCCGGCGAAACTGCGACCGGTTGCTGCGCGCAACACTCAACTCATCAATGACCATATCGTAAATCAACCACTTCCCATCAACGAGATGCAATTTATAGTCAATCGTACTCGACTCGCGCCTGTAATACACCACCGTCTTGACAATAGCCTGTGTGCTATCAACCTCAACACCCGTATAGTCGATCTTTTCCGCTTTCGTATATAACGCGGGATCGGCGTAATTCCTCTCGATCAACCGCCTGTTCACAGCCACAAAATCGACCCGTTCTTCTTCTGTTCGCGCTGTCCAATCTCGACCGAGAGACTCCCGGCTAAATGTTTCAAAATCGAACAACTCACCGACAATAGCTTTAAGCGCGGCACGCTCTTCAGCCGTATCGCCCCCGGTTTCTGAACGCACAATATCCTGAATGGCGCGGTCGCGGCTCTTCACCATCTCGAGCAGTGCATCGCCCCGATCAGACGCACCCGCCACACCCATCAAAACGAGCGTCAGAAACGCATGCCTGAGCAATAAAATCATAACATATCGCCTATTAATATCAATAACTTGTTTGCAGACGGAATCTCCATTAATTTTAATATTTTTTTCTCCCAAAGTCAAGACAGCCGCAACCTGCCTTTGAGAAAGAATCTGAGTATTAACAAAAATAAAGAATGCCCTATTTTGCAACAAAAATCTCTAATGATCTTATAAAAAAAATACCGCGAACAATTTTATCGGAGATAATGGTGTACAAACAAACTTCTGTTGAAGTTGTACACCGCTCCAACAGAAGTTTATTCCAATCCAGACAGTGGTTTAGTCCGCTTTCTCTCCCAACTTCCCCTCATCCACAGTCAAAGCACCGCGCGCGCGCAGCATCTGCCCGCCAAAGCCAAAAATACCCGCTGTCAACAGCGCGGAACCAATCACGAGAAACCAGTACATGCCCTCAATACTATTGGCGACGGCCAATGTGCAAAAAAAGGCGGCAAAGAAATCGCGGCGGCTCACAAATTTGAGCGACATACAAAAACGATGGAACCACCCGCGTTCACTCTCGGGAACATCACTCGAAAACGCCATATTAAAACTCACAATACTACCGGACCCCACCACTTTCATATACAGAAAAATCAGCAATACCCCCAATATATCGAGAAAGACCATCACACCGCCCAGCAAGGGATAAAACGCCTCGCCCGTATATTCGTACATCCCGGCGAGCACCGCGATAAAAAACACGAGATAGGACACATTATCCGCCAGAGTATCGACCCACTCGCCCAGGCGAGAACCCATAAATTTTAATTTCGCAATCTCGCCATCGCACCCATCTACAATAGATGCAAACTGAAATAACAGCCCGCCCAGTGCCAGATGCAAATAACTCGCACTCCCCTTAAAAACCAGCCATGCAGACAAAAAACTCAACAACATCGTCATAATCGACAACTGATTTGGCGTGATGGGCGTATGCACCAGCAGGCGAGAAATGCGCGTAGAAATTTTGCGATTGAAATGGCGCGACACAAAGCCATCGGTCGGCTTGCCGAGCCTGCGAAACATCTCCTGCTCGGCGTGGACATGGGCTTCGGGCGTATCCACATCGAGCCAAAACGCGTCGTCAATATCCGCAGTACGCATACTGCCTTTCTCAGCCAAAACGCGAATCCCCCCCGACAATGACCCCTCGCCCTCTGCAATAGACTGCTCGAGCGCGCCAAACAAAAAAGGACTGCACAGAAAAATCCCCGTATCCACCGCATTAAAATCGGACAATTCTTTTCCAATCTTACTCACGCGATGGTTCCGCGTCATCACCTTCGTGGCATCTTCCATATCAAAAATGCCATCGAGATTTGTATCGACACACAGCACAGCTTCATCTTGCCCAACCGACATGTGCCGCAATTTGCCCAGTATCTCGGGATCAAAAAGGTGATCCGACATCAAAAGAATAAACGGCCCATCGACATATTCTCTGGCACTCAGTACCGAAACCCCATTGCCGCGCGCCCATTCCTTATTTTGAACCCAGTCAATCGCCGCATCCGAAAGCTGTGGGTCATCGGCAAGTGCGTGCGTGATCTCGTGGCCCCGATAGCCAACCACAACCACAAATTCTGAAATGCCCGCGCGCATAGCCGACAAAATCGTGCGCTTGAGCAACGGCACACCGGCCAGGGGCACGAGAGGCTTGGGCAAATCCACCCCATAACCTCTCAATCGACTGCCCATTCCGGCGGCAATAATTACAGCTTTATTTACCATAACTCCTGCAACCTTTCTCAATTTCCCAGGCGATTTACAAAAGACTGCGCCCAACAGCCCGTTGTAATCTTGCCCAGGATCGGTTAAAATTGAACACTGCTTCGTAATATTTGGCGCGAATAATGCCGTACTCTTTTGCGACATCAATCATATCTGATGCCTCTTCAAGCCCGGCATTAAATCCATCTCGTACCGACACAAACCACCGGCGGGTCGCCCGCCGCGCCACGCTGGCAGCCGCTATATTTTTTTCTGCTTCGATCAACTCGCGGTAGATCTTCTCAATTTCAATTGCCACGCCCTTCTCGGCCAATTGTTTTTGATACAACAACTTCTGATATTCCAAACTCGCTTTCCGAGCCTTCGCCGACGCAAGCCCAAACGACAGCGACTGCCGAATACCTATCACAGCCCCTGCTTGCAAAATATTGAAATCATCTCTGGCAAAAGGACTTAGTTGATTGTCGCGGTTCGGTGCGTAGCCATACTTAAATTGGCCCGCAATAAATACCTGGGGATACTGCTCGCCTTTTGCCACCTGTACCAGGGATTCACGCACCTGCACGGCAGCCTGCAACTGCTGCATATCCTCGCGCTCTGCCGCGCGTTTGAGATAAAACTCAAGTAGCTCAATCTCCACCTCAACCGGCGTTAAAGGGCCGGCAAGAATCAGCGAATCCCCTTCGCTCAATCCCAGAAGCAGACGCAAGGCAGACTCGGCAAGAGCCTTTGTTTTCGCTGCTTCGTGTACTTTTTCGCGCACATCAAAGGCAAACCGATCAATGCGGCCCAGATCGGCATACGTAAAATCGCCTTCGTCTTCCTCCAATTTTTCCACCACAAAATCGCGCGCCGTTTGAAAATCACTTTGCGCCTCCAATGCCAGTGCCGACAAATCCTGAACCAGTTGCAGGCCAAAATAAACCTCGGCAACCTGAAGCTCCAGATCGCCCCGCGCTTTTTGCAGCCCCGCCTGCCTGACCGTCACCCCTGCCATAGCTGCTGCTTTGGCCCCGGATAACTGACCGAAGGTGAACAGCGGCTGCACCACTGTGGCTTCCGTACGCGTAAAAATACTCAAATGACTCAGCATGGTATCGCCGACGAGCGCGTCACCGCGCGCTTCGGGCGAAGGACCAATAACAGACCGCAGTTCAAACTGCGGAAAAAAGCGAACGGCATTGGCCTGATCTAATTGTGCCCGCGCAATATCGACATCAACCGCTGCTGCACGCACGCCGGGATGTACGCGCATCGCCCGTGCAATACTCGCGGACAAATCATACGTTTCGGCGTACACAGAATGCACACAGATAAAAATCCCCAAATAGGACACACACAGCTTTAGCATGTGTGAAAAAACAACACACCTGTTGCAATTTAACAACATATTTCTCCTGAACTCCGGCGAAAAACTCAGCAATGTAAAAATCTATATCTATATTAAACAAATATTTAAAAGAATACCATGCAAACAGGCACAAAATATCTCCCATTATATAAGCGAAATCCGTGCCATCGTAAAAATATAAAAAACCCGAACAGAAGTCCGGGTTAGCTATACTAACGTTTTAATCCGCGAGTAGTTCCCCCCACATATTCACCGCCGCACCGCCATCAAAACAAATCCAAGAGACACCCAGAAAATTCTTCGAATGCGCCGAATCAATGCAACGCCCAATCCCAATTCGGGAGTCAATCCCAATAATTGAAAAAGAAACACATGCCCACTCTCAAAAACACCGACACCAGATGGAATAAAGAAAAACGCCGTATTAATAATCAACGCCAAAGACACGAATAAAAATGCGGTCAAAAAGGGTTGTGGCTGCCCCAACAAATTGAGAATCGCATACACTTCAAAAGTTCCCAAAACCCAACTCAGCATGTGCAAAGCCATACACAGCCAGAACCCCAGACGATTCTGCCGGTAAAATGCCGCAATCGTCCGATCAATTTCTTCAAACTTTTCACGCCTCGACTCGAAAAAAGAGAGACGCAACTTTTTTAAAACATCCAGCATCCATGCAGACGCTCGTTGGCGCTGAGACACATAAGCCGCCACAATCCCAACCGTGCCCAACACCAGGGCAGCCCCCAATCCAATCTGCACCTCTACTGAAAGTGAAAACATGCCCACGGCCAACCCCGTACCAACCAACGCGAAGATCAGACCGCTCACCAATTCAACCGTCTTATTGATCACCAAAGAGGGTACGCTCTGCGTCATAGAAACCCAATCGCGCAACATATACGCTTTGGCAACCTCACCGCCCACATGAGAAGCCGGAGTGACATTGCCAACGGCTTCTCCCGATATCTTTGTGCAAAAAAGTGACCAAAAATGCGGCCGATCGCCATTAAAACACATCGCCCATGCCCACGTATTGCTCACGTGCCAGCCCAATGCAATAAGCAAAACAGGCACATATCCCCACCCCATCCGTCGCACCTCATCCCAGGCAGCGATAATCCCAACCTCGTAAATTAACACCGCCAGCAGCGTTAACCCAATTCCCCAGAACATCACTCTGCGCGCAGTTTTCATTCACCATCTATCCCAAAAGAAACGGCGACCAAAATGCGCCGCCGTTCATGAAAAAATATCTTCCAAAACACCGTCAATTAATCCGCATAATCACGTGATAGCCCAGAGGGGTTTTGACAATCCCACTGACTTCATTGGGTTTGAGCTTCATGACCGCGGCTTCAAAATCCGGATGCAAATCGCCCTGAGAAAAAAACCCGGTGCTTCCGCCATTTTCTTTTGAAGGATCAATAGAATAACTCTGCGCCAAAGTGGCAAAATTTTCTCCGGCTTTGAGCTTGTTCAAAATTTCCTGCGCTTCTATTTCCGTCTTCACCAGAATATGCCGCACCCGCATCTTTCCCGCCTGAATCGACTTAATAATATCCAAATTGCCCTGTGCATCGCGCAATGTATTGGCATCCTTACTTTCGGCCATTGCCGTTTCATAAGCTCTTCGCGCCTTGTCAAAATCGCTCCGAGACGAATAAATAAACCCCAAATTATTGTGAACTTCGGCATCTCTGGGATCAATCGCCAATGCCTTCTCGTAAAACACACCCGCAGAATCGACATTCTCTTCGCCCAAATACAGCAGTGCCAACCGCTTATAGGGCGCAATCCACTTGGGAGCGCGCGATATACAGGTCCTCAGTTCGGCCTTGCCCTGTGCAATATCGCCCTTAGCCACATAGACTTCTGCCAGCCGAAATCGCACCAAATTGCCATCGGGCGCGCGCTCCAAAATGCCCAGCATCTCGCCAATACTGGCGTCAAAATTACCCATGGCCGCGTACAACTGGGCAAGAGCATCGCGCACTTCCAGATCATCCGGAGCGAGATCGCGCACCTTTTCCCAAGCTGCCAGTGCGACATCTAAAGAATCCACTTCTGCACTCATAAAACCGAGCGCGCGATACACCGATGGATCGTCTGGCGCAGCCTCAGTAGCCTGGCGATATGCCGCAAAAGCCTTCCGCGTCATCCCCAGCGCGTGAAAAACCCCACCCCGATTGACCATCAACATCACATTGCCCGGATTGGCAGCAAGACCGCGATCCATCGCGGCAATCGCACTGAGCGTATCGCCAACCGCAAGATGGGTCAGTGCCAGCGATTGATACACCTCAATAAAATCGGGACGGCGTTTGAGTGCGGCTTCAAAATCGGCAATCGCTTCTTTGGGCTTGCCCAAATCGCCATTGAGAGATGCGCGCTCTGCCAGAAGCAAAGCGGGTTCATCGCTTTGCCCAATACCCCGATTCAGCGCAGAAAGAGCCTGAGAAAATTTGCCCTGCCGAGCAAACACCAACGCCAGGTCGCGATATCCGCGAACAGAACTCGGTTTTATCTCAACCACCTTTTGAAAAGCGGCCGTCGCAGCGTCCATCTGCCCGGCCTCTGCGTAAAGCGTGCCCAAAAAACCGTGCGCTGCCACACTATCGGCATGTGCCTCGACAAAAGCACGTGCCACCTCGAGCGCGTCGTCAATTTTGCCGTCGCTGTAATGCGCTTCAATCTCTTTCAAAAAGTCTCGCGCATCCACAACTGGGGCCTGAAAAAATATCATACCCCATACAAAACACAGTATCCACCGTTTCAAAATTCAACCTCCATCCTTGACAATATCCATACAACACAATATACTCAGCTATCACCTCTCACCCCTGCTTAAAAGCAGGCTCTCTCACCTCTTATGTCTCACGCCTCTCATGAAACAAAATGTCATTCCACTCACAGCCTTCCTGATCGCGGGAAGCACAGCGATACTCGCTTATGACCACTTGCACTACGCGATTCCCTATGTGGTCTTTAAGTATCCCATCGCCATTGTCGTGCTCTACGCATTTTTTCGGCTCATCGCATTTGCAGAGCGTCGCCGCAGTGCTCAACTCGACGAAGTGGGCCTACTTCGGCCCCTGCGCGATGGCGCATTCCTCGTATGCCTGCACGCACACCTGCGCGACCTCGGCATAGATCTGAACCTTCTATCGTCGGCATCCAGCATGCACCTCGCCCTATTATCATGGATGGTCGCCCTCATCGGATATTATGCCCTTAAGCAACCCGGGGGACTACCTGGTCGCTTAATCGATATCCTGTCTTCTGCCACGCGCATCGCAATATGCCGCGGATTCATCATCTCGGGACTACTGGGCGCGATCGGCACATTCACTGCAATCGCGCAACCTCTCTGGCTTGGCCTACCCCTGCTTCTGGTATTCATTCGCGCCTATCATCAGCGTTCCGGAGACGGATCGTGAACGTACAGAATGAACGCCTCAACACCCGCGCCACCCTGCTCAACCTCTTGACAGCAATCCTCTGGGGCGGAAATTCCGTATCCATCAAACTTGGACTATCTGGTATTCCGCCGCTTTGCCTGGCCGGCATGCGTTTTTTTCTCGGCGGACTCGTCGTCTATATTTGGACGCGCCCCCTAAAACTCGATCTGAAACTCAAATTCAACGAGCGGCGAGGCATTATCGGCCTCATTTTTATTTTCCTCACGCAAATCTACCTGCTCAATGCGGGAACTGCTTACACCCTGGCCAGCCGCTCGACCCTCTTTATATCGGCCTATCCGTTCTTCACCGCCTCGTTTGCACACATCTTTATACCGGGCGATAAAATCAGCACGCGCAAAATGAACGGCATGGTATTGTCTTTTCTCGGCGTGGTAATCATCTTTGCCGAAAGCCTATCACTTGGCGAATTTCAACATCTTTTGGGCGACACCCTCGTACTTGCAAGTGCCGCTCTGCTCGGCGCCCGCCAGGTTTATCTCAAGCGTCTGACCCAGAACATGCACCCCGGAAAAGTCTTGCTCTGGCAATCCGCACCCAGCGTACCCATCTTTTTTCTTTTTAGCGCGCTTTTTGAAACACAGACGGTTCAACTCGATATCCGCGTCCTGAGTGCCGTCCTTTACCAGGGTCTGGTCGTCGCGGGCTTCTGCTTTATCCTGCTCACCAGCCTGCTAAAACGCTATTCGGCCAGCCGCCTCTCTGTTTTTGGATTTATCACCCCAATTGTCGGCGTCGTCATCAGCAACCTCCTCCTCGGCGACCCCATCTCACCCCTCCTCCTCCTCAGTCTCGCGCTCGTAGGCATCGGCATCACTATTGTCAATACGTCGCAGTGAGCCAGAGTAGCTTATCAATTTAGGCGGTCTCATTATACGCCGCAAGGAAAAATTGATTTCAGAGCCAGAATCTAAGTTTTAATCCGAATATCCGGCAACTCAAAGTCATCGCCCGTGTCTTCAAGCCACTGTGCGAGGCGCTTGTGACACCGCTCTTTCTCCTTCTGAAAAGCCCTGTCATAAACGTAATTCGCCTGTTCGCAGGGATCATCCGCTGTGTTGAAAAGCAACCAATCATTTCCCGGAGTACAGGCGTATTTCCACCCATCTCGCATCACCACAGCCCGCCACGCCTTGTTCACGGTGTGCGAATGCATCTTTCGGGGAATCTGCTGCAAATATGCCGAGTCGGGCTCTGCATTTCTATCGGATTTACCCCTGTACTCGGCGGCATCACTGGAAATACAATGACCCGAATAATCGTACCCGACCATGCCCTCGGGAACAGAAATACCACAAAGTCCGAGGGTTGTAGGTGCAATATCGACGTGATTGATCACCGCATCGGTAGATCCCGTGTTCATGTTATACCTGCCCCCCACTTTGCCGATAATAAACGGAATGCGGATCGATTCTTCCCACGGCGATGATTTGCCGGTCTGCGCGTGGCTCCACAGCATATCACCGTGATCGGAAAAGAAAATCACATAAGTCTCCCGATCAATATCCATATCTTTGAGAGTCTTGCGAATCCGCCCCACATTATAATCCAGATTTTCCACCATCGCGTAATATCCCGCATGATCCAGGGCTGCCCGCTCGCGGATTCGGGGAACATCCGGCACATTGCGCCGAAGCTGGATATCCGACGGATGAATCCGAGGTGCCCCGCGATCCGGATTGGTAGGCGGCACATAGGGATTGTGCGGCGGCTGCACCGAAAGCACGGCAAAAAACGGCTGATAGTCTTCTTCCCCACCCACATGATCCGAGAGATGGTCTAACAACAAGGTCGTCAGGCCATCGGTTTCGTATCCGTCCAAACGCCGGGGCGTTTCTCCCTCCGATCCATAAACATAGCACTCATTCTGATTGTTATTGTTCTCATACCCCATCCAATACTGAAAATTCCCCCTGCGCTCGGGGGGAACATAGTGCTCCCGCGCATTGGCCCCATCCACATGCCACTTGCCGATATATGCCGTGTGATACCCCGCATCGTTGAAGGGCATGGCAACGGTCGGAATCGCCGGATCCAGCGGAGACGGCGTCTGCGTCACACCATTCTGATGCGGATAAGTACCCGTCAGCAGCGCACCGCGAAAAGGCGAACACCACGGCGCACCGGCCACCGCGCAGTCAAAGCGCATGCCCTCGCGCGCGAGATTGTCGATATTCGGCGTAAACACATTGGGATCACCTCGATAGCTCAATGCGTGTGCGCGGTGCTGATCGCCAAAAACCCAGATCACATTCGGCCTGCGTACAGGGCGAAACGAAAATTGCTCATTCATCGCAAAAACCTCTTTCTAATGCTCGTGCCCGTGATCGTGCAAGGGCGTATGATCGTGATAAATACCGTGCTTGTGCATCTGCTGATGCAAGCGATTGTGCGCGGCCTCCAGCGTAGCGCGCATCTGTTTCAGGCGCCTCGCCTCGGGTCGCGGTGCAAGCGTATCCAGATAGGCAATTGCCCCTTCGATTTGCTCCAAAACCGTCGTAGCATCCGCCTGTGAAAAAATTGGCCTTCCCTCCACAACCACCTGCACGGCACTCGTGTGTGCGGCAATCTCGCCGTGCTGTCCCTTATAACTCCCGCGCACCCGCAGTGCAATCCACGTCGAATCCTCCACCCTCACCTCTGCACTTCCCGACGCAGACAGCCCCTTATTCACATTCACCTGTTCGTAAGTCAGCCCACCCACAACGATCTCGACCTGATCAATCGGCAAACGCACAGACGCCACTTCCCACGTCACATTGATCGCCCCGCCAGAAGCGGGCAATTGCACCCGTGAACCGGGAGCCTTCCCTTCCACCTGAATCTCTGCAAGCGGACCCACCGTCACGAACGTATGACCCGCTTTTGTCGCCGCCATCCAGTTCTCATAGCTAAACTCGCGATCTCCCAAATGCGTATAAGTACGCACCCCGCCGAGTTGCGACGCAGCCGCCATTTTATCCGACCCGCCCACAACCGGTATGTGGTATCCCAAATTCAAATAGCGGTACCAATCGGCAATCCCATAGGGATTAATCTGTGCATTGTGCGGATTAAACGTCATCATCTCCATCGCGTGGATCAGACCCAGCACAATATCTGCAGCGCGTTCACACTGCGGATTTGGGCCGTGTGGCATCACCACCAGCCCACCCTGATCAATACACTGTTGCGCCCAATCCGCCATCGTGACTTCCTGCGCGTCGCCCAGCGCGGACTCCGACGGCCCGCCCGAACACAGCGGATGAATCATAAGCCCCGAATAGCCCAGCAGCGAAATATGCCCGAGCACCTGCATGCGATTCTCGGTTCCAACGCGCACGAGAAACTCGCCATCCCCACCAAAATCCCGCGCGCCAAAGGTCGTCTTGCCATCAAAATCCGACACATTACTAAACATCTCACCCCACTGGCTCGCCAGCAAATTCACCACATTTACGCCCTCGCCCTCGCCTTCCAGCCGCGCCGTTTGCGGACTCAAAAAATGCACATGTGTATCGGCTGTCACCCACCCCTTTTGCCGCCACTTGAGCACGCGGTCAATTTCAAAAGTAACCACATCAGTATCGGGTCCCACCGTGAACTTCTCGCGGATTGGCGCAATCTCATATCCCTTCTGAATATCGACATACACATCGCCCAAAGGCAGATCTGCCACGCATTCCCCCGGGATATAACAATACTGGTTCAACCCATTGATATGTTCGCCGTAATTGTCCTCAAACCAGTGTGGGTTCACCTTGCGATGATACCCCTTCGGCGGCAAATATTCCCCGGCCTCGCCGTGCATGTGCAACCGCACAGCAACCGGCGTTTCCGTCCCTTTCTCCACCACGCGAATTGCAACCGGGCGATGTGCGGGCTGCACCTCGACAATCTGCCTTGCATCTTCCAGATCGTAAACCTGCGCCTCTCCATCCCCCTCCACATCCACATAAAGCTTCCCCTGTGGATGTGCGATATACTCGACAACCACAGCAGCAGAAGACCGCTCGGGCTGTACATCCACCGCCGCGCTCAACCAGCGTTCCGCATCGTAATCCAACACAGCCCGCGCCGACATCACCACACCCAAATCGATATCTATATCTTCGAGCGCGCCATTTCTGTTCAACTGCACGCCCTCGGGCAATTCCAATTTCAATTTTTGGCGCACACCTGATCGCAACGGATGATCTGCAACCTGTGTATGCGTTATACCCAGCACCAGTGACCGCTCGTTTTTGGGAGTAAGCATCAGATGCCGAATGGGTTTCTCCGGATGGGGATTGGGCAACGCATAAACCCACAGCTTTATGCGCCCGCCATCTCGTCCCGAGCTATGCCGCGTCTCTGCGCGACCATAAGCCGATGCAGGACGCCGTCCCAAACCGTGTTCATCCGTCGCCCCCATCACAACCCCTGGCTTCGCCGCAGGCATCGCTGCAAACGCACTTGCTCCCCACGAAATACTGGACTGCTGAATCGCAAACCGGCGCAAAATGCGCGTCGCCTCGGTCTCACCATCTGCATATTCCAACACGTAATCCGATACGTGATCACCGAGTTCATTGCCATCCATAGCAAAATCGGCCAGCCCCTCCTGATAATTACTCACGCGATTTTCGACTACGTGTAAAAATATCACATAGCTCGCCTTCACACCGCCCATATCTACGCGCACAGCATCGCCATCGAGCAATATACTGTTCGGTTCGCCTGGCGCACCCAGATCAAATGGCATGCCCAGAATGGACTGGCTACCATACATCGCACCCAAATCTTCGCCACCAAACCCATCCAATTGCACGCGATCCACATTGTAATTTTCCATCAGCGAAACGGACGTAAAATGTTCAGATGGGGGAATATTCATAACGCACCTCGTCTAAAAGAAATACCGCTCGTTTTTCACCATGACCTCAAACTCCTCTCTCGCCTTCTGCACCTCTTCCACCGTCGAAACCTCTGCAACCGGCACATCCCACCAGCTCTCGTAGCCCGGCACGCGCACCTCGCGGTCAACCTCCACCGCAATCACCGTCGTGCGATCCATCGTTCGCGCTTCTGCTATCGCCTTCATCAACCCTTCTCTGCCTTCGGGGCGCAACACATAAGCACCCAAACTCTCGGCATTTGTCGCCAAATCGGTCGGCACATTCTCGCCATCCAATTGTCCCGTCCGCCCATCGCGCATCTTGTACCTTGTCCCAAATTCATGCGCGCCCACAGCATCCGACAATCCCCCAATACTCGCAAATCCGTGATTGTCCAGCAAAACAATATTCAGCTTAATCCCTTCCTGCACCGCCGTCGCAATCTCCTGCGCCATCATCAAATACGATCCATCCCCAACCATCACATACACCTCCCGGGAAGGATCGGCCATCTTAATGCCCAAACCCCCGGCAATCTCGTACCCCATGCACGAATATCCATATTCGAGGTGATAGCCCTTGGGATTGCGCGTTCGCCACAATTTGTGAAGATCTCCCGGCATACTACCCGCCGCACAAATCATGACATCCTCGGGCGCCGAACCTTCATTTACGGCACCAATCACTTCACCCTGACTCAAAATGGGCCGATGCCCCAGATTGTAAATGCGATCTACTTCTGCCTCCCACGCCTCCCGAAATGCGGCAACCCGCTGTGTCAAATCCACCGGTACGCGATATCCCTGCACCGTTTCTGCAAGTTCCTCCAACACCACCCGCGCATCGCCCACCAGCGGCAGTGCCCCGTGTTTGGCCGCATCAAATTCCGCTACATTAATCGCGATAAATTTCACATCTGGATTTTGAAATGCCGTCTTTGAAGCCGTCGTAAAATCGCTCAACCGCGTGCCAATCGCGATCACCAAATCCGCTTCCCGCGCGACAATATTCGCCCCCGGTGTTCCCGTCACACCCACCGCACCCAAATTATTGGCATGGTCGTAATTAAGCGACCCCTTGCCCGCCTGTGTCTCTCCTACCGGGATACCCGTTTGCTCGACAAATGTCGCCAGCGCATCAGTAGCCTCGCTATACAACACCCCCCCACCCGCAATCACCATAGGTTGCACACTCTCCCGAATCCACGCCGCAGCTTTTGACACCAAATCGCGATCCGCCCGATTGCGCGGCACCACCCACACCCGTCTTTCAAATAATTGTTCGGGATAATCAAACGCCTCTGTCTGCGTATCCTGCGGACAACACAGCGTCACAGCACCCGTCTCAACAGGCGAGGTCAAAACCCGCATCGCCTCGGGCAATGCCACAATCGCTTGATCTGCCCGATTCAACCGATCCCAGTACCGCGACACCGGCTTAAAACAATCATTCACGGAAATATCCTGCGACGCATTGGACTCCAACTGCTGCAACACAGGCGCCACATTTCGCCGCGCAAAAATATCACCCGGCAGCAACAACACCGGCAATCGATTAATAGTTGCCGTCGCCGCGCCCGTCACCATATTCGTCGCCCCCGGTCCAATCGACGTCGTACACGCCAATGTGCCCAACCGATTTTTCATCTTGGCATAAGCCGCAGCCGTGTGCACCATCGCCTGTTCATTGCGCGTCTGGTAATATCGAAACTCATCGCGATACTGATGCAACGCCTGACCAATCCCGGCCACATTCCCATGTCCAAAAATACCCGACATCCCCGCAAAAAAGGGCTGTTCAACCCCATCGCGCGAAACGTACTGCGCCTTCATAAACTGAATAATCGCCTGTGCCATTGTCAGTCGTCGCGTCTTTGCCATGTTATCCCTCGTAATGATTGTTACACCAATACATCCAGCCGATCGTGTACGCCAGGGGACGACAAAATCCGCTTCTGCTGTTCGGTCAACCCCTCATAAACCGAACTATCGTAACCCTTCGGCGCAGAAATCAAATGCCCCGGACCGCATTTGTAAAGCAACACCCTGCGCTCGTGGTCTGCCCGCCACGGCAATGTACCGTGTACCAAAGCCTCCGTAAAAAAAATTGCATCCCCCGCTTTTGCCTCTGGCTGGACAACATAGTGCGGAACCCGCTCAAACCGCTGCACATCGCGCGGCAAATCCATCCGAAAATTGCTCTTGTGGCTGCCCCGCACACAGGCAAATCCCCCATCTCCCGCATCTGCGTCCGACAACACATATGTCAACACCGACAAACCACACTGCATCACGCCATCTCGATATCTGTAATAATGGTGAAACAAATTTGGCTGCCCACCGTGCAAACTGCCGCGCTTCCCATTCTTCATCATAAAAATGGCATAATCGTGATCCAGGCGGAACTTTGGTCCCAGAAATTCAACGAGATAAGGCAACACTTTGGAATGATCGATTAAATTCCGACACGCCACATCCCAATCCACAATACTCGGCGCGCGACGCACACCTTTGGCATTGCCAAATGCATCATCTGCCTCTGCATCCTCGTAATCCCTGGGAAATTCTCGGTCCGCCACTGCATTGAGCACATCCAATTCCTCGCGGCTCAATACATCTTTAATCACCAGATACCCGTCGAGATCAAACATGAACTTTTCTTCCGGGGTCATATCGCACACTCCTATTGATAGGGCAATGGTTTTGGATCGAGCCATTCTACAATTCGATCTTTAATCGCCCATGCAAAAAAGAAATTCCCGCGCGGCGTATGATGCCCAATATAATACGGTGCCAAAAACGCCTGAACATCCCCCCGATATGTCGCGTATTCTTTCCGAAAAGCATCGCGCAAATCGATCACCGGCACATCCTTTGTCGCCAACCAATCCAAAAACGTCTGATCAAAAAGCGGCTCGCCTTTCAGGGCATTCGCTATATTGCGCGAACCGAACGACAAAATCACCAGCAGCTTTTTTTCAGTGGCCTTCGCAAAAGCCTCGGCCTTTTCAATCACATATCGCGTCGCAAACAGAGCCGCCTCGGTATGCAAGCTATAAACCTCGGCATCCGATCCCGCATTCTCGAGCTCTCCCCCCATACCTTGTACCATGGCCGACGCATCTTCCACACTGCCTTTACGCGCCATAACCGCGTGCAAAATCGGATCGTCGCCAAAAGCCTCCCACACCCAATCCGCATCGCATAGCCGATAGAGTTCTTCGGGGGTCTTGCACAAATTTTCGCACTCCTCCACAGTGCCACTTTCCAGATTCACGCGCAAATGCGGCAGTGTAAACCGCCCCTGTCGTCCCATGCGAATGGACCGCCACGCATCCAAATTGCGAAAGTGATCGTCGTCCCACACATTCAAAATCACGTATTCGGCGGGATATTCCCTCTCCACAATTAACATGCGCCGATACGCCTGATACACACTGTGCCCACCAATGCCGTAATTGCGCACAGGTTCCAGCAGATGCGCGGCCAAATACTCCTGCCACGTCTCCCCGTTGCTGACCTGATCGCAATGCGTAAAACTATTCCCATACGTATGAATGCGGCACGGGCGATCCGCATAATTGACCACCTGTCGCGCACCGTCTTTCTCATAAGCGTAAAACCCGCGCGAATCATCCACACCACCGCCGCGAAACCCATCGCAAACCACCCATCCGATCTCCGGATCAAATGCCGACTGTGCATTATTACACATAATCCTCGCCAACTCCGCCGGCACATCTGCCTTCGCAGGCGTCACAAAATGATCCACCATCTCGCGCGTTGGCATAATCGACTCCAAATATTCTCGTCCTGTCATTGCGGATTCCTTTCGCCTCTCTCATCTCGCTTCCTGATCAGCCGAGCAGGTGTGCCCCCGACCACCGAATACGGTTCCACATCGCGCGTTACAACCGCGCCCGCGCCCACAATACTGTGAGCACCAATACGCACACCCCCAATAACCACGGCATTGGCTCCAAACCACACATCATCTTCTACGACAATCTCCCGCTTTTGCACCCTTTGTTTCACCATCGGAATATCGATTCGATCGTAACCGTGTCCGATGCTGGCAAAAACCACATGTGCCGCCACCGCCACATAATTGCCAATGGTCAAAGGCCCGTACAACACGCTATATGGCGCGAAATGCGTGTGACTGCCAATATCGACCCACGCGCCACAGGGACTCACAAAAACCCCATTGTGAAACGCCACATCATCGCCAATACGCACCAATTCTGGATGCCGAATATCGACCAGCGGATCAAAGTGAACCGACTCTCCAATCGCCTTAAACGCCGATCTGTCTATCTCAAGCATAAGAACATCCTCAAAGCGTCCCAAAATGAGCCAGATGTTCATCGAGAGCTGCGCTCAGCCGCTGAAAGACCTGGGGAAATTCGGCGGCGACGTCGTCCCTCTCATTGCGCTGCAGATCGAACAGCAACTGGGGACGCTCGCGCTGAAAGCGCTCTGTCTCGTCGGGCGGCACATGCATCGGTTCGAAGACATTGCCCCCGATGCGCTTTGCCGGATCATAGCCGCGAACCAGTTTGAAACGCCCGTCGAAGACCATGCGCCAGGCACTCAGGCCAGAAAATACCAGGTCTCGATGCCTGCGTGCGCGGCCGCCGAGATAATCAACGAGAGAACGGCTGTCGAGATCGTCACCGGGTGTCAGGCCGCCCCACTCGAGGAAACTGGCGGTCAGGTCGAGAGTCGTCATCGGAGCATCGTCGCGCCCGGAAGCCCCCACGCCCGGCCCAGCAATCACCAGCGGAACCCCCACCGAGGCCTGCAGGGGCGACAACTTTTGCCACTGGTCGTAATCGCCGAGCATCTCGCCATGGTCGCTGGCGAAGACAATAACAGTGTCGTCGAGGTTGCCCCGCGCGCACACTCGCGCGACGAGGTGCCCGAGGCAGGAATCGAGATGTTCGACAGTGGCAGCCCAGTTGCGACGCACCTCCTGGTGCGTCTCGGGCGCGATATCCTCGGTATTGAACAGGGGAGGAGGAAACTCGACGGGCGGCTCGCAGTACCATCGGTGCATCGACTCGGTGATGTCCCACGGATGATGGGGGTTCTGCAGATTCACCTCCAAATACCACGGCCTGTCGTCGGGTGCCCGATCCAGAAGGGTGAGCGCATTGTTGGTGATCCAGGTGTCGAAGTACGCATCATCGGGAAGTGTTGTCGGGAAGGTGGCCGTCCACACGCCCTCCCGGTTTCGGCGCGCGTAATCGGCAATATGCCCCTCTGCCAGGCCGCGCGCGTGTAAAAACGCCATGTACGCATCCTGAGGCACCATCTCGTTGTTGCGCATCAAAATGGTCGCCTGGTTCAGCCCAGCATTGAAAATGGCGTCGGAAAATCCCCATGCCTCCATACCCTGGTGTCCATCGACACCACAGTGGAGCGCAGGTGGGTTCCCCGATTGGTTATTGCCCACATGGTGTTTGCCGGCACCCATAACGTGGTATCCGGCCTCGTCGCGCAGGCGCAGGTGGTACTTGAACATATTATCGGGAGCATAGGTGTTGTTGCCCCACACGCACGTGCGATCGTATTCCTGCCCAGCCACCAGGCAAGCGCGCGACGGGGCGCAAACGGGCGACGGGCAAATTGCGTTGGCAAGCCAGGTGCCGCGCCTGGCGAGTTGCCGCAGATGCGGCGTGCGCACCGGAATATCGGGGTTCATCTCGACCCACTCCGGCCGCTGCTGATCAGTTTGGACAAAAAGTATATTGGGGCGTTTATACGGCATGCGCGTTCACCATTTCTTGATGTGACATACGATACATTCAAGCGGCATACTCAATGACCTCCAACTTCGATGCCGTATCAACCGCTTCAAGAATTGTTTCGACGCGCTCCATTACAAAATCATCCAACAAAAATTCACGACACTGGCTGCATTGATGGATGGGCAAGTCTTCGACAATCACAATCTTTTTATTCGTCACCTTAAAAGGCAAATCTGTCACAACAGGCTCCAATTTAGCTCCACAGATATGACATTTCATAACGATTATCTCCTTGTTTTGAAATTAGGCTCCCATTGTTCTATATATGGATTTTCTGGTAGCATATTTTAAAGCCTGTGTATTCTCAATCTAACACTTCTTTACCAAACGTCTCAATATGAAATCTAATGGCAGATTTTACATCCGCCAATGCCTCTTCATAAGTATCTCCCTGCCCAACGACGACTCCCTTCAAACCGAACGGATATCCCACATAACCATCGGAATATCTTTCAACGATAACTTCGCGTGTTCTCACCGTCAAAGGCATTCCCAATTCAGCACGCACCTCTAAGCACTCTTTGATCGCTTCCAACACATTCTTCTCGGCTTCATCCTCAGTCTTACCCTGACTCACACACCCCGGAATTGACGGACATTCCGCGATATATACACCATCCTCATCTGTATAAATCGTGATCGTGAATTTCATCTGAGTCTCCTATACATCTTCCAAAACATCGTTTCGCAGTACCTTTGTAGCGTATTCCAAAACACCATTCACGTCTTCAACCGTTAAGACTGGATACGCCTCCACAACCTGTAACTTCTAATTAAAACCCGGATATATGCCGCCCTTTCTGGGGCTGTAAGGCAAAAATCGGGGGTCATAATAAACCAAAGGCATTTTGTTGTGCACATCGGTTTTAATCACTGCGGTTTTACCAGAATCTCCAGTTGTATTGCTTATAGAGAAATCATCCTCTCCAATATAGCCTACTTTGATTTCCCACATCCAGGCTGTGTTTCCTCTATTTTCTTTCCCTCTTATAAAATTACCCTCGCGATCTCCCAAGACATATCTAAAGGTTATGTACACACCGGCCTTAGGCAAATGTCCCTTGGGCTTGTTACTTTCCAAAGCCATTTTTAATTCTACATCTACAGCGGGTGCTTTGAGTGGCAATAAATCAGGGTATGCATGAGGACGATTACGCATGTATAGTCCCTCTGATGATTTTGCTATACCACTTCCAATCAAATTTCCTAACATAGATGAAAAATTTGCGAGTTCGACTAATTCTGCAACCACAGGAGATTGAGAGGTTATTAATTTTCGGTCAATAGTATCTAATACGCCATAAGCATACTCAATTGCTTCAAGTAACACACTGCCCTCAATACCCATTAATTCTAACAGGATTTGTTCATTTCTAATATGTAATCTATTAGGCTTTCGCGGCTTTAGAAATTCAGAATATTTAGAATTTTCCTCTGATGAAATCAACTCAGCCATTTGCACCAAATCCGATAGTGAAAATCCCAGAGCATGGGCAATTTGATTAGCCACTTGAATTGTAGGTACGCGTTCGTGTCGTTCTAATAGCCCCACCATTGTTCTATGGATACCTGCTTGTTCCGCTAATTGTTCAAGAGTCAACTGCTGTTCTATGCGAACAGCTTTTATTAAAGCAAGAAAATTTTGGATAACTGAATCCAATCTATTTTGCTCCATTCAACAACTCCTTAGATGATTTATAGAAAGTATCAGGATGTGAGCAACATAAAAAAACCTTGACATCTCCAAAAAAAGAGACTATAGTCTCCACCGAATGTCAACTTTTCTTTGGAGATATAATTATGAAGCACGCCAAAATTTTCGATCTTTTTTGCGGCACGGGTGGTTTTTCAAAAGGTTTTGAAAAGGTTGTCGATATTCAATATCAAACTGTTCTGGGTGTAGATTTATTACCTATTGCTGTTGAAACTTTTTGTTTCAACCACCAGGAAGCCTTTGGGATATGCAAAGATATACGAACCCTGAGAAGAACGGCAGTTTCTGACATGCTAAAAATTAAAAGGGAAGAATTAGACTTAATTATTGGCGGTCCTCCTTGTCAAGGATTCTCTTCTATAAGACCTTTTCGCTCGTGTCAAGAGGACGATCCAAGAAATTCTCTATTTGAGGAATATGCTTCATTTGTAAACTTTTTTCGGCCTAAAGCATTTGTATTAGAAAATGTTGTCGGTTTGGCAACGCATAAAAAGGGTTCTACAATAGAAATGATCGAGGAATGTTTCTATAAAATTGGATATGAATGCGACTGGAAGATTCTTAATACTGCTCATTTTGGCATTCCTCAGAAACGAGAACGATTGATATTTATAGGCGTCGTCAAAGGAGGTAAGCCCAAATTTCCTGTACCAAATTATCAATATAAAGGGGCTACTATCGGCCATAAAAAGAAATCCAGAATGCTTTTGCCAAAGGAGCCTGATCTTTTTATAAAATCAGAATTGAACCCTGCAATAACAGTTATGGACGCAATTGATGATTTGCCTCCTGTTGAATCTGGTGAGAAAGCCACAATATATGTCAATAAACCGAGAACGGAATATCAGCGTGCAAGAAGAAATGGGACCAAGTTATTAACACTTCATGAAGCGACCAATCATTCGAAAAAAATGCTCGAAATAATACATCACGCGGGCAAAAACATCAATTCTATTCCCAAACGTTTAATAAGTAGTGGGTTTAGTTCCTGTTATTCGAGATTGGATGCAAATGAACCTGCGGTAACGATAACAGTCAATTTTGTTCATCCAGCATCTAATAGATGTATCCATCCCCTACAAAACCGCGCTCTTACACCCAGAGAAGGCGCACGCCTGCAATCCTTTGATGATGATTTCGTGTTTGCAGGTACTCGCTCACAAATCGTCAAACAAATAGGAAATGCAGTTCCACTTCTATTGGGACAGCGCATCGGAGAAGCATTAGCTCCCATGTTTTAAGCATTGACTATAGTACAAGCCAACCTGTTCTCCGCTATCCTAACTCTTTCAACACCTCGCGCAAACGCCTTGCAACGATCACATCCTCTCCCGACTCCATCATATAGGACATCACTTCCACGCCATTTTCGTGGGTAAACAGCTCAATGCGCGGATCGCCATCTGACAACTGCTGCTGGGCCTCCTCTGGCGCAATCGGCAATACCGCGCGATCCCAGTGAACCTCCAGAATTGGCGCCACATTAGACCGCCCGGGATCTCGCACCCGCCTCGTCACCGACGGCAAATCCGCAACCGCATCCCCAATCACCTGCAACCACCGCTCCCACTCTGCCCACTCGGCATCGTGATCGCGCAGCACCCACTTCTCCACCGCCGCCAGCAACCCCATCACCTCCTCCTTGCCTGCCTTCATCGCCCGCCCCAGCGAATGATGCGGCGCACCATTGATAAAAGCCGCCTGCAAAATATCCTTTCGCCCCAGCACCAACCCCGACGACTGGGGACCCCGCAAACACTTGCCCCCACTATAAGCCACAACATCTGCACCCGATTGCAAATACGTATTGGGCACATCCGGTCGCTCTGCTGCGGCATCCACAAATACCGGCACGCCTTTGCGATGGCAAATCGCCACCACATCTTCAAGCGGAATATCGCTATGATCCGTTTGATCCCCAAAAAACGCAAACATCGCCGTGCGATCATCAATCGCTAAAGAAAGCGCGTCGTGATCTTCCACCTCCACCATCTCCACGCCCACCGCCCGAATCGCATGCGTATAAATATGCAAATGCCCTGGCTGGTGCAACACCCGATTCTTCATCCCTGTTGTATCGGGCAATTGCACGATCTTATCCGGATCATCCCCCGCCACACACGCCGACGTCACCTGCGTCAGTGCCGCCGCGCATCCATTTGTCACCAGCCCCCACTCGCACTGCATCAACTCGGCAATGCGCGCCCCCACCGCATCCATCAACTCATCCAAATGCACATACGCCTTCGCCGCTTCCATCATCGCCTCGCGCACCTCGGGCAACATCAGCGAACCGCTAATAATCGTATATGTCCCGCGACAGTTAATCAACGGTCGCACACCAATTGAACGATAGGTGGGAATAGCCATAATCGCCCTCCACATCATGTAAAATAGCCCGTGTAGAAAATATAAATAGCCAAACCAATCATCAGCAGAAAACAGAACCACAACAGCAGATCGGTTTTCAAAGACGGTTTCAGACGCTGGTCGAGATGTCTATAGCGCAAATACAACGTCCCCCCGGCAATCAGAGGAAACTTAATCGCCCCAAACAAATGCCCCATAGTCAGCATCCAAACCGGATTTTGAAAAAAGAAATACGCCATAGAAGTCACCAGCGGGGAAACCACCGCCCAAACGCGCAAAATGCGAACCCGGGCCTTGTAATCATTGCGCTCGATCAAACCCATAACAGACATACCATCGGCAAAAATGCGCACACCACCGCCCAGACCGGATATCGCCGTTGAATAAAGCACAAAAAAAGCACCCACCATAAACAACCAGAACGCCCATTCGCCAAGTGTCTGCGTGTACATATTGGAAAGCACGGAAATGGTCTCCAGGCCATCGGGTTGCTTATTGAGCCGATACAACACACCCGCGCCCAGCATATAAAACGGAATCGTCGCACAGGTCAGCAACCCCAATGTCAAAAGCACATCGGTTTGCATCACCCGAATCCATCCCCTCGCGCGCTGAACCCAGGCATCGGACTTATCCGCCGGCCCAGAAAAACGCGCATAGCCCTTTTCCACACACCAATACGTATAAGCCATCTGTTCTCCCGAACCCACCCCAGTGCCGCCATACATCGCCAACGCGGCCAACAGCGCAAAAACAGGAAAACCAAACGTCAGCCCACCGCGCACCTCTTCCCAGGTAATCGCATATTCGGTCAATTGCAGCAAAACAGCACAAGCGACCGTGATAAAAGTAAAAATGACCACCAGAACCGTCATCAGCCTTTCGAGAAACCGATACGTCCCGGTCAACACAATTACAGACGCCGTAACAGCGAGAATAACCGTCCACCATTCCGAGCCGAGAGAAGGCAGAGCCGTATGAATCGCCTGACCAGCACCCCCGTAAATACCACCGCTGATCAACTGCCCGGGAATAATCCAGATCAACCAAAAATAGATGTACCACGACACCTTTCGCCCGTTAAACGCGGGCAGTTTCCCGGGCAATCGGTTAAAAGCGTGCAAAAAGGGTTCACCAGAAGCAACCGAAAAACGCGACAGTTCCGCCTGCACAATATTCTTGCTCCAGCAACTCACCAGCACAAACCAGAGCATTGAAAATCCAACAATAGAACCCAAATTCGTCGTCAGAATAATCTCACCAGAACCGACAACAGACCCCACCAGGATCAGCCCTGGGCCGAGAAACTTCAGCGTACCGCGAAGCCCTCGTGGGGGTTCCTGAACCGCCCGTGGATCCAGCGCGTAGAGATCGGGATTTTCATCTTCTCCCGATGGTTGTACAGTTTTGGATTCTTCCGGCATATACCCTCCCCTGGAAAACGCGGTTGGATTATCCCGCTAAAAAAAAGCCACCCGGTATGCACAGCGCATTTTGCGTCGCCCCTTCGGGCTACCCTGATAGACTTGAGCGGTGTACAACTGCGATAGCAGTTCACCAGGGGCAGTTTACTCGCTTCACTCGTTGTAGAAGCCCGCACTGGTGTACCGCAATCCAGTGCTACGCCTGTACAGGCCATTGGCACTACTGACGTTGTGCTGCGCGTGCGACTTACGGGTGGTTATTTACGTGCCGATTTTGAGTATTTAACGACGGCGACGCGATCTGCGTCCGCGGCCAGGGCGCCGGCCTCCGCCTCCTTGCGTGCTCGGAGGAGGTGGCCCACCTGATCCAGAATCGCGGAATGTAATGCGCCCCCGGTTCAGGTCATAAGGTGAGGTCTCAATCGTGACGGTATCGCCCACAACAATGCGAATATTAAAACGGCGCATTTTGCCCGACGTATAACCGAGAATCTGATGCCCTCCCTCAATCTCAACTTTATATTGCCCATCGGGCAATATATCGACAATAGTTCCTTCGAGTACAACTTTTTCTTCTTTTGCCATATAACCTCCAACTATGGAATGGATAAACCGACCGCTATCTCTTTTACACACAGAGATGCACGCGGACCGACGAGTAAAGCCCAAACTTCAGTAAGATATAAGAGAAACTTTATGTCCACAAGTATTTTTGATACACGGCTAATTTCCAAATTTTACGCCCAATCGCACAACTCAAAAAAGGCGATAGCTCAGAGCAAAAAGAAGACTTTGTCTAAATGGCGAACCTTCTTCTTTGGAAATTTGCTCAACAGCCGTCAAACTAATTTTGTTTTCGACAAAAAATATGAAACTGATATTTGAAATATATCTAAACCTCGCATCTTGATCGCGTTTTTTGTTGATGTGGAATGTATTGGAAGTCACAAAGGCAATTTTATTGGTAATTTCGTAAATAAAATCGACATTCTGCCTGATATTATACTCTCGCCTAAAATAGTCTCTCTTGAATGGGGTATCCAATTTGAAATCCGTGTTGACTTGCATCCGCCAACTGATAGGTCGGGAATACCGAATATTAACGGCCATAGCAGGAGGGGAGCGTTCTATGTCTTCATCCCTGGTCTGTAATTGATACTGAACCCCCGCATTGACATCCCAACCAAAAAACCGGTCGCTGATCTGCTCCTGCGTGAGCACCTCGCGCATACGAAAGATGCCAATAGGACCAATATTGCCGCCCCCAGTCACAAGACCGGTTTTGTCAATTTCGCTGCTCATGTCTTGATACCAGAAGATCTGGTAGTCACGGTCGCCGTAGATATTGCGATACTCAGCTTCTTTTTCGATAATTTGCCCAAGGGCGATCATCGTGTCTTTGGACAGAAAATCGCTAATAACGCCTTCTTCAAACAAAAAGTCTTCAATACGCACGGCTTTGCGCAGGGCGGTAGCATTGATAAATCGGCCATAGCCAAGACCTAAAAAGACATCAGTCTGCGGACGACCAAAGCCTTTACGCATCAAAATCTCGGGACTGACAAAATAGAAAAACTTATTGGTTTCTCGAAAATATTTCTGAACCTGTACATCGAGATTTGCTTGGTAAGTGCCAGTGCGTTCAGAACCTTCAAATGAAAATTGGCGAAAATATGAGGCCGAACTGAGCGCGTCAATAAAATACGCAAAGGGTAGAGAACTGTAGAATTTTCTGTACACAAGGCCAACTTCGCCCTGTTCGTGGACAACTTCTTTGCCCTCGGTCGTCAAATTAAAACTCAAAAGATCAATGCGTAGATTATCCACCCGACTCACCGGTACTTTGTAGTCAGTGACCGAAACATTTTGCGCCTTTGCCGATGCTGTAACCAGCAGTGCTACAAGCATACAGCGGGCAAGTACCCGTAATAGATTTTTGTGTTGTGCATTCACAATTAGCCTCCGCGTTGTGCTATTTGTCAGGCCAGCAGGTTGTTTCCAAGATGAACGAACATGATATCCGTTCTTCATTCTGAATTCTCCGGGTTCATTTCAACTGTGGGCCTCGGAATGATAAAGATAATATCATCGTAATCCGCTGCGACAACTGTCTCCGTATTATTTGAATCGGTGAGCAACCCCAAATAATCTACTGGACGGGGATCACCACCGAACAAACGGCGATAGTCTTGGTATGCATTCACTTCTTCCCAAACCCATTTCCCCAGATCGTCTGTACCGCTACGCAACACAATAACATGTTGTCTGCTACTCGAAATAACCGTGCCTTTGGGAAGTGTTGCACTCCAAATATATTTGAGTGCTTTGCCCGCCAGAGGATTCAAAGAACTCTTTCCTATGATCAGACGCACAGCAGCGGCACTGTCATTTTTGTCGCCGTCAGTTTCATCAGACCCCTCGGGCAAATCGTGTACCCGCCAGCGCCAGCGCAATTTCTGGAACAAACGCAAACTTGCTTTGATTTCTCTGCCGCGATACGTGAGCTTTGCTTCCCGCCCAAAATCTACGGCACTGCCTTTTGTTTTCGCGCTTAGATAATGATTATTGTCTTCTTGTAAGATCCGATAGTAAACATCTTCTTTTTTTGTTTTGCTATATCGCCAGCCCGATATCCCCTGCCATATCTTGTCGGGATAAGTATTCAAAAATCGAGGATAGTCAAAGGTCTCAAAAACAGCGGTGGAATCCCCCCCAGGCGTGACCCAGTGGGCAGGAGGCTGCGTGGGATCTGTTATTTTAAGTGTTGTCGAGGGATCGAGACCTGGCCTGGACGACGGATCGACCATCGCAGGATCAACAAAGAGAATTGAATCAACAGCCGTAGAATCAACAGATACAGAGACAACCGGTTGGACGCCCGTAGAATCGGGATCGGCGGCAAAGCATATACTGACACACTTAACAGATACCACGAGCACGCACAGCCTGAGAACTATGCTTAAGCATGTGCTGGCATGCTTAAAGTCAGTACGGGGACGCAATCCCATCATCCAACCCCGCCGCGAATAATAAAATATCGACTTTTATAAAGTTGATTTTCCGCATTGCTGGTGACAGCCGATAGAAACCCAGAACGGGCTGCAGCTGCACCCCAATTGCCATATTTGTCAATGGCGATATAGGCCATCTGAAAGGGGCGCGCAGAGGGAACGCGCGCGATGAGATGTTGCACAACAGCTTCGCAGGCTTCTTGTGGTGATTTGCCATGCCGCATGTGTTCAACAACAGCATACGACCCGCAGGTGCGAGCGATTTCCTCACCGCGTCCGGTCGCCGCAGCAGCACCTGCGTCATTATCCGCATAAAGGCCCGAACCAATAAGCGGTGAATCGCCGACGCGACCGGGCAACTTAAACGCTGCACCGCTTGTGGTACAGGCTGCCGCGAGATTTCCATGCTGGTCAAGCGCGATCATGCCAATGGTATCGTGGACATCTGCAGGAGGACCAGTTCGCTCCCTTTTCCACTTTTCCCAGGCTTCTCGCCCGTGCTCTGTAAGCAGATCGCATTCTTCAAAGCCCTGTGCGCGCGCAAATTGCAGCGCGCCATTGCCCACGAGAAAAACGTGATCGGTTTTCTCCATCACGCGCCGCGCCACAGCGGTGGGCGTGGCAATCTTTCTAAGCCCAGCCACCGCACCATAACCGAGAGTACGTCCGTCAACAACCGCAGCATCGACTTCGACCTCGCCCTCGGCATTGGGATATCCGCCGAACCCAACGCTCTTGACCGCAGGATCGCGTTCCGCCACTTCAACACCCCGCACAACAGCATCGAGCGCAGAGCCACCGTTTTTCAAAATCTTCCAGGCGGGCTGATTCGAAGATAAACCAAACTGCCATGTGGATACAACAATAGGGGACATCGCCTTCTTTCTATTTCAGGATTTTTTTGTTGCAGCTTTATACTTGCACGCCTTTCGCGTCACCCTATTCTCCCATCGCCCGATAAATCGCATTTCGCGTGCCTTCAAGATCAAAACACTCGTATTGATTGTCGCGCATCACACGCGACGCAATATGCATAGCCTGTGACTCGGTCAGATAGCCTTCTTTTACTTCGGCTTCAAGAGTTTTGTCAAACCAGAAGCGAGTTTGGAATGCGTAGGCAGCGGCACTGGTGGGCCAGCGGGTATCGCCGCCAAAAACAAAGAGCTTGTTAATAGGTGCACCGTGGATAAAACGGCGGACAAAATCACTTGAAGCGTAGGGATTAATAGACCAGGCCCAGCACAGGTCTGCCCAGACATTTTTGTAGTGTTTGGTCAGCGCGATGAGTTCATCGCTATAAGGATAGGCGATGTGCATAAGCACAAAGCGGGCGTCGAGATATTTAGCCAAAAGCGCGCAGAGATTGCCAGCCTTGATGCGGTCAACGGGCATGCGATTGTTGCCGGCGTAATAGCCCGTGTGAAGTTTAAAAGGCAAATTGTGTTCAATAGTCAGTTCCACACCGCGTGCCCAGCACCAGTCGCCAAGGCACAATCGCATCGCTTCGGAAACATTATTATTCGAGCTAAGCGTGGCGTAAAGCGCGCGTTCGGCATCGCCGCGAGCGCGCTCTTGCCAATTGAGGGTGCGATTGTACGCATGTTGGGCTTTAACCGCAATAGCACAAGGCGCGTGTTTTTCAAATATGGCCTCCATCGCCTTCTGAAGAGAATTGAGATCAACAACGGCAATACCGGTATCTTCGGCAATGGCTTCCCGGTCTATCTGCCCACTGCAAAACCCCGCCCATGAGAGATCGTACAAAAAAAAGTCGGGACCAGATTCGTCGGGAGTGCAGGGCCAGGAGGAATCATCGGTTTGAATATGGTCGAGATTGGCGACTTCGCGCAGCAAATTATAGCGACCACCAGGGGTACGCAGTTCGGTTAGTTTTTCCTGTGCGGGCGCGAGCACATCGGGTGTGAGTTCGTCAAAACCATACACATCGGTGACAATGCGCCGCACAGCCTCGCCATAACCCGTGTATTGCGTGGCCTCCCACGCTGCGCGAATGCCTTCAAAACGCCCGGCAAGATCTGGATCTGAAGCGTTTGTGAGACGACCCAGGGCTTCCTGTGATGCACCAGCCGTAATGAGATCAGCAGGCACATAATTGCCAAAAAGGTCCTGCAATACGTCAGGACCGTTATCGGTCCAATCGGGTTCCCGGCGAAGATGCTCGTGCGTATCGCACAACGCGGTTTGTTTGATATGTTCAGACAGATTGGTAGCCATGTTCTTAGTCCTCCCCAATGGATTTTATCATCTCGCAATTTTCAACCAATACCCTCCATCCACACTCAACACCGTCCCTGTAATATAGTCGGCGGCATCGGAACAGAGAAATGCGGCGGCATTGGCAATATCTTCAGGCGTACCCAGACGCTTCCAGGGCAGCGCGGTGGCAGCCTCGCGGATTTGTTCTTCAGTCGCATATTGACGCTCGCCGGGCGTGTCGATATAGCCGGGCGTAATAACATTGGCGCGAATACGGTGATCGGTAAGCTCGTTGGCAATCGTGGCCGACATCTGATTGATCCCTGCCTTCGCTGCATTATAGGGCAACGAGGTCGGAAAGGGAATATTGGACAAAACAGAACTGATAAAAAGAATCGCACCCCCTTCGCCCTGTTTGACCATCTGGCGGGCACCGGCCTGCGCCACATGGAAAGCCCCCCAAAAAGTGACATCAAGCGTACGCCGCGCACCTTCTAATTCCAGATCAATAAAAGGTTCGCGTTTGCTGTAATACGCATTGGAAACCACAATATCCAGACGCCCAAATTGCTCAACCGTCGCGCTGACCATCGCATCCACAGCATCTCGGTCAGAAACATCTGCTCCATAAACGAGCGCGTCAGACCCCGCATTACAAATCTCAGCAGCTACCTCCTCGGCCTCGTCGGGATGCGTGCGGTAATTGACCGCGACCTTTGCGCCCGAACGCCCCATCCGAAGAGCTATACCGCGCCCAATACCGCGCGACGCGCCAGAAATAAGCGCGACCTTTCCATCTAATTTGATATTCATTGGGAACTCCTTGGCAACCCGGTACCCGGCCACTGATCATCGCTGGATGTAATATCCACGGTGATACCATCGGGATCCTCTACTTTGAACGCACCCTCTTCGAGCTTGTCCGCAGCCAAGGGCTGCTTACCGCCCAGACCGTCGGAAAAAATCTCGTAGCCCATCTCCGTCAAACGCCGTGCTGCCGCTTTCAGATCGGGAACGCGAATGCCAATATGCAGATAATCCAGCATCCCGCTGATGTGCTCTGGACGAGAAGGCCCATTGTGCTGAAAAATGCGAAAATTGTGATAGCCATCGGTAAGATCGTAGGATTGACCTCGATTTTGAACGAGACTCAAGCCCAGGCCATCCCGCCAGAAGCGGATAGTCTTCTCAATATCTGTGGCGCGCACGCCAATATGAACAAGTGTGGTATCCATAATAGTATTCCTCCTGTTGAAGTGCAATCTGCCCAACCCCTCTTAGCCTATTCCCTTCATTCTGCGGATTATTTTCACCGCTGATCCCACAATTGCCGCATTTCCGCACTCGATTCGAGCAACTCGTCCAGCGTCCCCACGCCTTCAATATGACCATTTTTGAGAACGACAATTTGATCTGCGCGGCGAAGCGCGGGACGGCGGTGAGAAACCACGAGACAAGTGGCCCGGCGGTTTTCAAAAACGCGCTGCCAAAGAACGCGCTCGGTTTCGACATCCAGTGCAGAAGACAGATCGTCGAAAACCAAAAGTTCGGGACCGCGAATAAACATACGGGCGGCAGCAGTGCGCTGAACTTGTCCGCCGGAAAGTTTGACACCGCGCGGCCCAACAACCGTACCCAGGCCGTCTTCAAGGGTGGGAATATCGGTTTCCATGACGCCATTGTAAAGCGCGTGTTCGAGCGCTTGTGGGTCATTGGGCAATCCCAAAAGGATATTATCGCGCAGAGACTCGCTGAAAAGACGCGGAACTTGCGGCGTGTAAGCACAGCGTGGGGGCACAAAAAAAGTTTTGGGATCCGCGACTTTTTTAACATTCCAGTAAATATCCCCGCTCGCAAGCGGAAGAACACCGATAAGCGCGCGGATAAGCGTAGTTTTTCCAGAGCCAATTTGTCCAGTAATAACCGTAAACGATCCAGCGGGAATGACGAGGTCAATATTGTAAATGCCATTGTCAGATTTGGGGTAGGTATATGTCATATTGCAAACAGTAAGTGTTTTCAGCCTATCTGATTCCGCATGGGAAGGCAAGCGCAGTTCGTCGGGTTCTGTATTGAGAAAAACATCCGTGTGTTGAGAGATGCGTTCACGGGGAATATCTTCAATAGTATAAGCCAGCCGAAAATAAGAAACTTCGGCGCGCTTGTGATTGGCGAGAATGGTCCCAAGCAAAGAACCGCTTCGGGCAACCTGACCGACATAGGTGGTAAAAAGTGCCATATCGCCAACCGTGAACGCGCCCGATTTCATTTTTTCCGCCACGAGAATCAGGATAACGCCCGTGGCAATATGACCGAGGTTGAAATTGATCGAACTGAGGATCTGAGTAAAGAGATTATCTATAAGAGTAGATACGCGGCGCGCATCATTGAGTTGCCGAAAGCGATCAATCACATGGGCTTGCGTGGTGGAAACTTTGACAGCGAGAATAGATTGAAACATCTCATTGATAAAATTGGTGGAACGCTCTGTTGCAAGGCGCTGCGCGGTGCGATATTTGTGAATATAATTGCGAGCAAAATCGACAACAATAACCACGCATATCGCCGGGATAATCGTGATAAAAGTAATATAGGGATCGATTTTCGACATATAAGAAATGGCGAGTGCCGCAAATACGAGATTGCCCCACATGTGGATATAGCGATTGAGATATTGAATAATGCCCAATACATCGTCTCGAAATCGGTTGGTCACCTCGCCAGAAGCAGTGGAAATTCGCCCCGGATCTCGAACTTCCAGAATAGCACTCATAAGATTTTTCCGCAAAAGCGTTTCAATAGCATACCACCAGCGCGGCCATGCAAAAGCCGAACCAAAAAGGGCAATGCGGTTGCCAAACTCAACAGCGACAAAAAGCGCGACAAGCGACCAGGCAGTGAACCCCGCCTCGGCCTGACCGGTGAGCGCGTCAAAAAAGCCCTTCATAATAATACCCGCGAGAAAGGGCGCGACATCGTCAATACCGCGAAAAAATATCGTGGCTAAAAAGAGGCCGGGACGGAGCTTGAGCAGTCGCCATGTCGTTTGACCCATCGTCATGCGATAAGTTCCTCAAAACCAGTATTGCGCAGACGTGAAAACTGCGAATTTGGATCTGCGACGAGTTCTGCACGAAGGCCAAATTCCCGCACCTGCCCGTCGTCGAGAATGAGAATATTATCCACGCGCTCTACAGTTTCAAGGCGATGCGCAATAATAATACCCGTGCGATCCTGCAACAGGCGTTCCACTGCAAAATTGATATTCTGCTCGGTTGCGGGATCGAGCCGCGATGAGGGCTCGTCCAAAATGACCAGGCTGGGGTCCTTGAGGAAAACGCGGGCAAAGGCGAGCAATTGGGCTTCACCGGCCGAGAGGCTACTTGCGGAGAGTTCTGTCTCCAACCCCTCGGAGAGAGACGCATACCATGCACCGAGGCCAAGGTCGTCGAGTGTGGCGACGATTTTTTTGTCCGAAAAATCGGGCCGAAAAAGAGTGAGGTTGTCGCGTACACTCGCATTGAAAAGTTGCACATCCTGCGTAACGAGACCGACATGCTGCCGCAAATCGTCGAGAAAAATGTCCCGGATATTTTGATCGCCAATGCGGATTTGTCCGCGCTGAATATCGTAAAAGCGAAAGAGCAAGCGGGTAATGGTGGTCTTGCCACTGCCCGTGCGCCCCAACAGACCGAGGGTTTTGCCCGGGTCGAGAGAAAAGGAAATATCCCGCAGAACGGGATCGCCAGGATTGTACGCAAAATGGACATTGTCAAACGCAATGCCCAAAGGCATTACCTCGAGTTTACCAGAAGGAGTAACTAATTTCTCTTTTCCATCCTGAATGCAGGTCTGGATACGGTGCAATTCTTCAATGCGTTTGAGGCCGGCGGTGGCGCGTTGCAAATCGTTGATTTGCTGGCTAATTTGAAACAGCGGTTCGCGCAACATCGACGTGTAGTAAAAAATGAGAAAAACCGCGCCAATTGTAAACGTACCTTCCCGATAAAGCCAGATGCCCATACCCATTGCAAGCGCGTAACCCAGCGCGAACATAATGCCGGTAATGGCACGCAATCCCTCGCTCATAACCTCGGATTTTTTTATGCGGGCAAAAACGCCGTTATTGACCTGGTAAAACCGATTCACGGTATAATCACCTGCGCCATTTGTGCGGATGTCTTCAAGGCCGAGCAATCGCTCTTCGATAAAACCGTACAGACGTGCATAACTTTCGCGTTCGGCCGTGTAAATGGGCACGGCAATATTGCGCGTTAGATTAAAAACAATAAAGGCGAGAATTGAAAAAGCGGTCAGAGCTGCGCCCACGCGCCAATCTTCGCGGAAGACGAGAATAAGGACGCCCAAAAGAAAAAATGAGCTTCCAATAACATAGATAACAAATTGCGAAAAAAAATTGGAAAGCGCCGTCGTATCGCCGTCAACGCGCTCGATCATCTCGCCCGGAGTGTGCTCGTGGTGAAAGCCCATATCGAGATTGAGACAGTGGTGCGCGAGCGTATTCCGCATCTGATTCGTCGCGCGCCAGCCCACGTCTTGCCCCAGATAAGAACTCACAATTTGCACGCCCTGGCGAATAATACCAATGGCGAGAAACGCAACGCCCGCCCATAGTAGATTTTGCACGGCACCATCTGCCTGTGCCGTGTCGATGAAATATCGGACGATTTGGGGATTGAGCAGATTGAGACCAATGCCGATGAACATGAAAACGCCTAAAAGAACAACGCGCTTCCAATGGGGGCGAAGATAGTGTATCAGGAGGGAGGCATAATGCCTGAGAGGGACGCGTTCCAAGAGGATTCCCGAAGTGGGTGATAAAAAATGGGCATCCAAACCGCTTAAAGTTCTTGGAACTTACGATGCAACAGGGTAATTTTCAAGGAAAATTTACCAATATATGTAGATAGATTTTCAAAAGGCGACACACTTTGCACACCATACTCCCCATTCTAAAAAATACGGATCTCGACATCCATTGGGAAAAATCCGCCGCAACATTTCCCGGCAACCTTCCCTTTCTGCAACCCGAAACCATCCGCGAAAATGGCGACTGGGCAAATCTTCCGCCCAACGCCATAGATTTCGCAACCCGCGCTGCCCAAAAAATCGCCGCCGATCCCGACCTCGCGCTTATGGCATGGCATGCCCATCGCCTGCTCTTCATCGACAAAAAGGCAACCCGCGACTGGCCTCTCCTCTCGCCCATACTCGGCAATTACGGCGGTGCCTTTTATCTCCTCATCGCGCTCTCGGGCATTCCGCAACTCCGCACATACCACCAATCGCGCAACATACCCGAACACATCACCCGCTTGACCTGCCGCGATACGTACGTCTGGGCGCAACAATACCACGACATTGGCGTTTCCAAAAACGGTCGTTTCTTCCACCCGGGAGAACCCGGCGCCTGGGGACTATGCACGCGCATCTTATCCTGGCTGCTCGGCCATCTCAACGGCGACCTCTACCGCATAGGACGCTTGCAATACAAAATCGGCCCTTTTCGCCAGAAAATGCGCGCGTATCGCCATCGCACCTCTGCACATCTGTGTCTCCTGTGCGAATCGGGCTTGAAATTTCGCACCGACGGCAACTTTAATGGCGCCGGCGGACGGGAAGACCCGCGTGCCTGGACATCCGAACTCACCGAAACCTCGACCCATATCATCGGCAATCCCATTCACCCCAACGGCCATGCGCAACGCCAGCCAGTTAGCCTCTCGCGTTCCCGCTGGGATTGCGTCCTCATCGAAGGTGACCCCATCCTCGAAATTCACATCCCCGAAGACGGACCAATGGAATTTGAAAATTGCGGCCATTCCCTCCGCCAGGTCGCCGAATTTTTTCCCAAACACTTCCCCGACCGTCCCTTCAAAGCGATCTGTTGCACATCCTGGTTGTTCGACCCCACATACCAGCACTTGCTCGCCAAAAATTCCAACATCGCCCGCTTCCAGCGCGAATGTTATCTCTTTCCTCTCAACTCACGCAGCAAACACAGCGGTCTCGAACGCATCTTCGGTCCCTATGTCCACGACCTCTCCACAGCCCCACGCGACAGCAGCATGAGAGCCGCAGTACTCGATCACATCCACAACGGCGGCGCGCTCATCAGCGGCGGCGGCCTCCTCTGGACAGACCACCTCGACAAGTGGGGCACTCAATTTTATCTCCATCAACGCCCCATTCCCAAAAGTTGACATCTTCCCAAACGCATATTACCTTTTTCCCCAGCCTTTGTTCTCTGCAATGGCGTTGCTCATGCCTGTTTGACTTTCCAGATTCTATCGGCTATTTTATCCCTGCTTTCAATACCAGACAATACACATAAGGAGCTTCACAATGGCTTACCAACTTCCCGAACTTACCGAACCCGAAGCACCTGAAAAAAACGAAGTCGTACTCATTGCCAACGGCGACCTGCGCTTATCTGCCAACCAGATGTGCTGGCCCGCACAAGAAGCAATGGAAAAAATCATTACAGCCGCAATCCAACGCGAAGGATGGACAGTCCGCCGCGGACACCCCTATAAAAAAGACGAGGAACACGGCTTTATCGGATCTCAAAAAGAGGGCATGCAAGTCTTCAAAGATATTCATCCCAACGCCCCCCTCATCATAGCCGAAGCCGTCTGGCAATACAGCCACCACGTGCTTCACGGCCTGATCTCACACTGCGGTCCCATCCTCACCCTTGCCAACTGGTCTGGGCAGTGGCCCGGCCTCGTCGGCATGCTCAACCTCAACGGCTCCCTCACCAAAGCCAGCGTTGAATACAGCACCCTGTGGAGCCTGGACTTTACCGACAACTTCTTCAAACGCGGCCTGCGCGAATGGCTCACCAGCGGCAGCGTCATCCACGACACCTCTCAGGTACGCGACGCCAACACCTTCCGCCTGCCCGAAGCCGAAACCCAACTCGGACAGGCACTGGCCGAACAACTCCAGCGCGAAAAAGCCATTATGGGCGTCTTTGACGAAGGTTGTATGGGCATGTTCAACGCCATCATCCCAGATCACCTGCTCAATCCCACAGGCGTCTTCAAAGAACGCCTCTCGCAATCTGCTCTCTGGGCAGAAATGCAAAACACCACAGATGCAGAAGCCAGCGCTGTTCGCACCTGGCTCGAGCGCAAGGGCCTCACCTTTGTCACCGGTACAAACGCCACCGACGAACTCACCGACGACCAGATCGCTATGCAATGCAAAATGTACATTGCCGCCTTACGCATTGCCGATGATTTTGGTTGCGCCACCATTGGCATTCAATATCAACAGGGCCTCAAAGACCTGTGCCCGGCATCTGATCTGGTCGAAGGCATTCTCAACAACGCAGATCGCCCTCCGGTCAAAGCGCGCACCAACGGTCAGGTCCTCTACGAAGGCGAAGCACTCCCGCATTTCAACGAAGTCGATGAATGCGCGGGCCTCGACGGCCTGCTCACCAACCGCATCTGGAGAGCTTTGGGGCAGCCACCCGAAAACACCTTGCACGACCTGCGCTGGGGTGAACACTATCGGGAAAATGGCATTGACGACTACGTATGGGTCTTCCTCATCTCGGGCGGCGCGCCTCCTGCACACTATATCGACGGCTACAAAGGCACCTCTTCCGAGCGCCAGCCCAGCATGTATTTTCCACTCGGCGGCGGCACCTGCAAAGGCGTGAGCAAACCCGGCGAAATCGTCTGGAGCCGCATCTTTGTTCAAAATAACGAACTGCACATGGATATTGGTCGCGGTGGCGTCGTAGAACTTCCACAAAGCGAAACCAACCGCCGCTGGCAAGCCACCACCCCGCAGTGGCCCATTATGCACGCCGTCACCTATGGCATCTCCCGCGACCAGATGATGGCTCGCCACAAAGCCAACCACATCCAGGTCGCATACGCCGAATCTGCACAGGCTGCCAACAACGCGCTGGCCGTAAAAATTGCCATGATGCAAGCATTGGGCGTCAAAGTTCATCTGTGTGGCACAAATAACGGACTCGTTTAAAAGAAAAAATCAACCTTTTATTTATAAGGACATCTTGCTATGAGAATCGCGCTCGTCATCCGCCCGTTCACCGATGAAAACCTCCAGACCGCGCTTCAAATGGACGTAAAAGACATCGTAACGGTCTTACCCAATGCTGGTCCCGTCTGGGATTATCTCGCCATCTTGCGCCACAAAAAACGCATAGAAGACCAGGGCTTGCGCTGGGCCGTTGTCGAATCTGTTCCCATATCAGACAATATCAAACTGGGCCTTGAAGGTCGCGACCAGGAAATCGACCAATACTGTCAGACCATTCGCAACCTCGGCGCAGCGGGCATTCCCGTGATGTGTTATAATTGGATGACCGTCTTTGGCTGGATGCGCACATCTATGACCACCCGCACGCGCGGCGGTGCCCTCGCCAGCACCTACGATCACAGAGATATGGAAAGCGCGCCACCCATCACCGACTATGGCGACATTACCGAAGAACGCCTATGGGAAAACCTCGAATACTTTCTGAAAAAAGTGATTCCCGTTGCCGAAGAAGCCGGTGTCAAACAGGGCCTGCACCCCGACGACCCACCCCTCTCGCCCATTCGCGGCGTCGCCCGTATCATCACCAGCCCCGAAGCCTATGATCGCGCGATCTCTTTTATCCCCAGCGAATACAATGGCCTCACCTATTGCCAGGGCAACTTCAAAGCCATGGGTGCCGATATTCCAGCCACCATTCACCACTTCAAAGACCACATTCACTTCGTCCACTTCCGCGACCTTCACGGCCAGGTACCCACCTTTTCCGAATCCTTTCACGACGACGGCGACACCGACATGGCAGAGGTGGTTCGCGCGTACAAAGCAATCGGATTTAAGGGCGTCATTCGTCCCGATCACACGCCTACCTTTGCGATTGACCAGGAGGATACAGGAGGATACAACTTCCTCGGACGGCTCTATGCGGTGGGTTATATGCGCGGGCTTATACATGGAACAGAGTAAGAACTATAAAATCCGAAAAAAAAAAGGCTGCGGTCGAAAGATCGCAGCCTTTTTTTATCTAATGGGACAGCTTCTTAGAAGCCGAGACCAACCGAGACGCGAATGGGATATTCATCAAGAGCTTCAGCTTTTGAATACGAAACATCCACACTCATACTCTGATCGCCCAAATTCTGGCGCAAGCCTGCACCCACAGTCCACGATTCGGAATCATAACCGGTCTTGTATCCTCCGCGCAACGCCAGCATGTTCTGTATCCATGCTTCCGCGCCAAAGTGATAACGGTTCACCGAATCCGTGAAAAACATCTGTTCAACAGCCACCGTGAGTGACATCGGATCGCCCAGGTTGCCATAGACTTCTGCAGCACCCGACAAGTTGAACACCATCGGGAAACGCGCCTTCTGACCAATCACGTCCTGGTCGCCACCTAAGTTGCGCAGCGACATACCCAGACGCGTGGAATGGAACCCCGTATAAAAGAGCGTACCAAAATCTATATCATACGAGGAATACGACTGCAAATCCAGGTCTTCCTGCACCCAGCGCAGATTGCCACCCACACTCAACTTATCCGTCACTTGCTTGGCAATGGTCAGACCAACAGCCATGTCGCCCGCCGTGGCCATGCGTCCCGTGCCACCGGGTTGAGAGGACGTGGTCTCTTCAAATTCATCTGTGGTAAAATACGCAAAGTTGACTGCAAAAGTCGCCACACTCGTCTTGGCACCAATGGCAAACGTGCCCATTGAAGACCCCACAATCCACTTGAGATAAGAAGCTGTCAGCGCGTAGCGCTCAATCTGCGTCGCCCCAGCAGGGTTGTAAAACACAGCCGACAGATCATTGCCAACAGACGAATACGCATCGCCCATACCTGCAGAACGCGCATTGCCCGTCAGCTTCAAGAAACCATAAGATGTGGTCGTAACGCGAGCATACTTAATCAGATCCGTTTCAGGTGGAACGCGCGTCCTATCCACGGGAAAAGGTCCTAATGAATCCTGGGTCGGCCGCTCTTCCTGAGCCTGTGCATACATCGGCAGGGCAAGCGCAACAGCCAGACCGAAGAGCAGTGCTTTTTTCAACATTGTCTTTCTCCTTTTTTATGTCTGACGCTTCGCGCCTTACTTGATGATCACGAAAGTGCCGGTCTGCGTCGTGCCTTCTGAACCCGGCATCAGAGACGTGACCTTCCAGAAGTATATGCCAGGGAACATCGCCTCACCAAAGTTAGACGGACGATTCTCGGCAAGCTGGATATACGTCACTTCGCCCTTCAGAGGATCCTGATTGTAGAATGTCCAGATTCGCTGACCCGTCACATCGTAAAGGTCGATCTGACAGCGACCCGGCAGATTGGTAAAGCGCATATTCTGCTGCCGGTTGTACGTGTGCAAATCGCTATCTACCTTGAAGGGATTGGGCACCACGCGAACCTGCTCTTCGAGGCGATCAAACACTGCTGCACCCGGAACCACGGGAACAATGCCACCGCGAGAACCGTACACAGAACCCAGAGATGTGCTCTGCGAGGCCTCCAGGACTGGCACGCTGCTGTGATATACCCAGTCATTGTGACCAGAGTCATACATACGCACGCTATACCAGTTGGGGAAGCCAGCGTTCGTGCCTTGATCGTCAAATAGATACGTGCCGGAAATTTCAGAACCAGCAGCGGGATCCAGACCACCATGCACACCAGCATGGACAAACTGATTGGAGAGCAGCGGAATACCCGTTGGCCAGGAACCGCTCTTAACCGTTGTCCACGTACGAGAAGGATCATACGAGACACCCGTGGGCAAATTGCCCGCACGCGCATCTTCGAAAGAAAATTCTGTCACATACTCCCACTCGCCCTGAAACTCTACAGACGAGCGATAGATGCGATACCCGCGCAAATCCTGAGCCTCGGCGCCAGAATAATCTGGATCCATCGCTTCTTCGCCAAAGGTACTCCACCGAATCTGCGTCTTGCCCTGAAGGTTGGAATCCCACGCCACTTTGGTATTCGGTGGCTGATTGGGGAGAGCGTAACCCCAGTTGTACCACTGAATGGCATTCTCAAAGTGATCGAACATCACATCTTCACCTAAGGGAATCTCCGGCTGGCGATCTGCCAACTTCGTAGGCTCAGACCCCAAACCGCCATAGTGGTTCGCCCAACCCACGTTGAAGGGCTTGGCATATTTTTTGTAATCGGAATACTTGGCGTGATCAGCCGCCAAACCCACCACATAGGCGACCACCACTTTGGCTTTTTCACCCGGTGCCAGCGTGTAAGGTCCGTAAGAAACCAGCGTCGTATAATGCCCGGGGGTTTCATTTTCAGCAGTATAGCCCCCATTGGCAATCGCGTCGTAAATCTGAGCATCGCCCGCGCGGTCCGGAGAAGGATGGTCAAAGTCATTCTTTGAGCGATAGCCGTGGAAGAGCACTGAAGCGGGCTGTTGCATGCTCTCATCGTGCCCTGTGGTCGGATTGTCCTGCGGCGCGACATACATCTCATCATCCACGCCGCCATAGCGCATAAACGGCGGGAAGGCATCTACCGTGCCCAGGCCAAAATACTGACCGTGCTGAATCATGCCCTCGCGCACCCAGGCCTGCTCGCGGGTATAGCGCTCGCGGGCGATAGAATAGCGATAGGGGTCGCCGAGGTCATTGATCAGATTGGAAATGTGATCGGAGTCCCCATCGTGGTAATAGGTCATAAAATGACCATCATTGGCCAAATCGACACCGCGCTGCAAACCAGCAGACCTGCCAAGCGCAGAGGTGTAATCCCCACGGCTGACGCCATTGAGGTAATTGGCTGCCAATGTGTTGCGATAATAATCATCGCGCGTGTAATCGCGCGAGTGATTCCACGAGGTCTGCCGCCAGCCTGATGCCTGACCCGCGTGGAAACGATTGGCAAAGGTGATATAAACACCTTCAACCGTCGAACCCGAAGTATTCACCACTTCGTTATCAACGACAAAATACTCATCGTGATCTGGATGCGCCGTAGAAAACCACTTGCGCGTCCATTCCAGACCCGTGGCGGAAGAACCGCCTTCTTGAATACCGATCAACTCGGGAAAATCATCTTCGGACAGCGATTCTACCCAGAAAGGCGCGCTGTATTGCGGAAGATCCCCAGAACCAATGCGGTTGGCAAAAGGCACATTGCTGTTGTAGCGACCAAAACGGAAGTTCCAGACCACAACAGCCCTATTCGTCCCGGGCGATACCGGGGCAATGCCGTGGGCTTCGGGCCACCAGTTGGTCAGGCGGTCTGCAACTGTAGATCCCGCGATATTGGGCGCATCGCCACCACTATCTCTGCGAATCGCCATTGCCCAGCCGCCGTTTTCTATAACGCCTACATAGGCTTCGGGCATCTTCGTCATATCGTGGGGGCGACCTACCAGGTCTGAAGACGTAATACGCGGGCCAGCATACGTACCGTGTGGGCTGCCACCTGTATTGGAAAGCACCCAGAAGCCTTCACCACCTGTATTCGACTTGGCATTCCAGCCTTCGCGCTCAGAACCGCCCGAATACACCTTGATATTGCGGGCCTGAGGATACGAAAACGAAGACTGTGCCAGCTTTGTCTGGTTGTCTTTCTTTCCCGTCATGCCCGGGTTGTGGAGCGTGTGAGCGATCTGACCCCGGGACATCGAGATTCTGGCATTGCCGGGCCATTGAGCCTGAGCCTGTGTGACCAGACCCGCCAGGCACATGCCAACTCCGGCGAAAAATCCGGAAGCGTAGAACCATAGCTTTTTGGACATGGATACTGCTCCTCTATGGAGTGATTGATGACATCTTTACTACTTGCGAGCTACTGCGTTTCCCCGGCGACTTCAAGTGAAAATATCGACCGTCCCCCCTTTCTGCGTGAAGCCGGTAGTGTGCGGGCGCCCCTGCACACTACTCTAAGGTTCTTATTAATCTATATTATAATATAAACTAACATTTGGAATCAAAAGTTCCCAGTTTTTTTAGAAAGGGCGCGAAAAACCGCGCCCTTTCGCGATCTACCACTTAATGCGCAAGCTGAAATTCAGCTCGCGTGGAGAATCCCAATAGTTGCCGATATCGTTGATTTCTGGTGCCTTCAGACCCAATGCAAGAATATCGAGATTGGTAGGCTCTAAGCCCATGATTCCATACTGCTGATAGCGATCAGAATCCCAATCTTCCGGGACCCCACCAAGGCTATTCTGACGCCAGTCCTTCTGATTGAACAAATTGTAGATCTCCACAGCCACGGTTATGCTCACGCCCGATGTATTGCCAAATACCTTCTCGGCATTGAAGTCTGCACGTGTATGGAGGGGACCCTGTCGGAATCCCTGAATACCACCCGTGCTATACGTAAACCTGTTACCCGCGTAAAGGTAATACACCAGATTGGAACGAATATTGCCCAGTGCTCTGCCACCAAAAGGACCGTAGTTCGATGGCGTCGCAAATAAGAACGTAATCGAACCAAAACTGCGGCGGTCGGCGGTCAGCGGGGCGCGCTCGCCAGATTCCTGGTTGTGCGCCACTGCCAGCGTGCCTTCGCCACTTCCCGGATTGCCGGGATGGTTGCCAGCGCGTTCCCAGTATTCCCTGTCTCCATCGTCGTAATGACCTAAACTCGTGCGGGCTTCATCGGCAATAAACTGCGCCCCCTCTGACGAATAATGAGAATACCACGGAATCCACGACCACGCACCACCGGTGCCTCTGAAATTCACTATTCTGGTATGTTGAGACCTCAAATAAAGATTCGCCTGTCTTCCATACTTGGTGACGTAGAAATCTTCAGCCAGGCCTTCGCGACGCGCTTTTTCCTGCAATGACACGGGAGTCTCTGCACCTGTCGTGGGATCGACATCCCAGGTGTTCCAGTAGTACCCACTGGCTACGAACTGAGAGTCGGGCCACACATCGCGGCGGTGCGCGCTATTGCGCCCTCCGTCTGCCCACTGCAGGTTGTAGCCCACATTGAACGCGAACATGTTCGAGAATTTCTTGCGCAAATTGATCTCAAAACCGCGAATATCGCGCCAGTTGCCCGGCCCATGGCCTTGAATACCCGTCACATACTGGTGACCTCCTGGATCAATCCACTGCTGTGAGGCACTTCTGATCTCGTTGCCCGACGCTTTGTAATAAGTCGTCAGACCGAGCACATAATCACCCACAAAGTTCCAGTCTAAGCCCACCTCAAAAGAAGTGGTTTCTTCGGGAGGCAAATACGGGGTACCGTGCCGTGAACCCGAGTCATTGAACTCGTTGAACTGTTCGCCGGGATCAATCACGCTATTGCCATTCAGATCCCTATCCACGGCCTCATTGGACGTAAACTGGTTCTGGAACATTTGGTCGAGAGCCGGGCGCTGCACAAACCGACCGTAGAAAAAGCGCACGAGGCTCTTTTCCGTAATCGGGTGCGACACGCCAACGCGAGGCTGGAATGCTTTGATCAAGGGGCCCTTGACTGTGGGAATATAGGCAGAACGCGTCATGCCAGCCCACGGAGCCTTAGCACCGTACCAGGCATCGGAGTCTTTGATATAGGTGTTCGGGAAGAAAAGCTCGCCCCTCATGCCCGCATTCACAATCATCCCCTCAAACTCGATCTTGTCCTGAATATAAACACCAAAGTCAAGGGGATTGAGGCCCACATTGTTCCCATTTGGCCAGAATGCCGTCTCTGTATAGTTCTTGGAGTACCAGCGAATACTGCGGTGCGTGGGACCATTTGAATGCCGCTGCTGATACCAGTTGTCGTAGCGAATGACTTCCACGCCGACTTTCACAAAGTTCTGCTTGTTCACCTGGCTGGAAAGATCTGCCTTAAAGCTCAACCGCTTGTAATCCCGTATGACCCAGTTGGTCGTTTCGCGGTAAATCGTGTAGTGCCCTGCCGCATCCTTTGTGCTGGAAGACGTCAGATTTTCGCCCACATTAAAGTGGCGCTGAAAACCCGTTGTGTCGCGCGTCGTCGTCGAATAGCCCAGATTCACTTCGTAGAAGGTCTTGGGAGACAGAGAATGCGTCACAGCACCGTAAAACAACGCATCTGTGGCAATGAAGTTACCCGTTGGATTTACGACGTGTAAAAAGATATTTTTACCACTGTTGCGCAAATCCAACCTGCCGCCTTCGCTCGGGCCGCCAAAGGTCCCCTGGCCGCTATTGTAAATCCCCCCTGCTCGCAACTTCAAGCTGGGAGATGCGGAAAACGTTAGCTTCGCCGTATTGCGCGTATTCCGGGGCGTCGTCAAATTGGCACTCAACAATGACGATGGCTCTTTGCGCCAGACCGTACTGGCAAAAAATGTCACATCCTGACTCAAAGGACCCGCGATATTGCCATCGATGCGATGTCCCAGTTTGCCCGTGTAGTCCAGACGCTTGTGCGCCTGCACGATGTCGTTGGCACCATCGCCATCCAGGTCAGCGGGGATCTCGATCTGCTCTGCAACCCAATCGGGATTATCCCACTTGTTGTTGCCCCGGTGCATGGGCGAATCGTACACATTCGCACCCCAGTGCTTCTGTCCCGAAGGTGTGAATCGATAGTCCAGCATACCGCTGTATGACGAACCACCATCGCGCGTCACCATGGAAACCACACCACCCTGGGCATTGCCATACTCGGCGTTGTAACCGCCTGTGATCACCTGGAGTTCCTGAACCGCACTCTTGTTCAGGTTCCGCCCAATACCCGTGCGAGCACTCGCAGCAATGCGAACGCCATCAACTATGTATGCCACATGGTCAGGATCGCCGCCGCGGATCATAATCTCATTACCATCGGCATCGATTGAAACACCAGCCTGAAGCTCGATAAACTGACCCATGTCGCGCACGATGGGCACGGCTTCCAGATCCTCGGCACTCATAATATACCTACTCGTCGTCTTATCTGGCTCAACGGGCGGGCGCTCTGCAATCACCGTGATTTCACCCAATTCCAGCGTTGCTTCCCGAATCTGGAATTCAACCGTCGTCGTCAAGTCAGTTTGAACCCTGATGTCAGTCTGACGCTGTGCATCATAACCCACCAGCGAGGCCGTCATCGAATACGAGTCGGGATCGACGAGCAAAATAAGAAAAAATCCATCGGTATCGGTAACGGCACCGCGCTGTGTGCCATCGATCACCACATTGGCACCCGGCACTGCCTCACCCGTCTGCGCGTCGCGCACTGTACCCTGCACTTTTCCCGTTGTCGCGGCATAAGAAATACCCACGCCAACGAGCAAGGACAGCACGACTATTGAGAGTGTCTTCAATAACTTATGCATCAACTTTTACCTCCTTTATTGTTCGCGGCGAGATAGAGGCGAAAACTTTAAACCGCCGCTCACGAAAAACGACAATGCTTTGCATCCTTTTTGTTCGGCCTGTGGCCTAACAAAAAGCCACCCGCTTTGCGGTTGGTCGTTTAGTCCCAAAAATAAAACTTGAACCCGGCACTCAGATCAAACATCTGAAGCGGAAATGCCTTGTCCAGGCCCCACGCATCTCGAGGGCGGAATTCGCCGAGAATAAAATGATACCGCGCACGCACATCCAGCGCAATCGTCTGCGTCAAATGCGCTTCCAACCCCAACCCCAAAACTGCGGTCACAGCCGTACGCGTATCTTCCTGACGGTCCATCACCACCTGGGGCAAGATATCGCCCTGGGCATCCACATTCGTCGCATCTACACCGTTGGCATCGGTCGGACTCTGCCCGGGCCAAACGATATTTTCTGCTACGGTCTTGTGATCGTACAAACCGCCACCTGCAACGATATAGGGCGAAAAACTCCCCTCATCCATTGAACGGTCCGCATTAAAAAACCACAACCCGGACAATTGCACACTATTAAAGCGATTCGTGTGCGAACTATTCGGGTTGATATCTTTACTGCTATATTGTTTGGCTGTCAAAGCCTTGGGGGACCAGGCAAACTCACCGCTTTCCAAGACGCCACCATCCATCTGAGTGTGGTGATACTCGGCTTCAATGGTCAGGCGAGAGCTGGTCACACGACTGGCTGTAAGCCCCCATTTATTTACGCCACTGCCAAACCGTTCACCAAATGTGAACATGGGATTCGTATAGCTGACAAACCCGCCCAAACCCCATTTGTCGGCAACCTGTGCCGATGACATGCTTGCCGAAGCCAACACACCTGCCACGACAAAACTTAAAACTTTAAACCATCTCAAAGTGATACCTCCTTTCGCACACTGCGAAAAATGAACAACTTAACAACTTAACAACTTCACTATGCAACGCAAAATAAATTTATCTCCATCCATCACCTCCTTTTGTTTGTTATCACATTTGAAACATACAATGCAAAAATAACCATCAAGACATAACAAAATGAAAATATGTTTCCAAATTGTTTCTATAAATTCGATTTAATGTAAAAAAAAAGTATGCTCTATGCAATCATTTTTTTTATAGGCCGCGGCCAGCAAAACAAACGTTTAGTGCTTAGCGGTCACCCTACAACTGCAAACACTGGACTGCGGTCGGCCCTGCATGGTGTTGAGCAGGGAATCATGCCGCGATCTTGGGACGGCACAGGGGCCGTCCCCTACCTCGGACCTTTCTCTAACCGCAACCGCTTTGCCTCCGTGCGGATTTTATCCATCTCCATCTTCATCCGCACAATACCCTCCCAATGCGTATAATCTGGCGAATGGTGATACGCCGCCTTAAACGTGGTCGCGTGATAAAACTTGAACAACCTGAAAAACGCCTGTTCAATCTCCGATGTATTTTCGTACAACTGCTGCCCGCCCAGTTCAAACGCGTGCCCAACCACCGGATTGGCCGGACGGTCTTCGGGCATGGGATCCAGCGCTCCTTCGTCGTACAGTGCCTTAATCACCGCATAAGACTCTGCAACCAGCGCGTCTGCCTCGCGCTTAATCGCATCCGCGCGCTCGAGGCTCTCTCGAGAAAACCGATTGGAATGACACGGCGCGCACACCTGCAACATCGCTTTGCGATTCGCTTCAAATGTCTCTTTTGTCAAACGCTTCATCGCCAGATGCGGCAAAAAATCCTCCTCGAGCACGGCACCCGTAAACACCGCACCCAACCCGATATTTGCCACATGCCCGTGATCCCCATTGGGCATGTGACACGTTACACAACTCGGCGACTTCTCGGCATCTCTATCCATATAGTACAATACCCCGTGAACACTGGTTTTATACGCCTCCATCACGGGATGGTCCGGACCGCCGTGACAAACGGCGCAGGCCTCGGGTTCTCGCGCAAAAGTCGCACTAAATTCATGACTCGGATGACAGGTGTTGCACCCCCCCACGCTGCCATCGGCAAACCGCGCGCCAATGCTGTGACACCCCATACACCCCTCTTCTTGCATCGCGCGCGACTGCGCCAAAAAACGCGCATCCGACAACGCGGCCAATTCTGCATCGGCATGCCCACTCTCTGCAAATGCCGCAACCTCTTCTTCATGACATTTGCCACACATCCCCGCCGACACCTGTCCCCGAACCGCAAAAACCGTCTCGTGATTATCACCATGACAATCCGCACACCCCACATTGGCCTGAAAATGGGCACTCTCGCGCCACTGTTTGTCCATGCCCGGATCGATATTCCGATGACATCCTTCGCACGACTGGTCACTCTGGATGCGCCACAAAAAACCCGGGTGTGCAGCAAACCGAACTGCCTCCTCCGGCTGCAACATATAAAACACACCCCAGACGCAACCCAATACCAGCACGCCAATACCAACAATTTTCATCCAACGCTTCACAATTCACGCCCTTCCAATTCTCGCAACAAATCGCGCGCCTGCACATTGCCCGGCTCTCGCGCAATCACGCGCCGCAAAACCGCAACCGCACTATCTCGCTGACCACTTATGGCATAAGCCTGTCCCATAAACAACTCCAACCCCTGCGCTTCTGAGTCCAACATCCACGCTTGCCGATACACAGACAGCGCACCTTCTATATCGCCGCGCTCCTGTAAAACCGTACCCAGCACAGTAAGTGCGGGAACATAAAAAGGATCGACAACCAACGCATCCAACATAAGGGATTCCGCACTCTCCAAATCGCCCAAATCAGCGCGAATAAGCCCCTGCATCGCATACACATCGGCGCGGTTGGCATAGTTCTTTTTCGCAACTTCAAAATAGGGCAACGCATCTGCCAGCGCACCCTGCACATAGACGCGGTGCCCCGCGGCAAAAGCCGAATCCGATTTTGCAATCCCCACTTCTCGCGCCCGCCTGCCCAATCCAAAGAATCCCGCATCCTCCATTTCCAACGCCCTGCGGTATGCCGCGCGCGCTAATGCCCAATCGCCCGATAGCGCGTGTGCAGTCCCTTTTTTCACCCAATCGTCTATCGGCATCTCATCGAAATCATAATCATCGCGCACCTCACCATCCCCAGCCGAAAACGCCAATAACGCGAGTTGTCGAATCGCCGGCTTGTATCCCGGCGCAATAGCAAGTGCGCGGCGATAGGCTTCGATAGCACCCGCGCGATCTCCACTGCCCCACCGCGCTTTTCCCACCGCAGTATGCAACACGGGCGACCCATCGCGCACACCATCAAAAGCAGCCACAGCATCTGCATAGTTCCCATGGTACGACAACAATGCACCTGCGCGCAATCGAGAAGTCAAATCGCTCTTCCCCTTAAGCAACTCCCTCATCTGTTCAAAACGCTTCTGTTTTCGCGCCAATCGCGCCAGATCAGTCACGGTCTCCGGATGCTTCGGATCGAGCTTCGCAACAATCTCAAATTCCCGCCTCGCATCTTCAAAAAGCCCCTGCGCTTCATAGACCTGCCCCAAACTCTCGTGAAAGCCCGGATCGTCACCCTGCACACCATATACTACATGGCGATGCTCCTCAAGCGCCCGGCGAAATGCATCGCCCATAGAAGAATCATCCGGCAAATAGCCAATATCCATCAGCGCAAATGGCGCTTGCACCCGCACAATGCGCGCCGAATCGGACAACGCATCCAAAAGCGCGGGCAGACCGCGAACATCGCCCAAACGCCCCAGTGAAATCGCGGCTTTCATCCGCACCATCGCCTGCGAATCATCCATCGCCTCAACCAGCACCGGCACCGCACGCACATCCCCCAATTTGCCCAACAAAGACGCAGACGTTGCACGCCACACCGCACTCTCAGTCCCGTCGTTTACCAACGCCATCAAAGGTGCCACATCACCGCCCTTTTGTCCATTGGCAATCGCCGTTGTACGCGCCACAATTTCGCCCTGATAATCGCCATACCACTGCTTTGCCCACGAAGAAGCCCATTGCGCGGACTTGTCGTCGTGACACTGATTGCACGCATTGGGTACGCCATTGACCACCGTATTTTCCGGCACAGGAGAGGCAATGCGGTGATCCGTCAAATTTTCGCCCGTCACATAGTGATACGGCATATGACATTGCACGCATTGATTGCCCACACTGCCCGCGCGGTGATGTCCATGCGCGACCGGGTCGGCTGCAATATCTTCATGACACGTTTCGCACAACCCCACGCCGTTCCGATCCGCCACCAGATCGACATCGCGCGCTGTTCCGTGCGCGTCGTGGCATGTCGTACACATCAACTCGCCCTGGATATAACACGCACTCATCAAATGCAACGCCACGGGATACAAATAAACCCGAGGCTGTCCATCGGGATAAAAGATCGCCCCATCATCTGGCAATACAAGAGAGTAATAATCGTAAAAATTCTCCCCCGGCAAATACCCCGTTGCCACAATTTCCTTGGCGGCATGACACTGTGCACACACTTCAACAGACCGTTCCTTATCCAGCGATCGCAATGCCAACAAATGCAACGGGGCGTCAACCTGCCCGCGCGTCTCATCGTGTTTGCCCGACGGTCCATGGCAAGCCTCGCAATCAATACTCAGACTGCCCACGGTCGTGCGATAAGTATGGGTTGCCACATCGTAATGCTTTTGCACCCGGCTGGCATGGCAATCAAAACAGTGAAAATTCCACATGCGCCCCGCATTCGTCCAATAATAATAATCCCCACTTGCCAAAGGCCGCGACTGTTCCACCACACCCCCTTCTTGTGCATCGACCCAATCATCTGTCGCGCCATCGTGATACAGGGGCAACACCTGCCACCGTCCATTGGGAAAAGCCGTCAAATAAGCCTGGTGCTGCCGCCAGCCAATCGCGTAATCCACGCGATATGCCCCAACGCGCCCGTCCTCGCCCTCAGTCTCCATATAATACGCATCGCCCCTGCGAAACATGCGCGAACGCACACCGCCATACACATGAGACACATTGCCAAAATCGCCTACAATCGTCGAATCACCCGGCACAGTCATAGCGACACTGTGCAAACTCTGCCGCCACTCGGCATACTTGTCGGTATGGCAAATCGCGCACCGTTCCAACCCCGTAAACCCCGGTTCAGAAGCACGCACCAAATTGGGCACCTCGCGTTCTCGATTGCACGACGCGAACACCAGAATCATCCATAAAATGTGAACTTTTCCAAACCGCATAACATGTCCTGTTGATGCGCCAATAAAAAATGTAAACCGTCACCCCACAAGAGCAACGGCCACCAAGGCGATGACAATGGAAATTGGCTTTTTTAATGCATTCCTCAAACAATCGGCGATAGCAGTATTGCGCTTAAGGCTCTCCCCTTGCACACCGAAACCCGATGTAAGCAAATATTTGGGTATCAAAATCGTCGCGCGACAGAGCCTGCTCTTCCATAATCAAAACCGTACTCCGCACAAACACGCGGATATCGTGTTGAGCCGAAAACCAGCCCCCACCACGCAACGTGCGATCTGGTCCATCTTCCATACTTGAATTTTTCAAATTCACCGGATTGTACCTGGGGCTATTTGCGTAATACGTATGCTGGTATTCATCCAGCGTCCACTCCCACACATTGCCCACCATATCCATCGCACCATAAGGACTTGCACCATCCGGATAGCTGCCCACAGGCATGGGACCCGAACTAAAATTGCAATTGCACAGCGATGCATTCGCAGGCTCATTGCCCCAGGGAAACACGCGCCCATCCGTACCCGCAGCGGCCAACTCCCACTGCGCTTCGCTCGGCAATTGCAAACCCGCCCACTGACAGTAATCCCGCGCCTGAGACCACAAAACACCCACCGCCGGCTGATCTGGCTCGTCAAACCCCTCTATCCGAAAAAACTGCGGCTCTTCACTTCCCGTGGCTTCAACATAAGCCAAATACTGTGCGTTGGTCACCTCGTATTTATCGATATAAAATGCATCGAGCATCACCTCGTGTGGCGGACGCTCATTCGAAGGACCCTCGCTCGACCCCATCGTAAAAGTGCTGACCGGAACAAAAACCTGTACATGCTCGGTGCCCGCAGGCGTCGCCACAATGGATTCTTCAACCACATATTCTGGATCCGCCGCCTTGCTACAAGCCACGGTCAATACAAGTCCCAAAACGCCGAATCGATAAACCGTTTTTGGTATCATTGCATTCTCCATCACGTCCACACAATATAATTGCCCGAATCCACCATAATGCGATGCACATACGTCTCGATCATCGCGTGGTTCCGCTCGTGTTCTGCAGTCTTTAAACTAAATGGCCGCAACACCGGAATTTGCATCTCTGGATCTGTCCAATCTTGCACATAAACCGAAGATTTCATACCGCTCAACACCACCTGAATATCAGTTATCAAATCATCGGTAAAATGATTGGGCAAATCCCACAGTGCAATCTCGGCATCAAAAGTCTGCAAATCAGATGCAAACCGCGTTTTGTGACTCTGAACAGTCTCATTAAACGCCCGCTGCAACGCCACGCGCCCATCCAAATGCGTGCATGTACGCACCAGAGGTCCCAAATCTTTGGGACACACCACCGCGTGAACCGTCGTCACCTTCTCATTTTCTCCCGGCACGGCCACAGCCAGCATCTTCTCTGCAACGCGAGGGAAAAAACCCGTCAAATTTGGATCGATAAACTGTCGGTGTTCCAATCCGGGCCAGTAAAAATGCCTCCCCGCATCCAGGTGCTCGTGCATCTCCAACAAACCGTGAAACACGCACTCCAGCACGGTATTGCCCGCCGAGACACCATTGGCCGAATCATTCAAATGCGGCACATCCGACGCCTTCATATCGGTCGGCACAAGTTCGACATCAGAAGTCAACTCATAAATAGGGGTCTCCCGCCCGCTCGCCAGCGCGTCAAAAAACGAAATGCGCTCAACTGCCTCTGCCATCGCCCCTGCCAGCACTTGCTGTTTGGAAAGCCCTTTGCCCATCGTGCGGAGCGCAATACCCTCCATCAACGGCCCTTCGTATTTGCGAAACAGCGCCGACTGCACGTAATCCGTATAACAATCGGCAATCCAAACCGTATTATAAAACCGCCGCGCGCGCGTCTGAAACCGACACTTTTTGGACAGCGCCTCGCCAAACCGCGCAATGGTCTCTGCAAACGGAACCGTGCGATCGGCAACAACAATGCTCGTGCCGTAGGAATTGATATGATGTGACTCGCTCATTGCGCCCGTGCCCGATTCATATCTTCAACCGCCTCTGCAAACCGGCCCATTTGCCGAAACGTCTCTGCGCGCAGTTCCCGTGCCCATCCATTTTCTGGATCGAGATCCAACGCCCGCGTAAAATCTGAAACCGCTGCCTCATACTGCCCCAGCATCCGTCGGGTCTCCCCGCGATTCGCCCAAACCCACGCATCCTCATCATCCAGCATCACCGCCCGATCAAAATCGACCAGTGACGCCTCGATATCATTTACCATCCGCAACGCAACGCCTCGCCCCATAAGCGCCCAAAGATGATCGGGAACAATCGCCAGAGCCTGTGTAAAATCGCGTATCGCCTCGGCACTTCGCCCCAATTGCCGAAACATGTCCCCCCGCGCGGCCAACAAATCTGGGTCATCAGGTGCGAGAACAAGTGCCCGATCAAAATCCAAAAGTGCGTCCTCCAATTGATCGCGCTCCCTCAGCACCTCGCCCCGCCCGATCAACGCGCCCAGATGATTGGGCATCGCCTCCAGAGCCTGCCCAAACATCTCCACCGCAGCCTCAGCTTCATCAACTTGCCGATAAACCTCCGCCCGTCCGACAAACGCATCCGGATGCCCATTGCCCACTGAAATCGCCCGATCAAAATCCACCGCAGCCGCATTGAACTGCCCCAACTGCATCCACACATGCCCCCGGCTGATCAGCGCGCCAAAATAATCTACATCCAGTTCCAAAACCCCATTGAGATCTCCCAAAGCCTCCTCAAACCGCCCCATCTCGCGCAGGGTTTCTCCCCGGCTCGCAAGTACCTGCGTATTTTCTGGATCGAGCGCAACCGCCTTTCCAAAACTATCTATCGCCGCATCAAACTGCCCCATCAACCCGCAGGCAATCGCGCGATTGCTCCACACCCACGGATCGTCCGGTGCCAAAGCGATTGCGCGGTCAAAATCCGCAATCGCCGCATCAAACTGCCCCAGTTGTCCATAAGCAATCCCGCGTTGAACAAACACAACGGGATCGCTATCGCGGATCGCAACAGCCGCATCAAAACCCGCAACAGCCGCTTCTAAATCGCCGCCATCGCGGTGCGCGATAGCGCGCTGAACCACAGCTTCAAAGTCATTTAGAGATAGAGACATAAAAGAAAAAAAGTGGGAACCCCGAAACAGCCGAAACGTTTCCACAATGTAGATAAACAAAACCCCAAAATCAAGCGCAAACCCCGTGACATTTTGCACGCGATTTAGTATATTAGCAATCAGCAATCAGCTAAAAACCTTCTGGATCGCGGCTTAAAACATGCCGCGATGACGATAAACTGGTCTGGACTGCGACCAGTTGTACACCGCTGCTACTTGTCACACCTGCATGCTTTAAGCAGGTGTCCAGAATGAAAGGATTGCTTTTAACTCCTAACTTTAGCAGTCAATTCTCTCACCTTATGGAGGAACACCATGAAACATCTGCGAATGCGTATTTTCTCTCTCGCCCTATTTTTATGCTTATGCACAACGACTTTTGCTCAGCCCAACCTTGGGGAAAAAATAAACGAATTTCAACTCCAGGCCACCGATGGAAGGTTTTACGGCGTCAATCATTCGAATAACACGGTCTCCGTCCTCTTTTTTGTCGGCTACAACTGAGGGACTTGCATAGGGGCGGGTCCCGCCTTTGAACAGAATATCCACCAACGCAACAAAGACAAAACCGGCGTACAAATCCTCACACTCGACAGATACGATGGCAACCGCGCACAGGCAACATCCTATCTGACACAATCCAGAGTAACGACGCCCCTGCTCACCAATGCTTCTGGCGTCTCCGGAACTCTCGGCACTCGCAACGAAGATATCCTCGTCGTTGACCAGGGAGGCATCCTGCGCCTTAGAGCCACAGCAATCGCCTCCGGCTCTCATGACCTGATCAACGCACAAGTCGATGCACTTCTCAACAAAACGCCCGTTATTACCCTATTCCCAAGAGAACTTTACTTTGGCAGAACCCTTGAAGTAGGGCAGTCCAAAACCGTAGAATTTAAGATCGAAAACACCGGCGCAGGTCCCCTCGAAATCACCGGATACTCGGCTCCTGAAGGCATCACAATGGAGCCATCTACACTGACCATAGCTCCCGGCGAAAGCAAAACCGTACAAATCACCCTGACGCCAACTCAGGCCGGCACATTGTCGGGCAAAATCACCCTCCAACACGGCGAACAAAGTATTGGCACCCTGGAAATACCCGTACTCGACCTCACCATCGAAGCGCCCCAACTCCCGGTCATTTCACTGGTTCAGGAAAACTTGAGCCTGGGTGAAATCGAAGTAGGCCAGGAAATCACCACAACATTCACCATCACAAATACTGGCGCAGGCCCGCTCACCATCACAGACATCCAATCCAATATCGCGGGCATTGCATTTTCAGAAACCTCGCTTACAGTGCCTGCTGGCCAATCTCAAGACATCACAGTGACATTCAGCCCGCCAGCCGAAGGTCCAATTACCGGCACCATCGACATAATCTCAAACGACCCGGATAAAGCCTCAATCAGTCTGTCAATCACCGGTTCGGCCATCTTCACCCCCGCTGACCCACGCACCGACTTCGATGGTTCGCGCACCATTGATTTTTCGGACTTCCTCTTGTTCGTAGGCGCCTTTGGCACGACCAATACGACCTTCGACCTCAACGGATCCGGCACAGTAGATTTTCCCGACTTTCTCATCTTTGTCGCAAACTTTGGGAAAACAATCAACTAAAAAGTAGGGACAACCCCCAGTGGTTGTCCCTACTCCTGAGGAGCCTATTTCAACACGGGCGGGCACAGGGGCACCGCCCCTACATACCCCAGGATACATTTCATATATAACCCCATGCGGGATCATCGGTGTTCATCCGTGTCCATCTGTGGTTGCTTTTCATGTCCCACCGCCAAACACTCATCAACCCATTCAAGCGCATCCTCGAAATCGCGGATCACAACCATCTCTATTTGCCCTTTCAACGCGCCAGCAAATTGCGGGCAAAACACTTTCCCGGCGCAGGGTCTAAAATCGGGCGAAAAAAACTCATTGACGCATATCTCCGTGAATTTGGCGACACAAACCCCGATGAAAAATTGCTCCAACACGCCACCTATCCCTGGATTCACGGGTACGACGCCAGCCTCACGCATATTCTCGACGACCTTCGAAAACATAAAAAAAAAGCACCCGCCGAACTTTCTACGGACCGAAGACGCGAACTCGAAAAGAAATTTACCCGCACGGGTGCCGAAGAAATCGCGGCATTTTGGAGCGTATATACCGCTGCCGACAACAGCTATCGCAAAAGCATCATAGAAATGCTCGCCCGCGTCAAACCGCCCGAAGCGGCTCCCCCAACCATTCAGCCGACCCAACCTCCGCAACAGCCCACAGCTCACGCCTCCCCTCAGCCCGAACCCACCACACAACCGATATATGCCTTGTTGGGCGCGCTCATTTTCTTTGTCCCCACCCTTATATTTGCTATAATACAATACTGGCGACTCCCGCACGAAAGCCACTATATCGCCCTATCAATCGCCGGATTTTTTGGGCTAATCACCTTCATTTTTCTCATCGACTACTTGCGTAAACGCAACACCTGACCACAATGAAACGTCTCCTCGTCATCGCACTCTTTCTCGCACTCCCGTTTCGCCTCTGGGCAGCCCCCCTCCAAACAGGTGCTGAAGAGGTTTCATTCAGTATCGGCGACACCCTCAATGATTTTACCCTTGCCGATCTCAACGGCGCGCCCGTTACCCTCAGTGATATATCCCAGGACCGCGCACTCGTCATCATCTTCAGTTCCGTCGTCTGCCCAGCCTCGCTAAAATACGATATTCACCGCGCAAAAATTTACCATCAGTATGCCCCCAAAGGCGTGCGCCTGATTTCTGTAAATGCCAATTTTAACGAAACGGACCAGGACATCAAAGAACACTACGCCCAAAACCCCGTACCCTTCACCGTCCTGCGCGATCCGCACAACAAACTCGCCGATCACCTCGGCGCGACACACACCCCCCATGCCTTTCTCTTTGACACCCAACACCGCCTGCGCTACAGGGGCGAAATCGACAACGGCTGGGGCATCCCCGAAGACACGACCTCGCGCGGCTTGTGGGACGCCCTCGATGCACTGCTCGCCAACCGCGAAATCGCCAACACCAACCTGCCCAGTTTTGGCTGTGAAATTAGACGCCCGCCCCGGCCAACAACCGCAGCGGACACCTCGACCCCAACATTTTATCGCGATATCCTGCCCCTGCTCCAAAACCGCTGCCAAAACTGTCATCGCCCCGGCGGCATCGGTCGCGTACCCTTTTTTGACTACACAGAAGTACTCGCCTGGGCCTATCAGATGCGCGACTCCATTGAAGCCCGCATCATGCCACCCTGGAAAGCACGCCCCGAATACGGCGACTTCAAAAATTCCCGCAGACTCACAGACGCCGAAATCCAAACCTTCGCGCAATGGGTCAATAGCGGCATGCCCCAGGGCAACCCCACCGACCAGCCCGAACCCATCGTATTTTCCAAAAGCTGGATCCTGGGCACACCCGACCTGATCCTTGAACCCGAAGCACCCTATCCACTCGAAGCCGCGGGGCGCGACGAATACCGCTGCTTTGTCTTGCCCACAAAACAGGACACAGTCAACTACGTATCGGCCATCGAAGTACTGCCCGGCGAACGCGAAGTTGTCCACCACATCAGCGTGTACATCGACATCTCTGGCAAAGCGCGCCTGCAACAGGAAAACGCGCCTTCTCCGGGATACCCCTGCTTTGGCGGCATTGGCGTGCCCATTTACGAATCTTTGGGCGGTTGGGCGCCCGGCAACACCCCCTTCGTTCTCCCAGACGGTATAGGCCGCGATTTACCGCCCAACAGCGACATCATTCTTCAGATCCACTATCACAAAATTGGTCGCGCCGTAACAGATCATTCGCGCCTGGGAATCTACTTCGCCAAAAAACCCGTTCAAAAACAGCTCCGCGAGGAAGCCGTCAACAGCCGCTTGCTTTTCATTCCGCCCAACATCAAACGACACAGAGTAACCGGCGCAATCACCATCACCCGCGACCAGCACCTGCTCGGCATCTTGCCCCACATGCATCTGCTCGGCACAGAAATGAAAATAACCGCAACCTATCCCGACGGCACGCAAAAACCCTTAATATGGATCAAACCCTGGGACTTCAACTGGCAAGAAACCTACGTGTACAAAACACCTGTCGCACTCCCGCGCGGCACCCGCATCGCGCTCGAAGCCTTTTACGACAACTCTGCCGACAACCCCCAAAACCCCAACAATCCCCCCAGGCTGGTGCGATGGGGCGAAAAATCAACCGATGAAATGTGTACCGCATTTCTCTATGTCACATATGATGATGAAAACTTAACTGGGAAGTGATATGAAAAAACTTCTCAAACTCAGCATCCTCATCGCCCTGATCCACGCGCCCATCTACGCCCAATGGTACATCGCCGTATTGCCACATGAAAACACACTGGGCGATCCGCAGTGGAATTGGCTCTCATTGGCCATTGCCAAAGGGTATGTCAACGCCTATTACCACGTGCCCAAAATATATGCCGTTGACGAAGAATATCTGCGCCACAAACTCGGAGAAACGCGGGTAAGTTCCTCTGATCTCGCAAAAAAATTGGACATCCACCTGATTTTAAGCGGGCGCTATCACATAGCGGGATCGCGCATCCAAATCGAAACCAACATGCTTCAGGCATCCACAGGCGAAGTCATCGAAACCTTTACGGGTCAGGCATCCACCTCTACACCGCTCGACGCCATCTTACCCGTGCTCTATGCCATTGCAGATCAGTTAAACGTGACCCTAACACCCCATGAAAAAACCCGCCTGCAAGTCCCTATGTTTCACGATGCACAGGCCCTTCACATCGCAACCGAAAGCATGATGGCACTGTATCGGGCACTGCGACAATCTCCCACTGACGCATCTCTCCTTACACAGGCCGAAAGTGGTCTAAAACGCGCCGCCCAACACGATATCAAAAGCGCGATACCCCACTATTATCTCGGGCGCATCTACGAAACGCACAACAAAATAACAGAAGCGGAAAATGCCTATCGCAACGCCCTCAAAATCGACTATGAACACGTTGTCGCGCGCTATCGCCTGGCCCTTCTCCTCAAAAAGCGCGGACACGCAGACGAAGCCATGAGCGAACTCGAACAGGCCATCCAACAGTCGCCCTTAAACCCCGACATCCAAGCAGCCCTATCCGGCATGTTTTTTAATCAATACGCCCAAACCTTTGAAACAATCACCGCGCAACTTCGCCAGGCCATCCAGGCCAGCCCGGATGATCCCATTGCCTGTTATGAATTGGCCAATGCTTATAACGAACTCGACCGCATCGACGAAGCCACAGATTACTACCATCAAGCCCTGCAACGCGATTCCACACTCGCCGATGCACATTTCAAACTCGGCCTGATTGCACACCGCAAAGGGGATCACGAAAAAGCCGTTGACCACCTTCAAAAAGCCGCAACGCACAACACCCAATTCACCCGCGTCCATTTTCGCCTCGGCACCATTCTCCACCTGATTGAACACTATGACGCGGCGATCAAAGCCTTTTCAAAAGCCATTGAAGTCGAACCCAATTACGTCATCCCGCGCTATCACCTTGGCCTGAGCTATCTCGCAACCGCGCAGACAAACAGCGCTTATGAAGCCTTTCAGAAATACGCCGAACTCACCTCTGACGATCACCGCCCGTATTTCCAAATGGCTGAGATCGCCCGCCAAAAAGCAGAATATGAACGCGCACACAACGGGTATATGCGCGCAATCGCCATCAGCCCTGTTCACATGCCGTCACACCTCCATCTGGGCTATCTCCATGCCGAACAACAGCGCTTTGACCTCGCTGTCCAACAATTACAAACCGTACTGCGCTTGCAACCCGACCATCCCGATGCCGAAAAAATCCTCGCCGACATCCAGAAATGGACGCCATGAACCTGCTCAAAAAATGTGGTGCAGAATTTATCGGCGCATTTGCCATCGTTTTCGGCGGATGCGGAGCCGTCGCCATCAACCAGCTATCCGAAGGCGCCATCACCCATGTGGGCATTGCAACGTCCTTTGGCCTCATCGTCATGACAATGATTTACGCCACCGGACATATCTCAGGCGCGCACTTTAACCCCGCCGTCACCACCGCCTTTGCCTTCACCCGCCACTTTCCCAAACGCGAAATTCTGCCCTACATCGCAGCACAATGCCTCGGTGCCATCGCGGCCAGCAGCATTCACCTCTGGTCCCTCGCACCCATCTTAAAAGCAAAACACCCACAGCAGACCCTCAACCTAGTGCATCGTGGCAGAAGTGCTACTCCTTATAGATTAAGAGGTCTGCCGGTGTAAGTCCATTTAAAAGGCTTGGCCATCGTCTTGTTGAAAAAGTCAATGAAATCTAAGATACGTTGCTGAAGGTCTTGAATGGATGTAAAACTACCTCTCTTAAGCAGGCGTCGCACGAGGATGGAAAACCAGCATTCAATCTGATTGAGCCAGGAAGCATGCACAGGCGTATAAACAAAGCGCACACGATGGGATTCATCTATCAGGAAGTTGGCACGCGTTTTCATGGATTTTAGAATCCCGGATTTGCCTTTTTCACCTAACTCGTCTTGAATGTCGCACACATGGGCAACCCATCGGACTAAGGATTCAGATTTATGGGTATTGAGTTGATCCACGACAAAGACCCACTCGCCTTGCGGGTCTTGTGCAAAGGTCTGTTCAATATGGGTCTTGAAATCTGCTTCTGTTCGCGTCTTGGATAAGGTTGGGGCAATCAGCTTGCCTGTGGCGACTTCAAAATTGCCAAGCAAACAACACGTCCCATGCCTTTTGTATTCAAACTCCTGGTATTCGACCCGACCCGGCTTCATCGGCAAAGTTGGCTTGGCACGCGCTTTGGCCTGTATGCCCGTTTTTTCATCTGTGCTGATGACATGTACGCCTTGTTCGTGAAGCGCAGGAGCCGACTGATATAAGGTGCAGACCTTTTCGCTTTGTTGGTAAAAGGCTTCTTTATCCATATCGGGGGGACACTCCCAATAGCGCACACGATGAGGCTTAAGATCGGCCTCCTTTTAAAAAACGCCCTACACTACGAATGGAAATGTCCTTTACAATGTCGCGTGCGATGACTTCTTCTCGCAACGCTTGAGGCGTCCAATGGCTAATCGGATACCCACATGCGTTGGGGTCTTCACACGAGAGTGCCACAATCTTTGTGACCATCTGTGCCGTATAGGTCACAGGCGTGCCAGAGCGCGGCGCATCAGAAAGCGTGGACAGAATCGCCTCCGATAAGGCCTGTCGGTCGGCTTCGACTTCGATCAAGGTGAGGTGTTCTTGGTGACCAAGCCACCGCTTGCGCCAAGTAGAGACTGTCCCACGGTGGATCCTCAGTTGCTCGGTCACCTCCGTCATGCTTCTCCCCTCACTGCTCAAAAGGATGATGCCGGCACGTTTGACATGGCACTGTTGGCTGGTATGGCGTTGGACAAGCTCTTCTAAGATGGCGCGTTGGATCACGCTTATGGGCAAGGCACTTGCTTTTTTATAGTAACCAGGCATGGGACCCTCCAAGAGGAATGTAGAGGCACTTTTGAGAGACTCCCAAATATAAGCACACACTATTTATATGTTTAGCCTTTTTTGCCACGATGCACTAGGTATTCATAAAAAATTTTATTTTCGTTATCGATGACCAAGCAATCATTATTGATGACATGTTCAACGGCATCTATACAGGCTAGTACGCAGGCATGCTCCTCTGGTGAAATATTATCATCGGATTGTAAAGCGCGATTGGCCATCTTAGGAACATTGGTATCAACCAAGCATTTGTTCGGCAAGTTCATTTGGTTCTCTCCAAATTAGGAGTGTGTTGTTGCATCCGCTTTTCCATTGCCGCCCTGGCTTGCGCGGTAATATCTCCCATCTCATCGCCGAAAAAGTTCTCCGGCCAGTTCTGGATATTGCCAAACTCGTCTATTTCTAAACGCTCCAACTTAGCCCTCCTTGCTTCGAGATTTTTTTTCGCCTTTTCTTGTAATTCGTTCGCTGTGACTTCGCCAACTCCTGGCACTTCAAGAAGCGTCCTTAAGGGTACTCTGACGAGGTCATTGGCAGACGAAATACCTTTGTCCTTAAGCAGGTTTTGTATCCGTTTCGAGATTTTGGGTTCTACTTCAGCCAATGGTACCAGGTTATTGATATTGGCGAAGTAGGCCGATACTTTGTCTTGAGACAACTCGTCTTCAGCAATTCGTCTTTGCAATCGCCGAAGAAAATGCTCGGAATGGGTTTCAATGACCAACTGGATATTTCTTTTTTTTATGACATCAATCATTACATCTGCCAAAGCCGATTGTGCATAGGGATGAAGATGAACCTCTGGTTGATCTATCAGGATGATTGATCCCTCCGGTGCATAGTCACATTGTACGAGTACTGGAAGTACCTGTGAGATACCGAACCCGATATCAGGGAGTTCCACCCAGGTTGTTGATCCCTAACATTTGATGTTCTTAAAAACTATTCACAATTTTTTCTTTTAAGATACGCGATATTCAATACAACAAGTAGAATTTTCAAAAAAAGTAGCATCCACCCCCCCAAAAAGCAAGCACAATTAGAAACAGAATCCAACCAGGGAGTGAGACAATTTCTAAATCGGGCGACGGGTCAGGCTGAAGGTTTGAGCGGTCGGGCCCCCGTCGGGTTGGGTGGCTAAAAAGAGCGCGAGTGGGACGACATCTTCGGGTGCTTTGACGACTTCGCTGGGCGCGAAGGGCGGTGGACCGCCCACTCTCATGCGATCACCCGTAAGACGTGTGGCTACCGGGCCGGGGATGAGTTCGTTGACCGTGATGTTGTGTTCCCAGACTTCTTCTGATAGGCATTGGGTGAACATCCACATGCCGGCTTTGCCAACGTGATACGCAGAACTGCTCGCTGTGGGACGGTGGCCCATGCCCGATCCCACGTTGATGACTCTGCCACCGCCAGATTCAATCATGAGGGGTAGCAAGGCGTGCGAGACGAGGTAGGCGCTGATACAGTTTACTGTGACATCTTCGATCCAGACATCGGGATCGCTGTCGAGAATGCTGTTGCGCTCTATGCCGCCGCCCGCGTTGTTGACGAGGATGTCCAGGCGACCAAATTCTCCGCGGACTTTTTCTGTTAGTGCATCTACGCTCTGGCGGTTGGTGACATCGGTGGGCACGGATAGGACATTGCGACCGAGGGCGCAAATTTCTTCGGCAACGGCATCGAGTTGTTCGCCGGTGCGTGCGGCGAGTATGAGGTCGGCTCCTTCTGTGGCAAAGGCGATGGCAATGGCGCGGCCAATACCCCGCCCACTGCCGGTGACGAGCGCGATTTTTCCGGTGAGTTGTGACATGCGGTCTCCTTAAAAGCTGTTTTACCAATCAACGACCGATCCGTCATCGGGGTGAAGGGATCTCTGATTGTTCCAGTCGTGGCCAATTTTGTCTTCCATTTTGTCGTCGTCCAGTTCAATGCCAAGGCCGGGGCCTTTGGGCAGTTCGACGTAGCCGTCTTTGAATTGGAATGGTTCTTTGAGATAGTCTTCGCCAAACATGGTGTGTTCTTGCGCGAGGAAGTTGGGTATGCTGGCGTCGAGCTGGATGCAGGCGGCTAATGAAATGGGACCGAGCGGACAGTGCGGCGCAACGGCTGCGTAATAGGATTCGGCCATGCCTGCGATCAGACGGGTTTCGAAGATGCCGCCGGCGTGTGACAGGTCGGGTTGTATGATGGAACAGGCGCGTTTTTCCAGGAGTTCGCGGAAGCCCCATTTGGTGAAGATGCGTTCGCCTGTTGCGATGGGCAGGTGGGTTTTGCGAGCGAGTTCTGCCATGCCTTCCACGTCTTGACACTGGATGGGTTCTTCGACAAACATCGGCTGGTAGGGTTCGAGTGCCTTGATGAGTACGGCAGCGGTTTGCGGTGATATGGCGCCGTGAAAGTCGATGGCGATGTCAAAGTCCGGTCCGCCCGCTTCGCGCATTGCGGCAAATGTTTCGACGGCGTGATCGATAAAGGCCGGGTTTTCGACGATGCGCGCCGGGCGAATTTTGGCTGGGCCGGTCTTTATGGCGATAAATCCCTGTTTTTTGCGCTCTTTTACCGCGGCAGCAGCCTGTTCGGGTGTGCCGCCTCCCCCCGTGCCTTTGTACATTTTGATGCGGTCGCGCAGGGGACCGCCGAGCATTTCATAGACGGGCATGTTCGCGGCTTTCCCGGCGAGATCCCAAAGTGCTTGTTCGACACCGGATAGGGCGCTGGTGAGAATGGGACCGCCGCGATAAAATGCATGGCGATACATGGCCTGCCAGTGATGTACCACGCGGCGGGGGTCTTTGCCTATGAGATAGGGCGCGAGTTCGGCTACGGCCTGGGCGCAGGTGAGGGCGCGCCCTTCAAGGATGGGTTCTCCAAGGCCAACGAGGCCCTCGTCTGTGTGCATTTTGAGAAAAAGCCAGCGCGGTTTGACGAGAAAGGTTTCGAGTTTGGTGATTTTCATTTCAACTCCTTCAGGTTTGGGATTTTTCTACCGGACGGTGCGTCAATAAAGGGATTCGCGCTTGAAAAATCAAGCGTGTAATAACGGGTGAGATTCCTATCGTCACGCCTGCATGCCTTAAGCAGGCGTCCAGGATGGGCGAGGGCTAATAGCTGATGGCTGCACGCGCAGCACAAGGTCAGTATAGCTGTTTACTGACCAAATGTGTTTGAAAATTTTGGAATCTCATATATATTGTAATACTGGCTCAAACTGGATTTTTAGGAAAAAAAGGCGCGATGAATGCAGAGCGATAACACGCTAAGTCATGTGGCATCAGTTGAGACGCGAAATGGAAATTTTCGGCTTGATGCGGTGCCGGTTGACGAGCAGGTGCATCATGTGCTTTCTATAAATGGATGTGCGATTGCGAGCACCTGTTCCGATTTGGAGATCGCACTTGCCGATCTCGCGCTGGCTGGCATTTCTCCAAATCAGAGATATGCCGATGTGTTGATCGGTGGGCTTGGACTGGGCGTGACGCTGAGGCAGGTGCTAAAGCACAGTGCTGTACAGTCCGTTCGTGTGGTGGAAATTGAGCCGCAAATTGTAGAATGGAATCGCACCTATTTGGCCAATGCCGATTTGCTGGATGACGCACGGGTCGAGCTTATTGTGGGCGATTTTTGTTCTTATGTGCAGGGTACACCGCGCAATTATCACGGTATTGCGATGCACATTGATGTTGGGCCAGATCAGGTGGCGCGAACGGAGAATCGCCAGGCTTACAGTTTGTCGATGTTGCGCGTGTTGCAAATGCGACTTCGGGCGGGCGGGGCACTTGCGATTTGTGCGGGTGGGGCATCTTATGAACGGGCACTGCAGCGCGTTTTTGATGCGGTTTCTATGCAGTCCCATCCTGCAGATCAATGTAGATCGCGTACAATTTATCAGGTAATAGCGCAATAGTAGAACACTTCTCCTCCAAATGGGCGGATTATGAGAAAGGGGCTTGTGATGAGCAAGGATTCACTTACAGTTATTGATAATCGGACAGATGAAACGTATGATTTACCTATTACTTATGGCACGTATTCTGAGGACGGCGCTCATGTGCGCTCAGAAGATTTGAGGCAGATTAAGAGTTCGGATAACGACTTTGGCCTGTTGGGATACGACCCGGCGTATATCAATACGGCATCTTGTAGCAGTGCGGTTACGTATATCGATGGTGCGAAAGGGATTTTGCGCTATCGCGGATATCCCATTGAGCAGTTGGTAGCGGGGTCTTCTTATCTCGAAGTGGCTTATTTGCTGGTTTATGGCGAGTTGCCCAGCGGCAATCAGTTGGCCGGGTTTTCCGAGCAAGTCAATTCTCAAACGGTTATTTCAGACGATATTTTGTCTTTTATTGATGGTTTTCCCAAAGGATCTCATACGATGGGGATGCTGGTGAGTGTGCTGGGGGCACTGTCGGTATTTTACGATGATGAACGAGATTTTGGAACCGAAGAGGCGCAGCGTCGTCATATTTGTCGTCTGATCGGCAATGTTGCGACCATAGGTGCTGCGGTTCATCGCCGCAGTGCGGGCCTGTCTTATGTGTCGACAAATCCCGAGTTGGGGTTTTACGGCAATTTTTTGAACATGTTATTTGGCACAGAGGGCGAGGTATATCGGGCTGATCCAGTGCTCGAGCGAGCGCTGGAAGTGTTGCTTATTTTGCACGCCGATCACGGTCAGAATTGTTCTACCAGCATCATGCGGGGCGTTGCCAGTGGGGGTGCAGATCCGTATTCGTCTATGGCCGGTGCAGCAGCAGCGCTTTATGGTCCGGCACACGGGGGGGCGAATGAAGCCGTGCTCAATATGCTCAATGAGATCGGCTCGGTGGATAAGGTGCCGGCTTATATCGAGCGGGTGGAAAACAAAGAAGTGGTGTTGCAGGGGTTTGGGCATCGGGTTTATAAGAATTACGATCCCAGGGCGGCGATTGTCAAAGAGACCGCATATAATGTGTTTGAAGTGACGGGTAAAAATCCCTTGATTGATATTGCGCTGGAATTGGAGCGGATTGCCCTGCAGGATGAGTATTTTATTTCCCGGCAATTGTATCCCAATGTGGATTTTTATTCGGGTATTATCTATCGGGCCATTGGATTGCCCACGCGGATGATGACGGTGTTATTTGCGGTGGGACGGTCGTGTGGCTGGCTGGCGCAGTGGAAAGAGATGTTGTGGGATAACGAACAGAAAATCGCCCGACCGCGCCAGATTTATACCGGAGCAGATAAACGCGATTATGTGGCGATGAATCAGCGGTAATTCCACGTTGTAACCAGAATTGGAGGAAGACGATGGCTTTTATCCACATTCCCAAAGGCTGGCAGTTGCCCGAAGGCGAGGTTACGCCCGAACACATTTACCTGAATCGCCGGCGCTTTATGCAGGCGATGGGCATTGCGGGCGCGAGTGCGGTGATCGGCGCGGGTTGCGCGACAGCAGAAGATGAGTTTGAGGTGGAAGTTCCCCCGTCGCTACCGGGTTTGTATCCGGCAAAGCGCAATGAAAATTACACAGTAGAGCGGGAATTGACGCGGGAGAAGGTTGCCGCGCGGCATAACAATTTTTATGAATTTACCACGAATAAGGGCAAAGTTCACGAATTGGTAGATAAGTTTGAGGTGAGGCCCTGGGAGGTCGAGATTACTGGCTCTGTGGAGAAACCCGGAGTTTATGACTTGGATGATTTGCTCAAGCGGTTCGCGCTGGAAGAGCGCGTATATCGGTTGCGGTGCGTGGAAGCATGGGCGATGACGGTGCCGTGGACGGGGTTTCCGATGAAGGCGTTGATCGATTATGTGCAGCCCAAGTCGTCGGCAAAATACGTGCGGATGGTGACGTTCAATCGTCCGGATCAGGCGCCGGGTATCAAGACGCAGTCCTGGTATCCATGGCCGTATTTTGAGGGCCTGACAATGGAAGAAGCGACGAATGAACTGACGATGCTCGCGACGGGTATTTACGGTCACGCATTGCCCAAACAGCACGGTGCGCCCATTCGGTTGATCACGCCGTGGAAATACGGGTTTAAGAGTATTAAGTCTATTGTGAAGATCGAGTTTACCAAACAGCGACCCAAGACTTTCTGGAATGAACTGGCACCTGCTGAGTACGATTTTTGGGCAAATGTAAATCCCAATGTGCCACACCCGCGCTGGTCGCAGGCAACGGAGCAGTTGATCGGGACGATGGGGCGCGTGCCCACCCGAATGTACAATGGGTATGGCGATTATGTAGCGCACTTGTACGGTTAGTGAAAAGCAAGGTAGATTCTTTATGAAGAAAACAGTACTTGTATTGATCCTGTTGACGAGCGTACTTATCCCAGCTCATATTTTGTCAGGGGAATCTGTGAAGATTTTAGAGCCTGAACTGAATGATATTGGTCTGGGTATTGGGCAAGTACCCCCTTCATTTACGCTGCCGGATTTGTACACTGGAGAACCGATCTCCCCGAGTGATTTTCGAGGCAAAAAAACAGCGGTTTTCATGTGGGCGTCCTGGTGAGGGTGCCGCGCTCAGTTGCCTGGATGGCAACAGTTTTACAAGGAGTACGGTGAGCAGGTTGAGGTGGTGGTCATCGCTCAGGATGCACAAGGTGCCGAGGTTGCCAGGCCCTGGGTTGAAAAGGCTGGTGGCACGTATCGCGCATTGCTGGATCAGCACAATGCGATTGGCAAAGCGTACAATGTAAAATTTGTGCCGGTTGGGATATTTGTGGATGAAGAAGGGCGACTTGTCCGCGCTGTTGGCAGCGTTAATATTGGCAATGGGACCCTGCGCGAAGAACTGGTCGAATGGGTCACAACGGGGGCTGTCCCCAGTGCCTGGCGCGATGCAGATAAAGAGGCAAAACCTCGCGCATTGACTGCGGATGAGCGGGAGGCAGATGCAAAATTCCAGCACGCTATCGCGTTGCTAAAACAGGGCAAACGCGAAGATGCTATTGCAGAATTAAAGCGCGCTTATGTTCTGGATCCCAAAAATTGGTTAATTCGAAAGCAGTTGTGGGCGATAGAGAACCCCGGGATGTTTTACGATGGCAAGGTTGATTATCGCTGGCAAAAGGAACAGATGGCGAGAGAAGATGAGGAATTAAAAAAATGAAGTGGCGAAATCGCGCTAAAAGATTGACTCAGCTCGTCAGTTGCGGTGGTTGAGCATCAAAACTCGATCCGGCAGTGCTGGATGTGATTTTGAAAAAGTTGCCACAGGTCGCGCATCCCAATTTGATGGTAGGGATGAATACGGCTGATGATGCCGGCGTGTTTCGGATTTCTGAGGATATGGCACTTATTCAGACGGTGGATTTTTTTACGCCTATTGTCGATGACCCATATGCGTATGGGCAGATTGCCGCAGCGAATTCGCTGAGCGATGTGTATGCGATGGGGGGGCGTCCGATTACTGCGCTGAATATTTGTGGGTTTCCGAGTGATGATGTCGAGCCAGAGGTGATTGCCGAGGTTTTAATAGGTGCCCAGAAAAAAGTGGCGGAGTCCGGCGCGGTTTTGGTCGGTGGGCATTCTGTGGAGGATGTGGAACCCAAGTACGGTTTGTCTGTTACGGGGATTGTACATCCAGACGATGTGAAGACCAATGCGGGGGCGCGGGTGGGCGATCGTCTTATTTTGACGAAGCCACTGGGTACGGGTTTGATGTCGGATGCCTATCAAAATGACGAGATTGATGAGGATGCTTTGCAAATTGCGGTGGATTCTATGGTGCAGTTGAATCGCATCGCAGCCGAGGAGATGGTTGCATACAAAGCGGGTGGATGTACGGATATAACCGGATTTGGTTTGCTCGGCCACGGGTTGGAGATGGCGCAGGCGAGTGGGGTGGGGTTTCGCATTCGCGCTTCTGATGTGCCGCGTTTTGATCTTGCTTTGCAAATTGCAGAGGGGCGCGAAGGCGGTGGTTTGCGGCGCAACCGGGCGGCGCGAGGGCATGCGGTGGGGTTTGCCGAAGATGTTGACGAGTCTTTGAGGCGATTGTTTTTTGATCCGCAGACTTCCGGTGGCTTGCTAATTGCACTTGCGCCCGATGCGGCTGATGGTTTTCTTGAGTCGTTGGACGATCGCGGTGTGATGGCTCGGGATATTGGCGAGGTGGTTGCAGAACATCCCGGCGAAATTGAAGTTGTGAAATGAGGGGGAGTTCGGGAGTGGATGGGGAACTGGTGTCCCCCGCGGGCTTCAAACCCGTTGTTGCGTGCTAACCCCACGCTAGGTGGGTTCGATTCCCACACATTCCCGCCATTTTTGATAGCGGAGAAACTTTCTGAGTTTCTCCGCTGTCTTTATGTGTGACGGCTGAGAACAATATCCTGGACGCCTGCTTAAGGCATGCAGGCGTGACGAGCACCTATCGTCATCGCGGCATGGTGTTGAGCCGCGATCCAGAAAATTTTGCCTTTTTCTCTGTGTTTATCCGTGTCCATCTGTGGTTGCTTATGCATTTACAGGAGGTATAATGTTCAAACGATTTGTTATTTCTGTTTTGCTTTTGGCAGGGTTGTGTTCTCCTGTTCAGGGCTGGTTGTTGGAGGGGCATCATATTCTGACTTTGTCTGCTGTGGCGGCTTTGCCCGATGATGTTCCCGCGTTTTTCAGGCAGGGGGCAAAGACGGTGGCGCATTTGAGCATTGATCCCGATATGGGCAAGAATCGGGGCACACCGCATGTGCGAGGGGCGGAGTATCCCGAGCATTTTTTGGATCGCGAGATGCTCGATGTGGAAACGTTGCCCGAGAGTCGATATGCGTTTGTCAAGTTGTGCTATGAGCATGGGGTGTCGCCGGAGAAGATGGGTTTTGTGCCTTATGCGGTGCATGAGTGGACAGAGCGTTTGGCAGTGGCTTTTGCAGAGTATCGCAAGTGGCCCGATAATCCACATATTCAGAGCAAGTGTCTGATTTATGCGGGTTTTCTCGCGCATTATGCCGAGGATATGTGTCAGCCTTTGCATTTGACCATTCACTACGATGGGCGCGTGCAAGAGGCGGGCGAAAAGTTGCAGAAGGGTATTCACTTGAAGGTCGATGGTCTGGTGCAGTTTTTGAAGATGAAGCCCGAGGATTTGTCGCGCGATCAGGGTGTGACGCCTTTTGAAAACGCGATGGCTGAAATTATGCGGGAGTTTGAGAAAGGGTTTGCGTTGGTTGACCGGGTTTATGAAATGGGACCGAATATTCCCAGATATGATGAGGAAAATTGGGAACCGAATGCCGAGGTGATCGCTTTTGCAGAAGATCGTGCCCGCGCTGCAACGCGTTTTACCGCGCAGCTTTATTTGACTGCCTGGCGATTGTCCGAGCGTTTGGAGATTGCCGATTTTGTGAAACGAGAGGTTTGGGACGGGGAGTAGAAAACGCGGAATGGTGTACAACTGGTCGTTTCCCAGACCAGTTCATCAACAGAACAGTGTACAACCAGTCGCCTCTCAGGCCAGTTCATATATAAATAGACCGTCATTGCGGCATGCTGTAAGCCGCAATCCAGAGGTTTTGGGTGGTTGGGTGGGGTTCGTCTATTCGTCTATTCGTTCAAGGAGATTATCGATGCGTCGATTGAGCATGGTATTATTGGCACTATTTGTTTTTGGGTCGCCCGCCTGGGGCTGGTGGCCGCGGGGTCATGGTATTTTGACGCGGGCGGCTGTTCAGGCTCTTCCGTCAGATGCGCCTGCTTTTCTCAGGGCGGGTGCGGGTATGGTGGCTCATGCAGCAGTTGATCCGGATGTTGCGAAGAATCGCGGTACGCTTCATCTGGAGAAGGCCATACATCCGGTTCATTATTTTAATATGGAGCTGTTTGAGGCAGGGGATTTGCCCGCGTCGCGGTATGCGTTTGGAAGGCTTTGTGCAGAGTTGGGGAAGAGGCCAGAGCAGGTGGGGTTGTTGCCGTATATAACAGCGGAATATACGGAGCAACTCGCTTTGGCATTTGCAGAGTTTCGCAAGTGGCCCGAGAGTCCGTTTATTCAAAATAAGTGTCTGATATACGCCGGGTATGTTGCGCATTTTGCTCAGGAAGTTTGTCAACCTCTGAATTTGACGATTCACTGGAATGGTCGCGTTGTGGATGGCAAGTCGTCGAGGACGCGTATTCACGAAAAGATTGATGGGTTGCTTCAAAATTTGGATTTGGAGCCTGAAGCGATTGCTATGGGATTGACAGCCGCGCCCGTGGATAGTTTGATGACGGGGATTGTGGCGCAGATGCACAGGAGTTTTGCAGAGGTTGAGGCCGCGCTGTCGATGGAGCAGTATCTCATTCCAAAAGATGTGGATTGGAAGAATGAGCCTGCGGTGCGCGCGTTTGCGGAGATGCGGGCAAGAGATGCCGCGCGTTTTACGGTTTCGCTTTATTTGACGGCGTGGAAGATGTCGGAGAAGATTAGATTGCCGGGTTGGGTTGATCGCGGCGAGATGGATCAAGATTAGTAGTCTGCATCAAGGCGTTTATTGCCTCTCGCAATATAAAAATAATTGACACTATTTTTATATTGCCATATATTTAGGCATTACCCCTTCAGACATTCAGTGCTGAAGCCCCCGGACTCGTTAGTGGGTCCGGGATTTTTTTTGTCGTTTTAGGAGGTGTGGATGATGCAATCCAGTAAACGCACTATATTTTTTATTGACGGATTAAACGTTTACCATGGAGTTACCCCGCTTTAGTGGATAGTGTAGAAGTTTCAACCCAATCATCCTTTGCTATCCGTTTTTCATAGGTGACGGGCGATAGATACCTTATCGCAGAGTGTCTGCGATGAGGATTATACCACCCCTCAATATACTCGAAGATAGCCAACTTGGCCTGGCTATGATTGGGGAAGCTATGTCGGTCTATCAACTCGCACTCAAGGGTGGCAAAGAAGCTTTCACACAAGGCATTGTCAAAACAATCGCCAACGGATCCAACAGACGGCCTGACCCCCATCCTTGCACAGCGTTGACCAAACGCATAGGAGGTATATTGAGAGCCTTGATCTGAATGATGAATCACCTGCTCTGGTCGTCGGTTCCAAAGTGCCATATCCAGGGCATCCAAGACCAGTTGGGTCTTCAGATGTTTGGCCATTGCCCAGCCAACCACGCGTCTGGAGAAGGCATCAAGAACAACGGATAGATACAGAAAGCCAGACCAGGTTGGTATGTAGGTAATATCAGCGACCCACAGCTTGTTCGGCTTGTCAACGGTAAAGTCTCGTTTGACCAGATCAGGGGCTTTTTCTGCTGTGATAGATCGGTGTGTTGTCGTCATACCCTTTCTTCGGCTCACACCATAAATCTGGGCTTGTCGCATCAGTCTTGCAACACGTTTCTTGCTGGTGCGAATCCCTATGCTGAGTAGGTCTTGAAAAATACGAGGGGCACCATAGGTCCCATTGGAACGTTGGTGAAAACCTTTTATTTGTTCTATCAACTTTTTATCGTCCTGTGCCCGTTTAGATACACGACGATGACACCACGCATAATACCCACTGGTGGAGACGTCCAGCGTTCGGCATAGCACGGTGATGGGATAGACGGCCTGATGCGCTCTTATAAATCTGAAGATTTTGGGGGTATCGCATCGGTCTCCCGTGCGAACCAGGCCGCGGCTTTTGCAAGGATCTCGCGCTCTTGACGCAAGCGCTTATTCTCTTTGCGTAGCCTTTGAAGCTCTGACCGCTCACGGCTTGTCAATCCATCTTCTCGCCGGCCTTCATCGCGGTCTGCTTGACGCACCCAGGCACTGATTGTTTGAGCAGTCGGTTCAAACTCTTTAGCTAAATCGTTGGCACTGCGACCGGATCTGACTAGAGCGACCATCTGCTGACGAAATGCTGTTGGATATGATCTTTTTCTTCCCATTGTGGACTCCTTTCTCTGAAAGAGATAAGTTGTCCACTAAAACGGGTCAAGTCCAAGGGGTGTCTTTGACATTTAAGGGGAATAAATTTAAGAAATTGGATTTAGATTTTCCCTTTCCGTGTGAGTATCCAATAAGTTGCCATTTTGTTGGTGGTAATGAGATAGATGTTTTGACGTGGGATCAGGTAGTTAATCGTAGAGAATTTGATCATCAGGGTAATAGTGTAAAATATGATGATATTCAGGAGTATAATTTGTTCAGGATATTTTTTGGACGCAATGAAAAGATTGGACGGAGATTGTTGAATATTCGTTATGTCAAAAGATATGGTGAGAGATTTCATGATATGAGGGATTTGTTTGTTAAGTTAAAAAATTTAGCACATGTAAGGGGAGATATAGGTCAAGAAAATACTATTGCCAGTTATATTTCTTTGGTTGAATATGCACAAGTGAAAAATGATAAATGGTATAAGAGTTGGCAGGGGTGGCAAGATTGGCTTTTGTTGGGATGGCGGGGCGTGTCATCGAAATTTTATACGTCTTGGCTTCGGCCTATTGTCTGGCTTGTTGGGGGGTATTTGGTTCTCAATGCTATTCCATTTTTATTTCTCTGGGGAGAGGGTTTATCTTTTGATTTTGATGGGTATTGGAGTTTTTGTTTTTATAGTCCGATCAGGATTCTTTTTTATGCAGATGGCCTAAAGGCTGTTCTTGGGGAAGATAGATATGGGGAGGTTTTGTGGGGGATTGATAAGGGGTGGTTAAATGTTATAGGTGTTGTTCGGTTGGTTTGGCTGACATTGAGCAGTTGAAAAAAAGAAAAAAAAGAATTACCCTTCTGTGAGTAGATCGTCCCCACAGAGGAGGTAAAGATGCCACAGGTTGTCGTAGAGCGTTTAGATCATCTTGGTGTTATTGCTGGTGTTATCAAAGATTTGGGTCTGGTTGAGTTGATAGATTCGCGCATTGAGGTGGATGAAAAAGAGGAGATCACGACAGGTGAAGCGATCACAGGCATGATTCTCAATGGCCTGGGATTTTCAGACCGTCCGATGAGCTTAACCCCCCAATTTTTCCAGAACAAGCCCTTAGCCGTGTTATTTCGCCCCGGTGTCGAGGCAGATCACTTCAATCGTTTCAAGTTAGGCCGTAGCCTGGATAAAGTCTTTGGCTATGGGTGTGATGTGTTATTCAGTGAAATCAGTATGGATGTTTGCAGGCAAGAAGCTGTTGATCTTCGGTTTCACAGCCTCGATACGACCACCTTCTCCCTGACCGGTGCCTATGTGCCCGATAGCGATGAATCGGCCATCCGCATCGTGCGTGGCTATTCAAAAGATCATCGTCCCGACTTGAAGCAAGTGGTTCTGGAGACCATTGTCAGCCAGAATGGGGGCATCCCGTTGGTGTGTAAAAGCTGGGATGGCAATGCGTCGGATACCAAGATTTTTGAAGCGCGTGCAGCAGATTTGATTGCGCAATTTCAAGGTGCCGATGCGCCGCGTTATCTTGTGGCAGACGCCAAGCTTTACACAAAAGACAATGCGCCCAACTTGTCGCGTTTGTCCTTTATCACGCGGTTACCCGAAACGATCAAAGTCGTTGGGCATGTCATTGAACAGGCCTGGGACTTTGAGGCTTGGGATTTTATAGATGCCTCACTGGCTTATCAGCGCGTAGAACTCTCCCATTATGGGATCTCTCAAAGATGGCTGGTTGTCTATTCTAAGCAAGCAGAGCAACGGGCAAAAAAAACGCTACATAAGGCGCAAAAGCGTGAGCAGGACACGGTGCAAAAAGCCCTCTTTCATCTACAGGCACAACGATTTAACGCCCAACAAGAAGCACAAAAGGCCCTCGTTGCTATCGCCAAAAAGTTGAAGTATCATCGCATCGAAAAGGAGCATATAAAACCCCATATCCGATATGCCAAAAAAGGGCGTCCCACACCCAAAACACCCATCAAAGATATCCGCTGGCAAATCACAGCAGATATTTTACCTGATCAAGAAAAAATCCAAGCTGTGAAACAGCGCAAAGCCACCTTTGTTATCGGGTCAAATATCCCGCACGCGCACCTGAGTGATCAGGACATCATCCAAGCCTATAAAGGACAAAAGGCAGTCGAAACAGGCTTCCGTTTTTTGAAAGACCCGCTCTTTTTTGTCTCATCGCTCTTTCTCAAAAAACCATCTCGTATCCAAGCCTTACTCATGGTGATGACCCTGGCACTGTTGGTCTATTCTATTGCCCAGCGCCGAATGCGTGCCGCCTTAGCACAACATCACGATACGTTGCCAGATCAAATCGGCAACCCCACGGCGCAACCCACATTGCGATGGCTATTTCAGGTCTTAGACGGCATTCATCGCGTGATCTTACACACACCGACACAGACATACACGGTGATGGATGGACTCACTGATCTCAGAATCAAAATCCTGAGACTCTTTGGAAAAGGCGTATGTCAGATTTATCTAATTTCTCCTACTTAGACCTGCTCAATGTCAGGTTTGGATAGCTCTTTGTAGTTATGCTTTCAAAAATGCGATTAGAACGTACTGGCCAAGATAGGAAGACTGGAGTTTAAAAAAACAGGTTAAGACAAAGGATTTTACATGAAATACAATCAAGAACGCGATGTCGCTATCGAGGCTGTGCGCGAGGCTGCCCGGCTTTGTGTGGATGTGCGAAAATCACTTGTTGGGGCGATGGAGAAGGAGGATCGCAGTCCGGTGACGGTTGCGGATTTTGGCTCGCAGGCACTTGTGTGTAGGCGGTTAAAGTCGGTTTTTTCCAATGATCCGATTGTGGCGGAAGAAGATGCGTCGGTTCTTCGGCGTGCCGAGCAAACTGCGATGCGAAAGACCGTGTGCAAATTTGTTCGGGCGTATGCACAGGCAGATGAAAATACGGTTTGCGACTGGATTGATGCGGGCAATGGAGATGTTGCAGAGCGTTTCTGGACACTCGATCCCATTGATGGGACAAAGGGCTTTTTGCGCGGGGATCAATATGCGGTGGCACTGGCTCTTATCGATTGCGGGGAGGTGAAGGTTGCCGCGCTGGCGTGTCCGGCCCTGCCGGTGGATATAGATCAGGCGGACGGCGATTGTGGGATGTTATTTGTGGCGGTGCGGGGAGAGGGTACCCGGGCGATGCCTCTGGCGGGTGGAGATGGTGCTGATATTCGGATTGATGTCCCTGCGTGGCGGTTTGCCGAGAGTGTGGAGGCGTCACACGGCGATCACGATGCACACAAAGCTGTGGCCCGTGCGGTTGGTATTGAGTCGCCGTCGCTCAGGATGGATAGTCAGGCAAAATACGGCGCGGTGGCTCGCGGCGATGCGGCGTTGTATTTGAGGCTGCCGTCGCCAAGCTATCTGGATTATCGCGAGAATATTTGGGATCACGCTGCGGGGTCTCTTGTCGTTGAGGAAGCCGGTGGAAAGGTGAGCGATATGTTCGGCAGGTCGCTCGATTTTGCGTCTGCTGCTCAGATGGAAGACAATCGCGGGGTGGTGGTGAGTGTCCGTGAGATTCACGCGCGGGTGATTGACGCGCTTCGGGGTATGTGATGGTTCAACGGGATTACGATGCTGTTGTTAAGCGCGTGGAAGCCGTGTCTGGTGTTGATGTGTATGAGTTGGGGAAGGTTGAAGGGTTGCCGGTTTTTCGTGTGTCTGCTGGTAAGCGAGACGCGCCTGTTGTTTATATCAATGGGGGGACGCACGGCGATGAACCGGCTGGCGTGGAAGCTGCGCTGGTTTTTTTGGAGGGTGGGTGGGAACGCTGGGCTGATAGGGTGCGTTTTGAGGTTATTCCGTGTTTGTGCCCGTGGAGCTATGTTCACAATGCTCGGCTCAATGCACAGGATGTCGATGTGAATTGGGCATATTTGCGCGATGATGTACCCGAGATCGAAATTTTGAAGGGTTTTTTAGAAGGACAAGTTTTTGCTGGTGTGATCGATTTGCACGAGGATTGGGAGAGTCCGGGTTTTTATCTGTACGAGATGTTTGGGGACCGCGATCCCCTTGGACGGGCGATGGTGACGCGGGTGGTACGGGTTTGTCCGATTAACAAACAGACCGAGATTGAAGGCGAGATTGCGGTCAATGGGGTGATTCATCCCAATATGGATGTGGCGAGGCGGAAATATGGGGAGGGCATACCGATCGCTTTGTATCAGAGAGGCTATACAGGGCATCTGGTGACGGCAGAAAGCCCAACAGCACAACCGATGGGTGTGCGCGTTGCGGCGCATATAGCAGCTATTGAGGTGATGGTTGAAGCTAATGTTTAGGATGGTTCAGATGGGCTTTTTTTAATATGGGCGAAAACCGCGTACCATAAGTCCATTTTCTTTTTTTGCCTCTGCCGCGCGTTTTGCCGATTCTGCGCGGTTTTTCGTGTTGGTGCCGCGTATGACGACGTAATCATCGGCTCTGCGGTAGCGGTGTATGAAGACGGGACGCGGTTTGTCCGAGTGGTTTTGTTTGGAGCCGTGAATGGTTTTGACGTGAAAGAAGATGGCGTCACCGGGTTGACCGGGTATTGGGAGGGCGCGTTCCCAGGGCCATTCGTCGTCTGCAAGTCCCAGGTGCGAGAAGGTGTCGATGTGGTTGAGTTGCCCCAGTTTGTGAGAGCCAGGTACGACGTGGAGGGCGCCGTTTTTGAGGTCGGTGGGGACGACGTAGGTGAGGATGCCAACGGGTCCTTCGTACCGGTGTTCAAAATACGCCGAGTCCTGGTGCAGGTGTTTGGGATGGCCTCCGACGGGTTCTTTGTAGAGGCATTGTCCATTGCCGTAGAGTTCGATGTTGGGGCCGAGGATGGCTTCGACAATGTCGAGGGTGGGCGGGTGAAAAGCCGAGCGAAAGAAGGTTGCGCTGGTGTGATAGTTGATGCCCAGGACCATAATTTGTCGGTCGCGTTCATAATTGTCAGGCGCGGGTATAAAGAGGGTGTTGTTGGGCGTGCGCCATCCTTCGGGTATTGCGCTGGCTTGATCTAGGAGGTCGAGAGATTGTCTGGCAGTGGCTTCGATGTCGCGGTGAAGGGCGTCGATGTATTCGCGGAGCAAACCCCGCACGACAATCGCGCCATGCGTTTTGAATGCCTTCGCTGCTTGTTGTAGGTCAATATTTTTGGACTGGAAGACCAGGTCGTTTAGGGAAATGGTTTGGGTCATTATTTTTTCGCTTAAAGTTAATAAATGTTTACCCTCTCTTTTAGGATGCTACGACGAAAGTAAGGGTTCTTGAGTCCGTTGAACGTAAGGAGATCAACTTTGCATTTTAATTCATCTTCAAGATGGTGAAGGAGTCCAAAAAATCTTTTTGAAGGATGTATAGTAGGATCTTCAAACTCCACTATTAAATCCACATCGCTGATAGTAGTTCCTGTGCCTCGGCTTAGAGATCCAAAAAGATCCATTCTTTTCACCCCAAATTCTCGACACGCTGGATTGGCGATTTTTTTTATTTCTTTTATTGTCATTGGCAAGAGTCTCTGATTTTGTGATAGGAAATCTTTGACTTTCATGATACGCGAAGCAAGTCAAACTGTCACGCATATTTTGTGTTTTTAGTTGAATTTACAGAAGTTCTGAGAGGGTTATGCGGCGGTTTTCTTCTATTGATCGTTCGGCTGCGAGACCGATCAGCGCGGCGTTGATGGCCGTGCGGGCGTCGGTTTGCCAGTTGCCATTGTGGATGTCGTTGAGGAATTGGGTTTGGATTGTGATGTCCGATGGTTCGGTTGCGGGCAGGTCGCGTTCGCCCGATTTTGTCGATAGGTGCCAGCCGTGCCCTCTGTTGATGAGTGTGCCCTTTGTCATGACGATGTGGCGATATTCTTCGGCATGGGAAATTTCAATGCCACCAGCCCAGTTCCACTGCCCGATTCCCCCGCTTTCAAAACCGACTGTGACGGAATTTGCAAAGCTATCATAGGTTCCATTGTCGCGCAAATTTTCGTAGTGGGCAGCGGCTTCGACCCAGGTTGCGGGACCAAAAGCATCGACATGGGGATAGATGTGATAAAGAAAAAAGAGGGCTGGCGGACCAGATACGGGGATGTTGAATAAGGTTTCGGGACGCTTGCCTCTGCCCGGTGTGAGGCGGGTGAACAGTGCGGTCATGAGGTTCCCGGTTTGGGCAATTTGTCGCTCGAGCGCGCGGTGAGAGGGCGAGAGTACTTCGTTGTGGCCCACGCGGAGGACGCGAGACGAGTGGTCGATTTCCGAAAGCAACAGGCGGGCATCGCGGATATTGCGCGCGGCGGGATATTCCGTGAGGACGTGTTTGTGTGCAGCGAGGCCCGCACGGGCGATTTCGCCGTGGGTATCGTTGTGGGTACATATTGCGATGGCATCGATATCATCGCGTTTGAGCATATCCCGATAGCTCGGCAAGTGGTCTATGCCATGCTTGTTGGCGAGTGCTGGCCCGGTTTCTGGATTTCGCGCAGCAATGGCAATGAGTTCAAAGCCGTCTGTTTGGGAAAAGTGCTGGGCATGGTGATTCGCCATACCACCTGAACCGATGATGCCAATGCGAATGTCGTTCATTACTTCTCCATTTTAGGAAAAAAAGAGTCCGCGAGATTTACTTGCGGACTCTTTTTGCGCGGTGATGTTGACGCGCGTTAGTTGGGTGATATGTCGTCAGAGAAGAGTCCGCCGGTGAATTTGAGCATGACTTTGAAGGATGCCAGGCCCACGGGACGCCCGTCGGGATCTACGATGGGGATGTGGCGGAAGCCGTGCAGAGACATCAAGTGCAGGAGGTGACCGATGGGGTCAGACGTTTTCAGTGCGGTGGGATCTTTGGTCATCAGGCTATCGACTGTTGTATTTTGCAGATCCACGTCGGTTCCAGCAACTTTTTCAAAGAGATCACCCTGTGCGAATATGCCGCGCAACAAGCCCTGTTTGCCAACGACCAGCAAACAACCCAGATTTTTGCTGCGCATGGTCTCGACGGCATCGGCTACCGAGGTGTTTGCGGACACGCATTCGGGTGCTGGCAGGTCGAGGGATGAGATCGGATCGTAGAGCAGTTGCTGAAGCGAGGTGCGCGGTGCCCTGGGGTCTTCTTCGTCGATATCGGGAATGATATTCGATGTGGGCATTTCTTCGTGGACTTCTTGCACGGTTTCGGCGTCGGGGCCTTCGGGAACAATCCAGGTATCTGTCGCATGATACAGTGCATTGAGATCACCTGCGCCGCGCTCTTCAACCGCCTGGCGGCCCTGTGCGATGATTTGTTCTTCGTAAACTGGACGTTCTACACAGCGAAATACGCCGAGTGGCGCTGGATAGTCCGGATGTGTGAGACGGCTGAGCAAATACGCATGGGCTGGATTGTCCAGGGTTTCGTCGTGTGCGAGCAGGTCGCTTTGCGACACGCCATTGCCCAGGGTTACGACCTCGGGCGCAAGTCCATTGAGACGGATGCCTTTGTCGCGATCTTTGCCAAAAATGATGGGTTGGCCGTGTTCCAGAATGACGGTTTGATCGTCTTTGACATCTGCCTGGGTGGCAAAAGACCAGGCTCCGTCGTTGTAAATATTGCAATTCTGATAAATTTCGACAAAGGATGTGCCGCGGTGTTCGATGGCGCGTTTGAGGATCTCGGCCATGTGTTTCGTGTTGCGGTCAACGGTGCGGGCGACAAAGGTGGCTTCGGCTGCCAGGGCAACGGATATGGCATTGAAGTCCTGTTCCACAGAACCCATGGGCGACGAATAGGTGCGCGTGCCCGGCGGCGATGTGGGCGAATATTGTCCTTTGGTGAGGCCGTAGATCGCATTGTTGAAGAGTATGATGTTGAGATTGACATTGCGACGCAGCACATGCAGGAGGTGATTCCCGCCTATGGACAGGCTGTCGCCGTCGCCGGTGATCACCCACACATGCAGGTCGGGATTGGCCACTTTGAGGCCAGTCGCCACGGTTGCCGCGCGACCGTGAATGGTATGTAGTCCGTACGTGTTCATATAATAGGGAAATCGGCTGGAACAACCAATGCCCGATACAAAGACCATATCTTCCCGCGCAATGCCCATATCGGGCAACACGCGCTGCATCTGTGCGAGGATGGCGTAATCACCACAACCGGGGCACCAGCGCACTTCCTGGTCGGATACGAAGTCTTTTCGCGTCAGTGTTTCGATAGCGTCTGCCATGTTTGGATTCCTTTAGGACGAGGGAGTACCCAGAATTTCGGCAATTTTATCGGCGATTTCTGTAATTTTGAAGGGCAACCCCTGAACTTTATTGTAGGGGACGATGACCTGTGAGGGATATTGGGCTTTGAGCAGCAAAGACAACTGTCCCATGTTGAGTTCGGGCACGAGTATGGTTTTGTAACTCGATAGTATCGCGCGCAGATTTTTGGGGAATGGGTTGAGGTAGCGCAGATGCGCTGCGGCAACCGAATAGCCCTGCTGTCGCATTTGGCGCACTCCCGAACGGATCGCACCATAAGTACATCCCCAGCCCAGGACGAGCAAATCGCCCGATTTGGGCCCCATGACGTGCTGGAGTGGAATGCGGTCGGCGATGCGCGCCAGGCGTTCGGCGCGTATGTTGGCCATGTGCTGGTTGTCATCCGGGTCGTAAGACACATTGCCTGTGCCGTCTTCTTTGCCCAGTCCACCAAGCCTGTGTTCAAGGCCCGGCGTGCCCGGCAATACCCAGGGACGAGCCAGTGTTTTTGCATCGCGCAGATAGGGCAAGAAGCCTTCGGGATCGGTTCTGTGCTCGACCTGAATGGTCGGAATATCATCCGGATCGGGAATTTTCCACGGTTCTGCGCTGGTGTTGAGGTATCCATCGGAGAGGAAAATGACCGGGCTCATGGTTTCAACGGCGATGCGGAACGCTTCGATGATCATGTCAAAGCAGTCTGAGGGCGTAGCCGGTGAGACAATGGGGATGGGACTGTCGCCATTGCGACCAAACATGCATTGGAGCAAATCTGATTGTTCTGTTTTGGTGGGCATGCCCGTGCTGGGGCCGCCGCGCTGAAAGTTGCAGATAACGAGGGGCAGTTCCATCATCAGGGCGAGGTTCATGGCTTCGCTTTTCAGTGCGATGCCGGGGCCGCTGGTGCCCGTGGCGGCAAACGCGCCTCCAAAAGCAGCGCCAATGACCGAGCCAAGTGCGGAAATTTCATCTTCTGCCTGAAAGGTGCGCACGTCAAAATTTTTCAATGCGGCCAATTCTTCGAGTACTGCACTGGCAGGCGTGATGGGGTAGCTGCCGTAAAAGAGGGTCTTGCCCGCTTTGTGCGCCGCGGTGACCATGCCCATTGCCGTAGCTTGTGTACCCGTGATAGCGCGATAAGTGCCCGGTGCGACAGCGGCTTTTTTTATTTGGTACTGAATTTGAAATTCTTCGACTGTTTCACCAAAGTTGTAGCCGGCTTTCAGGGTGCTGACGTTGCCGTCAATGATTTCGTTTTTGCCCTGAAATTTCTTTTCGAGCATGCGAATGGTCGGTTCGATCGGGCGGTCAAAAATCCAATATGACAGGCCCAGTGCGAAGAAGTTTTTCATCATGTCAATCTGGCGATTGCTCAGGCCCTCAACGTGTGCGACGGCTGCTTTGTGCAGGGTGGTGAGAGGGACTTTGACCACGCGGTAATTGGAGAGTTCATTGCCTTCGAGAGGGTCGCCGTCGTATCCGGCTTTGCGCAGGTTGTTGCGCGTGAAGGTATCTGTATTGGCAATGATGATGCCGCCGTTTGGAAGATCGTTGACATTGGCTTTGAGTGCTGCCGGGTTCATCGCCACGAGGACTTGCGGCTCATCGCCGGGCGTGAATATGTCTTCGCTGGAGATGTGGATTTGAAACCCGCTAACCCCGGGCAGTGTTCCGGCGGGCGCGCGGATTTCTGCGGGAAAGTCCGGTAGGGTGCTGATGTCGTTGCCGACTATTGCCGAGGTGTTGGCAAATTCTTTGCCGATGAGCTGACTGCCATCGCCGGAATCACCAGCAAAGCGAATGGCAATTGATTCGATTTCGGACAGTTCAAAAAGTGCCGATTCGGCCGTTTCCTTGATGTCAATTTCGGCCATAATATTATTTTCCTCCTGAAGTATTTTAGGCTCCACCCCGAGCGCTGGCAAAGTGGTCGGGCGTTGGCGGTAAGTTGTAGATTTCTTCTGGGAAGTGGTCGCTCATGTATTTGATGATGGCATAGTGTGTCAGTGTGCCCAATACGCGCCCTTCTGCATCTACAACGGGCATGTATCGGTGGGGTTTGTCGCTCATAAATCGGATGGCTTCAATCAGTGTGATATCCGATTGAAGGGTGAGCGGGTCGGGGGTCATGATCGCTTCTATCGGCTCGTTGAGCGCTTTGGATTGATCGATCACGCGGCGGGCAATATCGTGCGCTGTAAAGATGCCGATTAGTTTGCCCTTGTCCATTACCAACGCGCATTTGCGCTGGCTGGTCTGCATTTTTGCGATGACCTGACCAACGCGATTGTCTTTTTGTACTTCGACATAAAAAGAGAGATCAACGTGTTTTACGGTGTCGTTGTGAAGGCTGAGATTCAGATTCATTGTGAAGGCTCTTTGGGGTGGTTTTAGAGGAGTTTGAAGCTGTAATTTTAGAGCAATTTAATATAATGTATTTACATGTGTGTGGCAAGCACTGTTCGGAAATATAAAAATATATATCAGGTAGCAAACCGCCCGCGGACGAACACATGGGTTCGCTCAAAAAGGTCGGTTCGGAAATTGTTTGATCTGCGGTTTTTTACTTCTATATTGCCCAATAGTATTTTTTACAATTTGCTTTTGCTGTGGGGAAGATATGCTGCGATCCGGGGCTGGACATTCAAATGATGCCGATGGCATGTACGCTGTTGAGGCCGCTTTGTCAGAAGCTATGAAGGGGCTGGGCGATGTCGCGGTTGATGCTGCGTTTCTTTTTTTGACCTATCACCATATGGGCGATGCGGCTGCCATGGTCGATGTTGTTATTGATCGTGTGGAGACGGAGGCTGTATTTGGATGTAGTGGCATGGGGGTTTTGACGGATGCCCGAGAAAATGATCGCGAGCCTGGGGTGGCTGTGCTGGTGTTGGGAGGAGACCATCTTGAGGTGACACCTCTTGTGGCCGAGGGGGCCGATGCGGGGGTGATCCTTGGCGAGCGCGTGGCGGCGCAGGGAACAGAGGATGCGTTGCTGGTGCTTATGTGTGGGATTTACTCAAATCCGGCGACTTGTCTGAAACAGATTGCCGAGATCGCTGGCGATGTGCCCGTTGTGGGGGGTGTCGCATCGGGCAACCCATGGGGATCAGCGTCGCCGCAGACATTGCAATGGTGTGGCAGGTGGATTGGCGAACACGGCGTGGTGGGGGCGTTGTTGACCGGGGTAAAGGTGGCGACGGGGGTGGCGCAGGGCTGCCAACCGTTTGGGCAGGCGTATGCGATTACAGAAGCCGAGGGCAATGTGATTCAGCAGATCGCATTTATTCCGGCTATCGATGCGCTCAAGGAGGCGCTCAATACGCTTTCGGCAGAGGAAAGGGCCGATTTGCGTCACAATGTTTTTGTGGGTCTGGCGATGGATGAATACGCCATTGAACGGGGGCGGGGCGATTTTTTGATTCGCGGTTTGACGCATATTGACGAGCAGTCGGGCGCGATTGCGATTAATGAACGGGTGTCTGTGGGGCAGACTATTCAATTTAATCGGCGCACGCCCCATGCGGGGCATGAAGATATGGTGAAGGTGATGCAGGAGTTGCGTCAGACTGTCGGGCGTCCGTCCAATACCTGTGGTTTGTATTTCAACTGTATGGCGCGCGGATTTGGGCTTTACGGACAGCCCGATCACGATGTTCTGGTGATTCGAAAACATCTGGGCGCTTTTCCGATGGCTGGCTTTTTTGGCAATTCAGAACTGGCACCTGTGGGCGGGCACAATTTTGTGCATAGCTATACGGGCGCGCTGGCGCTGATTTGGGAGGAGTAGGGGGCCCCGTTATCCGATTCGTCCCGCTTTGGAGCGCCCACCGCGCCACAGATCGTACTGGGGGTCTGCATACCGGTCAAAGAAGTTCTGGATCCGGTTGCGACATTCGTTGATGACTTTTGCGTGGGAACGGTCCGCCAGGTTGTTGCGTTCTTCCGGGTCTGTTAGCATGTCGTACAATTCATCCGGGCCATCTGGATGGCGCCAGGTGTATTTCCAGCGGTCATTTCGCACCATGCGCGTGTTTTCAAATTCGTGGAAGATCTCATTATTCCATGTCATTTCCTCTCCCAGAAGTGCTGGGGCATAACTCATGCCCGGGAGATTGGAGTTGTCGGCGATCCGATCCGGCAATTCCAGATAGTCCAGTACGGATGGGAAAAAATCGTAATTGCAGGTTCGCCCTTCAAATACTCTGCTCGCCGGTATCCGCCCGGGCTGGTGGAATATCAGCGGGATGTGAATGGTTTCTTCAAATGTATGTAGCGGCCGGGAGTGGTCTCCCATGCCCCACATTCCGTGATGTCCGCCGCACCAGCCCTGATCTGCTGTGAAAATTATCAGTGTGTCTTCTTCCAGGCCGTACTCTTTTAAGGCGTTTGTTATTTCGCCTACCCCATCATCCACCCCGCTTACCGCAGCGGCATATCCGCGAATGCTCACTGGATTGTTAATCATGTCCCGATTGTTGCGTAGCCACGGATGTACCGACTCCCTGGGGAAACTCGGCAATTCTTTGTCCGCATAATATTCGGTGTGCCGGTTGACATGTGTTTCCAACATGCTTTTTCCCAGGCCGTAGGGACCGTTGTACGCTACGTAGAGAAAAAATGGCTGATGGTGGTTTTGCCGCAAGAATTCCAGGGCGTGTTCTGTTATGACTTCGGTTGTGTATCGGGGTTCGTTGTAAACCCGATCCCGCCAGATCAATTCGTCGTCGTAAAATGTCGTGGTATGTCCCCTCGGGCGGGTAAACCAGTATGAAAATCCTTCCTGGGGCCGCAGGCTGTCTCCCAGGTGCCATTTTCCGCTCAATCCACATGTATATCCCGCATCTGCCATTGCGCGGGGGAGGTTTACAAATTCCCCAATGGTACAGTACGCGTCTGGTCCCATCTGTGCATCTGGTCTTTCTCCGCCGAGGTAACAGTGTACGCCGTGCTGAGAGGGGATCAGGCCGGTCATAAATGTGGCGCGGCTGGGCGAGCAAACTGAGTTTACGCAATAGGCGTTTGAAAATCGAATCCCTTCATCTGCAAGTCTGTCGATGTTGGGTGTTTGAATATTCGGATTTCCATAACAGCCCAGGGTCCATGCCCCCTGGTTATCGGTCATGATGAATACGACATTCGGCATTAATCGCTCCTCTTAAATGTCTTGCTGATATCGCTCGTCTCCCACTTCGTCCTGCAAGCGGTGGAGTTCGTCTTTTAATTCGGCGACTGTTTCTGCGTATTCTGGATGGTCGTAAACGCTGTTCAATTCATACGGGTCTTTGTCCAGGTCAAATAATTCCCACTCTGGTTCTCGGGCGTCGTCCGAGGCGCCGTCCTGCCCACATCCGTCGGCGTAATAGTAGATGAGTTTGTGCCGATGCGTTCTGACTCCGTAATGGGCGTAGATATTATGCCCGTTCAGGTGCATCCAATACCGGTAATACATTGAGGTGCGCCAATTGTCGGGTTGCTCGCCATTTAACAGGGGGCGCATGCTGTGTCCTTGAAAATGGTCGGGGATGTCTATTCCGGCATAGTCCAAAAATGTCGATGCGAAATCCACGTTCAGGATCATGTCTTCGCAAACACTGCCGGCTTTGATTTCTTTGGGGTACCGAATCAAAAATGGCATGCGGAGCGATTCTTCGTACATAAAGCGTTTGTCGTACCAACCGTGGTCGCCCAGGTAAAAGCCCTGGTCTGATGTATAGACTACGATGGTGTTGTCTGTCAGTCCTTCTTCGTCCAGATAGTCCAGTACGCGGCCGACATTGTCATCGACGGATGCTACGCAGCGCAAGTAGTCTTTGATGTAGCGTTGATATTTCCATCGCATGTCTTCTTCGGGACTCAAGCCTTCGGGTACGGGCTGTTTCAGGTCGCGGGGGTTCAGGTCGCGGTTGACGCGCATTTCAGCCTGAGATGCTGCTGTGGCGCGGTTGCTGTAGTCGTCCCATAGTGTTTCTGGTTCCGGGATGTCGATGTCTTCATACATGTCCGCGTGTTTGTCATCTGGTTCCCAGGGGCGATGGGGCGCTTTGTGGTGATACATGAGCATGAATGGTTTGTTTTTGTCGCGGTCTTGCAACCAGTCCAGTGACAGGTCGGTTATGATGTCTGTGGTATATCCCTCGTAATGTACTTCTTTGCCCATGTCGTACATCATGGGGTTGTGATACGCGCCTTGACCGGGTAGTACGTTCCAATAGTCAAATCCGGTGGGGTCATTGTGTCCGCCGTGTCCGAGATGCCATTTGCCCACGATTGCGGTTTGATATCCCGCGGCTTGTAGCAGTTTGGGAAATGTGACCTGTCGCCCGTCCAGATTTGTGCGCAATGTGGTTACGCCATTGATGTGGTTGTACGTCCCGGTCAAGATTACTGCCCGACTGGGCGCGCAAATTGAGTTGGTGCAAAAGCAGTTGTCAAATCGCATTCCACCTTCGGCTATGCGGTCCAGATTGGGCGTCTCGTTAATCCGACTGTTATAACAACTCATGGCATGCGATGCATGGTCATCGGTCATGATGAATAGAATATTGGGTCTTTCACTCATGCATACTCCTTTTGGTTATGGCTTATTTGAAGACTGCGTCTAATTCAACTGCGCGATGAGATCAGACGGTACGGATGCGACGTGGATTTGGGGATGGCCCGAGCGGTCGGAGTTGAAGATCAGCCATTTGAGGTCGGGCGAGAGATAGGGATGCCCGTGTGTGTTTTGCGCGGTGCTCATGGATGTTCGCGCTTCACATACGACCGCGGTTTTGCCGGTTTGGATATTGCCGACGATGAGTTCGCTGGCGCCCCGCCAGTCGTCGCAGAAGAAGTAGCGACCACACGGGGAGGTGCCAACGTGGTTAAAGCGATAGCCCGGCGTGCCGACGCGCTCTGCGGGTTTGTTTGCCGATACTTTGACGAGGTTGCCCTTGTCGGGTGTGTACTCACCTTCCGCGCGGACGGATAGGAGGATTTCATTCGCGCCCGCGATCCAGGCTTCATGGCCCGTGATGCTCGGCGTATGGGGTGGGCCGAGCTGAAGGCGCGTGACTTTGCCGTCGGGAATATCGACGAGGTACTCGGTGGCGCCTTCGTCGCCGACGAGTTTGACGCGGGTGCCATCGGGTTTAAATTCGCAGCCCCGGTTGTGTTGAACCATGATCTGTTTGCCTTCTGTAGGTTCAAATTGCGTGTGCGGGTTACAGATATCGGGGTCGGTGTTGATGATTTCTCGCGTTCCCTTTTCGAGATCGACGAGTTCAATGCCAAACATTTTGGGATGATAGCTGATGGTGACGCCATAAGCGTAATAGCGTTCATTGGGCGATAGGGTGCCCAGGCCGCGCGTTTGAAGGTCTTCGGGAAATTCGTAGATGACGCGCTGTTTGCCCGTGCGCAAGTCGATGCGCACGAGTTCCTGGCATTTGTTGGGGACAATGCGCCGATAAAAGAAGATGCCACTGTGGGTCATGCCAGGTCCACCCAGACCGCGACCGATTACTTCGGTGTTCCAGGTGCCAAATTCGCAGGCGACATATTCGGTGGTATTGGGCGCGGTATCTGAATCTTTCTGCTCATAGACAAAGACGCGCGAGTCAGCAGAGCAGTAGGGCAATTCGCAATAGATATTGGATTTTTCGCGCGCGTCTGTGGTCACCTGTGTGAGTGCCACGCCATTGGACAATTCGCCGAGTTCGATAGACATTTTTTTTCCTTTTCACATTAAGAGACTCTGGTGTGCCAGATGCCAGTCTTCGATGTGGTTGAGTACGACGGCTGAGGACAGGTCTCCACACCCTACGGTTGCGCGAATTTCTGCGCGTTTGCCGTCGTTGTGGATGCGATTGCACAAATAGTCATTCCATTCGTCAACGGCTTGCGCGGGAATTTGACCGCCGCACTGTTCGAGTACCCAGCCTTCAAAGTCGAGATAGGACGGTGTGTTTTCGCGTATGTGGCTTAAGGTGGCGTCGATATCCAGATTTAATGCGCGCAGCACGCGGGGATCGAGGCCATTATCCGTCATGTCGGGATAGTCGGGGTGTAGTAGTCCTTTTGCTTTGAGGAGGATTTTATACCAGGTGCGGGGCAACTGGCGCACGCCGAGAGGACCGAAATCAATTGTGGCGACGAGTGGAACGATGCTTCCGCGCAGTTCGGACAGGTCGCGCTTGTAAAATAACTGCCAATCCTGAAGGCTGTTGAGCACGGTTGCAGAATCAATGCCCGCATCTTGTGGCAAACCCGTGTCTGTGTACGTTTCTTCGAGTTTATCTGGGCTTCTGTGTCGCCGTGCGTGGATAAATGCATTCCATCTGACGATGGCGTCTTGCTGTTCAAAGCCCCAGAAGGCGTCGCCTTTTTGTTCGAGGACCCAGGCTTCAAAATCGAGGTACGAGGGCATGTTTTCGCGCAAGTAGGCCAATGTGGTTTCGCGGTCTAAGGCGAGCACTTCGAGAACCCTGCGGTCCAGGCCATCGCTAAAGTCGGGATATTCGGCGTCTAAAATACCGGCGTTGCGGGTGAGTACTTTCCACCATGTGCGGGGCAATTGACACGCGCCGAGCGGGCCATAGGCGAGGCTGCTGATGAGGGGGACCATAGTGTGCTCCTTGTTATTGGTTCGTAAAGGCGATTATCCGCAGATGGACGCAGATAGACACAGATGAAAATCGGACAAAAGTGGTTTACCGGTGGTGGCGGGGCGGGGAATCCTGTTCATCCTTTCATCCTGAAAATCCTGATCCGCTCTGGCGACATAATTCCATGACGCGCATGAGTTCGCGCGATTCTTCTATGCGAATATAGGGCGCGGTGTTGTTGACGATTACGTCGTGGATGTTGGCGTAGAAGTCGCGCTGTTTGTCTCGGGTAATGGGGATATCTTCTTCCCGCCAGGGCAATCGGTCATAGTTGTCGTAACTGCGTTCGGGTGCTGCGCCTTCGATGACGTTTAGAGGGGATGCTTCTGCGGGGTCGTAATATCTTACTTTGAATACATTGTCTTCGCGAATGGCCGTGCCGTATTTCCCACAAATATGCCAGAGGGGCATTGTATAAGCAGAGGCCTGATTGATTTGCACGTCTAAGAGCTGGCCAGAGTCTTTTTTTATCCAGGCTTTGACCACGTCGTCGGCGTCGCCTCGGGTGGCAATTGCCCAGAGTTTGCAATCGACTTCTGCGACTGCCGAGTCGTCGGAGAGATAGATGAGCTGGTCGATGTAATGCGCGCCGTAGTTGTTGAGCATGCCGCCGCTGTTTTTCCGCAAGCTTTGCCAGTCGTTTCGCCGCACATAGCGATATACGCCCCGGTGTATGGTGTAGATGGGTCCCAGCTTGCCGCTTTGAATAATTTCTCGCGCGGTTTGCGTTTCGGGTGTGAGGCGGTGGGGTTGGTAGAGAAAAATGCGGCGGTTGTTCTTTTCGGCCTGGGCGATCATGCGATCTGCCGAGGCGATGGAGGTGGTCATGGGTTTTTCGAGGATGACGTGACAGCCTTCGTTGAGGGCGCGAATGGTCATGTCTTCGTGCAATGTGGTCGGTGTGGCGATAACGACCACATTGGGCAATGGGCCAGACCAGAGAGATTCAAAATCGGTATGGGTTTCACAACCCGCTGCCGCGCGTGCTTCGGATAACCGCTCGGGCAGGGGATCGACAACGGCGGTGAGTTCAAATTGGTCGGATGATAGGGCTTGCTGGAAGTGAAAGCGCCAGCCGATGCGCCCCAGTCCAACGATGGCGATCTTTGTGGTTTGATTCATTGACTTAGCTCCTTTCTGTATCTATATTCTCCAAAATTTTGACGCAGACGATTGAAGTTAAAATAACCATGTGAATTGTCAAATGTCCACTACATTTCCCGGTGGTTTTGAATGGATAATAAAGATATTGCCGAGGCATTGGAAGAGATGACCACGCTGATGGAGCTGAATGGCGAAAATGCGTTTCGCATTCGGTCTTATGTCAATGCAGCGCGGCAGATTGATCTGTTGCAGGAGCCAGCTTCGGATTTGAGCGCGCGCGGCGAATTGGAATCTGTGCGCGGCATTGGCGCGAAGATGGCGCAAAATATTGCAACACTTATTGAGACGGGGCAGTTGCCGGGCATGGGCGATTTGCGTTCTGCGCTGCCCGAAGGGTTGTTGGAGATGACCGATGTGCCCGGTTTGGGGGCGAAGCGGGTGCGGTCGATTTACGAGCAATTGGGTATTGCCGATGTGGATGCGCTCGCAAAAGCATGCGAGGCGGGTGAGATTGAAAAATTGCGTGGGTTCGGGAAGAAGACCGCTCAGAGTATTTTGCGAGGGGTGTCTTATTTGCAGCAACACCGCGGGCAATTTTTGAGCCGCACGGCGCGAGATGAAGCAGAGGTGTTGTGCGCTTATCTGTTGGATCAACCGGGGGTGATTCGTCTATCGGTGGCGGGTAGTGTGCGGCGATGTATGGAGACGAGTAAGGATGTGGATATTGTTGCGAGCGCGAAAGATGGGGGTGCGCTTGCCGAGGCTTTTGTGGCGTATCCCGGTGTGACAGAGGTTACGGGGCGGGGCGAAACAAAGGTGAGTGTTGTGTTGGGTTCGGGTATGCGCGCGGATTTGAGGATTGTGGCGGATGCGGCGTATCCCTACGCATTGCACCATTTTACAGGGAGCAAAGAACACAATACTGCGATGCGGCAGCGGGCAAAAGACCGGGGTATGAAGCTCAATGAATACGGTTTGTTCAAGGGGGATAAAAATGCGATTTGTGCCGATGAGAAAGCTTTATTTGGCGCGTTGGGTTTGCATTATATTCCGCCGGAGTTGCGCGAAGGACGGGATGAGATCGAATGCGCGGCACAAGCACCGTTGCCGGAGTTGGTCACACAGGCCGATTTGAAAGGTACGCTTCATGTACACACGACGTATAGCGATGGGCGGCATAGTGTGGAGGACATGGCACGGGCGGCAAAAGCGTTGGGTTATACGTATATCGGTATTTGCGATCACAGCAAGGCCGCGGCTTATGCCAATGGGCTGAATGAAGATCGCGTGCGGTTGCAGTGGGATGAGATCGATCGGGTCAACGATTCGATGGAAGGGGTTCGGGTTTTGAAGGGTATTGAGGTGGATATTTTGAGCGATGGGCGGTTGGATTTTGACGATGAATTTTTGTCCGAGTTTGATCTGGTGGTTGCGTCTGTGCATTCGAAGTTTTCGATGACTGAAAAAGAGGCTACGGATCGGTTGATTCGCGCGGTTCAGAATCCCCACGTCGATATTTTGGGGCATCCGTCAGGCCGTTTGTTATTGTCTCGCGAGGGTTATCCGCTCAATATGAAGGCTGTGATTGACGCTGCGGCCGAGGCGCGTACGGCAATTGAGATCAATGCCAATCCCGCGCGTTTAGAGTTGGATTGGCGATTTTTATCTTATGCGCGGGAGAAGGGTGTGCAAATTCCGATTAATACAGATGCCCACAGTACCGAGGGATTAAAAGATATGTGCTTTGGGTTGGGGATTGCCAAAAAGGGTGGACTGACGGCTGATGGTGTGCTCAACGCTCTTTCGGCAGAAGATTTTTTGGCCGCGCTTGGGGAATAGAACACCTGGGATTGCGATTTATTTTTTGTTTTGCAAGACTTGACATTATTTTGACGCTGATATATAATTGCGGACAAATTTTCACAGGGGTAGAAGCACTTCTGTGTATTGACAAAACAAACAAAAGAAAAGAGGGCGAATAGGCAATGGCAAAGCATGAACCTTTGAGCGATGAAAAGCTCGCGTTTTATAAAAAAATTCTGACTGAGCGCAAGCGCGCGTTGCTCAAGCAGGTGCTCAGTCAAGATGAAGATCTCGACGAAATTCGAGGTGATGTCGCAGCCGATCCACTTGATGCGGCGGGCAATGCGTCGTCGCTGGAGTTGATGACGACGCTGGGCAATCACGAGCGACACGAATTGGCAGAAATTGACAATGCCTTGCAAAAAATTGAAAATGGATCTTATGGGTTTTGCGAAGAATCCGGGGAATCCATTCATCCCATACGGCTCGAGGCTATGCCTACGGCGCGTTATACGGTACAGGTTCAGGAACGGTTCGAGCGCACACCCCAACAGCTTAGGCGGCCCCGCCGCCGCGTTTTGAAGCGCGAAGATTTGCCAATATCTACAGATGACGATGAGTAATTTTGGAATCTGCAGGTGATCACAAAACCCCATGGCCGTCAGGTACGCCCTGACGGCTTTCTGTTTGAGGAGGATCCATGTCCCAATCATTGTTCAGCGATGCCAGCCAACGGCTGGACGAAGCCCTGGCTTATGCTTCTATTTCCGAGGAGGCGATTGAGCGGCTCAAATTGCCCAAGTCGAGTTTGAAAGTTTCTATTCCGGTGCGGATGGATAACGGCGAGTTGCGCATTTTTCCCGGCTACCGGGTGCGCTACGACGATACGCGAGGGCCTACCAAAGGGGGTATTCGCTTTCATCCAGGTGTGTCTATTGACGAGGTGCAGTCTCTGGCTTTTTGGATGACTTTCAAATGTGCGGTAGTCAACTTGCCCTTCGGCGGGGGCAAAGGCGGCATAACGGTTGATCCCAAGGAATTGTCTCTTTTTGAACTGGAACGGCTCAGTCGGGGCTATATCGATGCCATGGCCGATTTTATCGGTCCGGATGTCGATATTCCGGCGCCGGATGTTTATACCAATGAGATGATTATGGGTTGGATGGTGGATCAGTATAGCATTATTAAGCGGCAGATTACGCCAGCGGTTATCACGGGCAAGCCCTTGACCATGGGAGGGAGTCTCGGTAGGGATAAGGCGACTGCCCTGGGGGCCTTTTTTACGATGGAGGCGACTTTGCCCAGGCTCGGCTTGAGTGGCTCGCCCGCTACGACGACTGTGGCGGTGCAGGGCTTTGGCAATGCCGGTGCGATTATCGCGGAGTTGCTTTTTAATGCGGGTTATAAGGTTGTTGCGGTGAGCGATTCTAAAGGCGGGATATATCGGCGGGAAGGGCTTGATATTCCCAGTGTGCGTCAGTTCAAGGATTCGACCCGCGCGCTCAAGGCGGTTTATTGTGAGGGTAGTGTGTGCAATGTGGTTGATTACGATACGATTACCAACGAGGAATTGCTCGCGCTCGATGTCGATATTCTGGCTCCGGCGGCGCTGGAGAACCAGATTACAGCGTCCAATGCCCGCGATATTAAGGCGAAGGTGGTGTACGAACTGGCAAATGGGCCGACAACTCCGGAGGCAGATGAGATTTTGCGCGGTCGGGATGTGGTGGTGTTTCCCGATATTCTGGTCAATGCCGGCGGGGTGACTGTGAGTTATTTTGAGTGGGTGCAGAATCGACAGGGGCTGTACTGGACTCTGGACGAGGTCAATCAGAAGCTCAAAGAGAAGATGGTCGAGGAGACAGAGCGCGTTTGGGATATCGCCCAGACACAGGGTATTTCCCCGCGCACGGCGGCTTATGTCCACGCTTTGAACCGAATTGGCGATGCGGTGCAAGCCAGGGGTACCAAGAGCTATTTCACGGGTGGGAGTGATTGATGTGAATGGAAATCAGTCTATGAATATTGGGCGCGTGTTACAGGGCGGACTGTTCACGAGCGATTTTCTCATAGATGCTGTCCAGGAGATGGTCGAATGGCAGAGGTGGGATGATGGGGCGGTGCTTGAGACCGAACTTCAAAATATCTTCAATGCCTTCCCAATTGATCAGAAACCCAATGAAAGCCAGACTGAAGACGATTTGATCTGGCCTATTCTCAACTGTCTCGGATGGAAAGCATACCTGCGGCAACAAAACCTGACGCCCCAGGGTCGTGATGACGTGCCTGATGGCCTTTTGTTTGAGGACGATGCACGCAAGGCGCGTGCCAATGGTTTTGCCGAAGAGTGGAGACGCTACGAGTGGGGCCTGGCAATTGTGGAATCCAAGCGGTGGGATCTGCCACTCGATCGCCGATCTGCCCAGCAGGCAACCGCGCCCTCAACGCAGATGCTTCGCTATTTGCGTCGGGTGGATGATTTGACCGAGGGCAAGTTGCGCTGGGGCATACTCACAAATGGCGCGCAGTGGCGGCTCTATTATCAGGGGGCGCGGTCTGTTTCCGAGCAGTTTTTTGAGATAGATCTCGCGGCGGTGCTCGGTCCTGAAGGTAGTGCTTTTTCCGAGGATGAGCGACGCTATTGTTTGAAGTTGTTCGCGTTGTTTTTTGGGCGAGATGCGTTTCTGCCAGGTGCGGAGGAGCCGCGTACCTTTCACGAGCGCGTGCTCGATGAGGGGCGGTTCTATCAGGAGCGCGTGGCGAACAGTCTATCCGGAGTGGTCTTTTCTCGAGCTTTTCCCAATTTGGCCCGTGCCATCGCTGCTGTTGCGCCGGATGCGCCCTTGCCGGAGGTGCGCGATGCAGCCCTGGTGTTGCTCTATCGCCTGCTTTTTATTTTGTACGCCGAGGATCGCAACCTGCTGCCGGTGCGTGATGATCGTTATGATGATTACGGTTTGCGCCGGGTACGCGATGACATTGGGAATCGTAAGGCACGAGATGATGTGTTCTCCGAGACCGCTGCACGCTATTATTCGGCTATTGATGACCTTTGTCGTGCCATTGATGAGGGGGATTCCTCCATTGGTCTGCCACCGTATAACGGCGGTCTGTTTGACCGGAAAAGTACACCCCTGTTGGCTCAGATTCGGCTGGGCGATCAGGTGGTGGCCGATGTGATTGACGCGCTTTCCTTTGAGAGTGGACGGTATATCAATTACCGCGACCTGAGCGTTGAGCAACTGGGGTCGATTTACGAGCGATTGCTCGAACACGAGGTTGTGCGCGAAGAGGGCGAGATTGTGGTGCGCCCGAATGTGTTTGCACGGAAGGGGTCGGGGAGTTATTACACGCCGGATGCTCTCGTGCGCCTGATTCTCAAGGAGACGGTTGAGCCATTGGTGCAGGCACGTATGGACGCTTTTGCCAAGCAGGTTAAGGAGATCACGCGCAGTGATGTGAGCGAGGGGTTTAAGCGGAAGGCACTCGCGCAAGTCGATCCAGCAGAGAAATTGCTTGATCTGAAAATTTGCGATCCAGCAATGGGATCTGGGCACTTTTTGGTTAGTTTGGTGGATTATCTTTCCGACCACGTCATTGCAGCAATGGCCGAAGTAGATAGCGCGGGCTATGTTTCGCCGCTGACTGAGCGCATTGATGCTATTCGTCAGACGATCTTGACCAATGCCAAACAGCGCGAGTGGACCATAGACGAGGCACAACTCGATGACCGGCACATTGTGCGACGTATGGTGCTCAAGCGGTGCGTTTATGGAGTGGATAAGAATTCGATGGCAGTGGAACTTGCTAAGGTGTCGCTGTGGCTGCACACATTCACTGCGGGCGCGCCGCTGAGTTTTTTGGATCATCATCTGCGGTGTGGCGATAGTTTGTTTGGATGCTGGGTCAGTCAGGGTATAGATAAGGCCATGGAAGAGGGTAGTCCCCTGTTTTTGAATGAGCCAATACAACGGGCAACCAGAGCCGCGCAAGCGATGCTGTTGATTGAGGAATTGACTGATGCGGAGATTGAGGAGGCAGGGCGGTCTGCGGAATTGTTTGCAGATATGCAGGCGGGCACGCAGCCATTGGATGCGTTTTTGTCGCTGATTCACGCATTCGAGTGGTTGGATGTACGGGACAAGGAGGATAAGATTGCCCTTCGCGCTTTTTTGACCAGCCTGTTCGGCAATCCCGTGGAGATTGCGGCAGGGACGGTTGAGATGAGGATGGATGTGCCGGGGGCAGAGCGATTTGTGGAATTGCTGACCGAAGCGCGTGAACAGATTACCCAAGAGAGTTTTATGAACTGGCAGGTGGCGTTTCCCGGTGTTTGGCAAGATTGGCGATCTGCTATACCGCGTGGTGGCTTTGACGCGGTGATCGGCAATCCGCCGTGGGACAGGGTGAAGTTGCAACAGGTGGAGTGGTTTGCGGCGCGACGACCTGAGATTGCTCTCGCCCAACGCGCGGCAGACCGCAAGCGGATGATTGGGGCATTGCAGAAGTCCGGTGATCCGCTATTCATCGAGTTCGAACAAGCAGATGAACGCGCCAAGTCCGCGGCTCGCGTAGCGCGTAAATGGGGCGATTATCCCTTCTTGGCGCGTGGCGACATTAACCTGTATTCGCTGTTTGTGGAGCGGGCAATGGCACTGGTGAAGGAGGATGGTGTCGTTGGATTGGTTACTCCTATCGGCATAGCCACGGACAAGACACCGGCAGAGTTCTTTTCGGAACGCATAGCATCAGAATCGGTAAAGGCGTTCTATGCTTTTGAGAACCGAAAAGGCTGGCTATTCCCGGACATTCACCACGAGGAGCAACCTTCCATCATCATCCTATCGCGCCGCACCGGATCGTTTACAGATTTTGACTTCTGCGTACGCGTTTCCTCTTGGGAGCAGTTTAACAATATGAAGCGACGATTTCGTGTTTCTGCCCGAGCACTGGCGGCCATTAATCCCAACACCGGTACCGTGCCCATTTTTCGTACTCGACGAGACATGGAATTGATGACGGCAATTTACCACCGTCTGCCCGTGCTGGTGAATAGTTCTTCTGGAGAGGAAGTCAAGACGTGGTCGGTAAAATACTCGCGCATGTTCGATATGACCAATGACTCGCACCTGTTCCGCACGCTGGAAGAATTGGAGGAGCAAGAAGGAGCATATCCCATTGGCAACAATCGTTTCAATAGTCCGAATGGAGAGTGGGTGCCGCTCTATGAAGGTAAGATGGTACAGATATATAATCATCGTTATGCGAATGTGCGTGTCAATCCGCATAATATTAGCGGACAAGGGGTGTCGGAGAAGCTGAATCTGGAGGCTCTGCGCGATCCTTCGGTCACACCTCAACCGCGGTATTGGATCAACTCGCGTCATATTCCGCGAGAGATGGCGGCAAAATGGCATATCGGGTTCAATGATGTTTGTAATACCAACAATGCGCGTACTCTCATCGCGTGCGTTGTTCCTCCTGCCGGATTTGGCAACAAACTGCCGATCCTCCCTCTTGAAAAGGATGCGTCCGATTTTGATCTCACTCTACTGGTCGCAAATCTATGTTCTCTGGTTTGCGATTATGTCGCCAGGCAGAAAATCCAATCACGAAACTTGAACCTGTACATCCTTGAACAACTCCCCGTCGTCCCTCCCGACTACTACGAGACCACCCACTTTGGTTCCAAAACCGCCGCTGAAATTGTCCGCGAGGCTGTCCTTGAACTCACCTACACCGCCCACGACATGGCTCCCTTTGCCCGCGATCTCGACTATGAAGGCCCACCCTTCCAATGGGATGAGAATCGCCGTCTCCACCTCCGCGCCAAATTGGACGCTCTTTTCTTTCACCTTTACGGCATCACTGACCGAGACGACATTCGCTACATCTATTCCACTTTTCCCATCGTCGAGCGTCAGGAAACCGCCACCCATGGCCGCTACCTCTCCCGCGACCTCTGCCTTGCATGGATGAATGCCCTCGCCGCCGGGGATCCAGATGCGGAGATTATATTATGAATGGCGAAAAAAGCGAAAAGACAAAGCTACGCTGGCTCCGTGCGATTCTGTCTTGGGTGAGCCGTCCGATTAGTTGGTTGCACCGTACCATTATGGATAGACGGTTTTGGAGGGTTTGGTTCAGACGAATCAAGCGAGTTGGCCTTGTTACAGTCAAGTGGGTTGCCTTTGTTATAGCATTCTGTCTCTGGCCAATAGGGCTGTTGGTTCTTTTGTATGAACTCGTCGTCTGTTTATTTCCCTCGTTGGCTGATGTATTATCTCCATCGCTGGCTGACTTATTTCCAAGTTTGAAAGACTTGTTTGACCGCAAAGCTGACCCGGATGCAGACCTATTCAGTCGTGTGCGCATGAACATGGTGATCTTGACAGCGTGGGTTGGTGTGTTCTTTCTTGTCTGGCGCACGAGGATCGCGGACAAGCAAACGCAAATCAGTCAAGAAAGCCATTACACCGAGCTTTTCACCAAAGCGGTAGAGCAACTTGGCGCAACCCGTCAGAATGGGGAACCTGCTATTGAGATGCGGATCGGCGCGATCTTCGCTCTGGAGCGGCTTGCAAAGGATAGTGAGCGCGATTATGGCCCCATTATTGAAACACTCGCCGCCTATATCCGCGAGCATTGCCGTGATCCTAAATCTTTTGATGACGAAGGGTTGACAGGGGAGGCATTAAAACAGGCGCAGCAAGAGTGGATTAAGTCTCTACGCGAAAATCCTCCAGCGGATCGCTCCGATGTGGCGGCGGCCCTGACGGTACTGAGCCGCCGAGAACAGAACCGTCACTGGAACAGCACGGGCGAAGATGAAACCCAACCCGACTTCACTGGGGCAAACTTTCAGGGGGCGACGCTTTGGAACAAGAGCGAAGGCCTTGCACGCGAAGGCACTAATCTGAGATTGGCCCTTCTTGAGGGCGCGAATCTTATGGAGGCCAATCTATCGGGTGCGGAACTTATGGGAGTTGATCTATCGGGTGCGGATCTTAGGGAAGCCATACTATCGGACGCGATACTTATAAGAGCCAATCTATCGGGTACGAATCTTTTGAAAGCGAACCTATCGGAGGCGAACCTTATAAGAGCCAACCTATCGGGTGCGGAACTTATGGGAGTCGATCTATCGGATGTGGTACTTGCGCTGGTCAATCTATCGGGCGCGAAACTTATGGAAGCCGATCTATCGGGTGCGAATCTTAGGGATCTATCTGATGCGGACCTTTGGGGAGCCAAACTATCGGATGCGAAACTTGATGACGCCGATCTGTCGGGTGCGGATTTTGAGGGCACACTTCTTATAGGAACACAACTTAAAGATTCAAGAGGTTTAACGGACGATATGATCAAAAAAGCCTTCGGGGATGGTGATACATCTCTTCCTGATGGCCTAACCCGGCCCGCACACTGGGAAAGTCGAGAGAAGGCTATTGAACAATGGCGAGCGTTTAGGAAGAAGAGATAGAGATCTTCGCGAGTTTGACCGCCCGCAAGTTAAAAAAAGGAAGACATGGATTAAATCCGTAGCTCCTTGAGTTCTAAAAGATAGGTTGACATCGTTGTTTATATAGAATAATTTATCCAGTAACAAGACCCATCGAACCGCGCCCGTATAGGGAATTAACGTGTGTTCGATTGTTTTTACCCCAGGGACGCCAGGTGCGTCCCTGTTTTTTTTCAGAATACTATGTCAGAAGACATTTTAGCCACGCGCCAACGATACCGAGTCAGGACATTCGTGGACTTTTAGAACTTCATTCTTTTAACACGTTGCACCATCCATCGCATCTAACGCGGTGTTGAGCGTGCAAAAGCGGGTTGACACCAATAGGTATAATGGAATATATTTTTTAGCACAGGACGGTACCTGACAAGTTGTGATTACAGATATTTCTATGTTAGGATAAAACAAAATAAACTATGGCTACGAATCCGGTTGCAAAGGCGAAACTGCCCGCCAAGATGACGCCGCTTTGGGTCATTTCTCTCTTTTTGTCTCTCACCGAAGTCATATCGGGGATCGCAGCCACACAGACGACGGGAAACCTCCGGACGCACTCGTATGGTGACACATGATATTCATCTGTTACTCCTGGCGTGACGCCGAAATCGTCCATTACATGACAAAGCAATTGGCAGGTATGGGGCGCGATGTGTGGATTGATGCAGAGCATCTCAATCTGGACGCACCCATGGAGGATCAAATTCGCCAGGCTCTTCGCGAATCCTCGTGCGTGCTTCTTTTTGATTCGCCAAATTCGCGGAGTTCAGAATGGGTCAGACGTGAGTTAGTCTGGGCTCAAGGCGCGGGGATAGATATAGTGAATTGGCCGATTGAGAATGCCGAGGAACGACTTAAGCGACCTAACTCTGGGTTGCAAGCACCGGTTTAATAAGGCATTAAATTTGGTGAAAAATGCGATGATTAAAAAAAAGGAGATACCAGACGGACGGTGTCTCCTTTTTGCTTTTTATTGCGATGGTGGATCAGGTGCGGATTTCACGGAGGATGTGGCGGCAGCCATAGAGGTAGATGCCCGTGTCAACGGAAAGCGAGATGTAGCCCACGCCCGCGTCGATCCAGCGGTTGGCGGCTTCGGGAGAGTCGGCAAATGTGCCGACGGTGAGGCCGGCGTCGTTGATTAAGTTTGCGGCTTCGCGCATTCGGTCAACCACGCGCGGGTCGTTGACCTGGCCGGGAATGCCGAGAGATTGCGAGAGATCATAAGGTCCCAGGAAGATGACATCGAGACCTGGAACGGAGACGATTTCTTCGAGGTTTTCAAGGCCTTCTACGCCTTCGATATGAATGAGTACCATGGATGAGGCATTGAGGCGTTCAAAGATAGCCCCGCCATCTGCAAAGTAGCGGGCTGCTCGGGTATAGGGCGAGACACCCCGCATACCCAGCGGTGAATATTTGGCTGCCCGCACAACGGCTTCGGCATCGGCTTTGTTGCAGATTTGCGGCACCTGTACGCCGCCAGCGCCTATGTCGAGGGCGCGCAAGATCTGTGCGGGGTCATTTTCTCGCACTCTGACTATAGGCGTGATATCGACTCCGTGAGCAACGCGGCAGAGGTCTTCACAGGTGGGAATGTCGAGCGGCCCGTGTTCGGTATCGAGAATGACAAAGTCAAATCCGCTGTATGCCGCGATCTCGATGAGCGCGCCAGAGCTGATATTGACGAAAGGTCCGATGGCAACGTCGCCATTGGAGAGTTTGTCTTTGAGCAGGTTGTCGGCCATATTGGAACTCCTGTTAAATAAAGAATTTGAGCTATATACTCACACACCTATAAAAGACGTATCATTTGTTTTTTCGCACCAGTCGCGCAGGCGGCGGCGGTGGTCGTCGAGTTCATTTTTGAAGCGTGTGTTGACGGCGAGGTTGACCATTTCGCCGGGGTCGTTCTGGAGATCGATGAGTTGTTCGCGGTGGCGGCCCATGGGAAAGGCGCTGTATTTGTAGCGGTCGGTGAGCACGGCGCGCGAAGCACCGCTACCGCCTGGACCAGAACCGAGGTCGATGATGGTTTCAACGACGAGATCGTCGCGCCATTCGCCGGATGTGTTGCCCTCTGCGAGAGGCCGCAGGCTCAGACCGTCGAGGTAGTCGGGAATGCTCGCACCGCCTACGTCGCACACTGTGGGTAGCAGGTCGAGGCCGAGGGATACGAGGTGCGTGTTGTTGACGCCGCCGGGTTGTGTGACGCCTTTGTGGCTGATGATGAATGGGATGTTGATGACTTCTTCGTAGAGGCTGGTTTTTTGATTCCAATTGTGTGCGCCGTGCCCGTCGCCGTGATCTGAGGTGAAAACGATATACGTATCTTCTTCGAGGCCCAGGTCGCGCAAGCCGTTGAGGAGGACGCCGATTTCGGCATCGACCTTTTCGCACAGGCGGTAATAGAGGAAGCGGAGGCGTCGCCAGTCGTCTTCGGTATATTCGATGGTGGGATAGACGCGGCGGTTGGCCTGTCGCAGCATTTGCAGGATGTCGGGTGAATAGGGTGGAATGGCGAAGTTTGCGGGCAGGTTCGGGCATTCTTCTATGGTTGCGGGTTCTGGCACAGGACCTTGCGGGAGCGGCTGACTGCGGGCGACCTGGCAGATGTCGTGAGGGTTGAGGAATGACGCGATGAGGAAGAAGGGGTTGTCGCGGTCGCGGTTCATAAATTCGATGGCGCGAAGGGGCACTTCGTTGTCGCGGTTGCCGCAGATGACTTCGAGGCCGCTTTCTTCTGGCGTGGTGCCGGGGACGTGCCATTTGCCCGAGAGGGCGCAATCGTAGCCCGCGTTTTTGAGAAAGTTGCCGAGGGTTTGGCCTTTGTATTCGTCTTTTATTGGGGTGCCGTTGCTCGTCGCGCCGTTTTGATGGGGGTAGAGGCCCGTCATATAGCTGGCGCGCTGGGGACCGCACAGGGGATGTGTGCAATAGGCGCGGGTGAAGCGCACGCCGGTTTGGGCGAGGCTGTCCATATTTGGGGTGTGTACATCGGGGTTGCCCGCACAGGACATGGCCCCGGCGTATTGCTGGTCGGTAATAATGAAGAGGATATTGGGACGATCTGGCATGAGACATCCTTTTGAAAGTGAGCCGTAGTTCGATGGTTTAAGTTGATCGCGTGTTTTTTAGGCTTGCATTATTTCGACATGTTCCGCCAAATTACTCTCGATAGCTTCTGATTTTGCAAATGAAAGAAATCTGACTTCGTCTCTGAGTTGGGCAATGGGTATTTTCCGCTGGCCTAATTTTTGTCCAAAGAGTTTGAACCAGAACCATTTTTTTAAAACTAATCCTATGACATTTTTGGGAACTTTACCTGTGGTCCGCCATTTGGTTAGTGTGCTTCGATGAATGCCCAGATAATCTGCGATTTCTGAAAATGAGGTTTGAGTAATGTCGCACAAGAACTCCAGTTCTTCTTTTGACAAGCTCTCTTCATTGCCACAGATTTCGTTGGCAATTGCGTAGTGAATGCGGTTGATCTCCGCTTCGAGGATGGCGATTGTTCCATCTGGTAATTCAGACAAATGAAATTCTGGAATGACCCAGGTCCGCCCAGCCGCTTGATAAGGGTATTTTTTTTTAATGAATGTTTTCATCGTTGTCTCCGTAGAAATCTTCTGATTTTGCAAAGGCAAGGGCGGATTCAAATGAACGAAATCCGGGAGATTTTTCGGTTCCATCATAGAAGCAAAAGAGGACAGCGTAGAGTAGTTCGTCATCCTTGAAATAGACGCGAAAGCAACAGTAGTATCCCGTACCTCTACCGTGTTCTGGCGGAGTCCAGACAGCGATCTCAAGCGTTCGTTCTTTTTCTTCGCGTTTTCCCAAATATATTCCGCGATTTACAATGTGTCGCAATTTACTTCGTGCGCGAGAATATCGAGGCGTTTCAGGCTGGTGTTCAACCGCGAGTTGATGAGGTAAAAGGTTGCAAATTTGTTCTAACCAATTCATTGTGCATATATCAACATGTTGAATATATCAACAAAAAGCAATGTGAATTTTGATCCTGCCCCAGTATTTTCCAGTTAGCCCGACTAATTCATGAACTGTAATGGTTGGGGTTGTTTGTCAGGCGGCATCGGTTCCAAGCATCAAAATGAGGGTGCTTTCTATCTTGTCTGCCGTCATAGGCGTCTTCATAGAGTTCAAGCAGCCCAAATCGTCCCCTGACTGGCTCTGCCAGTGTCAAAAGTACAGACCGGTCCCTTGCCAGTCCTGTCTGTGGATAAGTCCGTGTATTTGTAAAGTCAAAACGTGATGGGACAGACCCCTATTCCTTCCCCGTTGATGGGTTATGGCACCGCCTTTGCCAGATTGCACAGGATTTTATCAAAAAGGTGTGGCAATGGAAATGACATAGGCAGATGGAAGGTGATCTTTGTTTTCAACTCACAGACGCGTCCGGCGACTTTAAGGAAGCGATTTTGGAGGGTATTGACCTGTGCGTTTATCCACGTTGTGCCTTGTAATCCGATGTGCGCTAAGGTGTGCAACAAGACATAGGCAGCCGAATGGAGGAAGAGGCGGAACTGATTGGCTCCAAATGCGTGACAGGATGTGCGGTCTGAGTGGAGAAAGGTTTTGTGATTTTTAATGAAGTTTTCCATCTGTCCGCGAGCACAATAGACATTTTGGTAGATAAAGGAGGCCCTTGAACTTTCAAGGTTGGTCACGACAAAGCGTGTGTTTTGGCCTCGGGTGGTGATTTCAGCTTTGCAGATGATGCGTCTGGCACAGGCCCAAGTCTGGGCTTGGTAATAAAATGAGGTAAAAAGTCGCACGGGCTTGTTGGTGTGTGCATAAAGGCTTTTGGCCTTCTCCATCAAGGGCTTTGCCAAGTCTAAGAGGCGGGTATTGGCGGTTTGTCCGACAATAAAATAGAGGCCCTGAGTCTCACAGAAGTCCTGGACTTGTGGAGAAGAAAAGTGAGCATCGCCTCGCAAAAAGATCGCCACGTCTGGCCAAGCCTCTCGTAGATAGGCCACCAACCGTTTCAGGATGGCGACAACCTGTATGCCATTAGGACGCACACCCGGACGCAAAATCGTCGTGATTAGCTTACCCGATTGCCCCTCATAAATATGCAAGGGCTGGTAGGCGTAAGCATTGAAATACCCATTGAATAAAGCCAACTGCTGCGTCCCATAAACCGTATCCTGTGTATCATCTATATCTAAGATGATCGCCCGGGGTGGCTTTTTATACGAGGCAATAAAAGCATCGACAAAGGCACGCGCAATGCGATACAAATCGCTTCTGCTCATCTGATTCTCAAAACGGCTCATCGTAGGTTGACTGCTCAAGTCTTCCCCCTGCAAGGGCAAGCGACCACACGCCGCCTTGAAACCCGGATCGCTGCACAAGGCATCACAATCATTGGCATCTTCATACCCGCAGGCGATCTGAAACACACGCTGTTTGACCAGGTCTGCCACACTGTGAGCCACATAACTTGGATGCCGACGGTCTTTGATCGCCTCAATGATGCGTGATAAAATGCCGGTTTTGGCCTCCACTTCTCGAAGCAATAAGGCACCGCTATCGCTGGTGAGAATACCCCCATCAAAGGCGAGGTCGAGACGTTTTCCGAAAATGCTTGCCAAAGGAACCTTGCAATGATTATCTTGTGTGCTCACGGTAGTTTCTCCCAAGTTTATTGTTCAATGGTTATGCGTATAACCTAATATAATACAATAACTTGAATAGGGAAACTACCTTTTTTATGAATTTTTCGGGTTAGATAGCTTGGTGTCGGTCAATTCGACTCCGACCACGATTGGGAGATAGGTCTTGTAGTTCGTGTACTGGAATGGCATAATTCCATCTCATTGGACCATAGCACTTGAGAAGTATATGGTAGCAGAATGAAGTATTTCAGTTACTTGAACTTTTCATAAAGCGTATCCATGATTTTTTTAAATGCGTCTTCGAGATACTCAGGCATTTGCATTTGTCCATTACCAAAATGAGCCTTCAAGCCATGTCTGAACAGGAAGGTTGCTGTTTTGGGCTTTTGATCAGCTTTTCGAATTGTTTTTATTTCTTCAGTGAGACCGCATTGACCGTCATGCACCAGGCGGACAAGGTAATCAAAATCATCTACTGATATAAAATACATATTCTCATACGGTAACTGAGATGCATCATATCCTGCGCGAATTTCGTCAACCCTTTCCCTTCCAACTCTTCCAACAGTTTCGTAGAAGGTCTTTCCATTTCCAACGTAGAAATCTTTGTAGGTTACGACTAAAAGAAAATTCTCGCGTCCCGTTTGCAAACCGTCAATCTGAGAGATGTCCTTTAGTTTGTCGGCAACCTCTGTTCCCTGCTCTATTCCCTTCATCACGGACGTTTTTGTTTTATCGAGAATCACTTCTGGTTTGTGTCCCACCATTCCGAGTTGATTCATTTCAACGCCCTTGGCGTCAATGAGAATGTTGCAGTTAGCATCAGCTATGAGAAAATCTACCGCTTTACCCCCACCCAATGTTTTCTGCAAGGTGTGCTCTCGTTTATAGGGAAGCCCCATATAATCAATCCCTCGAGCTACATACTCCTCAAAAATTTTGCCGAACTTATTCACGAACTCGTTGGGAGATTTTGCCTTGAGAATGTCGTAAATAAAAGATTGTAGTGAATGCAGTAGAAGTATGATTGAGTAAACATAGTATTTGTCATTGTCTTTCAGTAGCGGGTACCGCATAAGAGGACTTTGCTCGTAAATCTCATAAGATATGTCCCGTTTTGGTCCATTTTCTCGTTCTAAATAAGTTTTCACCTTATCTATATCACCCGATATATGACTGAGAAATTTTTTTACAGTCTCTGATGGATACGATGCTTGTAAGGAATCAAACCAGCTTGCAGTGACATTATCAGCCTGATTGTTCCAGATAAACCTACCTATCAGACACACAGAAAGTTCAATGAAATGATCAACTTCAATTCCTGAATCCTGTTTAAAGTCACGTTTGAATGTATGGTTATCTTGAAGATTGCCAAAAAGGAATATTTGACGTGCGAGTCTGGCCTTATCCTCAGTTTCTTCCTGTAACCATAATTGCTGAAAGGCCAGATTTCTCATAAAGAGGTAAGAATGATCGTACTGTGTTGGCAATCGAGCCAAATTGTTGAGGTTGTGTATTCTTCTTATGAGCCTGTTAAGTGTAGTTGGATCGAACTGTTTGTTAGGGATTGCTCTATCCCACCTGCCGTAGAGGAAAGTCCATTTAATTAGTAATAACGAGAACCAGGGTAGATATCGCTGTTGCTTGATACAAGCGTCAACGATTTCCCTTGGATCAAATTGTCTAATTTCTTTTTTGAGCCTTTTCATGGCCTTTTGCATTGGTTTGATTTTGAATGATCGTTGGGAGGGCATCAAACTGCTTCCATTTGTTTTTTTGCGCTGTCATGTAATCTGGATATCCACGAAGACCAAAGACCGGATTATCGCGATAGATGGGGCTGAGATAGATCAATTCACCGCTCCCATACTGTGGCATTTATGGCACAGGCGACCAGCGCGGAAAGCGCGCGCCAGGAGGGAGATTGGGAATGGAGTACACATTGGACCCATCTACATTCATGACCTTAATGGTCGAAAATCCCGAGATTAGATCTGTTGCATAACTGTGAAATTCAAATGCAATTTGCTTCCCATCGGGCGACCAGGTTGGATTGCGTAATGCTTCGAGGGGTTGGGAATACGTGAGACGGCGCATATTTGAACCGTCCCGATTCATCACGTAAATCTCGTACTGTGCCAGGGGCGTTCTCGTGCCTGTTGAAGGGGGTTGATGGCGATTGGATTCGAACGCAATCTGTGTACCATCTGGCGACCAGGCAGGTGATGCGTGCAAGGTGCCATTGCCATCTGTCAAACGCATTGCGCCTGTACCATCGACATTGGCGACGTAGATATCGATTCCCCGACCGCGATGTCCAGCCTGATAGGCAAATTTGGTGCCATCTGGCGACCAGACGGGCAGTTGCTCTTCCATATCCGTATTGATCAGTACCTTTTCGTCAGAGCCGTCAATATTGACCACATAAATATCCCAAACGGTCTCATTGCTGCGCCATGCCTGAAAGAGGATTTTCTGTCCATCTGGCGACCAGGACGAAGCAAAATCGCCTCCCGGATGTTCAACCACACTGCGGATATTGCTGCCGTCGGCGTTCATGACAAAAATGTTGAAATTGGCATTGCCACTGCGGTTTGAGGCAAAGGCGAGTTGTGTGCCGTCGGGCGACCACGATTGCCCGGAATATTCAGCCAGGTCGTCTATGGGATTGAGATTGATGGGGTTTTTACCATCGGGATCTACGATATGAAGATGAAAACTACCCGTTTGCAGGTTTTGCTTCAAATATGCGATCCGTCCAGGGCCTCCTGGTACCGGTTCTGGGCCTTGTGCAGGTGCTGTACTTCCAAAAACACCAACAAAGACGAGAAAATCAGCAAAGTTAATGACGCCATCGCTGTTCATATCCATACGGGCATCGTAATTGGCATCTGATGATGATAATCCAAGAACGCCAGTAAAGACGAGAAAATCAGCAAAATCAACATCAAGGTCGCCATCGAAATCGCCCGGATAAACGCGGCGGGTAAAGGAGATCACAGCATTAGATACATCTAATGGGTCCTGTTGCCTATTGAGACCGGCCATTGAAGCGGTTTTGACAATGAGCGTTGTCTCTGATTCAAGGGTATTGATTACTTGCAGGTCAATTTGACCGAGATAACCATTGGCTGGCACAACAGGGGTAGAGAGCAGTAGCGCGGATAGGATAGGACGATCTGGTGTTGAGAACAAGGATGCACCGGTAAAATCAGTGCCCGATATGCTATTGATGTAGTTGGAAAATGTTTTGCCGGGCAGATCGAGTTCTATTTCGTAGCCATAAGTTTGTTTGCCTGCTGCCATTGGAGCAAATAGTTGCAGTTGTATCGTATCACCAGCTTTTTGTTCAGGGATGGTCAATTTGTTGTTCTGTGCAGCGGGCATTTCAATTTGTGTGTCGAGGTGTAGTTGTATGCCAGCAAATTCGCCGGTTGACCGCTCGTTAAACGATATGACATTTGCCGTTGTGACTGTACCGTTCGAAGTGGTGCTTTCAGCAAGCGTAACCTCTTTAATTCCGAGGGTAAATTCCTTACCCGTAACATCTACCACCGTAGAAAACTCGACGCGCCCCAGAAAACCGAGCTCTGACAAAGTAACAGGCACAGTAGCTGCGAAATTTACGCCCGTCGGTTCTGGAATAGCAAAAGCAAACACACTATTTTCGACTTTATCCAACCTCAAAATAGTGGCATCAAAATCAAACACTATCTTCGCACCAATCAGCGGCACGGTCACACCCTGAGCGAAAACCTCGACTACAAATTTTTGTCCCCGTCCTGAAACAACACCGGAATGAACGCCATCATCTACGCCATAGCGATTGTCCGTCCCACCATCGGCAATCAAATCAAGTGATATAACCACATTCGATATATCAAGCCTCGGTTTTGGTTGTAAATTTAGCAAGGAAAGATCGAGTCGCCCGTAGCCATAAATATTGTCTTTGCCCCTTGAACCCAAATCTACGGTCGCTTCTATCAGCTTGCTGCGAAGTGTTTGCGCTGTGAAGTTCTCGGTATTTGATGATTTTATCAGTGCTGCTGCACCTGCTATATGAGGGGTGGCAGCCGAAGTGCCGAAAAATCCGTTTGAACCATAGGTGAATGTATTTACACCATCTGGTCCCATGATGTCGGGTTTTATTCTTCCATCTATCGTCGGTCCCTGGGAAGAAAAAGATTCCTGCGGCCCTGTCTGCCATCGCCAAGAAGGTATTGCTCCCACTGTTAGTGATCCCCTTGCGTCGGCAGGGACGCCAATACTTCCTCGAATAGACTCGATCCCTTCAAAATCGTGATTGCTGCTGAAAATCTTGATTAACGTAGCTCTTGCGTTTTGTGATTTCCAAACGGCAACACCGTAGCGACCCGATTCTGTAACCTGGTAAACGATATGTTCAACAGGGGGCGAGTTTTGCTGAAAGGTCTCTGATTTTTCGACAATATCTACCGTCCCATCGACCTTAGATTTGGTCAAAACGAGATCGTAGTTCTCGGACGTACGCGGAAAGTCGTTCCAGGTGAGCCAAATTTCAATTTCATCGCCAACAGTTACATCAATCAAATCAAGTACTTCATCATCTCCCTCGAAGTTATGCCAGCCGTCAGCCCCCTCTATATCAGAGTCCCTGTGAAGTCCTGAATAGAGGCTGCTGGCATAATTCCCCGCACTATTGACCCAAAGAATGTCGTTTTCGAAGGCATTATTTACCACGTCGCAAGCCAATCCCAATCCGTCTCCAAATCCTGTTCCCAGCCAAGAGGCTGAGAATGAGAGAATATTAATACCTTCTCTTATTGCCATATCCTTTGCATTTTCGAAATCAACGAGATCACCAATCTTTATCAGGACCAGTTCTGCGTCAGGTGCCATGTCATGGACAACTTCTGCACAGGCAGTGCCGTGAGCATCACCTGTGTAAATACCTTCATTTGTATAATCAAAGTATCGCCACGTTGATGGAAGATCGCTCTGTGCTCTCGCTTCCAATGCTTTTCCAAATTCAAAATCAATAATGCCGACTTTTACACCTGCCCCACGAATACTAAGAGCATGAGCTGTAGTTGCTTGGGTATTTCCAACGCCTTCACTCGTTACGCGATTCACCTGGGGTTTCATAGGCGTGCGAACAAAGGAAACACCCGGAATATCTGTAAGTCTCGGCAAATTGGAGACAGGAACAGCGACACGCATCAAACTTTTTGATTGAGCGAGAACCTCGGCATTCAGATTTTCAAAATCAGCAATGTTGATCTGTGATATGTCGTAGTTTGATTCCGGTTCCAAAATGACTACGATTTTCCCCGTTAGCTTGATGTGGGAGGAGTATTGCAGGGCGGTCCGCTTGGCAAGTGCGGGGCGATCTGATGCCCAGGCTTGATACACTCTGAGAAGAGCACTTTCAATGCCTGGGGATTCTCTATTTTCTTTATGATCAAGATAGAGATTTTGAGCACTTGCCGAGGTGATCCAAAAAAGAGCAATCAACAGGACCTGGGGAATATGCTTTGCAATCAGGGCTTTCGCGCAGGACATATAGAACCGTTTGGTTATGCGATTAAGTCATACCCCATATATAGATTGAATTTTCCGTCACTGCGGCGTGAAATGGAATGATGGATCAGCATATTGATATGAGGAATTTTTTATTCTACACTATGAGTTACGTGGTGCCAAAGCCGCTAATAAAGATGAGAAAATCCGCAAAGTTAATAACACCATCGCCGTTCATATCCATACGGGCATCGTAATTGGCATCAGATGACGATAATCCAAAAACGCCGGTAAAGGCGAGAAAATCGGAAAAGTCAACGTCGAGGTCGCCATCGAAATCGCCGGCAATGATAGTAACAGTGATCACGGCGTTGGACACATCCAATGAGCTCTGTGGCCCAACGAGACCGGCCATTGACGCAGTTTTGACAATGAGCGTTGTCTCTGGTTCAAGGGTATTGGTCACTTGCAAGTCAATTTGACCGAGATAACCATTGTCTGGCACAGCAGGGGTAGAGATGAGCAGTGCGGACAGGACAGGACGATCCGGTGTTTGGCGCAGGGATGCGCCGGTAAAACTCGTGCCCGATATGTTTCCGATGTAGTCGGAAAATGTTTTGCCCGGTAGGTCGAGTTCTATTTCATAACCATAAGTTTGTTTGCCTGCGGCCATTGGAACAAAGAGTTGAAGTTGGATTGTATCGCCAGCTGTTTGTTCGGGGATGATCAGCCTGTTGTCCTGTACAGCGGGTGTTTCAATTTGTGTGTCGATGTGGAGTTGCATGCCGTCAAATTCGCCGATTACAGGCTCGTTAAACGATATGACATTTGTCGTTGTGATTTCGTCGAACAATGCTACGCTTTCAGCAAGTATAACCATCTTAATGCCAAGCGTAAATTGCTTATCCGTTACATCCACTGCGGTGGTAAACTCAGCGCGTGCCAGAAAACCAGACTCCGGCAAGGTTACAGGGGTAGCAGATGCGAAGTTTGTGCCAGTTTTATCCGGTTCTGGAATAGAAAATCGAAACGCACTGTTTTCGGCTTTGTCAAAAGTCAAAACAGACGCATCAAAGTCGAATATGACTACCACACTGGCGAGCGGGGTGGTCACATTTTTTGCGAAGACTTCAATGGCAATTTTTGTGCCCTGTCCAGAGACCGTGCCTGAGGTAACGCCATCATCTGTCTGGTTGCCCTCCCCGCCATCGGCAATAAGGTCAAGCGATAGTGTCGCATTTGCATTGGGACCGGCAGAGGCTTGACCCACAAATGCCAGTAATGCAAGGGCGGTAATAAATAGGAATCCTTTTTTTAAAAGCATTGCAACACTCCTTACTGGCTATAGTCGCGGATCCACGGGTTCTGTTTCGAGTGCGAGGACGCCGAAGACGCATTCGTGGATGCGGCGCAGGGGTTCGTTTTGGACGAAGCGGCTGAGGGCTTCGAGGCCGAGGGCAAATTCGCGCAGGGCGAGAGATTGCTTGGTTTTGACATTGCGCCAGCGCAATTTTTCGAGATTTTCGGAGGTGGTGTATTCGGGGCCGTAGATGATGCGCAGGTATTCGCGGCCTCTGCATTTGATGGCGGGCTGAATCAGCCTGTCTTTTTTGTTGCGCGCAATGAAATTCAGGGGTTTGACGACCATGCCTTCGCTTCCCTGTGCGGTTTTTTTTTCCCACCATGCGGTGGTGTTGGCGCAACTTTGCGCATCGTTGAGATCGACGACGCGGTATGATGTGGTGTGGAGGAGTTCGGGATCGGCCATACACAGTTTTGAGAGGGTTTCCATGTGATAGGTGTGTGGTCGATTGTGGTGAACGCTTCCTTCTGTGGCGAGGATGTGAAAGGGCGCGAGTTTGAGGTCTGTGAGATTGTGAACGGGCCAGCAGTAGGCGCGGTATGCGTGGATGTAGCGGTCGATGCGGTGCGAGCGATTTTTGTACCTGGCGAGCCAATCGCCGACGTCGATGTTGTTGGTAGAGGTGGCGCTGAGGGCAGCGAGGGTGGCGTCGAGAGATGCGCGAGCAGAGGCACCGACAGCCGCGTATTGATCCTGCAACAGTTGCTGTGCACGGGCAGACCAGGGCATGAGTTCGCAGTCGAGGGCTATCCACGTGGTGTTGAGGTCCTTCCAGAGATTGGCTTTGGAGACGGCGTTTTGGATGCGGGTTAGGAACGCGGTTTCGAGGCTCGCATTGTCAAAGAAGGAACGGCCTGTGCGAGTATAACACGCGCCGGGTGCGGGTTCGGATAGGCCAAAACGCGTGCGGGCAACATCGCCGTCTTTGCACAATATGACAATGGCGCGGGATCCCATGTGTTTTTCTTCGGCTATGATCTGAGCAATGCCGTTTTCTCGGTAATAGGCATACGCTTCATCGGGGTATTCGAGGATATCGGGACGCGAACTGGGTTTTGATGGAGACATGGTCGGCGGCAGGTAGATCAGCCATTTGGGATCGATGGCGTAGCGACTCATTATTTCGATGGCGGCAATGGCGTGTTCTTCGCGGATGGTGATGCGCGGGATGAGAAAGGTATCTACGGCGCGTTTGCCGCTGACGTCGTCGATGTCGAGCATGTCGTCGTGCGTTTGCTGTGCGGAGCGGGTGGTCTGAGCGTCAAGTGGGCGCGAGGGTTTGGCATACATTTTGAGCGCGGGCACAGATACGCATTCTTTTTCGGGATAGCGCAGGGCGGTGAGCGCGCCGCCATAGACGCAGCCTGTGTCGATGTTGATGGTGGTGTTGAGCCATTCGGCATTGGACATGGGGGTATGGCCATAGACGACGGTGGCTGTGCCGCGATATCGCGCCGCCCAGTTGAGGCGGATGGGCAGGCCAAATTCGTCGGTCTCGCCAGTGGTTTCGCCATAGAGTGCGAAGGCGCGCACGGTGCCCGAGGTGCGCCCGGCCAGTTCTTCTTTCATTCCTGCGTGTGCAACTATGAGGTTGCCATCGTCCAGTATGTAGTGGCTGACGAGGCTGTCGAGGAATTTTGCATAGCGTTTGCGGTCTTCAACAGGATATAATTCGAGCTGTTCCAGAGTTTCGGCAAGGCCATAAGTGGGTCTGACTTTTTTGCCTTGTAGTGCGCGAACGAGGCGCGCATCGTGATTGCCGGGGATGCAGAGGGCGGTGCCGGTATCGACCATTTGCATGACGAGGTCGAGTACCTGGGGCGTTTTGGGACCGCGATCTACGAGGTCGCCGAGGAAGATGGCTTTGCGTCCCGGCGGCGGTGTAATTGAGTCGGACTGAATGTCGTAGCCGAGTTTGTCGAGTAGCGTGAGGAGTTCATCATAACAGCCGTGTACATCGCCGATGATGTCAAAGGGGCCGCGTTCGTCGCGGCGATTGGGCCAAACTTTTTCGCGTGTGACGTGTACGCGCTGGGCTTCGTCTTCTGAGCGCAGGGTGTAGATGCGGCGAAATCCTTCGCGTTTGAGGCGTTTGAACGAGCGGCGGAGTTGATGGCGTTGTTGTGCGATAACGCGATGTTCAAAGTTGCGGTCTGGGCGGTGTTTGTTGCGCTCGCGGCAGAGGTCTTCGGGCATGTCGAGGACTATGGCGATGGGGAAGACGTGATGTTGTTTGGCCAGCGCGACGAGGGGTTTGCGGGCGCTTTCCTGTACGCTGGTGGCGTCGATAACGGTGAGTTTGTAGTTGGCGAGGCGTTTGGCGGCCACGTAGTGGAGGGTTTCAAATGCCTCTTTTGTGATGGTCTGGTCGGTTTCGTCGTCGCTGATGAGTCCGCGGAAGTAGTCGGAGGAGAGGACTTCGGTCGGTTTGAAGTGGATTTTGGCAAATGTGGATTTGCCAGAGCCAGACGCGCCGATGAGGACGACGAGGGCGATTTCGGGGAGTGTGATGTTCATGGTTTATTTTTTATTAAATACGGCCATTTGCGTTGGTGGACCTACTTCTGGATCTACTGGGCCGATGGGTTTGATTGTTGTGTGGTAATTGAATTTTTTTTCGACGCTTTGTGTCCAATGTTGAAATTGTTTGCGCGACCATTCAAAGCGGTGATCGGGATGGCGAAATTGCCCGGCGGGAAGAGATGCCCAGCGCACGTTGAAGTCGGCATTTGGGGTGGTGATGATGACGGTGTTGGGTTGGGCATATTCAAATACGACACGTTCGAAAACGGGCAATCGCGATGGATCGAGGTGTTCGATAACTTCTAAGAGTACAGCGGCGTCATAGCCGTCGAGGCGCGTGTCGCGATAAAATAGCGATCCGTGTATGAGTTCGATGCGGTTGCGCTGTATGGGTTGGTCAAGGCGTTTGTGAGCGCGGCTCAAGGCATGGTGTGAAACTTCCAGGCCGAGAATTTTGGTAAATTGGGCGCGTTCTGACAAGACTTGTGTGAAGTGACCTTCGCCGCAGCCGAGATCGAGGACGCGTTGTGCGCCGCTGATTTCGAGTTCTTTGAGTACGGCATTGTGCCGTTGCTGGTTCAGCCTGAGGTTGTTTTCGACGACGAGTTCGTTGTCTCTGATATTGCGCTCTAAGGGTTGTTCATCCATAAGGCGAAAGGCTTCTTGGGTGAGGATGCGCTGGTGTTTGAGATATCGGTCGATGATGAGGTCGCGTTTGGGGTGGTCTGATAACCAGCCTTCGCCGCGGCGCATCAGGGTGTCGATTTCAGATTGGCTGACGAAGTAGTGTTTGTCGTCGTCGAGTACGGGGATGAGGACGTAGAGATGGGTGAGCAAGTCTTTTAGTGGGATGTTTGTTTCGAGTGCGACGGTATAATACGGGCTGTATCCCCATTCCGAGAATTTTTCATCGAGGCGGTGCGGTTTGGCTGTGACTTTATATCCCAATGGCTGAAACAGGTCGTTGAGTAGTTGGTCGCCACCGCGGCACGGGAGAACGTGGATTTCTGCGCGCAAGGGGATGGGCCGAGTAACGAGATCGGGTCGGTCGGCGCACTGGCCTTTGAGCGCGCTACCAAATACGCGGGCGATGGCTACGCTGGTGAACGAGGAGGCGACATAGGGACGGTCGGTGACGTAATCTTGCAATGCAAAGGTGTTTTGGCGACGGCGTTTGAGGCCAATGGTGTCGAGGTCGAGCAATAGAGCAGCCGTGCATTTTTCATCTGTGGCTTCGGGATAAAATACATGTGCGTGACCAAATGAGAGGTCAAAGGTCTGCGCGCGTTTGGGATGTTTGTGTAGCAGATAGCCCAGGTCGGTTGCGGGGTTGTGTATGGTGGTGATTGTTAAGAGCATGAGAAGTGAGATGTGAGAGGTGTGAAGTAAGATCAGACCTACCCCAGCCGGTTACTCGCTCCACTTTGTTATACACTCCCCCTTTCCTTTCAGAAGAGGGGGCCGGGGGGAGAGGTCAGACCGCAGACCGCTGTTTCAAGATACACAGAAAATTAATTAGATGATAGTGTTACTTGTTCCATTCTGAGATGCAATTATGTCGGTCTTTTTGTGTGGACTGCGATTTGTTGACGGTGTATTTTTAAGCGGTGTATTGATGCGGTGTGTTTGAGATTTGAAGGGGATTACATTTTGGAAGGGGCGAACAATGGTGCGCGAGATGGTGATGGCAGGTATATCCGTTGGGGCGGTGATTGCTCTGGCGTGGTGGATGGACCATCCAAAAAAAGAGGTGGGAAGTTTGTTGGCTATTGGTGTGTTTGTGGTGCTGGTTGTGGTTGCGTTTATGAAAAAGCAGAATCAGGTGACGCGCTATCAGAAGATGAAGCGCAAGAATGATGAGTGAATGTAATCAGGAGAATATTAGTGGTCTGTCAAATAAGTTTCTTGCTTAAATTCACTGGACGCCTGCTTAAAACATGCAGGCGTGACGAACGACGGTTGTCATTGCGGCATGATTTTAGCCGCAATCCAGTCTATCAGAAAAATATTAGCTAATTTTTTTGACTGACCAATTAATATAAGGATGATCATTATGTTGAGAGGGTTTGGTAGTGTGGTTGTGCTGGTTTTTGCCGCGGGGCTGATGTGGCACTGTGGTGGTGAGCGGGTGATGATGGAGGTAGATGAGCAGGTTGGACAGCCGCTGAGTAAGTTGGCGGTGCAAGACAATGCGTCGGGGGCTGTGGTGGTGGCTGCTGTGCGACAGGATGACGCGCCAGTGAGCGGTGCAATGGTAGAGTTTGCGCGTTCTGTTGCGGGGGAGGTGGCGGAGTATGCGTGGTCGGGGATGACGGATGAAGATGGTCGGGTGCGGTTGGAGATTGCGGGCGATGCGACGGGTTATTATCAGGCGCGTGTATCGCAGGATGGGCGGGTGATCGGTTTGTGGACGAGTATTCCGATTAATGCTGGCGATGAGGTGATGGTCAATTTGCCCATTGGCGGGAAGGCGCAGGTGATGGGGATGCCTCCATCGTTGGCTTGCGCGGATCGCGTTCTCAATTTCGGTTTTTTTGCATTTTTTGCGCCGGTTAGTTCCAGTGCAGATCCCGATCCAGGGTCCGCTGGATTTAATACGCATGTGGGTTATGAGGCGGATTTGTTGACGGCTCTCGAAGCTATGGATGGTGCGGGGCTGTCGTTTTCTCGGCGGGGTATTGATATATGGCCCAATATCTGGCTGCTGTCGGCTGGTGCGGAATACGATGTTGTCGGCGGTGGTATTACGATTCTCGATTCTCGAACCCGCGATGAGATGGGCAATCAGGTGGTGACATTTACTTCGGGGCATATTGCGTTTCGCCAGTCGCTTCTGGTGCGTGCCGAAGATGGCGCGCGCTGGGGTAGTCACGACGATTTGACGAGCGAGGTGCGCGTGGGTGCGCTGGCGAGTACGACGGGGGAGGCGCGTTTGCTGGTGCTGACGGGCCTGGTCAATGCCGATGGTGTTTTGGCGGCGGGTGTGCGTGTTGAAACACAAACGGATACGGTGGTTGCCGATGGTAGCGCGGATTATTTTATTACTGCTGCCGGCGCGTCGCCCAATCTGGAGGGGAGGCAGCACCTTTTCCCTCCTGTAGATACGATGCCGCAGGTGGTTTATCTGGGGGATGATATGAGCGAAGAGGAGTTGATCGACGCGCTTGCTTCTAACAGGATAGACGCTCTTGCCCGAGGAGAGATCGGCAACCGCGATGCTGCCCACGCTTCTAATGGTGGTTTTGTGGTGACGGCTCTGGATGCTGCGGTTGAGTATGGCGGTTTTACCCTTTCTGCGGAAGATGGGGACCTAACTGCCTGTATTGATGATAAGATCAATTATCTGACGGATGACCGACGCATCGGCTATGGAGAGTGGCGGCAAGATCCTTTGGTTTTTATGACCCGAGCCAGGATGTAGAAAGGGCAATGACATACTACGGAGGAATAACGCACATGATCAAGGCACCAGCTACAATGCTGTTCTCGGTCCTGCTCTGCCTCGGCTCCGTTGTCGACGGCAGCGCTCAGCAGTCCACGACTCAAGGGTGGATATTCGGTTTTGATCTCGGAAGGGATGCTGTCTCCTTCGAGAACAAGCCGAGTGACGGAGGAGTACTGGTGGGCCCTCGGGTCGGCTATGGCCTCAACAGAATCGTTACACTGTACGCGTCCGGTTCGTATTCGGACGTCGAGATCCAGGAGTTCGATGCGTTCGACAAAGTGACATTCGCCCACATTGACTACGGGGTGAGGCTGCACCTGGCCAATAGCCGCCGGTGGGTCCCCTATGGCGACCTTGCCCTTACATTCTGGCCCGTGAGCGACGTTCTCAAGAACGGGGAACATACCACCACCGACTTCAGCGGTCTACCGAGCTTCAGCCTGGGAGGCGGACTCGCCATCTATCTGTCTGAGTCGTGGGCCCTCGACGTGAACTTCAAGTTGGGTAAGGGATATTTCAAAGACGTCGAGGTTGACAATATCTTGAATGGCGGGACGAGCGAACATTTGCACAAATTTCTCGACATTCACGCTGAATCGGCTCGGCTCACCGTCGGTGTTTCGTGGTGGCCATAGCTGGAGAGCGGAAGTGGGCAAGAGCCGCGAGAAGCGAGGGCATATTCTTCCCCGCGGTGCTGGTCGCCTATATGACTTACACCACGATGCACTATATCGACATTTAAATCCTCAAAGCCTTCGGGTCTTGAGGATTTTTTTTCTTTTTCCGCTTGACAGTAGAATTGTTTGAGTGTATTATTTAAGTAGAACACTAAGACACCGCTAATTTTTGGGTACGAGGGCCCCAACACTATCCCCTTGCAAAATCCCAACTCCAAAACGGAGGACATTTAGATGACTAAGATCGCGATGACTGAGAATGGGCAACCTCCAGCGTATCGTTCAACGCTACGACACTCGCTTTTCATTTTGTCGCTGTGTCTGATCCTCGCGCCATTGGCGTGGGGGGATTATCAGGACGGTAGAAAGGCTTATAACCGAGGTGACTACGCGACGGCACTCAAAGAATTGCGACCACTCGCTGAGCAAGGCCATGCCGGAGCACAGTACTTCATTGGCTATATGTATTACAAAGGCCAGGGTGTAAATCAAGATGGAGAAGAGGCCGTAAAGTGGTTTCGTATGGCTGCTGAGCAAGGAGATGTTAAATCACAAGTTCGACTTGGCGTAATGTATCGCCTCAGTTTGACAGTGTCGAAAAACTATAAGGAGGCGGAGAAATGGCTTCGCATGGCCGCTGAGCAAGAAGATACCAAAGCACAGTACAACCTTGCCTTGATGTATTTTAATGGCGAGGGCGTGCAACAAGACAATACAGAGGCTGTGAAGTGGTATCGCAAGGCCGCCGATCTGGGACTGGCCAGAGCACAATTCAGTCTTGGCGTGATGTATTACGAGGGTATGGGTGTTCCGAAAGATGATGATGAGGCCGTGAAGTGGGTTCGCAGGGCCGCCGAGCAAGATCATGAACAGGCCCAACGCATCTTGCCTATTTTGCTTCGCAAAAAGCAGGAGGGTTCTGATCCTGCCAATATGCGAAAGAAAAATTTCCAAAATCAGAAATCGTTGAAGCAGTTGAGGTCAGCCATTGAGGAGAAGTATTCCTATCGCGATCTGCAGGGCGTGGATTGGGACGTCAGGTTTGCCGAGTTCGAGTCGCAGTTGATTAATGCGAAGACTTCCCGCCAGTTTGCTATTCTTGCCGGGCAACTCCTTGAGGTTGCCCGCGACGCTCACATCCGGATCAAGGTGGACACCTTTCTCAATACGGATGGTGAAACCTTTGCCAGCTTTCGACGAAGTGTTCGTCCCAACATAGATTTTGATCTGCAGAAACAAACAGTACCTCAGTTTCAATTCCTCAATCAGGTGGTGGCTACCGGGAGGTTTCCGGAGGGACCGGCATATCTGATGATTGGAAGTTGGTCACAACAGGTTGCTCGGAATATCGAGGCCGCCGCGAAATGGATCGACGAACTGTCGCCCGATGATACCTTGATTCTGGATATTCGATTCAACAGTGGAGGAGACGAGCGATTGGCGGCGAAGATCGCTGGCCGATTTGTCGAGCGATCTGTGGTATATGCAGGCCATCTCAATCGCGACACCTCCAGTCCTTCTGGTTTTTCCAAAATCAAGACGCGAACGCTGAAGCCGATTCGGCCCGGGTTTCGAGGGCGCACGGTCATTTTGATGGGGCCGGTCAATATGAGCAGTTGCGAGGCGTTTTTGTTGATGATGAAGCAGGTGCCGCAATGCACGTTGATGGGCGAGAAGTCCTACGGCAGTTCGGGCAATCCAAAGCCCGTGCGCCTGGCGAATGGCGTGACTGTGTTTCTTCCGTCCTGGGTGGCTTTGACACCGGATGGAGAGCCGTTCGAGGGTAAGGGTATATCACCCGATGTTCACGTTGAATTTCCCGACGAACTAAAGGATCAGGACCCGTTGATCAACGCAGCTCTTGAATTGTTGAAAGGTGGTAAGGGGTGAAACGTGAGAAGAGACGACAATCGTCATCGCGGCATGTCCCCTGCTTAAACCATGCAGGGGCATGCTTTAGCCGCGATCCAGAAGGTTTTGGTTGTCATCGCGGTATGATGTTGAGCCGCGATCCAGTCTACCGCGATTTCAAGGAGTATGACATGAAACAATTTTTTGCACTGTATGTGAAGGAACTCAAAGCGAATAAAATCCTTTTTCTCTTTTTCTTCCTTTTGCTTGTGGGGATGAATGCTTATGGACTGATTCAATTGGAATATTTTTTGCACATTCTACACATAATAGTGTTCACCGGTGATATCGCTCCCTCGGTTATTCAATCCAATTATTTTTCTTTTTTTGGGGGACCAATCGCAATGCTGGCTGCTTTTATCCTTGTTTTTAGTCTGCCCTTTTTGCTGGCGCATGCCTTCAATACCGAGTGGCGATCAGAAACGCATTATCAGATGTTTGCACTACCGGTTCCACAATATATAGTGAATCTGGCAAAAGTCGCTGCGGTTGCGAGTAAGGGCATTGTGGGTGTAGGTGGTGGGCTTGTGATTGGTAGCTTGTATTTATGGATAGGGCGTAAGGTCGGATTTTTAGATAGCACAATGGAGTTGCTGTCAGTTCCGCGTATTGCTTTGGTGATTGGCTTGATTTTTGTGACATCTATAGTTTTCATTCTCGGTCTTGTGACCGGGATGGAGGGGATGAAATTCGCAGTCAAGCGGTATCGAGGATTGACTGCGGTTGCTTTTTTTGTTCTTGCTGTGTTTTTATACGGCCGACTTTTTCAGCAAGGCAAAGAGTTTTTTGAGTTTTTAGGGCAAATTTCAATGTCTGCTCCTGTTCCATTTACGATTGATTTGGCACCTTTTGTCTATACAATTCTGATGGGTGTCATCTTTATGATTATTGGACTTGTGGTGTATGAAAAACGTGCGGAGATATGAGGTCTGGTGTATGACTGTACAAAAAGTCAGGAGGCATTTGTATGCCACCTTATGAGTTTGATCCGAATGCGCCTATTTATCTACAAATTATCGGTGAGATCAAAAAGCGTTCGGTACGCGGGGTTTATTCGCCGGGGTCAAAGTTGCCCTCGGTGCGGGATATGGCGAGAGAAATGGGTGTGAATCCCAATACGATGGCGCGGGCTTATACAGAACTCGAGCGGGAGGGTTTTGTTTTTACGCGGCGCGGGCAGGGTTCGTTTGTAACAGAAAATAAAAAGAAAATTGAGGGTGAGAAACGGGCGTTGGCCCAGGAGGCTGTTGCGCGGTTTGTTGCAGAGGTTGGAGAACTGGATCTTTCCAGCGAGCAAATTGCCGATTTGTTGCGCGAGATAGAGGAGGATTTGACATGATGATCGATGTTCGAGATGTGTGGAAGCGATATCCGGGCGCGTGGGCACTGCGCGGTGTTTCTTTTCAGGTTGAGCGCGGGCGCGTGCAAGGTGTGTTGGGCGAAAATGGCAGCGGGAAGAGTACTTTGTTTCGCATTCTGGCTGGTTTGACCCGCCCGTCGCGGGGATCCGCCGAGGTGATGGGGCAAGCGGTGGGTGTGAAGACCCGACAGCATGTGGCTTATTTGGCTGAGATTAACCCGTTTTACGATTGGATGAAGGTGATGGAGCAGGTCGAGTTTTTGGCGAGTTTTTATCCCAGGTGGGATATGGATAAGTCGCGCAGTTTGCTGAGTTTTATGGGGCTGGATGGCGATAAGAAGGTGGGCGCGCTTTCGCGGGGTCAAAAGGGTCGGCTCAAGGTGGTGTGTGCGTTTTCCTGGCCGAGTGATCTGGTTTTGATGGATGAGCCTCTATCCGGTATTGATCCTCCATCGCGCAAACGCATTGTCGAAGCTTTGTTTAGCGAGTTTCGCTTTGGGGAGCAGACGATTTTGATTTCGACGCATCTGGTCCATGAAGTGGGCGAGTTTATCGAAGATGTGATGTTTATGAAAGAGGGCGAGATCGCGCTTTCTGGCAATGCAGATGCACTGCGCGAGGAACGCGGAGAATCGCTTTCGGAGATGTTTGAGATGGTGGCGATGTAGGGGACGGTCCCCGTGCCGTCCCGTCATCGCGGCATGATTTTAGCCGCGATCCAGGGTCACAACAATTCGCGTCTCTTGAATAGAAATTGCATTGATTTCACGATCTGGTGTTCTATTTTTCAGGTCGAGATCGAGCGTGTGTATCGCATCGTGTCCTGCTTCTGTGAAACGATACACAAGCCTTCGAGGAAGGTGTGCGTCTATCAGAAATTTCATTCTCCAATCACCTGCATCCGCTTGACCTGACTTAATCTCGCTCCAAAAGCGAGTGCTGCCAGAATATCCTCTTTTTTCAGATCTTCATAGTCGTTCAGAATATCATCAATGGACATATCCCCACTTAAGAGTGTCAAAATCATCTCAACTGGATACCGCAATCCCCGTATGCATGGTTTGCCATGACAAATTTCAAGATCTATAGTAATGCGTTCCAGCAATTTTTCTGTGGAATGATCCGATTGCAGAGCCATAGACGTACTCTCCTCTGGAAAGAGATCTGGTTGTAGAGACAGCAATACAATTGCTGAAATAATGCCAATGTAAGAATTGATGTTACGCAGTACTTACATCATTTCTTAGGAAGACGCCGGTTAAGGTCAACTGGAACCGCATAGCGCGGAGCGGCGATGGGTTCACCTGGGGCAGGTCGTTCCAGAAAGGTTACGCTGTCGTAGAAATCATCCAATGCGATAAATTTGCCGTTCTCCTCCGCCCATTCCCGCATTCGGCGATTGCAGCTATGCCGCCACGACAAAACTTCAATACGCCAACCTCGGCGTCGCATGCGCTCCAGGTCAGCGTGAAAGCCGACGCCATCATCAAAGCCGGCTCCGTCTCCTGTGAGCATTACCACAATACCTGGACTTCCGTTATAATCGAACCCATCGCGCAGCATCTCGGTTTGCAAAACTTGGTCCACTCCCTGTTCCCGCCCCTGTATTGCACCGCGTTCCAATAGCTTGATGGTAACGCCTTCGTTCTCCAAACGATTCCAGACGTGCCGTAGTTCCGGTGGGATAGAGCCAACGGCGACTGCGTGCTCAATTTCTCGTCCGGCACGCGCCAGTTCCAGCAGATTCCGAAAGTGAATACGCACGCGAGAACGCACAGCTTCGCCTTCCCGGTCAATGGCAACTTGTTGAGCACTGATGAAACTGTTGGAGTCGTCCCAATAGATAAAAACTTTGTCCATTTTGTCTCTCCGGTTTTGCTCGTCCCGGTTACAATCAATTTTCTTTTTTAACCCACATCTAAAAATAGCCTGTTTGCCATGACCAGTCAACATGAAGGCTGGAGGTTGGGCGACTGGTGTTGCTGGCGATACTCATGCGCCTCGGCGGGAGAGAGATGTAGGGATTACACGGGCAATATGGGGCGTTTTGCCCGTGGATAGACGACGGGCGGCCGTTTTGGCTATATATGAGTTGACTAACCTTCCAAAATTTGGTAAAAGTAGTAAAAACACAAGCCTTTCCATGATGGACAGGCTACTGCCGGGGTCAAGATATGCCAAAGGTGGGGGATGCTATTAGACTGGTACAGAGGAAATGCGTCTTGACAACGCGATGGGTGTGGTTGTTTATCGTTCTTTTATTCGCTACGCAGGCGCAGGCGAAGGTGATTCAGGGTACTGTGACCGATGCGTCAACAGGAGAGCCGCTGCCCGCTGCGACGGTGCAGGTGCTGGGGGCTTATGATGGCACGATTTCAAATACCGAGGGAAAGTATGTGCTGTCTTTGCGCTCGCTTCCCGCGGTGGTGGAGGTGCGTTATATTGGCTACCGGTCGCAGCAGTACAATGTGACGGAGGACGCAGCCGATGTGCATTATTTTGCCCTGGAGCCAGTGCCGATTGAGATGGAGACGCTCGTGGTGACAGCTGAGGATATGGGTCCCAATATTATGCGTAAAGTCATCGCGCAGAAGCAAACGTGGTGGGATAGCCTGGAGACGTTTCGCGTTGAGGCTTATTCGCGGTTTGTTTATTACAAGGGAAAGGGGGATGACGACTCATCGGAGGTTGTCGCGATTGTCGAGAGCCTGTCCGATGGTTTTTGGGATGAAAAAAAAGGGTGGCGGGAGGTCGTTAAGGATAAACGTGAGACAAAGAATTGGGATCGTGAATTTGCACTGCCCGCGGCTGCGGGTGTGAATTTGTACGATGATGAGACGAAAATCGGCGGCCATCTTATGATCGGTGTTACGCATCCCGATGCACTGGAGCACTATGATTTTGTGCTCACAGGCCGTCGCAAAATGGATGACCACATTATTTACGATATTGACGTGAAACCCAAACACAGCCTCAAGACGGCTTTTAATGGTCGCGTGGCTGTGCTCGATAGTGTGTACGCGCTCGTGGAGGTGGAATTGACGCCAAATCGGGCGTTTTTGTTTCCGCCGCCTATTCGCGAATTTACCATTGCCCTGCGTCAGCAGTTTAGCAATTTCGGTGGTGATTACTATTTGCCAGTGGGCTATCAGTCAGATATGAATATTGAGATCGGGATGATTGGTTTGCAATTTCCGCCTATTAAGAGACAACGCGTTTCTCGTTTGACGGGGTATGAGGTGAATGTTGCGTTGCCCGATTCGCTTTATCAAACAGCCCGTAAAACCCACATCCTTCAGGTGTGGGTCGCATGGCGAAGGGCTTCTGGTTCCCTGCTTTCGCAGGGACATGCTTATGGTGTGGTGCTTTAGCATTGGGCATATCGCTCAAGGCGATATGGGCGGTGGAGCGGTGTACAAGTGTGCGAGCACTTCATCATTGTGATTCGTCCGTTAATTCTACGAAAAATAGCTTGACAAAATACGATCATAAGTATATATTTTTATTATGCTTAAGTCCTTAAAATACAGACTGAGACCAACGAAAAAGCAAGAGAAAATCTTGCTGGCACATATTGAAGAATGTCGCTTGCTATATAACCAGCTTGTCTGTGCGAGAGTCCAAGCATGGCAAAAGAATAAAGAAAGTTTGTCTCGTTATGAACAGACCAAAACAATACCATTGATGAAGCAGCAGCGTCTGGCATTCAAGCAAGTATATAGTCAGGTATTGCAACAGGTGTCCACAAGAGTAGATTGGGCATTCAAAGCATTCTTTCGTCGTCTCAAAGAGAGGGCAAAGACGGGCGAGAAAGCAGGTTTTCCCAGATACAAGGGTCAAAATCGCTATGATTCTATCACCTATTCTCAGTTTTCCAATGGATGCCGATTGGACGATAAGGGCTTGCGACTGGGCAAAATAGGCTGTATTCGCATTGTCCAGCACAGGCCACTTGAGGGTATGCCTAAGTCTTGCACCGTCACGCGCACGGCGACGGGCAAGTGGTTCGCTACTATCTCTTGCGATATAGGCGACATAAGTAAGAAAGCAGACGCTGGCTCTGCCGTTGGCATTGACGTGGGTCTCAATTCCTTTGCTGTAACCAGTGACGGACAGAAGATAGACAACCAGCGATTCTTTAGAAAAGAGCAAAAAACGCTTGTCAAAGCACAGCGCAAATGGGACGCGGTGAAAAAAAGACCTAAGACCGACGCCGTAAGAGAAAAGCGTCGTAAAGTCATTGCCAGAGTGCATGAGCGTATCCGTAATAAGCGACATAACTTTGCTCATCAAGAATCAAGAAAAATGGTCAATCGTCACAGCTTCATAGCCGTCGAGAAATTGAAAGTAAAAAAGATGCAAAAGAACAGGCGATTGTCTAAATCAATAGCAGACGTAGCATGGTCCCTGTTTCGGCACTGTCTCGAATACAAAGCGGAAGAGGCTGGTATTGGATTCAAGGCCGTCAATCCTGAATACACCTCACAAGATTGCTCGGCATGCGGACATAGAGAGAAAAAAGCACTCTCTCAGCGTGTACACAATTGCAAGGCGTGTGGCTATACCGCAGACAGAGACCTCAATGCTTCCATAAACATTTTGACGTTGGGGCTACAACGTCAGGCGACCTAAACGCCAAGAAGCCCAACTGCTCTATCGTTGGGAGTAGTCACGAACAGGATCGCATTGTGGTGGTGGATTCTGCGCGCGTCGAGCAGGATAGTTTGTTGGCACGAACAGTGCTCGCCGTGCCATTGGATGATATTGAGCAAGAGGCTTATGCACCGCAATATTATAGACGGTTTTCACCACGAACTGGGTGTGTCGATTAACGGGCTGTTTGATTGGTTTCGGTTGGATTTCACAAAGCGGTTGGATGTATCGGGATTTTCTGTGAGTGTTGGGTTTGTGCAGTTTTGAGGCTGTGGTGGGTATTTGTTGTCAACGCATCATCTTTGCCCCTTGTCAGATACATTGACAAGGGGTGTGTTGGTTTATAATATTGTCGAGGTTTTTTGCGGGATTACATTTTAGATGAAAGGGTTTTTATGGCCAGTAATGTTATTCTTATTTTTGGCGACCAGTGGCGCGCACAGGCGTTTGGATATGCCGGCAATACGTGTGTGCAAACGCCGAATATCGATCGTTTCGCGTCTCAAAGTATTAATGCGACACACGCGGTTTCGGGTTGTTCGGTTTGTTGCCCGGCGCGGGCGTCTTTGCTGATGGGGCAATATCCACTCACGCATGGCGTTTTTGTCAATGATGTCCATTTAAGCGATAGGGCTATTAGTCTGGCACAGGCTTTCAAAAATGCGGGATACGATACCGCTTATGTCGGCAAATGGCATGTCAATGCAAATGGGCGATCCCGTTATATCCCGCCCGAAAATCGGCAGGGGTTTGACTATTGGAAAGTGCTGGAGTGTACGCACAATTACAACGATTCTTTTTATTATGCCAATGACTCCGACGAAAAGCTCACCTGGGAGGGATACGACGCGATTGCACAGACGCGCGATGTGCAAGACTATATTGAAAATCACAACTCGGATAATCCCTTTTTGCTCGTGCTTTCATGGGGGCCACCGCATGCACCTTACGAAACTGCGCCCGAAAAATACCGCGCCATGTATCGTCCCGAGGATGTGCCTTTGCGCGAGAATGTGCCACCAGAATCCGAAGAAAATGCCCGAAAATGGATTGCGGGATACTACGCCCATTGCACTGCGCTGGACGATTGTATGGGCGATTTGCTCCAAACGCTAGATGATAAGGGTATAGCTGACGATACGCTTTTGCTCTTTTTTTCGGATCACGGCGATATGCTCGGCTCACAGGGTAGTGCGAAAAAGCAACAGCCCTGGGAAGAGTCTATTCGCATTCCGTTTTTGTTGCGATGGCCGGCGCAATTTGGAACGGAGGGCCGCGAGATTTCTGGTCCCATTGATATACCCGATATTATGCCCACGCTTTTGGGTCTTTGCGAGATTGATATTCCCGATACGGTTGAGGGACTGGATTATTCGGCCTATCTCAACGGCGGTGATAATTCGTCTGATGGTGCCGCGCTTTTACAATGTCCGCAGCCTTTTGGGCAGTGGACGCGCTCTCAGGGGGGGCGCGAGTATCGCGGCTTGCGCACGGGGCAATACACTTATGTTCGCTCCCTTGATGGGCCGTGGTTGCTCTACGACAACGAAGCCGATCCCTTTCAGTTGAACAACCTCATTGACGATCCCGAATACGCGAATTTGCGCCGCGAATTGGACGCCTGGCTCCAATGCCGCCTCGATGCGCGAGGCGATGAGTTTCTTTCGGGCGCAGACTATATTCGGCAATGGGGATATACGGTGAATGAAAGCGGCACTGTGCCATATACAAATTAAACGCTGGAGTGAAAAATGAATCGCGGTAAAAATGTTTTGGGCGAAGACCTCGAGGATTGTTGCACCGATCCTATGACGGGTTTTTTTAGAGACGGATGTTGTCGCGCGGGATCGGGTGATCTGGGATTGCACATCCTTTGTGCGGAGATGACCGAAGAGTTTTTGTCTTTTTCTCAAGCTGCGGGCAATGATCTGAGTACGCCTATGCCTGAATTTCGCTTTCCCGGTCTCAAACCCGGCGACCGCTGGTGTTTGTGTGTCCAGCGCTGGGTTGAAGCACTTGACGCAGGTTTTGCACCTCCCGTTTATCTTTCGGGTACGCATATTTCCACGCTCGAGTTTGTCAATTTGGATACGCTTAAGGGATATGCACTGGATAATGGAGACTCTTTGACATGATTGAAAAAGCCAAACCGATGAAATGGTGTTGTTGACTTATTGAGATATTTCTTATAGAGGAATTTTTTATGTCCGATCTTCAAGTCCCCCGTCGTCGCTGGGGCAAAACAGAACTTTCTATTCCCGTTATTCCCTTTGGTACGCAGGGGTTTGGCAATAATTTTGGCCCTGTAACCGATGACGAGGCCGCAGATCTCATTCGGTTTGCCGTGGATATTGGCGTCAACCACTTTGATTGTGCGCGGTGTTATGGCGATTCTCTCCGAAAACTCGGTCTTGCGATTAAACAGGGCGTTGTCGTGCGCGATGAGATTATTATCAGCGGGCGCGTTTGTTGTCATAGTGCTGCGAAGTGGGGGGGATATGGAGATGGAGAACCCGATTATTCAACCGGGCGCGCGCTTGCCGATATAGAAGACCAGCTCGAGATTTTGGGGATTGATCACTTCGATGTGCTCTTGATTCACGATCCGGGAAATATTGAATCTACGCTCGCTTCGGGCGGTACGCTCGAAGGATTGGAGAAAGCGCGAGAACGAGGTTGGGTCAATTTTATTGGATACGGGATGCGTCCCCACGATTTTCATCTCGCGCATATCGAATCGGGGCGCACAGATTGTTTTCTGTGTTTTGGCGATCACAATCTTTTGCGACAGACCATTAGCGAAGACCTTTTGCCCGCTGCGGCCGAACGCGATCTGGGTGTGATGAATGGTTGGTCGATCATGCGCGGTTATCTCACGGGTGTGTCCGTGGAAAATTTTGTGCCCCGAAACCGATGGCAAAAAGATCACGAGCGTGCCGAGAATATGCGTCTGTGGTGCGAAGAATACGGGCACAACTTGCTCGAACTCACGTTGCAATTCTCCATCCGAGAGAGCCGCATCCACGGCAATCCGCTCGGTAGCCTGAATAAAGACCAACTCGAAGCCAATGTGCGCGCGGCGTGTGCAACGGTTTCCGATGAGGTGTTCGAAGAATTTTTCGCTGCGGGTCATTAGACGCGTGCTATTGGATTCCCAGACTTGAGGAGATGCTTATGCAAATGCACACCTATCAACCCGCATATCTTCACGCGCTTGCGAGATGTTTGTTCGAAGCGTCTGGTGCGACACCTGATATTGCATGTATTGTCGCGAAGATTCTGGTGAATGCCAATCTCGCCGGTCACGATTCTCACGGCGTTCTCCGCATTCCCGTGTATCTCACCCATATCTCTGAGGGTTCCATGAATCCCGCGGCTGAACCTACAACGGTGCGGGAATCGGCCACTACACTAATTCTTGACGGCAATAGGGGGCTGGGCCATCTCACGGCTTATCGCGCACTTCACCAGGCGATGCAGAAAGCGCGAACTTCTGAAATTTGTTCGGTTTCATTCACGCAGGTTGGACATATTGGGCGGCTGGGCGAATATGCCGAGATTGCCGCGCGCGCGGGTTTCATCGGTATTTGCATGGTCGGTGGGGGATCGCCCAATACCCTGAAAGTTCTGCCTTTTGGGGGTAAAAAAGGCAGTTTGGGTACCAATCCCATTGCGGTGGGCGTTCCCACGGGCGACGAGGCACCCTTTGTGCTTGATTTTGCCACTTCCATGGTCGCCGAGGGCAAGCTCCAGGTCGCGCGAAGCAAAAATTTGCCAGTCCCCGACCATTTTATTGTGGATAAGAATAACAATCCGTCAACCAATGCTCTCGATTTTTACGATGGCGGGTATTTGCGTACTTTTGGAGAGCACAAGGGCTACGCGCTTTCGCTGCTGGTCTGTTTGATGGGTCAGCTTTCGGGGAGTCGCGGGGATCACCCGCGTTTTGGGGGCGCGTTTATGCAGGTTATAGATATTAGCGCGTTTACAGATTTGAACGGGTACCAACAGGATATTCGCGCTTTTTTAGACGGGATGAAGACGACTGAACCCGCCCATGGGATAGACGAAGTTCTGGTTCCCGGGGACTTTGAATACAGCAATCGCAGGCATCGTCTCAAACACGGTATCGAGATACCCGACACGATTAACGAGCAACTTGCCGAATGGGCAGACCGCTTCGAGGTGTCTGTAGATGATAGTATTGTGGAAGATAAAGATGAGGCGCATTATCAGAGATGAATTCACAAAGAAGATGTAAAAAATAAAAGGGGTGAAACCATTGATAGGTTTCACCCCTTCGCGTTTTTGCGCTGCGTCTATCAGTCCGCCGCGTCGCTGTGATCCATGGAGCAGAATGCTTGATAGTCCATGAGTTCGGTGATGGTTGGGTTGTCGCCACACACCGGGCAATTTTTGTCGCGGCGAATTTTGAATGTATTGAAGGTCATTTGCAGGGCGTCGTACATCAGCAAGCGACCGATGAGTGGATTCCCCTGACCGAGTATGAGTTTGACAACTTCTGTGGCCTGCACGAGGCCAATTGTGCCGGGCAGAACACCCAGCACGCCTGCTTCGTCTCACGACGGCGCCAGGTCTGCCGGCGGTGGCGCGGGGTAGAGGCAGCGGTAGCAAGGCCCTTCGCCGTCGCACGTGTACACCGTGACCTGACCTTCAAAGCGGAAGATACTGCCATCCACGATGGTTTTTTTCAGGAAGACACACGCATCGTTGACCAGATAGCGCGTTGGAAAGTTGTCGCATCCGTTGACGATAATATCGTATTCGGGGAGGATGTCCATGATGTTGTCGGCTGTGAGATAGTCGGTATGTGGCACCACATCGCAGCCGGGGTTGATCTCTTTGAGGGTCTCGTAAGCCGAGATGGCTTTGAGGCGACCCAGGTCAGATGTGCCGTGTAGTATCTGGCGTTGTAAGTTGGTGACATCGACGATATCGGCATCGGCAATCCCCAATCGCCCAATGCCAGTTGCAGCCAGATAAAGTCCGGTTGGGCTGCCCAATCCGCCTGCGCCGATGAGGAGTACTTTGGCGTCGAGGAGTTTGCCTTGTCCGCGTTCTCCCACTTCGGGGATGAGGAGGTGACGGGAGTAACGCTGTACTTCGGCTTTGTTGAGCACGCGGTCGCGGTCAATGTCGAGGCCCGCATTTTGCCACGCATCGATGTCGCCCTGGATATACGCGACATCGGAATAGCCCATGTCTTGAAGAGCCTGTGCGGCCAATGCACCCTGGCCCTGAGTACCATAGACAATGATTGCGCGATCGCGGTCGTTGTCCATGCTTTCTATGCGGAGTTCGAGAAAGCCCCGCGGTACATTTTCTGCACCGGGGATATATCCTTTGATATAATTTTCACGCTCGCGCACGTCTATGAGCAGTGTGCCATTTGCACGGATTTTCTCCTGTGCGTGTCCTGGAGAAAGCCCCGCGGTGTTGGCTTCTGCCCGTGTGACGAGCGTTTTATAAGTTGCACTCATGGCGCGCCTTTCGGGTTGGTGTTTGGATTATTTTCGACGGGATTTAATGTAAGGTATTTTTCCGCATCCTGCAAGTCTGCGGAAAATTAGACAATGGTAATTTCGGGCAAGTCGCTTTCCCGTTTTTCCAGTGCTTCAGTAATGCGTTGGGCGATTTCTGCGAAAGCGTGGTTTTCGCCTGTTGCGATGGGCGCACCCGTGTCGCCGCCTTCGCGAATATTGGGTTGAATGGGGATTTGTCCGAGTAGGGGCAGGCCAAATGCATCGGCGATGTGTTGCCCCCCGCCTTCGCCAAAAAGGGGTGTGCGATCTCCGCAACACGGGCACAGGAAATAGCTCATGTTTTCGACAACGCCGAGGAGGGGGACTTCCACTTTGCGAAACATTTCAATGCCGCGATGCACGTCTTCCAAAGCGACATTTTGCGGGGTGGTGACAATGACCGCACCGCTGAGTGGCACGGTTTGGGCAAGGGTGAGTTGTGCGTCGCCTGTGCCGGGAGGAAGATCGACGACGAGGTAGTCGAGCGCGCCCCATATTACGTCAACTATGAATTGCTGAATCATTCTGCCCACGATGGGACCGCGCCATATAATGGGGGCATTTTCTCCTGCGATAAGGCCGAGAGACATAAATTTGACATTGTGATTTTCAAGGGGCAGTATTTTTTGCCCTATTGATTTGGGTTGCGCCGTGCTGCCCATCATGATTGGCACGTTGGGGCCGTAAATATCCGCGTCGAGCAAGCCAACTGCTGCGCCCTGTTTGGCAAGCGAGACCGCGAGGTTTACGCTAACCGTTGTTTTGCCCACGCCGCCTTTGCCACTGGATACTGCGACGATGTGTTTGACTTCGGGTAAGATCTCAGGGCGTTGGGGACGGTCTGGTGTTGGCATGGTGGCTCCGGTGATAGATTTAATAGTTCGGCGAGATTTCTCGAAGGCGATTGACTTCTTGAATCACGCGCTCTGCAACATAGTCAATTTCTTCTTCGGTATTGAACCGGCCAATGCCAAAGCGAATGCTGCACTGCGCCATGTCGTTGCTGACGCCAATGGCTTTGAGCACATAGGATGGTTCGAGAGATGCGGATGTACAGGCCGAGCCGGATGAGAGGGCCACATCTCGTAAGCTCATAAGCAGGCTTTCGCCATCCACGCCGGCAAAGCTGATGTTGAGATTGCCCGGTAGGCGTTGTTCGGGGTGGCCGTTGAGTTGTATTTGGGGCAGCGCGTTGAAGAGGTGTTTTTGCAGGCGATGGCGCAACTTCTGGCTGTGTTTTGCTTCGGCTTCGATATGCTGTTGTGCAAGCGCGCAGGCTTCCCCCAGGCCCACAATGCCCGGTACATTGAGTGTGCCAGAGCGCATGCCTTTTTCATGGCCCCCGCCGTCTATTTGGCCAACAAGGCGAACGCGGGGACGGCTGCGTACATAGAGCGCGCCTGCGCCTTTGGGGCCGTAGAGTTTGTGGGCGGAGATGGAGAGCAGGTCGATGTGCATGGCTTCGATGTCGAGTGGGCACTTGCCAATGGCCTGTGCTGCATCTGTGTGAAAATAGATGTTTTTTGTGCGACAAATCGCCCCGATTTCTTCGATTGCCTGGCAGGTGCCGATTTCGTTGTTGGCCGCCATGATGGAGACGAGTACGGTGTTGTCTGTGATGGCGTTTGCGATGTCGGATGGATCGACAATACCATGTGAATCTACGGGCAAGACGGTGACAGAGACGCCTCCGCGTTCCAGTGCGCGGCAAGAGTCGAGCACTGCGTGGTGTTCGGTGGCTTGCGTGATGATGTGCGCGTTGTTGGCTGCGGCTGCCACGCCTTTGATGGCGAGGTTGTCGGATTCTGTGGCACCACTGGTAAAGACGATGTCTTTGGGCTGTGCGTTGATGAGGCTGGCAATTTGTTCCCGCGCCAGATCAACAGCATCTTCGGCATGCCATCCAAAGGTGTGTGTGCGGCTGGCGGCATTGCCAAAACGATCTTTGAGATAGGGCAACATCGCATCGAGTACCCGTTCATCTATGGGTGTGGTGGCGTTGTTGTCGAGGTATATGGGCAGTTGAGTAGGCATATAAGAAGTAAGACGTAAGAAGTGAGAGATACGGGGCTTACCCGACCTCGCTGTCCAGGGCCAGGTACCAATCCACAAGCCAATATACCTTATTTCGCATTGGCGTCAATACAAGGGGTAGTCTTACTCGAATAAGGCTCTGGCAAAGTTTTCGGGGTCGAAGTCGTCCAGGTCTTCAACGCCTTCTCCCAGGCCAACATAGCGCACGGGCAGGTCGAGTTCGTCGGCAATGGCGATGACTACACCCCCTTTGGCCGTGCCGTCGAGTTTTGCCAGGACAAGGCCCGTGAGTTCGACCGCGCTGTGAAAATGTTTTGCTTGAATGACGGCATTTTGTCCGGTGGTTGCATCGAGTACGAGCAGGGTTTCGTGGGGGGCACCGGGCAGTGCTCTGGCGACGACGCGGCGGATTTTTTTCACTTCTTCCATGAGGTTGACTTTGGTGTGCAGGCGGCCTGCTGTGTCGATGATTACGACGTCTATGTCGCGTGCTCTGGCTGCCTGAATGGCGTCGAATGCCACAGATGCTGCGTCTGCACCCGGCTGGTGGCGCACCATGTCAGACCCTGTGCGGTCGGCCCAGATGCCGAGTTGGTCAATGGCTGCTGCCCGAAATGTGTCCCCCGCGGCGAAGAGTACTTTTTTTCCTTCGCGGCTGAGTTTGTGGGCCATTTTGCCAATGGTGGTGGTTTTGCCCGTGCCGTTGACGCCTACGACGAGGATGACGTGGGGTTTGGCTGTGATTGCGACAGATGGCACGGTATCTGAGGGCAGGAGGATTTTGCGGATTTCTTCTTCGAGAAATTCTTGAATTGCGGTTTCCGGGTTTTCAACGGGTTCGTCAGTTTCGAAGCGTTCGCGCAGTTGGTCAATTATGCGGAGGGTGGGTTCTACGCCAACGTCGGCTTCGATGAGAATTTCTTCGATTTCTTCAAGGGTTTCTTCGTCGATTTCAGGACGCCGCCGAATGACTTCGCGGATTTTTTGAACCATGCCTTCGCGGGTTTTGGTCAATCCCTTTTTTAATTTGTCAAACAATTTACCGAGCATGAAGATGCCTTAAAATTTGAGATATACAGGTCAATCTCAGCGCAAAATTTTTGCAAAGAGGGGAGGGGTAGTTACATCAGAGACAGAAGATACACAAAACGGATTCATTTGCCAAAAAAAGACCGCGTGTCAGGGAAAATTAAAGTTCCGATATGCGAAAGCTAATAAAAAGAAGAACCCGCAATTGTTCTGTAACTGCGGGTTCTTCTTTAAGGGTATGTATATGATTCCATTTTACAAATACTTCAGGATAGCAGCAAAAGCCAATAGAGCAACAATCGTTGTGGGGACATACCACTTTATCAAATCGTCGATTCGGGCATTGATCCGCGATTCGAGATTGGCTTGTCCTTGTTTGATGTCTTTTAAGTCCTGTCTCACATCTGAAAGCTGCTCTTTGATAAATTCCAGGTTCGTCTCAAGGGCTGTTATCCGTTGACCCTGTTCAGCAGTTGCGTTGTTATTTGTGGTGTCCGCGGCCATTGTTATATCTCCTTTTAGGTGAATGATCACGTAACTAAATGGAATATAAGAAAAATTTAATTTTGGTGAATATTTTTTTCTTTTTCGCGCTGCCTTCAGGTGTTTGAGACCAGTATGTCACTCACACATTCATCAAAGCGCGCGCAGCGCGGGCGGCCATGTCCCAGAAAGGACCGGGGAGCGTGCCCATTGCGATTACGAGGATGATGGTCGCCATTGCGGTGACGGCGATGAGGGGCGTGGGTTTGATGGTGTTCTGAGTGGTGGGTTCTGCCCAGTAGAGTTGGCGGATGATGAGGAGATAATAATAGAGGGCGACTGCGGCGTTGATGGCGGCGACGAGGACGAGCGCGAATTGACCGCGTTGGAGGGCGGCAGAGAAGAGGAACCATTTGCCGACAAAACCCACAGTGGGCGGTAAGCCAATGAGTCCAAACAGGCCGATGAGCAAAGTGAAGGAGAGGAAGGGTGCGCGTTTGTAAAGGCCAGATACGGAGTCGATGGTGATGCGGTCTTCGCTGCGACCGATTTCGCAGATGACGAGGAAGCACGCAAAAGACATGGCAAAGTAGCCAATGGCGTAAAAGAGGGCAGCGGTAAGACCCCATTCGGCGAAGGTTTGCAGGGCGAGTAGCACATAACCGGCGTGGGCGACTGTAGAGTATCCGAGCAGGCGTTTGAGGTCTTTTTGCGCGAGTGCGGCCAGGTTGCCCAGGGTCATCGCAATGATGCTTGCCCACATGAGCGCGGTTTGGGCGTGTCCCGATTCCCAGCCACCGGGCATGGCCAGGGATAACAGACGGCAGAGGATGCCGATGGCGGCGATTTTGGAAACGGTGGCGATGAATGTGATGATGGGATGGGGCGCGGTTTCATAGGTGTCGGGTGCCCAAAAGTGGAAGGGGAATGCGCCGAGTTTGAAGAAGAAGCCGGCGAGTGTGAGCAGCAGGCCCAGGTAGAAAATGGGTTGTGTGGTGGCGTGTGGTATGCTGATGGCGGAGAAGTAGGTGGAGCCAAATGTGCCCAATAGGAAGCTCATGCCGTAGAGCGAGATGGCCGAGGCCGCCATGCCCTGTACCATGTATTTGGCGGAGCTTTCTCCGCCAATGTCCGCATTGCGGTGAAGGGCAACGACGATATAGACGGGGTAGGCGGCCAATTCCATGGCGACATAGAGGGTGAGGAGTTCGGTCGCGCTGACCATCATCATCATGCCGAGTGTGGAAAAGATGAAGAAGAGGGGGACCTCGAGCCAACCATTGCGGTCAACCGTGAGGGGGTTGGCGCTGGCAATGACGACAAATAAGAATCCAACTGCGAGTGCTGTTTTGATCAGTTGAGAAAAGAAGTCCACCGCGTATATACCCGGGAAGAAGGGTTCGCCTTCAAGGGACAGGGTCCAGAGACAGGCGGCGATCATGGCGATGCCTGAAGCTATGGCAATGCCCCGGGTGGTGGAGTAGGACCAGTCGAGCACTGTAGCAAAAAAGAGCACGAGGCCCATGATCAGGCAAATGATTTCTGGCGCGAAGAGTATAGCGTTTTCCATGTTAGAAATTACCCAAAAAAGCCACTGTCGTGCTGTTGATCAGGTCGAGCATGAGGCGGGGTACAAAGCCGAAGATCACGAGTACGGCGATTAGTATGGCGCGCGGTATCAGGTGCAGGCCAGACATGTCCTGTGCTTTCAGATTTTCCCATTTCGGATTTGGTGCGCCAAAAAAGGCCAGATTGAAGACGCGCAAGATGTAAACCGCGGTGAGTACGAGGCCAAGGATGACGATGACGCCGGCGATGGGATATGTTTTTAAGGCTGCGAGGAAGACGAGTAATTCTGCCCAAAAGCTCGCCAGGCCGGGCAGCCCAGCACCACACAGGCCCGCGACGATGAAGATGGAGACTGCGCGGGGCATCTGTGTGCCGAGGCCACCAAAGTCGGTAATGGTTTTGGAGTGGGACTTGTCGTAGATATATCCCGCGGTGCTGAAAAACAGGGCGGTCATAATGCCGTGGGCAAACATCTGGAAAACAGCGCCGTTGAGGGCGTCGGTAGCCGCGACTGAGCCGAGGACCGCGAGATTGAGGCCGAGAAGGACAATGCCCATGTGAGATACAGATGAAAAGCCGATTACAAATTTGAAGTCGGTCTGCCGCATGGCGACATAAGCACCGTAGATGATCCCAATGACGGCCAATACCACGAAGGTCGGCGCCCAGTACGCAGCGCCTTCGGGCAGCAGGCGAATGCCTACGGTGAGTATGCCAAATGCGCCGAGTTTCATCAAGACGCCCGCGTGTAGCATGGAAACCGCAGATGGCGCGGCAACGTGGCCTGTGGGCGACCAGCCGTGGAAGGGGAACAGGCCGGCTAAGACGCCAAAGCCAATGTAGATGAAGGGATAGACAAATATTTGGAATTGGGGGTCGAATGTGTGTGCGGACAGGGCAATGATATCAAAGGTGTTGAGGCCCGATTGATGATAGATGGCGAGAAGGCCGGGAAAGAGGAGCGCGCTGCCGGCGAGAAGGAAGAGCATGAGTTTCATCCCGGCGTATTCTCTGTTGCCGCTACCCCATATCAGGATGAGGGGATACATGGGCACGACAGCGATTTCGTAAAAGAAGAAGAAGAAGAAGAGATCCAGCGACATGAAGACGCCGAAGACGCCGATGACGAGGAGTACCATAAAGGCGAAATATTCTTTGACGCGTTCGTTGAGGTCCCACATGGTGAGCACCCCGGTGAAATAGACGATGGAATTGAGCATTACGAGGATGACCCCAAATCCGTCAACGCCGAGGTGATAGGAAATGCCAATGGCTGCGACCCAGGGGATTATTTCTTCAAATTGAATACCGCCGGTTGTGGGGTCATAACCCGTCCAGAGTTGCAAACTCAGCACACAGGTCAACAGGCCGCTGAAGGCGCAAATCAGCCGAATGCCCCGCACGGCCTTTTGGGGCATGAGCAAAAGGATGATGAGCGTGATGACGGGGATGAGAAGTATGGATGAAAGAAGTGGCATATTCTATTGCAATCCCAGATATAGCGCGACAACGGCCAATAAAATAATCGCCCAGCCCAGATAGAGTTGCATCCAGCCGCTCTGTACGCGGGTTGATTTCGCGCCCGTGCGCAAGATGCCGAGGCCAAAGCGGTCGTAGTTGCCGTCGAGGATGTGGTTTTCTATCCAGTGCAAGATGCGAGATAGCGCGTGGGTGATGGCGACGATGGTGACGCGGTAGATGTCGTCGATGTACCATTTGTTTGTGAATAGGGTGTTGAGTGGCGCGATTTTGCTGATGAATCCGGTGCGCGGGGCATTTGCGCGTCCATAGTCGAAATAGGCGATCAGGATGCCGAGGATGACGATTCCCACGGTGGGGATCAGCAAATATATGCTGTGGTGCTGTGGTATGAGGCCCAGGCCATGAGCGATGTTGGTTCCAAAAAAACCGAGTACTATTGCGCCCAGGGTGAGGAGCAATACGGGGGCTTTCATATTCAGGGGTTCGGGATGGCTGTGATCGGAGGCAGGTGCACGATCGGGTTTTGTGATGAGGAAAATCATGCGGAATGTGTAATAAGCGGTGAGAAAGGCCGCTAAAAATGCACCGGCCATGTAGATGGTAAAGCCATTGTGCCCGAGTTGGGCAAAAATTTCTTCTTTGCTCCAGAATCCCGCCAATGGGGGAATGCCCGATAGGGCCGCACCACCGATGATGAGGCCAAGGGTTGTGATTTTGAGATGGCGGCCTCCACTGCGGCCGATTTCGGCCATGCTATTGGTGTGATAGGCGTGAATATAAATGCCCGAGCAGAGGAAGAGCAGGGCTTTGAAAATGGCATGGGTGATCAGGTGAAATACACCTGCGAAGAGGCTGCCAGCAGCGAGTGCCATGAGCATAAAGCCGAGTTGGCTGATGGACGAATAGGCGAGTACTTTTTTGATGTCGGTATCGACCATTGCAATAGTCGATGAGAGGATTGCGGTGAAGGTGGCGATGCTCAGGATGATGAGTGCTGTGTCTTGCGCTGCCATAAAGAGCGGGTGCAGACGGATCATCAGAAAGACGCCTGCGGCGACCATGGTGGCAGAGTGCAACAGGGCGCTGACCGGTGTGGGACCTTCCATTGCGTCGGGTAGCCAGGTGTGCAATGGGAATTGCGCGCTTTTGCCCATGATACCTATGAAGATGAGCAGTGTGATTGTGTTGAGCAGGTCGGGCGATATCTGTGTTGAGAGGCCAGATTGAGGGTCTAAGAGGCTGGGGATATCGAAGTTTTGAACGAGTTGGAGGATGATCAGAATGCCGATGAAGAGGCCGACATCGCCCACGCGGGTCATGAGAAAGGCTTTGCGCGCAGCCCCGGCAGCTTCGGGTTTTTCAAACCAGAAACCGATGAGGAAGAACGAAGATAGGCCGATGAGTTCCCAAAATATGAAAGACTGCAAGAGATCGACGGCATAGACAAAGCTGAGCATGGACCAGGCAAAAAAACTGAGCAGTGCAAAATAGCGCGTTTTGCTCGGGTCGTGTGCCATATAGCCGGTTGAATAGAGCATGATGCAGGCTGTGATGAAGGTGACGACAACGCCAAACATGAGGCTTGCACCGTCGAGGATGAAGCCAAATTGGAGTTGAATAGCACCGCTTTGAAACCACAAAAAACGCAGGGGTTCAACCGGTCCCTGTACGAGAAGGCCGATGGCGGCAAGAAGGGATACTGTGCTGCCGAATAGGACCAACCCTTGAGCTATTCGGGGTTGTTGCACGAGAAATATGATGGCAATGACAAAACACGCCAGGGGGGAAATTGTGGTTAAAAGTATGAGTGTAAGAGTGTCCATCAACCGCTCAATTTGGTGAGTTTTTCCGCATCAATATCGCTGTACGCCCGATAGATGCGCAGGATGATCGATAAAAAGATAGCGACTTCGGCGGCTGCCAGCCCAATGATGATGAGGACGAAGATCTGGCCGGTCGTTGGATCGGTGACGACGAACCGGTTAAAGGCCATCAGATTTAAGCTGGCGGCATTCATCATGAGTTCGATGCCGATGAGCAGGGCAATGAGGTTGCGGTGGGATAGTGCGCCGATCAAACCGAGTGAAAACAGGGCGGCGGCCACCAGCAGATAAGATTCGAGGGTCAAGTTTTTTCCTTTGACTGAACTCAGGTCGCAGCCTTGCGGGCAATCAAGATGGCACCGATGATGGCCAGGAGTAAAACGAGGGAGAGGGTTTCAAAGACGAGATTGTAATGCGTGAGCAATGCATGGCCCAACGCGCCCACAGACCAGGCTTCTTCCGATGCTGGGGACGCGATTTCTTGGAATTGCGCGCCGCGGATCAGATGGGCAACTGCGCCAAAAAAGATAACGGCACTGGCAATGGCGAAGCCGAGTTTTCGTGTATCGGGATCGGGCGGGCGAATGGACATGGCAATCGAGAGCATCATGGCAAATACTATGGCAACGGTTATGCCGCCAATATAGATGAGTACCTGCATTGCCGCGACAAATGCGCTGCCGAGGTTGAGAAATAGCCCCGCCAGTCCTAAGAGACTGATACCCAGACCAATGATGGCGTAGAGTATCGGACGAGAAAATGCCGCTATAAACCCACCGATAAGGACGAGGGCTACAAATGTGTAAATGACAGCTTGCTCGAGCATTGTTGTTCTCCGATCACTTCTTACCCCGTATAAAAGCACTACGGGGCAGGTTTTCTAACCTTCTTAGCTTTTCTGGCTGCGGCGAGTCGGGCGCGTTCTGCTGCTTGTTCGGCTTCGATTACTTTCAGGCGTTCGCGAGTGGCTTCTTCTTTGTCTGCCCACGGTTCGATTAAGTCGTAGAGAAAGTCGCTGCGATGGTACCCGGCTTCGTCGTGAATTTTGCTATATCCCAGGGTGTCTGTGGGGCACACGTCTAAGCACAGTCCGCAGTCGCTGCACAGGGCAAAATCGACTTCGAATTTGGTGGCCCGTTTGCGCCTTAATCCTTCGGGGCGTTCCCCGTCGAGGGAAATGCAGAAGGAGGGACACACGCGCTCACAGAGTTTGCAGTCGATGCAGTCGTGCGAGCCGATGTCTTCTTTTTCGATGAGGACAATGACATTGCGAAACGCTTCCGACATCTCGATTTTTTCCATTGGATATTGCGAGGTGACGGGTGGTTTGCGAAAGTTGTCCAGTGTGATTTTCATGCCGCTCAAGAGCGTTTTGGTGCCGGCGAGGATTTCTTTTACGAGAGCCATGGCATTTTCCTGTGGAATGAAAGTTCTAAACGAGCTTCAAGACCAGCGTTGTGATCAGCAGGTTGATTAGCGAGAGGGGGACGAGTACTACCCAGGCGAATTTCATGAGTTGGTCAAATCGGAGCCGCGGGAAAGTCCAGCGGAACCACATCATGAGGACGATGAGTGCATAGACTTTGATGAAGAACCATACGGCGTCTGGCAAAAAAGGCCCGCGCCATCCCCCCAGGAAGAGTACGGTTGCCAGTGCGCATGCAAAGATCATGTTGGAGTATTCGGCAAAGAAGAACAGCCCAAAGCGCATGCCGGAATATTCGGTGTGGAATCCGGCGACGAGTTCAGATTCCGCTTCGGGGATGTCAAAGGGGGCGCGATTGGTTTCGGCAGTGGCCGATATGATAAAGATGATCAAGGCGATGGGTTGTACCAGTACAAAGGGATAGGTTTCCTGTGCAAGGGTGATGTCGTAGAGCGACATAGTGCGGGTTATCATGACAATGGGGATGATTGATAGGATGAGCGGGATTTCATAGGAGATATTTTGCGCGACTGAGCGCACTGCACCGAGCAGGGCGTATTTGTTATTGGATCCCCAGCCAGCTAAGAATATGCCGATGACGTTGATGCCGCTGATGGCGAGGATCAGGACAATGGCGATGTTGAAGTCGTGAAAGATGTAAGTGCTCGTAATGGGAAAGAGGGACGAAAGTGCGACGACGGGGGCAAAGACCAGGATGGGTGCAATTACATAGAGCAGTTTGTTGGCGTGTTCGGGTGTGAGGAGTTCTTTACTGAGCAATTTGCCCATATCAAAAATTTGCTGCATCAGGCCAAAGGGGCCGCGCTGAGGGCCAATGCGGCGCTGTATGCGCGCGCTGAGTTTGCGTTCGAGCCATATTAGCATGATGGCATTGACGCTCAAATAGGCCATGATGACGGCGATGGTTGCGCCGAACGCGAGATAGGGGTTTTCAAAAAGTTGGATGACGTCTGTTTTCATATAATAGCTTTCAGCGATCAGTAGTCAGCAGTCAGTCTCCTGTGCCTCTCGTAATCAGGGGGCGATCCGTGAAGTTTCTGCCATAGCCAAGTTCATCGAGGAGGTTTTCGAGAAAGCAATTACATCTGGCCCGGTTGAGGTTGTCTTAATCCGATTCTCAGGTAGCCCAGCAACTAAGAGGGCTTCACGCAATCGCTTAGTGTCGGCCTGCGAGTTGATCCCTTGACCCTTGGCGACTGAGAGTTGAAACCAGATAGCCCCACGGTCCATCAGCCATAGTGCCGTAGCGATGAGCACCTCAATCTCAGGAATCGTTTCAATTTGATTCATCTTGTTGTTATACCAACGGTTTTTGGAACGGATTGAGTTGCAGTGTGATCAACAGTGGCTTGCAAGGGTGTTCGAAATTCTCGATTTGATTCTCGTTCCTGTCGTCTGAGATCTTCGCATATCGCGTGAAGATCATTATTAAATCGTTCCGCATAAGCGCGGCGAATTTGACGTATTTCATTCACAATGGGGTCATCAATCATCGTCGGCCTCCAATAATTCTTCTGGTGTACAGAGGATTGGCGGATAGTATTCAGCAGCGCGACAGATGCTCTCTATCGCGGGACGAAGCGATGCATTCACGATATGCCGAAAGTTCCAAGATACAAGATATTGTACTCCGTGCGTGGTAGCCAAGGCGATATGCAATGCATCGTTTGGCTGATTTTCAGGAACCGCATGTCCTTGAATAAGGGCATCGGCCAGAGATTCTGCGTCTGATGTAATTGGAAGAACGGGTATGCCGTCAATGCTGTCGAGGCGGTCCTTTACAGCTTTTGGGTCGCCATCCGAGCATTCGCGGATTACCAGTTGGGAAACAAACAGATCAAACCTTTGGGCAGCAATTGACCACCACAATTTTGTCGTGTTCTGATGACCGGCGATAGTCACATCTTGATGAGGCCAAGATGTTAGATAGCCGATAACCGATGTTTCGATATAGACGCTACGATTCATTTGTTGAACGCTCAAATACGCCTCGCCTCTCCAAATACTTTGCGAAATCAACAATTCCGCGTTGGCCGTCATCGAATTCTATTTCAATGAGGTAGTCACCGCGATAGATGGCTGAAACAACATCGTGTAGCATAGCATCTTTTCTTTCTTTACCCTTCCCTATCTATCAATTTCAGGAACGACAATGTCGATGCTGCCCAGAATAGCTACGGCATCGGCGAGCATGGTGCCGGCCATGACGGAGGGCATGGTCGAGATGTGTGAAAACGATGGGGTTCGCAATTTGAGGCGAAAGGGGATGTCGCTGCCGTCGCTTGCGATGTACATGCCAAAGTTGCCCCGAGGTGATTCAACGCAGAAGTAATAATCGCCTTCGGGCGGGCGGATGCGTTTGGGTACTCGGGCTGCGATAAAGAGGCCATCGGGCATATCGCTTACGGCTTGTTCAATGATGCGAATGCACTGGCGCATTTCTTCCATGCGAACGAGTGTGCGGGCAAAACAGTCGCCTTCTGTTTGCGTGGGCACATCAAAGTCAAAGCGGTCGTAGATGCCATAGGGTTCGTTTTTGCGGACATCGTGGGCATGGCCCATGGCGCGCAGGCAAGGGCCTGTTATGGCGTATTTTTGTGCGAGGTCGGGGGCGAAGATACCGACGCCAATGGTGCGTTCGCGGAAGATGACGTTGCCGATGACGAGTTTTTCGTATTCTTTTAATCGCTCGACAAAGTAGGTGCAAAAGTTGGAGACATTATCGAGGAATATATCGTCGATATCGAGAATCACACCGCCAAATCGCGCGTAACAATAGGTGAGGCGCGATCCGGTGATGCGGTCGAGGATGTCGAGGATTTTTTCGCGGTCGTCAAAGGCGTAGAGAAAGGGGGTAAATGCGCCCAGGTCCATCAGGAAGGTGCCCAGCCAGAGCAGGTGGCTGGAGATGCGGTTGAGTTCATTGCAGATGATGCGGATGTATTCGGCGCGTTCTGGGACTTCGATGCCCATCGCGTGCTCAACGGCTTGACAATAGCCCACGTTGTAGATCATGCCGCCGAGATAATCTACGCGACTTGGGTTGGGTAAGAACTGGAGGTAGTCGCGGTTTTCGGCCATTTTTTCGTGTGCGCGATGTCCATACCCGATAATGGGTTCTGCCGAAATTATCCGTTCGCCATCCAGGTGCAGTTTGATCCGCATGACGCCGTGTGTAGAAGGATGCTGAGGCCCCATGTTGAGATAATAGGTATCTCGACTTTTCGGGTCTTGTTCGACCTCAAATCTATTCATCACGCGCCGTCCTCGCTGCGATAGGGATTGGGGGGATCGACAAAGTCTTTGAGCAGGGGATGACCAAAATAGTCTTCTTCCATTAAGATGCGTTTCAAGTCGGGATGGCCGTCAAAGGTGACGCCATACATGTCGAAGATTTCGCGTTCGTACCAGTCGGCGGCGGGAAAGATTGCGGCAATACTGGGCGCGGTTGTATCGGGCGCAATGTCGGCGTGGATCACATGCCGTTGGGGAGAACCGTATTGGTTAAACTGATAAATTAGGCGAAACGTATCGTCGATCGCACGTCGATCCTGACAGGTGAGCATTTCGAGGTGAAAATCTTCGGATAGGAAGGTATCTGCGATCTGAGGGAGGGTGTCGGCTGAAGCGGTGTATTGTACATGAAAGCCACGCGCGTCGTATTTGACATCGGTCGCGTCGAGCACGAGCAAAGAGAGTTTGTTGGCGATCATTTATTGAATTTCTTTCCGGCTCTGATTTTTTCTTCGAGTTTGAACAATGCGGCAAAGAGCGCTTCGGGGCGCGGAGGACAACCCGGTACGTACACATCAACTGGTACAATTTTGTCTGCGCCTTCGACAATGGCATATTGCCCGGGATATTTGAAGGGGCCGCCGTCAATGGTGCAACCCCCCATTGCTATGGCCCATTTTGGCGAGGGCATCTGGTCCCAGAGCGTTTTGATGGGTGTCGCCATCTTGCGGGAAATTGTGCCTGCGAGGATCATGACATCGGCTTGTCGCGCACTCGGGCGAAAGACGCCTGCGCCAATGCGGTCAAGGTCAAAGCGCGAGGCGCCTGCGGCCATCATTTCGATGGCGCAACAAGCCAGGCCGAACGTGAGGGGCCACAGGGAGCGGGACCGGGCTTGATTGAGCAGGTTTTCCAGCAGGTTTATATGTATCAGTGGGCCAACCTGTTCGCGCAGTTCTTCAATATTTTTTGGATCGCCTGCCACGAGGGGGAGTTCTTGTTGTGCCATTATCGATGTCTCCAGTGCAAAACGCCTTTGCTCCAGGCGTAGATGATGGCGAGAAAAAGAATGCCGATGAAGATCGTGAGTTCGATGAAGTCGCGCCAGACGTAGGTCCCCGTGTCGTAGATTACGGCGATGGGAAGAATATACAGGACATCGACTTCAAACGCGACAAAGATGAGTGCAAACAGATAATAGGAGATGTCGAAGCGCACCCAGGCACTGCCAATTGTGTCCATGCCGCATTCGTAGGTCTCACGGGTTTTGCGACCCCGAGTGCGGGGCGAAATGATCAGGGGTAGCACGACGGGAATTGCACCGAGAACAATGCCCGCGAGAAGCAGGGCTCCGAGAAAGCCGTATTGAGAAAACCAGTCCATTGTATTCTCCTATCTGCTCAATCTGCTGCCTGACCGCTTGCTGTTTGGCTGCCATCTGCTTCCCACAGTGCTTTCAGGACCCGCGATGGCGACATTGGCAACTCGTTTAACCGAATGCCAACAGCCCGATAAATCGCATTGGCGACCGCAGCCGGCGGTGGGACAATTGGCACTTCGCCCACGCCGCGCACCCCGTATGGATGCCCCGGGTTGGGTACTTCTACAATGACTGTTTCAATCATCGGCATGTCGAGTGTTGTGGGCATCCGATAATCCAGGAAAGAGGCGTTGACCATGACCCCCTGGTCGTTGTACACAAATTCCTCGTTCAATGCCCATCCGATTCCCTGTGCTACACCGCCCTGCATCTGCCCTTCTACATAGCCGGGATAAATGGCTTTGCCCGCGTCCTGAACGATGGTCGCCCGCAAAATATCCACCTTGCCCGTATCTGGATCTACTTCGACATCTACGATTAATAGCGCGAATGCCGGGCCGGCCTGCTTGCCGCTTATGGCAGCGCGTCCTACTACGGGACCGCCCGCCCGATTGACTCTGCTGGCGAGTTCTTTGAATGTTATCGATTTGGATGCATCCGATTTGGAGCGAAACGATCCGTCTTCAAAGACCACATCGTCTTTTGATATTTCCCATAATGTCGCCGCTCGTTCAATCATTTGTCGCTTTACGTCTTGAGCCGCTTCATAGCTCGCCCAGCCGGTTGCAAATGTCACGCGGCTTCCGCCTGTTCCATCGGTTTGTCCGATCGCGTCGGTATCCGTCACATTTGGCTTGATATCTTCGATGGGAAGACTCAGGGCTTCGGCAAATTGCATGGCAACGGAGGTGCGCGTTCCTCCAATATCGGTTGAGCCTTCGATCAGTGCTACTGTGCCGTCCGGGTTTACACTGGCGACTACTGTTGATGTGCCTCCGCCGTTGAACCAGAATCCGGCGGCGACGCCACGTCCTCGATTCGGTCCTTCAAGGGGTGTGAGGTAGTGTGGATGCGCCATGGCCGCTTTGACGACTTCTTCCTGGCCAATCCGCAAGAAGATCGGTCCATCGGCCCGTCGCGTGCCTTCTTTAGACGCATTTTTCAATCGAAATTCAAGCGGATCCATACCGATCTGCTCACAAATTTCATCTACTACTGTTTCAGACGCAAATGCCGCGTTGGTTGCGCCGGGTGCGCGGTAAGCGGATGATTGGGGTTTGTTCACGACCACATCGTAGCCGTCGATGAGCGAATTTGGGATGCTGTAGGGCGAGAATATACATCCCGCACCAGCGCCGACTGCTGAGCCGGGATACGCACCGGCTTCGTATGCCATATAGGCTTGTGCCGCGGTTAGCATGCCGTCCCGCGTTGCTCCCATCTTGACTTTGATGTAGGATGCCGGCGTTGGGCCGGTGGCTTTTAATACTTCTGTGCGGGTCATGACCATTTTCACGGGTTTTCCGGTTTTTTGCGCCAGCAGGGCTGCGGACGGTTCTTCATATACCCGGAATTTTCCGCCAAATCCGCCACCAATTTCCAGCGGGATCACGCGCACGTCGCCCACTTCAAGGCCCAGCACATCGGCGACCTGGCCGCGCACTTCAAACGGTCCCTGTGAACTGCACCAGATAGTCAACTTTCCATTTTCGTTCCAGTGCGCTGTTACATTGTGCGGTTCGATGTATCCCTGATGTACTGTGCCCGTCACAAATGCCCGCTCTACGACTACGTCCGCTTCTTCAAATCCCTTTTCTATATCTTCCTGTTTGTGCTGAAAGTGATTTGCGATATTGCTCGCCCAGTCTGTCTGTTCGCCGAGGGACTTCATTTTTAAGTCGTCGTGCAATAACGGCGCATCGTCTTCCATTGCGCGGCGCACTTCCAGTACGGGTTCGAGTAATTCGTAATCTACGTCAATTAGTTTTAATGCTTCTTCTGCAATATGTGCAGAGGTGGCTGCCACGGCTGCTACGGCGTGTCCGTCGTAGAGTACTTTATCTCCGGCGAGGACATTGGCAATTAAGAACCGCAAATCGACTGATCCCTCACCGAGGTCGGACACTTTGTCTTCGTAATTTTGAACGAGGTCTTTTCCCAGTACCACGGCTTTTACTCCGGGGAGTGCCTCCGCTTTGCTCGTGTCGATGGATTTGATCCGCGCATGTCCATGAGGGCTTCGCAATGTTTTGCCATAGAGCGAGCCGGTCAAATGAAAGTCTGGTCCGTAAACCGCTCGGCCCGTTACTTTATCCGTTCCATCGTGCCGAATGGGTCGCGTGCCCACTACTTTGTAATTTTCAATTCCCAAATAGTCTTCTTTTTTCATCGCCATAGCGCGGTCCTTGTAGGGAGAGATGAATTCCAAAATGCACAAAGTTAATACTACAATAAGTATATATACTTAGACAAATAAATCAAGAGGATACAAATGACATCTCCAATCGCTCTTGTACCGGCACCGCATATTGCCCGGCCGCGCGAATTGCTTCCACCATTCCCCGTTCTGCCGCAATTCCCTGTCCGGCAATGTCAAAGGCCGTTCCATGATCTACTGACGTGCGCAAAAACTTGAGGCCCATCGTCAGACTCACTGTTCCGTGAAAATCCAGGGTCTTGGATGCTATATGCCCTTGATCGTGGTAAAGCGACAATACCCCATCGTAACGCCCTTCCAGCGCCAGATGAAATACCGAGTCCGCTGGCACCGGTCCTCGCACCCGCCATCCACGTCTTTGCGCCTCTTCTACAGCGGGGCCGATCACCTCGATCTCCTCTCGTCCAAACAAACCCTGCTCTCCTCCGTGTGGATTCAAGCCCGCCACAGCCAGGGTCGGTGTTTCCGTTCCCAGTTGTCGCAAATACAGATCGCACAGGGGCAATGCTTCCAAAATTCCTGCTTTTGTAATCGCATCTGGGATTTCCCGAAACGAAATGTGTCGGGTGAGAAAGAAAATTTTCAAATTTTTCACCAAAAACAGCGTCATTGGCATTCGCAATGCGGCCCGAGCATTGAGCACCGCCGTATGGTCAATATAAGGCAGCTTTGCAGCCTGCAATGACTCTTTATTCAGTGGCGCTGTAGCCAGGCCGACCACGGCACCTGAAAGAGCCGCATCAATTGCCCGGTCCAAATATCGATATCCCGCCTGCCCGCCTTCGGCAGAAATCTGGCCATAAGCAATCGGCTCGGACAAAACCCCAACGTCAACAAAGTCGATACACCCGACTTCATAATGCCCGTTGCGCGGATTGTTTACAGCGCGCAAATCCATATCCACACCCAGCATCTTCACCGTCTGCTCCAAAACCGATCGGTCGGCAAAGACCAGCGGTTTTACATCGTTGTAAATCGTTGGATGACCCAGTGCTTTAATCACAATTTCTGGTCCAATCCCCGCCGGATCGCCCACGGTCACACCAATCACCGGGCGCTCTGTCAAGTCAGCCACGAAATTCACCTCCTGTTCTTGTTCTCTGTTCAAAGAATACGCCTTCCATAAACCACTGTCAACCGCTTTCAAAAATTGATATATAATACGGTGAGGTTATGACGGCAGTATAAAGTAAAATCTAACACTGGAGGCGAGTTATGAAATTGCAAGCAGGGGCTGCTACGTCTAATATTACACCCTGGCTGGGTGTTGCGATGCCTGGAAGTTTTCGACCGCGATACGGCGAGGATGTACACGATGAGCTTCTGGCCAAGGCGCTGGTGATCGACAATGGAGACGTCAGGATTGCCATGGTGACCTGCGATTTGATTGCGATACCAGAAGCGATTGCGAATGCAGTGAAGGCACGCATTAAAGAACGGTGTGGGATATCTCCTGAATGCGTGATGGTGAATGCGACACATACGCATTCAGGGGCAGGGGTGAGCAATCTTCTGGGTGTGGGTGAAGATGAGGGTTATACGACATGGCTCCCGCTGAAAGTGGCCGATGCAGTGGAGTTGGCCGTCAAGAGAATGCAGCCTGCCCGAGCGGGGTTTGCCAGTGTGATGGAGGACCGTATTTCGTTTTATCGGCGCTGGCTGATGAAGGATGGGACAGTGCGGATGAATCCGGGTTTTAACAATCCGGATCGCGTGCGGCCGATGGGAGAGATCGATCCGGAGTTGGCGATGATGTATGTGGAAGGGGTAGACGGTACGCCGATTTCGGTGGTGGCGAGTTTTTCTTTGCACTATGTGGGAACGGGTGGTGTCGGGCAGGTGTCGGCGGATTATTTTGGACAGTTTTTCAATTTGATGCGGCATTATCTGGGTGGGAACTGTGTGCCGATCTTGTGGAATGCGGCGTCTGGGCAAATTAATAATAACGATTATAGTGGCGAGCGGATTTGGCAGGATCGGGGGCACACCCGGGCGCGGCGGATGGCAAATGTTCTGGCAGGACATGTTTTGACAGAGATCCAGTTGATGGATTTGGATGAGAAACTGGCATTGGAGGCTGTGACAGGGACGCTGGAATTTTCGAGGAAAGTGATTACAGAGACAGATCTCGACATTGCTGAACAGATTCTCGCAGCTGGATATGAATACGAGGAGGGTCCATTCAGTTGGGTGGTGGGACAACCAGTGCCGAAAGATCGGGTAGATGTGTATGCCAGGCAGTGCCAGCGGTTGGCGGCGTTGCCCGAACAGATGACGGCACCCGTGCAGGCGATCCGATTGGGCGATGCGGCGATTCTGGCGTTGCCGGGGGAGATTTTTGTGGAGAGTGGTCTTCGGATCAAGGCGCAGACATCGGCTTCGCCGTTGATGCTGGTGAGTCTGGCGAATGGGTATATCGGCTATGTTTGTACAGATGAGGCATTGACACAAGAGGGAGGGTATGAGACCTGGGCGGGTCTGTCGTCTTTGGGGGGTGTAGGTACAGTGCCGGCAATGGAGACTTTGAGTCAGTCGCTTTTAGAGACGCTGGGGCTTGTGGGGTGATTGCCGCAGAAAAGAGAGCCGTTATTTTGTTTTCTGATGATGAAATCTAATTGCGCTGCTTTTTGACACAAGCCCGACAAGTTATGTCTCCAGGCGTCGGACCCTTTTAAAAAGGATAGATGTAACCGAGATGCTACCTCGATTTTGATACCTTGCTGAGCGTTTCATTCAAAGGTTTTCCACATCTCATCAAGCTGATACGCACCCGTTGATCGCGGAAACGCACTCGGTTTGCATTCGCGAGAAATCGTTTGTGTTCTGCGCGACGAAGTTCGCCGCCGTGTACGACAACCGGTAAAAAGTCAACCTGCTCGCCACGAGGAATGATATGAGCATTGGCAACATTCGCGCCCGCCTGAAGTTGTCCTTTGGCCTCACTGGCTTGAGGTCTGCCCTTTTTTAACTCCATTGGTACCAACCAGATGCTGCTGGAACCTCCGATGAAGATGTAGTCACATCGCGTTTTGTTCTGATCAACCGGTGCTTGTGGACTATCCATATCTATCAAAATGAACGGTGCTGGCGCATGATTCAAAGGCACTGAGCAACCTTCCTTGCTACATCTATTTGTAAGACATTTATTGGAGAGTTTTCTGCTTATCTGGCTGACGAGATCCGCCATCTATTTACTATCCTCTATTCGACTGGATATTTCTGCATATTCGTTATAAGCATCTTCAGAAATGTCTCCGAAACCTGATGGGAAGGTCCCAAACTCTACGTCGAGTAGGCTTTTATTTACAACCGAACCACACTCTTCTGAACTCGGCTCGAACCGCCACACGCCCACATCGTCGGGACTGAGCGCGAAGTCAGCACTTGCAATGCCTTTCCGCCGTGCTTCTGGAAGTTCCGATAACCGCACGATGTTGGCGAGTCCCTCCAGAACCCATTCACTGTGTGTCGTAAGGAGGATGCGGATGCCGGACTTGACCGCCACTGCGAGTTGGCGAATAAATTCGACCTGCATCGCCGGATGTAAGTGAGACTCGGGTTCTTCAATGATAAGCAGGTCGCCCGGTTGAACGACATGGCGTAGGTACAGCACGACGGGCGCCAATTCTGATACCATAGATGACGCATTCATCAAGGGGAGGTCCTTCTCCCAACCATCCGGCCGATAGACGAACGAAGGATAGTCTATTTCTGACCGTTCAACACGGACAATTCCCCGCAGCAGTGCCTGTTCCATACGTAGAGCGAGGTCATTGTCGCTTTCGGGTTCCCGGCGCGTTGAAGAGGAAGAGGCCAGTGCAACAAGTTGTTCCAGAAAGTCGCCCAGAACCCCAGAAAGTACTGGCATTGGCGAATCACGTCGCAGTGCGACACGCGACGCGCTTGCAATCAAACCCCGCACTGCCACTTGATGGGCGTGCATGACGCCAGCGCGGTCAGCGGGGAGGTAATATGCGGAATGACTCAATGGGCCGACGATGCCAAGAGCAATAAAATTGGCAAGAATTCTAAGCAATTCAATCAGAGTCTGTTTAGCTGTTTCGTCTTCTCCCATATTCTTCATTTCAACCAGCCAGTCAACATTCCAATTGGCTGCCTCAGCACTGCCCATCTTGCGCAATCTCATGTTCTGCATCTCAACCAGCCATTGGTCGTTCCAGTCCCCTAGAAGATATAAGATATCCTCCATATTCATTTGTAAGGGCATGGTATTTGGAATCGAAGCACCTATTTTAACTCCTTGCTCTGTCACCGCAACTTCGTACCCGAAAGGGTCATTTTGTCCTGCTTCCTGTGAGGTATTATGACGCAGGGAAAATGTAGTTTCGCCATCACTTGAATGGCGAACCAAATTTTTAGCCTTACCCATCCCGAAGCATCTTGTGATTTCACCCTCCAAGTCTTCGTTCAAATGTGCGACATTGTTGAGCATTGGGCGTACCAAGTCCGCAATAAATTCTGGCAATTCAATTGAGTAGGACTCCTCAGGTTCATTGGTGTCTGAGTTTGAGAGCATTTCTTTTGTCCAGGCATAAAGACTTGAAAGATCATTTTCCGACAAATCAAGGATTTGGCACTGTTTCACACGTGAGAATGACCTGAAATCCTTACGCCCTGAGTAGGCACTGAAAAATTGATGTAGCGCGTAAACCAAAATCGCCATATAGGATTTGCCGGTGTTGCTAGGGCCAACAAACACTGTCAGCGGGCGCAGGTCAATTTTTGCTTTGGCAATGGGGCCAAAGTCGGTAACTGACAACTCGAGGTTTTTGAGGTCGGGGGTTGTAGCCATTGCTGAATCCTCCTGCGGGTCGAATAGTACAGCCATACCCCAGTAGTCGGGAAATGTTTCCTGGTACCGCCTTTATTATCACTTATCTCGTAGGCAATGACAAGCCAATTCTCGACAATGGCGAGACCGATGAATGAACGCGTTACCCATCAATCTGTTTTCTGATCGGGCGGTGGGATGGGGTTGAGGCCGTGCCGAGAGATGAAGCGATCGACCTGGCGAAAGAGGCGGTGGACGGTCGCTACGTCGCGGTGTTCCATGTCGATGCGGCTGAATATTCGGCGAATGGATCGGACGAAGGTCTGGGGGCGGTGCCGCGAGACAAAGCCGAGTTTATCGAGTGCGGTTTGCATGTGGTCGTACATGGATTCGAGTTCGCGGTGCGTAGCCAGATCGAGATCTGATGGTTTGTAGGGGGCTTCGGAATGGGTTGCGCGAAAGAGTTCGTAGCCATAGATGAGGGTGGCTTGCGATAGGTTGAGGGAGGGATAGCGCACGGCCGAGGGGATGCAGGAGATTAGCTGACACAATTGGATTTCGTTGTTGGTCAATCCGTTTTCTTCCCGGCCAAAGACGATGGCGCCTTTGTGGTTTTCGGGAAGGCTCAAGAGTTTGTCTGTCGCGGTGTGGGGCGGGTGTACGATGTCAAATTCGCGGCGTTTGCGATGGGATGTGCCCACGGTAAGAGATACGTCTTCGAGTGCTTCGGAGAGTGAGGATACGACGGTGGCACCGTAGAGGATATCGCCCGATCCGTGCGCCATTGCGCGGGCTGTGCCGCTGGTGTGGTCGGGCGGGTTGACGAGGTAGAGGCGCGATAGGCCGGTGTTTTTCATCGCACGAGCCACAGCGCCGATGTTGCCGGGTTCTTTGGGTTCAACCAGGACGATTCGGATGTGGTCGAGGGGATTGGACATGGTAGTCTCCAAAAAAACTGTGTCGCACCTCGGCCATGGCGTCTAATAATTGTGCGATGTCGTCGTCGGTATGGGTTGCCATGACAGAGAGGCGCAGACGGCTTTGGCCTTCGGGTACGGTGGGGGGGCGTATGCCGTAGAGATAGATGCCTCGGTTGTAGAGGTAATCGGATATTTCAATGGTTTTTGGAGCGTCGCCAATGAGTATGGGTATGATATGGGTTTGAGATTGTGCGAGGTCGAAACCGAGTGCTCGAAGATGCTGGCTAATGGTTGTTGTGTTGTGCCACAGGCGTTGGCGCAAACTAATATCGCGCTGAATGAGGTCGAGGGCAGCGGTGGTGGATGCACAGGCGTCGGGAGGCATTGCGGTGGTGTAGATATAAGCTGCCGAGCGGTTGCGAATGAGGTCGATGAGATCCCGGTTGCCACAGATAAAGCCGCCGGATGCGCCGAGGGCTTTGCTGCCCGAGGTCATGTGGATGTCGATGGTATCGGGGGAGAGGCCAAGGTGTTCGAAGGTGCCGCGACCATTGGGACCAAGGACGCCAGTTGCATGGGCGTCATCGACCATGAAGATGGCGTTGTATTGTTCGGCAAGGGAGACGAGTTCGGGCAGTGGGGCGATGTCTCCGTCCATTGAGAATACGCCATCGGTGACGATGAGGCGACGGCGATAGGCGAACGAGGTTTTGAGCTGGGATTCGAGGTGGGCGATGTCGCAGTGGTTATAGATGGCGATTTTTGCGCGGGACAGGCGGCAGCCGTCGATGATGCTGCGGTGGTTTAACTGGTCGCTGAAGATGATGTCGTCGCGGTTGATGAGGGCGGGTATAACGCCCAGGTTGGCTGTGTAGCCAGTGGGAAATGCGATGGCGGCTTCTGTGCCCAAGAATTGCGCCATTCCGCTTTCGAGGTCGGCATGCGGGGGCATGTATCCCGAGATGAGTGCCGATGCTACGGTGCTGCTTCCATAGGTGTTGAGCGCTTCGACTGCTGCACCTTTGAGGATAGGATGGTTGGCGAGGCCCAAATAGTTGTTCGAGCAAAAGAGGATGAGTTCCCGGCCTTTGATGCGAATGTGGGGTTCTTGACTGGTTTCTACACATCGCACTGAGCGGTAGAGGTTTTGCTCGTGCAATGCCTGGAGTTCTGAGTTGAGATCGGGCAACATGGGTTATAGACCGCGTTTGTTTTGTTGGACGGCAATTGACAGGGATTTGACCCGCATTTATATTGCATAGTCTTTGTGTTTTTTGCAACAGGGATTTTTGTTTGTTATTCTTGCCAATCCGAATGGTTTTTGAATTGATGGGGTTAAAAGAGGGAAGATGACAGATAATATAGCGCAGGACAATATGTCGGGTTGGAGGTTATCGCTCGGGTATCCGATTTTGTCGGGTTTGATTATGGCAGCGGCATTTCCGCCGTTGCCACTCGGTTTTTTGGCCTGTATCAGTTTGTTGCCCATGATTCCCGTTGCCGAAAATTTGCGTGGGCGCATGGCTTTTGGCGCGGGTTTTTTACAGGGTATGGTTTTTTATGGTGCGAGTATTTATTGGATTGCATGGATTACTCCCCGGGTATGGCGGGGGCAATTTTGTATATGTCGCTTTTTCGGGGGCTGTTTGTCTGGTTGTGGTCGTTTGCACTGGCGCGCGTTGGTAGGCTGGGTTTGTGGATAACGCCCTTTTTGTGGGTGTGGTTTGAATATTTCAATACGCTGGGTGATATGGGTTTTTCGTGGATGCTGCTCGGGCATACCCAGGTGGATTATTTGCCTCTGATTCAAATTGCAGAAGTGACCGGGGTTTACGGCGTGTCGTTTTGGGTGGTGGTGGTCAATCTCATTGCGTTTAAGACGGTGAGAAGTGCGCAGCGCGGCTTGATGGTTGGTGCGCTTATTTTGGCTTTTGCTCTGCCATTGGGGTTTGGTTTGTGGCGGGTGGCAGAGCCGGTTGCCGAGGGCGATTTGAAGGTTGCGATTGTTCAGCAAAATGTGCCACCTGTTGAGAAATCTTATTGGGGTTTTGATCATAATTTTGACAAGCTGAAACCTTTGACTATTCAGGCTGCAGAGACGGGGGCGCGACTAATTGTGTGGTCAGAGGCGGCTTTGCCTGCGTATTTGAAAAGTGATTTGAGAAGTGGAAGATCATTGGACCAGGCGTATCAGGCGCGGGTGCAGGCGTTGGTCGATTCTCTTGGTATTTATTTGTATATGGGGGCCAATCGGTTCGAGGCCGCGGCGCGGGATCGCTATTATAATTCTTCTTTTTTGTTTGAGCCGGGTGGGGGCGATTTGCCGCATTATGACAAGGTGAAAGTGGTGCCGTTTGGAGAGCGGGCGCCTTTTCCCGAGTTGCTCGGTTTTTTGCGCGATTTCCAGTGGAGCGGCGCGGGGTATATTAGCGGGGATTTTGAAAGCGGGACTGCGCGAACGGTTTTTGAGGTACCGGGTGGCAAGTTTTCCGGTATGATTTGTTTTGATTCGGTGTTTCCCTGGCTTGCGCGCGATATGATGGTTCGGGGTGCCGAGTTTTTGGTGGTGATTACCAATGATGGGTGGTATGGGCGCACGTCAGCACCTTATCAACATGCGGATATTGCAACTTTCAGGGCTGTAGAAAATAGGCGTTGGGTGGTGCGCTGTGCCAATACGGGTGTGTCTATGTTTGTCGATCCCTATGGGCGGCAAGCGCAGAAGACGGGTCTGTTTCAAGAGGCTGTTGTGGCTGGGACAATTGCTCCGCGCAATGAGCAGACGCTTTATATGCAGTTTGGCGATTTGTTTTCTCAGTTGTGCGGTGTGATCGCGCTGATGGGTTTGGCGGTGTCGGCTATTCGCCGGCCGCGAGAGGAGGAGGGTGTACCGCCTGCGGGTACGGTGCCGGCGATTATGCCAGATCGCGACGGAGATCTTCCCGATAATGGCAAGCCGATGCCATTTCTCGATCATCTGGAGGAGTTGCGGTGGCGCATTTTGAAGGGCTTGAGCGCGATTATTGTGGGTGCGATTTTTTGCGGGGTTTTTGTCAATGAGATTTTGGCCGTGCTGCTTCACCCTACCCGCGAACTGGAAAATGAACTGATATTGCAGACCCTAAGACCGATGGGCATGTTTATGGTCAAGCTGGAGATCGCGCTGGTGGGCGGGGGGATTTTGGCGCTGCCGTTTTTGATTTATCAGATCTGGATGTTTGTTGCGCCCGGTCTGTTTGCCAGCGAGCGGCGGTTTGTTACGTTTGTGATTAGTTCGACCACTTTGTGTTTTGTTGTGGGTGCTGTTTTGGCGTACTGGATTGTTATTCCACTGGCTATGAAATTTTTTGTTGGCCTTGCTGCTGATACGGGTGTGAAGCCGCAGTTTGATATTGGAGAGTATATCGGTTTTGTGCTGCGTCTTCTGGTGGCTTTTGGCCTGGTGTTTGAGTTGCCCGTGCTGACGTTTTTTTTGGCTAAGATGGGGATTGCAACACGCGATCGGATGCGAAAAGGACGGCGTTATGCGCTTTTGGCCGGGTTTGTACTGGCCGCCATTTTGACCCCTCCCGACCCTCTGTCTCAGCTTTTGATGGCGATGCCGCTTATCGTTTTGTACGAGATTAGTATCTGGGTGGCGCGGGTTGTGAATGAGTAGCGATTAGAGGAGCTATATGTGAAAGTCTGTTTATTGGCAAGTGGGAGTGGTGGCAATTCGATTTGTGTTCAGAATGGTTCTTCAAGTGTGCTTATCGATGCTGGTTTAACGGGTAAGAAGATCGAAGAGCGTTTGCAAAGTATCGGGGTTAATCCAGCGGGTTTGCAGGCTATTTTGGTGAGTCATGAGCATTCCGATCACATTAAGGGGGTGGGTGTGTTGGCGCGGCGGTATGGGCTGCCCGTTTGGATGACCGAGGGCACGTTGAATGCTTCGAAGAAGATTTTTCGAGGGACTGAGAGAATTCGGGTATTAGAAAATGATGAGGCATTTTCAATTGGCGATCTGTCTTTTCAGGCGTTTCAATTACCTCATGATGCCGCTGATCCCGTGAATTTTTCCGTGACGGATGGTCATTCCAATGTGACTGTTGCAACAGATATGGGTACGGTGACGCAGTTGGTTTATCAGCATATGCGCCGCGCCGATCTGGTGATTATTGAGACGAATTACGACTGGCAATTGCTTATGGATGGGCCTTATCCATGGCATTTGAAGCGGAGGATCAGTAGTACGCACGGCCATTTGTCAAATGATGGGGCAGCCGAGGCGTTGTGCGATCTGGCGCGAGAGGGATTGCAGCAGGCGGTTCTGGCGCATTTGAGCGAGAAAAATAACCGGCCGGATTTGGCGCGGGAAACTTGTGCGGATATGTTGCGAGGTCAGGGTATTCGGTCTTTTCCGATGAGCGTGGCCGAGCAAGATCGTCCCAGTGATATATTTGTGATTTGATTTGGAAGGGTAGCGATGGAAAAATGGATTGAAGAGCTTATGATAGGGTTGGCCAGTCCGTTCCTTTTAGTGATTATTGCGGTGACGCTGTACACGCTTGGCAAAGGCGCGAATTGGCTCGTTGATGAGGCTGTGACGCTTTCGGTGCGCTGGGGGCTAGGGAAAGCGGTTATCGGTGCGACGATTGTGAGTATTGGCACGACGACGCCGGAAGCGGCGGTGTCCGTGTTTTCGGCGATTCAAGGAAAACCGGGGCTTGCTCTTGGGAATGCCGTCGGTTCGATTATTTGCGATACGGGCCTTATCATTGGCCTGGCGTCTCTGATTGCTCCCTTACCTCTCAACCGCCAGTTGGTGTCGTGGTTGTCAAATGTGCAGGTGGGGGCTGGTATTCTTCTGGTGCTCGCCTGTTTTCCGTGGGCTTCTCCCGCGAAATTATTTAGCCAGGGTGGGGTTTTGCCACAGTTCGTTGGCTTCGCCTTTGTCGCACTTTTGGGGCTTTATATTTGGCAGTCGATCAGATGGGCTGCAACCATGTCGGATACTGAGCGTGAAGATGCAACCGATGCGGAGGGTAGTCACGCGGTCGTTGTGCTCGTCAAGTTGCTCCTGGCGATTGCTGTTATTGTTATTTCAGCCCAAATTCTTATCCCCAGTGTGAGCGTTTTGGCAGAGAGAATTGGTGTGCCCAAACACATTATTTCGGCAACGCTCGTCGCGTTTGGCACGTCGCTCCCAGAACTCGTGACGGCGATTACCGCTGTTAGACGCGGGCACGGCGAGCTGGCGGTTGGCAATATTATTGGTGCAGATATTCTCAATGTGCTCTTTGTCGCTGGTGTCTCGGCCGCAGCAACGCAAGGTGGCTTGCAAGCCGATGGTCAGTTTTTCCAGTTTTTGTTCCCGGCAATGGTGTTTATTCTCATCGTTTTTCGCTGCGGCATTTTTGTGTCGGGTAACGCGTTGAAGCGTCCTTTTGGGATCGTTCTGGTGGCGACGTGGCTTTTGGTGACTCTGCTCAGTTATGTGTTGTCCATAGATATGTATTAGGTCGTGTCTTTGGCTCCTCACCAGGTATAGATCATGTGTCCGCGTCCGTTGAACCAGATTATATCTACGATTGCCGATATGCCCACAGCCATTGCGTGTCCCACGGTCAGTCCTATGAAGAAGGGCGCAATCCGGCGATAAAGCAGGGCACCCCCGGTGCGGAGTACTATGATCTTGATAGTCCAGACGATGAAGATGGGCAGTGCAGATATCCGTATCAGCGAGGTTCCAGAAATCGGGAACCCAATGGGGTTGATGGGCCACCACGGGAAGCGGTAGCGCAGAAATAGCAGGGCTGACATAATGGCGATTCCGAGCCAGAAGAAGGTGATTTTCCAGCCGCTGGGCGGGAAGGGATTGCCCATCTTGCCGACCACTTTTCCCAGTAGCCGTCGAGGTCCGCTGGAGAAAGGTCCCAGGGGGTTGAAGTTGTAAGCACCCAGGCTGTATCCGAGGTGCAGGGTATAGACGAGAGAAACCAGCGTTCCCACAACGAGTGCTCCCAGCAATGCGAGAAGCATCCTTCGCCTATTCGCCCGGACGATATCTGTGAGTTTCACAGCGTGAACGAGCGCGGGGAGAAAGAGTCCTTGTCCGTGAGAGAGCAGGGCATAAGAGAATCCCAAAACTGTCATACTGCTTTGGGCAACGGATGTGGACCCCAGGCTGTAGAAACAGAACGATTGCGCTGTCATTGGACCCCGTACGGATATGAGGCCCGACTCTGCTACGATACGGGCGACTCCCAGATGAATCACAAGCGTCGCAAACAGGAAGAGCCAGACAACCGATAGCTCCATACCGGCGTAGTGCAGCCATCCCACGATGAAAGCGGCGCTGAGGACAAGTCCCCAGAATGCGGTTCGGTAGGAGACCATTTCTCCTCGATCATCCAGCCCCCCCCGCGCGGCAAAGGCCGTCGCTATAACGCTCCTTATGTGGTGTCGCCCTATCCATAAACTCCATCCGACGAAAGCCGTCATTGCTCCCATTCCCTGCCAGCTATAAGCTGAGTGGTGTGACGACCACAGATCGCCGTTTGGTCCTATGTCGAATCCCACGCGGTTAAAGACCCAGACCTGGCCCAGGAAGAATAAAAGAAAGACCCAGAAACTGCCCAGGACTTCCACATTGGCAAAATAGGTGAATCCCATAAAAAAAAAGTTGAGACGAAGTGGAATGGATGGCAGTCCTCCTCCGAGCGCGAGATTTCCCAGGCTCTGCGGGATGGCGGGAAAAAGCGGCGAGAAAAACGACCCGATGTTCCAGGAGACCGCGACAAAGGCGAGTCCGGCACCTATCCAAAAGATGCGATGCCTCAGGATGTCGGGAAGCCGCTCATCACCTTCTGTGATGGCGAGTGCCGGCATCAGCATTGGGTAGATCAGACGCTCGTGCTCCGACCACTGGCGCCGCAGAACCACTGCAAGACAGATCGATCCGAGTGTCATCGCAGCAATCAGGCAGGACCACCAGAGGAGGGGTACGATCCACACATCCCATGGAATCGCGATTCCTTCGGGTAACCCTTCGAAGAGCCACTGCATGGCTGTCTTCTGTGAAGGGGCAAACCACGTGGGCAGATGGGGATGGAGGTACTCAGCCCAACCGTTTTCCGGTGTGGCGAAATAGTAGGGAGACGCGATAATGCCGAGAAAGAATCCGGTTAGACCCGCTGTGGGCAGGATGGATCCGAGGAGGCCGAGGGCGAGGGCTACAAGGAACTCAGAACGCGAAAATCCCAGGAAGCGACGGCACCGCTGAAGGATCGGATTGAGGAGAAGGGTCAGGAGAGCGTAGGAAAAGAAAAGCGCGATAGAAAAGTGGTTGAGATTGGTCTTGGACGACCGGACAATGTAATCCAGGTAGTTGATGAAGAGGTTGAGAAAGATCACCAGCGCAAGGCCAAGCAGGATGGCGCGCCGGGTGACCCCTTCCCTGCGTGCTGGCTCCGCAGATGTGGTCGCACCTACCTGGGAAGTGATTTCCGGCTTTGACACGGTTTTCCTTCAGGTGATCTTTAAGAGCCTGCCAGCGCCTCTGCCGAGATAGGTTCTTGAGTTGGCGCCCGGGTAAGCATAACCGTTTATAAAAACACGCCGCGGTTTTTGCGAGCGGTTCGGTTCGCTGCCGTGAATGACATAGGGATTGAACAGGGCCACGCTGCCGGCTTTCATGATTCCCGTAACAGCGTCGTCGGGGTTGAAGAGCGTCCGGCGTTCTTCTTCGCTGCGACTCAGCAAACCCAGATGTCCCAATTTACAACTTCCGGGGATAAATTTCAACGGTCCATTTTCTTCGGTCACATCGTCAATGGCGATGGCTTGCTGGACAAAGCTGCCGCGCCCGTTGACGTCCTTCCAGCCGGGTTTTCCATATCCCCGGTTCTCGCTGTCCTGGTGCCAGGGAAATGCTACATTGTCGCCGGGTATTTTGAAATGGGCCTGGTTGATCAATTGGTTCATCTCGTTGCTGCCCAGCAACTGGCTCGCCATCCCGAGCAGGCGATGGTCTTTGCCATAGGCGAGCAGGACTGGTTCGGCTGCCCCGCACCAGGAGATGCGCCGAATGATGACCCGGCCCGATTCCGTTCGATCAATGGCAAAATCAGAGCCTTTGTGTATCCCGGCTTCCGATAGCGAGTAAGCCATTTCCTGCAGACGGTCGAATCCGGCTCGCATTTCTTCGATTTCGGTGGGTGTGAAAATGTCCGGTACGATGATGAATCCAATTTCGAAGAATGCTTCGACTTGTTCTCCACTGAGCATCGGGGGAGGAGATAGGTTTCTCAGAATGCACCTCCGACGCTGATGCGGATAGGCTCGTTCAACAGATTTCCAAAGTTCGTGTAGGATACATCCACCGTGAACATGCGGTCATCTAACTTCCATTTGACTCCCGTACCCAGACTAAAACTCTCAGCGTCATAGTTAAACTTGTAGCCGCCTCTGAGAGCCAACACATTCACCAGCCAGATTTCGGCACCCACATGGACCCGCGTCCCGAAATCGGTTACGAAAAGGGCCTCGGAGGAAAGTGTGGCGTAGGAGGGATCTCCCTGCTCACCGTAAATCTCCATCGCCCCGCCAATCGAGAATACGCTCGGTACGAAGAATGGTTGCTCGTCAATCGTGATGTCTTTGCTGAGGTTTCGGAGAGACATCGCCAGTCGGGTGCTTTTGAATCCCGTCTTGAACCAACTGCCGACGTTGAAGTCGAATGTGTTGATGGTTTCCAGATCGAGGGACTCGCGAATGATTCGGAGTTGCGCGCCAAAGGAGAACCGATCGGTCAGCGTGATGGCATAAGCGGCCCCTACGGCCAGGTCTCCCAGGTCCAGCGTGCGTCCGGTGCCATTCGGTGCAAAGATGGTCGTTTCTTCCACATCACCGGGGTCCAGAGCGATCACACCAAGTCCGAGAGCTGCGCGTCCGTATTTGATCGCAAATGCTCCCGAGTAAATTTTTGTATCTACAAGCCAATTGGTATATGAAAGCGTATAGGCTCGCTTTTCAATCTTCGTCAGTCCGGCCGGATTCCAGAAGATCGCGTCAATCCCATCAGAAATCGCCGTAAATGCTCCTCCCATAGCTGCCGGACGTGCGCCCTGTCCGATCTTCAGGAAATTCAAACCCGACCGGCCAACCCGTTCTGGCGGGTCATCTACGGCGCCTTCCGCATTATAGGCGATTAGGGAAAGGATCAGTGCAATGCAGAATACTTTGTTCACTGAGGGCCTCCTTTTGAGGATGCATGGCAATCTCATTTTATGATTACAAAGGTACCGGACTGAGTTTGGCCCGGAGATACCAGCGATTCCACTACAAAGTAGTAGATTCCCGATGAGACAGGTCCGGTGACAGACCGGTTGAGCAGAAGCCGCCAATTGACTTCGCCGCGGTCTGGTCCGTCGTGTTCGAACTGCGCCACCAGGTCGCCGGAAAGGGAGAAGACGTTGATTCTGGCCTTCCTCGGCACGTTCACGAATCGAACGCGGTCGGAACCTGAATACTTATGGACATCGTCGGCTCTGAATGGATTGGGCACTACCCGGACACGGTCCTGTAGTTGGTCCTTGGCATCGGTGGAAGGCACGAACGGTACTTTCGATAGGGGCGTACGCTGAGACTCGCCACCCTTTCCACTTTCAAGCCCCAGACTCAGACGCGTCTGTTCGATCTTCGAGAGATCGCTCATGGTCGATGTCCCATTTGTCCACGAGGATTTGCCCGAGGCATAGGTCGTAACAGCGTACCAGTACTCGAATCCCGCCGCGGACCGCGTGTCGGCGTAGGTGTAAATTCCGTTGTTCAGCGAGGAGTTTGGCGTATTGGGATTTGGGTCTCCCACCGGGATGTCTTCGAGGAGCGTCCATGGCCCGATTTCCCGCACAGAGGACTGATAGACGCGATACCCGGCAATATCCGCTGTTCCGTAGTCCGGATTCGGGGACTGCTCGACGGAAGTGCTCCACGAAAGCTGAAGGTTGCCCTGCGGATTGCTTCCGACAGTGAACGCCACGTCGGGTGGGGCATCGGGAATATCAAACCCGTTGTCGTAGGCAAATTGCGCTCTCGCCAGGTGGTTGAACAATGCCTGCTCGCCGTCGGCGAGTTGATCATGACGGCCCTGTATTGCCCATTCGTACATATCCATTCCCTGGGCTTCGGCTCCCGAGCCGAGAACATAAGCGAGGACGATTTTTGCCTTGTCTCCTGGTCCCAGGTCGTAGGGACCATAGGTTTGGGAGTTGAGGAGTCCCTTCACCTCACCCGGATTGTCGCGACTGGAGGCGGTAAAGATTTCGTAGATCTCCTGATCTGAATTGACCTGATTTGTAGGCTCTTCCGAGTTCTGCGTGTCGAAGGCTTCCCACCAATGGCCAGCAAAAGGCTGCTCCATTTGCTTTGGTGCTATGTAGATCTCTCCGGGATCATTGGTAAAAGGCGGCGTGTAATCCAGAGGCGCCACCCCCACGTACTGAAAAGCCATCAGTTCGCCTTCTGTTTCGGAATAAGCGGGGAGTTGAGCGGCAAGTTCGGAACTGAACGGCTCTCCGGTGTCGTCGTTGGTTGTGAAGGGTGAATCGCCATCCCATTGATACGCCATCTTCGTTGCACTGTGCGGACCCGAATAGTTCGGAGCACCGGTATAGACAAACCAGTCATCCCGGACTTCGTTGCGGTAGTTCCCGTAATTGCCGCTGCCGTACCGCGTGATATGCCCGGCCTGGGCTACGGCGAAGCTGTTCACGAAGACGAAGTAGGTGTCATTTAGCTGCATCGGCAATCCGCTGTCGGCAATACCATCCCCGTTGGCATCTCCCGTGTTCTCGAAGATGTGTTCTACGATCACAAAATCGTCGTAGTCGGGATAGCTCCAGGCATACGCCTTGCGGGTAACTGTAATGCCCCGCTCCGTCGTCCACTTTGACACGATTATTTCCTCGGGAAAATGGTCCTTGTCAGCATCCATATACTTGCTGCCGGCATAGTTGTGGATCTCGACGGGTTCCTCGATTGGAGGCGCAGCTCCCGGGTAGTAGTTGCTGCGGCCATCGTTCACACCCAGAGAGGCTTCTGGCTCCTCGTTTGCGTCGTAAACCATTGGCGCGATATCCACTGTCTCATATCTCGGATTCGATGACGAGACGTTATAGGAACCTAGCTCGCGCGTGAGAATCCAGACGCCTTGCCCCAGAGCGCAGTTGTAGCCATCGATACCCGAACTTTGCAGGTTGGGGTACCACGATCCCCAGATCCAATCGTTGGGATCGCCGCCCGAGGTCGCACTGTGTACCTTCGTGCCGGGGTAGGACAAATCGGGATCCGTGAGTCCTTCGGCCCCGCCCCCTCGCCCAATATCATTCCGTCTCCCCATCGTTCCCGTATTTCGAAAACTGATCCAGGTTTTTGATCGTGTCAGATGGCGCTGTTTTCCGGGAGGATTTCCCGCTTCCACTTCAGCAGTAAACCAACCCGAAAGCACGAGCGCGAAAGCACCCGCGCCAAGAAGCCCTAAGGAAGTTTTCCAATGCATGGAATATTCTCCTTTAGTTCAAGGGATGACATATTGGTTTAAAAAGAGAGGCGAAGTCCAGTGAACGTCTCTCTCGGTGCCCCCGCATAGCGAGTCCGATCCAGGGTATCTCCAAATGAGTTGTAGGTCGGACTGGTCGGGCGGGGAAGGTCTAAGCCGTACTGATAATAATCGTTGCCAGCCGAACTGGAAACGGCCGACAGGTTGTAGTCTTGCTGATTGAACAGGTTGAATACTTCGAGGAAAAACTCGAGTTGCCTCTCACCAAAGTCGAATCTCCTCACGACGCCTAAGTCCACAGTTGACTGCATGGGTTTGGGTTTTATTTCTCGAGGTCCCACCAGGGGCCGGAACTGGAACGGTCCGCCCGTCACCAGTCGATAGACCAGATTGACGTTCAGGTTTTCCAGCGGTGCGAAACCCCGGATCCTGGGACCATACTCGGAGGGCGATGCAAAGAGAAATGCCAATGATCCTTGGCTTCGCCTATCATCTGCGATGCTATTTCTTCTCGCTCCGTACCCCGACTGCCGCCAGACCAGGAAGCGCTTCATCCCCGGGTAGTCCTCGAAATCCATCAGTTCCCCTTTGATTCCGTTGAACTGAAGGGTCGTCGGGTCGTAAGCGGCAATGGCTGCATCGGCAATATCGGCCAATTCTCGTGCGCGCGCCGGATCTGCTTTGCTGATTGGAATCAGGCGCTCGCTGCCGTCTGGCTGAGGCTCCCAATACTCGTCTGCGCCGTTGGGCGCGTAGTGGTCACTCATGACGAACTCGCCGGTTGGCAAGTAGAAATCGAATGTGACGCCGCCTTCGCCCTCTGATTCCCACTGCAGATTGTAGGCGGCTAAAAAAGAGAAGTTATGGCTGAATTTCTTGCGGAGTCCCAACTCGAATCCGCGGACATCGTTAAATTCCTTCCGCAGGGACGAATACCGGAAAGCGATTCCGGCTCCTGTGGGACGCCTTACACCTGCCGGGTCGTTCATGCGACTGAACCCGGAGCCGTTGACCTGATCGTTTTGGCTCTTGTGGAATGTCGCCAGGCTCAGCGTGTAGTCGCTGACAAAATTCCAGTCGAAGCCGACCTCGAATTGTACGGTCTGTTCCCAGGCCTGCTCCCGGGGGTCTCCGTACTCATCCGATGTCCTCAGGCGATTGTACAATTCAGTCTCAGGATCGATGCGTCCATTCTGATTGACATCTACATCTGCCTCGTTGCCACGCCATTCTTCGCCGAACATCTGATGGAAGTTGTTGATCTGGTAGAACTTCCCGAAAAAGTAGTGGAGTTTCGCACGCTCTGTGATGGGGTGCGAGATTCCAATGCGGGGAGAGAAATTTTTGATGACAGGTCCATCTACCGTAGGTGCTTGACGGTTCCGCGTGTAGGTCGTATAGATGGCTGGCCATCCGTGCCATGCTCCAATCGGCGTGTTCGTGTCGAACAGGTCTCCGCGAATGCCGACGTTGATGATCAGTCCCAGGAACTCCATTTTATCCTGGGCGTACACGGAGTATTGACGTGGTGTAACGCCTTCGCCCATCTGATGGGCTTTTCCCATAAAGAGGATCCGTCGCGAGTTCTCAGTGGTTTTAATGATGCGCGAACCCCAGGTGTCGTAGAAGGTCGCGTCGAAGCCAGCCTTGATAAAGTGGCCTCGGGTCACCTGATTCGAGAGGTCGAATTTGATGCCAACGCGTTTTTGGTTGCCGATCTGGACGCTGACCGTTGGCCGCGGACGAATGTAAAACCAATTGTCATTATCGCGGAATTCGGGACCTGCATTGCGGACGTCATCCAGCGATGGTACCCCCGAGGAATCGCGCTTGCTTTCGGAGCGGAAAATGCGGACTTCGTAAAACATCTTAGGCGTCAGGGAATGAGTCAGGGTGGCGTAGAACAGGTTGTCCGATTCGATCCACTCTCCCGCTCCGGACACACCCGAGGGCAGGAAGATATTTCGTCCGCTGTTCGACATGTTCCGCACCGTGCCTTCGCCTCCGTTGATGAACCCTCTGGCTCTGGAATAGAAGCCGCCAGCGGTGCCCCTGATATTGGGCGAGATATAGAAGGTTAGCTTGCCAATATTATGGGAGTTTGGCGGCGAGGTATCCTCCGGGCCTGGAATTGTCGCTGGCTGGAGGTTGTAGCGCGAACTGGCGAAGAAAGAGGCTTTTTCACCAATGGGTCCAGAGAGATTTCCTTCAACAAAATGCCCTGAGACCTCTGTGTAGTTTGTCCTCTGGTGGACGAGGCGACCGGTCAGGGGATCAATTTCGTTTACCCAGTCGATGTCGTCGAATTTCATACGGTCTCGATGCACTGGAGAGTCATATACATTTTCTCCCCAGTGTCTTTGGGTAGATGGCGTGAATCGGTATTCCAGCCGTCCTCCCATGTCCTTTCCGCCCGATTTGGTTACGATATTGATGACGCCGCCCTGTGCGTTGCCGTATTCGGCTTCCATACCACCGGTCACGACCGTTAGTTCCTGGATGGCGCTGTTGTTGAATCCCTGGAAGTAGCGGGACCTATCCCAGCCAGTGTCGTTGTTGACAATTTTGATGCCATCCAGGTAGTAGGTGACATCTCCGGCCTCGACGGTGTCGCCCCCTCGGATCCGCTGTCGTCCGTCATTCGAGACCCCTGCCTGAAGCTCGATCAGATCGTCGAAGCCCCGAATCAGGGGAAGCGCCTCAATGTCACTGGCGTCGATGACATATTTGCTGGATGTTTTATCCGGTTCCACCGGGGGCCGCTCCGCCACTACGGTCAGGACATCCATTTCCAATACCGTCGGCGGCAGCGTGAAATTTACGGTCGTGGTATAGTCTGCATTCACCCGTACCTGTGTCTTGGTCCGGGGTGTGTAGCCGACCAGGCTGGCCGTCATTGTGTACGTTCCCGGTTCCACAAGCAGGATGACGTAATTTCCTTCCGCGTCGGCTGTCGCCCCCCGCTGCGTGCCCTCAATAACCAGATTTGATCCGGGGAGGGGGCTGCCATCTGGGTCCAGCACCTGACCGGTTATTTTGCCCGTTGTTCCTGCGAGGGCAGATCCAGATAGCAGTAAACTCAGCACAAAGGTCAACAGCCCGGTCGCGAATATAGAAAGTACAACTGATTTGGGCTGATTCATCAAGACCTCCTTCTATTTGAAATAGAATTTTATTCCCGCACTCATATCGAATAGCTGGATCGGAAATGTATGTCCGATGTTGTATTGCACGACTTCGCGCATTTCGCCTATCACCATGTTATACCGCGCCCGCACATCCAATGCCCAGTTTTCGATGATGAAGGCCTGAGCACCAAGCCCGAGGTTGAAACTCAAGGCCGTGCGCGTATCGCTGAAGGGGTGAAGGACAAGAGTTGTGTCGAGCGGGGGTGTCGTCTGTGCGCCAAAGACCAGATTTTCATTGTAAAAATCGTAGTCGTAAAATCCGACGCCGAAAGCAAAATAGGGAGAAATACCACCGCGTGTGAAGGCGTGACCGCTGGGTGGATGCACCAGGAGGTTCACAATGGCACTTTTAAGTGTCATCTCCGATACAGCTTGAGGGCTGCTATAGGAATTGCCATCTACCGGCCAGACAAATTCCAGGTCCTCGAGCTTCCCGTTGTTAAACTTGGCGTAATAGCCCTCCAATTCCAGGATCGTGCTGGGGGACATCACATAGCTGAGTGTTCCCCCTACCTTCCCGGTATCGGTGACCCGATCTCTCAGACCCATTAATGGCACGTTGAGGCTCCAATATCCCCCCAAACCGAGCCGCCATTGGGTCTTGTCCTGGGCATGTGCCTCCTGGGCTTTGCTATTGAAAGCGAGACACATTAGCCCGCACATTGTTAATGCTTTGAGTAGCTTCAATGTCTGCCCTCCTTTTGGTTTTGATAGACTCGTTCGCTGCTGTAGGCTAAATTTTTATTCGATAAAATTATATAAAAAGTAAGATTATATTTATTGAAATGTCAAGCAATTTTTTGTTTAAAATTCTATGTTACTATTGGGTTATACATATTTATCTATTTTTTCTACTGTCGAGATTTTAGACTACAGCAATATATATCAATAATATATATCAATAATTTATCTACAATAAGATATTATCTAATATACTTCTTTTATTTTTTGGTATATATTGCCTTTTGATCCAAAATACTTGAATCTGCACCCAGCAGAATGCGTTTCAGAAGGTGCTATAATCGAAACGCTTTTGTCTATTGAGGCGTCCACATAGATAAACTTTCAATATTCCACTCTTATGGCGTGGGTAAAGCAATGTCTGATAGAGGAAAAGACAGGCTCGTACTGGTGACGGGAGCCAGTGGGTATGTTGGTGGGCGGTTGGTTCCGGCACTTGAAGAGCGGGAAGCGCGCGTGCGTTGTCTGGCTCGCAATCCCCTGTATCTGGCTGGTCGGTTTTGTCCCGATACCGAAATTGTCGCGGGGGATGTGCTGGATCGGGATTCGCTCAGGGTTGCTTTGGAGGGGGTGAATACGGCGTACTATCTGGTGCATTCTATGGGGTCCAGGTCCAATTTTGAGGAGCAGGATCGCATTGGGGCACAAAATTTTGCTCGCGTCGCGCTGCAGCAAGGGGTTCGGCGCGTTGTTTATTTGGGGGGTCTGGTTGGGGATAGCCAGCTTTCTTTGCATCTGGCGAGTCGTCGGGAGGTGGGGGCTATTTTGGCTTCTGAGGGACCTGCGACTCTGGAGTTTCGCGCTTCTATTATTATTGGTTCGGGGTCGCTGTCTTTTGAGATGGTGCGCAGTCTGGTCAATAAGTTGCCGGTTATGATTACGCCGAGCTGGGTCTGCACGCCAACCCAGCCGATTGCGATTGAGGATGTGATCGCTTATTTGATCCGGGGGCTGGATCTGGAGGAAGAAGGTAGCGCGATTTTTGAGATTGGGGGTCCGCAACAGGTGACTTACGGCGGGTTGATGCGCGAATATGCCCGCCAGATCGGTGTGCGGCGTCTGATGATTCCGGTGCCTTTTTTGAGTCCTCGTCTTTCCAGTCTGTGGTTGGGGCTGGTGACGCCTCTTTATGCGCGGGTGGGTAAGAAGCTCATAGATAGTTTGCGGAATGAGACGGTTGTTCGAGATGGTGGTGCGCGCGAGCGTTTTCCCGTCTGTCCTCTTAATGTGCGTCAGGCGATGGCACGTGCGCTTGAGGAGGAAGACCGGGAGATGGCTCAGACCCGATAATACGAAAATTCTTTAGTCAGTGATCTTTAAAAGCCTGCCAGCCCCCCTTCCGGGATAGGTTCGCGAGTTGGCGCCCGGGTAAGCATAGCCGTTTATAAAGACGCGCCGCGGTTTCTGCGAGTAGTACGGGTTCGGCTGCCCCGCACCAGGAGATGCGCTGAATGATGACCCGTCCCGATTCCTTTCTTTCTATGGCAAAGTCGGAGCCTTTGTGGATCCCGGGTTCCGATAGCGCGTAGGCCATTTTTTGCAGACGGTCAAATCCGGCTCGCATTTCTTCGATTTCGGTTGGCGCAAAAACGTCCGATACGATGACGAATCCGATTTCGAAGAATGCTTCGATCTGTTCGTCACTGAGCATTGGAGATAGAGATAGGTTGCTCCTGATACACCTCCCTAAAAAGCGAAAGGTCCCGAGAGATCCCAGGACCAACTGCCGACCGGGAACAACCCCCAGTCCAATACCCGAATATAGTCCTTAAGAGCTTATAATGTCAAGAATGTGTTTTTGAAATAGTGCGATAAGCAAAACAATTTTTTCTATTATTGACAAGTATTGTGTGATTATCTAAATTGATATTGGATGGTTACAAATAGGAGATATTCCCAACACTCAGAGGTGCATCATGGTCATTACTTCCAAAGAGATCGGACAACGATTACGATTTGCACGCGAAAGCCGACATATCACTCAGGAGGCTGCCGGTATAGTGCTTGGCTTACAGAGATCTGCGATTAGTCTCATGGAATCCGGCCAACGGCAGGTTTCCACGCTTGAACTGACCCGTCTTGCGGATTTGTACGGACGTTCGGTCGAGTGGTTTGTCAATCCGGATAGCCCGCTTAAGCAGGAAGATCCGGTGGTCGCGCTTTTTCGCGCAGAGCCAGACTTGCAAAGCGAGGTCGTTCAGGAGCAAGCCCGACGTTGTTTGCGTTTGCTCAGAGAAGGCGCGTCGCTTAGACGGCTGACGGGTCGTGGGACAGATGTTTCTCTGCCCAGTTATGATCTTCCGCCCCCTCGGTCGGTGGGACAGGCGATTGCCCAGGGCCAGCTTGTGGCCGAGCAGGAGCGTCGGCGTCTCGATTTGGGTAATGCGCCTGTTAAGGTGCCCGAGACTCTGGCTCGTCAGAATATCTGGACAGCTACTTTGCCATTGCCCGATGAAATTTCGGGTCTTTTTTTGAGTAGTCCCGACTTTGGCATGGCGGTGCTGGCTAATTTAAATCAGGCGCCGGTGCGGCGGCAGTTTTCGTTTGCACACGAACACGGTCACGCGCTTATGGACCGCGATGAGGCGGCTACTGTTACGAGTGCTCATAATGCTAAGACGAGGACGGAACAGCGGGCAAATGCTTTTGCAGCCACTTTTCTGATGCCCGAAGAGGGTGTGCGGGATTTTCTACATAGTCTGGGCAAGGGAAGAAGTGCCCGGCGCGAGGAAGCGGCGATGGATGCTGTTACTGGAGAGGGTATTCAGGGCGCGTTGCGCAGTCCGGCGCGTTCGCAGAATATAACCTATGTGGATGTGGCGCTTTTGGCCCGGCACTTTGGTGTGAGCTATGCGGCGGCGGTTTGGCGGTTGCGCGGTTTGAATCTCGTGGGTGCTGAACAAACCGAACCGCTTCTCGATCAGACGGAAGAGGCAAACCGCTATTTGCGCGCTGTAAGAGCTTATGCCGAGGTAGAGGATGCCGAAGACGAGGCGCATTTGGATCACGAGTTGGATTGGCAGGTTCTTTGGCTGGCTCTGGAAGCGTGGTGGCGCGGAGAGATTTCGCAGGGGCGGTTGCTTGAAGTGGGCCGCCTGTTGAATATTGAGGACGAGACGATTCTCGATTTGGCGAATTAAAAAACAGGTTGTTCTGTCTGTATCGCTGAGAAGCGGCTTTAGAGCGCGTTATGCACTTTTGACACATGTATATATATTTAAGGGTACTTCGCTATGACCAAACGAGTTTATATCGAATGCACACCCGAAGAACTACTTGGAGAATAATCGCGATGAAAGAACTAAACGATAAAGAGACCACGGATGAGATTATCCAGAAGACCAGAAGGATCAAAGAAGCTTTGGCAAAGTCTATGGATTTTGACATTGATCGCATTCTGAAAGATGCAAGGCTGAGACAGGAAAAGAGCGGTAGGAATATTCTTTCTCCTCCAGTCCAGAAACTGGTTGATTAGGTGCTTATGAATGCGATAGAAAGGCTCAAAGCCGAATGGTATCGTCGTCAAAAACCGGACTGACGCTACCCCCACTGTCATTGCGGCACGGTTTTAGCCGCAATCCAGTTTGTTTTTTTCATTATACCATAAAACTCATATACGGCTACTTACACAATGAACTGCATTCACTGCCATGGACAAATGAAACGCTCGAATGCGCCTTTCCATGTTGACCGGAACGGCTATCACCTGATGTTCGACACAGTTCCAGCCTGGGTCTGTGATCAGTGCGGTGAGGCGTATTTTGAAGAGCGCGAAGTCGCCGCAATTCAAAGTGCCATTAAGGGGCTGGACCAACAGGCTCGGCAGCTTGTTGCGGATACTTAAGATGATTAGCATAGGGGTGCGGCACATGGAACTTTACGAACTCGTCCTTGAAATGAAGCAACTTGAACGGCGTCTTACACTCTATGAAGAGAAATACGGCATTCTCAGCCAAGATTTTTACGACATTTTAATGGCGGAAAAATTATCGCGCTACGACGATTTTGACGAGACCCGAACGGATTTCAGTCGGTGGAAAGGTATTTACGAAACCTGGCAACGTCGCAAGATGGCCTATAGCGAACAAATCCAACAAAGCGATCCCGCAGACGCATTGCGTGTACAACCCGTTTATTGATATGTTTGAAAATCCCCTTAGAAACCCTAAATCGTATGGGCACCGCACGCCAAGCTGGTCGGACTGAGTGTGTCCGAAGCCGATGTCGCCAAAACAATAGTTTGAATGCCTCCAGCCGAGTGAAACCACCGCCCAATAGAGGAAAACACTATGCAATTGATAAACGTAGTGAAAAATGACTGGGTCTTTCAAGATCTGACTATTACCTATGAGATCAATGAAAAACTTGATCGAGCATTGGATATTTGGGAAGCGGGTCATGCTGAACGTGCGGCAAAAATGCTTCGCGCTATCGTCGAGGAGTGTCCCAATCACATTGATGCGCTTCATCATCTATCGCTTATCTACGACGAACAAGGTAGAGAATTTGAGGCTTACGTCTTTTGTCAAGCTGCTGTCAGCATTGGGCTGCAAGCGATTCCCAGGAAATTCAATTGGGATAACTCAATAGTCATGTGGGGAGTGTTGGATAATCGTCCATTCATGAGAGCGTACCATAATCTTGGCTTGTGGCATTTCCATAGCGGTAGGTACGACGATGCAATTGAGATTTTTCAGAGACTCCTGTCCGTTAATCCAGGTGACAATCAGGGGGTCAGATACCTGCTGCCGATATGTTGGTTTGAAAAAAACGAATTGTCGGCAATTCTCGATCTTTGCAGCCAATATCCGAATGATCTTGGTCCTGAAATTCTCTACTCCAGGGCATTGGCACTTGCACGCCTTGGGCGAGACAAGGATGCGCGGGCGGTGCTGGAAAATTGTGTCGTTGAACTGCCATTGGTCGGTAAGGAGATCTTAAAAAAGAGACATCCCAAGCCGAAATCCTATACCGAAGGTTATATTACTCTGGGAGGCCCCGATCAAGCCTATGAATATTGGAGATATTTTGGCAAGTACTGGTCGGCTTCGGAATCCGCAATGAATCTGTTGAGACAGGCTATGAAACGATGACTCGTGAGGGCGAATCGAAGCTGTCTTGAAGTGATGCTATGACTCGGTATTTTTCGGTATTTGGAAATCCGCGATGAAACTCGTTTCTAAAATCAAAGAGAATCTTTTTTCGATCTTTCAGGTTGCTCTTATCGTCCTGCTTATCGTGGCTTTCGTGACTTTTGTGGGCGTCCTGTTCTTCGACTATGTCAAAAATTGTGTTTCTGGTCTTATAGGCTTAACCGCTAAAAACAAGATTTTGACATTTTTGGGAATCGGCATGGGCGGTATTCTGGTGGCCCTGCAAGCCCTAATGTCCTACAAGCGCGCTAAGGCGATGGAGAAGACTGCGGAAGCGCAGGCTGATGCTGCAAAAGCGCAGGCCGATGCAGTATCGAAAACCGAACAGGGTCTGCGGCAAGAACGCCTGAAAAACGCCATTGAACATCTGGGGCACGATTCGAGCTCCGTGCGCCTGGGAGGGGCATACGAACTTTTCCATCTGGCGGAAGACAGCAAAGATTTGAGGAAGACAGCACTGGACATGCTCTGCCTCTATATCCGCCAGACGACGGGCGAAAAAGAGTATCGGGGAGCGCATGAGTTGCAACCCTCAGAAGAAATACAAAGCCTGTTGAGATTGCTGTTTGTGCAGGAGCACAAGGTTTTCAAAGATTGTGACATCAACTTGCAGGGAAGTTGGCTGAACGGGGCTGATCTCAGAAAAGCGCGTTTACAAGGAGCCATTTTAGCGGGGACACATCTGCAAAGAGCTACGCTTTCCGAAGCACGTTTGCAAGAAGCTAATCTTGTTCAAGCGCGTCTGCAAGGCGCGGATCTTCGTGAGGCACAACTGCAAAAGGTTGATCTTAGTAAGGCACGCTTACAAGGGGCTATACTTCAGGGTGCTAAATTGCAATGCGCTAAGCTTATTGAATCATACTTGCAAGGAGCATTTCTTTATTTAGCACGACTGCAAAAGGCTGATTTTCACTGGGCATACTTGCAAGGGGCTTATCTTGAAAACGCACACCTGCAAGGGGCTAATCTTTTTGGGGCGCGCTTACAAGGAGCTATGCTTCAAGGTGCCAAATTGCAATGCGCTGATGTGAGGGGAGCGTGGCTACAAGGAGCTTTACTTGTACTGGCGCAATTGCAAGAGGCTGATCTTGCGGGGGCAGTTCTACATGGAGTTGTTGGTGGAGATCGCGGACCAGAGAGTATTCCTATTGGTCCAGTAGCATCTATTTCAAAAGACCAAATATGGAGGCGTTTCCGTAAGCCATCCATATTTGCGGAGTGCTTGAGGAAATCAATAGATGAAAAAAGCGACTTTTCCTCCGTGATTTTCGAGGGTGGATTGAGCCAAAAAAAAGTGGACTCCTTTGTAGAAGGCTTGTCTAATAAAAAAGCAAATGAGTTGAGAAAGAGACTGGAACGACACATTAACAAGCCCGTAAGCAAGAAACTGCCGGAAAATAGCGGTGCCGATAACAGGACTTACCCCAAAGAAGACGCTGAAACATGGATTAATGAATACAAAGAAGCTATGTCAGAAGTACTGGAGGACGATAACTGATGCCGATTTTACACTGGCTAACACGAGACGAAGATATCCGCGCTGCTACTCGCGTGCCGTATCGCCTGCTGGAGGAAGATCCAGAACTTTCTACAGGTGACCCGGACACGAGCAATATACTCATCCATGGCGATAATCTCGACGCGCTCAAGGCGTTGCTGCCGTTCTATGCAGGACAGGTGAAGTGTATTTACATTGATCCGCCGTATAACACGCGCTCGGCTTTCGAACACTACGACGACAACCTCGAACACAGCAAGTGGCTGGCGATGATGTGGCCGCGCCTTGAACTCCTGCGTGAGTTGCTGACAGGGGATGGGTCAATCTGGGTGTCGATTGATGACAATGAGGTGCATTATCTGAAAGTCATTATGGATGAGGTATTCGGAAGAAGAAATTTCGTGGCAAATGTAGTTTGGCAAAAGAGAACTTCACCCGATTTTCGAGCAGTTCTTGGAGATGGGCACGAAAATGTTCTCGTTTGCTCAAAGAATGCGTCTCTATTCCGCGAAAAAGCAAACTTACTCCCGCTAAGCGAAAACCAGAAAAAGGAATACAGAAACCCCGATAATGATCCGCGTGGTTCATGGGTTTCGCGGGATTTTAGCGCACAGGGCTACAGGCCAAATCAAATGTATAAAATCGTAACACCAGGTGGTGCTGAATACTATCCGCCAGAGGGGTCTTGTTGGAAAAATGTAGAAGCCGTTTTTTTACACCAAGTGGAGGAAGGAAGATTCTGGTTTGGGAAAGATGGAAAGGGCGTTCCTCGTAGGAAGAATTATCTATCGGAAGCAAGAGGCAGACAATCTTGGACGTGGTGGTCAAATGAAGAGGTAGGCCATAATCAAGAGGCTAAGAAAGAGGTAAATACACTTTTTGGAGCAGCCGACACGTTTGACACTCCAAAACCTGAACGTCTCATTCAACGCATCCTTCACATCGCCACTAACCCCGGCGATCTCGTTCTCGATTCCTTCCTCGGATCGGGCACCACGGCGGCGGTGGCGCATAAGATGGGGCGGCGGTACATTGGCATTGAGATGGGTGAGCACGCGGTCAGCCATTGTGTTCCGCGTTTACGGAAAGTGATTGAGGGTGAGCAGGGTGGTATCTCGAAAAGCGTCAATTGGCAGGGTGGTGGTGGGTTTCGCTTCTATCGTCTCGGTCCGCCTGTGTTTGATGAGGATGGGCAGATTCGGGCAGATATTCGCTTTTCCGTGTTGGCCGCTCATGTCTATTTTAGCGAGACCGGGCATCCGTGGAAGGGGAAGGGAGATTCGCCGTTTCTCGGTTTGCACGATGGGCGTGCCTATGCGTTGCTGTACAACGGCATTCTTGGTGACAAGCGACCAGGCGGTGGCAATGTTTTAACCCGGGCTACATTGGCGCACATCCGCGAGGAAATTGCCAAAGCGCATCCAGACGCCGATGGGCCGCTGACGGTTTATGGCGAGCAGTCTCGTTTGATGCCACAGACACTTGAGCGCGAGGGCATTATTTTTAAGCAGACGCCTTATGATGTGAAGGCTCGGATGTGAGGGGCGATCATCGTGTAAGTAACTGATCGTGTAAGTAACTGATGTTGCGCGGTGTCTCTATATTTCGTCATGCATTGGGCAATCACGTCACGCATCTAACATGCGCTGAAATGCCTCGAGATTGGGCACCTGTATCGCCGCACGGTGCAACTGCTTGAGGTGTTGCAAATCGTCAATGGCGGCAATGCGGGTGGACAGGGGGTGCGATTCGCTCAGGTCAAATCGAATTTCCAACACTTCGAGGATAGCTTCGATCGTGCTTCTTCTTTCGCCTTGCTCAATACCTTGCTCAATACCTTCTTCAATGCCTTCTTGCTTAAAGTATTGGATAAGAGATGATTCGCGGATGAGATCCATGAGACCCTCCTTCATAATGATTTCAGAAACAGTTTCAGACTCGTAAATCAACTCGCTTAAAACTGCCATGCCTGCCAGATAATTCGCCCTGGACGACCGAGCGATGGGGTGCGTCCGAGCCGTGTGAATACACCGATGCAACCACGCCTCCGAGGCCATCCCTTCAGGTGGCTTCATCAATGGCGTGAAAGGGATCAGCCCTGAATGCCCCTCATCAAGGATGCGTTGGCCTTCTATCTCGATCAGTCTGATCACGCGATATTGAATCGCGATTTGGTAGCCGGGAAGTTCCTGGACGTAATACCCCGGATCGTTCTGCCCCGCATTGGGACGCAGGTAGATGACATTGGAATAGATCGGCAGGCCATGATGCTCAATGGCGCGTCCGATATAGCCAGCCATGCGACGCGGCATAGGCGGATTGGTGCTGCTGGCCGTTTGAAACTCATTGTGGACTAATGCCTCCTGACCATCGATACGCACGCGAATGAAGCTATCTGCTCGGCGGGCTTCAACCGTGGTTTGCTCTGTTTCGATAATTTCAATGACTTCAATATCGTCTCGCGCGAGGGCAAAGCGCGCGAAGTGGTCGGGATAGTGTTGAATCAGGTATTTGGATATGGTGTCAATGTCTGCCATGTGAGATGCCCTGAGTCTGATGGGGTGAGTGCGTGGGACACGCGCAACACTCAGACACAAAGCAAATGGCAAGCCAAAAAATGTAATTCTCCAAAAATAGAGCGATAATTTGCGTTGGAAGACGTCTAAACACCGTATTGTGCTTTAAATATGCTGTATTGCATACTTGTTCACAACCTGAATTTAAGGCTCGCCTGTTGAAGCAGGGGGCGGTACAGCAAAATTTCGGATGCGAAGGGGTACATTTTGAGCCATGAATCAGTGGTTATGTGAAAGATATGTACCGCTAAAAAATATCTGAACCATTGCCAGGCAGATGTGTTATGAACTTAAAACAATACCAGACCGATACGCTGTCTATTCTGCGCCGATTCTTTGAGGAGGCGCGGATGGCTGGGCCGAAGAATGCGTACGAGGCTATCACGGAAGAGCCAGAGCAGGCAATGCGGCTTGGGGGCTATGCTGGGGCTTATGCTCCGTTAAAAGAATTGTTTGATGTTCCCTATGTTTGTTTGCGTCTGCCCACGGGTGGGGGCAAGACGATTCTCGCTGCACATGCCGTATCAGTCGCCCGCAATGCATGGATTGAGAAGGATTATCCCGTGGTGCTCTGGCTGGTGCCGACGAATATCATTCGCCAGCAAACGGTTGAGGCACTGAAGACCGCTCGTCATGCGTATCGGCAGGTGTTGGATGATGCTTTTGATGGTCGGGTGCGGGTGTTCGATATTGCGGATTTCACGCATATTCGACCGCACGATATCCGCGATCATTGTTGCATTGTGGTCGGTACGATTCAAACGCTGAGGGTGAGGAGTACCGAGGGGCGCAAAGTCTATGCCCATAACGAGGAGATGGAGCCGCATTTCTCCAATGTCCGGGACAACGCCCCGGGGTTGGAAAAACTGGAACAAGGTGGTGTCAAATTTTCTTTCGCCAATTTGCTCCATATCCATCGCCCGCTGATGATTGTGGATGAGGCGCACAACGCGGTAACAGGCTTGTCCCGGGAGATGCAGGCGCGGGTAAATCCGTGCGCGATTGTCGAGTTCACGGCCACGCCGCGGCGCAGGTCAAATATTTTGCACAGTGTCACGGCGCAGGAATTGAAGCGCGAAGATATGATCAAGTTGCCTATCATGCTTTCCGAGCACGATACATGGCAGAATGCTGTGAACGGTGCTATTGCCGCTTGTGCTTCTCTTGCAGAGACCGCGAGTGACGATGCCGACTATATCCGTCCCATTGTGTTGTTCCAGGCACAGCCAAAAAATCAGGAGGTGACGGTCGTGGCACTGAAAGATCACCTGATGGAAGTCGAACAGATTCCCGAAGACAAGATCGCCATTGCCACTGGCGACCAGCGCGAACTCGATGGTATTGACCTGTTTGACCGCGCCTGTCCTATCGAGTACATCATCACGGTTGAGGCATTGAAAGAGGGATGGGACTGTTCATTTGCTTATGTTTTCTGCTCTGTATCGCGCATTCAAAGTGCGAAAGATGTGGAGCAACTTCTCGGTCGCGTGCTTCGGATGCCTTATGCCAAAAGGCGCGGGGTCTCCGATCTCAACAAAGCCTATGCGTTTCTGTCTGAACCGTCTTTTGGAGAGGCTGCAAAGGGGCTTACTGATAAACTGGTGGGTATGGGCTTTGAGGAAGATGAGGCCCTCGACAATATCGAGCCAGTTCAGCGTGCGTTCGACGATCAAGCCGACTTGTTTGGCCCGCGCCAGAAGTTAGAGCCGGTATTCACGCACACAGTCACGGCAACCCCGGAAGTCTTTTACGCGCTCAAGGAGTCAGAGCACGACGGGTTGCTGGTGCGCGAAACGGCTGAAGGAGAGGTTGAGGTCGCGGTTACGGGTTGGATCAGTCAGGACGATGAGAAGACGATTTGTGAGACTTTGCACGAACCGCAGAGAAAAGATTTTGCCGATGCTGTTGCGAAATATCGCGTCGAGATCAAGGATCGAATATCACCCGCTGAACAAGGGAAGAAATTCGAGGTTCCGCGTTTGATGTCGGATATCCAGGGCACGCTGGAATTTGCCGATACGGACGTATTTATGGAATACCACGATTGGTCGTTGCTCAATTATTCGCCGAAGATGGATGAGGATGAGTTCACGATCCGCGAGACAGCACGCAGTTTTGAGATTGATATTGAAGGCAAGCGCGTCACCTATCAGTTCGCCAGTGAAGATGAGCAACTGGCTCTGGATATTGCCGTGGAAGGCTGGACGCCAGAAGCACTCGTCCTGTGGCTCGACCGGCAGGTGCGACAGATGGATATTCACCAGATCGAACTGCTCAAATGGCTGCGCGATCTGGTCGATCACTTGCTCAAGGCACGCGGCATGTCCATCTCTGCTCTGATGCGTTGTAAATTTCTGCTTGCCAACACAATTCAGAAAAAGATCAATGCCATTCGCCAGCAGGAGCGGGATAGTGTCTATCAGCAGTATCTCTATGCGCCCGAGTCTAAGGTCTCGGTTTCGTTCGACGCTGCTTTCACATTTGTGGATGGGATGTACCGGGATCAACGATACTATCGCGGACGCTGGAAGCCTCGCAAGCATTTTTTAGGTCCGGATCGCGTTCCCGCCTTTGACGGCGCTGAAGATGGCGAGGAGATGCAGTGTGCTGAGATCATCGACAGTCTGGCGAAAGTGAAGTACTGGCTTCGCAATGTAGCGCGTCATCCAGAGTCGTTCCATCTGCCGACTGCGACGGACAAATTCTACCCGGACTTTGTCGCACAGTTGGAGGATGGACGTCTTTTCGTCGTCGAATACAAGGGCGCGCATATTGCCGAAGGGTCCGATACCGCGGATAAGCGAACCATTGGTACTCTTTGGGAGCGGAAAAGCGATGGCAAGGGGTTGTTCATTATCGCGGAAAAAATCGTTGATGGTAAGGATGTTCGACAGCAGTTGATGGAAAAAATTGGTGCTGTTTAGATGAATGGAGGCAATAACATGGCGAGTACTATTCAACTGGCTCCCGAAGCTGAGCAACGAATTGATTCCCTCGTGGCGCGAACAGGGCGCAGCAAGGATTTCTTTCTCAAGGAGATTATCAAACGCGGCCTTGAGGATGTGGAGGATTACTATCTTGCCGCAGAAGTATTGGAGCGCGTCCGAGAAGGTACGGAGGCGGTGTACTCAGATGCTGAAGTGAAACGAGAACTTGACCATCCATAGTTGGCGGGCGACCACAGAGCCTGCCCCGTAATGATTTTATACGGGGGGGTCGCCCCTACAAACCGGATTAATAATATCATTGTAGGGGACGGTCCCTGTGCCGTCCCGTAGCGGTCAGCGAAAAACCTTCTGGATCGCGGCTCAACATCATGCCGCGATGACGATGAACTGGTCTGGACTGCTCTGTGTTCATCCGTGTTTATCGGTGGTTGCTTTTTAAATGGAGACAAATTTGAATACGATGCTCATTACAGGAGGTGCCGGGTTTATCGGCAGCCATTTTGTGCGATATGTTCTCAATACGTATCGCGATTATCGCGTTATCAATTTGGATAAGATGACGTATGCGGGCAATCTGGACAATTTGCTGGATGTTGTGGATAATCCTCGGTATGAATTTGTGAAGGGGGATATTTGCGATGCCGGGTTGGTCAATGATTTGATGCAGCGGGTTGATCTGGTGGTGAATTTTGCTGCGGAGAGCCATGTGGATCGGAGCATTATGGGTGCCGAGGAGTTTATGAAGTCCAATGCCCTGGGTGTGTACACGTTGCTCGCTGCAGCGCGGGATTGCGGTGTTGAACGGTTTTTGCAGGTGAGTACAGATGAGGTGTATGGGTCTTTGGAAGAGGGCGAAGATCCGTGGACGGAGGATTCACCTGTTGCGCCGCGCAATCCCTATGCAGTGGCGAAAGCATCCGGAGATCTTATGGCGCGGGCATTTGCCATTACGTATGGTTTGCCCGTGGTGATTACGCGCGCGTCCAATAATATTGGTGGGTTTCAATATCCCGAGAAGCGCGTGCCCATTTATATTGCCAATGCGATCGATGATATTGCATTGCCCGTGTATGGCGCGGGGACGGCGATTCGCGATCATCTTTATGTGACGGATCACTGCGAGGCGATTGATCTGGTGCTTCACGAGGGCGCGCAGGGCGAGGCGTATAATGTGGGGGGTGAGAATGAAGCGGATGGTCTTTCTGTTGCAGAAAAAATTCTGGAGTATTTGGAGAAGCCCAAAGATTTGATGCAACATGTGACTGATCGGCCCGGGCACGATATGCGGTATTCCCTGAATGCATCAAAAATTATGGCGCTGGGTTGGAAGCCAAAGTACAATTTTGAAGAGGCGTTGCGCCTGACGGTTGAATGGTATTTGGGCAATGAAGATTGGTGGCGAAAAATTCGAGATAGCGAGAGTTATCGAGAATATTACAGGCGGCAATACGAAGAGCGGAAATAGGTGGTGGGGATCTGTAAATTGGAGAACATTATTCTGGAAATCCCTCTTTCCGAATGCGCTCGCCTACCGCAAGTAATATGGATACATCCCGCTCGTCCAGTGAACCGTCAGGCAAGGGACCACAGTTTAGCAACAGATTACAACCACCCTTACGCGCTGTACTCAAGGTCTCCCAAACCCCCTCCTCATCCTTGTAATTCACTCTTTCAGCAAAATATCCCCATCCACCGCCCATTGTCGTACATATCTCCATAGGTTTGTCAGTCCCTTCTATTGCACGGTGTTCAGGCGCATAAAAATCTTCAGTACCCAACAATCCCTGCTTATAGGAAACCAATCCCTGCGGTTGCATGCTGTGAATATGGTCATATAACTCTTGACACTTAAACTTCGACTCATCGCCACTCTTAGGCGTCATGATACCATCTAACCAAATCGCGGCTATGGGACCATAATTGGAAAGCAATTCTGTAATCTGTGCTTGTACAAAATCGAGGTATATCTGTAAGTTGTGTTCCGACCCTGTGGCGTAACTCGGCTCAGGCGGGTCATACTCAGGTCTCGCATGACCGCCCCATTCGTCATTGTTGGGCGCGTGAGGATGCTTCCAATCACGCCCGTGGGAATAATACAAACACAACCCCAATCCATACTTGTCACACGCCCTGGCTAATTCGCCAACCAAATCGCGCCCCGCTGGTGTATTCATACTGTTAAAATCCGTTTCCGCAGTATCAAACAAACAAAACGAATCGTGATGCTTTGTCGTGATGTTGATATATTTCATCTCACAGTCAGCAGCGAATTTTGCAATGCGCTCGGCGTCAAAATTTTCAGCCGTAAAATCGCTGATGAGCTTCCCATACTCAGAAACGGGGATGAGTTCCCGCAATTGTACCCACTCACGTCGTCCCATTAGAGAATATAATCCGTAATGTAAAAATAAACCGTAACGCGCATTGCGAAACCACTGTCGTGCTGCAACTCGTGGATTGTCAGCGTAAAGGTCGGCGTAATCTCTCAAATAGTTTGGAACGTTACTCATGAAACCCTCCTAAAATACTATGTGGTGGCGGTTAAAATCTCTTTGAGGAAACAGCCTGTGTGAGAGGATGGAACTTTAGCGATGGTCTCTGGCGTGCCGGTTGCGACGATGTTGCCGCCGTTTTCGCCAGCGTCGGGTCCGAGGTCGATGATCCAGTCTGCGCGTTTGATAACGTCGAGGTTGTGTTCTATGACGAGAACGGTGTTGCCGCGGTCAACGAGGCGGTCGAGTACTTCGATGAGAACGCGGATGTTGTCAAAGTGCAAACCCGTGGTGGGTTCGTCGAGGAGGTAAAGCGTTTTGCCCGTGGCGGTTCGCGCCAGTTCTGTTGCGAGTTTGACGCGCTGTGCCTCGCCGCTAGAGAGGGATGTGGCCGGTTGACCGAGGCGCAAATAACCCAGGCCCACGTCGGCGAGCGATGTGAGTTGTCGCTGCGCTGCTGGGATATTGCGGAAGAAGGTGCGGGCTTGATTTGCTGTCAGGTTTAATACGTCGGCAATTGAACTGCCTTTGTACCGGATCTCAAGGGTTTCTCTGTTGTATCGGCTGCCACCGCATATGTCGCAGGTGACAAAAACATCGGGCAAGAAGTGCATTTCGATGCGGCGCACGCCATCGCCCTGGCAGGCTTCGCAGCGCCCGCCTTTGATGTTGAAGCTGAAGCGCCCGGGGCCGTAACCGCGCACTCTGGATTCGGGCAATTGTGCGTAGAGTTCTCGTACCGCTGTAAAAAGGCCCGTATATGTGGCGGCATTTGATCGCGGGGTGCGCCCGATTGGGGATTGGTCTATGCGAATGACTTTGTCGATTTGTGCAACACCTTCGATGGTTTTGTGAGGCAATGGTTCTGTATTGGCGCGGTGGAGTTGTCGGGCAAGTGCGGGATACAGGGTGTGATTGATGAGCGAACTTTTGCCCGAGCCAGATACGCCGGTGACGCATACAAAGACGCCCAGTGGAATATCGACATTGACGTTTTGCAAGTTATGTCCGCTGGCACCCTTGATTGAGAGATGTCTGCGCGGTTGGCGAATATCGGGAGGTGGGGGAATGGTTTTTCGTCCGGAGAGATAATTGCCGGTGAGAGAGTTTTCGTCTGCGATCACGGTTTCTGGCGGTCCCTGTGAGATAATTTTGCCGCCGCGTTCACCTGCGCCGGGGCCTAAGTCAATGAGGTGATCGGCCATTTCTATGGCTTCGCGGTCGTGTTCGACTACGATGACCGTGTTGCCCAAATCGCGCAGATTGCAGAAGGTGTTGATGAGTTTGCGATTATCGCGAGGGTGCAGGCCAATGCTGGGTTCGTCGAGGACGTAGAGAACGCCGACGAGGCGGGTTCCGATTTGGGTAGCGAGACGAATACGCTGAAATTCACCTCCTGAAAGCGTTGCGGTCATGCGGTTGAGCGCGAGATACCCAACGCCTACATCCGTGAGAAATGCGAGGCGGTTTTCGATTTCGCGTATCAGGGGGGCAGCGATCTCAGCCGCATTATTTTTTAGGTTGAGCGTTTGGAAGAATTGCCCAATTTTTGCAATGGGCATGCTGGCAATGTCGGCGATTGTACAATTGGAAATCGTGACGGCAAGGGCTTCTGGGCGCAAGCGAGTGCCTTTGCAGTCGGGGCAGGTTTGACCTCGCATAAAAAGCTCGATTTTTCCCCGTGCCTCGTCGGAAGTAGCCGCTTTGTCAAAAACAGTACCCATACCGCTGCAAGTGGGGCAAGCGCCGTGCGGGCTGTTGAAGGTGAAAAGACGCGGTTCTAATTCTTCGATTTCAAAGTGGCCTTCTGTGCAGGCAAAGCGCGTGGAAAAGGTCCATTCCCCATCGTCAATGATGTCGAGTGTGGCTGTGCCGTTAGCCAGGTCGAGGGCTGTTTCGAGTGAATCTGCGAGGCGTGCGGCCATGTTCCCGCGCACAACGAGGCGGTCGATGACGGCTTCAATATTGTGCGCTGTATTTTTATTGAGGTTGATATTGCTATCTAGTGACACAACTTCGCCATTGACGCGCACCCTGAGATAGCCTTCCTGGCGCAACTGCTTAAAAACAGTTAGGTGGGTGCCTTTGGCATTTCGGATCAGGGGCGCGAGAATCTGAAGGCGTTGTCCTTCGGGCAGTGCGAGCACGCGATCGACAATTTGCGCGACGGCCTGGGGCACAATGAGCTGGTTGCATATCGGACAATGAGGTGTGCCTATTCTGGCAAATAAGAGACGCAAATAGTCATAGACTTCGGTTATCGTGCCCACTGTTGAACGCGGTGTGCGGGGAATGCCGCGTTGTTGAATGGCCACCGCAGGCGAGAGACCTTCTATGCTATCGGCATCGGGTTTGTCCATGAGATCGAGAAATTGCCGCGCATAAGCGGATAGCGATTCGACATAACGGCGTTGTCCTTCGGCGTAGATCGTGTCAAAGGCCAATGACGATTTGCCCGATCCCGAAGGCCCGGTGATGACAACGAGGCAGTTGCGCGGGATGTCCAGGTCGATGTTTTTGAGGTTGTGCTGACGCGCACCTCTGATGGCAATTGTATCGCTCATTGGCGTGATGGTGATAAATGAAAAAAATTCAGGCACTTAATTTTTAAGTGCCTGAAAAAGAAAGTGCGGCAGAGAGGACTCGAACCCCCAACCCTCTGGTCCGAAGCCAGATGCTCTATCCTTTGAGCTACTGCCGCTGTGCAGATAATATACGGATTGTGGTCGTGTTTTGCAAGGGAAGGAATTAACTTGACAGGATAAAATGAGAGGTGTAACTAAGATGTTGTATTAAATCCCATTTGTCTTCTCACGGAGGTGTAATTTGAGTACGCGTTCAAAAACGCTATTTGACGCAGCACAACAGGTGATTCCCGGCGGTGTGAATAGTCCTGCAAGGGCATTTGGCCCCGTAGGTGGTGATCCCCTATTTATAGTGAAAGGAGAGGGAGCGCGAATTGTCGACGCCGATGGAAAATCTTATATCGACTTTGTAGGTTCCTGGGGGCCGCTTATTTTGGGCCATGCACATCCAGAAATTGTCGCGGCTGTCAATGCAGTGGTTGCGGAGGGGACCAGTTTTGGTGCGCCAACTGAAATCGAAGTGAAGATGGCCCAATTGGTTACTGAAATAGTGCCGAGCGTGGAAATGGTGCGGATGGTAAATTCGGGCACCGAAGCCACGATGTCGGCTATTCGGCTGGCTCGCGGACACACGGGGCGAAACAAAATTGTCAAATTTGAGGGATGCTGGCACGGGCATGCCGATAGTTTTTTGATTCAGGCGGGGTCTTCGGCACTCACGATGGGCGCGCCGAGCAGCCCGGGGGTTACACCTGGAACTGCGGCAGATTCGATTACTGTGCCTTTTAATGATCTGGAAGCTGTGGAAAAAGCCGTTGTGGAAAATCGGGATGCAATCGCTGCTGTTATTGTCGAACCCGTAGCTGGAAATATGGGGGTGATTCCGCCAGCGCCGGATTTTTTGCAGGGCTTGCGAGATGTAACGGCAGAAATGGGTATTGTGCTGATTTTTGACGAGGTCATCACCGGGTTCCGCGTCAGCCCAGGTGGGGCGCAGGAGCTTTATGGCGTCACGCCCGATTTGACGACTTTGGGAAAGATTATTGGCGGTGGGCTGCCCGTTGGTGCTTTTGGTGGCAAGCGAGAGATTATGTCTGATATATCACCCCTGGGCAAAATGGTGTCGCAGGCCGGCACATTGTCGGGCAATCCCCTGGCTATGACAGCGGGATATGAGACACTTAAACGATTACAAGTACCGGGGGTGTATGACGCATTGGAGGCAAAAGCCCAAGCTTTGGAGACAGGTATTCTGGAAAACCTAAAAGCTCTGGGGTTGAAATATCAGACCAACCGGGTAGGTTCGATTATGACCTTGTTTTTCACGGAAGCACCTGTGACATCATTTGAGGCTGCCAATGCGTGTGATCAAGACTTGTTCGCCCGGTATTTTCGGGAGATGGTCAATCGAGGTATTTATCTGGCCCCGTCACAGTTTGAGGCTGCGTTTGTTTCCCTGGCTCATTCTGACGCGGATATTGACGCGACTATAAAGGCAAATTACGAAGCCCTAAAAGCATGTACAAACTAAAAAAAATACTGCCAATACTTTTGCTTTTCTTATCTAACTGCAGCTCTCCACACGGCGATTATCTTCGTCAATTGCGATCGGGTTCGGTTGATCAGCGCATTGATGCGGCTTCTTTTTTGGGCGCACAGCGGGTTGTTGACGCCATTCCCCATTTGCGCGCTGCTTTGCGCGACTCTGTCACATCTGTGCGCACAAAGGCCGCCTGGGCATTGGGTATGTTGCGGGCAAAGGAGGCATTGCGCGATTTGATCCGGATGCTTGGAGACAAAGACCGGGATGTGCGTCAAATTGTCGCATGGGCATTGATGCAACTTGAAGAACCCGAAGCTATTTCAGCACTTGAACGCGCTATGATGTCTGAACCCGACGCTTGGGTAAAAAAAGATATGGAGCGGGCAGTGCGCTATTTAAGGCAGTTTGATGGTGAAGCAGATGTTAAAGAAAGTCGTGTGAGAGGAGAATTTTTTTAAAAATGGTTTGACTTTCGGATTTCTATTCTTTATATTGTATTTTCTGCACCAAAAAATGGAGCAGAATTTTGTCCTTGACTTGTGAAAGTCGATTTTGTACATTTGCTCCTTACCGGCACTTTGTAAATTTAAGAGTGCCTATTTTGTTCTTTGAAAATCAAATAACGTGCATGTGTTATTCAAAAGCTTGGTAGGTTCTCAAGGTTTCTTGAGAATTCAGTAATTTGCAAAAAAAGCCCATAATATGGGCACTCTCATTTTTTCACGGAGAGTTTGATCCTGGCTCAGAACTAACGCTGGTGGCGTGTCTTAGTCATGCAAGTCGAACGAGAAAGCACCTTCGGGTGTGAGTAAAGTGGCGGACGGGTGAGTAACACGTGGGTAACCTACCTTTAAGTGGGGAACAACTCCTCTAACGAGGGGCTAATACCGCATAATGCAGCGGCTCCGCATGGAGACAGTTGTTAAAGGGGCAGCTTCGGTTGTCTCGCTTGAAGATGGACCCGCGGTCCATTAGCTTGTTGGTGAGGTAACGGCTCACCAAGGCAACGATGGATAGCCGGCCTGAGAGGGTGAACGGCCACACTGGAACTGAGAAAGGTCCAGTCCCCTACGGGGGCCAGCAGTCTAGAAATTTGCGCAATGGGCGAAAGCCTGACGCAGCGACGCCACGTGGAGGATGAAGCCCTTAGGGGTGTAAACTCCTGTCAGAAGGGAAGAAAGCAGGAAATAACTTTTCCTGTTTGACTGTACCTTCAAAGGAAGCCCCGGCTAACTTCGTGCCAGCAGCCGCGGTAATACGAAGGGGGCAAGCGTTGTTCGGATTTACTGGGCGTAAAGGGCGTGCAGGCGGACCGATAAGTCGTCTGTGAAATCTGTCGGCTCAACCAACAACTGGCAGTCGAAACTATCGGTCTTGAGTACAGGAGAGGAGAGCGGAATCTCAGGTGTAGCGGTGAAATGCGTAGATATCTGAGAGAACACCGGTGGCGAAGGCGGCTCTCTGGCCTGATACTGACGCTGAGGCGCGAAAGCTAGGGGAGCGAACGGGATTAGATACCCCGGTAGTCCTAGCTGTAAACGATGGGTACTAGGTGTTGGAGGTTTTGACCCCTCCAGTGCCGCAGCTAACGCATTAAGTACCCCGCCTGGGGAGTACGGTCGCAAGGCTGAAACTCAAAGGAATTGACGGGGACCCGCACAAGCGGTGGAGCATGTTCCTCAATTCGATGCAACGCGAAGAACCTTACCCGGATTTGACATATACCGGAAAGCCCTAGAGATAGGGCCCTCTTCGGACTGGTATACAGGTGCTGCATGGCTGTCGTCAGCTCGTGTCGTGAGATGTTGGGTTCAGTCCCGCAACGAGCGCAACCCCTATCCTTAGTTGCCAGCACGTCATGGTGGGAACTCTAAGGAGACTGCCTATGTTAAGTAGGAGGAAGGTGGGGATGACGTCAAGTCCTCATGGCCCTTACGTCCGGGGCTGGAAACGTGCTACAATGGCCGGTACAAAGGGTTGCAATACCGCGAGGTGGAGCTAATCCCAGAAAACCGGTCTCAGTTGGGATTGGAGTCTGCAACTCGACTCCATGAACGCGGAATCGCTAGTAATCGTGGATCAGCATGCCACGGTGAATACGTTCCCGGGTCTTGTACACACCGCCCGTCAAGTGATGAAAGCTGGGAATACCCGAAGTCAGTAGTCCAACCCTCGGGAGGACGCTGCCGAAGGTAGGTCCGGTAATTGGCACTAAGTCGTAACAAGGTAGCCGTATCGGAAGGTGCGGCTGGATCACCTCCTTTCTAGGGAGACACGATGTAAGGCCATAGGCGCTTACATCTACTCCTAAGGTCAATGCCAGGCTTGAACATGTGCACGTTATTTGGTTTTTAGGCGGGGCCTATAGCTCAGTTGGTTAGAGCGCGCGCCTGATAAGCGCGAGGTCAGTGGTTCAACTCCACTTAGGCCCACCAAAGTATAAAATATTCGGGGATATAGCTCAGATGGGAGAGCGCCGGCTTTGCAAGCCGGAGGTCACCGGTTCGATCCCGGTTATCTCCACCAGAGATGTAATTTTTTAGAAGTTTTTCCAACTGCTCTTTGACAATTGAATATGGATTGGGTAATACAATTTGCCAAACTGAAGTATGGATTCTTTTGCAGAGCACAGTAGTGATCTGCTGAAAACCTGTTTTGGTCAAGCTAATAAGGGCAAACGGTGGATGCCTTGGTACAGAGAGGCGATGAAGGACGTGGTAAGCTGCGATAAGCCTCGGGGAGGTGCAAACAACCTTTGATCCGAGGATTTCCGAATGGGGCAACCCGATGCGGGTCATGCCGCATCACCCTCGAGTGAATACATAGCTCGGGTGGGGCTAACGGGGTGAACTGAAACATCTAAGTAACCCTTGGAAAAGAAAGCAACCGCGATTTCCTCAGTAGTGGCGAGCGAAATGGAAATAGCCCAAACCGGTTCGCATGTTAAAACCTGCATGTGTTGTGCGACCGGGGTTGTGGGGTGAGATCTGATAGAGATGCAGTTCTGTCAGGGAGTTACAAATCTGCAATGTAGTCAAACAGTTCTGGAAAGTCTGGCCACAGAAGGTGAAAGCCCTGTAGGCGAAATATTGCAGACTCCTGTGATCTCATTCCCGAGTACTGCGGGACACGTGAAATCCTGTAGGAATCTGGGAGGACCACCTCCCAAGGCTAAATACTCCTCTGTGACCGATAGTGAACTAGTACCGTGAGGGAAAGGTGAAAAGTACTCCTGAATGGAGAGTGAAATAGAACCTGAAACCGTTTGCCTATAAGCGGTCGGAGGACAACCCGTGATCTTCGGATTTCGGGAAGTCTGACGGCGTGCCTTTTGCATAATGAGCCGGTGAGTTACTCCTGAGTTGCAAGGTTAACCTACTTTGTAGGGAAGCCGTAGCGAAAGCGAGTCTGAATAGGGCGATTTAGTAGCTCGGGGTAGACCCGAAGCCAGGTGATCTACCCATGGTCAGGATGAAGCGTGACTAACCTCATGTGGAGGTCCGAACCCACCAATGTTGAAAAATTGGGGGATGAACTGTGGGTAGGGGTGAAAGGCCAATCAAACCTGGAGATAGCTGGTTCTCCTCGAAATAGCTTTAGGGCTAGCCTCTTGTTATAGAGTGGCGGAGGTAGAGCACTGGATAGGCTAAGGGGCTTCACCGCTTACTAAACCTAACCAAACTCCGAATGCCGCACACTTGTTTCAAGGGAGTCAGCGCATGGGGGATAAGCTCCATGTGCGAGAGGGAAACAACCCAGACCACCAGCTAAGGTCCCAAAGTACAGGCTAAGTGACAAAGGATGTGGGAGTGCGTAGACAGCCAGGATGTTGGCTTAGAAGCAGCCATTCATTTAAAGAATGCGTAATAGCTCACTGGTCAAGTGAACCTGCGCCGATAATGATCGGGACTAAAGCCTGTCACCGAAGCTGTGGGCTTCAACTTTTGTTGGAGCGGTAGAGGAGTATTCCACTGTAGGCCGAAGGTGGACTGTGAAGTCTGCTGGACGACGTGGAAGCAATCATGCCGGCATGAGTAGCGATAAAACAGGTGAGAATCCTGTTCACCGAAAGTCTAAGGTTTCCTGGGGAAGGTTCGTCCGCCCAGGGTTAGTCGGACCCTAAGCCGAGGCCGAAAGGCGTAGGCGATGGGAAACAGGTCAAAATTCCTGTACCACCTTAGAGGCGTTTGAACTATGGGGTAACGCAGAAGTGACGATCAGCCCGCGACTGGAAATGCGGGTCTAAACCTGTAGGGGGATCACCAGGTAAAATACGGGTGGTCATAACCCTGAGAGGTGATGGGGAAACGAGCCTTCGGGCAAGCCAACTGATCTTAATCATGCTGCCGAGAAAAACCTCTATGTGAGTCTCTCGGGTGTCCGTACCGCAAACCGACACAGGTAGACGGGGTGAGAATCCTAAGGTGCGCGAGAGAACCCCTGTTAAGGAACTAGGCAAAATAGCTCCGTAACTTCGGGAGAAGGAGTGCCTCCAAGTAGGTGAACGGACTTGCTCCGGGAGCTGAAGGAGGTCGCAGAGAAACGGCCTGGGCGACTGTTTACTAAAAACACAGGTCTCTGCTAAGTCGTAAGACGACGTATAGGGACTGACACCTGCCCGGTGCCAGTAGGTCAAGAGGAGAGGTTAGTCTTCGGACGAAGCTTTGAATCGAAGCTCTGGTAAACGGCGGCCGTAACTATAACGGTCCTAAGGTAGCGAAATTCCTTGTCGGCTAAATACCGACCTGCACGAATGGTGTAACGACTTGGGCGCTGTCTCAACAGGGGACTCGGCGAAATTGTAGTTCCGGTGAAGATGCCGGATACCCGCGACGGGACGGAAAGACCCCATGAACCTTTACTCCAGCCTGGTACTGGGTTTCGACTCATTATGTGTAGGATAGGTGGGAGACTATGAAGCGGGAACGTCAGTTCTCGTGGAGTTGCCCTTGAAATACCACCCTTATTGTGTTGGAATTCTAACCTCGATCCTTGAATCAGGATTGGGAACAATGCCAGGTGGGAAGTTTGGCTGGGGCGGCCGCCTCCTAAAAGATAACGGAGGCGCCCAAAGGTTCCCTCAGCGCGGTTGGTAATCGCGCGAAGAGTGTAAAGGCACAAGGGAGCTTAACTGCGAGACATACAGGTCGAGCAGATGCGAAAGCAGGGCTTAGTGACCCTACGGTGGCGTGTGGAAGCGCCGGTGATCAACGGATAAAAGGTACTCTGGGGATAACAGGCTTATCTCCCCCAAGCGTACATAGCGACGGGGAGGTTTGGCACCTCGATGTCGGCTCATCACATCCTGGGGCTGAACAAGGTCCCAAGGGTTTGGCTGTTCGCCAATTAAAGTCGGTACGCGAGCTGGGTTTAGAACGTCGTGAGACAGTTCGGTCCCTATCTGTCGTGGGCGTAGGATATTTGAGGAGAGCTGTCCCTAGTACGAGAGGACCGGGATGGACGGACCTCTAGTGTACCAGTTGTCTCGCCAGGGGCATTGCTGGGTAGCTATGTTCGGAAGGGATAAGCGCTGAAAGCATCTAAGTGCGAAGCCTACTCCAAGATAAGATATCCCGTGGAATACCCACCTAAAGGCTCCTTGTAGACTACGAGGTCGATAGGTCACAGGTGTAAGCGCAGCAATGCGTTCAGCCGAGTGATACTAATCAGCCGTGCGGCTTGACCTTTTTTAACATTTTTCAGCAGATCGCTTCTGTGCTTTGTTTGGTACCCAATTCATATTTAATTAAATTTTTCCTGGTGGCTATAGCGGAGGGGAAACACCTCTTCCCATTCCGAACAGAGAAGTTAAGCCTTCCAGCGCTGATGGTACTGCTTGGGTGACCTTGTGGGAGAGTAGGTCGTTGCCAGGAATATAAAAAAGCCCGGATATAAAAATCCGGGCTTTTTTTTGTTGTACAAGATCAAAAGAGTGCTTGACAAAACCCATTTGTTTTGCAATTATACGCGCCTTATTTTTTACGGAGGTTGATATTTTCAAAGCAAGTATTTAATACTGGTATTGAGGAGGTTACTGTGAATAAATATACACCTGAAAATATCAGGAACATCGCCCTGTCGGGGCACGGCGGCACGGGCAAAACGTCCGTTGCCGAAGCCATGATATTTTCTGCTGGTGCAACCAATCGGCTCGGCTCAGTTGATGAAGGAAATACCGTGTCGGATTATACAGATGCAGAGATTGCGCGCAAAATCTCTATCAGTACATCCATGTTGCACTGCGAGTGGAAGGGCACCAAAGTGAATATTTTGGATGCTCCGGGTTATGCCGACTTTATTGGCGATGCAAAAACCGCGGTTTGGGCATCTGATATTGCCCTTACGCTGGTCAATGCGGCCAGTGGTGTAGAGATTGGAACAGATAAAGCCTTTGGTTTTGCCAGTGAATTTAATCGTGCAACTGTGTTTTTAATCAATCACGTCGATAGAGAATTTGCCGATTGCGATGGTGCGTTTTCTGCAATTCAGGAGCATTTTGGAAGCGAGGCTATTCCCTTTCAGATTCCGGTCAATGCCGGCGAAGGGTTTAATCAGATCATCGATGTTTTGCAGATGAAATTGATAACCTATACCGATGGCAAAGCTGAAGCTTCGGACATTCCCGAGGAATGGCAAGATCAGGCCCAGAACTTGAGGGAACAGGTGGTTGAAGGGGCTGCCGAAAGTGACGACGACTTGATCGAGCACTATTTTGAAGAAGGGGAATTGACAGACGAAGAGATCGCACAAGGGTTAAAAATTGGGATGGTCAACCGCACTTTATTTCCCATTTTTGTGAGTGCTGCCAGCAAAAATATTGGTGTTGACTTATTGCTCGATTTTTTATCTACCTTCGCACCCGGTCCGCTTGACTTGCCGATTCCTACAGCATTTAAAGAAGGGTCTGAAGAAGAAGTGGCGCTTGCCGTAAACGATGATGGCCCTTTGGCTGCCGTGGTGTTCAAAACGATTTCCGAGTCTGTTGGTGATCTGTCATTTTTGCGCGTGTATTCTGGCAGTATTACATCTGGCGAAGACGTATTTAATCCCAATCGCCGAACCAATGAGCGCATCGGCCAAATTTATTCGATGAGTGGTGGAAAGCGCGTCGATATGGACGTTGTGGGCGCGGGGGATATTGGTGCATTGATCAAGCTAAAGGACACGCATACGGGCAATACCCTTTGCAACAGAAACGCGCGCTTGCAAATTCAGCCTATCGAATTTCCACATCCTTTAATTCGCGTGGCCGTCACCGCCAGGTCGCGGGGCGACGAAGACAAAATTAGCGCGGGATTGCACAGCATTCACGAAGAAGACCCGAGCTTTGTCGCCGGGTATGACGCGGAATTGCGGCAGATTATTGCTCAGGGACAGGGCGAGTTACATTTGACGGTTGTGTTTGACAAGTTGAAGAGCAAGTTCGGCGTGGAAGTAGAAGTGGTCGAACCGCGAATACCGTACCGGGAGACCATTCAATCGCGTTCAGAAGCTCAGTATCGGCACAGAAAACAAAGTGGTGGACGCGGGCAATATGGCGAAGCTTATTTGCGCCTTGCGCCCAAGCAGCGCGGTGATGGCTTTGAGTTTTTAGACGAGGTTGTAGGCGGTTCGATTCCCGGAAAATATATTCCGGCTGTTGAAAAAGGTGTTGTGGAGGCTATGCAACGCGGTGTGCTCGCCGGATATCCCATTGTCGATACGCAGGTCACGGTTTACGATGGGTCCTTCCATCAGGTTGACTCTTCTGATATGGCTTTTAAACTGGCCGGTTCCTTCGCATTTCAAAATGCATTTATAGATGCCAAACCCATTTTGTTAGAACCCATTTATAAAGTTAGCGTCGTTGTTCCCGATTCCTATATGGGAGATGTGATGGCCGATCTAAACGGGCGACGCGGGCGTATTCAAGGCATGGATCCCGAAGGCAATTTCCAGGTTATTCACGCCGAAGTCCCCCTGGCCGATCTTTACAAATATTCAACTTCTCTTCGTTCTATGACGCAGGGCACAGGCGATTATACCATGGCGTTTTCCCACTACGAGCCTGTCCCTCACGATGTGACACAAAAGGTCATTGAGGCTTCCGAACACGATCGCGAATTGGTCGAAGCATGACCGGTTTTTGTTTGCCCTTTCCATAATTCCCCCGCAGGAGATGATGATGTCAGCCGGGTGCAGGTTCAAGGAGGCATTGGACGCGGAACAACCCTTACAGATTGCGGGTACTATCAATGCCGTATCTGCGCTGATGGCAAAACAAGCTGGATTTCGCGCGATTTATCTTTCTGGTTCGGGCGTGGCTGCCGCCTCTTATGGTTTGCCCGATTTGGGGATTACAACGCTGGATAATGTAGTCGAAGATGCCCGGCGGATTACAGATGTGGTGGATTTGCCGCTGCTGGTTGACATCGATACCGGGTTTGGGGGTACCTCTTTTTCTATTGGTCGCGCGGTAAAGAAGCTGGAAAAAATTGGCGTTGCCGCTGTTCATATTGAAGACCAGGTATTGCAAAAACGCTGTGGACATCGTCCCGGAAAGCGGGTGGTGCCTGCCGAGGAGATGTGCGACCGAATTAAGGCAGCGGTTGATGCGCGGTCAGACAGCGGGTTTGTGATTATGGCGCGAACTGATTCGGTGGCTAATGAAGGTTTGGCGTGTGGTATCAATCGCGCTAAGAAATACATTGCTGTCGGTGCCGATGCGATTTTTGCAGAGAGCTTGTGTTCACTGGAGGATTTCCAGGCCTTTGCCCGTAGTCTCTCTGTACCTGTGCTGGCCAATCTCACCGAGTTTGGGCAAACGCCTCTGTTTGGTCTGGACGAGATGAGAGGTACGGGTGTCGCTATGGTGCTGTATCCCCTTACGGCGTTTAGGATGATGAATGGGGCTGCTTATCGGGCGTATAAAACGCTGCGGAAAACGGGTGCGCAGGGGGCGTTGATAAACGAGATGCAGACGCGGGAAGAACTCTACGAATTGCTGGATTATTACAGGTATGAGGCGCAGGTCAATCGACTTTATGGCGCGTGAATCGCCCGAGGAGATTTTAGGAAAAAAGGTCGTGAGTGAAAATGCTCACGGCCTTTTTTTGACCGGATAGGAGGATACTGTGAGCAAACAGACGACAACAACTGGTCTGAGGGGCGTTAAGGCTGGCAATACGTCAATTTGTACTGTGGGCGCAGAAGGTCACGGTTTGCATTATCGGGGCTATGCCATTGAAGACCTGGCACAAAATGCCTGTTTTGAAGAGATCGTGCATTTGTTGTTGTGGGATGCACTGCCTACTGAAAGGGAATTAGATGCATTGAAATCGCAGTTGCGGGCGCACCGGCAATTGCCAGATCTGGTCGTGCGTGTTTTGAGTTCGCTGCCTTCAGACGCGCATCCAATGGATGTTTTGCGAACCGGTGTATCGGCGCTTGGCATTGCCGAGCCAGAGCAGGATTTGGCGGATACTGTAGCGGTGCGTGTTTTGGGTGCCTTGCCCTCTATGCTGGGGGTCTGGCATCTGGGTGCTGATGTTTTGGATGTGGATGTGGATGAGCACGCGACTTATATCTTGCATATGCTCAAAGAACAGACGCCTTCTGAGTTGGAATGTCGGATGATGGATGCATCATTGATTTTGTATGCCGAGCACGAGTTTAATGCCTCGACATTCACGGCGAGAGTCTGCGCCTCTACGCTTGCCGATTTTTATGGATGTATTACCGGGGCAATTGGCACTTTGAGCGGGCCTTTGCACGGGGGCGCAAACGAGCGGGCAATGGAGTTGATTGAGCAGTTCAAGACCCCCGAAGACGCGGCAATGGGTGTGCGAGAGATGCTGGCGCGCAAAGAATTGATTATGGGGTTTGGGCATGGGGTCTATCGCGTGCGGGATCCGCGCAATGCGATTATTAAAAATTGGGCGCGCCAGGTGAGTGAAGCAATGGGCGATATGAGTCTGTACGAGATTTCTGAAGCGATTGAGCAGGTTATGTGGGAAGAAAAAAAGTTGTTTCCAAATCTGGATTTTTATTCGGCAACTGCGTATCACATGGCTGGCATTGAGACGGCACTTTTCACACCTATATTTGTGCTTAGTCGTTGCAGCGGTTGGGCTGCTCATGTGATGGAACAGCGGGCGGATAATAAGCTGATTCGGCCTCTGGCAGAATACACGGGGGTAGAGGCGCGAGATTATGTGCCGCTGAAAGAAAGGGGCTGATAGCTTGAGGATTGCCATGGATGATCGGGCGCCGGATAGAGAACTGGTGACTATCGCACAGTACGTGCTGGATTATGAAGTGAACTCCGCGGAAGCTTTTCAGACGGCTCGATTGTGTCTGATGGATAGTGTGGGGTGTGGGGTGTTGGCATTGCGGTTTTCTGAGTGTACCAAGATGCTCGGCCCCGTGGTTCCGGGAACGATTGTGCCGTGCGGTGCGCGGGTGCCGGGTACTGATTACGAACTCGATCCGGTGACTGCTGCGTTTAATATTGGGACAATGGTGCGTTGGCTGGATTTTAACGATACGTGGTTGGCGGCTGAGTGGGGACATCCTTCGGACAATCTGGGTGCAATTCTCGGGGTGGCGGACTGGGTGTCGCGCACGAAACGCGCACAAGGGAGAGAAGTACTGGTTATGCGGGATGTGTTTGTGGCGATGATCAAAGCGCATGAGATTCAGGGCGTGATGGCACTGGAAAACAGTTTTAATGCCCGGGGGCTGGACCATGTGATTTTGGTGAAGTTGGCGAGCGCGGCGATCTCTGCTGGTCTGTTGGGATGTGATGAGGCGCAGATCGTCAATGCATTGTCGCAGGTGTGGTGCGATTTGGGTCCTTTGCGAACCTATCGCCATGCGCCCAATACTGGTTCGCGCAAGAGTTGGGCGGCGGGAGATGCTACTGCACGCGGCGTGTTTTTGGCATTGCAGACAAGACGCGGCGAAATGGGATATCCAAAGGCATTGTCTGCACCTGTGTGGGGTTTTTACGACCGCTTGTGGAATGGTGACCGGTTTCGCTTCCAACGCTTATACAGTTCTTATGTGATGGAAAACGTTTTGTTCAAGGTGTCTTTTCCCGCTGAATTTCACGCACAAACTGCGGTAGAAGCTGCATTTGCGTTGCACGATGAGGTGACATCGCGTTTGGAGGCTGTCGAGCGGGTGGTGATAGAGACGCACGAAGCCGCTATAAAAATTATCGATAAGACCGGTCCGCTGTACAATCCGGCAGACCGGGATCACTGCTTGCAATATATGGTGGCAATGGGGCTGATTTTTGGCGATTTGACTGCGGATGACTATGAAGAGGAGCGCGCAGAGGACGATCGCATTGATGCGTTGAGAGAGAAGATGGTGGTGACAGAAAACGCGCGGTTTACGCGGGATTATCACGATCCGCACAAGCGGTCAATTGCCAATACTGTGCAGGTGTTTTTTAAAGATGGATCGGCGACAGAGGCCGTGACGGTTGAATATCCCATCGGGCATCGTAGAAGGCGGCAGAAGGCCGCGCCTTTGCTGGTGGAAAAATTTGTGAAAAATATGACGACGCGGTTTGAGATGCGGCAGGTGCAAGATATATTGGCTGTGTTTGAAGGTTCAGATTTGGACGCCATGCCCGTGTGGGAATTTATGGATCTGTTGCGATTCCGCGCGTCGTGAACAGCGTATTTCCTATTGCACAATGGCGGGCTTCTGACTACATTTGGATTGGGATAAGGGGATATTAGGATACCACTGAATAAAGGAGTATGGCAGAATGGCTGGACATTCTAAATGGGCAAATATCAAGCATCGCAAGGGCCGTCAGGACGCCGCCCGAGGCAAAGCGTTTACCAAACTGATTCGAGAGATTACCGTGGCAGCCCGCGAAGGTGGCGGAGATGAAGCGAGCAACTCCCGTCTGCGTGCGGCTGTCTTAAGTGCCAGGGCGGAAAATATGCCTATGGTCAATATTGAGCGTGCGATTAAAAAGGGTACGGGAGAGCTTGATGGCGAGTCTTATGAAGGTGCGATTTACGAGGGATACGGACCAGGTGGCGTGGCCATGTTTGTTGAAACTCTGACAGATAATCGAAATCGCACGGTATCTGAAGTGCGACATTTGTTTAGCAAATACAATGGCAGTATGGCCGAAAGTGGTGCTGTGGCGTGGGTATTTGAGCAAAAGGGTCTGATTTCTGTGCCCAAAGAGGTCGTGGAAGAAGAAGAGATGATGCTGATAGCTTTAGATGCAGGTGCCGAGGATATTGCAGAAGAAGAGAATATCTATGAAATTTATGCATCCCTGCCCGATTTTGAAGGTGTTCGCAAGGCGATTGAAGATGCGGGCATTGAAATTGAACGCGCTGAATTGACGCGCGTTCCGCAAAATACCGTGTCCATTGAAGGCAAAATCGCGCAACAATTGTTGACCTTGATGGAAATGCTCGAAGACAATGACGATGTGCAGCGGGTATATGCCAATTTTGAGATTGATGACAAAGAATTAGCAGCCCTGACAGTTTGATTTCCCCCTCCATGAGAAGTGAGGAACGGTGTACAACTGGTCGCAGTCCACTTCACACTTCCCACTTCACATCTCCTCTTTTTCATCTGCGTTCATCTGCGTTCATCTGCGTCATCTGCGGATCACACTTCTTCCTTCTTCCTTCACACTTCACACTTCACACTTCCACGAAAGGTGGTCTGCGTGATCATTCTGGGTATTGATCCGGGTAGTGTGGTGACTGGTTTTGGGCTGGTTGAGCACCAGAACCGGAAAAATCGGTTGCTGAAATGCGGCTGTATTCGGCCCGGTAACAAATTGTCTTTCCCCCAGCGCTTGCTCTATATCTACGATCACTTGCTCTCGTTGGTCGCGGATGCAGGTCCGCATGAAGTCGCGATTGAATCTGTTTTTTACGGTGCCAATACGCAATCGCTGATTAAGTTGTGTCAGGCGCGTGGGGCTATTGTGACGGCTCTGGCCAATTCCGATTTGCCTATTTTTGAATACGCGCCCCGCGCAGTAAAAAAAGCCGTTGTGGGCCGGGGTGGTGCGTCAAAAGAACAGGTGCAATTTATGATCCAACGTTTGTTCGGTGAAAAAGCACTGGATCAATCGCTCGATGCGACAGATGCGGTGGCGATTGCATTGTGCCACGCACACCAGAAGGTTGCTGCTCGCGGGCTGGGACAGCGACAAAATGACCTAACAGAGAAAATTGAGGCATTGAAACAAGGCGGTAGAAAACGGAGCCGATTTGATGAAAAACTCAAAGAAATCGGCGTGAATGCGAAGTCGCGGCGGCGATTGACAGGAGGACGATAATACAATGATTGCGTTTTTAGAGGGTACGCTGGTCGAAAAACATCCGACCCATGTCATTGTCAATGTTCAGGGCGTGGGGTATCACGTCAATATTTCACTGTCGAGCTATGAATCGCTTTCCGTTGTGGATGGGCGCGTCACTGTGCTTACGCATCTTTATGTGAGAGAAGACGCGATGACGCTTTACGGATTTGCCTCAGTGTCCGAGCGCGATTTGTTTGAACGCTTAATCGGGGTTTCGGGTATTGGGCCACCGATGGCATTGAAAATATTGTCCGGTATTCCCATTGCTGATTTCAGGCGGTTGGTTGCTGCAGAAGATGCTCAAGGGTTGACGCGCATCAAGGGTATTGGTCAAAAACTCGCGCAGCGTCTGGTGCTGGAAATGAAGGACAAAATTGGCGATATTGCGCCAGAAGATTTTACATCCGATGCCGTGGGGCATGCAGATCCCGATGTATTAGACGAAGCCGCGGCTGCCCTATCGGGTTTGGGCGCGAATCCGGTGCAGGCGCGCAAAATTGTTGCGACTGTTTTACAGGGGATGGGCGCCGACGCGCCGATTGAGGAAGTGATTAGGCGGGCGTTGAGGAGTATTTAGTTCAGGTAAAAGGTAAGACGTAAGAGGTAATTATGGATGAACGATTTACCGATCCCGAGTTTCAGGATGGCGACGAATTTGAACGCGATCAGCGGATTCGTCCGATTCGATTTGACGATATGGTCGGGCAAGAAAAGGCGAAGACGAATTTGCGTATTGCCGTGGAGGCTGCACGCCAGCGCAATGAGGCTATGGATCACGTTTTGTTGCATGGGCCGCCCGGTTTGGGCAAGACCACTCTGGCTCATGTGCTTGCACACGAGCTTGGGGTTGAAATTCAGGTGACATCGGGGCCAGTGCTGGAGCGCCCGGCTGATCTCGCGGGGATTTTGACGAATTTGAACGAGAGAGATGTGCTGTTTATCGACGAAATCCATCGCATGAATCGGGTGGTAGAAGAACATTTGTATTCGGCAATGGAGGATTTTACGCTGGATATTATGATCGATAGCGGACCGAGTGCCAGGTCGTATCAAATTCCGCTTGAACCCTTTACTCTGGTGGGCGCGACAACGCGAATGGGGCTGCTTACTGCACCGATGCGAACGCGCTTTGGTTTGCTGGAGCGGCTGGATTATTACGCCCCCGAAGAGTTGCAGGCCATTGTGGTGAGGGCTGCGCGTATTTTGGGTATTGAGATTGAAGAGGATGCCGCGCGTGTGATTGCCCACAGGTCGCGGGGAACAGCGCGCATTGCCGGGCGTCTGTTGTCGCGGTCTCGCGATTATGCACAGGCGCGTGCCGATGGGATGATTACAGAAGAAGTTGCGGATAAGGCACTGGCGTTGTTGGGAGTGGATGCAAGGGGGTTGGATGACATGGATCGGCGATTGTTGGAAACGCTGATCGATAAATTCGACGGGGGTCCCGTTGGCTTAAATAATCTGGGTGCTGCGCTGAGTGAAGAGACAGATACGCTCGAAGAGGTGTATGAACCCTATCTGATTCAGGAGGGGTTGCTGGTGCGCACGCATCGGGGGCGCCAGGCGACGGCGCGGGCGTATTTGCATTTGGGGAAAACGCCTCCGGAAGAGGGGTCACAAAATACGTTATTTTGAGGTGTTGCAAATTGCAAAAAATTTTGGGTATTGAGACTTCAACAGCGGTATGCAGTGTGGCTTTGGCCTGCGATGCCCGCGTGATTGTGGAATACACTTTAGAATTGGGATCGCATCATTCGGAACGGTTGCAGCCGATGATTGAAATGGTGTTGCGGGAGGCAAATTTAAGCGTTGTCGATCTGGATGGTGTGGCTGTGGCTGCTGGCCCCGGCTCGTTTACGGGATTGCGTATCGGTATGGGTCTGGCGAAGGGTCTGTGCCGCGGTGCCGATCTTGTGTTTGTGTGCGTGTCAACTCTTGCGGCAATGGCTTTTGGGGCAGGGGTAGAGGGGATGCCCGTTTGTCCGATGCTGGACGCTCGGCGCGGCGATGTATATGCGGGGGTATATGATCTCGTGGGGGGAGATCCGATTTCGAGAATACCCGATCGCGCAGATGCGGTTTCCAATTGGGTCACACGCCTGCCGCGTCCCGTGACCGTGGTGGGAGATGGAGCCCAGGCTTATCGCGATGTTGTTGTCGGTGCTTTGGGGCGAGATGCGTACTTTGTAAATGCTGCTCTGGGCCGCCCCACTGCTGGGGCTGTTGCCCTGCTGGGTCAGGCGCGTTGCGAACGGGGAGAGGTGGATGATATGGAGATAGCCGAGCCTTTTTATTTGCGGCGAACACAAGCAGAACGCGTGCGAGAAGCGCGTTTGACTGGTGATGGATAATTCGATGAAGCCCGTGCTGGTGCAGATGGTCCCTTCGCATCTCAGTCGGGTCTTAGAAATTGAAAGGGCTGTTTTTTCCACTCCCTGGAAACGCCGCGACTTTGAGTTTGTGCGGAATCGCAACAACAGTTTTTGCCGGATGGTTATGGTCGGGTGCGAGATTGCGGGCTATGTTGTGGGTTTTTTGATTGATCGGGAATTTCATCTGGAAAATTTTGCTATCGCGCCTGATTTTCAACAAAAGGGGCTGGGAAGAAAAACGCTAAAAGCAGTATTTGACGTGTTGGATACAAAGGCACGCGTGGTGTCCCTGGAAGTGCGTATGTCGAATTGTGTTGCGATAGATCTCTATAAGAAGATGGGTTTTGAGACCATAGCGATCAGAAAAGCCTATTATACACACCCTCGCGAAGATGCGCTCGTGATGTTAAAACCGCTCAATACCCGTTTATCCGATTGGGTGTCGCAGGTGTTGCACAGCAAGCAGGGCTTTTGATGTGAGACTTTAGTCTCCCCAAAACAAATTGTGCCCTTGCCCGGGGAACCAGATGAGATCAACGCTCATGCTCACAATGAGCGATAGGGTATATCCCACAATCATGCCGATGAAAAAGGGTTTTGCCCTGCGATACAGCGCAATCCCTCCCAGACGAAAAATAATAAATTTGATCAGCCATGTGAGAAATACGGATAAGATGGCGGTGCGGGCCGAATAAAAGGTTACCACTGTAAAACCGATGGGATGGAGAGGCCACCAGGTGAATCGGTATTGGCACAGGGTCAAGATGCCCATTGTCAATGCGCCAAATGCCGTAAATGCCATCCGAAGACCGTAATGGGTCTCTTTGCCAATGTCGCGAATGGACGATACTATGCCATCGTAGTATCGCGGCGCGGCAACCCGGAACATGTACGAGCCAAAATTAAACGCGCCGTCGTTATAGCCCAGGTAAATTGTCGATACGGCGGCGGCTATGAGCGAAAACACAAATGCAAATGCGATTGTCAAGCCCAATACACGCGCCCGATTGCCCAGCCCGATACTCAACCGCGCCGCATGGGCGGCAGCGGGCATGGTAAAACTCTTGCCATTTTGGTACATGCTGCCCACTTGTTGCCGCACGGCAATTGTATTTGGCGACAGTGAATCGGGTGGTGCGAATCCCATAATGCCGGTGCCCAGGCTGCTGGGTGATTCCAGGAATACGAGTCCGGTCATTGCTACGATTTTGGCAAATCCGGTATAAAAAATGAACCAGAATACCGTGACTAATACCGCCCAAATCGGTGTCATCCCACCTTTGAATAACCAGAACATGACAAATAGCGCACAGGCGAGAAATGTGGCGGCCGCAGTGCGGTACGACATCAATTCGTTCTGGTCATCTATATTTTTTGTCTGGCGAAATGCCTGCTGAAATACTGCTTTTAGGTGGTGCCGCGCAATCCACAGTCCCCACAGACAAAAGACGATAAATCCCCCCAGTGCTTGCTGCCGCGTGCCGGCGAATTCGCCCAGGCCCTCGCCCAGGCCCAGCCGATTGGTCATCCCTATTTGAAGCCAGGTGAATATCCAGAATACCCAGATCGAAAATAAGACCTGTAAATCGGTAAAGTACGCAAACCCGATGATCAAAAAGTTGAGCCGTCCGTGCAGGAAGGGCACATATCGTCCCAATGAGATCGTGTGATTCTGAATCCCCAGGGTAATTACGGGGAAGCTGGGATCGAAGTAGCCGATGATGTACCACAGGACGATAACTGTGGGAATGGAAAACCCGCCCCAGAATAGCGGCTGTTTCATGTATTCGGGAAATCCCTTTGGTCCCGCTGTCTCGGCCAATTCTTCGGCGACTTGTGCAAAGGGAAATGGCAACCGTTCTTGCTCGACCCATTGTCGGCGCAAGATTGTTGCCAGCGCGACTGATCCCAGGCCGAGTGCGGCGATAAAGCTCAGCCACCAGAATGTGGGGCGTATCCAGATTGCCCAGGGAATCGCTGCGTTGCGAGGCAGGCCCTCGTAAAACCAGGCCAATTGCTCTTTGGCATCTTCGATTACCAGATAGGGTTGAACGAGGCCAAAAACGTACTCTTCCCAGAGGTTTTCTGGCGTTGCCATGTAGTGCATTACGGCATAAGTCGCCAGTACCCGCCCCAGCAGTTCATTGATGGACATGCTCACATAGCCCACCGCAAAAATGAAAATCAATTCCCAGGGTTGCAATGCACATCCCAGAGCGCGTAGCGTGGGATTTACGATAAAGATCAGTACCAAAAATGGCATAAAAATACCCATCGGTATCATGCCTTCGACCAGTGAAATGGTGTGCATGTAATGATGGGTATAGGGAATGATGGCGTTGATTGATACCGTGATAAATACGGCCAATGCAATTGCCCACCAGGGCGATCGGTGCGTCAGGGGTTGGGGTTCGCGTATGTCGTCAGGGTGACTTGACACAAGATCAGGCTCCTTCTCCCGGAAATCCCTCTTTGCGAAGGCGTTCGCCCACTGCGAGCAATACGGGTACATCTTTTTTATCGAGTGATCCATCGGGCAGAGGCCCGGAATTTAACAACATATTGCAACCGCCTTCCCGCGCTGTTGTCAGTGCCTTCCAAACTTCTTCCTCACTTTTGTGGTGGCCTCCTTCGGCGAGATAGCCCCACGATACGCCTTTTCCGCCAGGTCCAGAACACATTGTCGTACAAATTTCCATGGGTTTGTTTGCCTGTTCTATGGCCTGGTGTTCAGGTGCCTGAAAGTCTTCGGTGCCCAGCAGGCCCTGCTTGTAGGAGACCAGTACCTGTGGTTGCATGCTGTGGATATAGTCGTAGAGTTCCTGACATTTAAATTTCGATTTGTCGCCGTTGTTGGGAACGGCAATCCCATCCAGCCAGATTGCGGCTATGGGACCGTAATTTGTGAGCAGTTCTGTAATTTGCGCCTGCATAAAATCGAGATATATTTGCAAGTTGTGCGCTCGAGCATAGCTCGGTTCGGGTGGATCGTATTTGGGTCTTGCTTGCCCGCCCCATTCGTCATTGTTGGGGGCATGTGGATGTTTCCAATCCCGCCCATGAGAATAGTACAAACACAATCCGAGTGCGTGTCGATCACACGCTTCGGCCAGTTCTTTGATCAGATCGCGACCAGCCGGGGCATTGACACTGTTAAAGTCCGTTTCCGCTGTGTCGAATAAGCAAAATGAATCGTGATGCCGCGTGGTGATGTTGATGTATTTCATCTCACAATTAACGGCAAATTGCGCAATGCGCTCGGCATCGAAGTTTTCAGCGGTGAAGTCGTTGATGAGTTTTGCATATTCGGCAATGGGGATGAGTTCTCGCAATTGCACCCATTCGTGCCGTCCTATTAGAGAGTATAGTCCATAGTGTAAGAACAGACCGTAACGGGCCTCGCGGAACCATTGTAGTGCGGCAGCACGCGGATTATTGGCGTAAAGGTCGGTGTGATTCTTCAGATAATTGGGGATATTGCTCATGGGATCTCCGGTTGTAAGTGGGTTCAAATTATGCTTTTAAGAATTCCGGTACGCTGAAGTACCGTTCGCCCGAATCACAGATCACTGTTGCGACTCGCTTTCCCGGTCCCAGGTCGCGGGCAATTTGCAGGGCAACGAATACATTTGCCCCGGCTGATATGCCGGCCAGGATGCCTTCTTCGCGACCCAGTTTCCGAGCCGTTTTGATGGCGTCTTCATCGCGCACGCATATTAGCGCGTCAAAAATATCGCGATTGAGTACTGAGGGAACAAATCCCGCACCGATGCCCTGAATGCCGTGTAATCCGGCCTTTCCGCCTGATAGGACCGGGGATTTGGCGGGTTCGACCGCGATCACGCGCACATGGTCTAATTCGGCTTTTAAGACTTCGCCCACGCCTGTGATTGTTCCTCCCGTGCCCACGCCTGCGACAAAAACATCGAGGTGCCCGTCAACGGCTTCTAAAATTTCTCGAGCTGTGGTTTGGCGGTGTATTTCTGGATTGGCGGGGTTGTTAAATTGCTGTGGCATAAAGGTCGTTTCGGGTGATTCATTTACGATTCGTTCGGCTTCTGCGACAGCGCCGGGCATGTCGAGGTCGCCCGGTGTTAATATCAATTTGGCACCGTAACTTTCGAGTAGGTCGCGTCGTTCCCGGCTCATGGAATCGGGCATGGTTAAAATCAGGCGATAACCTCGCGCTGTGGCAACCATTGCCAGACCAATGCCCGTGTTGCCACTGGTTGGCTCGACAATGGTCATGTCCGGTTTTAAGTGTCCGTCGCGTTCTGCGGCTTCGACCATGGATAGGGCAATGCGATCTTTTACGGTGCGAGCTGGATTTAGTGATTCCATTTTGACGACGACTTCGGCCATGTCGGATGTCGCCAGGTTGTTTAAGCGAATCAGTGGTGTGCCGCCGATCAATTGCAGGAAGTCATCTACAACTGCGTTGTCTTCTGGCATGTGTTTTCCCTTTTTTCACCATCCCCCTACTTGGGTGCGATCTACGACGTCTTTGGTGAGCATTCGCAACGCATCGCCGATGCCGTTTGTGCGGGCGAGGTCGCGTTGACCCGACGCGTCGTAAATGCCGTAACCGCGCATGCGGTCGATTTCCCAGAGTGGTTGCTTTTTTTGCGTATCATAAAAAGCCATTTTTACAAAGACGGAAATCTGATATTGTTCGGCACCCGGTTGACCGCCATAGGTAAAGGGTTCTTCTTTGATTTCCAGTACGATGCCTTGCAATACGGCATCGGCCTGGTCTTCTTCGACGACGCGCAGGGCCGCATCAGAGACAAATCCCTGAATTAAGCTGTCTGTCAATGCCTGGTGGATACCGGCTTCGAGGCTTTCATTTTCGAGCAGAGGTACAGCGACGGAGCGAATGCCGCCACTGCCCGTGGCTGATGTGGAGTAATAAGCACAACTCAAGGGTAGATACATAATGAGCAGTAAGCAATAAGCCGACCACTTTTTGGGTGCGTTCAATTTCCCCCCCCGTGCATGAGCTATACCTGAAAGCCGTCATCGCGGCATGGTTTTAGCCGCGACCCAGAAGGTTTTTTTTGTCGTTGTGGCGTGGCTTCGCCTGTGCGGATCGCTACAGGTCAGCTATTATTCGCTGTCTTCTTTTATCTCTTTATTCGCATTATTATCTGGTGTCTGATCTTCTTCTGTTGTCTGATCTTCTTCCGATGCTTGTTCTTCCGATGCTGCATCCTTTTTCAGTTCATCTACATAATTCATTCGCAGTTCAAATAATGCGTGTTCCAGTAGTCTTTGCTCGTTGTTGTTTAAGTTGCCTTTTGTTTTTTCGTCTAACATGCCGAGGAGGTCGATCATATTTTTTGCTTGTTCCAGGTTGCGTTCGATCTGGTTGGTCATGGGATCCATCACTTTGCCCAGGTTTTGCAATGCCATGCCCTGAAACATCATGACCAGTTGCATGAATAGCAGTTCGTTTTGTTGATCTTGTGTCGGAATGTTTTGGTCGGCCATCTCTGTGCTCTCCTTCCCATTTTTGGTTGCAAATATGAGTCCGCTCCGAAAAGGGTGTAATAGAGTGTAATAGAGAGTATAGGTTTTTTGTGAGCGTTGGGTCTGTCTGTGTCGCCTTTGTTGGTGAGGTATGGTATTGGGGTCGTGTATAGAGTGCCCGTGCTTTGCAGGCGTGCTGACGAGGTTACAAAGTGCATGTTTGGGTGAACAGGGTGCGCCTATTGGGGGTCTTTATTTGGCTGGGCGAGATAATTCTTGATCCTTACCAGATTGATCCATAAACTGCGACACCATGCCCAGACTTGATGGGGCAAAAGCCGACGATAACGCGTTTTACCCCCTGTTGTGTGATAGCTCAACTGGAAGATGCTGGCCTCAACATTATGGCGTCGATTGCGGATGTGCACAGGCATGTCTTCAATCTGTTTTCGCCGGTGATAGGCAAGGATGTCTTGTTGGGTAATATATCGCGGCTTCCCTGCGATGAAGAGTTTGTATTTGCCCGGTTTATATTCTTGTGCAAGCTGAATTTCTCCACTGTGTCGATCAATGACTTCAACCCCTTCTTCTGTGCGTTCATACATCAAACGTCCCGGTCTGCCTTGTAACCCACTGTAATAGAATTGCTTGTCCTCTTTGTCGGCATACGCACTGTTGCAAGCCCCATGGTAAGCCCCATCCATCGACACGTCCGAGACCTGTCCGACCACCTCCTGTGTCCGTTCTATGGCCGGTTGGACAAAAGCGTTATCCGCAGCCGTTGCAGGTTTGACTTCTACATCCGTGATCAAATTGAGGCCCTCCCCATCACAGGTCTCAGTGAGATTGACACTATATCCCTTGACCTTCTGCACCCCTTTTCTGCGAAAGGTCGCATCTGGATCATGGACAGACTGTAAGGAGGAAGAAGAAATAGATTGTGATGGCTTGGGAAGCACTGATTTTTCACTGGCGGAGACACTGACGGTGTATTGGTCAGAAAAAACACGCACGATCAGACCATATTCATCGCTGTCTTTCTCCTGATAGGCCGCCAACAGTCTGCACACTAACAAACCGAGGGCTTCGAGCTTCTCCCCTTTTTCTGCACTGCTGAGTGGATACCCAACCTGATGCGGCTTCACCTTGAGCAAGGCGTCCAAAACCTCGCGGTCTGCTGCGCATAATCGTTCCTTTGCGCCCTTGTCTAACGAGCCCCAGAACGCTTGTAAGCACCCAACGACCAACTGCAAGCGACAACAGGTGGCAATATTGGCACCGATTAACTTGCTGTCCATTCGCACCTGATCACCCGTCACGCCAAAGACTCTCGCCTGTGTCTTGGTTAAACTAAAAAAAGTCTCCCCAATCAGATTGCGACCCGTTTGCAGGCCATAGGCATACACGGACTGCTTCAACAGATAATACGTCGAAGCCACAGGCACCTCATCCGACAGATTCATCAACCCTAAAGCACGCATCACCAGAATGTTGAACCCACAATGCTCAAAAAGTTGCGCATCGCTCCACCCAAAGCCCTCTTTCAAGATCATCATCGACACCAAGCGGCGCACAGAAGCATTGGGACGGCCTTGCGCACGATCAAACAACACCGAAAAGACATCTTCATCTATCTTGCAGGTGATATGGGCGTAGAACACATTATGCCAAGCACTCGGATCATTCAACTGCGCCTGCTTGCGCCCTTTGAAATGGGACTCAAAACTCGAAAACAGATCCGGTTGGCTCGATGGGGCACTTCTTCTAAACATTGCGATACTCCCACAGGATTACTTTATAGGTTATACATCCGTTACCACGCCACAGCCTCACATACGTAATTTAACTCTTTTCACATAAAAATAAAATCGACTTTTCGGAGCGGACTCAAATATAATTCTCTAATATTTCAAAAGTTCACAGTGATGTCAAGGCGATGTTTGCTGTCTTGTGAATGTACGAGAAATACGCGCTTATCAGGTTGCACAAAATTTTGATTGTGGGTATTTTTTATTATTAGCATGTCCAGTCTTTCTTATTCGGAGGATTTTCCATGAGTGCGGTTGCATTACAAACAGACCACAATGCTCTTACGCTACATTTCGGGTCTGCATTGCGCATGGATAGGCATGAGTTTTTTGAGTTTTGCCAGGCCAATCCCGATCTGAGAATGGAACTCACTTGCGAAGGAGACGTGATTATTATGCCGCCAACAGGGAGCAAATCTGGACAGCGCAACTTTGGACTCCTTGTCCAATTTGGTATTTGGATGCAATCTGATGAAACGGGTTTTGGTTTTGATTCATCAGCGGGTTTTACCCTCCCCAATGGTGCTGTGCGTGCTCCCGATCTGGCGTGGATTCGCAAAGAGCGGTGGGAGGTGCTTTCAGAAGATGAGCAGGAGGAGTTTGCCCCAATTTGTCCCGATTTTGTCGTCGAGCTGCTTTCTCGAACGGATCGCCTTGATACGATAAAAGATAAGATGCAGGAATATATCGATAATGGGGCACAACTCGGCTGGCTTATCGATCCAAGAGAGAAAAATATTTATGTTTATCGTCCAGATGAAGCGGTCGTTTGTCTGTCCGATCCGGAAACCATTTCTGGCGATCCCCTGTTGCCCAATTTTGAACTCGATGTCCGCAGGCTCTGGGAATAAGTTAGCTTTAAGCGGTTAGTACACATCAATTAATCCCATCAACAGCGCCGTCATCGCGGCATGATGTTGAGCCGCGATCCAGAGGTTACAGAATCCAAGCGTGCCAATACGGTTTCCGCGTCGTTATATCCTCTGGTGATAAAGGTTACGGATGCGTTGTTCCTGACGACGAGACCTGGAAATTGATTGGCATTCATCGATCGCCTGATGTTAAATCCATCCTGCATCTGCTGTTCTATTTCGGGTGAAGATAGGTCGCATGCAAACTGCTCTGTATCTAACCCGATTTCACCCGCTAATGCAACGAGGACTCCTACATCCGATGGGTTGCGCGCCTCTTGATAATAAGCGCGTTGAATCGCGTCGAACATCGCAGTTCCAGCCCCTTGATTTTGACCCGCATAAAAGGCCCGGCAAGCGGGGTAGGTGCATCGCCGCGGTTTGCATTTTTCCCAAAAGTCCCAGTTAAAACGCGCGCCTGTTATGGCTGCTACTTCGCGCCAGGCGCGTTGGATATGTACACGCACCGCATTGGGCATGAGGTCATCGGTGTCGCGTGCCAATCCACCCATGATATATACGGGTGACAACTCTTCTGGAACGGCTTCTTTGACTTTTTCCAGTACTGGCTGAAATCCCCAGCACCACGAACACATGGGGTCGGCGACGTAATAAAGTGTTTTCATTGTTTTCTCCTGTTGCATAATGGGAACGCGGCAGAGCCTGTGCTGAAGGCATGTCCTCGACTGACTCTATCGGAAGCCTGTATTCAGTAATGCCGCTCCCACAGTTCATCATTCATAAATAATTACGAAAGGGAATAAAAATAATGCGTTTGAGATATTTAATTCTGACCTTATGGATTCTGCTTTTGATGGGAAAGGCAGATGCGTCGTTGCGTCAGGTATTCGACGCATTTATTACTGGGCACTATGAGGAAGCAGAGACGCATTTACAAATGCTCTTAAAAACATCGTCCGATAAAGATCAGATACACTTTCTTCTGGGTCGGTTAGCAGCTTGGGATGGCAGAACAGATGATGCTTTTGACCATTTTGAGAAAGCCGCTAAATTCAGTCTCCAAAATGCCGATTATTACTGGTGGCTGGCGCAAATGTATGGTCAAAAAGCGATCAAAGCCAGCATTTTCAGGAAGCCTGGACACGCCCGCAATACAAAAAAATCCCTTGAAAAAGCCATTGCCTTAGACCCGGACCACATTGAGGCGCGATTGCGCTTGATGGGATATCACCTCAGTGCACCGGGTATTTTAGGGGGGAAAAAAGAAGAAGCCCAAAATCAGGCCGATCAGATTAAGATGCGCGATCCCATCAGGGGGTATGCAGCACAAGCTGAAATTTACCGCAGCAAGGATGAATTGGACAAAGTCGAACAAGAATTGAGAACCGCTTTAGAAAAAGCCCCATCCAATCACTTGCCCGTTTTATGGCTTAGCAGTCATCTCAGTCGAACAGAACGTCGTGAAGAAGCCGTTAATCTGCTCAAATCTTATATGCAACAACACCCTTTTTCCAGCCGCGCCTTAAGCACGCTCAGTACCCATTTGCGGGGTCTCAAACAATTTGACCGAGCATATCGCGCTGCGGAACAATGTCTTAAAATAACGACCGATTCCCTGTCGGCAAGGCGCGATACAACTATTTTATCATTTGAAAAGATAGTAACATTTCAAGGACGTAAATTGAATGTATTATACGCTTTGGGACGCCTATCTGCAGAATCTGGAGACAGACTTGATCGCGGTCTTGAATACTTCAAAGCGTGTCTGCAAATTATACCACCAGGTTCAGAACGGACAAGAGGTAACGCATATAACCGGATGGGCCAAATTTATCTCCATCAAAATAAGATCCAAAGGGCACGCGAAGCGTTCCAAACTGCCCTCAAGTGGAGGCCCAAACAAGAATCTGCCCGCAAAGCACTTGAAAAATTAAATAGTACAAAAAAATGAATTGATGGAGCGGTATAAAACGGGTCGTATCCCAAGATGGTTCACCTGTGCGTTAGAGAAACTATTTGCATCGCGTTCTCCTGCGCCATATCTTGCGATAGAGTGTAAGTTTATTTTTCCCCCTTTACAAAGGAGGCTTGCGTGAAAATTGAAGTCACTGTGAACGGGGAGCATCAAAGCCACGATGTCGAGCCGCGGATGTTGCTCGTCCATTTTTTGCGCGATGTCGTCGGGCTTACTGGCACGCACGTAGGCTGTGAGACCAGCCTTTGTGGCGCGTGCAGTGTGATGCTCAATGGAGATGCTGTCAAATCGTGTACGGTTTTGGCAGTGCAAGCCGATGGTGCCGAAATTACTACCATTGAGGGCTTTGCCCAAAATGGTGAATTACATCCCATTCAGGAGGGCTTCTGGGAATGTCATGGATTGCAATGCGGTTTTTGCACGCCGGGCATGATTATTGCCGTACACCAGCTTTTAGAACGCAATCCCAAACCCAGCGAAGCCGATATTCGACGCGGCATTGAAGGCAATCTGTGCCGCTGCACAGGGTATCAACACATTGTCGATGCAGTTCAATACGCATCTAAAAAAATGACCACATAGGAGGCGCCCCATGCCTATTAGCAAAACTATTGGCGCCCGTATTAAGCGCCGCGAAGACCCCCGACTAATCCAGGGCCTTGCACACTATGTCGATGATATCAAGCTGCCCAATTTATTACATGTCGCGATCTTGCGAAGCCCTTATGCCCATGCGCGCATCAATAGTATCAATACCGATGCGGCTCAAAATTTACCCGGTGTCAAGTCTGTTGTCACTGGCGAAGATGTCAAAGACGTAATTGGTGGGATTCCCTGCGCGGCTACAGATCCGGCGGGATTTCCGGGCATTAAAGTGCCCCACCATCCCGTGCTTGCTACGGGAAAAGTGCGTTTTGTTGGCGAACCCGTCGTCGCTGTTGCTGCGACTGACGCGTACATTGCCCGAGATGCACTGGACTTGATCGAAGTCGATTATGATCCCCTCGATGCCGTCAACTCTGCCGAAAGGGCTTTTGCCGATGATGCGCCTATTATCCACGAAGATTGGGACGATAATATGGCTTTTACCTGGAGTATTGCCGGGGGCGATATTGACGCGGCTTTTGCCGAAGCCGATCATATCGTTAGCCAGCGGATTGACCATCAGCGCCTGGTTCCCAGTCCGATGGAGACGCGCGGCGTGGTTGCCCAATATTTGCCCGGCAAAGACCTGCTTACCATCTGGTCTTCTACGCAAATTCCGCATTTGTTGCGCACGCAATTATCCGTTATGCTCAGTATGGCCGAGAACCATGTGCGCGTTATCGCGCCGGAAGTGGGCGGTGGCTTTGGTTGCAAACTCAATGTGTATGCCGAAGAAGCCCTGCTCGGGCATATGGCGAAATATCTCAGGCAACCCGTGAAGTGGATTGAGGGGCGGCGTGAGAATTTTGTGCATACGATTCACGGACGCGATCAGACCGGGGATGTCGAACTTGCGGTGAAAGACGACGGTGCGATCCTCGGTCTCAAATACACGGTCACGGCAGATGTGGGGGCTTATTATCAGTTGCTCACGCCAGCCATTCCCACGCTCACGGGATTGATGCTGTGTGGTTCTTACACATTTAAAAATGTGCAGATGAATCTCAAAGCCGCTTTTACGAATAAAATGGCGACGGATGCCTATCGGGGTGCGGGGCGTCCCGAAGCTACGTATCTCATCGAGCGCATGATCGATGTGGTGGCGCACGATCTGGATCTGGATCCTCTGGAGGTGCGGCGCAAAAACTTTATTGGTAAGGATGCCTTTCCCTATGAAACTGGAACCGCTGTGTCCTATGACAGTGGCGACTACACGGCTGCGCTCGACAAGGCGCTTAAGATGGCAGATTACGAGGCTTTGCGCGAGCAGCAGGCCAAATTGCGCGAAGAGGGAAGATACCTGGGTATTGGGTTTTCTACCTATGTGGAGATCTGCGGTATGGGGCCTTCGGCAGCGATGCCCGCTGGCGGTTGGGAAAGCAGCACGGTGCGCGTAGAGCCTACCGGCAAGGTAACCGTGCTCACGGGTGTATCGCCCCACGGGCAAGGGCAGGAGACCACTTTTGCCCAGCTTATTGCCGATGGCCTGGGCGTTGATATTGACGATATTCGCATTATCCACGGCGATACCGATGTGGTGCAATACGGCATTGGTACGTTCGGCAGCCGCGCGACGGCTGTGGGCGGCACGGCGATGGTGCATGCGATGGGTAAGATAAAAGACAAAGTGATCAATATCGCCGCGCATCTGCTGGAGAGCAACCCGCAGGATATTGTGGTTGAAGATGGCAAATACTGTGTTCAGGGTGCGCCCGAGTCGGGTCTCACATTGAGCGAAATCGCGATGGTGGCTCATGTGGGTGTGCAACTTCCCGAGGGCACAGAACCCGGTCTTGCCGAATCGCACTTTTTTGAGCCGCCGAACTTTACCTATCCTTTTGGTACGCACATCGCCGTGGTCGAGGTGGATGCCGATACGGGTGAGGTCGAGATACAGCGTTATATCGCCGTTGACGATTGCGGCAATATTATCAATCCGCTGATTGTTGAAGGTCAGGTACACGGCGGTATTGCACAGGGTGTGGGACAAGCCCTTTACGAGGAAGCGATTTACGACGAAAGCGGGCAGATGATCACCGGTTCATTTATGGATTATGCCTTGCCCAAGGCGCACAACTTTCCGCGCTTTGAACTGGCGAATACGGTCACGCCTTCGCCCGTCAATCCAATGGGTGTCAAAGGTGTGGGCGAAGCGGGTACAATTGGTTCCACGCCCGCGATAGCCAATGCGGTGATTGACGCGCTAAAACCTTTTGGCGTGCGGCATATCGATCTGCCTTTGCGCCCTGAAAAACTCTGGAAACTCATGCAGGAGACCTAAACGATGACCCCCTTTGATTACCACGCACCCAAAACTTTGAGAAGCGCGATGCGTCTGGTACAGGAGTTCGGCGACGATGCCAAAGTACTGGCGGGCGGTCACAGTCTGATTCCGTCTATGAAATTGCGTCTTGCCGCGCCTTCGGTTGTTATTGATCTGGGCGGCATTGCCGGCTTAAAAAAAGTGACAGCGGGCAATGAGACCATTACCATTGGTGCCTTGGCCACGCATTATGCTGTGGAAAGCCATCGCTTGTTGCCTTCAAAATGTTCACTCTTGCCCGAGACGGCAGCGGAAATTGGCGATATGCAGGTGCGGAATCGGGGCACTGTGGGCGGGAGTATTGCCCATGCCGACCCGGCTGCGGATTGGCCGGCGACCATGCTTGCCCTCGATGCACAATTCGATATTGCCGGTCCCAATGGTGAACGCACGGTTTCTGCGTCTGATTTTTTTCTGGATCTCTTTATTACAGATTTGCAACCCGGCGAGGTCCTCACGGGCATTCGCATTGCCACTCCGCCCGAGAATTCGGGCGGTGCGTATGCCAAGATGCGACAGTCCGCGTCCGGTTTTGCCCTTGCGGGCGTTGCGGCTCAGGTTACTCTGGATGATGCGGGTAACTGCGCTTCTGTGGCTGTGGGTGTTACCGGTGTTGCGCCGGCGGCGTATCGCGCCCATGCGGTCGAAGACGCACTTGTGGGTCAGGGTATTGACGCTGTTGCCGATGCGGCAGCCCATGCGACGGATGGCGTGGAAGAGTTTCAGGGAGATCACCACGCTTCTGGCGATTACCGCGCCCATTTGGCCCGTTTGTTTGCACAACGGGCATTGAGTCGGGCAATTGAACGCGCAGCTTGATTTCACGGCCCTCTTCTCTTTTTGGGGAGAGGGCCGTTTTTTTTTCGGAGGCGTTTTGAAACTAACGGGTACACACACTATTGGCGCAACGGTTGAGCGCGCTTTTGCGTTGCTTATCGATCCCGAGGTGCTCGCTCGTTGTATGCCCGGTTGCGATAAGCTGGAACACAGGGCAGATGGCGTTTATGACATGGCGGTTTCAGCAGGGGTTGGTCCCGTTCGCGGCAAATACACGGGTAGCGTCACTCTTTCAGATATTCAACCGCCCGAGCGCTATACAATGGTGGTCGATATCAAGGGCGTGACCGGGTTTGTCAAGGGGCGGGGCGTTGTGGAACTCGCTTCTGAAGGCGAGAATACGCGGATTTCGTTTGAGGGTGATGTACAAATCGGCGGGCCAATCGCTGCTGTGGGACAGCGCCTGCACGCCAGCGTAGCCCGCTTGATGACCCGGCAACTCTTTGGCGCGATTGATGCGGAGGCGCGCGCGTCTGAAGGATAGGAAGTCAAACACAGTATTGTGCGATATAAAAAAGTAGAAGAATAATCTATATTTGAGGAAGGCCCGTGCCGAGACGCGATATTGAACGCATAAGGGAGAGATTTCGCCTTCGGCAGTATGATATGTCCGCACATGCAATGGAAGAGATGGCAGAAGATCTCTTAGATATTGTGGATGTAGAAAATGCAGTTCAAAACGGACAGATTGCACGGATAGAAAGAAATGATCCCAGAGGAACAAAATATATCCTTGAAGGCACGTCTGTAGATCAGAAAACACCGGTGGATATTGTTGGACGATTTGCTGGGAATGGGAGTTTTTTAATTATCACTGTTTATGAAATCACTCAACTTGAGGGATAATATGCAAATATACGGATATCAATGCGATTATTGTGATGGCACAGTACAGGCAAAGCCATTAGAAAACGAAGTATTTAAACACAAAAATGGATTTGTGATTTTAGAAGATGTCACCATCGGTGTTTGTGATTCGTGTGGCAATCGCTATTACTCTGCAGAACTTCTGCACGCAGTTCACGATATTGCTACAGGTGTGCAGTCTCCTGAGAGAACAGAAAATATACCTGTTGCCCATTTTTCGAAGGCTTAACAAGATGTCATTTATTGATTGGGATAAATATCCCACTAATGAAGTGGCGCCAGGCGTACGCATTCGGACGCCTTATGGCGAAAATTTGATGCTCTCTCGCGTTGAATTTGATGCGGGTGCTGTTGTGCCGATGCACAGCCATCCCCATGAGCAGGGAGGGATGATGATTGAGGGTAAGATGAAGTTCACGATTGATGGTGAGACCCGCACGGTTGAACCCGGCGAAGCCTTTCTCATTCCCGCCCATGTGCCACACCGGGCCGAGGCCGTAGATGGCCCGTGTGTTGCTCTCGATATTTTCTCGCCGATTCGCGAGGATTATGTCGAACTCGCCAACCGCTATATTCCGCCCGAAGACAAAACTTGATATCTTCCATTCACGGATCGCTTATTTTCTTTTCTAAAGCCTGCTCAATACAAAGAGTTTTGTGCCTTTTGATATTCCTGTTGGGACCGCTTTTTACAAAGAGTGATGCGAGTGATGTAAGAGAAAGAGTAAAAAAGCTCGATATCGGTACGTATGTCGAGGGTGCGTATTTTGTCGGTGGGGAAAAAAGGCGATTTCGAGGCTATATCAATCGCACACAGGGGTATGCGGTTACAATTATCACAGACCAATTGCCCTACAGACGCCGCATTACCTACCAGTCTATTGATTATCTGCGCGTAAAAAAGACCAAAAAAATTGCCGTGGAGTTCAATCCCCAGGCGCGTCAGTTTTTGACTCAGGCGGGTGCTATACCTGGGCACCGAGCTGTTATTGGCATTTTGGAGACGGTAGATAGCCGGTTTGGGGGTATTATTGTCAGTATGAGCGATTCTTTGCTCGTTTTGGCAGCCACATATAAGCGCGATGAGTATAAAATCCTGACGGCTTCGGAACTCGATCAACTGTCAATTAATCTGAGCAAGACATCTCATATCGGGAAGGGATTCAAAGCCGGTCTGGTTACGGGTTTTTGTATTGGTGTCATTTTTTCCTCGTCCGGTTTGAACAGGAGTACCGAGACAGGATGGTCATCTCTTGCCAATATTGTTCTAAGCCCAAAAACTGTTGTTATTTCTGTGGTCGGTGCCGGTATTGGCAGTATTATTGGCAAACTTGCCAGCTATGAGACCTGGCAATCTATCCCATTGGACTGCCTCAAATTCAACCGCTCTCACACGCCTTTGTCCCTCTCTGCTTCTTATTCTTTTTAATCAGGCATACGGGTTTGTCTTTACGGATAGGACCCCTACGGGTGGTCGCACAGATATGTGTCTGTTGCAATGCATTTTTACAACAGTCTTGTAAGTTTGCAATGCATTTTTACAATATTGAAGGAGTTCCAAGATGGAATATCGGCAACTCGGCAATTCAGGGCTTCAGGTTTCGGCTATTGGGTTGGGGACCAATAATTTTGGCAGGCGTCTCGATGCCAGGGGTACGGCGCGTGTTATGATTCAGGCGCTGGATGAGGGTATTACGTTTATCGATACGGCGAATATTTATGGGGGGTCGCTGTCGGAGTCCTATATTGGCAGGGCGATTAAAGGCAAGCGCGATGCGTTTATTTTGGCGACCAAGGTGTCTATGAATATGGGCGACGGACCCAATATGCGCGGCAATTCGCGCTCCCATGTTCTCAAAGAGGTGGAGGAGAGTCTTAGACGTCTCAATACGGATTATATTGACCTTTATCAGATTCACCAGACTGATTCCAATACGCCTATTGAGGAGACTTTGCACGCTCTTGATCGGCTCGTTTCCCAGGGCAAAGTGCGCTATGTCGGTTGTTCTAATTTTATGGCGTGGGAGGTTTGTGAGGCGATATGGACTTCGCGTGCGAAGAATCTAATTGCATTTTCGACTGTGCAACCCCGATATAGCATGCTCGACCGCGAGGTTGAGGCTGAGCTTGTGCCGTTTTGCAAATCTTATGGTATTGGCATTTTGCCCTATTTTCCTCTTGCAAGTGGTTTTCTCACGGGTAAATATCGCCGAGATGAAACGCCGCCCGAAGGCACGCGTTTGGCAGAGAGAGACCGAGGTATGTTTACGGATAAAAATTTCGATATTCTCGAAGCACTGGAAAGATTTGCACAGGAACGCGATCATACCATTCTCGATCTGGCTTTTGCGTGGCTTCTCGCCAATCCCTGTGTGTGCTCTGTGATTGCCGGGGCTACCACGCCCGAGCAGGTCACGGCAAATGCCGCGACTGTTGGTTGGCATCTCAGCGATGAGGAGATGAAAGAGATTGATGAAATTCTCCCGTAATAATTGGAAAATTAAAAATACAAAAAGGGACGCGAACTGTTTCGCGTCCCTTTTGTTTTGGGTAATGCCCATTCATGCAACAGGTATCCGCTCTCCATCTTTTTCCAGAATAATCCGAAATCCGTAGGCTTGCACGATGTTCTTAAAGCTCTGTAGGCGAATGTCTTGCTGTTTTCCAGATCGGATATTTTGAATTGTATTGGCGGATAAGCCCGCTTCTTTTGCTAACTTTCGAACCGATTTGTCATCGCCATCCATGAGTGCCAGAAGCAATTCCGAAAGGGCAAATTCTTTGTATTCCTTTTCGTATTCTTCTCGGAACTCCGGATTTTGCATCAGTCGCTCGTATGTAGATATTGTTTTTTTATTCATAATAGCATCTCCTCTGAACTCGCTGCTCATAATCTGCTTTCGCCCGCAAAGCTCTTTCCTTTTCCCCTTTTGGCAGTTTCTGAGCTTTCTTCTGAAAGGCATTGGTTACAATAATTTTCTTTTTTGAATAAAAAAAACAGAGAAAACGATTAGGTTGAGGCTTAAAAGCATAAATACTATTCCCCTCATAATTGAACTGTTGCTTATTTCTAATAACACCTATCGTTCCCATTATCTCGACAAGCTTGATAAGTTTTATTTTTTGTCTCCGGTCTAAGCGACTAAAATATGTTAGAGCCTGACTTTTACCATTTGATCCATAATACCATTCAATAGTGTATTGATCACCCTGAAATAAGATGTATTCTCGATCAGGCATATTTAATTGTACAACTTTACTTGTACACAAGCAAGATCAAAATTACTTGATTCCAGTCACCCACTGCAATTGATGCGCCATTGCCACGCTGAAATCAGCACCTAATCCCTTGCGCTCATACCGAATCTGTCCGTTCTGATCGATGATACATGTATAGGGAATCTCGGCAGAGCCAAACGCTTTTCGTATTTCCACATCGCCCAATGCAAAGGTTAAAAGCGGTGCGCTCTGGTACCGAAAGCTGGCTACCATATCCCGACGCGTTGGGCTGTCCTGGTCGATATTTACCGCTAAAAATTCAACATTTTGTTTGCGAAATTGCTCTTTGAGGTTTTGGAGATAGGGCAGTTCTTCAATGCACGGGCTGCACCATCCCGCCCAAAACGTTACGACCACAGCTTTGCCTTTTAAGTCTGCCAAAGTGATTTTCTCACCGTCCAACTTTTGGACTTCATAGGTGGGTGCTGGGCGTGAAATGCGTTTTTTTTCGACGCTTTGGATAACTTTGATACCCATTATTTTTATCATGCCTGTTCCTTTCAGTTTGGCGAGCAGACTTGCCTGCGCTGGAGCGGCGGCATACAAGAGTGGGGGCAACGCGGCCATTATTTTGCGCGTCAATTGAGGTGTCGGACGTTTTTCGCGGAGTGTATCTTCTACCAGCGGCATCAATTCGTCGCGCAAGCGATTGCGTGCAACCTGAAGGCGACCGGTTACTGTGCTTTCGGGGATGTCGAGAAAAGCGGCGATTTCGGGATAGGTCATGCCTTCCATGTAGTGGAGCAATACCGATTCCCGATAAATATGTGGCAGTGCATCAACGGCGGTTAGAACCGTTTCTTTTATTTCGGATTTTTCCATTACTTCGTCGGGTAAGTCCGGCAATGGAAATTCCGATATTTCAGGGGTTATATCCCGCGATGTGTCGTCAATTGAGATGATTGGACGCTTTTGTTGAAGCCATTTGTTTGACAAATTGAGTGCGATTCCCCGCAGCCAACCTGCGAATTTTTCAGGCGATTTTAGAGACTTGAGATGCATGTATGCCTCCACAAACGCATTTTGAACGATGTCTTCAGTTGCGGAAAGGTCGCGGATTCGACCAGCCACAAAGGCAAAGATGCGCCCTTGATATGCCTCGACCAGTGGTTCGTAAGCAGCTTGATCGCCAGCCAATACTTTTTGCACTTGATCTGCATCTTGCTTACTCATTGTAACTCCAAATAGACGATTTTGGTGTTTGGCTATCAATGCGACAAGAGTTAAAAGCCCCCCTCTCTGGACCCCTGCTTAAGGCATGCATAGCCTGCCCTTGAGGATTTAATCAAGGGCAGGCTATGGTGTGAACTGGCCTGGACCAGTTGTACCCCGTCGTAGGGGACGGTCCCCGTGCCGTCCCGTCTGTCATCGCGGCATGTTTTTAGCCGCGATCCAGGAGGGTTTTAGCTGATCGCTGTCCGCTTGTTTTTCCGCCCGCTATATATATGTGACCCGAAAGCGCGGATCCCTAAATAAAAAAAGCCCCGCGATTCGAACTCACAGGGCTTTCAGATTGTTAATAGACGCGGCATCCGCGATTTATCCACGCGATGGCTCGGGCATTTCTTCTCTTGCGCGTGCGGAGAGTTCGGCGAGGTGATCGTCGTGTGCCATGACTTGCGATAGGTGTTTTTTGCGTTCGGGACCAGCGGTGGCGAGCATGATTTTTCCGTAAGCGCGATCATTCCAGAATCGCGCGCGTGCGGCAATCTGTGTTTTTAACTGTGCAATGTGTTCTTCATCTTCAGGAAAGCGTTCGCTACAATTAATGGTGAACATTCGCCGACGTGAGTCACCGCCAAAGGCCGCGTGTTTCAAATTGTGATTGAATACGACGACGTCGCCCGGATTGGTTTCCAGTGCTAATGCAGGTACATCCGGTCCGTGAATGTCCCATTGGTCGTGGGAATTTCGGACGGTGTTTTCGACTTCATTTGCATATTGATCTGCGAGATGATGACTTCCCGGTATGATTCGCAAACAACCCGTGTCGCGCGTTAAGGGATCCAGATACAGGGCAATTTTTACAAATCGAATTTCCTTGCCCCAGCCATCCGAATGCCATTGCGTGTCTCCGGCATAATAATTGCCGTCCGATCCCATGTAATTGTAATTTTCACCCAATAATCCGGTTGGGATTTCGTTAATCCGCGGATCATCTAAGAGCGCGCATAGCCGTTCGTGCTGATCGATAAATGGCACAATGCACGATCGCCGCATGCCATCGTGTGGTTGTCCGTTGTGTCCACCGCCCCGTTGGCTCCATACGGTTTCAAATACATCGATAATTTCGTCGATGCAATCTGACAATAATCCCGGAAATGCGAGAAATCCAAAGGTGTCAAAAAACGATTTTTTTTGATCGGTGAGGATGTCCATTGCCCACTCCTTGTGGTTGACCTGTGGAGAAACTTCTGTTAAATTGAAGCGTTGATACCTGTAGTACAGGTAATACATTCAGGGTTGCAATTGTGATTATCCTGTGCGGTATATGAAAGTCGTCATCGCGGCCCCTGCTTAAATCCTGCAGGGGCAGGCTATAGTGTTGTAGGGGACGGTCCCCGTGCCGTCCCGTGCGTCATCGCGGCATGCCCCCTGCTTAAACCATGCAGGGGCATGCTTTAGCCGCGATCCAGAAGGTTTTGACCGCCCACTACACCATCACTTAATATATCTTCACTTTCACCAATATATAAGGATAAATACCATGCGCAAATATCTATTATCCATTCCGATGATTCTACTTTTGCTCGTCGGGTCTGCCTCTGCACAAACGGTTAATTTTTCTCTACGGGGCCTCGACGGCAAGACATATAGCGCTTCTGACTATCGCGGCAAAGTGCTCGTGCTTGCGATTATTGGATATGGCTGACCGACCTGTCAAGCGGCGGGTCCGCGACTCGAAACATTATGGCAAAAGTATAAAGCAGATCCCAATGTTGAGATGCTCGGTCTCGATACTTGGAATGGTAGTCAGTCACAGGTTGAGGGTTTTCGCGCGCGCGGAGGCATTACCTTTCCCATGCTTCTAAATGCGAGTAGTGATGCTCCGGCTTCGTATGAGAATTTCGTTGTTGTTGGTCCCAATGGGACGGTGGCATTGCCCGCCACGGGTAATCTGAGTTCAAGTTCTGTTATCCGAGTGGAAGCCAAGGTTACTGAGTTGTTGGCGCAAATACCGCCACCTGCACCGACCATCGCTGTGCAGCAAACAGCAGTTGATTTCGGTACTATTGATGCTGGTCAAACGAGTGAACAGACGATTACGATTACAAATACGGGTACTGCACCGTTGGAGATTACAGGTATTGAGAGCGATGATGTGCCGGGTTTGAGGTTTGAGCCTTCTGCGTTTACACTATCTCCCAATGGTTCACAGACAGTGACGGTGACGTTTCCGAGTTCGACAGAGGGCACATTTTCGGGGAGTATTAGTATTTCGAGTAATGATCCGACTAGTGCAACACAGACATTATCCGTTTCTGTGATCGTGCAGCCGCGACCTGTGCCGGCAATCACTGTTCAGGAGACGGCGATTGACTTTGGTACTGTTGAGTTTGCTCAAACGGTTCAGCAGACGATTACGATCACGAACACGGGAACTGCCTCGTTGGAGATTACGGGTATTGAGAGCAATGATGTGCCGGGTTTGAGGTTTGATACTACTATGTTCACACTGGAACCCAATGGTTCACAGACAGTGACGGTGACGTTTCCGAGTTCGACAGAGGGCACATTTTCGGGGAGTATTAGTATTTCGAGTAATGATCCGACTAGTGCAACACAGACATTATCCGTTTCTGTGATCGTGCAGCCGCGACCTGTGCCGGCAATCACTGTTCAGGAGACAGCGATTGACTTTGGGACTGTTGAGGCTGCACAGACGGTTCAAAAGACGATTACGATTAAAAATACGGGTACTGCACCGTTGGAGATTACAGGTATTGAGAGCGATGATGTGTCGAGTTTGACGTTTGAGCCTTCTGTGTTCACACTGGCTCCCAACGGTTCGCAGACGGTGACGGTGACGTTTCCGAGTTCGACAGTGGGCGAGTTTTCGGGTAGTATCAATATTTTGAGTAATGATCTAGAGCGTGCGAAGCTCACATTATCCTTTTCTGTGATCGTTCAGGCAGCACCTGTGCCTGTGCTGGCTGTTCAAGAATCCGCAATTAATTTTGGTACTGTTGAGGTGGCGCAAACAGTTCAGCAGACGATTACGATTGTGAATACAGGTACTGCACCGCTGGAGATTACAGGTATTGAGAGCGATGATGTGTCGGGTTTGACGTTTGAGCCTTCTGTGTTCACACTATCTCCCAACGGTTCGCAGACGGTGACGGTGACGTTTCCGAGTTCGACAGTGGGCGAGTTTTCGGGGAATATCAATATTTTGAGTAATGATCCAGATCGCGCAAAGCATACCGTATCCGTGTCTGTGATTGTGCAGGCGGCGCCTGCACCGGTGCTGGTTGTGGGGGAACCAGCTATTGATTTCGGGAGTATTGATGCTGAAAAGACGGTTCAGCAGACTTTTACGATCAAAAATACGGGTACAGCGCCTCTTGAGATTACGGGTATTGCGAGCGATCTGCCGGGTTTGACGTTTGAGCCTTCTATGTTCACATTGGCTCCCGACGGTTCACAGACAGTTACGATTACGTTTCCCAAGCCCATGGAAGGCGAGTTTTCGGGTCGTATCAATATTTTGAGCAATGATCCGGATCGGGCAATGCATACCCTGTCCATTTCCGGTATCGTCCAGCCGCTTTCTGTCGAAGCCAAATCGGATTTTAACAGAGATGGCACAATCGACTTTACTGATTTTCTCCTGTTTGTGGGGGCATTTGGATCAGCTGATTCCCAATACGATATCGATGGGAACGGCAATGTTGACTTTCCCGATTTTCTCCTTTTCGTGCAGTCCTTTGGAAAAACGGTTAACGGATAGATTTGCGACTTTCGGCTTGACACCTATAGCGCAAACTTCTATGTTTTGCCCTTAAAGTTATGACGGAGAAAAGTAGCCTGTTCCCAACTGCACAGAGAGGATGTGTCCTGGGCTGAAAGCACATCTGCAGGATGCACAGGCGAAGTTCCCTCCCGAGCTGCAAAGCCGAATGGAAAGACAGTTTCTCAGTAAGCCGAGCCGGTGGGTCCGCCGACAATGGATAGGATGGTGATGGCCATCTACTGAGTGGCGTTTTTAGGCGCAAATAGGGTGGTACCGCGGAAAAGCTCTTTCGTCCCTATGATGACGAAGGGGCTTTTTTTATTGGTAAGCAAAACAATGAAAGCCGTCATCGCGGCGTGGTTCTAAGCCGCGATCCAGAAAGGGGTTGGGCGGGCTGACCGTTGACCGCTACATAAGGAGTTTCCCTTGATTGATCTCGCATCTTTACACGCTCTCGAGATTCGCATTTTGCGTGCATATCAAAATAATGCCAGTGCCGAGCAGTCCGATACACAACTTCAAAGTGGCGCGGATCTCGGCGAGGGACAGGTTCGGCGCGCGGTTGAGTGGTTGATTTCCAAACAATTGCTCGAAGTTACCGCAGAAAATACGCGCGTAACGGTTTCGCTTACGGAAGTGGGACGGGATTTTGCAGCAAAGGGCGCGACGCCAGAGACCGCGCTTTTGGCCCGGGCGAGCGCAGAGCGCGTTGGGATTAAAGATTTGCAAGCTGACGAGCGCTTTGACAGAGGTGCCTGGGGTAGTGCGTTTGGCGGTTTAAAAAAGGATGGGGTTATCGATCTGGACAAGGGGGCTATTGTTATTGTCGATGCAGATCGCGTTTCTTTTTTTGTTGATCGGCTTATACCGGAACTTTTTGCCAAGTTTTCCGATACCGGAATTGATATCGGTGATTTTCCCGGTGATATTGTCCAATATATTGAAGCCAATGCCCGAAAACGCGGCGGGGGCAGGGGGCCTGTTCGTCTGGACGAGCGCACGGAGCGGGTTTATTGCCTGACTGAAGAAGGACGGCGCGTGCTTGTGGAGGTGGTCAAGGCCAATCTCACGGGCGATGAAATTTCTCGTCTTACGCCAGAAATGATTCAGAAGGGTACATGGCAGGGCGTGTCTTTTCGCCGATATGATTTGTCGATTAAGCCGCCTCGCGTGCTTATTGGGAAACACCATCCCTATCGGGCTTATCTCGACCATGTGCGGCGCCGATTGATGGCGCTCGGTTTTGAAGAGATGAAAGGGTCGCTGGTCGAAACCGAGTTTTGGAATATGGATGCCCTTTTTATGCCGCAGTTCCACGCGGCGCGCAATATTCACGATGCGTATTATGTTACGGAGCCGACGCAATCCCGAGAGGCCGAGGAACCCCATTTTTTTAGGGTAGCTGAGGCGCATCAGAACGGGGGGGATACTGGCTCGCGCGGGTGGCGATATGAGTTCAATCCCGAACAGTCGCGCCGCCTTATTTTGCGAAGTCAGGGCACTGCGCTCTCGGCGCGTACGCTCGCTTCAGAGCCAAATATACCGGGTAAGTATTTCGCCCTTGCGCGTTGCTTTCGTCCGGATGATGTCGATGCCACGCATGCGGCAGATTTTTTTCAGGCTGAGGGCATTGTTTTGGGCGAGGAAATAAATTTCCGCAGTTTGCTCGGTTTGCTCAAGCTGTTCGCTCTTGAGATCGCGCAAGCCGACGCCGTGCGCTATGTGCCCGATTATTTTCCTTTTACCGAGCCTTCGGTCGAACTCCAGGCGAAGCATCCCGTTCTCGGCTGGATCGAGCTTGGCGGTGCGGGTCTTTTCCGCCCGGAACTCACCCGACCTCTGGGTGTGGATGTTCCCGTGATTGCCTGGGGGCTGGGGGTTGATCGCATGGCGATGGTGGCACTGGGTATTAACGATATACGCGATTTGTTCAGTACGGATTTGGATTTGGTCAGGAATACGCGATAGGATAGCAGGAGTAAAAATGCCAATAATCACAGTCAATAAACCCGATTTTGAACGTCTCGCAGGGCAGGCTTATTCGTCGGAGAGCCTGAGCGCTGCACTCGAAACTGCCAAGGCCGAAATTGATGCTGAAGAGGGCGATACGCTCCGCATTCAGATCAAAGATACGAACCGCCCGGATTTGTGGTCGGCAGAGGGGCTTGCGCGGTTGCTCAAAAGCCATCGGGAGAATGTTCAGCCCGATTATTCTTTTTTTTATCCGTCTGGCGTATCGCAGGAACGAGAGGTTATTGTCGATCCCGGGTTGCGAAATATTCGTCCCTTTATTGCTGCTTTTGCATGTGAAGGTATCCGGGTTGATACTGCGGCGCTTGACGCGCTTATCGAGGCGCAGGAAAAACTCGCCGATGGGTATGGGCGCGGTCGCAGCGTTGTTGCGATTGGGATTTACGATGCGTCCGATATTGTGTATCCCGTGCGATACGATGCGGTTGATCCCGATGAAACGGCTTTTGTTCCTCTGGAGGTTGAGGAGGAGATGTCTTTGCGACAGATTTTGTCCGACCATCCCACGGGCAGGATGTATGCTCATCTTCTCGAAGACAAGGATAAGTTTCCCCTGATCCGCGATTCGCGTGGCGAGGTTCTTTCCATGCCTCCTGTTATCAATAGCCAGAGCCTGGGGCGCGTTGAAGTGGGGGATACGTTTTTGTTTTGCGAGGCAACAGGGCCTGAACTCGACGCTATTCTTTTGTCTATGGCGATTATGGCGGTCAATATGGCTGACCGGGGTGGTCGCATTTATCCCGTAACGGTGCGCTATCCATATCACACGCCGAGAGGGCAAGTCCTGACCTGTCCGTATGACCTGTCCGAGCCAGTGCAGGTGGATGTAGATGAGATTTACAAGGTGGTTGGGTCACATATTTCGATGGGGCAGATTCAAACCGCACTCACGGCAATGGGTTATCGGGATATCGATGTACAAGGCGGGCGTATCTGCGTGTGTCCAGCACCTTATCGCGACGATATTTTGCATCCCGTAGATATTGTGGAAGATGTTGTGATCGGTGTGGGATACGAGGCTTTTGAACCCGAGATGCCCCGGGATTTTACGGTTGGCAAAGCCGCGCCAGAAGAGGATCTTGCAGACCGATTTCGCAATCTCATGGTTGGGAGTGGATTTCAAGAGATCTTTTTGCCTATTCTTTGTTCTCAAAAAGAACAGACCGTGGATATGAATAATCCGGATGCACAGATTATTTCGATTTCAAATCCCATGTCCGAAAATTACAGCGCGATTCGGGGGTCGTTGTTGCCCGGTTTGTTCAAGACCGAAGCCACAAGCCGTCGCGCGCTGTATCCGCATCGGATTTTTGAGGTGGGTGAGGTGGGGGTTCTTGATCCCGGGGAAAATTACGGCACGCGTACAGATATTCATCTTTGCGCACTCGAAGCGAGTGACGAAGCCAATTTGTCCGGCGTTCAGAGCTATCTCGAGGTGTTATCCTATTATTTTAATTTTGAATATACTATTGCGCCGATTGATCATCCCACATTTTTGCCCGGTCGCAGTGGCGAGATCCGCATAGGCGAGCGCGTTTACGGGCTTATTGGCGAAATTCATCCCAGCGTTCTCGAAACCTGGGGTATAAATTATCCCGTCAGTACATTTGAGGTTGATATCCTCATTGTGTCTGCTTGATTGTGAGGTTTAATTATGGACAAACTCAAAGTTGGTATTCTGGGTCTCGGTCGCGGTTTTACGCATTTTAGAAATTTTCTCGCTCTGGAAGAGGCACAGGTTATTGGTGCTTGTGACCGCTTTCCGCGCTTGAGAGAACGCGCCGAGCAACATCTAACATCGGTTGGTGCATCGGCTCCGATCTTGCCCGAGTTTGACGATTTGCTCGATCTCAAACCCGATGCTATTGTGGTTGCTACGAATGGCAAATTACAGGTGGAACACGGCTGCCAGGCTATGCGCGCGGGTTGTCATGTGCTTTCTGAAGTTCCCGGTGCTTATACGCAAGAAGAATGTATGAACTTGCGCCAAACTGTTGAATACACGGGCAAAACGTATATGCTGGGAGAAAATACCTGCTATTGGGATTTTTTCCGCTATTTCCGCAAGTGGGTTGCCGAAGACCGATTTGGCCCTATTTCCATTGCCGAAGGCGAATATATTCACCATTTGCCGGGCACGCTTTTTCGCCCCGATAGTTCGCGTCATACACCAACTGGAGCGCGAGCAGCCGGTTATACCGATACAATGCCGATCTGGCGTGCCGATCAACCTCCTATTCAATATCTGACGCATGATCTGGGGCCATTGCTCGAAGTGATTGACGATCGCTGTGTCTCTGTTTCTTGCCGTAGCGCGCCGTTCCGAAGTGCTGACGCGCCTCTGCGTTCCGACGGCCAGATCGCGGTGTTCGAAACAGCAAAGGGCGCGCTTATCAAGATTATGGTTACGCTCAATACGGCCCGCCCTTCTGAACATCGCTATCGCATTTTTGGCATTGAGGGTGGTGCCGAATGGTTTAGCTATGAAAAATACGCTCGTCGATTTTCTCGCGGGGCGGATCATCGCAGTGGTTGGGAGGTTTTGCCTGTTGGTCTTGGCGCGCACGGCGATGATACTTCTGCAGGTCACGGCGGTGCGGACTTAAAACTCGCCCGACATTTTACACAGTCTATTCTCGCTGGCAAGCCATCGCCGATTGATGTGTATCGCGCCATTGAATACTGTCTGCCGGGGATTTTGGCAAATAAATCCGCCGAGTTGGGCGGTGCGCCAGTTCCCATTCCGGATTTTCGCCTCACGCCATTTGAGCACACAATTTTTTGGGATAGTTTGGGGCTTCCCGAACGCGATCCAGAATCCCGGCCTTATCAGCCGCTTGAGTAGATCGCGGTTAGAGTTGTATTGACAAAAAAATCCGAATCGCAATGATCCGGATTTTTTTATTTATGGAGATAGGACGGAGCAAGTATTAGAACCGAACATGCAAGCTACTTGTAATCAGGCGACCAATCCAGGGTGCACCGATAAATGTTTGATATCCCTGGTTTAATAAATTGCTGGCATCCAAACTCAAGGTGGTTTCGAAGCGATCATTTGAAATGGGCAACTGATAGGTGACATTCAAATCCAAAATAGTATGAGCATCTACATCACCGGCATATATACCCGACTCCATTGGAAAGCCACCGCGATAGCGAAATTTTCCGCGAATCGTGAGCGGTGTATTGGGCAATTGGCAATCGACTCCGATGTTAAATTTGTGCCGGGGGGCATTGAGGGCAATGTCGCCGAGGTTGTCTAAATTGGCAAATAAATCTTCGCTGACATATGAGTAATTGCCGGTAAAAGTCCATATATCATTTGGATAGTACGCCAAAGATAGGTCAGCACCGTAGAGTGTTATGCGACCAAAATTGCGAGGCGCGACCATCACCGCCGTGGGATTAGGTGCCTGTTCAGGCGATATGGTGCCAAAGGGGATCATCGCGGCGTTGGATACAAATAACTGCGTCAATTCATCTACGCCTGTCCCATTGCCATTGCCAACCAGGCCCAATTCTGGCTCGTTGAGCTGATCTAAAAAAATAAGGACAATTGCGAGACTTGCATTGGCAGGATCTTTCAAGTTCTCGGTAAGCGCGTCTGTCAGGGCTTCGCTCAAAGGACCGGGTGCGAGAAATACATTGGGCGTTTCAATCCGCAACGGGCTGACAAAATTTTTGATTCTGGTTTGATAGGCATCGGCTGCCAGAATGAGTTTGTTTTTGACAATGCCTTTGTATCCCACTTCAAAGGTTTCTGTAGTGGTTGATCCGATTTTTTTTATGTCTGTCACTGCATTGGTGAGGTCGGATATGGGGTCGAAACCCTGCGTTTCTGTATTCAGTGTCGCCGCACTATTTTGCAAACCCGGCAGTCGTTTTGGAATAACCCCGGGAAAGGTCCCGACGAGTTGTTCGATCATTGCAGCAGCTTGATCTTGTGATAGCCCAAGCCCGCCTGCGAGAAGCTCTATTGCGAGAGGTTCCAGTTGCGCCAAAAGGCCGTCCAGTATTGCCTCTCTGGCAACACCCCACATCAAGTTGGTGGCCTGGGGATCGTGCAGAGAGAAATAGTGATCTTTTGGCAAACTCGCTACGGGCGCGAAGGGCGTCCGAAACATGGGTAGCCCATTGATGTCTCTGCGAAATGTGAACCCCGTGCCGGCAGTGCCCTGTGCGCGAAGGTCAATTGCTGGACTAAATCCCAATACCGAGTTGAAATTTGCGCCCAGCCCAAAGACATCGGGGACACCGATCCGGTCTAAAAACAAGTCAGTGGTTTCGGGTGTGCTAAATGCGCGGTTATAGGTCAATCTCAGGGCGTTGTCCTGCGTGGGTTTGATGACCAGTGCCGCGCGGGGTGAAAAAAACGGGTTTTCAATATGAGTGTGTTTGTCTATGCGCCCGGCCAATACGAGATCGATCTGATCGCTCAGGTTTGTTTCACTTTGCAGGTAGATCCCGTATTCATCGGTGTTATCATTTTCTTCATGCATGCCACTTATTGTTCCACCTGTCTTGGGCCGGGTTAGCAGCACATCAGCACCATAAGCAAAGTGTTGTTTCTGTCCCAGGCTGGCATTGTGTTGCAATTGCAAGACCAGCAAATGTGAATTATCTACAATTGGGTCGCCGGCTGTTATTAGTTCCGTGTCACCTGCATTACTGGTGTTGTAGAAGACTTGTGCAAACCACCCGCGATAGAGCAGGCGGCCTTGATAAAAATTATAGGTCCAGTCCTTGGCCTGGCCCACACCTAAATCCGTCTGTTGAAGGCCGCTCATTTTTGAATGGCCCACCGTCCCTATAAGTGTCAGTTCATCTGTTGGTCGGAAATCGAGTCTGAATTCCCCAGTTGTCCTTTCTGTGCTATAATCGCGTGGATTTTCACCGCGAGCTGCCACTTCCAGGGAATCGACATATTCCCAGTCATGGGTTGCTGCATATCCACCCGAAATTTTGATCCCGATCTTGTCGCTGAGCGTGCTGGCATGCCGCAGTGATAATTTTCGCACACTGCGTTGACCGCCAGATATCGAAATTGTATTGCCTTCTGATCCAAACGGTGAGCGGGTGATAATGTGCATCACGCCATTGGCGCTGTTGGGACCGTAAAGCGCGGACCCGGGTCCCAGAACTATTTCAATGCGCTCAATGTCGTCGCTGGTAAGTGGTATTATATCATAGGCATTGAGCCGTAGCGATGGAATGCGGGCAATGCGATTGTCAACGAGTGTGAGCAATGCACCAGAAAATACATTGTTGAATCCTCGAACCACCATGCTGCCTTGCGAAATGCCCGTTTGAGAAAAGTCCACGCCGGGCAAGGTCTTGACATATTCACTCATCGACAACACTTGCCGGTCTCTGATTTCAGATGCATCGACTATTGAAATTGAAGCAGGTGCGTCCAGGGCTTTTTCTTGTTTGCGCGATGCCGACACCACCACTTGCTGACCGATAAGGGCTACAGCGGTCAGACTAAAATCTCGCGTCATATTTGCGCCAGCGCGGATTTCTACGCCGGATGTAACCATCGTTTCATAGCCGATATAACTGAGGGTGATTTCGTAAATGCCCGGCGGCAAGCGGTCGATGCGATAGATTCCTCGTTCATTGGTGATTGCGCCCCGGGTGCCTTCAATGACCGGTCCTTTGACTATGACATTGGCTCCGAATAAGGCTTCTCCGTCCTCGGTTTCTACTTTGCCCATCAAGCTGCCCAAATTCTGAGCGGCAACCGAGCAAGCACTCCACAGTACGAAAACAAGGATATACAATGCACGCATAAAACCCTCCTTATCGCCATGATCCAGATTTTTTTATTTCTGGAGATGGGACTGGGAAAGTATTAGAATCGAATATTCAGGCCAGTTAAGACCAGGCGTCCAATAAATGGCGCACCGATAAATGATCGATATTCCTGGTTTACCACGTTGCTGGCTTCCACATTCCATGTGATCTTGAAGCGATCATTTGAAAGTGGCAACTGATATGAGGCACTCAGGTCCAAAATGGTATAAGCATCTACATCGCCGACATATACACCCGATTGCATTGGAAAACCACCGCGATAGCTCAATTTTCCGCGAATCGTGAGCGGTGTATTGGGCAGTTGACAATTGACTCCGATGTTAAATTTGTGCCGGGGGGCATTGATGGCAATGTCGCCGATGTTGTCTAAATTGGGAAACCAGTCTTTGCTGACATAGGAGTAATTGCCGGTAAAAGTCCACATTTCGTTTGGATAATACGCAAAAGATAGGTCGGCACCGTAAAGTGTTATGCGACCAAAATTGCGATATGCGACCATCACTGCAGTGGGGTCTGGTGCCTGTTCGGCAGATATGGTGCCAAAGGGGATCATCGCGGCGTTGGATACAAATAACTGTGTCAATTCATCGATGCCTGTGCCATTGCCATTGCCAACCAGGCCCAACTCCGGTTGGTTGAGCTGATCTAAAAGACCGATGGCAATTGCGAGACTTGCATTGGCGGGGTCTTTCAAGTTCTCGGTAATCGCGTTTGTTAGAGCCTCACCCAAAGGACCGGGTGCGAGAAATACACTGGGTGTTACAATCCGCAATGGGCTGGTGAAATTTCTTTTTTTGTTTAGATAGATATCGGCTGCCAGAATGAGTTTGTTATTGATGACGCTTTTGTATCCCACTTCAAAGGTTTCTGTGATGGATGATCTGATTTTTTTTATGTCTGTCACTGCATTGGCGAGGTCGGGCACGGGATCAAAACTCCGCGTTGCTGTATTTAGTGTTCCAGCCGTATTTTGCAAGCCCGGCAGTTGTTCGGGAATAACCGTGGGGAAGTCCCCGACCAGTTGTGCGGCTACCGCAGCAGCTTGATCTTGTGGTAGCCCAAGCCGGCTTACAAAAAGCTCTGTCGCGAGAGGTTCCAGTTCCGCCAAAAGGATGTTCAGTATTACCGATCTGGCAACGCCCCACATCAAATTGGTGCCCTGGGGATCGTGCAGAGAGAAGTAGTGATCTTTTGACAAGCCCGCTATGGGCGCGAAGGATGTCCGCAACATGGGTAGCCCATTGTCGTCTCTGCGAAATGTGAATCCGGTCTCGGCAGTGCCCTGTGCGCGAACGTCAATTGCTGGACTAAATCCCAATACCGATTGAAGTGCCCCCAGCCCAAAGGCATCGGGAAGGCCGACCCGGTCTAAAAATAAGTTGGCGGTTGAGGGTGTGCTAAATGCGCGATTATAGGTCAATCGCAGGGTGTTGAGCGGCGTGGGTTTGATGACCAGTGCCGCGCGCGGTGAGAAAAATGGGTCTTCAACATGACTGTGCTTGTCAATGCGTCCGGCCAATACCAGCTCGATCTGGTCGCTCAGGCTGGTTTCACTTTGCAGATAAAACCCGTATTCATCGATGTTATCATTGTCTTCATGCCTGCCACTTATTGTTCCACCTGTCTTAGGTCGGGTTCGCAGCACATCCGCACCATAGGCAAAGTGTTGTTTCTGTCCCAGGCTGGCATTGTGTTGCAATTGCAAGACCATCAAATGTGAATTATCTACAATTGGATCGTCTGGTATGAGCAATCTCGTTTTACCCGCGTTACTGATGTTGATGAAGACTTGTGCAAACCACCCGCGATACAGCAGGCGGCCTTGATAAAAACTATAGGTCCAGTCTTTCGTCTGGCCTGCACCCAAACCCGTCAATTCAATGCTGCTTGTTTTTGTATAACCCGTCGATCCGATGATCGTCATGTCTTCTATTGGTCGAAAATCGAGTCTGAGTTCTCCTATCGTCTTTTTTGCATTGTAATCGCGTGGATTAAAACCGCGCGATTCCATTTCCAGGGGATCTACGTATTCCCAGTCATGAGCAGAACTTTGCCCGCCCGAAATTTTGATCCCGATCTTGTTGTTGAGACTGCTGGCGTGTCGCAGTGATACTTTTCGCACACTGCGCTCGCCGCCAGATATCGAAATTGTATTGCCTTCTGATCCAAACGGTGAGCGGGTGATAATGTGCATCACGCCATTGGCGCTATTGGGACCGTAAAGCGCGGATCCGGGTCCCAGAACCACTTCAATGCGTTCAATATCGTCACCGGTAAGGGGGATGAAATCGAAGGCATTGACACGCAGGGATGGGACGCGGGCAATGCGGTTGTCAACGAGTGTGAGCAATGCGCCAGAAAATACATTGTTGAATCCGCGAACCACTGTGTTGCTTTGTGAGATGCCCGTTTTAGAAAAGTCCACGCCTGGTAGGGCTTTGATATGCTCAGTCGGCGACAAGACTTCTCGATTTCTGATTTCGGATGCATCGACCGTTGCTATCGAAGCAGGCGCGTCCAGGGCTTTTTCTTGTTTGCGCGATGCCGATACTACGACCTGTTGACCAATGAGGGCTACGGCGGTCAACTTGAAATCTCGCGTCATACTTTCGCCAGCGCGGATTTCTATGCCGGTTGCAACCATGGTTTCATATCCGATATAACTGATGGTGATTTCGTAAATGCCCGGTGGCAGGCGGTCGATGAGGTAGATCCCCTGGTCATTGGTGATTGCGCCCCGAGTGTCTTCAATGGCCGGTCCTTTGGCTATGACATTGGCCGCGAATAAGACTTCTCCCGTCTCATCTTCCACTTTTCCAGTCAAGCTACCGAGATCCTGAGCTATGACCGAGCAAGTACTCCACAGTAAAAGAAAAATGACACACAATGTACGCATAACGCCTCCTCAATATTTTTTTTAGCTTTTAATAGCTACCATAATTACTTTGAAATAATAGAGAAAAAAATATAAATGTCACGAACAAAAGCAGCGATCAGGAGCCACGCATCTCACGCCATAAAGACATATTTGAGAATAAATATAATGGCCAACACATCTACAAAAAAATGTACCTCGGAGTCTTTTTTGCTCAATCGCTTGATTATGGGATAGGCTATAAATCCGAGGGCCAACCCATCGGCAATGCTGAATGTTAGGGGAATGGCTATCAGTGTTAAAAAAGCGGGTACGGCGTCCGACATATCATCCCAGTCAATGCGAGCAGCCGGGGCCATCATCATGACGCCTACGACAATGAGCGCGGGTGCTGTGGCAAAGGGCGGTATGGCCTGCACCAGAGGTGTGAAAAATAAGGCGCAGATGAATAGTCCGCCGGTTACCAGGCTGGCAAAGCCCGTGCGGGCGCCCGAGGATATGCCCGCGGCGCTTTCGATATAGGTCGTTACTGTTGAGGTGCCCAATACGCTGCCGCATACGGTTCCAATAGAGTCTGATAGCAGTGCTTTGTTGGCGCGCGGCAATTGTCCTCGCTTATCCAGGAATCCCACGCGTTCGGATAATCCCACCAGCGTGCCCATGGTATCAAATAGATCGACAAAGAGAAAAGCAAATACGAGTTCTATTACTGCGGTGTGAAATGCGAGGGGCAGATGATAGATGGCTTCTCCAAAGAGATGGGTGGGCCAAATAGGAAGGCTTGCGACACCTGTTGGCCACGGTGTAAGCCCAAAGAGCATGGACAGTAAGGTGATGCCGATTACGCCGAGTAAAATTGCACCGCGAATGCCGCGCGCCAGCATGATGGCCGTACCTAAAAGTCCCACCAGTGCCAATCCAACAGGTCCTGTGCGTACATTGCCCAGGCTGACCAATGTGGCCTGATCATCGACAATAAAACCCGCATTTTTAAATCCGATGAATGCAATAAATAGTCCAATACCCGCGGCTGTGGCGAGCTTGAGAGGTTGGGGCACTGCTGTGATAATGGCCTCGCGCACTCGCAACACGGTTAATAATAAAAACAAGAGTCCGGAGGCGAGGACCACACCCAGGGCCAATTTCCAATGTACGCCCATGCCCAGTACAATTGTGTAGGTAAAGAACGCATTGAGGCCCATGCCCGGCGCCAGGGCAAAGGGATAATTTGCTAAAAGTCCCATAAGTATTGTTGCGATGGCTGCAGAAGCACATGTTGCAAATAACAGTTCGGGAAATAAATCCTTGCCCAATGCGTCGGACAAGATGCCCGGATTCACGGCTACGATATAAGCCATTGTCGCAAATGTCGTCACACCACCTGTTATTTCGGTGCGCCAATCTGTGTTTTGCGCGTCAAACTTGAAGAACTTAGCGATTGATCCTGTGATTTTTTCTGTCCCCATTTTTTTTCTGTATAGATGAGATGTTAAAGGCGGTGAGATGTTAAAGGCGGTAGGGTGGGGTCGTCTTACCTCTTACCTCTTACCCGCCTTACATGATACTTGCATCTGCAATTAAATGCAATTAGATTGGAGCCTATCGTGTGATAGGCTCGGGTATTTTGACGTCAGCAGTTCATAAGGATGTGTCTCACACACACGCAGGGGGAGTTGCCATGACCGAAGATATTGGCCCTTTGCTGAACCACTGGCCGTATGACCCCAAAAACAGCATTCGCAAAATTTTCTCGCCCAAAGGCGTTGAAAAAATTCAGGTGCGCATAGATCAAGGTCCATTTCAAGGCATTCTACAGATGGAACTCGACGGGCGTCCCGATGGGCGCAAGCCGCACAATAGCGCGTTTGCTCTGGATCATTTTACTGATAGGCTTCATCGTTTTATTAAAGAACACGGTGCATCCGATGGTTTTTCACTCAAAAAGGCGCACTGTCGTGAACTTTTTGATGAAAGCCGACTGCTCTACGAGCGATATGTTTTTTTGCTCCAAATACGAGACTATGATCGCGTTATTCGCGATACAGAGCGCAACATGAAGCTGTTTCGTTTTGTCAACCAATACGCCGTTGTGGAAAATGACCGTCTCAATCTCGAAAAATGGTGGCCTTATGTTTTGCGAATCCACGCGATTGCGCGCGTGATGATTGAATCGCAAAAGAACAATTTTAAAGGGGGCATCCAAATTATTCGAGATGTGCTCGGCAAGATCGAAAACCTGGAAGAGGTAGATGCAGAAGAATTTGCCGTTGAAAAAAAACGCTCTGTCGAGTCTCTGAACGAATTGCTGGATGAGCTTGAGCAACAGCGTCCCCTCACCAAATCTGAACGCCTGAAAAAAGAATTGCTCGAAGCGATTGACAACGAAGAGTTTGAGCGCGCTGCCGAGCTTCGAGACCGCATTAATATGATGGATGAGACTTAAAGGCGGTGAGACGTGAGAGGCATCACCTCTTACCTGCTTTTCAAGCGAGTTTTCTTGACAGAACTGGACTAAGCCTGTATCTTTTCTTTCTCACTGAAAGAGAGCGCAGAGTTATGACATATCAGATCACCACATCCCACATTGCAATCACGACGGCTGTTGTAGGCCGTGTTGTAGTACTTGTACCCATGTGATGGTGGGGTTGATGATTGTATCGCAAAAACATCTTAATCCCGTCATCGCTACAATGCAATGGCGGGTTTTTTTTGGTTTTGACAAAGGACGCACGCGCAGGTGTGCCCTATCTCAAGGAGATTTTTGCAATGGCGAGCAAATCCCAGGCTCCGGCATCTGGCAATGGCACAACTACCTCTGGTGAAATGAGCGGTGCCGATATTCTGGTTGAAAGTCTCATTCGCGAGGGGGTCGAAGTTCTCTTTGGCTATCCCGGAGGGGCCAGTATGGAAATGCACCAGTCCCTCACGCGTTGCAATATCCAGGTTGTGTTGTGCCGGCACGAGCAGGGCGAAATTTTTGCGGCTGAGGGATATGCCAAAGCCTCGGGCAAAGTCGGCGTGTGTATGGCAACTTCTGGGCCAGGTGCTACCAATCTGGTCACGGGGCTGGCAGATGCCAAAATGGACTCTGTGCCGCTTGTCGCTATCACAGGCCAGGTCTCTACGGCTGTTATTGGTCGCGATGCGTTTCAAGAGACCCCGATTATTGAGGTTACGCGGCAGATTACCAAGCACAATTATCTCATAGATCGCATTGAAGATATTCCCCGCGTTGTCAAAGAGGCATTTTACATAGCCTCTTCTGGGCGGCCCGGTCCGGTGCTGGTCGATATTCCAAAAAATGTGCAGCAGAGTGTTTGTGTGCCCGTTTTTCCCGAAACGGTTGCTATTCGCAGCTATAACCCCAACCATCAACACGCCAGCCGTGCTCAAATTCAAGAGGTTGCCCAGGCTATTTTTGAAGCCAAACGCCCGCTTATTTATGCCGGCGGGGGGATTGTGACTTCCGGAGCGTCGGAAGAACTTCGCGAGTTTGCCCGGAAAACACGTATTCCCGTGGCACAGACTCTGATGGGTCTGGGTGTTTTTCCGCAAACAGATCCCCAGTCTTTGCAAATGCTGGGGATGCACGGGTCAGTTTACGCCAATTACGCCATCAATCACGCCGATTTGTTGCTGGCATTTGGGGTGCGTTTTGATGATCGGGTGACGGGCAAGCTCGAGGAATTTTGTAAACACGGTCGCATTGTGCATATCGATATCGATCCTTCTGAGATTAATAAAAACAAGGTCGCCCATTTGCCGATTGTGAGCGATATTAAATATGCCCTACAGGAGCTAAACAGTGTTGTTACACCGGGCGATTACCAGGCCTGGTGTGATGAGATTGAAACGTGGCGCGAAAAATATCCTTTCAAGTATAAGGATGTGGAAGATGTCATTTTGCCCCAGCATGCGATTGAGACGCTCTATAAGATGACGCAGGGAAAGGCCATTATATCCACAGGGGTGGGGCAACACCAGATGTGGGCCGCGCAATTTTATCCTTTTGATGAGCCGCGCCGTTGGCTCACGTCGGGCGGCCTGGGGGCGATGGGTTTTGGTTTGCCCGCTGCGCTGGGGGCGCAATTGGCTTTTCCCGACGCACTGGTTATTGATATTGATGGCGATGGCAGTTTTGCGATGAATGTGCAGGAGTTGGCGACGCTTTATGCGGAAAAGATTCCCGTTAAGACTATGATTCTCAACAATCAGCATCTGGGCATGGTGGTGCAATGGGAGGACCGTTTTTACAAAAGCAATCGCGGACATACGTTTATTGGCGATCCGGAAGCGGCGCAGGCGCATGAAGATATGAGTATTCCGCCGGGGCACGCCATTTTTCCCGATTATGTGACGATAGCAAAGGGTTTTCGCGTGCCTGCCGAGCGGGTGGAACGCAAGGAGGATCTGGTGCCCGCGATTGACCGCATGATTTCTTCCAAAGGCCCCTATTTGCTCGATGTGATTGTGCCGTGTCAAGAGCATGTGCTGCCCATGATTCCTTCGGGTATGACGTTTGCCGATATTATTACGGAGTGAGCAACCTATGCTCCCGGAGATGGACATTGCTTTGAGCGATGTCCATTTTTTGTTTTATAGGGAACGCGAGTGCTGATCTGGTGGTCTAATCCTGCGAACGGATAGACGCACAGGCGCACGCGCAGCATGGCGTAGTCATACCCTATAACGGATGGCTGCTATAGGAAAAAGATAACGTGGCTGATTTTGATGAACGAGGTCTGATTCGTCAATGCCAAAAGGGCGATGTGCAGGCTTTCCGCCAGTTGGTTGAGCGTTATGAAGACCGTATCTACGGCCTGGCGTGTTCGATTCTTGGCGATCGCGAAGTGGCAAAGGACGCGGCACAAGAGGCGTTTATTAGAGTGTATAGAGCACTGGGAAAGTTTGAGGGGCGGTCGAGTTTTTACACGTATTTGTATCGCATTACTACCAATGTTTGTCTCACGTTTGCCCAGCGTGAGCAACGGCGGCCCGATAGTGTTTCTATTGAGGGGATGCAAGAGGCGAGCAATATGGCACTGGACCGATTTTTGGGCACGGATAAACCGGAAAATGATATTGAGCGCATTGGTTTGCGCGAGGAGATTCAAAAGGTGCTGGAGCACTTGTCGCCCGATCATCGCGCGGTGGTGATTCTCAAAGATATCGAGGATCTTTCTCAAGAAGAAATCGCCGATGTTTTAGATGTTTCCGTCGGCACTGTTAAATCGAGGCTTTCGCGGGCACGGGCGCGTTTACGCGATTTGCTTTTGCCGCTATACCGCGAATGGCAAGGGGAGGATATATGACTGATCGAGATAAATTATTGCTCTATGTTGATGGTAACTTGTCTGCGGAACATGCGCGCGAAATTGAAGCGCGGATAGCAGAAGATGCAGACTTTCGCGCCGAATACGATTTGCTCCGCCATGTGCAGAATCGCTTGCGCCAGCGTCCGATGGAATCTTCGCCGGGGTTGTGGGATGGCATTCAGGCACAGATTCGGGAGGAGAGTATCTGGAATAGTCTGGCCTGGGCGGGCAAACGCCTCGTGCCATTGGCCGCTGCCGCTGCTGTTATTTTTATGGTGCTGATAGATAATGGAAGTACTGAGGCCAATACAGTGTCCGATTATTTTGATTCGCAAACCGAAATGGTGCTGTCGGAGGTGCAACCCGATAGCCTGATTATCTATCCGGAGTAAACAACCGCAAAAGGAACTTTCATGATTTCTTTTTCACCTCGCACACAAGCTATTCTTTTTTTTATGGGTATTTTTGCTCTGGGGCTGGTGTGTGGCGTTGTTGCCGAGCGCAAACTCTTGCGTCAGCCAGGTCCGCGTGGGCGTCCTTATGACTACAATCGCATGATTGAGCGTTTGAGCCATGATCTCGCTTTGTCGGATGAGCAAAAGGGTGCTGTGCGGGCTGCATTTCAGGAACACCGGCGCGAGATCGAAACGATGCGCCGACAGATTGGCGAAGATATGCGGTCTCAGGAGCAAAAATTGCGCGAGAAGTTGAAGACGATTCTCACGCCTGAGCAGTTTGCAAAATTTGAGGAAAATAATAGACGTCGAGGATTTCGCGGTCGAGGTGGCGGCCGACGCGGTCCTCCGGGAGACCGTCCACCCGGTTCCCGCCGAGGGCCATAACCCGCGACTTTCGCGTTGTGAACAGACGCCGGCCTGAACACAGCCGAGGGTTGTTCGATTTTTTACCACAGGCAGACAGGATTCGGGGAAATCCCCTCGCTTTTTGCTGCTGTTTAATCAAGAGGAGTAAATGTCATGAAACGCAAAATTATCTATGCAGTTATCGGTGTTTTCGTTATTGGAGTTATTGGAAGTGTCGCTTTTGTGAAACAAGCAGAAGGTCAAAGGGCCAAGCGTCGAGGTATGCGCGATGGTATGGCGGCACTGGAGTTGACGGATGAGCAGAAGAAAAAGATGTCTGATCTGCGTTCTGCCCATCAAAAAGCGATGATCGATTTGCGCGCGGCACACGCGAAAACGCGGATTGATTTGGGTGTGATTCGCAAGCAGGACAGTCCATCGGCTTCGGATATTCAGGCCAAGATCGATGTGATGATGGCGGCGCAGGGCAAAATTATGGCGCGCGAAATTCAGAACAGTATGGATGTTAGAAATTTGCTGACCGCTGAACAAAAGGAGAAGCTCAGTGGGATGCGCGGCAAACGAGGGGGGCGCAAGGGATTTCGTGGGCGCGGTGGACCGGGTTTCAAGGGGCGTGGTGGTCCTGGCTTTCGAGGCCGTGGCGGGCCTGGGTTCAGAGATAACGATGGTCCGCGGTTCAGGGGACGCGGTGGTTTCCGCGGTCGCCGAGGTGGAGATCACGATCGGATGAAAAAGGAATCTGAGACGGAGGAGAAGTCTGAGATGAAAGAGAAGTCCGAGATGAAAGAGAAGTCTGAGCATCACAGTGAAGAGTCATCAGAGATGTAGTGCATCGCTGTCTGGTATGAACTGGCCTGAGGAGCGGCCAGTTGTACCCCGTCGTAGGGGACGGTCCCCGTGCCGTCCCGTCCGCAATCCAGAAGGTTTTGGTTGTCATCAATCAAGTCTATCAATAGTGCCGTCATTGCGGCATGCTTAAAGCCGCAATCCAGTTTCCAGTTTACCATTTGAACGCATAAGCGCGGCGGGTTTTTTCCCCGTCGCGCTTTTTTTGGTACAAAATTTGCATTTGTTCCTATACTCAATAAAATTCCCCGTAAAATCGTGCTTGCGTGTGGTGTTTTCGCAACAGGTGTGAATTTGATTCACACTCGAAGAAAGGATGAGGTGATTTCATTGAGAATATATTACAAGACACTCAGGTTGAGCGCGTGTTTGTTTACTTTGCTCTGTCTATCGTCTGTTGGATATGCTTCTCAGCCATCGTCTGATGTGCATTTCTGTCTTCCACTCGATTTCGAAGACATGCGGGAGCGAGATAGCATCTATGCTGCCACGAAGCAGGCGTTTGATTTGAATGTTGGCGAACCCCGCACGGTTCGGATGATCTACTTCTTACCGAACGACCGTCCCTTTCGCCAGGAAGTGGTTCAGAAGATGAAAGATGAGATTCGCAATATTCAAACCTTCTTTGCAGAGCAGATGCAGGCGCACGGGTATGGGAACAAGACCTTCCGTTTTGAAACCGATGTCCAGGACGAACCACTAATTCATCGCGTGGATGGTCAACATCCCGATAGTCACTATCTTGAAGATACATATGGTACTGTATTTAACGAGATTGAACAGATGTTTAATCTCGATGCGAATATTTACTCCATCGTCATTGACAATAGTACCAATTCAATTGGCCTGGATGGTTGGCGTGTGGCAGGGATAGGAGAACGACGAGGAAAAAATGGTGGCTATACATTGTTTCCTGGTGGATTTAGCTTCAAAATAGCCGCACATGAGCTTGGACATGCGTTCGGATTGGCGCACGATTTCAACAATGATGCCTACATGATGTCGTATGGTCCAGGACAAAATCGGTTATCTATGTGCCATGCCGAATATTTGACTGTGGATTCCTATTTCAATCCCGATGCCTCAATTGAAGAGGCGCAGTTGCCAACAATCGAACTCATTTCGTCGCCGGGATATCCCGCAGGCTCAAAGAGCGTTTCTGTTCAACTCCAGGTCAGAGCTTTAGAAGGGCTTCATCAAGTTCTTTTCTTTGTTACAACAAGCATACCACACCCCGCTGCCGGACTCCCTGAAGTGAAGGTGTGTCGTAGATTAGCGGGACAAAAAGATGCTGTCATTGAATTTGAATATGACGGCGTTATTCCATCGGTTACTGGAACCAGTCTTTCTAATCCTGCCATTCACCCAATTTATATCGAAGCAGTTGATACTGAGGGAAATGTGGGTAGAGTGTATTTGGAACTGTGGGAATTTTCTCCACAACATATCGCCACCCTTGAAAGGCATACGGATGAGGTCGGTTCTGTGGCGTTTTTACCCGATAATACAACAATAGCTTCTGGGTCACCGGATGACGGGGTCATATTATGGAGTATTGCGACGAAAAAAGATATCGCTACCTTTGAAGAGACTGCGAGGTCTATGGCGTTCTCTCCTGATGGCACAATCCTCGCCACAGCATTATGGGATATCCACCTTTGGGATGTTGCGACGCGAACACATATCGCCAATCTTGAATCACCTCTTTCTTTGATCCGTTCAATGGCGTTTTCACCCGATGGACAACACCTTGCTGGTGCAAGTCAAAGAGGTGTATGGATTTACTACGATGTAGTGACCACTCGTAAACCCGCGATACTTACAGGGCATACGGATGAGGTCTTTTCCGTATCGTTTTCGCCCGATGGAACAACCCTCGCATCGGGGTCTTATGATGATAGGATAAAACTATGGGATGTCGTGAAGAGGCGCAATATTGCCACACTTTCAGGACATACAAATGACGTGTATTCTGTGGCGTTTTCACTTGAAGGAACAACCCTCGCTTCCGGGTCTTATGATCATACGGTCAGATTATGGGATGTTTCTGAGTATGTCACACCTGTGGTCTATATGCCCGATGCTAACCTTCGAGCGGTGATTCGGGATGCGCTGGGCAAGTCGCGGTTTGCACCTATCACGGTGACGGATATGGCGAGTCTGACTACTCTTGACGCGAGCAACCACAATATCCGAGATCTGACAGGACTGGAGTCTGCAACCAGTCTGACAGAATTGAATCTTATGGATAATCCGCTGAATGCGCCATCCCTCAACACACATATTCCAGCCCTTCAGAGCAGAGGTGTTGAGGTTCTGTTTGACAAACCGACACCCGATTTTGATGGCGATGGGATTGTAGGTGTTGGCGATTTTTTGCTTTTTGTGGAGCAGTTCGGGTTTAGTGAGGACGATGCGGGATATGACGCGCGGTTTGATCTGGATGGGGATGGCGTGATAGGGATTGGTGATTTTCTGATTTTTGTGGACAACTTTGGCAAGGTCGTATCATCAAATTGACTGTACAGATGAGGTGATTTTATGAGAACATATTGCAAGGCCCTCAGGTTAAGCGCGCGCTTTTTGGCCTTGCTCTGTCTATCGTCTGTTGGATATGCTTCGCCGCCATCCTCCGAGAACAATGTGCATTTCTGTCTGCCACTCGATTTCGAAGACATGCGGGAGCGCGATAGTATCTATGCTGCTACGAAGCAGGCGTTTGATTTGAACGTTGGCGAACCCCGCACGGTTCGGATGATCTACTTCTTGCCGAATGACCGTCCGTTTCGCCAGGAAGTGGTGGATTCGATGAAAGTTACAATTCGCCAGATTCAGACCTTCTTTGCCGAGCAGATGCAGGTGAATGGGTATGGGAATAAAACCTTCCGCTTTGAAACCGATGCTCAGGATGAGCCGACGGTTCATCGCGTGGATGGTCAACATTCCGATAGCCACTATCTTGACGATACAAGTAGGACTTTAGAGGAAGAAATTGGACAGGTGTTTGACCTCAATGCGAACATTTATTTCATCGTTATTGACAATAGTATAAACGCAATTGATGGTGCGGCAGGTCGAGGAGGCGAATGGGGGAAAACTGGTGGCATTGCTTTGTTTCCTGGTGGATTTAGCTTTAAAACAGCCGCACATGAGCTTGGACATGCTTTCGGATTGTCGCACGATTTCAATAATGATGCCTACATGATGTCGTATGGGGCACATCGCGATCAATTATCCGCATGTAATGCCGAATATTTGGCTGTGCGTCCCTACTTCAATCCCGATGTCCCGATTGAAGAGGCGCAGTCGCCAACTATCGAACTCGTCTCGTCACCTGCATATCCAGCAGGGTCAGAAAACATCTCTGTGCAACTCAAAGTCAGCGATTTAGATGGGCTTCATCAAGTAATCTTATTTGTTAAAACAAGAGAACCACACCCCGCCGCCAGATTTTATGAAGTGAAGGCGTGTCGTGGATTGACGGGTGAAAAAGATGCTGTCGTTGAATTTGAATATGACGGCGTTATTCCATCAATTGGCTATACGACGAGTCTTTCCAATCCTGCCGCACATCCGATTTATGTCGAAGCGGTTGATATCGATGGGAATGTAGGCAAGGCATTTTTTGATCTTTTGGAAATTTCGCCACACCATATCGCCGTCTTTGAGGGGCATACATCTCTTGTCGTCTCTGTAGCGTTTTCTCCCGATAGTACAACAATCGCTTCTGGGTCATGGGATAACACGATTCAGCTATGGGATGTTGCAACGAAGCGGAATATTGGCACTCTTGAAGGGGATATCAGTATTCGTGCTCTTGCATTTTCGCCCGATGGCACAATTCTCGCATCGAATGCATTTCAGGGGGTCAAACTGTGGGAAATTTCGACACAAAAAGAGATCGTCACCTTTAAGGGTCATACGGGCCGTGTCGTCTCTGTGGCGTTTTCACCCGATGGCACAACCCTGGCATCGGGATCATGGGATGATACGATAAAACTGTGGGATATTAAGACGGGAACACATATTGCTACTCTCGAAGGGCATACGTTTCGGGTCAATGCTATTGCATTCTCATCCGATGGTACAACCCTGGCATCGGGATCATCGGATGATACAGTAAAACTGTGGGATGTTGCGACGGGCGCAAATATTTTTACCCTCCAAGGTCATACGTCTTGGGTCTATTCTGTTGCATTCTCGTCCGATAGTGCTATCCTAGCATCGGGATCATCGGATGATACGATAAAACTGTGGGATGTTGTGACAGGGGAAAATATCGCCACACTTGAGGGACATACGGACCGTGTCAACGCTGTGGCGTTTTCACCCGATGGCACAATCCTGGCATCGGGATCATCGGATGATACGATAAAACTGTGGGATGTTGTGGCGAGGCACAATATCGCCACACTTTTAGGGTACACGAAGCGGGTCTATTCTATGGCGTTTTCGCCCGACGGCACAAGACTCATTGCAGGGACAGGTGGCTATGTAGTTGAATTGTGGGATATGTCTGAATGGATGCAGCCTCGTCCTCAAACACTTGTGAAAATCTCTGGCGACAATCAGCAGGGCACGCCGGGTGCAGAATTGGCGAATCCTTTGGTCGTTGAAGTGAGAGATCAATACGGTTCTGTGTTTGGAGGTGCTGCGGTCACGTTTACTGTCACGGCAGGAGATGGCAAACTCAGTGGAAGATTCACGGTTGAGAACGCAATAACTGATGCCGATGGCAGGATAGAGAGGATGCTCACCTCTGGCCCTGGAACAAATACTGTTGAAGTATCTGCCATTGGGCTTGAGCCTGTGATCTTTAACGCCGTGGGCGTTGGAATGCCTGCCACGCCGATCATAGGTGGTGACTATCCGACATGGTATTTACCCGATGGCGCAATGACCCGGTTGGGTAAAGGACGAATTAGTGAAGGCGATAAGGCAGTGGCGTTTTCGCCGAATGGACAGTTTCTCGCCGTGGCAAGTAGCATTGGCATTTGGATTTACGATGAGAGAACATTGCGTGAACTCGGACTACTCACCGGGCATGCGAATACGGTTCATTCTGTAGTGTTCTCGCGGAATAGCACAACTCTTGTCTCGGGATCAATAGATGGCCAGGTCAAGCTATGGGATGTTGCGACAAAAGAAAATATTGCCACCCTTACGGGGCATACGAGTGAGGTCTATTCTGTAGCATTCTCTCCCGATGACACAACCCTTGCGTCGGCGGGTGGATTTCAAGATTACAAGGTCAGGTTATGGGATGTGGGGACGGGAGAAAATATCGCTACCTTTGAAGGACATACTAATTCGGTCAACTCTTTGGCATTTTCGTCCGATGGCGCAATCCTCGCTTCGGGATCGAATGATCGAACAGTCAAACTGTGGGATGTAAAAAGAAAAGAAAATATCACCACTCTTGCAGGGCATACGGACCTGATCAGTTCTGTGGCGTTCTCACCTGACAGGACGATAATTGCTTCAGGGGCACGGGACGGTACGGTCAAATTATGGGATATTGCGACGAGAGAGAATATTGCTACCTATAGACATGTAGTTCGGTTTTTTGGCCAGGATCAGGTCCTCTCTGTAGTGTTCTCTTCTGATGAGACTACCTTTGCTGTGGGGACAAATAATGCTGTCAAACTGTGGGATATGACCACGCGAACAAATATTGCTACTCTTGATAGGGGTATTTCTGGAATCAATTCCGTTGCTTTTTCACCCGGTGGGACGACTCTTGCTATAGGGTCAAGTCGTAGCGGTACGGTCAAGCTGTGGGACCTGGCGACACAAAATATTTCTACTCTTATAGGGCATATGTCCTGGATCTTTTCTATAGCATTTGCACCCAATGGAACGATCCTCGCTTCGGGATCCGGGGGCGAGGTCAATCTATGGGATGTGGCGACAGGACACCATGTTGCCACACTTGAGAAACGTGCAGGTTCTGGCGAAGTAGTGGTGTTTTCGCCTAATGGAAAAATGTTGGCTACGAATTCGTTGGATGGTATCAAGCTGTGGGATGTGGAGACGCGCCAAACAATTGTTACTCTTAAGCATCGAGGTTCGATCCATTCGGTGGTGTTTTCACCCGATGGCATAATGCTCGCCGCCGGTACAGAGGATAAGATCAGATTATGGAACATTATGACAGGAGAGAATATCGCCGACCTCGAGGGTCATATGTCCGAGGTTCGATCTGTTGCATTTTCATCCGATGGGAAAATGCTCGCTTCCGGATCTTTTGATAACACGATTAGGCTTTGGGACGTGGGGACGAGACAAAATATTGCTACCCTTCCGCACAATATTTGGGTCAATTCTATATCGTTTTCTCCGGATGGCACAACGCTTGCCGGGTCAGATGATAAAACGATCAAACTGTGGGACATTGAGACAAGGGAAACTATCGCCACTATCGAGGGACATACAGGTTTGGTTAGTTCTGTATCTTTTTCACCCGATGGTACAATTTTTGCCTCGGGGTCAGATGATAAAACAATCAAGCTTTGGGATGTTGTGACAGGACAAAATATCGCCACTTTCGAAGGGCATAGGGAAGGGGTCTATTCTGTTGCGTTCTTGCCTTACGGCACCACGCTCGCGTCAGGCTCTCGTGATGGCACGGTTCTGCTGTGGGATGTGTCGCAGTATGTCACGCCTGTGGTCTATATGCCAGATGCAAACCTGCGTGCAGTGATTCGGGATGCGCTGGGCAAGTCGCGTTTTGCACCTATTACTACCACTAACATGGCAAGTTTGACCACTCTGGATGCGAGCAACCGCAATATCCGAGATCTGACCGGGCTGGAGTCTGCAACCAATCTGACTGAATTGAATCTTGTGGATAATCGGCTGAGTTCGTTGTCTATCAACACGCATATTCCAGCTCTTCAGGATAGAGGTGTTGAGGTCTTGTTTGACAAGACGCCAACCCCCGATTTTAATGGCGATGGTGTTGTTGGCTTTGCTGATTTTTTGCAGTTTGTGGCACAGTTCGGGTTCAGTGAGGATGATGCTGGGTATGACGCACAGTTTGATCTGGATGGGGATGGCACAATTGGATTCGGAGATTTTTTGATTTTTGCCAATGCCTTCGGCAAAGTTGTATCGTCAAATTGACTGTCCTTTCAATATTTCTACAAAAGGTATCTATGATTCGCATTATTTTTGCTTCGATCAAGGTAGGCTTTTTTATTTGTGTTATTTTTTCGTGTGTTTTACAAGCACAGGATCGGGTTGTCGTGGATATGGGAAGCGATTGGTTGCGGCGCGATTGGGACGATTGCGGCGAGAATGTGACGGGGCAACATCGAGATGGCGTGTTTGCGATCCGCAGCGATCATGCGGCGGCGCTTTTCTGGCAGGTGCCGACGAAGAATGGCACGGCGTTGTCGGTTGATCGCAGTCAGGATTGGATCAAGCGCTGTGACCGCCCGCCCAGGGGATTTGGGAAGGATGTCCGCGAACAGGCGCAAGGGCAGCACGATCTCATATCGGCAACTGAGTATCCCTATATCTCATGGCGCTGGCGGGTCAGCAATACGATTGATGATCGCGGTACGGCGGATCACAAAGGCAAGATTAAGAAATCGGGCGATGATTTTGCAGCTAAGATCGGTATTTCTGTTCTCAATACCAGAGGGAAGTTGCGGGAAATTGCCTATCTCTGGACGCGTACCATACCCGAAGAGACTTCGCTGACACAGGTGACATCTGTTCTGGGATTTTTCAAGTTTAAGTGGTATCGCATTGTTGCCGAGAGCGGGGATCAAAACGCGAATCAATGGGTTGGGGAGTCGCGCAATTTTTACAGGGATTTCAAACGCTTTTATCCCGATGAAGAACCCGCTGAGATTGTGCGCGTGTACCTTATGTCCGACTCGGACAATACGGGTAGTAAGGTGACGGGTGCGTTTGCGGATCTTATGTTTCATCGAAAGCCTCCTAAAGGATAAATTAGCCAGAGACCGGCGCGAAAACCCGCTTGACTTTACTGTATCCCCGATATACCTTCTGCATCATTCAGTTTGATTCGCAGATATAGTGAGATTGACATGATTTTTGTAACCCACCAGAATGATACCCGACAGATGATGGATAGCTGCGCCAGCAGTGCAACTGCGCAGATGTCATTTATCCGTGCCAACGGTCATGTGTGCCCGGATGGTGGATCGAATCTCGCGGTTTTCACGGGTAATGATAAAAATATTATTGGCGGGTTCAAAATGAGACAGACTTAAATGCAAATCATAGTCTTGTAAAAACGAACCCGCTGAAGCATCTTCAGCGGGTTTTTTTGTTAGTGGTTAGACCCCTTCGGGGAGAAAGGACATGCAGGTGGAATCCGATTTCGACTACCAGATGCCGTCCTATACAACACTGATGGTTCACGATCTCAACATATCCACACGCTGGTATTGCGACACGCTCGGTTTTTCTCTGGTTTCACAGATGCCGGGTGCCAATGGCGATCCGATTATGTCGCATTTGCGCTGGGCGCCCCATGCGGATTTGATTTTGATGGAGGAGGGGCCAAATATTTTGATTTCAAGCACCCGGGGCGCGGGTGTTACGCTCAATTTTACGGTGTTGCGCGAATCGGTTGACGCGATTGCCAAACGGGTGCGGCGCGATGGCAATGTCCAGATTTCCGGTCCGCACGATCGCCCGTGGAATGCGCGAGAGGTTATTGTGATAGATCCCAATGGGTATCGGCTCAATTTCACAGAGCCTCTGCGCGCATCTATTGATGACGATGATTTGATGAATGAGGTGATAAAAGAAATTACTTTGAACTGATATTTTAGGAGATGCAGACTTATGCCCGAACTATCCTGGTCTTTTCCGTATCCTTCCCAACGCATGCCCGTTATGGCGCGCAATGTGGTTGCGACTTCTCAACCGCTGGCTGCGCAGGCGGGGTTGCAGATGTTGCTCAAAGGTGGTAATGCCGTAGATGCGGCTCTGGCGACAGCCATGGCGCTTACTGTTGTTGAACCCAATATGAATGGCATAGGCAGCGATGCGTTTTGCATTTTGTGGGATGGTGAACAAATACATGGTCTCAACGCATCGGGGCGTTCCCCAAAAGCGTGGTCGCCCGAATTATTTGCAGCGTATGCTCAGATGCCCCAGCGCGGTTGGGACGCCGTGACTGTGCCCGGCTGTGTTTCGGCCTGGGTCGCGCTTTCAGAGCGGTTTGGCAAGTTGCCGTTTGAGGCGTTGTTTGAACCCGCGATTCACTATGCCCGCAATGGTTTTGTGGTTTCGCCTATTACGGGACATAGCTGGGCACAGGCTGTGTATAATTACGGCGATATGCCCGATTGGATGGCGACTTTTGCAACCCTGGGGCGTGCGCCCAAAATTGGCGAAAAATTTGTGTGTGGCGCGCAGGCGCGTACGCTTGAACGCATTGCCGAGACAAAGGGAGACGCTTTTTATTCGGGCGATCTCGCAGAAAAGATCGCTGCGCATGCAAAACGCACTGGCGGTGCGATGACAGAAGAAGACCTGGGGGCGCATCGGGCAGATTGGGTGGATACGATGACGATGGATTTTCGGGATTATACGCTGCACGAGATTCCGCCAAATGGTCAGGGTATTGCGGCGCTGATTGCACTGGGCATATTGGAAAATTGGGATCTGTCTGAGTATGCTGTTGATTCGGCAGATAGCTTACATCTTCAGATTGAGGCGATGAAGTTGGCGTATGCCGATACGCATAGGTACGTATCTGATTCCAATACGCGGGATATTGAGTACGCGCAATTGCTCGATCCGGATTATTTGGCTCAGCGCGCCAGGTTGATTGATCTGAAAAGGGCGGGGGTGCCCGCTTTTGGCATGCCGCGTGGCGATACGGTTTATCTCACGGCTGCAGATGAAGATGGGATGATGGTTTCGTTTATTCAGTCCAATTATATGGGTTTTGGCTCTGGTATTGTGATTCCGGATACGGGTATTAGCATGCAGAATCGGGGTGCGGGTTTTGTTCTGACAGAGGGCCATCCCAATCGCGTGGATGGGGGAAAGCGACCCTACCATACGATTATCCCGGCGTTTGCGACCATAGAGGGTCAACCCGTGATGTCGTTTGGCGTTATGGGGGGGCACATGCAGCCGCAAGGTCATGCGCAGATGATGATTCGGATTTTTGCTTATGGTCAAAATCCGCAGGCTGCGTGTGATGCACCCCGATGGCAGGTTTTTGGGGGGGTGAGTGTGGGTATTGAACCCGGCGTGGATGCCGGTGTGCTGGACGATCTTCGCGCTCGCGGACACGATATTCAAATTCCGCCAGCTATTGGATATGGCGGGGGGCAACTCATTTATAAACTGGACGACGGTTATTGCGCGGCTTCCGATCCCCGCAAGGATGGTCTGGCAGTGGGGTATTGAATATTCGGTATAAGGTGTTGTAATCATGAGCAAACGCAAAGATACAGCCTGGCAAGCGCGGGATCTGGCTCAGAAATATCTGAAGAATATTCGGCAGGCAATTCCGCTGTCTGACGAACAGATTGCCGTTATGTGCCGCGTGATTAATGCGGATGATCACGGGGTAAATACCGTGCTCGATCTGGGGTGTGGTGATGGCATACTCGGTGCTGCGGTTCTTGAACACCACCCGGATGCGTGCGGTGTTTTTGTGGATTTTTCTGAGGCTATGATCGAGGCAGCGCAGAAACGGTTTGTCGAGACGGCTTCACGGCATCGTTTTGTTATTGGCGATTATGCGACGCCCAACTGGATCAGTCTGGTTGCAGATGACGCGCCGTATGACGCGGTTGTATCGGGTTTTTCAATTCATCACCAGAGCGATGAACGCAAGCGCGAAATCTATGGCGAGATTTTTGATTTGCTATCTCCCGATGGCGTGTTTGTCAATGTCGAGCATGTCCGCTCGCCGACGAAGTGGGTTGAGTCGCGTTTTGCCGATCGCTTTATTGACGCGCTTTACGATTCTGTTACGCGGCGAGATCCAAATGCATCTCGCGATGAAATCGCACGGGCTTATTATTATCGCGATGACAAACAGGCGAATATTCTCGCGTTTGTTGAAGATCAATGTGAATGGCTCAGAGATATTGGTTTTTCAGATGTAGATTGTTATTTCAAGCTTTTTGAACTCGCTGTTTTTGGCGGAAGAAAAGTTTAAAAAAATCCCCGGCAGTTCAAAGCTGTCGGGGATTCGTCGCAGAAGGTAATTTTTTATTTTGTTCGCGTCGCCAACCAGCGCTGAATAGACTGCTTACTCTCGCTGCTATGCCTACCTGCCAACAAACCTTCAATGTGGATGTTTGTGCCGCGCTGTACTTGAGTATTGCGCAATATCAGTTTTTAATTTTAATTTTTGATTGAGGTGGGTATTACATTGAGAGAGGAGATTTTATGCGCCAATACGATGTGTATGGGCTGGGCAATGCGCTGGTGGATATCCAGTTTCGGGTTGATCCGTCGTTTTTTGAGGTGATGGGGATCGACAAAGGTGTGATGACGCTGATTGATGGAGATCGTCAGCAAATGTTGATCGATGCTTTGGGTGGGAAAGAAATGGCGCGTTCGTCGGGCGGTTCGGCAGCCAATACGATGATCGCGTTGGCCAATTGTGGTGGAAGGGGCTATTACGGATGCAAAGTGGCCCAGGATGCAGATGGTGCGTTTTATCTTCGCGATCTCAGTGCTGCGGGGGTGGCGTCCAGTCCGTCAAATCGCGGAGAAGGGGTTACGGGCAAGTGTCTGGTGATGATTACGGCGGATGCGGATCGCACGATGAATACATTTTTGGGGATTACGAGTACGTTTGGTGTGGCGCAGATTGAGGATGCTGTGATCGCGGATAGCGAATTTATTTATATCGAGGGCTATCTAATTGCAGCAGACGATGGTTTTGAAGCGGCACAGGTGGCGCAAAAGGTCGCACGGGAGCGCAGTACAAAGGTCGCGCTCACCCTGAGCGATCCGTCTATTGTAGCTGCTTTTAAGGATAGGATGACTGCACTGGTCGATGCAGGCGTGGATATGCTGTTTTGCAATGAAGATGAAGGCAGGATATTTACCGGTGCCAAGACAACAGAAGAGGCTTTTGGTGCGTTGCGCCATCGCGTAGGCGGTTTGGTTGTGACGTATGGTGCTGACGGTGCCAGGGTCTGCGATGGTGGTGATGTGTTTCACGCGCCGGGTTTTGAGGTAGATGCTGTGGATACCAATGGCGCAGGCGATTCGTTTGCGGGCGCGTATTTGTTTGCGGTGACCCATGGCTATGACGCGGCTCAAGCTGCGAGGCTCGCAACTTATGTTTCCTCGCGCGTTGTCGCCAAATACGGTCCCCGTTTTGAAAGGAAATTGAATGCGGCAGAGATCGACCGGATTTTAAAAATGCATTAACCTTACACATCAATCAAGCCTATCAATAGCGCCGTCATCGCGGCATGTCCCCTGCTAAAACCATGCAGGGGCATGCTTTAGCCGCGATCCAGTGGTTTTGATTGCCATCAATCAAGCCTATCAATAGCGCTGTCATCGCGGCATGCTTAAAGCCGCGATCCAGTGGTTTTGATTGCCATCAATCAAGCCTATCAATAGTGCTGTCATCGCGGCATGTTTAAAGCCGCGATCCAGTGGTTTTGATTGCCATCAATCAAGCCTATTAATAGTGCTGTCATCGCGGCATGCTTAAAGCCGCGATCCAGTGGTTTTGATTGTCATTTTTTAAAAGCTCTGTGAGTTCTATGAATCCAAACAGTTGTCCTGTTACAGACTTTAACAAATTTTTCGTTGACAAGGTTGTTTTAACTCTATTGTTTATATCTGCTTACGCTTAATACAATGATTTAGGAATTCTTATGTTGTGCAATGTATTCTATAAGATTTCTGAATCTAAAATTTTTCCAAATTATTGTTTTAGAATGAGATACATGTAATTTTGGTCCTGTCGAGATTATTTTTTCCACGCAAAAGCTCAAGACAAACGCGGTTTTGAATGCTTTTTGAAGAATAATTTGCCTTGTCTTAATGTTTTATAAATCGCTTGTATTGCCGATTATTCGGTTGTATAATGTCCGTCCTATTTTGCTCACCCTAAACCGATTTTCTCGAAAGGAGATACTTTTGAAAAGATTTTTAGTTTTGTACGTCGGGGTTTTCTTATTTGTATCTTCCGCCGATGCCCGCGATGCGGGCTTGTGGGCTATTGGTGGATTGCTGAACTATCATCAGCCAACAGGCCCTTTGAGCGGCTGGTATGCTGGTGATTTGAAGTACGGCTTGAATGTGAGTTATGTGGTTTCGCCGCGTTTGACTACCGAGGTGGAATATCACTACTCGAAATTTCGCAATTCAAATCTTCCCGGTCGCACGTTTGAATATAAAGGTCGTCAAGTCTCAAGCCCTGAGGCGGATTCTGAGATGACCTGGAATAGTGTGGCATCGAACTGGCTGTGGTTTTTCAGGGAAAATGCCGAGACAATGTCCGAACGGAAGTGGTCTCCTTATCTGGGTTTGGGCCTGGGTTTTTACGATTATAGCCACAAAGTGAGTGGCTTGATTGCCCCGGTCAATCGCGATATTCCAGATGAGGTGGATCGCGGCGGCGTGCAGGTGTCGCTGGTGTATCCCGGCAACTCGAATTCCTCCCTGGATACTAAGAATTTAACAGAAGCGCAGATGAATAGCATCGGTCTGATTGTCAATGGCCAGGTGATGTTGCACGGGTTGGTGCCCACAGAGGATACGCGGACAGCGTGGACGATTCCCATAAGTGCTGGTTTTGAGGGATCGTTGGGTTCTTCTTATGGGCTTGATTTTCGCCTGCGCTACAATCTCATCTTTGGCGAGGTCAATCCATTGGCAGCCTGGGATTTACACAAGGCGTTTCCGATAGGGACAGTGGATGCTGGTGTGAGTTTCAAATATTATTTCGAGTAAGAGAGATTCAGTTCTCCAATATGGGGAACTGGGCTATCACGCACCATTTTTTACGGAGGGTTGTAAATGAGCAAGCGACTATTGTGTTGTTTGGGTCTGTTGAGTGCTCTGGTGATCAGCACCGGGTTGGCAGAAGCGGGCACAACGGGTAAAATCAGTGGCCGGGTTACGGAGGCGACTGGCGATGCATTGCCCGGTGCCAATGTGGTGATCGAGATCGATGGCCTGAAACGCGCCGGGATCACCGATGAGAACGGCGAATACTTTATCATCAATATCCCGCCGGGAAACTATGATATTGAAACGGTGATGATGGGGTATTCAAAGTCTGTTCGCACAGGTGTGGTGGTCAATGTTGACCATACCACGACGGTGAACTTTAAGATGCAGGAAGAAGCCCTTCAATTGGGCGAGATGATCATCGTTGCCGAGCGTCCGCCAGTGGAGCACGACAAGACGGAGAGTAAGTCCGTTATTACGGCAGAGGAAATCGAGGCGTTGCCGATTATCCGAGAAATGTCGGACTTTGTGGAGTTGCAAGCTGGCGTGACCCCCGATGACGCAGAGAGTGTTCGCGGTGGCAACTTCTGGGAGACGGCGTATATGGTCGATGGGGTGCGCGTGGTGAACAACGATGGCCGCGCCGGATTTACGCGTTTTCAAGGTGTGAACACGAGTGCCGTGCAAGAATTGACGGTGTTAAGTGGTGGGATGAGCGCAGAGTATGGCAATGCGGGTTCTATCGTTTCGGTGGTTACTAAAGAAGGGGGTCAAAGATACACGGGTAGGGGCGAGTATCGCATTACGCCTCCTGGTCAGAAGCACTGGGGCAACAATGTGTATGAATCGCCCGTGCATCGCGGCAGGATGCAGTGGGGCAACAGCGAGTGGGAAAACTTGCAAGCGTGGTACCCCGGCCCCGACGGTATTCTGGGGTACAACAATCAGACGGGAGAGTTGACCAATCCCCAGTTTGCCGCCGACGATGTTCAGCGCAAGGTTCACGTTCGGCAGGATTACACGGGTGTGTGGGGTGGTCGCGGCGAAGCATTGCTGGGCGGCCCGATCATGAACAAGATGGGCTTCACATTGACGTCTTCGATGAATCGCAATCCATCGTCTTTACCGGCGCCCACGGCGGTATCACCGTTCAATAACCGCACGAACTTAAAGTTGACGTATCGTCCGAGTGGCAATGTCAAATTTAACTATGGATCTCTGTTCAACCAGCGATCCAGGTACAATGCAGGCGTCATTCGGCGCATTGAACAGGGTTCGCGCAAGAATATGAACTCTTCTGGTCGCAATCTCTTCGTGCCTGCGGAATATTCAGGGGCGGGCAAGTTGCGCACGCGCGATTTTCAGAATTACGCGTCTTTGACACACACCCTGTCGGCGCGCACCTTTTACGAAATTCGGTTCTCGTATTCCCGCACATCTGAAGTGAATACGGAACTGCCGTTCAATACAGATCAGCCTTATATCGAGCCGGATATTGGCAACAAATCTGGCTGGTTTTACGTTGGCCGCCCGGTGGTGAACTGGACTAATTCAAAGCGCGATCGCTATCAGCTCAAGGTCGATTATTCCAGCCAGGTGACCAAGGGGCACTTCGTTAAAACGGGTATTGACTTTTTGTTTTACGACAACTGGGGCTTCTCGCGCAACAAAAACGACTTCAGGGGTCTGATTGATCGGTATTATAGCCAGTTCAACAATCCCAATGTCGGTGTGGTGCCGCGCCAGTATGCCGTGTATTTCCAGGACAAGATGGAGTTTGAGGGGATTGTCGTGAATGTGGGCTTGCGCGGTTTGCGCTGGAGTCCGAATACCGAGATGCCACAGTCAGCGTATTTTATCCCATTTTACAAGTATCACGATCCGACAAAGGTAGAGGGTATTCCGACCTATCGTCCGAAATCGATTCACGTCTTTTCCCCGCGCGTGGGTGTGTCGCATCCGATTACGGAGAGCAGCGCGATGCACTTCACCTTTGGCAAGTTTGAACAGATCGAGCAGTTCTGGTGGATTTTCTCGCACAGCTATCGCACCGAAGAGGCTTTTCTGGATGTGAACCAGAATGGTCGGATCGATGAGTCTGAGATAAACAACTCACTGGATGTCGTGGATGCGGGGCAGTGGGGATGGCCGAAGATCGAGCCGCTGGTGACCACGAGTTTTGAAGTGGGTGCAGACTGGAACTTCATCACGGATTATACTGCGGGCTTGACGGCGTATTACAAGCAACAGATCAACCGCCGCAGCGGTGGCAATTACGGGATGCAGTCTCAGGGTTTGCAGCACAATCGCAGTGTGCAGGCATCGGGTCAGACGAATAACCGCGATACGCGCGGCTTTGAGTTGTCAGTTAAAAAGAAATTCAACTACATGACCGCGTTCACGATTGCCTACAATGTGCAGTGGGTTGAAAATGGCAACTCGGGTGTTCGCGGCGCGCACTATATCAATCCCGACAGACTGGCGACAAAGAATCCGTCGAACTTTGGCAACTATGCCGGTTATATCGACAATGATGGCAACTTTTTGTCGCATTACTGGTATGAGTGGACACACGATTCCAATGGCGACGGTGATTTTGTTGGCGACGGTGTTGTCGGTCTCGGTATTGTCAATGGCAGCGATACGGGCGAAGAGTTCCCGCGGCCCATGGATGGCATTACGCGCTTTGAACGGGCACGATCCTTTGGTAGCCAGGCGCGCAACCATATCGAACTGGTCGAAGATGCTGCTGGGCGCAATAACTGGTCGCTGGATCCGGAAAACAGCCTGCTCAATTGGGACGGCAAAGGTGCCTCAACCTGGTTGCAGCGCAACAACCAGTCTCAGGAATTTCGCCCTGCTAACCTGAACCGAACCAACTTTGGCACGGTGACCTTTATGTTTTCGTCGCCCGGAAAATTTGGGCCGCGGTTTGTGGGTTTCCATCCGTTTGAAAATCTGCGTCTGAATGCGGTGTACCGCCTGTTTACGGGGCGCAGGTTCTTCTATTCTCCGCCGGAAAGAGGCGGTGAAGGCTTCTACAATGGCCCGATTCACACGCGCACAGATCTCAACTTTGAGAAGACCTTTAAGTTCAACAGGCGCGCGAGCCTGACGACTTTCTTCGAAGCCTTTAATTTATTCAACCAGAAAGATCCGCACATCAGTTATCGCGTGGATAATCAGTTGGTGGAAGTGGGTGCCGAGTACGTGGAATGGGGTGTGATTTACACGCCATTGCCGGACAACCCCGAATATATTGAATATGGCGATGTAGGTGACTATCTGCGCCAACAGGATTCACCTCGCGAGTTCCACTTTGGTTTGAGAATGAAATTCTAAAGCTTAGCTTTCAGCGGTCAGCGGAAGAGCCGATTGCTGACCGCTATTTAATAAGGAGTTAGCTTATGCAACGGATATTCAAAAAATTTACGCGGGTGTTGCTCGCCTTTGTGGTGCTGTGGGGTGCATCGGAGTTGTGGACAGTGATCGATGCCGACGCGCAGCAGCGCACGCGCCGCCGCACAAGCGCACGCGCGAAAGTCTGGTTGTCAATGCGCAACAATGGCACCCTGGGGCACTCGCTGGATGGTGGCAGCACCTTTGGTGTTGAAGTGGGCATGAATTATCCCGCGCGGTGGGCCTCGACCTATGCGTCTGGCATTATAGGCCGCGTGAATCGGCCGGACAATTCGCGGGGCAATGGCGTGTGGGTGATGGCGCGTTCAGATGATGGTCGCAAGTTTGTATCTCAAGGAGGCCCCCGCCAGCCTTCCGCAGATATTTTCCCGGTTCAGCACAATCCGCGCAACAATATCGAGAGCATTGGGCCGATCTGGCGGTCTGTGTGGCGTACTGGTGGTCGTCCATTTAACCTGTACAATTACGCACAGAGTGCCGCACGGTACTGGCCCCGCATGAGAAATATGAAGATCACGCACAATTTTGTGAATGGCGAGCCTGTGGAATACCAGTATGCTGTCGGTACTTATGGCGGTTTGGGACAACGCGGTTTTCCACCTGGTCCCGACAAAGTGGAGCCAATGGATTATTACAACTGGGGCTATGGGTTTTATCCCCTGAACAAAGAGGCATTCAAGCAGATGCTGGTGTCTTCTTATAAAACGCCTCGCGCCGGGTTGAATCAGATGCGGTCAAATGGCGTCAAGCCCAATAATCCGCGCTTGTCGCCCGAGTTGTTCAGTGAGAATACGATGGTGACGGGCTGGACGCAGGCTTCGGGCATTACGGTGAAGCGGATGATCCATGCGTATTCCACGCCGGGAACGGATAACGACGTGATGATCCCCGTGCCAACTCCCAAAGGCAAGCAGTCTTCGATTATGACCACAGGTGATTACGATGACTTTTTGCTCACGGAGATGGAGTTCTGGAATAATGGCGATGCGGATGGCGATGGCAGTGCCGATCCCGGATATCCCAAACAATTAGACGAAGTCTATATCGTGGTCAAGAACGCATTCATCACCAGCAGGACCGGTGCTGAGTGGGTGCCTGCTGGCGGATCGAACTCGAATGCCTGGAATCTTGTGCAGCCCTCAACGCAAGACGATTACTGGCGTTATACACAGGCGGAAAATTACGAACATCCCGAATATGCCCACAACTACAAGGGTGCGCCCATGCATCTGACGTATGTGTATGACGGCGATGCTGTTGCCCGATTGTGGAATGACTACGGAGAGCCTTATACCCGGTCCCGCGCACAGCATCAGTACGTGTCAACGTCCAATTTTAAGGATGGCACTTTGCTTTCTCCGCAGTATATCGGGATGATGCCGATTGCGACTGGCACATCCGATCATCCGTATAATGCACTGGATAGAAAAGGCGGTTATGTGAGGCCGCAAGGTCCACAGCCGCACACTGTGCTCAGGTGGCACATGTATTCTTCGTCCCTGGGCGATGATCCCCATGGGGGCACACACGGCGAGAATCAATTGTTTGACATATACAGCGATGCTGCCGGGCAGGTCGGAGAAAATGAGACCGACCGGATGGTTCAGAGCCACGAAAATGACGAATTGGGGGCGTGGATCGATGCACAGGTTTATGGTCCTTATACCCTGGGGCCTGGCGACAAGGCCAAAGTGGTGATCGCTTATGTGGGGGGTATGGCGGCCAATTCGGCCAAGTATCGCATGGATATCGGGAATTATGCGCGTCCCTACGAGTGGAATTGGCAGCAACAGAGCCTGGTCAATGAATTGGAATTGGGTCTGGAAGCGATCCATGCACACGGCAATGAAGCGCAAAAGCTGTATGACCTGGGCTTTGACGGGCTTAACCAGCCGCCGGATGTGAAGGTCAATGGATTTACGAATCTGGAAGGCAATATCGAACTGAACTGGTCGGGCATTGCCGATACGGCGATCGATCCGGATCTGGGGCGTCCCGATGTGATGGGTTATCGGATCTATCGCTCTGATTTTATGCGCGCTGGGCCGTGGGAATTGCTGGCGACGATCCCCAAAGCTGAGGGACCCGAAGGCGAACGCCAGTTGCCCGCAGGCACGCCCGCAGGTGCTACTTTTATCAATCAGCCCTGGGCAGAAGGGCAGGAAGACCCTGCCGAAGCTGAGGTTGATGGTCCTTTCCGCTGGGGCACCTATACATTTATCGATCCAGAACCCGATATCGGTTTTATTCACCACTATTCGGTACGCGCTTATGACGAGCAGGGCCTGGAAACCGGACATTCTGATCAGCGCAATCAGTACTTATGGCCCGTCGGTGGCATTGTGCCACGTTTGACCTCTGCATTGCTCAACAATGAAAATGAAACCATGTCGCTGCCGATCAAGGTGGTGCCCAACCCCTGGGTACAGGGTAGGGATGAGCACAGCTATGGCGCGCCTCGCATCCGGTGGATCAATGTGCCGAGCCGGTGTACGCTGTACATTTACACGCTGACGGGCGATCTGGCATGGCGCCAGACTTTTGATACACTCGACCCGCAGCGGGGCAACCCGGTGGCGCGCGGCGAGATCGAGTGGGATACGCACACGGTGGGTTTGAATGCCAATACGCGCGGTCGTCTCAATGCCGGTACGTATATCTGGGCGATTGAGTCGCACCATCCCGCGAGTGAGGGTCAGATCCAGAAGGGTCTGTTTGTGATTGTCAATTGATCATTGGTCATTATTGAGGAGCAAATTATGAAACATTTGATTTGGATAGCAGCTATCGCGCTTTTTCTCAGCCCTCAAAGTGCCCTGGCCCAGGATGTGGAAGGCCTCGAGAATCTGGAACCCATAGCTGCGGAAGGGCACTTTCGCTCGGAAGGCGATAAGGGCAACCGCATTGCGCGCAGTGGCTTCGCGCTTTTGAAGATTTCTGCATCTGCGCGCCTGGCGGGCATGGCCGATGCCAATGTGGGCACGTCGCGAGATATTCACTCGATATTCCAGAATGCAGCCGGATTGGTGCATATCGACAATATGGCATATCTGGCCTCTTATAACGAGTGGCTGGTGGGCACCAAGATGGGGGCTGGGGGTTTTGCCTATCGCATTCCCGTGGGCGTTGTGGGCGTCGCCTTCCGCACGTTTACCTATCCCGATGTGGAAGAGACCACGCCCTTGCAACCCGATGGTACGGGACGCAATATCAAGCTCGGCGATTTTTCGGTTGGTGTGTCTTTTGCCAAGCAACTGACCGATAAGTTTTCGCTCGGTTTTCGCCTGCGCTATGTGCGGTCGCAGCTTCATATCATCAATGTGAGTTCTACGACGTTTGATATTGGCACGATCTTTTACACGGGTTTCAAGAGTCTGCGCGTGGGCATGACCATCAGCAACCTGGGTGGCAATAAGGAAGTGCTGACCGAGGATTATCGCCTGCCGTTTTTCTACAATCTTGCCGTTGCGATGGAATTGATCGGCAAGCAGGGCGATCCCCTGTATTTGACGGGTGCTTATGAGCATGTGTTCTTCCGCGATTATGGAGAGCGCGACCACGTCGGTGGCGAGTTGTGGATACAAAATTTTCTGGCTCTTCGCGCCGGTTATAAGTTCAGGTACGATGTGGAGAGCTGGAGCGTGGGGGCGGGTGTGAATCTCAATGTGAGCGAAGAGCGCAAAATTAGTGTGGATGTTTCGTATAGCGATATCGGCGGTGTGATCAAAGAGCGACCGCTGCGTTTGACGCTTTCGGGAACGTTCTAGTAGGGGACGGCCCCTGTGCCGTCCCGACGCTTGTAAGGGCGACCGCAGGGGTCGCCTGCTATCTGCCGACAGGAGGAATCACAAGATGCGTAAGTTTTTATTATTTTGTCTGATTGGTGTGTTGGGCGCGGCGGGATGTACTCGAGATATCCCAACTGAGCCTGCCGAGGAGTGGCGCGGCAGCTATCGGCTGATTTCCGGGACGAATGGGGGTAGTGCCATAGATGTTGCCGACCCGCCTCATGGCACGCCCCGGCATATCATTTTTACGGCACCAGCAGCAGATTATGGCACGGTGGTATTTGTGTATAATCCGCCGCTTACAGCACCGCCAATGGCCTCGGTGACGTATGAGAAGACCATGCGGCATTATTGGCGTTCAGTAGATGGCACGCGCGACCAGCTTCGCATTGAATATGTTCAAAACAATAGGGAGCGCATCCGGTTGTCGCTCGGTGCATTTTATATTTGGCAGAGCGGTCCCAGGTTGCCGCTGGCCGGTGAATTTCCCAACGATATACGCAATGTCTATAACAGTCCGTTTCCGGTGCGTGCGGCTGATGCATTGAACCAGCCCAATACTTTGATACGCTTGATACCCGGAGCCGATGAACATAGCAATGTGACGGTGTTGGGTAATGGGCGCATTCGCATTTCGATTGCCAACGATCAGAGGCCAGACAATCGCTCGTTTGAAAATCGCAACAACCGAACAGCCATCTGTTTCCAGAGTCCATGGCCGTGGGAAGATCCCCGCCCCCATAGCATGATGATGTGGGTGCAGGACGGTCAGGGCTTACGCTATGGCATGTATGCCCCCCCGGCTGATGTGGTTGCCGAACTGGAGGACCATTCGCCGCCGTATTCCGGCACATGGTTTTTGCAAGATTCTCATCTCAATGGTACATGGATGGATCCCGAAGCCCCATTCCCGAGCATTCCGGCTTCCCTGGATATCCAGTGGATACCTGTTCTGGAGCGGCGCAGTCCTCGCTCCCGCGCGCCATCTGGCCATGAGCCAGCCGCTGGCGTGGTGGATCCCCTCGTCGAGAATGGCGTGGTCATAGAACAGGGTTTGGTGGAAATCACATTTGCCAGGCCGCTTGAGTTTTCCACGCACGCCGATGAAGCCCGGTTCTTCAACAGACGCGCGGGATATGTTGTTCAAAATGGCACGCCCGTGCTCAATGGCACCTTGCGAGGCGGTTCACCGGATGGCGTAAATCTGACTTATGTGACGGCGTCCGATGTGGATTTCAGCAAAGAGGGCGATATTTTGACCGTGAATCTGACGCAGGGCGGCGGGTCTTATACCCTGCAATATAAGCAGGCGCCTTTGAATCCTCAGCAACTGGAAGGCTTTGGGGTTGACTCGACTATTGTCAGGCCCGTTCCGGCAGATTTGTTCTAAAGTGTAAAAAAATGTAAAATGTATTGCTCCATTAGGTACTGTGATATATTTTATATGTAAATATTGTTCTAAAGAGGCCATTCCCTTTGGGGAATTTTCAAGGAGGTTTGCAATGAGATTGCGCTTTGCACTTGTTGTTTTGTGCTGCGGTGCGCTGTTTGGGGGGACTTCGGCAGACGCCGGGTTGAAATTGCCCTACAAGGCAGAGGGGTTGAGTAAGGAGCAGGCTGCAGCGTATCTTTTGGAACGCTTTGCCTTTGGTGCGCGACCAGGTGAAGTGGAAAAAGTGGCGCAGATGGGTCCCGAGAAGTGGCTGGCACAGCAGTTGGCTGGCAATTTGTCGGATGCAGAGCTGGACAAGCGATTGGAAGCGTTTCCCGCGCTGAAAATGACTCAGTCAGAGATGGCTGAAGTTTATGTGCCAAATGGCCGGCTTCGCAATATGATGAAGAAAGAGGGGATAATTGATCCCGCAAAGACGCCTCGCAAAGAGATGAATGAAAAGATGAATGCGTATCGCAAGGAGCACGGGTTGCGTCCTTATGGTGTGCTTTCCAATCAGGAACTGAAGGGACAGAAGGTGATGCGGGCGGTGTATAGCGAGAACCAACTCACCGAGGTGCTCACGGATTTCTGGTTTAACCATTTCAATGTGACCACGCGCGATGGTGGGGCGCGCAGTCGCACGCTTTCTTATGAGCGCGATGCGATTCGTCCCAATGTGTTGGGCAAGTTCCGCACGGTTTTAGGTGCGACGGCGAAGCATCCCGCGATGTTGTATTATCTGGATAATGCACAGTCGCGTATGGCACCGCCAGAGCAGCAGAATCAACCCAAGCCTGAGCCTGTGAAGGAGATGGCAGCAGGCGAGATGGGTATGGATGGCGGTATGGATGGTGAGATGATGGGTGAGACGGCAAAGGCTCCTGAAAAGGCTCCCGCAAAGGCGCAGACGCCTCCAAAACGCAAGCGCAAGTACGGTTTGAATGAGAATTATGCCCGCGAGTTGATGGAGTTGCACACCCTGGGTGTGGATGGTGGATACACGCAGCAAGATGTTACTGAGGTTGCGCGCGTGTTGACCGGATGGTCTGCGGCGCCTTATGGCAATGGGCGGAAAAATATCGATAAGCAAATTGCAAGGGGCAGTAAAAATATCATTCGTCAGGGCGAATTTGTGTTCCGCAAATCCTGGCACGACCAGAACGCCAAAATGGCATTGGGTGAGAAGTTCCCGGCAGGGGGTGGCATAGAAGAGGGCGAGCGCGTTTTGGATATGCTGTCCAAACACCCCTCAACCGCGCGGTTTATTTCGACCAAGTTGGCGCGTCGGTTTGTCAACGATGCACCGTCAGATGATCTGGTTGATCAGATGGCCGAAACCTTTATCAAAACCGATGGGGATATCGCTGCTGTGGTGGCTACGTTGGCGCAGTCCCGCGTGTTTTGGGTCGAGGCGAAAAAGCGCAGCAAGATGAAGTCGCCGTTTGAGCTGGTGGTGAGTTCTCTTCGCGCATTGGAAGCGGATGTGAAGAATCCGCAGCCGATGATGACCTGGTTTAACCGCATGGGTGAGCCGCTGTATGGTTATTTGCCGCCTACGGGTTATCCCGATTATGCCGAGTCGTGGGCAAATTCGGGCACGCTGATTGCGCGAATGAATTTCGGCGTGCGTCTGGCTACGGGCCGTATTAACGGGGTTACACTGAAGCGATTGCCCAAGAATAGCGATCACACGCCGACAACGGAAGAGGCATTGGCGATGTATAGCAAGTTGCTGTTGCCAGCACAGGATACCAGTGCTATCGCGTCAGAGGTCAAAAAGATGATTCCCGCGGATGCCAAGCGTAAAGATATTCAGGTGGTTAGTATGTTGATAGGGTCGCCGGAATTTCAATACCGATAAATCGAAAAGGAGATAGAGTTATGGACTGGACGCGAAGAGCATTTATGAAGGGCAGCGGATTGGCCTTGTTTTCGGCATCGTTTGGCGGCACGCCGCTGTTTTTGAGCCGTGCGGCTGATGCTGCCAATAATCCGCTGGCGCATAGCCGTCGCAAAGTGCTGGTGACGATTTTCCAGCGCGGGGCGATGGATGGGTTGATGGCGGTGACGCCATTTAACGATACTGCGCTTGCCGAGGCGCGCCCCAATTTGTTTATGAATTTAACCGATCCGGAAAATAAGCTGACGGATCTGGATGGGCGCTTTGCATTGCATCCCTCTTTGGCGGATTTGGCACCGCTGTACAAAGAAGGTCGTCTGGCTATTGTACACGGCATAGGCTCGCCGAATAAGACGCGATCGCATTTTGACGCTCAGGATTACATGGAAAATGGGACGCCGGGTGTAAAGGGGACGACATCGGGTTGGCTCAATCGCGCTGTGGGGCTGCTCGGTCACGAGGGCACGCCTTTCAGGTCTGTGGCATTGACCAAAGCGTTGCCGCGTGCTTTTTACGGGAAGACGCCTTCGATTGCGGTGGATGATCTGCGCTCCTTCGGTATTCAGGTGCCGAATGATCCGCAGGCGACCGAACAGATGGAGGCCGGGTTCGAGGCGATGTATGCGCGGAGTGCCAAACGCCTGGTTCAGAAGGTGAGCATTGAGAGTTTTGAAGCGATTGAGATGTTGGAAAAAATCGGTGTGAGGAATTACAAACCCGCTGAGGGCGCGAAATATCCCAATACGGCATTGGGTCGTCGGTTGCAACAGATCGCATTGCTGATCAAGTCGGATGTGGGTCTCGAAGTGGCGTTTACCGAGACCGGTGGGTGGGATACCCATGTGCAGCAAGGGACAACGACTGGCTCATTCCAGCGCAGAGCTGTCGAGTTGTCGCAGTCCATAGGCGCGTTTTGGACGGATTTGGGCACGTATCAGGATGATGTGGTTCTGATGACGATGACGGAATTTGGCCGCACGGTGCATCAGAACGGTTCTCTGGGTACGGACCACGGCCGCGGGTCGTGTTTGTTTGTGTTGGGGAATAACGTGGCTGGTGGTAAGGTCCACGGGGATGTGCCAGAGCGATTGGTGAAAGATGCGCTCGAAGATCGGCGCGATTTGCCCGTGACGACGGATTTCCGTTCTGTGTTTGCCGATGTGGCGGGTAAGCATCTGAATATTGACCGCTCCCATGATATCGCGATGTTCCCGGGTTGGGAGGGTGAGCGGTTTAATTTGATGGTGTAAAGCCATTATCGACCACTCATGAACTGCTGTACTGGCGTTGTGCTGCGCGTGCGCAGTTATACACCGCTTCAGGAGAGAAAATTCGAGTGTCGAAGTATGGCACTCGAATTTTTTTAGATTTTTTTAAGGAGGTTTGCGATGAGATTGCGCTTTGCACTAATCGTTTTGTGCTGCGGTGCGCTGCTTGGGGGGGCTTCGGCGGATGCCAAGTTGAAATTGCCCTATAAAAAAGAAAGGCTGAGCAAAGAGCAAGCTGCGGCATATCTTTTGGAACGCTTTGCCTTTGGTGCTCGGCCAGGTGAAGTGGAAAAAGTGGCAAAGATGGGTCCCGAGAAGTGGCTGGCTCAGCAGTTGACAGGCAATTTGTCCGAGACTGAGTTGGATGAGCGATTGGATGTATTTCCCGCGTTGAAACTGACGCAGCTTGAAATTCAGGAAATCTATGTGCCAGATGGGCAACTTCGCAATATTATGAAAAAAGAAGGGATAATGGATCCGGCAACGACGCCGCGCAAAGAGATGAATGAAAAGATGAAAGCGTATCGCGAGGAGCATGGGTTGCGTCCCTATGGCGCGCTTTTTAATCAGGAACTTCGGAGCCAGAAAGTGGTCCGTGCGGTGTATAGCGAGAACCAGCTCGTCGAGGTGATGACGGATTTCTGGTTTAATCATTTTAATGTGACCACGCGCGATGGTGGGGCGCGCAGTCGCGTGCTTACCTATGAGCGCGATGCGATTCGTCCCAATGTGTTGGGCAAGTTCCGCACGATTTTAGGCACGACGGCGAAGCATCCTGCGATGTTGTATTATCTGGATAATGCACAGTCGCGTATGGGGCCGCCGCCACCGCCGAAGAGTCCACCAAAACCCAAACAGGAGATGGCAGCAGGCGAGATGGGTATGGACGGCGGGATGGATGGCGGTATGGATGGCGGTATGATGGGCGCTATGGCGAAAGCTCCTGAAAAGGCTCCTGCGAAGGCGGCGCCTCCAAAACGCAAGTACGGTTTGAATGAGAATTATGCCCGCGAGTTGATGGAGTTGCACACCCTGGGTGTGGATGGCGGGTACACGCAGCAAGATGTCACCGAGGTCGCGCGCGTGCTGACGGGTTGGACTGCGATGCCTTATGGCAATGGGCGGAAAAATACCAATAAGCAAATCGCCAATGGCAATAAGAATTTGGTTCGCGAGGGCGAATTTCTGTTCCGCAAATACTGGCACGACAAAAATGCCAAGGTGGTGCTGGGCGAGACATTCCCCGCAGGGGGTAGCATAGAAGAGGGCGAGCGCGTTCTGGATATGCTGTCCAAACATCCTTCAACAGCGCGTTTTATTTCTACAAAGTTGGCGCGTCGTTTTATAAATGACAGTCCTCCCGAGGCATTGGTCGAGCGGATGGCGAAAACATTTCGCAAGACGGATGGAGATATCGCTGCTGTGATGGCTACGTTGGCGCAGTCCCGCGAGTTTTGGGCAGAGGCGAAGAAGCGCAGCAAGATGAAGTCGCCGTTTGAACTGGCGATGAGTTCTCTGCGCGCGCTGGAAGCGGATATAAAGAATCCACAGCCGATGATGTACTGGTTTGACCGCATGGGCGAGCCGCTGTATGGTTATGAGTCGCCCACGGGTTATCCGGATTATGCCGAGTCGTGGGCAAATTCGGGTACGCTGATCGCGCGAATGAATTTTGGCGTGCGTCTGGCTGCGGGCAGAATTAGAGGGATTGAATTGAAGCGATTGCCTAAGGATAGCGAGCATTCGCCGACAACGGAAGAGGCATTGGCGATGTATAGCAAGTTGCTATTGCCGGCGCAGGATACCCGTGCTATTGCGTCGGAGGTGAAAGAGATGATTCCCGCGGATGCCAAGCGCAAAGATATTCAGGTAGTTAGTATGTTGATAGGATCGCCGGAGTTTCAATACCGGTAGATAGATGCGCTGGTTTCAAGTAAAAAAACTCGGGTGCCGAAGATGGGCACTCGAGTTTTTTGCGTTTGCAGGGTTCTAAATCGGTTGCGCAAGTTGCGGCGGAGAATATAATGTAGGGGACGGTCCCCGTGCTGTCCCGTTGGTTTTATTACCCCATCTCATCGATGCGTTCACATTTTTCGTTGAGGCGCTGTTCGGCATCGGTGCCGCGCATCTGGTGGGTGTGTGGGGCGATGCGAGGGGCTACGGTGGTGTATCCCCGGGCGTTTGGCCCTGTGTTTTTAGTTGTGCCTTCCAGTGCGGTTTTGAGGTCGGCGATGTCGCCGCGCCAGGATAAGAGGGCGTGGCGCAGTTCGTTGCGGGTTTCGCGATGGTCTGGCTGGTCGTAGAGATTGTTTTGTTCTTTGGGATCGTTGAGGCGGTCAAAAAGACGGCCTTCGTCTTCTTCAAAAAAGTAATCGAGTTTCCAGCGTTTGGTGGCGACGGCGCAGGATTTGTAGAGGGTGGCAACGGCGCAGCGGCGGGGGGATTGTTCGCCTCTGGTAAGCGGTGTGAAGAGGTCGAATCCCTGCATGGAGGGGCATTCGGTGCCGGCAGCCGCGAGGAGGGTTGTGGTGATGTCGTTCCAGATGGCGAAGTCGCGCGTTTCTCCTTGCGGAAGCGTGCCGGGCATGCTCATGATAAAGGGGACGCGCCAGGATTCGTCGTGGAAGTTGTGTTTGTCATTAAAGCCGTGATCGAAGAATTGTTGCCCGTGATCGGATGTGAAGATGATCAGGGTGTTTTCCCGAAGATTATTCTGATCGAGGTAGTTCAGGATGCGACCGAGCAGGGCATCGCAGTACGCGGCATACGCATAATAGATTTTGCGCAGTTCCATGATGGTGTCGTGGTATTGTGGGTCGTAGATGCGGCCAATGGCTTCTCGCCAGTACCCGATATCGTTTGGGTCTTCGCCTGAATGGCATTCGTTTTCGGGTTTGATGCCGAGCAGGCGTTTGGTGTGCGTGGGTTGGTTTTGCTCTTCGCGGTGGGTGTAATTGAGGTCGGGCAGGTTGTCGCAGTTGTCGTAGAAGGTGAGCCAGTCGCCCGGTGGACATTCGGGTGGATGCGGCGCGGGGAATGAGCAGAAGGCGAAAAAGGGACCCGTATCACTCTTAACTACTTTGTCGATTTGTTCGATGGTTTGTTTGGCAAAAAAGGTGTCGAGAAAGTGTTCTTCGGGTACGGGTGTGGGTTGTTTGTGACAGTCGTGAGGTATAAATCCGTGTTTTGGGATGTATTCGCTATAATCGGCCTGGTCAATGATAATGTCGAAGGTGTCGGGGGTTTGACCAAAGTGTTGTTTGCCGACCATGATGTTGGTGTATCCCTGTTCTTCGAGGAGGTCGGGAAGGGTTGGGAAGTGGGTGAGGCGGGTCATGCCGTTTTCCCACACGCCGTGAATGGGGGTGTGCAGGCCGGTGATGAGACTGCTGCGCGCGGGGTTGCATACCGGCGAGGGCGTGTGTCCCTGTGTGAACATCACGCCTTCGGCCGCGAGGCGATCTGCATGGGGTGAATGGGCAAATGGACTGCCCATGCAGTTGAGCGTGTCCCAACGCTGGGTGTCTGTTGTGATGAGTAAGAGGTTGGGTTGTCTGGTCATTATGAATCTCCGAAAAGGGTTGGTATGTCACTTTTAACGGTTGAAGATAAAGCTTTTTTTCGGAAAAATGGCTATTTGATGCGGAACAATATGTTGAGCGAGGGTCAGATTGAGCGAGCAGTTGATACACTTTGGAGTTATATTGAGGCAGATCGCAATGATCCACAGACCTGGGTGGATGCTGGTCCGCGAAGTCCAGATTGTTGGGGTCATCCGGCGATTCGCGCAACGCTTTACGAAACGGATTTGTTTGCGATGTGCGAGGAACTCGCTGGGAACTTGAGCGATGATGCAGATCCTTCGACCATTCTGGTGTATCCGAGTGGGAGTGATGAGTGGGCGATCAAGTTGGCGCATCTGGATGGATATAATAAGAACGAGCAAGCAACCGTGGGGTTCACTATTGGGGTGACGGTTTATCTCAATGATGTGGCTCCGCGTGGCGGAGGTTTTGCACTGTGGCCGGGTAGCCATAAGGCTGTGGCAGATTTTTTTAAATCGCATTCCTTGCTGAGTCTCAATATGCATCATCCCGGTGGTATTGTCGAGCGCGATATGACCCGCATTTTCGATCTGAATGAACCGGTTGAGCTGGTCGGGCAGGCAGGTACTGCGTGTATCTGGCACGGGTATATGGTCCACAGCGGTACGTCGAATTGCAGCGATCAGATACGGATGGCACTGGTTAGCCGCATTAGCACAAAAAATTGGGATCGGTTGCAGTTTGAGACGCCGGATGATATGTGGGAATATTGGGAAGTATGAAGGAGGAACGTCATGGATTTTGTAAAATTGAGCGATGAGCAGCGGGAGTTTTTTGATGAGGAAGGGTATCTGGTGGTGGAGAATGTTCTGGGGGCTGAGGAGGTTGCGCGGTTGACGGAAGCGGGGGATGCGCTGTTTTTTGAGAATCGCATTTTTCACACGAAGTCGCCAAATTTGAGCCACCGCATGTCCAGGGTGGTTATTTATGGGTATAGTTATAACTGGATTCAGAATGGATTTTATCTGGAGAATTTAGATAATGACGTGGTCGCAGATTTGACCGATATTGAAAAGCAGCTTCTGGATGTGCAGTTGAGCGATAATCCCAATGGACGTGCAAGGTCAAATACCTATCCGCTCACTGATTGGGCAGAAGAACACGGGGTGACGCCCGAGCAGATTCCATGGACGGTTGAGGTTTAGAAATAGGAGGGATCAATGCGCGTTGGGAGATGGATTTTAGGTTTTGTTTTGATTGGGGCAACAGGTGTATATGCCCAGGATGAAGAGCGGAAAGGGACGCCGCCCACGCTCGAGAATGTGGCTTATGGACCGTACGAACGCAATGTGCTGGATTTTTGGAAGGCAGAGTCGGACGCGCCAGCACCTGTTTTGATTTTTATTCACGGGGGTGGGTTTGTCGGTGGCGACAAAAGGAGTATTCGCGGTAATGTGGTTGTTAAAGCTTGTTTGGAAAAGGGCGTTTCATTTGCGGCGGTTAACTATCGGTTCAGATCTACTGCGCCTATACAGGATATTTTGCGCGATGCAGCGCGTGCGGTGCAGTTTATCAGATATAATGCCGAGGCGTGGCATGTCGATCCCAAACGCATCGCTTCTTATGGTGGTTCTGCCGGTGCGGGGACTTCGATGTGGCTGGCGTTTCACGATGATGTGGCCGATCCCGATAGTGAAGATCCCGTGCTTCGCCAGTCTTCGCGTATTGTGGCGGCGGGATCTCGCAATGGACAGTTTTCCTATGATCTTTTGAAATGGGAATCTGTGCTCGGCGTGCCTGCTGAGAATTTTTATCCCAGGGATGCCTCGTTTTACGGTTTGGCTACATATAGTGAGACTGAGACTGAAAAGGGTAAGCAAATTCGGGCGGATGTGGATATGCGCGGGTTGATTACAAAAGATGATCCTCCTGTGTTTTTGTTTTCTGGTCAAAAGGGTGGGGTGCCTCAAAATCGCAATCATTATGTTCATCATCCCAAACATTCAATTGCGATCAAGGAGCGGTGCGATGAAGCTGGTGTTGAGGTGGAAATGTATTTGTCAAAGATGGGATTGCCTTCGCCGGGGAATGCGAATCGGGCGATGCTAACTTTCTTTTTTAAGCATCTGGAAGTTGAGTAAAGGAGGTTGTTGTGGCATTCAAGGTATTGACAGATGCGCAGGCAGCGCATTTTGTCGAGAAGGGGTATGTGAAGCTGGAGGGGTGTTTTGAGAAGGCAGAAATTCAGGATTGGCTCGATCTGGCATACCTGCGATTGGGGTATGATAGGGATGATCCTTCTACCTGGGAAGAAGATCGCATTCACATGCCGTCGCTGAATCGACGGGCAGTTGCTGATCTCGCGCCAAAGGCATGGGATGGGATATGCGATGTGATGGGCGGGGCAGAGCGCATCCAGGGAGAGCCTTCGTGGGGGGATGGATTTATTATTAATTTTAACAAAGATGCCGATAATCCCTGGGTTCCGTCGGCAAAGCGCGGGGGATGGCACAAGGATGGCAATTTTTTCCGGCATTTTTTAGATAGTCCAGAGCAGGGTTTGTTGACGGTGGTTGTTTGGGATGATGTGTTGCCCAATAGCGGTGGTACGTATCTCGCGCCGGATTCGGTTCCAAAAGTTGCGACGTTTCTGTACGATCATCCCGAGGGCCTGGAACCCGGCGGGTTTGGGAAGATGATTGAGGGATGTGAGGAGTTTGTGGAAGCGACGGGTAATGCGGGTGATGTGTATCTCATTCATCCGTATATGTTGCATTCTGCCGCGCCAAATCCTTCGGGACGACCACGGATTATTACGAATCCGCCGGTTGCGTTTGTGGAGCCTATGAATTTCAATCGCGAGAATCCCGATGAGTTTTCACTGGTGGAAAGAGTCGTATTGAAGGCGCTAAGTGTCGAGCGATTGGATTATCGTATTACAGGTGAACGAGAGGGGTATTACACGGAGTTTCGCCGCGAACGAGAGCGGATGCTGGTGGATCAGAAGGCGCGGCTGGCAGAGTTTGAAAAGGAGGTTGTATGAATTGATGCACAGATGTGGTATCATGGTGATGGGATTGGGATAGGGGTTTCCCGTTCACACGGAGTTTTGAAAAGAGGAGCGTGTTGTTATGGACGCGAGATGTTTGGATTATTGCGTGACGGAAGAGGAGCGGTTGAAGTTTGATCGCGATGGATTTTTGATACTTGAAGATGTGTTGCCAGAGGATCTGGTGGATGCATTGATTCCCGTTGTAGATCGAGAGGATGGCGCGCATCGGGAGCGAGAGGGCATGGGGCCAGATAAGCGGTCCAATATGCTGGATTTTATCGGCCATGACGAGTTGTTTTTGGAATTGCTCGATTGGTACAAGACATTTCCAAAAGTATGGGGGCTGCTGAATTGGAATATTCAGCTTTACCATTCTCACATGATTGTGACGCCTCCTGTTGGTCCTGGAAAATCGCTTGAGAAGGATGGACCGAGGCTTGGGTTTCACCAGGATAGCGGTCGTCTCAATCTCGATATTGAGACGAGTCCACGCCCGAGGATTTCGCTGAAGGTGGCGTTTTTTTTGACGGATGCCTCACAACCCGGTCGCGGGAATTTTGTTGTGGTTCCCGGTTCGCATCTGGGCAATGTGTTTCCGGGCGAAAATCGCTCAGAAATGCCCGAGGGCGGTATGCAGGTGTGTGTGCCAAAAGGTGGTGCGGTTATTTTTGATCGGCGTATCTGGCATTCGAGCAGTGCCAATTATTGGAATTCGCCCAGGCGTACGCTGTTTTACGGCTATAGCTATCGCTGGTTGCGGCCCCGCGATAATATGACGGTGGATCACTTTTTGGAGCGTTGCGATCCCATTCGCCAGCAGTTGTTGGGGGCGAGTCCTTCAGGTGGTTTTGGCTATACGTCGCCCAAACCCGAAGATGTGCCTTTGAAGACGTGGATCGAAGCGCATGTGGGTGAAAAAGCTGTGGCGGCTTAAGATGATTGTGTCTGCAGGATATCAGCGAGTGTATCGGTCGCCCATTGATTGATGCTTTTGCCGCTGACTTCAGCAGCTATGGCAATTGCTGCGTGAACTTCTGGTGGAAGGCGCAACATCAGATTTCCAGAATAGGGTTTTTGTGGGGGGCGATTTAATTTTTCACAGGTTTCGAGATAATCCTCTACGGCTTCTTCAAAAGCGGTACGCAGTTGTGCAACCGAATCGCCGTGAAAACCTACGATATCGTTAATGCCTGCTATGTGACCAATAAAGCAACGGTCTTCATCGCTGTATTCAATACGAGCCGCATATCCTTTATGTGTCATGGTATTCATGGTGTTATTCCCGCTTGTAGTAGAAAGCGTGATGATAGCAGAATATGATATCATTGACAAGTGTTTTGTATAGAGGGAGTGTATCATGGGGTTGCTTACTCATGATGAGAAGCAATTTTTCAAAGATAATGGGTATCTCATTAAGCGGGATGTTTTGCCCGAAGATTTGATGGAAAGCGCTGTGGATGGTCTCTGGCACGGTGTTTGGGCAGACCGCCGCGATCCGCAGACGTGGGTGAATGCCGAGCCTAAGAAGCCCGAGAGTAGTGATCCGACTTTGCACCGATCTATTGTGTATGATTACGGTGTGTTTGATATGGCCGAAGAGATGACGGGCAAAGGGCGGTTGGCCGAGTGGGCTGATCCGGTGCCATTGTTTCGCTATCCCACGGGTGACGAGCGTTGGTCAACGCCTTCGGGCGGGCATGTGGATGGCTATGGGCAAAAGGATTTGACGGTGGCTGGTTTTACGGTTGCCGCGACTGTGTATCTCAATGATATCAAGTCTCGCTCGGGGGGATTTTGCGTGTGGCCCGGTACGCATGCAAAGATTGCGGATTATTTCAAGTCGCATTCTTTGCTGAGCGTGAACCGCCAGTTTTTAGATCCCAATGAGCCGCCCAATCAGATTCACATGGGGACGATTATTGATTTGCCCGATCCAATGGAGATCACAGGTCCTGCAGGGACGGTGATTTTCTGGCACGGCTTGATGGTCCACAGCGCGAGTAAGAATTGCAGTCGCAATATCCGCATGGGGTTGTTTACGCGGTTTAAGTGGAAGAATTGGAATGAGTTGCAGTTTGAGACGCCAGATGATATGTGGGAATATTGGGAGGGGTTGTAGTGGGCGAATCTTTGGAGCAATTGTATGTCCGATAGACCCAATATCATTTTTATTTTGACTGATCAACATCGGTTGTCGGGCGTGGGTGCTTATGGCGAGACGCCATGCCGAACGCCCAATATTGATCGCCTCGCGGCAGAGGGCGTGTTGTTTGAAAATGCTTATACGGTTTATCCGGTGTGTAGTCCGGCGCGGGGTACGTTGCAAACCGGCGTGTATCCGCATACCCATGGGATTACGTCAAATATCCACGAGGTGGGGTGTAGTGTTCACGAATTGGAGGATCGGCCTGAACTTTTGTCGCGGCGCCTGCAAGCGGCGGGGTATGGGACGGGATATACGGGAAAGTGGCATCTCGGCTCTGAGAAAACGCAGACATTTCAGGGGTCTAACAGGCCGTCTTCGCCTTCGCGTATCGGGTATGAAGGTCAGGATTTTGCCGGGCATGGCGGGGCTGGTTCGAGTTATTCGGATTATCGGACATGGGCGCGGGCAAGAGGCTCTGAGCCGGGTGTGAAGCCCTGGGCTGAGGCGACTACGAGGATCCGCAATGGGGTCGGTGAGTTGACTGTGCCAACTGAGGCGACTGTGCCGGCTTATCTGGTGGATAATGTGATTGAGATGAGCAGGTCGTTTCGGGGACGGGATTTACCGTATTTTATTAGTTTGAATTTTTGGGGACCGCACGGGCCGTATCACGCGACGGGTGAGTTTCTGGACTGGTATCGGGATGTGGAGATTCCGCCGTGGGGAAATTACGAGTGGCCTTCGCGGGAGATTCCCGGGCCGCATCATTTGAAGATTCACTGGGATAAGGAAAATTTGACCTGGGAAGATTGGGCAATGGCGGTGCGCTATTATTATGCGCGGGTGTCGATGATTGACAGTCAGATTGGTCGGTTGTACGATTATTTGAAGGCGAGTGGGGAATTGGATAATACGGTTCTGATTTTTACGGCGGATCACGGCGAGACTCTGGGCAGTCACGGGGGGTTGCTGGATAAGGGATGGCATCATTTTGAAGAGACGCATCATGTTCCAATGATTATTCGGCTGCCGGATGGTTCACATGCGGGAGACCGCGTTGCCGAGTTTGCTTCGCTGGCTGATATGTATCCCACGATTTTGGATCTGGCAGGTGGACATTATGATCGAGACGCGATTCACGGTGCGTCGCTGTTGCCGCTTATTCGCGGTGAGGCGACGGACTGGCGCGATGCTGTTATAACCGAATTTTTGGGTTTGGGCAATGTCGCCACGTCGATGAAAATGCTGCGTATGGGAGATTTGAAATACGGGTGTAATTTGACGGGGCAGGACGAGTTGTACGATCTGAAAAACGATCCACATGAGATGAATAATGTGATTGATGATCCCGATTATGCCGATGATGTGGCACAATTGAAGGCGCGGTTGCAGCAGTGGATGGTGGAGACAAATGATCCGGCTTTGCGGATGTATCGCTGGCGCGAGCGAGAGGTGATTGGATAGGACTTTTGATTCTCATCCGCTATCCTGTCTATATTGTGGTATTGGACAAAGGAGAGATTCCCATGCGAAAACAAATTATTCAATATACTTCGCCCATTGATGCACTGGTTGCAGTGACAAAGCGGTTAAGTACGTATGAGAGTCGGCAGCAGATGGACTCGGAGGAGTTCTTTGACCAGTATAGCCGGGGACAACTGTCAGATGACATTGTATTTGTAGAGTGGGCAAACGATTATCGCCACTATTTAGAACTCCGTCAAAAACTAGAGAAAATCCTGCCCGATACTGTGATATCCTCGGACAAACCGGATATTGTTCAAATAGTAAAAGAAGCTGAAGAGGCACGCAGGTGAGTAGATAGCGCGATGGAGGAGTTATGTCAGAAAATAAGGATTGGCGAAATCAGGGGGTGCGGGTGGTGATGGGTGATCAGTTGGATTTTAATACGCCGCAGACGCCGGGGATGACGCGGGCAGCGGCGATTAATCGCGCGAGTGCAGGTGCTGAAAAGTTGTGGGCGGGTACGGTTGAGATTCATCCAAATGCAAAGACTGGGGCGCACCATCACGGGGCGCTGGAGAGTGTGATTTATGTGGTGCGGGGCAGGGCGCGCATGCGATGGGGCGATCAGTTGGAGTATGTGGCAGAAGCGGGACCGGGTGATTTTATCTATGTGCCGCCTTATGTGCCGCATCAAGAGATCAATGCTAACGCGGATGAGCCTCTGGAATGCGTGCTGGTGCGCAGCGATCAGGAGCCTGTGGTGGTGAATCTGGATATTCCGGTTGTTGAGGAACCCGAGAACGTGTATTGGGTCGATCCGATACATCCGGATCCGAGAGATGATTGACGAGGCCGTTTATGGCAGATCAATTTTTTGAACATCCTATTCTCAATTCTCCCTACTACTGTCCAACGCAGCACTGGGAACTTGACGATCAGGGCCAGCCAACACAGCGCATTGTTGAAAGCCGGCGGCGTGTAGATTTTATCACGCCTATTCCAAAGCCGAGGAAGCGCGGGGCGTCGAAGCGTCAGCAGCAGATTGTCTTTGATGAGGGCAAGGGGCTATCTACTGAGGATCAGCAGTACGATGTTACGGCGATGGTAAATGAGATTCGGCGGCATGTCGATGGATGGCGAAGTCTGCCAAATCCCAATGATTGGCGTGTGACACCCGAAACTGCGCGTTTGCTCGAGCATTGGAGACACCATCACTTTAGCGATATTCGTCCGTTTTTCTGTCAGATTGAGGCGGTTGAGACAGCCATTTATCTGACTGAGGTCGCGCCGAATTTGGGGCAGTTGGGAAGGCGTTTCAGAGATCACCTTGCCAATGCCAATAACGACGCCAATCCAGAACTTATGCGTCTGGCCTTGAAGATGGCTACTGGCGCGGGCAAGACCACTGTTATGGCGATGATCATTGCCTGGCAAACAATCAACTCGGTGCGGCATCCCAATAGCAGAAGGTTCTCGCGGGGGTTCCTGGTCATGACGCCCGGCATTACGATTAGAGATCGCCTGCGCGTGCTTTTGCCCAATGATCCGGATAGCTACTATGCAAATCGGGAATTGGTGCCGCAGGACATGCTCGGCGATCTCGACCGCGCTAAGATTGTCATTACCAACTACCACGCGCTGAGAAGGCGCGAAAGAATAGAGATTTCCAGAGGGGGTAGAGGACTTCTGCAAGGGCAGGGACCCGCACTCAATACGATGGAGACCGAGGGGCAGATGATTCAGCGGGTTATGCCTGAGCTTATGGGCATCAGAAATATCAATGTGCTCAACGACGAGGGACACCACTGCTACCGGGAGAAGGTGGAAAAAGATGATGAAGGACGGTTGACAGGAGACGACCTGCAAGAAGCAAATAAGAACAACGAGGCCGCCCGTGTGTGGATTTCAGGACTTGAGATGGTCAAGCGCAAGCTGGGTATCAGGCAAGTTATGGATTTGTCAGCGACGCCCTTTTTTCTTCGCGGGTCGGGCTATGCCGAGGGGACGCTGTTCCCATGGACGGTGAGCGATTTTTCGCTGATGGACGCGATTGAGTGTGGTATTGTCAAACTACCGCGTGTGCCCGTGGCTGACAATATACCCGGTGGAGATATGCCCAAGTTCCGCAATTTGTGGGATCACATCGGCACCGATATGCCCAGAGGAGGACGCCGCACAGCAAATAATCTCGATCCTTTAAGCCTACCCGTACCGTTGCAGACCGCGCTGGAGGCTCTCTATGGTCACTATGAGAAGACTGACGCATTGTGGGAAAAAGGCAAAGTGCTCGTTCCGCCCTGTTTTATTCTGGTTTGCAATAACACCTCAACCTCGAAGTTGGTCTATGATTACATATCGGGTTTTTACCGCGAGAATGAAGATGGTTCGAAGATGCTGGAGAATGGACGCTTGCCGCTGTTTCGCAACTTCGACGAGGTTGGTGACCGCCTCCCCATTCCCCCTACTTTGCTGATAGATAGCGAACAACTGGAATCTGGCGACGCTCTGGACAAGAATTTCCGCAAGATGGCTTCCGACGAGATCGAACGCTTTCGTAGAGAGATTGTCGAGCGCACTGGCGATGTTCGCCAGGCCGAAAATATTACGGATCAGGATTTGCTTAGAGAGGTGATGAATACAGTAGGCAAAGAAGGCCGGCTCGGTGAGTCTATTCGCTGTGTTGTATCAGTTTCCATGCTCACTGAGGGTTGGGATGCCAACAATGTCACTCATGTTCTTGGCGTGCGGGCTTTTGGAACGCAACTTTTGTGCGAGCAGGTTATTGGTCGCGCGTTGCGCCGCCAGTCTTATGATTTGAACGCGGACGGTCTGTTTGATGTCGAATATGCCGATGTACTGGGGATCCCGTTTGATTTCACTGCGAAGCCAGTCGTTGCGCCGCCGCAGCCACCGCGGAAGACTGTCCAGGTCAAGGCGGTTACGCCAGAACGCGATGGGTGCGAGATTCGCTTTCCTCGTGTGGCGGGTTATCGGGTTGAGCTTCCGAGGGAGAAACTCAGGGCGGATTTTACCGATGATTCGACCCTAATACTCACGCCCGAACTCGTCGGACCAACCAATACGAGAAACGAGGGTATCATAGGTGAAGGAGTCAATCTGAATCTTGAGCGTCTGGAGTCCATGCGTCCGGCCACGCTGGCGTTTCGCCTCACCAGGCATCTGATCTATACGAAGTGGCGCGATTCGGGCGAGGAGCCATCGTTGAATTTGTTCGGCCAGTTCAAGCGGATAACGAGCGAATGGCTGGATACTTGTCTCGTTTGCAAGGGCGGAACGTATCCGGCGCAGCTTGTGTACCAGAAACTGGCAGATATGGCTTGTGAGCGCATCAAAGACGCCATCAACCGCACACACGTTGGAGAGCGTCCTATCAAGGTTCTACTCGATTCTTACAACCCGATGGGTTCGAGCAGGCATGTGAATTTCAGTACGTCCAAAACGAGGCGATGGCAGGCCGATTCTCGTAAGTGTCACGTCAATTGGGTCGTTCTGGACAGCGATTGGGAGGCCGAGTTTTGCCGCGTGGCTGAGTCTCATCCGAAGGTGCGGGCCTATGTGAAGAATCACAATTTGGGGCTGGAGGTTCCCTATCGCTACGGTTCCAATACGCGCACGTACATTCCCGATTTCATCGTTTTGGTGGATGATGGACAGGACGATCCTCTGCACCTTGTCGTAGAGATCAAGGGTTATCGCGGTGAGGATGCGAAGATAAAGAAAAGCGCGATGGAGACCTATTGGGTCCCTGGTGTGAATGCGCTTAGAGAATATGGACGCTGGGTCTTTGCCGAGTTTACAGATGTATATGAGATTGAAAAGGAGTTTAACACGCTCATTGATCGCTTCAGTGTCAGCGCAACAGGCACGCAACCACGGGATGCTAAGACTTCTAATTTCAAAGATTTACTGGCATCCTGTCCGATTGACGGGTTTGATGTTGATCAGCTTCGTACGCGCGAATTGCCACGCGAGATTGAGTTGTAATGTTCTTACTCGATACCAATATCATCTCGGAAATACGCAAGGGCGACCGCTGCGATGGGCGGGTTGCAACTTGGTATGCCGGTATCAAGGGAGCCGATCTATTTCTCAGCGTGCTGGTGACCGGCGAGATTCGCAAAGGAATAGAGTTGATCCGCGATCGAGATTTACAGCAGGCAGAGGCTTTGGAACGCTGGTTGCAAGAGGTCTTACAGTCATTTTCTGGACGCATTCTGCCAATTGATGCCAAAGTTGCTGACACTTGGGGCCAGATGAACGCCATCCGGCCTATTCCTGTTATTGACGGCCTTTTGGTCGCCACTGCCAAAGTGCATGACATGACTTTGGTGACACGCAACTCTGACGATATTAAAGGCTTAAGTGCAAGTGTGCTTAATCCATTCAGCGGGTAATATCGCCAGAGTCTTTTAGTTGGATTCATAAGGGACAAGAAGTAAAGGTAATCAGGATGAATAGAGATGAGATATTGACTCTCCTTCGAGCGCAACCGTGGGAATGGATCAAGCCGGGTTTGTCACCGACACACTCACTAAGCAAGGATATGTAGATGGCCAAACGTAGATCACCCAAAACTGTCACCACTATCCGGCACAAGGACGCATCACGAAAAAATATCCCCACTGCCGAACACCAGCCACTCATGCGCGAGGAGGAGCAGACCCCTATTCCCCGTACCTATGCGCGACGCAACCGCGATCTCGATCCCCAATTGGTGTGGCGCGGCAAGGACGAGCAGGATTGGTCAGATTTGGTGGTACAGACGCCGCCTCTGTACATTCAGGAGAAGGTCCATCCCAAGGTGCTAATCGACGATTTGGTGCGCCGAAGCGAAGAAGACGCTGCGAGTGAGTCGGGCTTCCAGACGGACCTCTTTGCCGATTTCAATGGCTTGCCTTCGGAGGACGCCAAGACCGAGTTCTATCAGCACGAGGCCAACTGGTCGAATCGCATGATCTTGGGCGATAGTTTGCAGGTGATGGCGTCGCTGGCAGAGCGCGAAGGACTGCGCGGCAAGGTGCAGTGTATCTACATCGATCCACCTTATGGGATTAAGTTTAATTCCAATTTCCAGTGGTCAACCACCAGCCGCGATGTGAGAGATGGTAAAGCCGAGCATATTACTCGAGAGCCGGAGCAGGTAAAGGCATTTCGGGATACCTGGCGAGATGGGATTCATTCATACCTGACGTATCTGAGGGATAGGCTGACAGTGGCCCGCGATCTACTGACGGAGAGCGGGTCGGTCTTCGTGCAGATCGGGGATGAGAATGTGCATCGGGTAAGGGCGTTGATGGATGAGGTGTTTGGGGAGGAGAATTTAGTTTCCTTCATTACAATTCAGAAGACCAGTAGCCAGACTGACAAGAACTTGTCTTCAGTGTCTGACTACCTGCTCTGGTTCGCTAAGGAAAAAGATTCGCTGAAGTTCAGAAGACCATTTCTAAAAAAAGGACCTAGCTTTTCAGCTGGAGGGCAGTACTCAAAACTGCAAATACCTGACTTCAGCAGAATGCCAATGACCAAGGAGGAACGTGAAGATCGATCACAAATTCCTCCGAACGCACGAGTGTACCGACACGATACACTCACGTCGCAAAGTGGTAGCCAGACAACAGGATTTAGGTTTTTTGACCAAGGTCGAGTATTCACTTCTGGTAGAGGGTTTTGGAAGACCAATATCTCTGGAATGACGCGGCTGTCTCGGTCAATGAGGCTTGGACACGCGAGGAATAGTCTCAGCTACATTAGATTCATTGACGACTTCCCGGTTACACCAATTGGGAATCTTTGGACAGACACTTTGACCGGGTCATTCACTGAAGAAAAGGTATACGTCGTACAGACTGCTCAAAAGATTGTCCAACGCTGTATTCTCATGACCACCGACCCCGGCGATCTCGTCCTCGACCCTACCTGCGGCTCTGGCACAGCCGCGTACGTCGCCGAGCAATGGGGCCGTCGCTGGATTACCATTGACACTTCCCGCGTCGCGCTCGCGCTGGCTCGTGCGCGCATTATGGGGGCGCGCTATCCCTACTACCTGCTGGCCGATAGTGCTGAGGGGCAGTTGAAAGAGGCGGAGATCGAGCGCAAGGCACCCTCGGAATCGCCAACCTATGGCAACATCCACCAGGGTTTCGTGTACGAGCGCGTGCCGCATATTACGCTTAGGGCTATTGCCAACAACGCGGAGATTGATGTGATCTGGGAGGACTTTCAAGAAAAGTTGGAACCGTTGCGTGAACAGTTAAACTGCGCGCTCGGCACCGCATGGGAGGAGTGGGAGATTCCGCGGGAAGCCGACAAGAATTGGCCCGAGGAGGTCAGGAAGCTACACGCTGACTGGTGGAAGCAGCGCATCGCGCGGCAAAAAGAGACTGACGCATCTATCGCAGCGAAGGCCGATTATGAGTACCTCTACGACAAACCTTGTGAGGACTCGCGCAAGGTGCGCGTTGCAGGGCCGTTTACTGTTGAGAGTATTTCTCCTCATCGCGTGTTGGCGGTGGATGAGAACGACGAGTTCATTGAAGACGTCGAAGAAGCGAAGACTGGCTACGATTTCGCCCAGGTCATTCTGGATAATCTGAAGACTGCGGGCGTCCAGCAGGCACACAAGGAAGATCGGATTGCGTTTACGTACACTACGCCATGGCCAGGTGAGATGGTGTGCGCCGAGGGACGTTATGCCGAAGGTGCGACCGAGAAACGTGCGGGCATTTTCGTCGGGCCGGAGTTCGGTACTGTGTCTCGTCCAGACCTGGTGCAGGCTGCGCGAGAGGCTGCCGATGCGGGTTTTGATGTGCTGGTTGCTTGTGCCTTCAACTACGACGCGCACACGACGGATTTCGAACGGCTGGGGCGCGTCCCGGTGCTGAAGGCGCGCATGAATGCCGACCTGCACATGGCCGATGACTTGAAGAATACGGGTAAGGGAAATTTGTTCGTTATTTTCGGTGAGCCGGATATCGACATACTGGATGATGAGGATGGGCAGATACGGGTGAGGGTAAATGGGGTGGATGTGTTTCACCCAAATACGGGAGAAGTTCGCAGCGATGGCCCGGAGGGTATCGCTTGCTGGTTCATTGATACCGACTACAATGAGGAGAGTTTCTTTGTGCGCCACGCCTACTTTCTCGGTGCCAGCGATCCGTACAAATCGCTGAAGACCACATTAAAGGCCGAAATCAATGCGGACGCTTGGGCCACGCTCAAAAGCGATACTTCTCGTCCCTTTGAGAAGCCTGCGTCTGGACGCATCGCTGTCAAGGTCATCAACCACCTGGGGGATGAGGTGATGAAGGTGTTCAAGGTGTGAGAGCTTCTGCGGTGGAGAGGGTGCGTGCGTTGTAAAAACAAGCGGAATAGGCTATTCTTGTTGACAGAGAGAGATGCAAGTAGACAGGCGAGATTGCTCGTTCACGCGATACAGATAGTCTTATTTTGATGTGCAAATTACCAGAAATGGCAAAATATAAAGGAGATGATATTGAGGGAAAATATAACGACAAATAACGACAAATATGAAAAAGCGATAAGAACCTTGATAGAGGAAGAGGTATCGCAGCCACTCTCGCCAATACAAAGAGTAGCTGCTGCGTTGTGGTTTAAAAATAATGACATTATCGAAACAATCAAGAGTGTTCTTGGTGTATTTGGGTATGATGATAATCCTTTAAAAAAGATGAGTGAGTGGAATTTAAAGAAAACTCTTTTAGAAGAAATTGCTCAAGATTGTCATTATAAGTTTTTCACCTCACCATTAGGGTTATGGAGAAAATCTGACCTAAAAAAGCGCATAGGTTGGATTGACGCTGAAGAACTGAAAGGAGAAATAGCGCAATTAAACATGCGTAATCCCATTATACATCATGCAGATATGAAATCTACATTTGTGTATAATAAAAAAAGAGGTGTGATCCACAAAAAGGAGATATTGGAAACCCTTTCTCGTATGACAAAATTGCACATATTGCTTCAGGCGATATCAATATATACAAAAAAAATAAGTATTATTGCCAATTTCTCAATCTCATTGGAAACGATAGATGATGACAAAAATATTATGCTATGCTTTCCGCCTTTTATATGTGGATTTTTATCATGGAAACATAATGAATCTCGAGAAAATTTAAGAGCAGGATGGGAAGCTTTCATCATAAACCAAGCTGTTGGCAAACGTATTGATGACCGTATAGAGGTGTTTGAGAAATACAAAAAAGAATACGGTGCAAAATATCGTAGTGAACCGATAGATGCGAGAATTGTTGTATTCGATGGCACTTACTCTGAACTCTGCACAAAGCTACGCGAAGGATGTGAAGGAGCAGAACAATAGTCTTCTTGTCCACTGCACTGAAATGAAGAGACAATCGTCTGTGAAGCACAATTTTCACTGAAGCGCGGGTTTAAGCACGCGCATGCCACACGCGACGCTGAAGGAGCAGTTTCGGCTATGGCCAAGCACTATGTTGAGCACAAGCAGCAGGTAGTGTCTCACGAGGTACCGTCAGAGGTGGAAGGAACATTGGCAGACTTTCTCCAGGGGCATATCGGCATTCTACATAGTAGTGAATATATCCTCGGCGGTGCTCGTATGTCGGAAGATAGTGGCAAAAAGTTTGCCGAAGGACTGCTCAAACAACGCCAGCAGGGGGAACGATGACTCTGATGGATACAGGCCCATACTATTTGGAATTCCGTCCAAACGGGAGAAAATTCTGCTCTTTATAAACAAGTAGAATGGCTATACTTGTTGACATCTTTTTAAGGTTGCCAAATTTTTTCATCATCGAAGCCATGGAGATGGACATGAAGATAAAAGAAATAGAGATTCGATCCCTGTTCGGGTATTTTGATCACAAGGTACCCCTAAAGACGGATGACCGTATTACCATAATCCACGGACCAAATGGTGTCGGCAAGACAACGGTTCTCCGTCTTATCTATGATCTCTTTGAGCGGCGGCTTCACTCATTGCTTGGTACTCCCTTCGACCGTATTGTGGTGCGTTTTAATCCCAAAGGTAGCCTGACAGTTATTCGGACCGACAAAGAAGGGATAAAGTATCCCGAGCAGCTAAAATTTATCTACCGTTTTGGGAAAGAACGGACCGAGCATACGGTGCCGTCACTAAGGGCGCAAAGGAAACACAGAAGATTTTCCCCTAGCCTCTTAGAAAGCCTGATTGACAATATAAGACGTATTGGCCCATCTCAGTGGTACGATGAGATCACCAGCGAAATAATGTCTTTCGATGAGGTGGTTGTCCGTTACGGACAATTCTTGCCCTCTGATATCCGTGAATCTATCATCTCGGTTCCGGAGGAAATAGAAAGCCTGTTAAAACAAATCAATATTGTAGTTGTTGAAACTCAGAGACTCTTCACAGGGCATGAAGACGAACACGAAGAACATGAGTTTCGATATAGAAGAAGAGAAATTCCTATGCAGCGGATGACGGTAGAGCAATACTCGGAGGATATGGTCTCTAGGATAGAGAGCTACCAAAGGAAATCCGGTGAGCTTGGCGCATCTTTAGATAGCTCTTTCCCCCAACGACTTTTGTTGGATTCAGAATTGCCGGAAATAGCGACAGAAAATCACATCAGGAAAGAATATACTGATCAGACAAAATATAGAGATCGCTTGAAGGAGGCTAGTCTCCTTGCTGCTGAAACTCCAGTACCTCTTTCCTCTGATAGTTTGAAAGAGCATGAACGAAAGGTTTTATGGGCCTACCTCAATGACGTGAAACAGAAACTACAGGTTTTCGATCCACTTCTCCGCCGCGTGGAATTGTTTAAAGATATTGTCAACTCGCGCTTCTCATATAAGAAATTCAAAGTAGATAGAGAGAAGGGTTTCATTTTCCAATCGGATCACGATAGGTCTATTGTGCCTCCAGGAGCGCTGTCTTCTGGTGAACAGCATGAACTTGTCCTGACATACCAACTTTTATTTGAGGCACCGCCGGGTTCCCTCATTTTTATTGACGAACCCGAGTTGTCTCTGCATGTGTCATGGCAGAGAAAGTTTCTCGAGGATATCGCCAAGATATCGGAGTTGGCGGACCTTGATTTTCTGGTGGCTACCCATTCTCCATCTATTGTCCATGATCGGCGTGATCTCATGGTTCAGCTGGCAAGTGAAGAGGAAGACTAACATTATGCATCAAACAGGCAATGACATCGCCAACAGAGTTCTTTTGGAACGTGCCAAATATAATGGACCTGTGCTCCTTCTCGAAGGAGATAATGACGTAAAATTTTTCTACCAGTTTGTTAAAGAGGCCGAAATACCAATTATCCCTGCTTGGGGTAGGAAGAATGTTCTTGACGCTGTCGAAATTCTTGAGTCGAATGACGGCATACAGGGATTCATGGGAATTATTGATGCAGACTTTGGCCGTGTTGATGGTTTGTTGCTGGCTTCTCAAAATGTCGTTGTCACTGACGACCATGACGTAGAAATGATGATTATTAGAACTAAGGCATTTAATAGGGTCTTGCGTGTACTCGGGTCAAAAGATAAAATTCGCAAATTTCCAGATAGAGAACAGGGAATACGCAATGCCTTGATGCAGAACGCACTGGTAATAGGGCATCTCCGCCACTTTTCACTTACTGATGACCTTCACTTGCGTTTTGAAGGGCTGAGTTTTGAAGGCTTCGTGGATCGTAATACGTTAAAAATGGATATAGACGAAATGATAAGAAGAGTGTTTGAGTTAAAAAGAATTCCGAATTTAAAGGAGGCAGATATTAGAGATAAGTTATTGGAACTTGCAGAAGATGACAATGACGATCCTTATCAAATCTGCTGTGGGCACGACTTTATTGCGATCTTTGGCATCGCGTTGAGAAAGGTTATAGGAAGCAAGCCACAGAAAGCGACGAGTCCTGAAGCACTGGGTCTTGATCTGCGTTTTGCGTACGATAGCGAAGATTTCCGACAGACTAACCTCTACTCAGATGCGAAGCGGTGGTCTGAAAGGAATCAAGGCTACGATATATTCATTTGAAGCGAGATTTCTAAAAAAATTATTCAATATACCTTCTCCACCAATGTTCTGGTTGACCACACATGAATTTTAATACCTCCAACAATACCTTCCGCCAACTCATGGGCAATGGGCTGAGTTATTGCGTGCCGCCGTTTCAGCGCGACTACTCGTGGGGGGCCGACGAATGGGATGACTTGTGGCAGGACATTGTCGAGCTGTTTGGCGAAGACCCGGAGCCGGCGCACTACATGGGCTATCTGGTGCTGCAATCCGCTGACAACAGGGTGTTCGACATTATTGACGGGCAGCAACGCATGACGACACTTAGCCTGTTGATGCTGGCGGCGGTGTCTCATTTAACGGATCTGGCGGTGCCGGGCGACCTGAACGACCCGCAGTACCGACGCGCGCAGCAGTTGCGTCACAACTACATCGGCTATCTGGATCCGGTGAGCTTGGTGGCACGCTCCAAGCTGACCCTGAATCGCCACGATGATGGTTTTTATCAGAACTATCTCGTCCCCTTAGAGCACCTGCCGCAGCGCGGCCTGAACGCCTCGGAGCATTTATTGCGCCGGGCGTTTACCTTATTCAAGGAGCGCGTCAGGGGACACTCACATGACGATGGCGAGGCGGTGGCGCGCTTTGTTGATGTTGCGGTGGATAAGCTGTTCTTTACGGTTATCACGGTGACGGATGAGTTGAATGCTTTCAAGGTCTTCGAGACGCTGAATGCTCGCGGTGTACGCTTATCGGCTACCGATTTGCTGAAGAATTACTTGTTTTCAGTCATATCGCGCGGCGGCATGCATGAATCGGAACTCAAGACACTGGAAAATCGCTGGGAAGATATAGTCGGGTTGCTGGGCAGCGAAAGTTTTCCAGAGTTTTTGCGTGTGTTCTGGAATAGTCGCAACAGGTTGGTACGCAGGGGTCACTTGTTCAAGACCATCCGCGACGCAATTAACGACAGGAGCAAGGCGTTTGCGTTAATTCGCGATATGGATAGATATGCACGGGTTTATACGGCGTTGCGTAGTCCAGAGGACAGTTTATGGACAGAGAAGGAGCGGGATAACCTGGCGCAGTTGCAGATGTTCAGTGTGCGCCAACCACTGGCGGTGTTGATGGCAGTGTATGATCGATTTGCTGAAGACGACAGGGTTGGGTTTGGGCGCTTTTTGCGAGCTATCGCAGTGGTGTCCTTTCGCTACAATGTGATATGTGGTCGCCAAAGCAATGAGCAGGAAGCGGTGTATAACCAAATCGCTTGCGGAATTTCAGAAGGTCGCGTTGATAGTATTGCCATCGCGATTGCGGCACTGCGTCCGGTTTATCCCGGAGATGGAGAGTTCCGGACGGCTTTTGCCAATAAAGTACTGCGGACCTCCAGCAGTCGGAATAAAAAGATAGCGCGTTTTATCTTGTTTCGCATGGAAGAGCAACTATCGGGAAAACGGTTTGATTTTGAGAGCGCAAAGTATAGTATTGAGCACGTATTGCCAGAGAATCCCGGCGATGGCTGGGAGGCATTTGATGACCGGCAACGGGAAGCATCTACCTACCGTTTGGGTAATATGACGCTCTTGGAAACGGATCCTAATCGACGTATCGGAAATGCGAGATTCTCGGAAAAGCACCCTGTTTATGGTGCAAGTGCGTTCTCCATAACCCACAAATTGTCACAAGAATACGATACGTGGACCGTGGATAAGGTTCGATCTCGGCAGGAGTGGATGGCAAGGCAGGCTACGGGTATCTGGCAGATTTAGCCTTTAACATTTAGCATTTGAAGAGGTGAGATGGTGAAACGGAAATTGGGATATGTGGGTCTGGGAATGATGGGTGGTGGGATGGCGAGTCATCTAATTGCAAGTGGTTATGATGTTGCGGTTCACGATTTGCGCGATGAAGCGGTGCAAGTTTTGCAGGAGAAAGGGGCAACGGGTGTGAATACGCCCCGGGCGGTTGCCGAGCGGTCAGAGGTTGTCATTTCTTCGCTGCCGACTCCGCAGATTGTTGAGCAAGTTGCTTTGGGATCAGATGGTATTGTTTCCGGGTTGTCCGAGGGTCAGGTTTATATCGATATGAGTTCGATTGATCCGGATACGACGCGCAGGGTTGGCAGGGCCATAGCGGAAAAGGGCGGGCACATGTTGGATGTGCCCGTGGGCAAGGGTCCGGTAGACGCGGCACAGGGTGGATTGACGTTGATGATTGGCGGCGATGCCGATGTGGTGGCGTCTGTACAAGATGTGCTGGATACATTGGGCGACGAGCAGTTTTATTGTGGCGAGTTGGGCATGGGGGTGACGACAAAGCTGGTCAATAATCTGGTGTCGTGTTCGGTTGCTACGCTGTTGGGTGAGGCTTTTGCGATGGGTGCAGCTGCGGGGTTGGATGTCGATGTGTTGTGGGATGTGATGTCAACTACGGCTGCAAATTCATCGCATTTGCAAAGGAGTTTTAAACACCGTGCAATGGCGCGAAATTTTGAACCGAATTTTAAGCTGCGGTTGTCACACAAGGATCTCGGTTTGGCTGCACAGATGGCCGGTGCTCTGGGGGCGACAAATCTGATGGGCGCGGCAGCGTATCAGATTCAGACCATAGCGATGGGGATGGGGTTGGGCGATGAAGATCAGACAGCGACGATTAAGGTGGCAGAGGAGACTGCGGGGATAGAAGTGAAGGGTGAACGATAAAGAAAGGAGAAAAGAAGATGCCAGTTTTGAGCGAGAAAGATTGGGATTTTTGGCGGGAGAATGGGTATGTGGTGATACACAATGCGGTGCCGCAGGAAAATTTGGATGCGATGGTGGATACGATCTGGACGTTTTTGGAGATAGATCGCGACAATCCAGAGGATTGGTATAAGTACAAACCCTATGCGCGAGGGAATTCGTGTTCGATGATTGCGGCGTCTGGGATGGTGGAAATTTATCAGCATCAGGCATTGTGGGATAACCGGCAGTATCCCCGCTTGCATCAGGCGTTTTCCGAAATTTGGGGAACGGAGAAATTGTGGGTATCGCTGGATCGCGCGAATATGAAGCCGCCTTCGCGGGCGGATAAACCCGATTGGCAAAATGAAGGTATGATTCACTGGGATACGGATACGTCTGTGCCCAAGGTGCCTTTTGGGGTGCAGGGGGTGTTGTATTTGACGGATACTTCAGAGGATCAGGGTGGGTTTCAGTGTGTGCCGGGGTTTAATAATATTTTTGAGGAGTGGGTCAAGACGCAGCCAGAGGATCGCGATCCTCGGCGACCCAATCTGGACGATCTGGAAGTGAAGTCGATTCCGGGCAAAGCGGGTGATCTTTTGATCTGGCATCGGTTGTTGGCACACGGCAATGGGCACAATCGATCGGATAGGCCCCGCCTGGCGCAGTATATTACGATGTCGCCGACAGAAGGTCGCGGGGAGGCAGAGCGGGAAGAGCGCATTCAGGCATGGCGAGATTGCAGACCCACGCCCCGCTGGCCGGGTGATCCGAGAGATTGGGAACACAAAACGCAGAAGCCGGCGAAGTTGACGGAATTGGGTGAGAAGCTGTTGGGTTTGACGTCGTGGAATTGAAGGATTGGTGGAGGAATCCCATGGGTGTTTTAACGGAAGCGCAACGCGCGCAATACGAAAGAGATGGGTATCTTCTGGCGTCGGGTTTGATTCCCGAAGATGTGGCGGAACGAGCAGAAGCGGTGATGTGGCGAATTATGGACATGGTGCCAGATGAGCCAGGGACCTGGCATCGAAAACCCGAAGGTGTTGCCGATTTTCAGGCCGCGCGGGGATTGTCTGTGTTTAACGGTCTTCGCGATCGGGATTTGATGGCCTGTGCAACGCCGCAGTATTTGAAGGCGACGGCTGAGTTGATCGGCGAAGATGACGTGCATCCACCTGAAGCGGTCCACACGCAGAATAAAGTTCCGGTCAATGGGGAATGGTCTTTGCCCAGGGCGCATGTTGATGGCATTCCTAAAGCACACATGCACGAGACGTTTCCCGGTCCTTATCGCATTGCGAGTCTGGTATTTTTGAGCGATGTGAAACACAAGGGGGGTGGGACGGCGGTTTTTCCCGGGTCGCATCGAAAGATCCGCGCACTTGCAGAGTCGGATCGAGAAAAGTACAGATACTTGTTTTATCTGAACCGGGATATTCCCAAGCTGGATTTGGGTGATCCGATTGAGTTGACACCAAAACGCGGGGATGTGTTGTTTTTTACTTATTTGTTTGGGCACAATGGCACGGCAAATGTGGGTGGGCGTCCGCGCTGGATGATGCGGTATTTTTGCTCTTGCAAAGCGTGTCAGACCCGCTGGAAGAAGACGGAAGATTGGGGCCTGTGGTCCCCGTGAGGAGCGTGTGATGGAACTGACAAAATCTCAGAAGTTGGAATTTTACAGAGAAGGATTTTTGAAAATTGAAGGTGCTGTGCCGCGCGTGATGGTGGAGGTGGCTCGGCAGGCGATTAATGCGGAGATTGGGAAGGGTACGAGGCAGGCTTTTGCGGATATTCGCGCGATGCCGGTGATTACGGATCTGTTTGACGAGACACCGGTATTTTCATTGCTCGAATCGGCATTGGGCAAGGGGAATTTGCAATGCCAGAGCCATGGTGCTGTGAAGCTGAATTTTCCCGCGCCCGTTGGGTCGCCGCAACGGGATCCTCAACTCGCGACTGCGGGACCTCCGCTGCGAACGGGTGGTCATCTGGATGGTATTGCACAGGCGCGTGATTTTTTGAGGGGAACGGTTGAAAAGAGTGGGTACAGTCGGGATTTTACGGCTTTTGCTGTGGTGTATCTGGACGATGTGCCCGCGCCGTATTGCGGCAATTTTACGGTTTGGCCAAAGTCACACCATGTGATGGAAGATGTGTTTCAAAAAAAAGGGCATGAGATTTTGTTGAATTATATGCCCGATGTGACGGTGCCTGAAGGTCCGGTGCAGGTGACCGGGGAGCCTGGCGATCTTATTCTGGCGCATCATCAGATTATTCACACGGCGGCGATTAATGCGTGTCCAGATATTCGATATGCCGTGATTTTCAGGGCGAGGCATGTCGATATCGGGAAGAACGGCAAGGATGTGTTCACGGATATCTGGCGGGAGTGGGATGGGATCCGAACGGAAATTAAATAAACGGAGTGCGTAAATGGATTTGGGATTGAAAGGAAAACGGGCGGTTGTTACGGGTGGCAGTCAGGGGATTGGGCGTTGCTGCGCGCTGGCATTGGCGCGGGAGGGGGCGCGTGTGTGTATTGCGGCGCGTACGCAGGCGAAGTTGGATGCGGTGGTTGCCGAGATTAATGCAGCTGGGGGGGAAGGGCATGCAGTTGCGGTTGATTTGACGCGGGAAGAAAATTGTGAGGTGGTGGTCAATGAGGCCATGGGCGCGTTTGGGGGGGTAGATGTGCTGGTCAATAATGTGGGTGCTGCGCGCAATGCCGATATTTTGGATTTGGATGTGGCGCAGATTAGCGAGGCGTTGGAGTTGAAGAGCTATAGTTATTTGCGGATGGCGCAGCTGGTGGTTCCGCTGATGCGAGAAAATGGATGGGGGCGTATTGTCAATATAGCGGGTGGCGCGGGTACGAGTCCCACGCGGAGCAATATTCCGACGGGGGCGGCCAATGCTGTCATTTTAAATATGACGCGGGCGTTGTCCGATGCGGTGTCTGGCGATGGCATTCTGGTGAATGCGGTTTGTCCGGGGCTGACAAATACGCCTCGCGCACGCTCACAGCAAAAGGCGCGGGCAGACCGCGAGGGGCGAGATGTCGAGGCTGTGCTCAAGGACCTGGGCGCGGAATTGCCCGCCGGACGCATGGCCGAGCCTGAAGAGATCGCCAATGTCGTTACTTTTTTGGCGTCTGAGGCGTGTTCTTATGTGTTTGGTAGCTCGGTTTATATGGATGGCGGTGGGCGAAGAGGAACGCCGTAGAAGCCTATCGGAAATGTCTCATTATTTAAGACTCAAACAGATGTACTGCCATGACTTCTAAAATCCGCTTTGCGGATTTTTTTTTGCCCAAAAGAAAACCGAATGGTTGAGGGGTGTGTCTATATAGGTGAGAGGTGAGAGGTGGGAGACCCTTCGGAGGACATAGATGGTTGAGAAGAAAGAGAGAAGAACATCGCTTTTGCCCAGGATTTCGGTGACGAGGCCGGTCACGGTGACGATGTGTTTGGTGGGGTTGATGGTGATTGGGTTGGTGGCTTATTGGCGCATTCCCATTCAGGCATGGGCGTCGGGCAATGACTGGAATCGGTTTTGGGTGGATGTGGCACAGGAGAATGCGTCGGTTCAAGAGCGTTTTAACACCATTGCGCTGCCAATGGAACAGCATATGCGTACGGTGAGAGAACTCAGCGATATTTACGCATTTGCCGGCGATCCGTGGGCCGGGGTTGAGTTGAAATTTCACCGCGGCACGGATATGCGAGAGGCGTATGTTCGGGTGGCAGACCGACTCGAGCACGCCAAGCTCGATTTGCCCGAGGAAGTGCGCGATCGGATCAAGGTGTATTCGTGGAATCAGGAAACCGATTCCGAGGTGATCTGGACGGGGCTGTCTATTCCTGAGGATATTGTCAATAAGGAGCAATGGGTCCAAACCCATGTTCTCGATCCAATTGAGCGCGTTGATGGCGTGGCGAAAACCAGTGTGTGGGGGTTTGAGAATAAGGAAGTTTTGATTCTGGTGGATCAGGAGCGGTTGCGAACGCACGGGATTGAAACCCACGAGCTTGTGGCGTCGTTGCAGCAGGACAATTTTTCTCTGTCTGGCGGTCATGTGCAGGAGGGAGGTAAGCGGTTTTACGTGCGGTCTCTGGCGCATTATCAAAGTTTGAAGGAGATTGAGGATATTGTTGTTCAGGGTCGCTATAGCAGCGCGCAGGTGCGCCTGAAGGATGTGGCCGATGTGGTGTATGCTGCGCCGCCTCAAGACCGGGTATGGCGCGTGGATGGGCAGCGCAATCTGGGTCTGGATGTGTATAAGGAGTCGGGGGAGAATATTGTCGATTTGTGCAAGCGCATTGTGATCAAAATGGAGGAGATTGAGGCCAATACGCCTGCGGCGTTTCGCTTGTTTTACAGCGAGGGCAAGCTGATAGAAGATTCGATGGACAATTTAAAAATCACGGGCCTTTGGGGCGGATTATTTGCGGCGCTGGTGTTGTTGTTTTTTCTGCGCACTTTGCGTATGACGGCGCTGATTACGCTGTCCATTCCGCTGTGTGTGATGATGACGATTACCGTGCTCTATTTTATGGGGTGGACGCTCAATTTGTTGACGATGATGGGGTTGATGGTGGGGGTGGGCATGGTGGTGGATAATGCGATTGTGATTGTGGAGAATATTTATCGCTTGCGAGCAGAGGGTGAAGATCCGCGCGGTGCATCTATCCACGGGGCCAGCGAGGTGGGGCTGGCGATTACGATGGCGACTCTGACCACTGTGGTGGTGTTTTTGCCGATGATGCTGATGAATGACAGCTTTGATATGAAGTTTTTGCTGTCGAAAATTGGGATGCCCGTGGTGTTTGCGCTGGTGGCGTCTTTGTTTGTGGCGTTGTTGTTTATTCCCCTGGCTGCCCAGCGGTTTGGCGATGTGGTTGTGCGGTCAGATCCAAAATCTATCGCTCTTGTCCGCCGCATTTATCGGCGCGGTTTGAATTGGGTTGTTCACCATCGGCGGGATGCGTTTCTCCTGGTGCTGGTTTTGTTTGCTACCATTTATTTTCCATATCAGAACGTGAAGAAGACCGATAAGATGCGTTTTTCTTCTAATCGCGTGACAGTTCGCATGTATGGTCCCAATAATTTTTCGTTGGAAGAGATGGATAAAATTGCGAGCGATCTGGAAGTGTATGTGAATGAGCGACGGGATAGGTACAAAATCAAAAATGTCATGACGTATTTTCGGCGCGGGTATATTAATTTGCGAATGAATATCGAGGAAGATCCCCATCAGGAGTGGTGGTATGCTGTGTATCGCTGGGCGCGTGTGTCGATCGGCTTTCCCATTGATCGGTGGATGACGCGACAAGAGATCATTGACGAGCTGAATAAGGAAGTGCCGCGCTATGTCGGGTTTCGGGTGTCGGTGGAGTCTCGCAATTCGGGCGGGCGAGACCCTTATGTGGGTTTGTATTTGTACGGTCCTGATTTTGAAAAATTAGAAGATATGCTGGGGGAAGTGGAGCGGCGGTTGCAGCAAATTCCATCGGTGACGAGTTTGCAAAGCGATCTGGAGTTTGGCAAAGACGAGATTCGCATTCGCGTGAATCGCGCACAGGCCAAAAAGCACGGTATTCCTGCAGAGCGGATCAGCCGCACGCTGGCATATCAACTGCGCGGTGCGACTTTGCCGCGGTTTCAGACAGATGATCACGAAGTGAATGTGCAGTTGATTTTGGATGAATCCGACCGGCAGTCGCTGGTGCAGTTGAAGAACTTTATGTTTGTGACCGATACAGGTAAAAAGTTGCCTTTGTCGAGTTTTGCAACTTTTGAGATGACCAAAGGTCCAAGCCATATTTTCAGGCATAATGGTCGCAACCGGTTGCGCGTGCACGTTTATACGACCAAGGATGATGTGGAAGGGTTGTATCAGGAGATTGATCGGGTGATGGAGGGGTTCACGCTGCCGAGGGGTTATGAGTGGAACAAGGGCGAGCGGTATTCGCAATACAGCCGGGAGAGCCAGGCGATGACATTTGCCGTGATTATGGCGATCGTGTTTGTATTTCTGCTGATGGGGGTGTTGTTTGAGTCGGTTATTTTGCCCTTTGCCGTGATTTTTTCGATTCCATTTTCGTTTTTGGGGGTGTACTGGGGGTTGTGGCTGACGGGCACGACGATGGATTTTATGGCGAATGTGGGGGCAATTGTGCTGATTGGCGTGGTGGTCAACAATGCGATTGTGCTGGTCGATATGATCAATCGGTTGCGCGGCGCGGGTATGGATCGCATGGAGGCGATTATGGCGGCTGGGCACAATCGCTTTCGTCCCATTTTGATGACGACCTGCACAACGGTGTTCGGTTTGTTTCCCATGGCGATTGGCAGCAGTACGATGATGGGGATGCCCTACGCGCCGCTGGGTATTACGATGATGGGCGGATTGATTGTGTCAACGGCTTTGACGCTGTTTGTGATTCCGCTGTTTTACGTTTTGTTAGATGATTTGCGCGGGTCATTAAAGCGGATTGCCGCGGCGAGTTTTCAGAGGTCAGAGCCGTGGGTGGATGATCCGGCGCAGGCGGCGGATTAAAAAATACGGAACAACTTTTCTCCCAAACAGTTGGTTTTATGGCTCGCTAACAGTTTGGTCGTAAACCCGCTTGGGCACGGGCCTGAGATCGCGCACCAGACCGATCCAAGACAGCATTTTGAGCAGGTAATAGGTTGGATCAAACTCCCACCAGTAAAAGCCCTGCCGCGCCGCCCCTGGATAATAGTGGTGGTTGTTGTGCCAGCCCTCGCCCATGGTGATAAGTGCCAGCCAGATGTTATTGCGGCTGTGGTCTCGGGTGGCAAAACGCCGACGACCAAAAAGGTGGGAGAGCGAATTGATGGTACAGGTGCCGTGAAACAGGACGATGGTGGAAATGGAAAAACCCCACACGAGCATCTGCCAGCCGCTGGTCCCCGACGCGGGAAAGTGGTTGCCGCAATACTCCCCCAAGGTGTACATCGCCACTGCTAGCAAGATGGGCACGATGGTGTCGAAGCGGTCGAGAAAGCGCAATTCGGGAAAACGGGCGAAGTCGCGCACATTGTGCAGACGGGTGGGGAAATTTTGCCGCGAAGTAATCCACAGGACGTGGCTCCACCAAAAACCGTGTGCCTTGGGCGAATGCACGTCGCTGGCGGCATCGGAGTGGCGATGGTAGTGGCGGTGGTGCCCGGCCCACCACAACGGCCCTCGCTGCACGGCCGTGTTGCCCAGCACGGCAAAGAGGAACTGCACGGGGCGCGAGGTCTTAAACGTACGGTGCGAAAAGTAGCGGTGGTAAAACCCGGTTATGGCAAACATCCGCACCCAGTAGGCCACGAAGGCCACGCCCACAGCTACGGGGCTCCAGCCAACCCACAAAATTCCGAGGCAACTCAAGTGCAGTACCGCAAAGGGCAGAATGCGCCCCCAATCGACTTGATGCTCGTCTTCGGCGACCGCGGCAACAACGGCGGCGTCGCCCTTAGACCAGCGCAGGAAAGTTGATCGCCAGCCTTTGAGTGGGCGTGCATTGTCCTCGACGTTTGTATGTTCCATAAATGTAAACAAGTCCATTATCATACAGTCCCAAATGACTTTATGAAGATATATCATTGTGACATAGCAGAGTCAAGCAGATTTTGTATTTTTTTAAAGTCACACGGGATATTTCTGCTTATAGTTTGATCGCTTTTTGTGATTGCGCTGTTTTACGTTTTGTTGGATGATTTGCGCGGGTTATTGAAGCGGATTGCCGCGGTGAGTTTCCAGAGGTCAGAGCCGTGGGGGGATGACCCCGCGCAGGCGGCGAATTAAAATATTGCGAAGAATACAGAACCACTCTCTCCCAAATAGAGGGCTGTGCAGTTTGCGCGGCTCTCTATTTTTTTATGTGATAGGGCTAATTTACAGGATCGGGAGGCGTATTGGGGTTGTTTAATCGCTCCTGGTCGGCATAGGGATAGAAATTTCGATTTCGCTCAAAGGGATCGGATGAGGGGCCGGGTTGACCGAGGCGCCTGCTGTCTTCCCAGCCAGTACCGTTCAGGAATAATTCCGCTCTGCGCTGCCGAAAGATCTCTTCTGTCACGGCCTCGAGGGTTTGTGGACCGCTGTAGGGTGGCAGCGATGCCCCAATGCCAAAGGGATCTTGCGCGGGTGTTTTTGTGCGAACAGCGTCAATTTCTGCGATGGCACCTGTGATATCTCCCAGCATTGCGTTTGCTTCTGCTCTCGTCAGGACCATTTCGCCGGGCAAATATGCCGGGATAGGCGACGTGGCCGTGTTCCAAAAGCCGGATAGGGTTTCAATCGGTAAGGCATTGGGATTGCTCATGCGGTCATTTGGCATGAGATAAAATGCCAGTCTGGTATCGCCGCTGTCTGTGACCAGCGTTCCGAAATTGTCTCTTGGGGCATAATCATCCAGAACAAAAACTTGGGTGTAGATGGGGTTCTGATTTTCGGCGTCATAAGTATAGACAGAAGTTGCCCCGGGATCGACGGTATTGGCGGCTCCAAGTGCGGCTTGATAATTTCCTGCGAACAGGTTATAGCGCGCCCGATAAGCGTGTATCGTGTTTAGGAGATCGAATCCTCGCCCCATGATATCTGCGTTGAATTGAGCAGATGGCGGCGTAGCCTCGATGGTTTGGAGCGCGTTGTCCAACAATCGAATCGCTTCGGCAAATACCTCAGACCGCGAGATGAAAGGGGCTTGTCCATCGGCCTGTATATCTGTTGGTGCGCGTTCAAAAGCCTGTGCGATGAATCCCAGGCACATCGCTTTGTAAAGTTGAGATAGTGCGACAATGCCGCTGCGCGTACCTTCTGCGAGTGGCACATTGGGCGCGTTGTCAATTAAATCATTGGCTATTCCAATGATGCGATATGAGTCGAACCAAATCGCGCTGACACCGCTGTTCGCGCCAGACAAAAAGTTGAGGCCATCTTCTAATTGTATGAGGTTGGAAAATGTCGTGTTTGCCGCAAATTCGCGGCTTGTAATTGCCGGATGACGCACATAGGCATCGACATTCTGGCTCGCGTAATCTCGTTGCATGCCAATGGCGAGTGCGATGATGCCGTCACTGGTGCTTAAAACGCGCTCTTCCACAGCCTGGTTTGGATTTGATATGTTCAAATCGCAACCTTGTGTGAAAAAGAGCAGCAATGCCGAGAGAATACACAGGCGACTCGATTTCATATTCTTTTTTCTCCGATTAGTGGTTCAAGCTTATACGAAATGCAATACTGCGCGGGATAGGCACTTCTACGAAGTCAAATCCGCGGACTGCGGTGCGCTGTCCGGCGATGTTGGTTTCCGGATCGTAACCGCTGTAGTTGTCTATGGAAAACAAATTGCGGGCAATCAGGCTCAATTGAATGCTGCTCAATCCCGAAAGTTGGGGCTGCCAGCGATAAGACGCGGACAGTTCGCGCAATTTTACAAAGGATCCATCTTCGATCCAGTGTTCAAAAATTCGGAAGACCCGCGAATTATAGCCAGCGGGGAGTTCGCCATTTAATTCTCGTTCGTAGTCTGTTAAAACGCCGAATGCGCTCAATGCGGCCAGGCGTCTAGTAAAATTAAATACATCGCCACCTATGATGGCGTCCCATTGTGCGCGAAATGACCAGTTTTGCCCCACTTTGATCTGATTGATCAATGAAGCGGTAAAGTCCGGGTTGGGGTCCCCAATAATTTTGCGATCAGCCGCTTGAATCGGGAGATTGTTTTCATCGCGTGCGATATTGCCTGAAGCATCGCGTTCAAAAGCCGTGCTGAAGAAGACCCCAAGGGGTTCGCCGTTGGTGGCCGAGACCTGGGAAAACGAATTTGGGATGATCAGTCGTCCGCCCTCAATGCCATTGACTTTGTTTTTGTTGGTCGAATACGTGAAGGTCAATTCCCAGCGAAGGTTGGGGCGTGCAAGTGGAATCGCGCGCACGAGGAGTTCCAACCCGGTATTGTCCATGGTACCGACATTTTGCAAGGCCCGCGAATGACCTGTGGAGGGGGATAATGTGCGGAATAGCAACAAGTCGTCGATGTGTTGATTGTAATAGGTCAGTTCCATCCCCAGGCGATTGGACAGGAGACTAAAATCTGCACCCACTTCAATTTCCCGCTGCCTTTCGGGTTTGATCGTCCCGCCGAGTTGCGTGCTGGGCACCAGGCCGGGGTTGCCGTCATAAGAAGATGCGTTGTAATTGGTCAAGCGGTCATACGGCCCAATAGCTGTTTGACCCCCTGAAGTGCCTATGGAGGCTCGCAATTTGAAGTCTGGAAAGATGTTTTGAAGTGCGCCATTTTGCCAGAAGCCCGCATCTGAAATGAGGTAGGAGGCACTGGCTTTTGGATAAAATTGCCAGCGATTATCCACGTCATAGACCGAGGAGGCGTCGATGCGGGCAGCACCTGTGATAAAAAGACGATTGGCGATCCCGAAGGTTTGCTGGATAAATCCGCCATAAATGATCTTTTTGCTTCTAAATTCGCCTGTGACGACGTTCGTACCACTCGATACGACTCTTGAAACGGGACTCAGATCTTTGGCTTCTGCGCTGAAGTTTTCCCCTTTTTCGTATTGTAGGGTTCCGCCAATTCGCGTGGTTGATTGCACATGAGGGAATATGTGCCGCTGGTATCTGAGGTTGATGTCGTTGTTGAGTTGCAAAAAATCGAATACGGCTCTTCGAGAAAGGCCATTTGCCAGGCCCGGCGCAGAGGTGCCGGCGGGTATAAATGCGATGGCTGTCTGGTCGTAGGCATCGACGCCCAATATATAGTCGATGCTCAATCCAGATAGTGGGGTTGCATCTATCTGTGCGTTTCCAATATAGCGCGTGATTTCTTGTGTGAAATCATATTGATCAATGACTTCTAAGGGATTGGCGAGAACGCCGTCGCTCGGATAAACACCGGTCGCGGGGTCGGGTGTGAGACTATAGGTATTGGGGCCAAAAATAAAACCTGTCAGCGCGCCGTAGTTCGAATTTAACCCGCCGTTGGGTATGTCATTGCTTTTGCTAAATACGAAATTTCCGCCTACAGACAAGGTTGCCCAGTTCGACAACTCCTGGTCGATGCGCGTTCGGCCACTGATCCGCCGAAACAATGTGTTTTCAACCACGCCTTGATCGGCGAGATAGGATCCAGAGACAAAATAACGGGTATTCCCAGACCCTCCCGAAACCGATGCATAGTGCTCCATTCCCGTGGCGCGTCTAAAGATGAAGTCCTGATGGTCAAAGCGTTGCACATCGGAGCCATCGGGATTTTTATTTCCCCTATTGTCAACGGTTGCCCGATTTACAGGCAGTGTTTTGCGTATTTTTGACGTTGAAAGACCATAAGTATAGGTTATGCGAGGCTTGCCCTGTGCGCCGCGTTTTGTAAATATTTGCACGACACCGTTGTTTGCACGCGATCCGTAAAGGGCTGCTGCTGCGGCACCTTTTACGATTTCAATGCGTTCTACATCGTTTAGATTGAGATCGATGAGTCGGTTTTGCGCCCCGCCGCCAAGTCGGATGAGTTCGGGGGAATCGTTGTTCACAATGACACCATCCACCATATAGAGGGGGTCGGCATCGCCCAGGACGGTACCGGTTCCGCGCAAGCGGATGGTTACTCCGCCAGCTGGATTGCCCGAATTTTGCTGAATGAGAGCACCGGCTAATTTACCGGTCAACGCTTTGTCGAGGGATGTGGCGCCAGTCGATTCCAATTGGCGAATGTTCAGGGTGGATATGGCATTTCCCAGTTGCTTTTTACTGGCTGCTACAGAAAGGCCGGTGACGACGATTTCATCGAATTGCAAGGCATCTACGCTGAGTTGAAAAGAGACTTCCGCAAGTCCGTTGTTTTGACGAATGGTTTGTCTGGCGGATTTGTAACCGACAAAACGCGCTTCGATAGTGGTTTCCGCTTCTGGATCTGGCAAATATAGCGCGAAATTGCCCTGAGCATCGGTGCTGGTGCCAGATGTTGTGCCAACAACAATGATATTGGCATCGGGAAGACCCTCGCCTCGCTCGTCGGTGACTGTGCCCTGAATGGTGAGTTGGGCAAAGGCCGAAATGGGGATGCTGAGAAAGAGACAAAGGACAAAAAATATTCGAGATAACATGTATATTTCTCCTTATATTTAATGCGAAAATGTAGCCGATTATTGAGTGGTTGTCATGGTGTTTCTTTGCACTCAAGGAGGGTAAAGTAACATGAGCGAGACGAATAACGATCCGAGATATACGATGGGACGCAGTGAGGGAGAGACGGAGCGTTTGATTCAGCAGTCACAACTTTACGAGGCTGTGACGCGGCGTTTTTTTCAGGTCGAAACGCCCGCTTCTCTTGCCACCACATGTGACCGCGTGGGCACGGCTTGAGACATAGGGTGTGTTAATACTGTTCTAATTTTATGTCAGGAGGTTGTTGTGTTGCGAAGTCTTAGTTGTGTGCTGGTGTTCGCGATGGGGTTGATGTGGGGCTGTGGCGGCGAGCGGGTGATGCAGTCGCAGACGGTTGAGGCAGAGGAGCAAGTTGGACAACCGTTGAGTAAGTTGGCTGTGCAGACGGATGCGTCGCAGGCTGTGGTGGTGGCGACTGTGCTTCGGGATGGTGCACCTGTAATTGGTGCGAAGGTGGAGTTTTCGCGTTCTATTGCAGGGCAGGTAGCAGATTATCAGTGGTCGGGGGTGACGGATGAGAATGGTCAAGCGCGTGTGGATATTGTATCGGGCGATGCGACGGGTTATTATCAAGCGCGTGCGTCGATAGATGGGCGAGAGATCGGTTCATGGTCGAGTATTCCGATTAATGGCGGGTATGATGTGATGCTCGATTTGCCCATTGGTGAGAGGGTGCGTGTGACGGATTCATCTTTGCGGACACCGCAACCCGAGGGTGCAATCAAAATCGGCTTTATTTATACCACGCCAAACCGAAAAAACAGTCTGGATGGCGCGACCTTAGCGGCTCTTCAACTCAACGAAGAGGGGGGCGTGCGCGGTGTGCCAATAGAACTCATTGATGGCGGTGTGCCGATACAACGCCTCGCTGCAGATAACATAAGCGATGTCGAATACGTTGCAGCACTGGCCGAGGAACTGATTACTCAGAAGAAGGTATCGGCAATCGTCGGGCCTAACCGCTCGCGCCACGCAGTGATTGTTGGAGAAATTGCACAACGCCATGGGATACCGATGATGACGACTTCTGCGACCAATCCAACCGTTACCGCTGCGGGTGACTTTGTGTTTATGGCTGCTTTTACCGACGATTTTCAGGGTAAGGTGATGGCTGAGTTTGCCGTACAGGCATTGGGTGCGCGTAGTGCAGCAGTGCTCACGGAGAGTGGAGATGTCTATTCGAAGGGCTTATCGCAAACCTTTGTCGATAACTTTGGCTCACTTGAGGCCCAGGTCGTGGCGCATCAATTCTACATGTCGGGAAAGACCGATTTTACTGCACAATTGACCGCTATTGCCCCATCTATGCCAGATGTGGTTTTTGTGCCCGGTTTCATCGACGAGATTCCACTGCTGGTTCAGCAGGCCAAACGAGATTTCGGTATTACAGCGACTTTCCTCGGCGGCGATAGTTGGGATAACTCGGCGTTGATTGCCACGAGTGGCGCAGTTCTTGAGGGGAGTTTTTTTAGCAGTCTCTTTTCGTCCAGGGTAGCACCAGGCGATTTGAGCGAAGACGCCTATCGATTTATTGACGCGTACACGGCAATGTTTGGCGTTGCGCCCGATGGAGGTGGTGCGCTGGGATACGACGCTCTGAGGCTGGTGGTTCTGGCGATGCGCCGGGCGGATGAGTTGACGTCAACGGCGGTCCGCGACGAGATTGCGGCGACGAGGGATTACAGCGGGGCAACGGTTATCTCGAGGTATGATGAAAACCGACATACGACCAAGAGTGCGGTCATCAATCGCATTGTCAATGGCGAGGTAGAGTTCTACAAATTGATTGAGCCGTAATATTTTATTAGTAAATGAAACACTGGAGGGACCACTATGACCCGATCTGAACTCGGGCACCGCATTTATCAGACTTCTCATTTGACTGGGCAATTTACGTTGCGCTCTGGCGCGATTGCCACAGAGTATTTCGACAAGTATCAGTTTGAAACCCATCCCGAACTTCTCTGCGAACTCGCCGCGCATCTCCAGCCTTTGATTCCCGACAATACAGATGTTCTCGCAGGTCTCGAACTCGGTGGCGTGCCCATTGCGACTATGCTTTCTCAGTTGTCTGGGCTGCCCACGTGTTTTGTGCGAAAAGAAGCCAAGACTTATGGCACTTGTAAACTCGCCGAAGGTGTTGACATATCTGGCAAGAATCTGCTGGTTGTTGAAGATGTCGTCACTTCTGGCGGGCAAGTTGTTCTTTCCACTCGGGACCTTCGCAACCTGGGCGCGTGCGTTTCACAGGCGATATGTGTGATTGACCGCGAGTCCGGTGGCGCAGAGAATCTCGCCAAAGAGGGTATTGAACTCCACGCGTTGTTTCGGATGAGTGAGTTGACGTGACAGTGGGGGCGGAATCGGTCTTATGAGTACCTTTCAAAGGATTGCGACATCCCTATCAGCGTATCAACCCAATACGCGTTTGGAAACGGATAAAACGCAGGCGGCTGTTGCTGCGGTTTTGCACCTGCGACGGGATGATCTCTATCTTCTTTTTATCGAGCGTGCCGCGCATCCGACAGACCCCTGGTCGGGGCATATTGCCTTTCCCGGTGGCACAGCCGAACCCGAGGATCCCGATCTCAAATACACGGCTGAGCGCGAGACCCGCGAAGAGCTCGGTTTTGATCTGAGCTATGCTCAATATCTCGGTCGTCTGGACGATGTCACGGGCGCAACGCTGCCCATCCAGGTCGCGAGTTTTGTTTATGCGATTTTTGAAGGCGTTGAAATTGCGCCCAACGACGAGGTACGCGATGTTTTTTGGACGCCTTTTGCTCATTTCGCCGATTCCACGCGGTGGCAAACGCTCAATCTCGAAGGTTGGCGCAATATGCCGGCTATTGATTTGCTCGGTTCCAAACGTCCCGTGCTGTGGGGGCTGACCTATCGCATGGTCGCGCAATTGGCGGGGTTTGCGGGTATTGATTTACCCCAAAGGCCATAGAAGATCGTGCTGTCACGTCGGGACCGAGGTAACTTTAATCCCAATTGAGGAGAACAATGACTGAACTGAAACAAAAGGCGACACCAGATCGCGTTGAAATATTCCGCAACGGACAAAAAGATCCCATTCTTGTTCAGCACGCCAAAGCCGACACCCGTGCCTACATTCACCCCATTGTGGCACCCGACGGCAATGGCATCCTCACCGAAGACACCCCCTCGCACCACCCCTGGCAGCATGGCCTTTATGTAGGTCTCAACGAAGTCAACGGGGTTGGTTTCTGGACAGAAGGACTACAGGAACGACGCAAAGATCAGGACGGCACCTTTCACCCCGAACCGATCAGCAATACAGATGTGTACAACAACACCGCCACCTGGACCGTTACCAGTAAATGGCGAAATCCCAACGGTGCGCCCATGCTGACCGAAACACAGGCATGGACCTTCATCGATCAGGGCGACACGTACGATATCGACATCAACTGGTCCCTGACCGCATCAATTGATCTCACTTTTGGTGAATACGCCTATGGCGGTCTCTTTCTGCGAATGCCTTACAAAAGAGATCTCGGTGGAGAGGCCATCAATAGTGAGGGTCAGACCAATCGCGACGCTGAAGGACAACGCGCACAATGGGTTTCTGTTTCCATTCCCATCGAAGGACGCACCGACTGGGCAGGCATTGCGATGATGGATCACCCCACTAATCCCGAACACCCGAACCCCTGGCGCGTTGACGGCCAACTCGGTATCGTTCCCAGCCGCTGTATTGCTGGTCCCTGGACGCTGGCACAAGGTGAGACAACCACAAGTAAGTATCGGTTGTTTGTATTCTGTGGCAGAACGGATATTTCGCGTATTGAAGAAAATTGGGTCAATTTTTCCGCATAGGAAATAGTCGATAAACCCGCCGTTTTTCTACTTCTCCATCCTATTTCTCATTCCACGATCCGAAGTTTGTTTTCTGCACCATACAGGCTATAGATTTTCTGTACCTGATCCAGTTCCCTTTCTTCAATTCTTATGGTGAGTGGCCGGGGGGCAAGCAGTGAGAGGAGTCCCGGTCGTCCGATATGTCGAGAGATGTAGGGTACGACCCCTTCCTGTCGGTAGCGCTGCCGGTGGTGTGGTTCGCTTCCCCCTCTGGCGCCGAGGATGATTTCGGATATTCGATCGTCCATGATTGCCGCGTACAGGGCGACGTCATCGACGTATCCATAGCAGGCTGCCTGCTGGATACCCCGCTGCCTCAGGAGGTCCAATGCCTCAATTACGTGCTGTACGTTGACGGTTGTCGAAGGTTCTCCCAGCAGCATCCCGCTGTCGTCTAGGCCGACACAATCCAGGGCGAGGACGGTTGTGCCAGAAGTTAGCAGGTGCCGCACTTCGTCCGTTTGCAGGGCACCCTGTTTGGTGCGGCTCTGGTGGAGATAGAGGGCTGTATTTTCTGATGCATCCTTTGGCGTTAGTAGAAAGGATGAAAGGCCGAGAGCACCGTAGCGAATTTCTTCTGCAGTAAATTCATCTTCCTCGAATGTTTGGATGGTTTCGGGTGAGATGTGCGGCTTGTTTTCGGGTATGGCGAGGATTTTTGCTACCGTTTCTTGCAGGGGTATCCGTACGCTTTTCCAGTCTTCCAGTTTTTGCGGAATGTCCAGCTCGGGCGGCAACCCTTTCATGATCGATGCCACCCATCCCCGCATCGCAAATTCCGGTGCTTCATAGCCTTTCGGCGGCAAGCAGGCGAGTTCACTGGTCGGTACAGGTACCACATTTAGATCGATGACTACGGTTCCGGCGTAATGCTTGTGGCTCTTATAGCCCGATTCGATATCGATTTCGTGTGCATCTGTCCAATCTCCCAGATAGACTTCTGGCAGACGGTGTACTGCTTCTGCGTCGAATTTCGGCATGCCCAGGTGCTTTTCCACCCAGGCGAAGGCGGGCTTGTTGAGGAAGTAGGGCCGGTGGCCGCCCTTTGGGGTGATGTGGATGTCGAATCGGTCCGGAATCCCGCAAATGTCATAGACCCGTTGCACTTGTCGGCAGGTTTCCAGTAGGCCTTGATACGCAGAGGGAGGATAGTCCCATTCTCCGGCCAGGATGAGCGTGGCACACCGGGGGGCGCCCATCGCGATTTGTTCCGGCATATCGACGTAGTGCTTGAGGCGATAGGGACGCCATTCGCAGCTCAGGTCGCCCACAATGTAGTCGAAATGGGTTACCCAGGAGGCGGGCAGGCTGAGGGCCAGGCGGTCATCTGCGCAGAGGACGTTCATGGTGATGGTGCAGCCGAGGGAGTGGCCCACACAGCCGATCCGTTCGGTATCTACTTCGGGCCGGATACAGAGATAGTCGATGCCCCGGATGATGTCGTAGGTCATTTTGCCGATGACTGAGCGGCCCGTTTCAAAGCACCGGTCGATTCTGAAGTCCAGTCGGTGACCGCGTATTCCCGGGCGGTTTTCTTCGTCCCTTTCCTCTTCGCCCACCGGGTCGGGGATCAGGCAGATGATCCCCGCTTTGGCGTATATCTGGCCCGCGTAGTGGTTGTAGAACGCGCTTTTGCTCCCGCCGTGACCGCTGGGGAAGATGAGGGCCGGCACGGGAAAGGTCACGTCTTTTGGCAGGAAGAGGTGGGCGGGTACAGAGGAACCCGGTTCGGCGTCGTAGATGACTTTTTCGATGGTGAAGTCGTCTCTTTCGATTTTCCCGACCGTGCGGGGGCTAAGGAGACCGCTGATTTCGGGGAAGTCGAAGACTGTGCGGAGGCTGGGGCGCAGTCCGGCGGTGTGGGTCTCCCATTCCTCTCGGGTACGGGGGAAGGTGTCGCTGATCCGCTGTTCGGGGAGTTCTGCCAGTTTTTCCCGCAGGTAGGCCACGTAGTGGGCCTGTACTTTTGTGTGATCGAGATGTCTGTGTGTGTTCAAGGTGTCCACCTTTCAGGGAAGAAGCTCTGGGAAAGAAGAAAATCAGGTGCAAACCCGGAAGCAAGAAAAAAAATGATCGCTTCCGATTTGATTTCTGTTTGATTTATCTTCTCGGTTTCACGATTTTAACGCGGGCCGGAGATGAGGTCGATACTGGTTTTAACACTAATTTGAGAAGGGTTATCCGATATGGCGGAACGCAAGAAGTTGTTGATTACCGGGGCAGCGGGCAAAATCGGGACGGCGCTGCGCAAGCATTTGCGGCACCGGTACGATTTTCGATTGATGTTTCACTCTCAGATTCCAGACGATTTGGACGAGAAGGACGAGGTGGTGGTTTCGGATATTTCTAATTTTGAGGCAATGGTAGAGGCGGCTGATGGCGTAGATGCGATTGCCCATCTGGCTCTTTTTAGAACCTGGCAGGGGATACCGAATGCACAGAGGGCGCAGGTGACGTTTGATGTGGATATGAAGGGAACGTACAATATCTACGAAGCAGCGCGGATTAACCGGGTGCCAACGGTGGTCTATGCCAGTACGAATCATGTAACTGGAATGAACGAGAAGGAGGGCATTTGTTCGGAGCCTGACAAACCCGTGCGCCCGGACGGGATCTATGGCGCTGGCAAGGCGTTTGGAGAGGCTCTGGGACGGTTTTACGCCGATCAGTACGGGATGCGGGTGTTTTGTTTGCGGATCGCCAATTTCAATGGGCTGGATGAACCGGGGCGGGATTATGAGCCGGGGCAGTCCCGCTGGTTCAGTCCTCGGGATATCGCTCAGATGACATGGCGATGCATTGAGGCAGAGGATCTGAAGTTTGAGATTTTCTACGGGGTGTCTCGGGGGGGCGAAGAGAAGTGGGATTTGTCCAATGCGCGGGAACTGATAGGGTTCGAGCCGGAGGATGATGGTTCTCTGCCGGAACACCGGGCGAAGTATAAATGAGGAGGGGAATCGCGTGACTGACGAAGAGAGATACTTATTCGACCTGCAGGGCTATTTGGTGCTCCGCGGCGTACTAACGCAGCAGGAGGTAGATGAACTGAACAAGGTCTCGGATCGGGTGTACCCCAGAGATTACTCGGATGGCGATGACTCCAAGGGGCGTCGCGGCATTCGCAACGTCCGCTATATATCCCGGTGGGACCCAGCCTGCCAGCGGCTGCTTGATCACCCGAGAATTGTGCCGGTCCTGGCGGAGTTTCTCGGTCCCAAATTTCGTATTGACCACGATTACGCCATGTTCATGAACGCTGGCAGCGACAGCGGGAATCTGCACGGCCTGCCAGAATTGGGTACGCATCGATACTTCCACTATCTGGATGGGCAGGTGCGGACGGGTCTAACTGTCGTGACCTTTATGCTGGCTCCAGCCGGGGCGGGAGATGGTGGGTTTGTATGTATTCCGGGTAGCCACAAGGGCAATTTTTCTCAGAATCTGCCGGATGATGTGCGCACGCTGAAGAGAGTGCCGCCCTATGTGGTACAGCCCGAGGTGGATGAAGGCGATGTGGTCATTTTTACCGAGGCTTTGACCCACGGAACGAAGGGTTGGCGCGGTACCCACGAACGGCGTGCCTTTCTTTTTAAATACAACCCGGGACATATGGCCAATCAGGTGTCCTACGACCCGGCGGACTACGTTGAACCCACGCCACAGCAGCAACGGATTATGGCTGCCCCGTCGGTTGGCAGTCGGCCCAATGTGACCGCTCCGGACTCTACCTAAATCCGATAGGTGCTGCGTTGAAATAGTCCTCATTTCCAAAATAGGGAAACATTCCGAATCCCGCTTCCCGGTCTCGGTGTTCCCATACCAGGCCGGTTTCGCAATAACTCAGCGATCCGTGTGCTGGTGGTGAAAACTCGGGATGCCCCAGTAAATCGCTTCGGAACCAGACGCTCCGATGCCGAAAACAAACCCCCTTCTCCAGGTTTTCCCGCATAAATTCCACGATATGCGAAAAGGTGCGCTGGAATTCTGTACCCCGCCCGTATTCAATATGTGTTTTCAGGCCCTCCCCTGCGGCTTGCACCTCACCCATTGACATCGGTATCCCATTTTTTAGAAATAGCGCGTCCGTATTCGGATCTACCACCACCCACTTGCCAGGCTGATCGAACCAGACTTCCGCTACAAAATGTCCGTTGAAACCGTTCACTTCCTCTGTCAATACCGCGCATCGGGCTGGAATGCCAACGGCTTGAGCGCAACTCACAAAAGCCGCTGCATAGTGTACACACATTGCCACTGGCCGTTTTCCATTGTGCCCAACCTGCCCCGGAGCCCAGGCCAACAGGGTTTCGGCATCCCACGGCGCATACTGTTCTGCCCTCGCTGAGCTGGTGTGTTCCCAACTGGATGCCAGCCAGGACGATAATGCGCGTACCCGTTTGATCAACGGTCCCTCATCGCGTGCTACCGGTGGTAGCATCCGTCTTAAGGATTCAAATCTGGGTGAATCTGCAATTTCCCATACCATAGGCGGCGGTGGGGGATCCTCTCCCTCGGCTAACCTGACCCGAATGATGTATTCACCCAGAACCGCGTTTAAGTATCCCATCCGCTCACTGCGCCAGGTCTGTCCGCCATCATCGCTTACCGCGCTATCTGGCGCGGAATGTCCCGCTTCCATTGCCAGTGACCAGCTATCCATTGCCGTGTGATCGGTCCACAGCTCAAAGGTGTTTTCACTTTCCTTCAGTTCTACCACCGATATTTCATACCACGAATACGCGCCGCGCCGCATCGGTTTTAGCGCGGCAACTTCCGCACCATTTAACGCCACCCGCAAGGGCGCGTCGTTTTCCGGATAGGGTCGGGCAAGAATATAAACTATCCCCGGCGCGTTTGTCGCAGGCAAAGTGAGCGTTTTGCGCGCCCGCCGAAAAATCGTTAATTCCTCACAAAGAGATGGCATTACCCGCCCCTCTTCGCTGTAGTATAATCGGCTCATGTCAGCACCCCTTGTTGAAAAAAGCTTTATACGTCGCTGTACCATAATATAAGAATTTATGTACATCTCTCACCCGAATAAGTTACCTTGACACCGCCAGAGTCATACGTTAGTATGTTGATCAACGCAGCTTCAGTGTGATGCTATAAAAAAGGTGCAATTAGAAAATGATCAAAACACACAAAATAGCACTATCGGTCAATAACAGGCAAGCCACGCTTTTGTCGCGTCATTGTGGTTTTGCGCGTGTAGCATATAATTATGCACACCAGTTCATGTGCGATCACCTTGAAGAGACAGGCGAAATACTGCGTGTAGCCGCCTTAAAACGTGCCTTTAACAAGATCAAGTATGACGAATATAAGTGGTGCAAAGCGTTGAGTCAAAATGCGGGTAAGAATGCTATTCATGATTTGGATGCAGGCATTGAAAAGTGGCTCGATGACAAATTGCCGAACCGCAAGCCTAAAAAACGCAAGCGGTCACATGGACAATCGTTTCGTGCAGATAATGGACCAGGAACGGTCTGCGTTGACAGACGGCGCGTTAAGTTGCCGAAAGTTGGCTGGCTGACGATGCGCGAAGCGTTGCGTTTTGACGGATCAATCAGGACAGCGACAATAATTAAAGAGGCGGGACGCTGGTTTATGTGCTTATCCGTGAAAGTGGCTGATTCGTTACCGCCAAAGCGTAAGATTGGTAGCGTAATTGGTATAGATGTAGGCGTGAAAACACTGGCAGTAACGTCTGAGGGCGACTTCATTGAGAATCCGAAGCCCCTGGTAAGACATCAAAAGAAGTTACGCAAAGTTGACAAAGCCATTGCACGGTCAAGAAATGTGCATGGCAAAAACAAGAGAAGCAACCGTAGAGACAGAAAGTATGCACAGCGACAAAAATTGCATGCCCGAATAAGAAATATCCGCGATGACCTACAACACAAGGCTACATCCGCCATCGTTGAGGCGAAGCACGTTAGAAAAGTTGTTGTAGAGACCTTGCAAATTAAAGGCATGCTTAAAAACCGCAAACTTTCGAGGGCGATTGCAGATGCGTCCATGTCGAAGTTTATATCTAAGCTGAAATACAAGTGTGACTGGTCTGGTATCGAATTTGAACAAGCAGATATGTTCTTTCCGTCCACAAAGACATGCTCTTCTTGTGGAAACAGAAAAGCGCATATCGGCTTAGATATTCGTACTTATACGTGTTATGCTTGTAGTATGGTGATGGATAGAGACTTAAACGCTGCAATCAATCTAAAACAATATCAGACGCGGTTAGCTTAACCGAGTCTCAAAACGGATGTGGAGAATTGTAAGACCTATGCGTTTATAGGCTGAATCTGTGAAGCGTCAATTTAACAATAAATACCTATTTTTGTATGTATTTACAGGTTTAAAGGAGCGGAGGACGGAATGAGCAATGATCACGAAGACAGAGCATCGAGTATTCGCGTTACGGGATTGACTGCGATACCGATTGGCGTGAAGGGATATGTCAAGATCGAGACGAGTGCAGGGATTACTGGCTGGGGTGAGATCAATAACATGGAGACAAATGTGACCTGCGCGCTTGCAGAGTCGCTTTCCGAGTTGATTATTGGAGAGAATCCCACGCGCACGGAGCATCTCTGGCAGCGAATGTTCCGCGCACATCGAAATATTCGCAATGGCGGTCTGATGGTTCATACGATTTCCGCGATTGATATGGCGCTGTGGGATATCTGTGGTAAGTTGCACGGGGTTCCGGTGTATCGCCTGTTGGGCGGTCCGTGCAGGGACAAGATATGGATGTATCCAAGTCCAAAGGCGATTAAGACCGGGCCGGGAGGTGCCCAATATTTCGCGGGTACGCCTGCTGAGATTGAGGGACTCGTCCAGCGGATTGCGGATGCGAGAGAGAAGGTGGGACACGACGGTGCCGTGATGTTCGATGCACATAGTTGCCTGCCGCCGCCTCTGGTCAGACAGTTTGCGGGTTATTTGAAGTCCGATGATTTGCTGTTTTTGGAAGAGGCGTGGGTGCCGGGGAATATAGAAAATATGAAGAAGGTCCGCGAGATGGTGCCGGTGCCCCTTGCGACGGGCGAGCGAGATCGCACGATTTGGGAGGTGCGGGAGATTTTGGAAGCGCAGGTGATTGACGTGCTTCAGCCGGATTGCGGTCACGGCGGGGGGATTACCCAGATGAAGAAGGTGGCCGCACTCGCCGAAGCGCATTTTGTCCCCATTGCACCGCATTGCACGATGTCCCATCTGGGTTTGACGGCCAGTCTGCATGTGGCGGCGTCGGTGCCGATGTTTTTGATCCACGAGGGCTATGCGGGTGTGCTTCCCGAAGATGTGGCGATTAAGACCTGGGAAATGGATGACGAGGGTTATGTGTCGTTGCCCGAGGGTCCCGGGCTGGGCGTTGAGGTCAATGAAGCGCGCGCAATCGAAGTGGGTCGGGATCCAGCGCGTCAATTCAAGTGGCCAAATGCGAGGCTCCGGGATGGGGCGGTGTCGGATTATTGAGAGGTCGAGGGAGGAACAGGCTGATGAGTACGGAAGCGAAAAAGATCTACGACGAGGCGATTGTTATAGATGGTCTGAGCATTAGCAACTGGGAGAGCGACGCGGTGTTCAGGCGTTTGCGAGCCGGTAATATCACCGCTATCAATGCCACGGTGGCAACGTGGGAAAATTTTGTGCAGACTATGGCGTATCTATCGGCGTGGATGCGGCGCTTTCGCGAGCGCGATGATATCTTGCAGGTGAAAGAGACGGCCGATATTTACACCGCCAAAGAGCACGGCAAAACCGGGATCATTCTCAGTTTTCAGAATGCCTCGCCCATAGAAAACGAGCTGGATCGCCTGGGGCTGTTTCTCGCTCTCGGCGTGCGCGTGATTCAATTGACCTATCACGAGACCAATTTGCTGGGCAGCGGTTGTTGGGAGCGAACCGATGGTGGCCTGAGCAATTTCGGCGTGGATGCGGTGCGCGAAATGAACCGGCTCGGTATTGTTATTGATTTGTCGCACGTCGGTCCGAAAACGACAATGGACGCCATCGAGATGTCCGAGCAGCCGGTCGCCATTACCCATGCCAATGCGCGCAGTTTTTGCGGTCATCCTCGGAACAAGGAAGAAGATGCGCTCAAGCTCCTCGCCGAAAAGGGTGGCGTTGTGGGTGCCACGTCATTCGCGAATTTTCTCCCTAAGGGATTCGATTCGACTGTCGAGGATTTTGTCGATGCCATTGACGATATGGTGGAGCGGGTTGGCATTGACCATGTGGCTATCGGCACCGATTCCACACACGATCAGCCGCTCGAGTTCTGGCATTATATCGGTTCGCAGCAGGGCACGAAGTTTCCCTCGACTTTTGCCGATGGCTCGGTGCCATACACCGAACTGAGCTTTCAACCGAAGGGAATTGACAGCCCGGCAGAGTTTCCCAATCTGGCTGAGGTACTCGTCAATCGCGGGTACAGCGCCGAGGATATCACTAAGCTGTTGGGCGGAAATTGGATGAATCTGTTCGAGCGGGTGTGGAATGTTTGATGCAGGAGGTCACAGTATGAAAGTAGGTGTGTACGCTTCGATGTTCGGGAAGGATGATCCGCCGCGCCTGGAAAGCGTGGAAAGCTATATCCAACTGGCGTACCAATTGAAGCTGGATGTGATCGATTTCCACAGCGGGCGCGGATTCCGGTCGAAGCAGCCGGCGTACTTGCTCGAGGTGAAGATGCGGTGCCTCAGGTACGGGCTGTCAATCGGGTATCTGGCTTCAGGTGGGCATTTTGTGGGGTCCGATGCTGACCTGGCTGAAAAACTGGCCAAAGCCAGAGCAGATGTGGATGCGGCCGCGTTTATAGGTGCGCCCATGATCCGGTTGTTTTGCGGGATGCCGCAGGAGGATGCTGAAGTGCAGAGGCGGGAAATTCGCTGTTTCCAGGATGCGGCTGATTATGCTGCAGAGAAGGGGATTGCTGTAGGGCTACAGAACCATCCTTCTACAGGAGAAGATGTGCTGCGGATTCTGGAACAGACAGATCGGGACAATTTTACGCTTATTATGGACACCGGACAGTGGGTCGGATCGCCCGCGCGGAACAAGGGGGTGCCGGACCCAGAGGTGGATATTTATGCGTTTATGGAACAGATAGCGCCATATACGGCCCATGTCCGGGCCAAGTTTTACAAGATTGAGACGGGAGAGGAGATGTGGCTGGATTATCCGCGGATTATTCAGATACTGAAGGATGTGGACTTCAACGGGACTGTCTCGGTGGTCTTTGAAGGCAAGGATTTGAATGCGTGCGACGATACGGAGGTGATTCGGCTGGCGGTTGCCCACCTGCGGGCGGTGATTGCAGACAGCGATTGAATATTCTCTAATACTTTTCTCCATATCTTTCGATCAGGTCTTCATTCCATTCGATGCCCAGGCCGGGCGCGTCGTCCATTATTACATGTCCGTCTCGAAACTCTAAACCACCGACCATATCTGTGCTGAAGTTTCGCAGGTAATTTTCTACTACCAGTCCATTATCTACTGCAGCGACGACGACGCAACCCAGAGCTCCTTGTCCATGGGGGGCCATTTGCAAATGATGGGCGCTGGCCATGGCCGCAATTTTCATCCATTCGCTGATTCCGCCGCAGTTGTTTGGGTCGGCCTGGACGATGCGTACACCGCCGCGTTCGATCAGGTCGCGAAATCCCCAGCGCGTGGCTTCATTTTCTCCACTGGCAACTGGATAATCCAGTGCCTGGGCGACCAGTGCTGAGCCTTCGAAATCATCCGGGCGCACGGGTTCTTCATACCAGTAGGGGTCATAGGGTTCGATCATGCGTCCAAATCGGATCGCGGTATGCGCGTCCCAGGCATTGTTCGCATCGATCATCAGCGCGATGTCGTCGCCTATGGCTTTGCGAACGGCGCGCACCCTTTCTGCGTCTTCTTTCAATGTGACGCCCGGCCATCCCACTTTCATTTTCACCGCTTGAAATCCCTGACTTATATAGGTTGTCATTTCTTCACAGAGTTCTGGTATGCCCTTGTCCTCTTCGTAATACCCACCCGCGGCATAGGCCCATAGCTTGTTTTGTACGCCGCCAAGTAGCTTCCACACGGGTTGATTGAGTATCTTGCCTTTCAAGTCCCAAAGGGCGTTGTCGGCTGCACTGATCGCGTTGATGTGTTCGCCTTTGGCAATGGGTTTGCGCGTGCCGCCCATGAATAGTTTTTCCCATAAATACGCGATTCGCAGAGGATCTTCACCAATCAGTTTTTCTTTTAATGTGTTCAACTTTGTCCGTACAGATCCCGAACACATGGCCATGCCTACCAGGCCTTCATCTGTATATATTTCCAATCTGGCGCGGGACTTGGAGCGCGTGGTGACAATCGAGTTCCAGAATGGTTTCTCCTGGCGTTGCTTTACAACTGTCATCTTGATATCTGTGATTTTCATTGTGTTCTCCTGTTTATAAAATCTGAATATGTAGTGGTTTTGTTGCAGAAATATAAAGTGCATCCCGAATGCGACAATGGAAATCTCACCAGTTCTGGTATTGCTTGTGCTGTTCTGGGCGACGGGTTATCATATTTTATAGAACGTTCTGAATTTTTTTACGAAAAACCGCCAAGGAGGTGAGGGGTTATGAAAAAAAGATCTATTACAGCAACTCCATCCGAAATTATCGTCGAGCAACTCGCCGCGCTGGGCGTGCAGTATGTGTTTAACAACTCTGGCTCTCGGGAGGCCCTCTTTTTTGACGCGCTCCACGTCAATCCCAATGTTCACGGTATTTTGGCACTTCACGAGGGTAGTGTGGCCGCGATGGCGGGTGGATATACGCAGGGAAATCTCGATCCGGCTGTGATGGTCGTCCACCTGGGCGCCGGGCTGTCGCAGTGTTTGGGGCAGTTGATCAATGTTTGGAGTGGAAGCCTGCCCGTGGTGGTGCTCACGTTTGCGGGAGATACGGGGAGTTATGGAGACCGGGTCGGTCTGGATTTGACGCATAATGTGGGGCCAACTTCGATTGCGAAGCCTTTTACCAAGGCGAGTTGGACGGTGATTGAACCGGATGGCTTGCCCCAAGCGATTGAGCGCGCGCTGCGCGTTGCCAAAACACCGCCGGTCGGTCCGGTTCACCTCGCTGTTTACGACCGGTTGCTGGGAAATGAGAAGGTGACTACAGAGATTATTGAGGGAGAGATTCAGTCCGTACGGGCGGGTTATCCGGCAGATGAGGATGTCGAAGCCGTCATTCGCGCGCTGTCCGATGCCCAACGTCCGCTTTTTTATGTTGGGGATGGGATTTGGAAGAGCGGGGCCGAGGCGCGGGTTACGGCGTTGGCCGAGCAGTATGGATGTCCGATTGCAGGTACGTGGACCGAGATGCGCAGGGTTCCGCAAAGCCATAGCCTGCACTGCGGGCGGATTGGAGAGGCTGTTGCCGAGGTGTCACCCGATCTGATTGTGTGTATTGGCGTGCGCCACAATGGGCGTGGGAAACCCCAGGATTTTGATGTGTTGTCGGGTGCTCAACGCCTGATTGGGATTGGGCCAGATGTCGAAAATTTCAAGAATCTTCCGGGGTTGGATCTCGCGATTTTAGCAGATGAGTTCAGGACGCTTGAATGTCTTGAACGCGCTTCGCCTCAGATGTCTTTTGCCGAGCGCCTCGCCCGCGCCGAGATGCACGCTGCTTCACTTCACGCAAAGCGAAAAGCAGCGGCAAAGCGCGTGGCGCGTCAGACCGGGCAAGTTAGACCCTGGGTGCTGGTGGATGCTATTGATCAGGGTCTGGAGAGGTTGGGCGGTGGTTTGACGATGGTCGAGCAATACGCCGTGCCAATAGATAGTCGAGGAGATGCTTATGGCGCGGGGCGCAATGCCTATATCCGAGCAGCCGGGGGATCGGAGGGCTATGGGATTGGCGGGACAATTGGGTTGAAACTGGCCGTGCCGCACAAGCCCGTGGTTGGGCTGGTGGGCGATGGGTCGATGTATTATGCCGATTCCGGGCTTTGGACGGCTGCTCACCACCAGGTCCCGGTGCTTTTTGTGATTCCAAATAATCGGGCTTATGGCATTGTGGCGACCAATTTTGAGCGTGCGGGCGGTGTGATGAAGGAGACGGGGGAATACCCGGGGGTGGTTCTGGATGGGATTGATCCGGTGAAAATTGCAGATGGGTTTGGTGTGGAGGGCATGCATGTCGATGAAGAGTCGGATCTGGAGGGTGCTATTGCACGGGGATTGGATGTGGTGGAAGGCGAGGAGCGACCCTTTTTGCTGAATGTGAAATTGCCCATTGGACTACCCGGGGGTGGACGGGCGGCAACGCCTTTCCATCTGACGGAAATTCGGAGTAAGGCCAGTGCGGCTTGAAGGTCGTGGAACAACGGGGTAAATGGCAAGTTTAAGTTGCATATTGTCATTTCGCCGGTTATGTTAAGCGCGAGATTACTGGTTTTTACAATGGCTGACTGCTAATCATATTTTACCTCTTTTGGAGATAATTCTTATGGCACTTAAAGTTGGTGTTGTTGGTATGGGTGGCATTGGCAACCGGCATGCGGGCTGTCATGTAGAAGACGACCTGGCAGATCTCGTTGCGGTGTGCGATGTTGTCAAAGAGTCCGCGGATAAGGCTGCGGAAAGACACGGCGTTAGAGCTTATTACAGTCTCAGAGATATGTTGGGGAACGAAGACCTGGATATTGTCGATGTTACGACTGGGGGAAATGAGAACGGCAGTTGGCACTATGAACCCACGATAGAGGCTCTCGCCGCTGGCAAACACGTTTTGTGTGAAAAACCCCTGTCCAACGATATTGATGAAGCCCGCGATATGGTCGCTTATGCCGCAGAACAAAATCTGTACCTCGGCTGCAATCTCAACCATTATTTTTCTCAACCGGCGGACAAAGCGCGAGAATATATCTCTGAAGGAAAAGTGGGCGAACACATTTATTGTATTCACAAGATGGGTTTTGCAGGCGGTGAAGCGACTTATAGACCAGGTAAAGGGCCTAAGTCGTGGGGGCATCCCTATTTTCACGTCAAGGCTTTTCTCACGCATCCCTTTAGTGTGATGCGCGATTTTTGCGGCAATATTACCCATGTGCAAGCATTTTTTGACCGCCCCAGTTTTCGCAAGCAAGCGGGCGATCTCATGATTTCTCTCAATAGCATTCACGTGCGTTTTGAAAGCGGTGCGATGGGTTATTTGCTGAGCCAGCGCGGCGATACCACTTTTGGTCTTGGCGGCTGGTGGAGCGTTGAAGTGGCGGGTACGCGCGGGACTTTTTGTATTGAAAATTGCGTTGAAAAAATCACTTTCTGGCCCGCGCCCGGCACGGCACCTATGCCGGAGAATATGTCGCACGGTGCTGCGCCCGCTCCTATTGTTGACGATTCGGGGATTGCCGATTTTGGTACCACGTTTCCCAATCGCATCCACGCTTTTCTCGAGGATGTCACCAATGGTGTGCCCCGCGAAGAACTCCGCGCTTCGGGTCACGATGCGCTCGCTGCTCTCGAATACACGTGGGCGGCGATTGAATCTTATGAAAATGGCGGTGTGCTCGTTACCCCCAATCCCCTGCCTTTGCTCAAACGAGATCCGATGACTTAAAAACGAGGGGTTGTAAAATTGGGTTGAGTAGTATATGTTATCGCTGTCAAAGAACATCCATTTAAATCAAGAGAGGAAATACTTATGAATCTCAGGGAAGAAATTAAGGACGATATTGCGATTCTCACGCTCTCAGGTGAATTGATGGACGGGCCTGACGTTTTGCCGTTTCACGCGCATATCAAGCAGCTCGTTGAAAATGGCACGAATCGCGTGATTGTCGATTTTTCTGCTGTGAGATGGTTTGGCAGTGCGATGCTCGGGGTTCTCACCGCATCTCTGGCGACTGCCAAAGCTGCAGGTGGTGATTTGCGCCTGGTGGGTATTACCAGAAGAATTGAAAGTATTCTCATGGTTACGTCTTTGGCTTCGGTCTTTCAAACATTTAGAACTGTGAATCGCGCTATGGTCAGTTTTAAGTATGAATAATGAGCTGTAAGACAATGCGGGTGGGATGCTGTGGTGCGGCAGACGGGGACGCCCGCGTACCCGGTTCGACAATTGACGATGTCACATTCTGAACTCACCCGCAGCGTTCGATTGTATCCGATTTATGCCCCCCTCACGCAGGCGTATTTCTGGCTGCCCGTCTTTTTTCTCTATTTTAACCAGCACATGCCCATTGATCAGGTGCTGCGTCTCGAAGCTATTTACTATATCGCCGTTGTTATTCTCGAAGTGCCTTCCGGGTATTTGTCCGATACCCTGGGGCGTCGTCTGACCCTTCTGATCTCTGCTGTTTCAGCGATCTTTGCGTACGCTCTGTTTTTTTTAAGTGGCTCTTTTGGCGTCTTTGTGCTGGCGCAAATTGGGTTGGCTGCAAGCATGGCCTTTCGGTCTGGTACGGACACGTCGTTTCACTACGATCTGCTCAAATGTTTGGGTAGAGAAGACACATACCCCCAACGCGAAGCGCGCATTATGCGGAATGTTTTTATAGCTTCAGCGGGTGCTGCACTCCTTGGGGGGGTGGCGTCTATCTATGCTTTGCGCGTCGCTTATGGTTTGTCTTTTTTGGCGGCCTGTGTGGCTTTTGCGCTGGTCTTGTTATTTGTCGAACCCCGCCGAGAGTCCGCCCCTGTACTCAGAGAACAGGCTTCGGGATTTTTTTTCCAGATTCGCGCGTGTCTCGCTTATCTCGGCCAACCTGTGCTTGGCTGGTTGATGTTGTTTTCCGTTTTTATGACGGTTATCAACCATATCCCTTATGAATTTTATCAGCCCTATATCCAGTTGCTCGGGGGCGAGGCTCCCACTCCGTTGCTTACGGGTTTACATACGGCGCTGACGATGGGCATTGCCGCGTGGTTCGCAAAACAGAGTATTCGCCTGCGCGATCATTTCGGTACCCGGTCGGCACTTATGCTCAGTACAGGGGTGCAGGTTGTTCTCATTTCAATGATGGGGTTCTTTTTTCATCCCGTTGTCGCGCTTCTTTTGAGTTTTCGCTCTGTCCCTCGCGCGCTTATGCTTGCGCCCCTCAATGCGGCAGTTGTTCCGCGCTTGCAACAACACCATCGCGCCACGTATCTTTCAATTCAGAGCCTGATTGGGCGTTTGTCATTTTCGCTTTGTCTTGCTCTTCTCGCTGCTGTTTCATCGTCCGAAGGTTCAAGTATCGGGCTGTCGCATACGCTTTCGTACTGCGCGGTCTTTGCCATTGTGGGATGCGTCTTTCTCGCCGTTATTGCTGTTATGATTCCCAGGTCGCGGTGGCGGTTGACGTCCGAATAGGATTTGATAATGAACTCATTTTCCAAAAAACCAAATTTGTTATTTATTTTTACGGATCAACAGCGTGCGGATACGATGCGGTGTTATGGCAATGATCATATTGATACGCCGCATCTCAATGCACTTGCGGATAAGAGTTTTGTCTTTGAGAATGCCTATGTTAGCCAGCCTGTGTGCAGTCCTTCGCGCGCTGCGATGTTGTGTGGTCTCTATCCGCATACCGCGCGCGTGCCGGCGTGCAATGTTCCGCTGCCTCGAGATGTGCAAACTATTGCGGAGATGGTGTCTGCCGATTATTGCTGTTGTTATAATGGCAAGTGGCACCTCGGCGATGAAATTTTTCCGCAGCACGGTTTTTCCGAATGGGTTGGTACCGAGGATTCTTACCGTCGCTCTTTTTCGAGTTCTGAACGCCACGCATACCGCAGTGCTTATCATCATTTTCTCGTGGAGAATGGTTTTGAACCCGAATCCGAATCAGAAGGTCAGCGCATTTTTTCCCGCCATGTTGAAGCGAGTATGGATGAACCGTTTACCAAAGCGTCTTTCCAGGGCGACCGCGCAGCCCAATTTATACGCTCATGTGGCGATGATCCCTTTGTGCTTGCTGTTTCTTATCTGGAACCGCATCCACCGCATACCGGCCCATTAAACGATTATTACGATCCCTCAGAACTTCCCGTTGGTTCCACATTTCGCCAGAAGCCGCCGACCAATGCGTCTCTTCTCAATCGCGTTTTATCTGCTTATTATATGGAGTCTGAAGAATACGGTTATGATCTTCGCACAGACGAAGGCTGGCGTGCTGTTCGCGCGCGCTATTATGGCAATGTCACGTTGATTGATCGCTCTGTTGGCAAAATTCTCGCTGCGCTTGAAGATAGCGGGCAGGCGGATAATACCATTATTGTGTTTACCAGTGATCACGGCGAGATGGTGGGCGATCACGGCATTTTGGGCAAGACTGTTTTGTACGAGGAGTCTGTCAAGGTTCCGCTTCTGATCCATGTGCCCTATCTGTCCAGACAGCAGCGTATGATCAGTGGCAATATTTCGCATATTGATCTCGTGCCTACGCTTCTGGATTTGATGGGCGAATCGATTCCAGATCATCTGCAAGGCGAGAGCCGCGTGTCTGTGCTGAATGGAGATGCAACATTGTCGGAGAATGATGTTTTTATTCAGTGGAACCGCAACGATGGACATCCGCGTCCCGGCGAGGCTGAGGTCAATCCCGCTATGAGTACGCCCTGGCGATCCGTCATTTCCGCCGATCGCTGGAAGCTCAATCTCAGCGCGCACGATCAGTGTGAACTATACGATCTCAACACCGATCCGTCTGAAACTATCAATCATTTCGACGATCCCAAATGCCGAGACCGCGTCCGGAATCTGTACAACCGCATTCGCCAGTGGCAGATGGAGACGAATGATAGGACTCCGTTGCCTGAGATTTAGGAAATAGAAGGAGGATTGCTTTGTATATACATTCCAGGCGAGAACAATTTGCCCGCGATGGGTTCTATGTGTTTGAGAATATTCTCGATTCTGTTCTGATGGATCAATTGCAGCACTTTAGCGATGATGTGCTCGCCGAACAGGAGCCAGAGCATTTTGAGATGCATCGCACGACCGGGAGTATGGTCATGATCGATTGGGCTATGGCGTATCAGAATCCGGTCATGGCTGAACTCATCGCCCACTCCGGCGCGCTCGCAGCGTTAAAACAGCTCGGGTTTGATGAACCAAAGTTTGGGCACGGTCGCATTATCAGCAAGCCGCCGCATAGTCCACCGCTGTTCTGGCATGAAGATGGTCGTTTCTGGGATGATCCGGTGAGTTATACGACGCAGCCCATTCAATGTTTTTTGATGTATTATTTGACAGATACTATGCCGAAAAACGGGTGTTTGCGCGTGGTTCCGAGATCGCATCTCAAGCGTCATTCCTTACATGACAAGATTTCTCCGAGCCATACAGACGATCTCAGAACATTTGCCAATCCCGATGATCCGGGGTTTTCGAGGGTGGATGAAGAGATCGATGTTCCCGTAAAAGCGGGCGATCTCGTGATGGGGTACGGTAGTCTGTTGCACGCTTCGCATGCGAACCAGACAGATCAACGCAGGACTGTGCTCACGATGTGGTACTATCCTGACTTTGTCGCTTTGCCAGAGCGCACGCAGGCCACGGTCGCTCTGGCAGAAGGCAATAACAGTGATACTGTGTCATCGGGTAAAGAGATGCAGACCCTGATGGAGCCGCTCAGAATCGCGTACGATGGCGAGGCAGAGCCGATAGAGATACAGTGGATACCGGGTGAGGAACTGAAATGAGAAGATGCACAATTAGAAAAGAGGTTGAATATGCCAAAAGTTCTGCTCGCGTCTAATAAACGCATCCGCGATGGCTATTTCCGCCGGAAGAACTCGCGCGTCTCGAGACCTTCGCCACATGGGATTGGTTTGAGTGCGAGGGTGGCGGTATTTACGAGGCCCATCACGACCCTGAAACTACTGCCGGTTTAGTTGAGCGCGTTGGGGATGTGGATGCTGTTGTCGTGTGCCACGGGTGTCCCACCATCGATGCTGAGGTGATGGATAGTGCGCCCAATTTGAAATTGGTTGGGGAACTGGAGGGCGACCGCTTTGCCGCGCGGATGGATCTCGATGCCGCCTGGGAACGCGGTATCTGCACGGTTGATACGACTCAGGGGTCGTCTTATCCGGTTGCCGAATGGGCGCTCGCGCTTATCCTGATCGCGCTACGCAATGCGGGGGCGGCTTTTCGCTGCATTATCGCTGGCGATACCATTGGTGCTAAAAACCGCGATATGCGCGGCATGCTATTCGGCAAGCGCGTCGGTCTTATTGGGTGTGGACATATGGGCCGCCGTCTTATTTCTTTTTTGCGTCCTTTTAATACGGATATCTGGGTTTATGATCCGTATTTGTCTCGCGATATTGCCGAGATTGTCGGTTTTACGCAGACTGCGATGGATAAGATTTTTTCAGAATGCGATGTTATTGTCTGCGTTGCCCCGCTTACACCGCGCACCAGAGGTATGATTGGCGAGCGCGAACTCGATCTCATCCGGTCTGGTTCGGTTTTTGTCAATGTTTCGCGCGGCGCAATTGTCGATTCCAACGCTCTGATCGAACGCCTCAAGAGAGGGGATATTACCGCAGGTCTCGAGGTTTTTGATCCCGAACCTATTCCTCCAGATAGCGAAATTATTCATCTTCCCAATGTTTTCTTAAGCCCGCATTTTTCGGGCTATACGGGTGATGATTATCCCCCCTTCTTCAGGCTTATGGTCGATGAACTCGACCGCTTTTTTCATGGCCACGAGACGTGGTTTGACCTCACGCCACGATCGCAGGCCAATCGCAGAGGCGACTGATCGCTTTTACAAGTTCCGCATTTTGGGTATATTTAAAAACTATATTGGGAGATATTATGTTTCGCCTCTATCTCGCGGCTGTCTGCGGCATTTTGATGGCTTGCCAGAATCCGCCAGAACAGAAAGCCGAACCCCCTCAGCAACCTCAGTTTTCCGCGGCAGATATTGAAAGAGGTAAGGCTCTTTACAAAAAATATGGGTGCGCGGTTTGCCATGGTCGCAACGGTCATGGCAATGGCCAGATTGCGCGTACTCTCAATCCAAGGCCCCGCGATTTTCACGATCCCAAGGTTTATAAATACGGGCGTTCGATTGAGGCTGTTTCGCGTACGATTCTCAATGGTGCCCTTAATGAACGGGGTATGGGTATGCCGGGATATCCCCAAATCTCGGAAGAAGAACGCAGGATTATCTCCATTTTTGTTGTTTCGCTACAGGATCAGGATGTTCGGAATTAAAGAATGGGCAGGAGGGTTCACACGAGTTGGTGCTTCTTCAGCGCAAGCACAACAACTCTGGTTTGCACCTGTAGTGTACCTATCTGTGTTTATCTGTGTTCACCTGTGGTTGCTTTTTGGGATGGGATGCAGCGATCGGGATAGTTCTTCCGTTATCGTCAAAAACGCCTGGGTGCGCCAGAATATTCCGCCACAGACGATGACGGCGGCTTATTTGTCTGTTCACAATCAGGGGACTGCGACTGCGCTCATTTCTGCTTCTACGCCTGCGGCTGAGGTGGCCGAGATTCACGTTATGACGACGGATGGCAATATTATGCGTATGAGAAAAATTGACCGTTTGCCAATTCCGGAAAATGGTTCGGCGACTTTGCAACCCGGTGGCAACCATCTTATGCTCATCGGTCTCAGACGCGATTTGGTTCCGGGCGATTCTCTCGCGCTTACGCTCACTTTTGCAAATGGTTATGCACAGACGCTTCGAGCACCTGTTATTTCGATTCAGAATGAAGGATTATGGCGCAGATGAATGCGATTCGCAGTACCTGTTCGGCCGCTTTGCTGTTGTTATTTATGGCCTGTCAACCGCTTGAGCGCGCGTCCGATCCCGATCTCACCCTTTCTGCCGATCCCTATTCTTTTGGGGGCGATTTGACGCTTGTTGATCACGATGGCAATCGATTCCATTTGGCAGATCAGCAGCGTCCGTTTCTTCTTTTTTTTGGCTATGCGAGTTGTCCCGATGCGTGTCCCCAAACTATGGCGCGGCTTGCGAGTGCGTACACGCTTTTAGGCGAAGATGCGCGTGATCTCAGGACGCTTTTTGTCAGTGTTGATCCCGGGCGCGATTCACCGCAAATGCTCAAAACTTATTTGTCGCATTTTGACGTGCCAGCCATTGGTCTTACAGGGGGGCAGGATAGCATTGATGCAGTGGTTAAACGCTATGCCGCTCATTATGAGGTCGGCGAGCGGAATTCCGCAGCGGGGTATCTCATTGACCATTCTCTCTATACTTATCTCATTGACCAAAATGGCGATTTGCGCTTCTTTTTTCGCCCGTCTCATACCGCCGAAGAAATCGCAACTGTGGTTCGTCAATTGTCCAGGTAGATTTTGTGGGAATAAAGTATGATGCGAGATGGTCTTGACGCGCCCCCCACTGAGGGAATCAAATACGCCGGGTCAAAGTTGAAACTTCTTCCGCATATTCTGCAACTGGTCAAGAAAGTTGATGCAAAGACGGTTTTGGATGGGTTTTCGGGGACGACGAGGGTGTCGCAGGCACTCGCAAGGCTGGGTTATACGGTTGTTTGCAATGATGTTGCGGTGTGGTCGAAGGTGTTTGGGACGTGCTATTTGCTGAATAAAAAAAAGCGAGAGGATTACCAACCGCTTATTGATCACCTCAATGCGCTTCCGCCTGTGGATGGGTGGTTCACAGAGTACTATGGTGGCTACGCCAATGGCGGATGTGCGATACAGAGCGATGGACGCAAGAAGCCGTGGCAAATACACAATACCCGTAAATTAGATGCGATTCGGGGGGAGATCGATGCGCTGAAGCTGGATCCGGTTGATGAGGCTGTGGCACTCACAAGTCTGATTTTGGCTCTGGATCGTGTCGATAGCAGTCTGGGGCATTATGTCTCTTATCTCAAGGACTGGTCGCCCCGATCTTATAAAGAGCTTGTGCTGAAGGTGCCGAATGTTTTTCCAACGTCACGGGAACATCAGGTATTTCAAAGGGATATTTTTGATCTTGTTCCCGATATATCCGTTGATCTGGCGTATTTCGATCCGCCTTATGGTTCAAATAATGAGAAGATGCCGCCGTCGCGCGTGCGATACGCTTCGTACTACCATGTGTGGACGAGTGTGATCCGCGCCGATAAGCCAGCCCTTTTCGGGAAGGCCAATCGCCGCAAGGATACGTCGGATACTGTGGCGGCATCTGTATTTGAGGAGTTTCGGCGCAGTGATGGGGGGCGCTTTATTGCTGTTGAGGCGATTGAGAAGCTCATTGCGGCGACGCGCGCGCGGTGGATTATCCTGTCGTACAGTACTGGGGGACGGGCGACTGCCAAAGCGTTGAACGATGTGATGCGGCGCAATGGCAAGCTCATAGATGTGATCGCGCTCAATTATAAGAAGAACGTGATGGCGGGGATGAAGTGGACGAATGAATGGTTGAGAGATGCAGATCAACCAAACCGGGAGTTTTTGTTTTTACTTGAAAAGAAGGTAGCCTGACAAATACTATGTCTCCAATTCTCTTTGAATACGGTCCGATTCGCATCGGGGTTTACGGCGTGATGCTCGCGGTTGGTTTGCTTTGTGCGTCGTGGGTGCTCAAACGCGAGTTCCGGCGTCGCGGTCTTGACCCCACGCTGTCAGACCGCATTGCGTTTGCCGCCGTGATCGGCGGTATTGTGGGCAGTAAAATTTTTCACGTTTTCGAGTATCCCCACGCTTTTGTCGCCGATCCTTTTGGTACGATTTTTTCCTCTGTGGGTTGGGCCTGGTATGGGGGTTTTTTGGGTGGAGCAGCGACAGTACTCTTCTGGCTTCGCCGCTATAACGCGCTCGATTGGCCCGCCCTGGATGCTATTGCGCCGGCTCTTGTGGTGGGGTACTTTTTTGGGCGAGGGGGATGTGAGCTTTCGGGCGATGGATGCTATGGTATTGCCACGGATTTGCCCTGGGGAATGGCTTATCCCAACGGTCTTGTGCCCACGCTCGATTTTGTGCATCCGACGCCGATTTACGAGATGATTCAGATGGTTTGTATTTTCGGGATTCTGTTGGCTTTGCGCGATCGTCTCAGACCCGGTAGAGTTTTTGGCCTTTATCTCGTTTTGATGGCTGTTGCCCGCTTTTTTGTCGAGTTTGTGCGTCTCACGCCCGAGGTTTTTATGGGTCTCACCGTGCATCAGTGGGTCAGTATTGGTCTCGTGGTTACAGGGATTTATCTCATCAATCTGCGCCGGAAAAGACCTCAGAATTGACAAAATTATGACCTCGGTTTATTTTCTAACTTAATTATGGATATTCGATTTTACAATACGCTGACGAATCGCGAAGAAATTTTTGAGCCGCTCGATCCTCCGAATGTGGCGATGTATTCATGTGGTCCAACGGTGTACGATTTTGCCCATATCGGCAATTTTAAGACCTTTTTGTTTTCCGATGTGCTTCGTCGCTTCCTCGAATTGGCCGATTATAATGTTACACATGTGATGAATATTACCGATGTGGGACATATGACGGATGACGGTGTGGCAGATGCGACGGGCGAAGACAAAATCGCGGTGGCTGCGCGCAAGCTCAAGGAGGCGAAAAAATTGGGTGCATTGCCCGATGACGCGATTTCTAATCCCGATGATCCGTATCAGGTGGCGCAATATTTCACGGATGCATTTGTCGAAGATGCGCGTTTGCTCGGTATTAAAGTGGCGCACGACTATCCGCGCAATATGCCGCGTCCCACCGAACATATCGATGCCATACAGGTGATGATTCAGAAGCTTTTGGATAAAGGCCATGCCTATATTGCCGATGATGGCGTTGTTTATTTTAGTGTTCAGTCTTTTCCCGAATACGGTCGTCTGTCGGGCAATGATCTCGATCAACTCATCGCGGGTTCGGGTGGGCGCGTGCTTGAGGAACACCAGGCGATCAAGCGCAATCCCGCTGATTTCTTTATGTGGAAACCCGATTCGTCTCACATTATGAAATGGCCTTCTCCATGGGGCGAGGGCTATCCGGGCTGGCATATTGAATGCTCGGCCATGGCGATGAAAATGCTGCGCCGCGAGGTCATCGATATTCATACTGGGGGCGAGGATAATATTTTTCCGCACCACGAATGCGAGATTGCCCAATCGCGTTGTGCGACAGGGCAATTGCATTTTGCCAATTACTGGATTCACTCGCGCTATTTGATGGTTGAAGGCGAGAAGATGTCCAAGAGCAAGGGCAATTTTTTTACGGTGCGCGATGTGCTCGAAGGCGAGGTAACCGGCCGTCCCGTTCATCCTTCTGTTCTGCGTTACGAACTTATTAAGACGCATTATCGCACGCAGACGAATTTTACGCAAAAGGGCCTTCAAGACTCGGCCAATGCGGTGCGAAAATTTCACGAGTTTGGGCAGGGACTCGTTCAGGCGGCCAACGGCAGTGCGACGGAGGTTGGCAACGAGCATCCCGTTGTTGCCGATTTTCTCAGTGCTTTATCCGGTGATCTCAATATCAGCGCAGCACTTGCAGTTGTGCATACCTGGATGGGGCAAGAGGTAGATGACCCGTCTGAAGCGCTGGATGTGTTTGAAAAGATCAATAGTGTGCTCGGTATTGTCGATGTTAAGACTAGCTCGTCCGAATCATCAGATGATACAGATACCAGCGAGGCGATTTGTAAACAGATCGATGAGGCCCGCGCATCCAGAGATTACGATACTGCTGATCGCCTGCGTCAGGAGCTTATCGGCGCGGGCTATGAGGTTCGCACTGCGTCGGAGGGGACGGTTGCAATAAAGCAGTTGGCATGAGAGAAGACGGAAGACTTTTATGACTTTTCCCATTACCCGCATGCGCCGCTTGCGCCAGAGTGAGACCACGCGCCGAATGGTGCGCGAGAATTACGTGCGCGTTGACGATTTGATTATGCCTCTGTTTGTGTGTCCGGGCAGAGGCGTAAAAAAAGAAATCGGATCTATGCCGGGCAATCATCAGATGTCGATAGATGTCATGGTTGAGGCCTGTATAGAAATTGCCGATCTGGGCATTCCTGCGGTGATTCTCTTTGGCATTCCCGATCACAAAGACGCGCGGGGAACTGGGGCTTATTGCGATGATGGTATTATTCAGCGCGCGATATCCGCGATTAAAGAACATACGCCCGATCTCTATGTGATTACGGATGTGTGTTTATGCGAATATACAGATCACGGGCATTGCGGTGTTATTGTGGATAATGATGTGGATAATGATGAAACGGTTGATCTCCTCGTAGAGGAATCCCTTTCCCATGTTCGCGCGGGTGCAGATATGGTCGCGCCTTCCGATATGATGGATGGCCGCGTTGGGGCTATTCGCTCTGCTCTGGATGCCCAGGGGTTTGACCATATACCCATCATGGCATATTCGGCCAAATACTGCTCGGGTTTTTACGGTCCATTCCGCGAAGCGGCAGAGTCCGCGCCGCAATTTGGCGATCGCCGGTCCTATCAGATGGATCCGGCAAATGGCGACGAGGCCATGCGCGAAGTGGCTCTGGATATCGAGGAGGGCGCGGATATTGTTATGATCAAACCCGCATTGCCCTATTTGGATATTATTTACCGGGTTAAAACAGAGTTTGGCGTGCCGGTTGCCGCGTACAATGTCAGCGGCGAGTTTGCGATGCTCAAAGCTGCTTTCGCAAATGGCTGGCTGGATGAAGTTCGGGTGCGAGATGAGGTTCTGGTGAGTATTAAACGCGCGGGCGCAGATCTTATTCTTACCTACTTTGCGCGCGATATTGCGCGGGTGTTGAGGTGAGCGGAGATTGTTATGGATATTACAATTGATCGCATTATGCAGAATTTTGATATTCTCACGGATTGGGAAGATCGCTATCGATATATTATTGAACTCGGTCGCAAGTTGCCGTCTTTTGATGAAAAATACAAAAATGAAGCCAATCTCGTGCAGGGGTGTGTGAGCCAGGTGTGGCTTATAACCGATGTTCGAGATGGCGATCCTCCTGTGATCGAATTTCGCGCAGATAGCGATGCCCAGATTGTCAAGGGTCTGGTCGCTATTTTGTTGTCGCTGTATTCAGGCAAGACCGCTCGAGAGATTCTCACGGCTGATATTCGCAGCATTTTTCAAAAGCTCGATCTCACCAAACACCTCAGTCTGAACCGCGCCAATGGCTTTGCCTCTATGGTCAAGCGTATTCACGAACTCGCGCTTGCTACCGCGGCATAGGTTGATAAAAATAAAAAGGGCCTTTGAGAGAGAAACTCATAGGCCTTTTTTTTCTCTGATAGTTATATTATTTTTAGATTGTCAACGCATTTTCCGCTTCTTTGCGGTGTGTTAATAGTGGACCGCGCACACCGCGCTCAATTTTGGCATAAGCATCGTGGTTGTGGATGCTTTCATAATTGTTGCTCGATACGTAAAACCACGCAATGCGCTCTTCGTCCATCATGGATAGCAAATCTGTCGCTACATCGCGCACGATGTCTTCGACAAATTTAGGGTTGTTATATGCGCGCTCGGTTACGTATTTTTCATCTGTGCGTTTCAGAATGGGATAGAGTTGACACGACGCATGGTATTCGCCAATGTCGATCAAATCTTCAAACCAGATAAATTCATCCTCATAGGGCCGCACATCCATTGTGATTTCAGAACGTTGATTGTGTGCGCCGTAGTCGCTGATTTCTTTGCTACACGGGCAGAGGCTTGCCACGTTGGCACGCACGCCAATCAGCTTGTCTTGCATACCCTCATTTGTCAACATCGCCTTAAATTCACAGTTGTAGTCCAGCATGCCTTCAATGCCTGTGATAGGTGCTTTGCGCGATAAAAAAATAGGAAATGCCATACTCAGGAACGCTTCTTCAGCTTCCAGTAATTCGAGCATTTCTTTGAGCACGATGTGTACACTCTCGGGTGTAAAGTGTTTGTGTTGCTCATTCAGCGCGATCATAAACCGCGACATGTGGGTGCCTTTTTGATAGTGGGGCAAACTCACGGTCATCGATAGATTGGCCACTGTGTGAAATTCACCATTATCGCGTAGCGGCAGGGTCAAAGGATAGCGTACATTGGACACACCGACCTGGTCGATTTCAATGCCGCGTTTGTCATGTGAATTTTGTATATCTGGTAGAGTCATTCTGTTCTCCGTGGCGGAATTAAAGTTCGGCCTAATATACCTTAAAATACAAAATGGTCAATCCTATAAAAATCTTCGATAGGATGTTGGCAGCGATAGCGCGTCTGGTCATCAAGGGCTATCAATATGTGCTGTCGCCTCTAATGCGCTTTTTTGCCATTGCGCCCAGTCCATGCCGCTATCATCCCACCTGCTCGCGCTATGCCCTCGAGGCTTTTCGCCAGCATTCCTTCGCATATGCTCTTTCTCTTGTGATACGACGCATTTTGCGCTGCCATCCGTTTGCCAAAGGTGGGTACGATCCGGTTCCTCCGCCCTCTGATCAATGATCTTTTACCTCGCCAGCATCCTGCCCAAAGGTTGTCCGCCGACCAGATGCATGTGGATGTGATACACTTCTTGTCCTCCGTTGCGATTGCAATTGATGATCAGGCGATATCCGTCTTCTGAAATGCCCTCGTCTGCTGCGATTTTCGCCGCCACAGTTATCATGCGCCCCAGTGCGGGTTCGTTTTCTTTTGTTACGTCGTTGATTGTTGGTATTAACTCGTTGGGGACTATCAATACATGGGTGGGTGCCTGGGGATTAATATCTCGAAAAGCGGTTACCAGGTCGTCCTGATAAACGATATCTGCGTTGATTTCGCGTCGAATAATTTTGCTAAAAATCGTTTCTTCAGCCATTTTTCTCTCCTTTATTGGGTGTTTGCAAACGCAAATTGTATGATAGTAAATGGGTCCTGTTTTTGCCAACTGGTTTTTGACTGTGATAGAAAATAATACAAATTTCTTGATGTTATAAAGGCAAAACTGTATATTTAAACTTCTTGCCCGCCGCGTGCTGGCGGTCTAATAACAAAAGATACTGGAGGAAGAAATGGCTAAGCGACAGGGCACCCGTAGTCTCATTAAAATAAAGAGCACGGAGAGTTCGCATCATTATTACACGGAAAAAAATCGACAGAATCATCCCGATCGTCTCGAAATAAAAAAGTTCGATCCCATATTGCGCAAGCATGTAATGTATCGGGAAGAGAGATAACGGTAAATCAAGAGGATTTTCCCATGGCCAGACGTTGTAGTATTACGGGTAGGGGACCGCTTAGTGGCAATCATGTGTCCCACTCCAAACGAAGAGTCAAGCGGGTGCAGAAACCCAATTTGAAGAGCAAGCGCATCTACGTTCCGGAACTCGGTCGCTTTGTGCGTATCAAACTTTCGGCCCGCGCACTGCGAACGGTGAACAAAAAAGGTCTTTTGCCTTTTCTCAAAGATCGTGGTCTTTCTGTGGAGGAAGTCGCACTATAGGTAAAACAAGTTTGTCATAATACACTCGGATTCAGGTTGCAGTATAGGGAAAACGGTGAAAATCCGTTGCGGTCCCGCCGCTGTAACTGGGGTTATTTTTCGCAACTATGCCACTGGTAATAACCGGGAAGGCGCGAGAAGCACGAGACCCAGAAGCCAGAAGACCTACCTGAATCTTAGACCTTATTGACTTCCTCGCGGATAGGGAAAAGGTGAGATAATGCGTGCGTTTTGGCTTTTTATCGCGTACAGCTATGTCCCTGATTTCTACAAGGAAATCAGGGATTTTTTTTGGAAAGTGAGGTGTGTGTTGAATTTGAAAATATGGATTCGAATAATATGCTGTATCGGGGTTTGGACCATACCCGTTCAGGCGCAATTGTCTTTGCAATATGCACAGGGTTTTCGCGTTGATTATTTCGATACGTACAAGGTTGTAACAGTGTTCGCGCCCGGGAGTGGAATACAAAAAAAGTTTCAGTATGTCCTGGTACAGCGCGGGCATGAGTCGCCCGATGGCTATGAAGGCGTTCCGAGAATAGAAATTCCCGTGCGGACTGTGATTGCGACATCCACGACACATCTGCCACATATCGAAAAGCTCGGTGAGGTTCATAGTCTCATTGGGATTGATAATATCAAATATGTCAATTCAGAGGCTGTCAATCAGCGCTTTGCTGCGGGTAAGTTGGTCGAAGTTGGGCGGGGTGGGTCTATTGATTTGGAAAAAGTTCTGGTGCTCCAACCCGATCTCGTCATCATAGACGCACAATCGCAAGATAATGCTCTCCTCGCGCTCCGAGAGGCCGGAGTGACCGCTGTGGTGAATGCCGCTTATGCCGATCCCTCTTTGCTCGGGCGCGTTGAGTGGATCAAATTTATAGGTACTTTTTACAATAAAGAAGAGCAGGCATCGGCCCAATTTGATAGCATTGTAACGAGGTATGAGGCGCGTAAAGCGTTGACGCAGAATTTGCCGGCAGATCAGCGTCCCACTGTTTTTGTGGGGTCTCTCTGGCGCGGAACCTGGTTTATGTCGGGTGGAAAAACTTATGCCGCGCAATTGCTTGAGGACGCAGGTGCAAATTATCTGTGGGGAGATGATGATTCACAACAGAGTTTGGCGCTCGATTTTGAAACGGTTTACGAAAAGGCACACGATGCGGATTGCTGGATCACGATGAGAAATGCGTGGTACTCTCGAGACGATGTTGTTGCCGAGGACGCGCGTTACAGAAAATTCACGGCGTTCAAGACGGGGAAAGTTTTCAATGCCAATGCGCGTCTCAATGATCAGGGGGGCAATGATTATTGGGAAACGGGGCTTATTGAGCCAGATGTTATGTTGGCTGATATCATTAAAATTCTACATCCCGACCTGTTGTTAGACCATCAACTCAAGTATTATCGAAAGCTCGGTCCATAGCTTATGAAAACGATGCGTTTTTTAATTTTTTTCATTCTCTGCGCGAATACGCCGCTTTGGGCAGCGGGGATTATTGGTCGCGTTACCGATGCAGAGACCCGAATGCCCATCGCAAGTGTGCGTGTTTGCATTCTCAATACGGATTTTGTGACGCAGACAGATGGTAGTGGGCGCTTTGTATTTTTTGATCTGATGCCCGGTACTTATACGCTCGCTGTGACACATGTGGCTTACGATGTGGGTCAACGCACGGTTCGCGTGGTCGAAACGGCTGAGGTTTTTGTCGCGCTGTCTCATAGGACGTTTCCCCTCGATGAGTTCTCGGTGATTGCCGATCCGATAGGGGCCAGCGATATTCACAGGAATCCGGCGTATGCGACGGTTATTACACGCGAAAGTTTTGAAGGTAGGGAAACATCTTTGCCCGATGTATTGGCTGAGGCCACGGGTGTACAGGTCAAACGCCTGGGTGGGCTGGGCACTTTTAGCACGCTTTCGTTGCGCGGTTCATCAGCCGATCAGGTTGAGGTTTATCTCGATGGCATTTTGCTCAATACCGCTTTTGGTGGGGGGGTAGATCTCAGCAATTTGCCTTTGGCCCATGTCGGGCAGATTGAGGTGTATCGCGGTGCAGGTGCCAGCGGCAATGGGTTGGGTGGTACGGTGCATGTGCGTACGCGACGGATGCAAAGACGATGGTTTCATGGGCTTCGAGGATCGTGGGGGGCTTTTGATACGCGGTTGCTGAGTGGTGTGATCGCGGGCGGGTTTGGGCAGTCGGAGTTTCTCGTTGTGGCTGATTATGCACATAGCGATAACGATTTTGCATTTCTCGATGATAATGGGACTGAATACAATGCCAATGACGATGTTTGGAGCAGGCGGCAGAATAACGATCATCGATCTTTCAATCTGTTGGGCAAATGGCGTCGCGCTTTTGGGGAGGATAGAATTTTATCTATCCACGAGACCGCGTACTGGAAATATCAGGGCATGCCCGGCATTAGCAATAATCAGTCGCAGAACGCGCGATTGGATGCCTTCCAAACGATGACGGAGATCGCTTATGAAGATCGCGTTCTGTTGCGCGGCATAAATACGCGACAATCGCTTTATGTCACGCATATCAAAGAGCGGTTTCGCGATTTGGATGGTGAAATTGGGATTGGTCGCCAGGATAATGATTATCTCATGCGCACTTATGGCTGGCTGGGCCGTTTGCAAACGGTTTTGTTTTCGCGCTGTGATATTGCGGCTGCAATTGGTTTGCACAGGGAGACTTATTTGCCCACGACGCGCCTGCGATCTATCGCCAATTTGTTTGATAGTCAGCGGTGGGTTTTTTCTGCGCGCACAGGTCTCGATATTTCTTTCCCAGGTGAGATCGGCGTGTGGTCTTTTGGCGCGGAACAACGGCGTATATACAGTTCGTTTACCGGTGCCAGTCCTTTTAATTTTTCGCCGCTCGCACCCGATTCGGCCAATACGCGCAATCTCATCAGTCTGCGTTTGGGTGTGCGTTTTGATCTGACATCCCATCTGATGTTTAAGGCCAATGCGGGGCGCGTATTTCGAGTGCCTTCTTTTTACGAACTTTTTGGCGATCGCGGCGGTGTGGTCGGCAATGTCAATCTCAGTCCCGAGTATGGTCTTACGTGGGATGCAGGCTTGCGTTATGCAGATGGGACGACCACTTTGGAAGGCGCGTTTTTTGATCATCGCTATGAGGATTTGATCCAGTTTGTTCACACGTCACAGGCTACGTCGCGTCCGGTCAATGTCGGTAAAGCGCGTGTGTATGGGTTTGAAATGACCGCGCAAAGACGCTTTGGTTCTCGGGGCAATTTGTCGGGTAATTACACGTATCAAAAAGCCACCGATAAGTCCAATATTCCCCATTTGAATGGCAATATTTTGCCCAATCGCCCGCCCCACGCGCTGTTTGTTCGTGCGACAATGCGTCTGGGGCGCTGTACTGTGTTTTACGATTATACGTTTGAAGATGGCAATTTTCTCGATCAGGCGAATCGACGCCCACTACTATCGCGGCATGTTCACAATGCGGGCGTGAAAGTGGATGCGAGCCAGCGGTTTCACATTGGATTGGAGGTCAAAAATTTAACCGGGGCACAAATTGCCGATACCTGGGGTTATCCGCTGCCGGGGCGCGCGTTTTTTGTGAGTGTAAATGCGGATTAAGCAGATGAAAGTTTTTTACAAAAGAGGAGGATGCGATGAGGTGGTTTTTGGTCGTTCTATTTTTTGCAACAGATGTACTGGCAAATCAGGCGGTTATTACGACGACGGATTACAGCAGTGGTAGTTTTTCGAGTTTGGACCTTGGCACAAATACGGTAACGCAAGATCATCTGACTATTCACTCAGATGCGGCGGTGCGGACGTATCGGGACAAGGTGTATATTCTCAATCGACTGGGACAGGATAATGTGATTGTTTTGAATCGCAGTGACCTGAAGACGCCATTGATACAGTATTCGACGGGCAATGGTTCAAATCCGCACGATATGGCTTTTGTCAGTGAGGAGAAAGCGTATATTTCGCGGTATGAGCGCACGCAATTGTTGATCGTAAATCCCGTTACAGGGGATTCATTGGGCGCGGTAGATTTATCGGCGTTCGCAGATGGGGATGGTTTGCCCGAAATATCTCAGCTCGCGTTGTACGACAATCATTTGTTTGCCGCGTGTCAACGGCTGGATCGAGATAATAGATTTGTGCCGACGGATGTTTCGGTGATTGCAGTTGTCGATGTGATGACGGATCAGGTGGTGGATGTGGATGCAAATACAGCGGGTGTGCAGGGGATTGTGATGGCGAGTAAGAATCCCGCGGGTGCTGTGCAGCGAGGGAATAAGTGGTTTTTGGGCGCGGTCAATGCGTTCGGTGATTTGACGGATGGCGGGATTGAGGTGATTGATCTGGCAAATTTGAAGAGCGATGGCGTTGTTCTTGGTGAGATGGCTTTGGGTGGCAATCTGAGTTCTCTGGCGATGGTTTCGGATGATGAGGGGTATGTCGTTGTTTTAGATGCGAATTTTGTCAATGCGGTCAAACGGTTTAATTTGGCGATGCAGTCTGTATCGTCGGGTTTGAGTGGTCTTTCCGGGGGATTCGTGCCCGGCGTGGGTGTATTCGGTGGGCGGTTGTACGTTTTGGATGGCGGGAGTTTTGTCGATCCGACATCTGCTGGTGTGAAGGTCTATGATGTGAAGACGGATCAGCTTGTGGCCGGTCCGATCAGTACGGGGCTGCCTCCCGCGAGTATTGCATTTGTGGGCAGTGCGGCTGATTTTAATGGCGATTGTGTGGTTGATTTTAGCGATTTTTTGGCTTTTGCTTCCGCGTTTGGGAGAACAGCGAGTGGCGATGATTTTGATACCAGGTTCGATTTGAACGGCAATGGTTCGGTTGATTTTCCCGATTTTTTGATTTTTGTTTCGGCGTTTGAAGGTGGATGATCGCGGTTCATAAAGTGTTTTTATCCGCGTTCATCCATTCATCCGCGTCATCCGCGATCCAAAAGAGAGGTTTCTATGAGTGCCAGAAAAGAGACAGAACGCAAGCGGCATGTGAAAAAGGGTCTGGTGATGGTCAATACCGGAAATGGGAAGGGTAAGACCACAGCCGCGCTGGGGGTGATGACCCGCGCCTGGGGGCGCAAGATGCGCGTGGGCGTGATTCAGTTTTTGAAGCACGAGAATGCCAATTTTGGCGAGATTCGCGCGGCCAGGCGCATGGAGATCGATTGGATTGGTACAGGCGATGGGTGGACGTGGACGAGCAAGGATATCGATGAGACGCAGGCTCGGGCATTGCGCGGTTGGGAAGTGGCGCAGGAGCGGATTGTAAGTGGAGATTACGATCTGTTTATTTTGGATGAGTTTACGTATTTGATGGCTTTTGGCTGGTTGGATGCAACAGAGGTGGTGGATTGGCTGCAGGAGCATAAGCCCGAGATGTTGCATGTGATTATTACGGGACGCGATGCGCCAGACGCGTTGATTGATTTTGCCGATATGGTGACTGAGATGCGCGAGATTAAGCATCCGTTTAGTGACCAAAATATTGTTGCTCAACCTGGGATTGATTTTTGAGATGGATGAGTTTATTGATTAAACAACTCGGTGAGGTGGGTTATCACCACCATGTCTGTGCAGAACGCGGCTTGTCGCCGGATGCGGTCGCGCTGATGTTTATCAATTGGCCGCTTACGCCGGGGGCGATGGCGCGGGCGGTGGTGACGATGACCGAGGGGAAGTCTGCCGCGCTTCGAGATCTCGCCATTCCGAGTCGGTATTCTCCTGATCTCGCAACGGGTACGGGTACAGATCAGTACTGTATTGCCGCGCCTTTGGATAAAACGAGGGTGCCTAAGACCAATGCGGGACATCACGCGCTCGTTCCGGGGCCAAATTCCGGGTGGAGCGAGGCTACGGCTGCCGGTGCTTTGCAGAGGCGATTGGTCGGTCCTGTCTGGCAGGGGGGAATACAGGTTACAGATGTGTGGTTGGGCGATGCGGATGATCCCGAAGGTGGTCAACCCGAAGATGTGCGCCGTATGTGTGTTTTTGTGATTGTTACCTGTTTGCTCGCGACGGGTCTGGCGGTTTTATATATGTTCCTAATTTCAGAGGTGTGCGGTGGCTGAGGCTATTCTTAAAACAAAAAATCTCGCTGTGGGTTACAAATACGGTCGTCGTTCATCTCGCGTTGTGGCTCGCAATATAGATGTATCGCTCCGCCGCGGTGAATTTGTGTGTTTGCTGGGTCCCAATGGTGCGGGCAAATCTACGCTTATACGCACGCTTGTGGGGATGCAGCCGTCGCTCGATGGACATGTTTATCTTATGGGTAGAGATATCGCGGATATGTCTGCAACAGAAGTTGCACAGGTGCTCAGCGTGGTGCTCACAGATCGCATTAGTGTTGGTATTATGGCTGTGCGCGATTTGGTCGGTCTGGGGCGATATCCCCATACGGATTGGATTGGACGCTTTACCGCTGAAGATGAACGGGTTGTTTCCTGGGCGATTCGGGCGGCCCGCGCTGAGGATTTGGCATATCGCAATGTGGCAGAACTCAGCGATGGCGAGCGTCAAAAGGTGATGATTGCACGCGCGCTGGCGCAGCAGCCCGATCTTATGATTCTGGATGAACCCACGGCTTTTCTCGATTTGCCGCGCCGCGCTGAAATTATGGCTTTGTTGCAAGATCTGGCACATTCTAGGGGTAAGGCGATTCTGCTTTCAACGCACGATTTGGATCTGGCACTGCGCTGTGCAGATCGTATCTATCTTTTGCCGTTTGAGGGCGCGTTGCAGACCGGTGCGCCTGAGGATTTAATTCTAAATGGTGCATTTGAAGGCGCGTTTCAGAGTGACGGTGTGCGTTTTGACGCAGATACGGGTGCGTTTAAGCTCAATGCACAACGCGGCCGCGCCTCAGTTGCTGTTTCCGGGGAAGGGCGCCGCGCTTATTGGACAAAGCGCGCGCTGGAGAGGGCCGGGTTTCGAGTGCAAGATGGGGAATCCGAGTGGCGTGTCAATATTCGGGAAGGTGATACCTGGTGTGTTGAGCATAGTGGATTGGTGCGGGAATGCGATTCTATTTGCGATTTGATTGCGGCACTCAAAGGTGAATGCGGGTGAATGGGGGATGAAAGGATGATCGGGATGGAGGCTCAAAGCCAGGATGAAGCGCGGGAGGGGTCGCGGCGTGCGGTTATTATGTTGGGGTTATTTTTTTTGCTTCTGATTTCGTTCGGTTTGAGTTTGTCGCTGGGGTCGGTTCATATTCCGTTGGCAGGCTTGTTTGGTATTCTTACGGGTGGGGATGTGTCTTCTCCGGCATGGGCGATTATTGTTCATACAATTCGACTGCCCAAGGCGATTACCGCTGTGCTGGCGGGCGCGGCACTTTCTGTGAGCGGGTTGCAGATGCAAACGCTTTTTCGCAATCCGTTGGCAGATCCTTTTGTGCTGGGTATCAGTGCCGGCGCGAGTCTCGGCGTTGCGATTGTGGTGCTGGCGGTGGGTTCGGTCGGTAGTGTGCTTATCGTGGGTTTGGGCTTTTTGGGTGATTTGAGTTTGGCCGTTGCGGCTATCCTGGGTGCTGCCGCTGTGTTGGGGTGCGTGTTGCTAATTTCTCGCAGTGTGCAAAGTGTGATGACGTTGCTGATTTTGGGGCTGATGTTTGGGTACGTGACCGGGGCTTTTGTCAGTGTTTTAATTTATTTTAGCGTTCCCGAACAGATCCAGTCGTATATTTTGTGGACTTTTGGAAGTTTTGGCAGTGTGACATGGCGCCAAATGCCCGTGCTTATCTCTGCTATTTTTCTGGGTCTTTTGCTGGCGTTTTTGTGTATTAAGCCGCTTAATGCGCTGTTGCTGGGGGAAAATTACGCGCGCAGCATGGGCTTGAATGTCAAGCGGGTCCGTTTATGGATTTTGATCAGTGCGTCGATTCTGACGGGCGTGACCACTGCTTTTTGCGGTCCGATTGCGTTTTTGGGTCTGGCTGTACCGCATCTTTGTCGCAGTCTGTTGCATACGTCGGATCACCGCGTGCTTATGCCTGCGGTCACTTGCCTGGGGGCGACGCTGGCACTGCTATCCGATCTGATCGCCCATTTGCCGGGTAGTCAATTTATTTTGCCGCTGAATGCGGTGACGTCCCTGATTGGCGCACCGATTGTGATCTGGTTCGTTCTGCACCGAAAGAATTTGAGTCAGGCGTTTTCGTAGGAATTTCAATTATTGGGACTTTGCTCGAGGGTTTCCAGCCAGCGATAGCCGTAGGTCGGGATGTTGGATGAAGACGGGGTTATGTTGCTGGTAAACATGTTGAATCGTTCGACTCGCAGACGGTAGCTATAGTTGTGCCAGGGCTGGAAATTTACGATTTCGCTGCGGAATGCTTCGCCATTGACGACGTTGCAGTACACGGGGTAGTTGTTGTGGCATCTGGTCCTGTGCGGTCCTACGGTTATTTCCTCTTGAGTACCTGTCACTTCAGTTTTTGAGACCATTTTATTTAATATGTATCGGCCATCGCTGTATTGGTTTACATCGAGGGTATAGTGATAACCGGTTTCGTAATCAAAATTGGTGATGATATCGTCGTATGGTACACCGTTAATCAGCAGGCAAAAGTCGTCTATTTGCGCGCATTTTACTCGCGTTGGTCCCACAGATAAGGTTGCGGGAGTGGATGGAGCGCGGGTTTTTTCCAATTGTTCCAGCAGGCGATAACTGTATTGGCCGGCATCCTGCGGCGGTTCTTCTCCATCCCAGGGGTCGTATTTGCCGACCCGCAGACGATAATTGTAGCCCGCCTCGAAGTTGAAGCCCTCAATACCGTCGTAGAACAATAAGCCATCAACCACCATGCAAGACTGTTCGGCGATGCCATAGCATTTGGCCAGGGCAGGACCGACGGTTACTTCCCGTATCTCAATGTATTCGGAATTGCCCGGGCCCAACGGGACTTCACAGGCAGCAAAGACCAGAGCCAATAAAAAGAACCATCTGGTGTGCATTGGATCACTCCTTTTTTTCTGTTCTATTGTGGTGCTATCCGCGAGGTAATGGCTATATCTCAGTATAGAACTGTTTACGGCTTTTGTCTAAATTAAACATCGTGAAGGGCGATTGGGTTCCCTGGAAATGATCGTAAATGAAAACGACACACTCCCATTTATTCAGGATGAACATTGATTGACTTTCTGGCGTGAGTCCCTTAAATTTCTTGTTAGAAGAAGTGGGTAAAAAATATCGACCAAAGGTAATATGGAGGTTGTTGTGTCACTCATCACAGTAACCCTTGATACCGATCTGGCAGTTCTGTTGCAGGAACTTAACCAGCCTATTCAAGAAATGGCTCGTGAAATGATTATTCTGGAGCTATACCGTCGAGGAAGTATATCCAGTGGCAAAGCGGCTCAATTATTGGACATGTCACGCTTGGAATTTATTCAGCATGCATCTCAATTGGGCATTGCTTTTTTTGATCTCAATGCGGAGGAATGGAAGCGCGAACGACTTCAGGCTGATGAGCTATGAGTGATATGCCCATCGTATCAACTGCAAGCCCATTGATTGCTTTGGCGCAAATAGATCATCTCGACCTTTTGAAACAGCTTTTCCAGACGGTTGTCATTCCTCCAACTGTTGTAGAAGAGATCTCACCGACAGTAAGCATCCCCAACTGGATTGAACAACATGAGTTGTCGCAGCCCATTGATCCATTTATCCTACAATCTTCGTTGGGACCAGGAGAATGTGAAACAATTAGCTTGGCTGTAGAAATACAAGCGCGATTGGTTATCCTGGATGAACGTCCCGGACGCAGATTGGCTCATAGGCTGAGGCTGCCTGTTATTGGCACGTTGGGTGTGCTGTTATCGGCGAAGCGCAAAGGTCTCTTGCCTACTATCAGGCCATTGATAGATGGATTATTGGCCTGCGACTTTCGCGTCTCTGCTGATCTGTATGAACGGATACTCATTGATGCTGCTGAGATTGAATAATTGACTTCTTCCACCACCGGATAGGTCTGTTAAGACGCATGAATATTCACACCAAACATCCACTCGTTAAAGCACTGATCGCTGTATTGCTCGTCGGCGCGTTTGTCTTTGCCTTTGGGCATGCATTCGACCATGTTGAACACGACATCCATTGTCTTGTTTGCCATTGGGTTTATGGCTTTTTGGGTCTTATCAGTGCCATAGTTGTTTTTGGCGCGTTATACGCCTGTTGTTTTTTCGCTTCGCCGAACGCCTCATTTTTATCCCACCAGTTTTTCCTTTCGCCTCAGGGCCGATCCCCCCCAGCAGTCTCCTGAATTTCTCGAGCATAAACGGTGTACCAATTGTCTGCCTGTGTCCGCAGGTAGATAGGTGGTAGCCGTTCTCTCGCAGCACTATCTATCTCATATTAAGTCTGTACACTTCGCGTGTTTTCCGTGCGGGCATGGGTATTAACCTCCTGTGGTGTTTTCCGCCCGTGCGTGCTTGTACAGGTATATACATTCAGGAGACTATCATCATGTTTTTTATAAGAAAATCGTTTCAACGCACCTTTGCCGCTGTGGCAGTTCTGACTCTGTTTGTGATCAGTTGTGGTAGTGATGATCCCGTTTCTGAACACGAAGAGCATTTCGAACCCGAGGGGCTGGTCCTCATAGATTCGGGCAATCGGTTTTTCCGCTATTTTGAAGGGAAGATCGATGCCAGCGGTGGTCGGGTAGGCGAACTCGAAGTTCCCAATGGTGGACTTACCGCTCAATGGAGTATTCGGTTCCTCGATGAAGATGGCGACGAAATTGCCCCACCGGATGAGCCAGATGACAAATTTACCTCGACTATTGCCGATCCCACTGTTGTGGAGGTTTATCAGGCCCCTGCAGATGTGGGTAAGTTTGAATTCCAATTGCGCGGCCTCAAGGTAGGTGAAACTACTATTGTTCTCGAAGTCACGCATGACGATCATATAGATTTTCGCACTGTTCCCATTCCGGTGCGTGTCGTAGATCAGTAAATATCTTGCCCTCACCCGGTCTTCATAGGGCAGGGTGAGAGCTTTTGTCTATTGGAGATACGTTTTGAAATTCACGGCTTTCACTCTCGTTTTTGTGTTCTGCTTTTCCGCGATCAGCGCATCGGATGAAATGCGTTTGCTCGAGGGATATGTTTTTGATCGCAAAACCCAACGCGCAATTGGCGATGTCGATATCAGTCTCGATGATGGCGCAGTGGGTGCGACAACCGATGAACGGGGCCGTTTTGTCTTGCGTCTGTCGGAGGGCGTTCATCGGTTATCTTTTTTTCGTATCGGCTATGGATTAGTGAGTCGGGAAGTAAGGGTCTCAGGTGAGAAATTGCCCATTCTGTACGTCGAAATGGTCGTCCAGGAAATTTTTGCCGATACCATTGACGTGGTCGGGAAAAGTGCGGAAACCCGTTTTGAAGAATTGCACGAAGCCACTGGCGTGCTTTCGGGGGATGAACTTCAGAAGAAGTACAGTCTCACGCTTGCCGAGACGATGAAAAACGAAATCGGCGTCGCCATTCGCAGCATGGGGCCTGCGCCTGCTCGACCAGTTATACGCGGCCTCAGTGGTGACCGTGTGCAGATCAATATAGATGGTATCGAGACTCGGGATTTATCCGCCACTTCTGCCGATCACGCTGTTACTCTCGAACTTTTTAATTCTGAGCGCCTCGAAATCATCCGGGGGCCGCGCATACTGCTTCACACGGCATCGGCCATTGGTGGGGTTATCAATGTCGTCAAACAGAAAATTCCCGAAGATCATCCGCAGGACGTTTTTGGCAGTGTTGGTGCTTATGGAGAGACGGTCAATCGAGGGTATCTCTCTGCCGCTGGAATCACGGTGCCCGTGGGGCCGCTCGCGCTGTACGCCGAGACTACGTACCGCGATACCCGGGATGTGCAAACCCCTATTGGCAGGCTTGCCAACACACCTATTGACACGCGCACGCATACACTCGGTCTGTCATACCCGACTGACCGGGGGTATGTCGGTGTCTCGTTTGATCAGTTTTTGACCCAATACGGCATTCCCGGCGGATTTATCGGTGGGCATCCCAATGGTGTAGATCTGGATATTGAGCGCCGCGTGTTTGATGGCAAGGCGGTCTATCGTTTTGATCGTCAGGTTCTCAGTAGCGTAGAGATGGATTTTACCAAGACTTTTTATCACCACTTTGAGTACGAATCCAGCGGCAATATTGGGTCCGAATTTTTGTTCCACGACTACAGTGGCGATCTCAAATTGCACTTGAATACACAGGACCAGACGCGAAATACAGTTTTCGCCTTCGGCTTTGGGCACCACAATCTCAAATTGGGGGCGTTTGTTTTTACGCCGCCCACGCGAGAGCAAAATGCTTATTTAGGTCTCTACCACGAGTTTACCTATCGTCAAATCGAATTTCAGGCCTCTGCTCGTTATACGTATGCCGACTTTGATCCGCGTCCGCAGACCAGAAGCATTGCGGATCTCGATGTAGATCGCGTTTTTCACGCCTGGTCTGCGGCGATTAGTCCGCTTGTGTCCATTACCGATCGACTAACCGGCGGTTTGAACCTTAGCCGATCCCAGCGCGTGCCCACGATTGAAGAGCTTTACAACGATGGACCGCATTTAGCTGCGTACACTTTTGAGGTGGGCAATGTCAATCTCGAGGCCGAAACGAGTCTGGGTTTCGAGGTCTTTTTTCACTATTTGCAACCGGGTCTCAATTTTGTTTTGAGCGGATATTGGAACGAGTTTGATATTTATATTGCCCCGCGCAATACCGGAGAGATCAATTTTGCCCAACTTCTGCCGATTTACGCTGCCGATGGTGTTGCCGCGCGATTTTTGGGCCTGGAGATGCATCTGGGGTGGCGTTTGAATACCCGTTTGAATCTGGAATTAAACGGCAGTTATGTGCGCGGCGAGAATAGGGATGAGCATTTGCCCCTGCCCGAGATGCCACCGCTCAAATTTGTTGGAAGTACGACCTATGAGCACCCCTGGCTTACCGTTGGCGGGACTGCGGAATTTGTCGCAGGACAGGAGCGCGTGGATATATTCGAAGAGCCTACGGATGGCTATATTGTCTTCAGTGTCTATGCCCAGCGCGACATTAACACCGACCATACCCGCCATAGTATTATTCTCTCTTTGGACAATCTTTTCAATACGGAATACCGCAACCATCTCTCGCGCATTCGATCCGTGATGCCCGAAACAGGGCGGAGTATTAAAGCACATTACAAGATGTCTTTCTTTTAATTTAGCGGTCAGCTATCCTGATGTCTCACCAAGCCCCAGTTCAGTCTGCTGATCTGGGGCTTGCTCTTTTTATAGTCAAATCCTATCTTTTGATTTGGAAAGGATAAAAAATAAATTTTACAGCAGAATACACAAATGGAGGCAGGAAGACGTGCATCATCCTACTGAATCAAAAGAAAAACTCGATATCCTCGAACACGGCGCGCCTGTTGATGGCGTGCCGCAAACGAGTGATCGGCGGCTTTACATGCAGTTGCAGGTTTTCACGGGTGTGGGGGATGTCGATGCTGTATCTCAGGCGCTCGATCAAAGCGGTCTCGATGTCGCGCTCTATTTCGATGCGCACGATCCCTATGGCATTGGCGTTGTTTTTTTGACCGAATCACCCGATTTGTTTGTGACTGATATTCGCGCGTTGCTCAATAGCGATCCATTCTCCGTCTGTACACGTCGTCCTGAACTCACGATGCTCGGGCGCACGTATGCCACGGGTTACGAGCCGGATCTCGAATACGCACTTATTGACCGACCGCGCAACAATGTGCTCAATCCCGAATGGCCCTGGGCGATCTGGTACCCGCTGCGTCGCAATGGGGCTTTTGCTCGTCTCGATCACAGAGAACAGCGCAAAATTTTGATGGAGCACGCTTCTATCGGACGCGCTTATGGACGCGAAGATCACGCGCACGATATTCGCCTGGCCAGCTATGGCCTTGATGTTGATGACAATGATTTTGTTATTGGTCTGATGGGTGCGGAGCTATATCCGCTTTCTCGCGTTGTGCAGGATATGAGAAAAACTCAGCAAACCGCTCTTTATATCGAATCGCTGGGTCCTTTTTTTCTGGGAAAAAAGTGTGAATAGAGGCGGGGCAAAAGTGAAGAGATCTCACAACTTTTCCAAAATCACCTTGCGCATCGCATATTCCATCAGGGGCGGGCACCATTTGCCCAGGAGGGCGAGCATTCGATTGGCAGCACCTGGTACGATAAGGTGTTTTTTCTTTTTTATACCTCGAAAGATGTAGTGCGCCAATTTTTCGGGTGGCATGCGTTTTTTTTCGCGTGTGTTGTGTGGGCTGTAACGCCGCGCATGGGCTGTGCGCGTTGGGCCGGGGAAAACTGTTGTGACGTGGATATTCTGCAGCGCAAGGGCAATGGATAAACTGCGTGCATAGGAGGCCAATCCGCTTTTGGTCGCCGCATAAGTTGCAGCACCCGGATAGCTCGTGTAGTGGGAAAGGGAGGAGATGAAGACTATGGACGCACCTTTTGCGATCAAATCGGCTTTGAGTAATGCCGCTGTGATTACCATCGGTGCGTAGAAGTTCACTGCGATTACTTGTTCGTGATTTTCTATGCTTATGTCGGAAAACCGCCCCACGGCGTTGACGCCTGCGTTGTGAATCAATACGTCAATCGGTTTTCCCCCGATCAATTCTGGGAGAACCCGCGCGATGCCTACATCAGAACGCAGGTCCGCAATGACAAATCGCGCATCCAGTTCTCGTTCGACGCTCGCTGCGCCCGCGGCATCTACATCCACGCCCGTGATGGCATATCCCGCCTGTGCAAAGCGATGGGCAAGTGCTTTGCCGATTCCAGCCGCTGCGCCTGTAATGACCGCGTGTTTCACGTTGCACGCACCATGGCGTTGACCATGCCTTCGCAATAGCGTCCCAAAAATCGCGCCCAGGCGTTTCGCCGTCCAATTGTCGCGACAAAACGCCGTCCATCTATCGCCTGTGTGATTTTTTGGGCGACCCTTTCTGCGGACGGAAATCCCTTTGCCTTTTCATTGTCCATGCCAATTTTTCGATGCAATCCCGTGCGCGTCGCACCCGGGTGAATGATCTGTACATTTATGTCGCCCTCGATTTGCAAATTGCGTCCCAGGGTGTTGAGCGCTTCTTTGCTCGCTGCGTACACGGCATAATCGGGACAGGGGAATGCATGTGTGATAGAGCCGATCAGTACGAGTTTTCCATTGGCTTGCAGGTATGGAATCAGGGCGTGTGTCAAGCGCAAGGGCGCCATCAGGTTGACTGCTGCGATCTCTCGAATGCTTTCAGCGCTTTGCTCCGCGATGGTTCCAAAATATCCGGTGCCAGCATTTTGAATCGCCAGATCTATGGTGTCGATTTTTTGCGCGTTCAGAAATTCGCATACCCGGTTTGCACAATCGTTCTGCGATAGGTCTGCTTGGCAATACGTGTCTTCGCTGTACAACGCATCATTGAGCGCGTCCAGTGCGCGTCTGCCTATCAGTACCAACCGATCTCCGCGCGTTCGATAGATTTTTGCAAGTGCCCGGCCAATCCCATCTGTTGCGCCGGTGATCAAGACTGTTTTTTTTGATTTCAAAGGGGAATTCTGAGGTGAAGGGCAAAAGCAACTACAGAAAAAACGCGAATAATTTGAGCGTTTATACGGATGAACACAGAGAAAGAGGTGAGAGGCGAAAAGCTGATGCAGTTGCCCCTCGTTGCATAGATTTGCGCTTGACGCCTCTCTTTCTGTCCTGTAAACTTAACAACCAGCCCGTAAGTCCCAACATTTTTAGCGTTGGGTCGCATGGTGAAGGGCTTACAGTTGTAGCTTTAGCGGATAACAACATTGATAAATTGCCTTGACATACAACCCCTAATATGCTGTCAATGCTATAATCAGAAAGATAAAAGGTTTCACCTCTCACGAAAAAAAACATCCAGAACTAAAAAGGCGACTACCGTCTTTGTGGACGCGCTCTAAATTTGTACCAACGGCAGGTCATGTCACGTTAGGTATTTTGAAAAACTATGTAGAGAGTCAAAAAGGTGTGTAGTGGTACGGAATTTCAAGTATAGGTTGCGCCCAACGAAGAAGCAAGAAAAGATCCTGCTGGCGCATATAGAAGAATGTCGGTTGTTGTATAACCAGCTTGTCTGTGCAAGAGTGCAAGCATGGGAGAAGGACAGTATAAGTTTGTCTCGTTTTGAGCAACAGGCGACGTTGCCAAAGATGAAGCAACAGCGTCTATCTTTTTCTGCTGTGCATTCGCAAGTTCTCCAGCAGGTCTGTCAACGTGTTGACCTTGCATTCAAGGCATTCTTTCGCCGCGTCAAGCAGAAAGGCGAAAAAGCGGGTTTTCCCAGATACAAAGGACAAAGTCGCTATGATTCTATCACCTATCCGCAATTTTCTAATGGTTGCCGATTGGATGAAAAAGGTCTCCGATTGGGGAAGGTAGGATGTATTAGAATTATACAGCACAGACCTATTGGAGGCATACCGAAAGCCTGTACGATAATCCGCACAGCAACAGGCAAGTGGTTCGCCACCATTCCTTGTGATTTGGGCGATGTTAGCGAAAAGGCAACGAAAGGTCCTTGTGTGGGTATTGATGTTGGGCTTGAAAAATTCGCTACGTTGAGCACAGGCGAAGAAATCCCTAATCCTCGCTTTTTCAGAAAAGAGGAAAAGGCACTTGCACGGGCACAACGCAAGTGGGATAAAGTAAAGAAAGATTCCCACAAAAAACGTGAGAAAGCACGCAAGGTTGTTGCGAAAGTTCATGAGCGCATCCGTAATAAAAGACACAGCTTTGCCCATCAAGCGTCTCGGAAGTTGGTCAATCGCTTTTCGATGATTGCCATTGAAGATTTGCCTGTTAATCGTATGGTGCATAACAGGTGTTTTTCAAAAAGTATTTCAGATGCTGCCTGGTCTATGTTCAGGCAATGTATCACCTACAAAGCGGAAGAAGCTGGTGGTGTGGTAGAGCCTGTGGATCCTGCATACACAAGCCAAGATTGTTCACAGTGCGGGCATAGACTCAAGAAGACGCTATCTGACCGTCGCCACAAGTGCCCATGTTGTGGTGTTGATATGGACAGAGATCACAATGCAGCGATAAATATATTGAGATTGGGACGACAATCTCAGGTGGAAAAACCACCAAGAAGCCCAAGCCTTTAGGCTTGGGAGTCGTCACTACAGGAGTTCCATATGATCCAGCGTCTTGAAACCCTTTATTATCAGTGTTTGCGTCATATCGAACAGGATCTCGCGCCTTTTCATATGCTGGTTGGTGCGAATGGCAGCGGTAAAACGACCTTTCTCGACGCTATTGCGTTTCTCGGGGATTTTGTGCGCGATGGCCTCGATGCAGCGATTTATAGCCGGGCGAGTGATTTGCGCGATTTGACCTGGCACGGTTTTGCAGATCGATTTGAAATTGCTGTTGAATTGTCTGTGCCCGCATCTGAATCCAATCTGTTTTCTGATCGGAATTTTTCGCGGTGTCGATACGAAATTGCCATTGGCGTGACCGAAGAAGATAGTGAAATTGGGATTCTTTCCGAGCGGGTGCTTTTGCTCACAGATATTCAGCGGGATGACCGCGCTGTTCAAGAATCGCTTTTTGCCGTAGATAAGCCCACACCGCAAACCCTGGCGACGCCCAGGCTGCGCGGCGTCAAAACCATTGTCAATAAAGTGCCCGGTGGCAATGATAAATTTTACGATGAATCCGGTGTGGGGTGGGATCCTTCTTTCAAACTCGGCGCGAGGCGTTCGGCACTGGGCAATTTGCCCGAAGATGAGGCGCGTTTTCCCGTCGCTACATGGCTCAAACAAACGCTCTCAAATAGTATTCGCAAGTTTGATCTCAACGGTAAACATATTCGCCGACCCAGTCCGCCGGGGCAACCGCGCACTCTGTTGCCCGAAGGTGCCAATTTGCCCTGGGTGGTTGCTGCCCTAAAAGAAAATGAGCCGAGCAGGCATGCGGCCTGGCTGGCGCTTTTGCGCACTGTTTTGCCGGGTTTGTCGGCTGTTCACACGGTTGTGCGTCCCGAAGATCAACACTGCTATCTCGTGGTTGAGCACCACAACGATCTGGAAACACCGTCGTGGATGTTGTCAGATGGAACCTTGCGCTTGCTGGCTCTAACATTGCTGGCTTATGTGTCCGATGGCGATGGGATATGTTTGCTCGAAGTCCCGGAAAACGGTCTCCATTCCGGCGCGGTAGAAGCGGTCTTTAAAGCGTTCAGTGCTATAGCACAGCACGAGGACAGAGCGCGTGCCCAAATTTTGACCACTACGCATTCGCCCGTTGTTCTCGACCTGGCTGATCCCGAGCAATTGCTCTGTTTTGTGACCACTGAAACAGGTGCGACGCAAATTGTATCGGGTGCTGAAAGCGAGGCGGGCTGATGGCTGTTGACAATATATGTTGCCTCCCGTTATATTGGGCTATCAATCGAATCTGACGCAACTGGCGAATATCCGGAAATAACCGGAGGGGAGCGTTAGAACTAAAAATTCAAGGGGTCGATCGCCTGGGCTCAATCCATTAGAGGATTGGGCTTTTTTTATTTTCAAAAGGATTGTCTTATGTCTCAAGATGGACTGACTCTGCGCTATGGTTGCAACCCGCATCAATCTGATGCGCGTGCGTACTCTCCCAGCGGCAAACTGCCCTTCACGGTGCTCAATGGCGCGCCGGGTTATATTAATTTGCTCGATGCGCTCAACTCATGGCAACTCGTGCGCGAGCTTAAAGAGGTGCTCAATCTGCCGGCAGCCGCCTCTTTCAAACACTTAAGCCCTGCCGGTGCGGCTGTTGCTGTTCCCCTTTCCGACGCGCTGCAAAGGGCGTATTTTGTCGATGATCTCGATCTTTCGCCTCTGGCTACGGCTTATGCCCGCGCTCGGGGTGCGGATAGGCTTTCCTCTTTTGGGGATTGGGTGGCTTTAAGCGATGAGGTGGATCAATCGTCTGCGCGTTTGCTCAGCCGCGAAGTGTCCGATGGTATTATTGCTCCGGGGTATCAACCAGAGGCGTTCGATATTCTCAAGAAAAAAAAAGGCGGTAGTTATGTCATTCTCCAGATGGATGAATCGTACGCGCCTGCTGGCCCGGAGACTCGCGATGTTTTTGGTGTTGTTCTGGAACAGACGCGCAATGCCAAAGCCATTAACACAGACATTTTAACGAATATTGTGACAAAGAATAAAGAGGTCTCTCCCAAAGCACAGCGCGATATGCTCTTGGCGACTGTTGCTCTGAAGTACACGCAATCCAATTCGATGTGTTTTGCCTTTGATGGACAGATTATCGGCAATGGTGCCGGGCAGCAAAATCGTCTGGCGTGTACGGAAATTGCCGCGGGTAAGGCCGAAGCGTGGTACTTGCGTCAGCATCCGGATATTCTCAATTTCAAATTTAGAAAAGGTCTGAAACGTCCTGAAAAAATCAATGCTATTGAAGCTTATTTGCGCGGCAATATGACTCGTGAGGAACGTCGGGTTTGGGAAGCCTGTTTCGACACTGTGCCTTCTCTTTTGGGCGATGATGCGCAGCGGGCGCGGATTGGACAGATGGACGATATTGTGCTCAGTTCCGATGCGTTTATTCCCTTCCGAGATAATATTGATCGCGCCGCTCGTACGGGCGTCAAATACGTGGTTGAGACCGGAGGTTCAATGCGCGACGACGATGTCATCGCAGCCTGTGATGAATACGGTATGCTTCTGGTTATGACGGGGGTGCGTTTGTTCCACCATTAGAGGTCGTTGACCGCTGATTATCAAACCTTAACGTAGCGTCAAAGTTTTTCGTTGACATTGATGTTGTGTTAAGGTATATTTTTTCGCCCAACTTTAACGTAACGTCAAAGTTTGTCTGTTCCGCTCATAAAAACGAGGTGATTGGTTGTGTCAAAATGCAATGATGGTTTGATGCATATTGGGAAATTGGCAAAAGAAGCCGGTACGACCACCCGCACAGTGCGCTATTACGAAGAGATGGGTCTGATATATCCCGAATGTCGAAGTAGCGGTGGTTTTCGATGTTATTCCCACGAGCAACTTGCGCGGTTGCGCATGATCTTGAGTCTGAAAGAGATGGAATTCGATCTCGAACATATCAAGGTCATTATTGACAAACGAGAGCAACACAAGACCGCAGGCGAACTCGCGCATGATATTCTCGAAGACCTCAATGGTCGTCTTCGTGAAGTTGAAGAGCAGATTGCACACTACAAGCACGTACGCGAAACACTGACCCAAACCATAGCCAGTATCTGCGCGTGTTTGCCCTGTGCCCTCAGAGTTGAAGAGCGTCTCTGTCCAGCGTGTCAAACGCTCAACCAACCGACGTGTCAGTCTGTACCGTTTTTTCATTCTTCATCAACTGTCGAGACACTGGAATTAAAGCTATGAAAAAAGAAATTAGAAAATCAGCACGACCTTTAACTGGAGGCAATTCTCCTCCGGGTGATTCTTCGCAGGCTCAGGGCCAGCTTACGGATCTGTATTTGCGCGATATTCGCAAATACACCCCGCTTTCCCGCGAAGATGAAGTCAAAGCCATCAATGCTGCGCGCAAGGGCAATCAAAAGGCGTTGAATCATCTCATTACAGCCAATTTGCGCTTTGTTGTGCGCGTGGCTGGCGAATATACGGGGCGCGGATTGCCCCTTTCCGATCTCATTGCCGAGGGTAATATGGGCCTTATACGCGCTACTCAAACATACGATCCCGAGCGCGGGTACAAGTTTATCACTTATGCGGTGTGGTGGATTCGCCAGGCCATGCTCTCTGCGCTCAATCGCCAGACACATCCGGTGGCGTTTCCAGTCAATCAAATAGATGATCGCGATGTGCTCAACAAAGTGTCTGCCGCACTTTCGCAAGAATACGGTCGCGTCCCCGATATTGACGAGTTGGCTTCAGAAACCGATTTTTCATCTCGACGGGTGTATAAGGCACTTCAAACAAGCCGGGCATCTGTTTCACTCAACAGGCCAGTATATGAAGATGGTGTCCGCCTGTTTGCCGATATTGTTCCCGACGGAGCACCCCAACCAGATGAGGATGTGCATGCCAACCGATTGCGCGATCTTTTGCGCAAGGGCCTGGCCGATTTGCCCGAACGCGAAGCCGAGATCATCAACCGCTATTTTGGTCTTGACGTTGATAAGGCAGAATCGCTTGAGCAAGTGGGGAAGCACTTTCATATCAGCCGCGAGCGCGTGCGCCAGCTCAAAGACCGCGCGCTTGGGCGATTGCGCCAGCATATGGATGTAGAAGACGTGAGGAGTAATTGATGATTATTGATACCCATATCCATATTTACGATCCCACTCGCCCAGAGGGTGTGCCCTTTCCCGAACCCGATGACGAGATTTATCGCCGCGTTATGCCCGAAGACTATAGAGCACTGGTCGCGTCTGAAGATGTTACGGGGGCTATTATTGTCGAGGCGAGTACCTGGGTGGAAGACAATCAATGGGTGCTCGATGTGATTGAAGATGATCCGTTTATCGTGGGGCTGGTGGGCAATCTCGATCCGCGTGCCGAGGATTTTGGCGATCATCTCAATCGCCTGGCACCCAATCCGCTTTTTTTGGGTATTCGCCCGCGTACCCATCCCTGGGAGCGCGAAGATTTGGGCAAGATGGCCGGTGCTTTTGAAAAGCTTGTTGAACACGATCTCGAACTCGATTCGGGGATCAGCGATGCGGTTGTGGAAATCGCGCGTCGGTTGCCCGATCTTCGCATTGTGATCAATCACTGCGGCAATATCCCTGCAGATGGCAATCCCCTCGCGCCCGAGCGTTTGGAGCTTATGCAAAAAGCCGCCGAACAGCCCAATATTTTTTGCAAAGTGTCGGGTCTTATGGATTTGCGCTGTCAGGTTATTCCCGCGCCCACTGATCTCGATTTTTATGTATATTTGCTCGACGCGCTCTGGCATCTTTTTGGTGAAGATCGCGTGATTTACGGCAGTGACTGGCCGGTTCTCGAACGCAGCAAGCGCACCCCGGCCGAGGCGCAGCGCCTTGTGTATGATTATTTTTCTCAAAAGGGTGATGCGGTGCTGGAGAAGTATTTTTGGAAGAATGCAAAGGTCGCGTATAAATGGCCTGATAGGTGAGGTACGAACTATGCAAATTATCCCTTCTGGCGGCGCACTGGGCGCTGAAATTCGGGGGCTTGATATTTCACAGGCTCTCGACGATGATACTGTCCAGGCTATTCGCCAGGCATTGCTCGATTACTGTGTGGTGTATTTTCGCGATCAGGATTTGAGCGAGGAAGATCAGATTCGCTTTACCAATTATTTTGGCCGCGCAGTCGAACACGTTCGCAAACAGCTCGACCGCGAATACAAAGAAATTTTTATCGTTTCCAATATTAAAGAAAATGGTCAGCTGATCGGTGCTTTGGGGGATGGGGAGGTTAGCTTTCATTCTGATTTGTCGTATCTCAAGCGTCCCGGTACGATTTCTGTTCTCTATGCGCTTGAAATTCCCAGTGCGGGAGGCAATACCCAGTGGTGCAATTGTTATGCCGCGTATGAAGCGTTAGATGAAGATATAAAAAAACGGCTCACAGGATTGCGAGCCGTACACCGTCATTATGTTGAAGAACAAAATCCACCCGAACGCGTTGACCATCCGGTCGTGCGCACCCATCCAAAAACCGGGCGCAAGTCGCTTTATGCCGGTCCCCATCTGACCAAATATATTCTCGATATGCCAGCCGATGAAAGCGACGCGCTTCTCAAGACTCTTTTTCAGCATGCCGCCCGTCCCGAATTTTTATGGACTCATACCTGGCAGGTCGGCGATCTCGTGATGTGGGACAATCGCCCCACGATGCATCGCCGCGAACCCTTTTCTCCGTCGGAACGCCGCATGATGAAGCGCACGCAGGTTTTTAATGCGGATGATATACCGTTTGAATGACGTAGGGGCGGTGCCCCTGTGCCCCCCGATACGTTACACCCGATGCAGATGGGTCCCCTTACTCTCTCGCATGTCTGTAATCCACCGCGTACACCATTCATCAAAGCTGTTTTGCACAGATGCAGGGTTTTCTTTGCTCTGGACGATAAATTCGGGCCAGAATGGGCGTCCTGTGGGTGTGCCCGTTTTTTGAAATCGCAGGTCCATGCTCCAGCGCACCAGATTTGTGCGGTTTGGCTGCCCTCTGTGTGGGGTGTAAGCACTCATCATGAGCACGTCTCCGCGTTTCATAATGCAATTTACGGGTTCAATTTCTGGCATGTACATGGGTTTGATCATGGTGCCGCCTTCGCGCTGGTGTTCGAGCAGTCCCATGGGTACTACGCCCGGCAATATTTGTAAGCATCCGCGTTCTGGGGTGACATCTACGAGTGGTATCCAGCAGGTTATAATTTCCGAGATGTCCGCCTCTTCTTTTGTTACGCCCTGGTCCTGATGCCAGGGTACCTGACCCGGCTGGCTTTCTCGCGCGGGCAAGTAGGGGCGAAAATGCTGAATTGGACTTAGAGTTATTTCTGGTCCGATGAGGCACTCAACTGCCGATAATAATTGCTCGTTGAAGAAGATGTCGAACATCGGTTTCACGCGCGCGCGCATGATGTCGAATCCACCCGCAAAACTGCGCAGCGCGTCATATCCCTCATTGTCTAATTCCCGTGCAATCGCGGCTAAGCGATGGCTAAATGGCTTGTCTGCATGTACGGATGAGATCGCCCCTTCTTCCAATAGCTCTTGTGCCTTTTGATTGATCAATACGTCATAAGCGTGTTCAATCGGTTCAAAGGCCGCATCATCTAATACATTCTCCGCAATCAAAACTCCCCGATCGCGATACTGATCAATCTGATTTTGTGTCAATGACATGGTGTGTTTTATCCTGAAAAAATGGTGCGCGTGACTGGCATTGCGGTGTTGACCACAGGACCGCCTCATTTAAGATACTCGTCTATCGCCAAACGATTCCGACCTTATATAATAATAAATATTATAGCTATTTCAAGACGATTTCGACCCGAGCTACGCCCTTTACGTTTGCACAGCGATCGTCGTGTCCGGGAATGATCAGACGCAGGGGGCCGCCGTAGCTGGCGGGCAGGGGTTGTCCTTCCAGTCCGTAGATTAACAATCCTTGTTCCCGAACGAGAGCGAGATCGACGGTGGCCGAAAAACGATCGGCGTCTGCGTAAAAGATCGCATCGGCATTGGCTGTGTCGTCCAATACTTCGCGTACCCAAACGCCCTGTCCCTGGCGATCGGGCACGAGTGTACTTACATCTGCAATCTGACTCGGCAGTGTGGCGAAATTTTCAAAATCGAGGGTTCGAGAAGTATTCGGTGTTTCTATTGTCAATATGGGTGCGTTCTGCGTACTTTTTAGCGCGGCTGCCATGCGGTCCTGGATCATGTCGAATAAGCGGGGGTCACTGCCCAAAGGGCTGGTCATCAGGATGCGTTTTTGCGGGTTTTCATTTTGGAGAGATGTGATGCGTTGCAACAAGTTTTCGCGCATTGCATCGGGCAGGGCGATCAGTGCGGGAAAGATGAGAATTTGGTCGATTTCTTCACTGGTACGCACGCGTTCTTCCAATTTATCAAATGAAGTGGCTACTACCTGATCGGCAATTTTGGCGTCGATTGCCGCGTTGATAAATTGGCGAGAAACTCGCGTTTTACTTTCGGCACAGATTAAGAGTAGTGTTTTCACGATATTCGCGTCCTATTTAGACGACGCTCGGCAAGAGCGATAATAACAGGTTTACCCATCATGCAACCGATCATTCCATTTGAAAACCTGCCTTTAGGTGCCCAGATTTTCCTGGTTCTCACGTCCATTTTCATTTTAGTCGGCATTGGATCTATTTTGTGGCAGATGATCCGCGCAATACGCGATAAAAGAGAATAATGGGTGGTCCTCTTACCTGATTTCAAACAGCCATTTTCGCGCGGATGGTGTCGTGGTGCTGATAATTGATGAGTTCAAAATCGACCATTTCGAAATGGTCGATTTCGGTTTGTCCGCGGTCTTTAATCCGCAATTCGGGCAGGGGATATGGCTTGCGAGATAGTTGTTCTTTTACCGCGTCGAGGTGGTTTAAGTAGATGTGTGCGTCGCCCAGGACATGGATAAATTCGTGGGGGACGAGGCCCGTAATTTTTGCGACCATATGCAACAATACGGAATAGGACGCGATGTTGAGTGGCACGCCCAAGAACATGTCGCAGGATCGCTGATACATTTGTAGGGATAATTTGCCTTCTGCGACGTAAAATTGAAAAAAGTTGTGACACGGGGGTAGGGCTACATCCCGAGAGCCTGTTTCGGCTGCGTTCCAGGCATCGACCATGATGCGTCGGGATTCGGGATTTTCTCGGATCAAATTAATCGCCTCTTGAAGCTGATCGACCACTTTTCCATTGGCGCCTTTCCATCGCCGCCACTGTACACCGTAAATACGTCCCATGCTGCCGTCGTTTTTGTCTATTCCCAGGCGGTTCAAATAATCCTCATAATTGCCATCCCACAGCCGGTTGCTTTTCAAATAGGTTTTCAGGTCGTAGATGTTGTCGGACCCGGATATAAACCACAGGAGTTCCGATAGCATCGATTTCCATACCAGTCGCTTGGTCGTTACTGCGGGAAATCCGTCTGCCATGGCATAGCGCGCATGCAGGCCAAAACACGAGATTGTGCCCACTCCCGTGCGGTCGCCCTTTTTTACGCCGTGGTCGAGGACCTGTTGTAGTTGGTTGAGATATGTGTGCATGAAGACCCCCAGTACTGAAAATATAATAATAAAAGGGGGGAGAGGTAAGAAATTGGAGACTATAAGTTAGTGGAAGGGAGAGATTGTCGTAGGGGCGGTGCCCCTGTGCCCGCCCGCTGCGGTGTCCTCGTATAAAAGTATTACGGGGCATGCTCCGTGCCCGCCTGTCATCGCGGCATGTTTTTGAGCCAGAGGTTGTTAGGGGCGGTGTCCCTGTACTATGCTACATGTGATTGGCGTTGTGGTGTTGAATCGCCTGTCATCGCGGCAGGGTTTTAGCCGCGATCCAGAGGTTTTGGCCATCATCGTGAATAATCATCCATTGACCGGTTTGCCATAAGAATCCACAAAGATAAGAAAATCAGAAAAACCAACCTCTCCATTGCCGTTGAGGTCGAATTTTGGATCGAAATTCTCCTGTCCGCTCTGGGTTCCAAACGCATGAACAAAAGCCAAAAAGTCTTCGAACGCGACCTGCCCATCACCATCAAAATCGGCAGAAATAAGGGGAGTATCGCTTACCTCAAAGCGGATGATTTCAGTAAAGTTCGCCCGAAGGATGTTCTGTGCTTTGTCATATACTGTCATTTCAGCCAAGCCCCATGTTCCGGGGATACTGCCAACAGGCAAGATGATCGTTCGTTCGTAGGTTTCATAGACAGTTGGATCTCGCGAAAAATAGATTTTGTGAAAATCCTGATCATGGTGCCAAAAGTGGTGCCTCACACCATTAGGATCGCGTAAATACAGTGCTGTGTTACTATATCCGCTGATATTATCCTTGATTCTAAAGGTAATATCGACCTGTGTTTCGCCGTTTGGTGCTTCTGGATGTGTTGGCGCTGCCTGAATGGTGATCTGATTTAAATCAAGCACAGGGGGGATGGTATCTGGATTTGTCGTTTGAATTTCAATAGAGGCGGGTAACTCATCGATTACTTCTCTATTTTCTCCTACTCTGTGCCCAGGATCCGTAAAATACACACCACGTACATTTAATGCTATATCCCGCATCTCAATATAGTTAAGTGCGTACGTCCCGCTTTGGAAATAGTCCGGAATTTCAAGTATAACACTCGCCTCACCTGTCTGTGGGTTATATCCCCATTTCGTCATCCACTTAGAATAGGTTTCGGAATTTGAATCGTTTAGTGTTGCATAAATTTGATCCACACCAATTTCTTCAAAAATCCGACAATGGGCGGTCAGAATTTGTATAGGTCTTCCGATTTCAGTCGATTCTGACAAAGAGAGTCGCATTGAATTTTTGATGTAGGCCGGTGGTTCATCATCTGCGAGCGGATTGTTGATATAGAGTTTCCATCCAAAATCGGTCTGAGATCCGTGGCGTTCATTGCCTTGAGCGTCCTTAAGAGTAATCTGGTCGGGAGCCCAATAGCCGTGTGCTGAGTGTTTTGAAATCGTTTTAGTTCCCCTTAGTATATGTCCGGACTCAATTCGATTGCCTAAAGAATCTATAGGGCGCATACTGATATCAAACCAAGTACTTTTTTGACTGTGAATTCTAACCCACGTTGATGTGGCGGCGTCCATGCTGGATTCTTTATGAATCTCAAGCTCTATTGTTATTTTTTTCTCCTCTTCCGGCTCGCCCTCAACTTGTATGTCAACCCTTATGATCCGTCCAGGATATACAACATCGGGATACAGATTATAGACCTCAAATGTCAAATCAGGACGGATGCGCGATATGTAGCGAGTGCCGTGCATGATCCGATCCCGAATAAATTCGTATTTGGCAGGAGCACGTGAGCGCAACTTGTCGGGATTCACGATGTAATAACTGATCGTTTCTGCCATATCCTCATTCGGATTCTTAGCGTGTGCATAAGCGGATACAAACTCGGTCTGTTTTGTCGTGGACCATCCGTCACTATCATCGGGATTTATATACCAGCCACCGAGTTCAATCCAGTCCTGTTTGAGTTGATCGTCAAAGAGATGTGCCCACAAAAAATGTGCTTTTTCATGGAGAATCAAGCGGTGGATGTAGTCGAGGCCTTGTTCCTTAAAAGCAGATTCCATGAATTCAATATAGCCCTCGCTCGGCCATGCTATTGCCGGCGCAATTGGGTTAATCGGATGTGGTGTTCCATCTAATCGCCGCACCAGATATTGCAGCCCTGGCGTGTTATGCAGGCCTTGTGGGTATTCTTCAAACATACTCACAAGAGCCATTAACTCTTCGTTTTTGAACTCTCCGAAACGACCTGCATCTTCCTTTGTTGTTCTTCGCGTCAGTTCGGTATAGTCTGGCACATCCAGACTTATGCCGTAGCGTTTCTCCAAAATCTGCTTCAGTGCGCGTCTATCTCTGCCATCGTTGGTTACATAGCGAACGACGGCATGATGTAGTCTTTTAGAGAAAAAACGGCCTCTCACACCCTCTATTTCGGCCAACAATGGGTCGGCATAGGTAAAAGCTTCCCGAGGCAGGGTGACGATTTTCTGCCCATCCTGGATACGAATCTCTATATCATTTTGAATATGCTGGTCTGTCAATTGCCATAGCGAAGATGGCACTTTGGATGTTTCTTCGTACGGGTTATTACTCAATTGTGGTATAGATTCAAAGGTTTGGAGCAGTCGGTAAGCCTGACCGTCACTCCATTCGGTTCCGAGTAATACCGAATATTCTTGCATGAGACGCAGCGATGCGCTATGAGGCACAACCTGTATCGGCTCATCTAAGAACATTACCTGCACGGGTTGAACGAGGTTTACCGAGTCTGCTCCCTCGAAGGTCGTATCGGTTTTCCAAGTATAAGTGTATTGTGCAAAAGCGTGTCCGGAGAGAATGAGGGTCAGCAGGGGGATAATACTGCTGCTTAGGCAGGCAAATTTTTTGATTTTCTCAGAACTGTTTTGATATGTTTTTGCTGCCATTATGCTATGTCTTTCAAGTGTTGAACTGTTCTGATTTTTGACTTCTGAGCGTAGCGGGGCAGTTATCTGCGCGATCCGACCCGCCTGCGTGAGTTCGATCGCGCAGACGTTTTTTTTAGTCCCATATTCGCCCGCAATGACGCTACCTACGCTTCTTGTAGAGATTTGGCGGCAAAAATCGTCAAGCGCAATTCTTCGTCGAACAATTCATAAACAGGCGTTTGACCGCTGAGGGTCTCGCTTTCGCTTAAAATGATGCCTACGCCTTCGCCTCGTCGCTCCAAAAAGTGTCGCCGGGTTACTTGTCTGCTCATTGTGTCATACAAGGTGATTTCCGAAAGTAAGCGGGCGAGCAACTCATTGCGGGTGGCTTGTGCATAACGCAAATTTTCCACTGTTATGGTGTTTGCCAACGCGCCAGGCGAATATAGTTCGAGTCTGTCTGAAAACATGAACAACCGAATTTTCGAGCCGGTTTTTGAGTAATCTCTATGTACAACAGCATTCACCAGGGCTTCAAAAACGGCTCGCATGCTGTATTGTGCTCGGTCAATTCTGCCAATGTCTTTGCGCGCCGATACCTGATTGAATTTTTCGACAAATTTGAAGGCGTCTATGATCTGTTGGTCCAGGGGCCCCTTAAAATCTTTGGCATCGATCTGGTAGTTCGCATCCTTTTTCGTCCCCCGATAAAAAACAGCTTGAATGAAACTATTGTATAGGTACTCATCGGGGCTGTCATGGCACATTAACACACCGGCGACCGATGCACGATATTCTCGCCCCTCTTTCACGAGCAAACGCCTTTTAAGCAACAGATCTTCGACCTCATGATCGGGGACGCCTTTGGGGATAAATCTCTGGTAGAGTTCTCGCCTTAGTGTGTCTTTGTGTGTGTTCGGCACGAACTGTTCATCAAAGAACTCAACACCGGAGCTTTCTCCCGATTCAATTTTTTCCAAAATTTCCCGTTCGCTGAGCATATCAATTCTCCAGATGAATACGCTTGTCACATGCTCAAACGCCCTCTGACTACCCTTTATAATACTGAATTTCCACTACCGCCAAAGAGGACCTTACTTCCCACGTTCATAATATACGATTGTGAATTGATCGTGTGTCTCTTTTTTTATTATGACCCATTCATCTTCGTCAAATTCGGGAAAGTATTCATCGCCAGCGTATTCACCGTCGATGTACGATAGGATCATCCGGTCGGCTTTTGATAGCGTGGCGCGATAAATTTCGCCGCCTCCGCAGATAAATACTTCGCGGCCATAAGACCTGGCTTTTTCGATGGCTTCTCCGAGCGATCTGCACACATCCACGCCTTTTGTGTCGGGCATGGTGCGGCTTACAATGACATGCAGGCGGCCCGGCAGGGGTTTGCCACCCCAGGATTCAAAGGTTTTGCGCCCTACCAGGAGGACGTGTCCCATTGTCGTGCGCCGAAAGTGCCTGGACTCTTCAGAGATATACCAGGGCATTTTGTTGTCCCGACCAATCACGCGGTTTTTGTCCATTGCAGCGATAATGGTCATTGTTTTTCTCGCTTTCAACCAAGTTTGAAAGTGCGTGGTAATGTTCTGAGTATCCCCTGTGTCTATTAACCTTCCTGAAAACGTGGAGCATATCGGTCGAATAATTCCTCAATATATTCGGGAATTGTAATACAGACTCCCGCTTCATCACGAAATGTTTTGTTTGGATCACCTCTAAATGAAAGCCAATTGAAACTGCTTTGAACGGCGAATTTACTATCCATAATAATTACTTTAGCGTGTGTGTCTCCAAATCTTACAAAAGAAAAATTGTGGTATTTTTTAGATAAATTTTTGAGATCTCGTTCCGCTTGAATATCGCTTTGATAGCGGTTGGGGTCTTCTTCCTTTGCAATACCATAACCTATGTAGGCTTGTACACCACGCTTGAGCATTTTTTCGAATTCTTGAACAAATTTTCTATTCACGACGCCAGCTCTTATCCAGGGTGAAATGATCATCAGACGTTCTTGACTATCTGTTATGGCTTCGTGGAGAAGGGGTGGGTGGTCATAGACTTCAAGCTGCCGCACGGGAAGAGCCTGCAATTCTGATTTGGATTGATTCAAACGCTCAGAGACTTCTTCAATTTTCTCTTGAACAGAAATTTTGTCCTCTTCATTATCTGCGCCATCAAGATCAGCTTTTAAGTCTTCCAGTTCAGAGTGAGCAACCGAGACTGATTTTGTTATTTTTTCTACCTCTTTATGTGGTGGTATTTCAGAGGTAATCTCAGGTTCCACTATGCCATCTGTTTGATTTTGGGCAACACTATTCACAGATTGTTCGATCCCGATTTTTTTTGGACCACCTGCCTGAGCAAATGCCCTTTCGTGGTCTTCAGTAATTCTGCCATCCAAGACAAAAGCCACCTGGATTTCATCTCCACTATTTGCTTTAAAGACAAGCGCGACTGCAGGCATGAAGAATCTCTGGCGATAATCTATTGCTTTAATCGCAAGCAAATCTTTCTTGTGATCTGCTGCATCACCTTGCTGCCGAATAACATTACCCACTTCTTGGAGATCGAGATTCTCAACTTCGGGTCGCTTGGTAGGAAAAGGGGGGATTTCCTTCATACCTGAGTCTTTGAGTTCTAGTGGTTTCAAAGGATATACAGGCGGACGAAAGAAGGGTTTCCGCAACAGTCCATCGAACTCAATTTCAAGCGTTCGTTCTTCTGGCGTCACAAGCTCGGCTTCATGTAATGTGCTTTTCCCTTTTTGGGTCAGAGCAAGCACTTGCCTACGTGAGCTAGGTGGGGCTAATAGAGAGATATTATCAGTACGCAGTAACTCAGCCAAACCAGCATTAATGATTATCAATTCGAGTCCCAAAAACTCACTGATCTCTTCGGCGGATGTAAGACCGGAATTAAGTGCTTTGAGGATGAATTCTTCTATGGGTGGAATTTTCTTATGATCAAGAAGAACAGCTTGAATTCTAATGCGGTAAATTGGCAGTCCTACTTCCGCATAGTCAACCAAACGAAATCCAGGACGGTTATGTGCAAATTTCTGAGCAACCTTATCTGCTGGTGAACTAAATTCGATGTCAGTAACCGTATTCATGTGGAAGTTCCTATTGATTTTTGAATGTTCTAATTCGATTCCAAATCAAACAGTTCAATGGCACAGTCTTCAGGGTGTCTTTCTATATAATCAATGACGCTCTTTAACGGATTATCTCCCTTGCTTGTGCGGCAGAAAACATGATCTCCGATGATAACCAATGCAGCTTTCCCCCGCGATAGAGCAACATTTAGTCGCTCTAAATCCTTTAGAAAGCCAATATTTCCCTTTTTGTTAGACCTCGTAACGGTATATACAGCAATATCAGCTTCGCGTCCCTGGAAGGCATCAACAGTATTTACATCAACTTCAAGATGATTCCAGTTGTGTTTTTCTGAGCGAATTGATCGATCTAGTACCATCCGTTGCGATGAATAACCGGTCAATATGGCGACTGTGTAGGACTTCTGTTTTTGCCCAAGTATGAAATTCAGACGTTTGAGCAACTGCGTGACAATTGCTGCCTCGCAAGGATTTGTGAAACTCGATCCGGCACTCTGCTCCTGATGTTGAGCTATATTTGAATAAGAGAACCAAGTTACGGGTTTTGGCAATACAATTTGTAGGTTATCATCAGTATCTTTTTTTGCACTTTCAAGTTTGCCATTGTAAAAACACTCACTAATCAGATCACCTATTGGTGCTACCATCCTGTGCTGAATAGAAAGAATTTTCTTACACTCTTCAGGTAATGTCTCAAGAAGATGGTCAAATAAGGTTCTTTTAATGTCTTGAGGATTCAAGTCATACTTACGGGCAAGATGCTGTTTGTTGCTAATCTCTCCTTCAAATGGGGGCAACTGCTTAGGGTCGCCAACTACAATCCATCGTTTTGAGAGAGACATTGGAACAAGCATTTCTGTCGCCGTGGCTTTGGAAGCCTCATCTATAATACAAAGGTCGAAATCCAGATCTTGAATCCCTTTTATACCAGCTATACCAATGCAAGTGCCAGCTATGACCTGTGAGCGTGTAAGTAGTGCAACGAGAAATTCTGGATCCTTGCCGAACCGGCTCTGCCATTCAGCGTGAATCTTGAGCAACTGTTTGAAAACATGGGCTTCTTCTCGGTCAGGCGGTATAAGGTCTTGTACCCATTCATCCAGTTCTTCTGCTGGAAACTCTACTAAATCCGCTTCATCATCTCCTCTTTTACGAAGTTCATTTTGAAGATCTTTTTGCTCTCTTTCGAGTTCTCTGACACGGCTTTGAATGCGAGAGATTTCTTCTTGGAGTTCAGTAACTTTCTCACCCGCCAAGAGACGTGTTACACCATCCTCTCGCCAATGCCGTCTGTCCAATCTACTTTGGATCTTCTGACATTCACCCTCTAAATTTTGGATTACTTTACTTACGAAACTAAGCTCTTCAAGTTTGATCGCTAACTCAACGTCGTCTGCAGAGATGCCTTTTTGGGTTGCCCAATTTGTTAAATATTTATCACCACTTGCAAATACGTCTTTGCTCCATGAATCCATCTGATTTTCAAGAAGCAATTTCGACATTTCTGGCGAAATTCGCACATCGCCAATGCGACCTATACGAACCATTTTTAGGTCTGGCTTCAATTCATAGATTTTCTCCAGACCGTTGTCAAGAGCAACATGCGTTTGGGAACTGAGCAGGATGCGAGCATTTGGATTCTGAATGAGTGTCTGCAATATAACTTCTGCAATAAAGGTTGTTTTTCCAGTTCCTGGGGGTCCCTCAACGAGAAGAAGATCCTCAGCCCCCAAAGCAGCACAAACGGCTTCTTGTTTAGCTGTGTCAAGGTCTTGGATAAATTCCACATTCTTTGTATCGGGTTTCTTAACATCATCAGCATGATTGAGCAAATGGCGTAGATCGGAACGCGTAGCACGATCATAGCGGACGGCATCAAGGGCTACTTTTTGGCGATCTAAGGCAACCTTGGCAGCATACGTGTTAAACACAAGGTGGCCTCTGGATGGAATGGTGTTGGGATTACCATCATCAACTACAAGAGTAAGTACATCGCCTGTAACATCCTCAACCTCTCCGCTTACATACGCTTTATTTGGCAAGTTGACTTGACGGGGCTGTCCAACCAGGTCATCTTCGGGAATTTGCGTCAGATGAAATATTATACGTTTCCCCTGGACGGTAGTCTTTTTGTATTTAAGTGGGGTTTCTCTATCTTTTTCAACTTCTGTTTTCGCTTTAAGAATATTGCCCCAAACCCGAAATAGGTGCTGTTCACGCTCTTCTATTTGTTTTTCTTTTAAAGCATTTTGAAACTCTTCAACTTCTTGTTGAAGTTCATCAATTATTTGTTTTCCTTCTATGCTACTCCAAGTCAAAGGTCGGTTAAATGTGAATTCATAGGGCATTATCCAAGAGAACTCTCGTCTTCTCTCCAAATCAGAATTGAATTGCTTCGAAACATTGAGAATTACCAGATGATCAGCAGAAGCTTCATCTATAGCTACGTGATAACTAAATTCAACTCCTGAGATGATATAATGTCCCGGGACATCTTGATTCTCTTTTTTGTATGGGTTGATACCACATTCTGTATTTAAGTCTTCCAACAATATATTTTTTAAATCGTCAGCGGACAGGCTTAGTTCTTCTTGTAATCGCTGGAACCATTTAGTGGTTGGCTGCAAATAACATCTTTTTTTTTCAACCCATTCTACTTTCCGTCGGTTCTGTATTTTTTCTATTTCAGATTTGAGAATGATAGCGTTCGTTTGGCGTTCAAGAGGGTCGAAGGAGACAGAAGATGCAATGGTGGAGAGGACTTCATCCGGCGCATCGAAATTTTCGAGTGCCTTATTTATATCCTCATAATCAAAAAGGTTTACATCTGTAAGAGCCTCAAGAACAAGCACGCCTAAACCAAACACATCTCGCGTATATGTATAGGAACCATCATCATGTTCAGGAGGGGAGTACGGTCTTGAGACAAACTCTTCTAAAGTAAGCCCAGGCTGTAACCAACGTTTCAATTTAGAAATACTGAAATCAGCAAGTTTGGGCCGATTGTCGTCACTGACCAGGATGTTACTCGGTTTGATATCCCGATGTATGATATTTCTCGTATGGGCAAAGGCAAGTGCATCTAAGAGAGGAAGAGCAATCGCTTCAGCAAAGTCATCCCATCCTTCGGGTGGGGTCTTTTTGATCACATCTTGAAGATTTCGGTCCATCCATTCAAGAACCAAAAAATAATGTCCTGTTTCTTCATCAATGCCAGTATCCAGAAGTTCAACAATATTAGGATGCTTTAATTCTTTTAGAGCATTTGTTTCTCTCTTAAAAGCTTCTTTGAGGACATCTTCTTCCAAGGTATCGTGTTTAAATATTTTCACGGCAACTTGCTTTAAGTCACTCTGCATATCTATTGCCTTGTAAACATCTGCCATCCCGCCTGACCGGGGATTAGCGTCTAAAGCATATCGCTGATTAATAAGACGGGGTTGCGAACTATTCATTTTGTTTCTCCATTTTGATAGCCAAATCTGGTACTCTGCGTAGAATAGAAACCATTCTCATTTATCTTGGCTTTCTGGTTCTAAACAATGCTCGTAATCAATTACTTAAAAGGAAATCTCCATCCCATCGGTTAAACAGGTGCCTTGGACGTTATTCGCTCTGCCCGCCCTTTCGCCCACAATGTCAGTCGGAGTTCGTCGCCGAATAGTTCGTACTCTGGGCGCCGGCCCGAGTGCGCTTCGCCATCTTCCAGAATCTTCCGAACGCCTTCGCCGCGGGATTCGAGGAATACTTGTCCGGTGCGCTTGCTGCGGATCCGCGACAGGAAATTGACCAGCAATTGGTTGCGCGTGAATGTGCGGTAGGGCATGTCGTCGAGCGTGATGGTGTTGGGCAATTTGCCGGGGCTGTATAGCTCCAGCCGGTCGGTGAACAGGAATAGGCGGATTTTCGAGCCAGCAATGGCGTAGTCGCGGTGGGCGACGGCATTGACAATGGCTTCGTCAACGACGTCGAGATCGTACGGAGTGTCAGCACCGCGGCGCGGGCGATGGCCAGCGACAAAAGCGATCCCGGCGTCAATCTGATCGGATACGGGACCGGCGAGGCGTTCGGCATGTACCAACTCATCGGATGATAGCTGGGTTCCTCCATAGCACGCGGCCTCAATGGACCCGGAGGGGAGGAATTCGGTCGGCTCATTGGCAAAGACCAGCAGGCCGGCTACGGTCGGACGATCTACGCCGTTCTCGTCCTGGAAAGTCACCCGAGTGTTGCGCAGCAAGTCGAGATAGGGGATCGTAGGCGAGCGTCCAAAAAACGCTTCGAGCCGATTGCGGCTGAGGTCGTCAACTGTGGCGGTGAGCACAGGCTGCTCGTCGAATATGTATTCGCGACCCCGCTGCTGGAATAGCCGAGCGAGTTCCGATGGTGTGAGGTCGCGTTTCGTGGAGCCAATCCGCATATAATAACGCCCGCCCGATGTTCGATGGACGTAAAGTCCGCGCGGAACTTCGGTGAGAAGTACGCATTGATCGTCTCCGGTCATATCCGGAAGCAATACCTTGCGCAAGATCGGTCGAATTGGGGGGTCGCAGTTGTGCGTTGCGATATTGATAATCCACTGCTCGACTGCATTGACATGCGCTGTAGGTATCCCATGTACAGTGCCCGAATCGTCGATGCCCAGGAATACCACACCGCCCGCCGCGTTTGCCAGCGCAACCAACTCCGCGGCCATATCTTCGGTATTGGGCGAGATTACGCTGCGCGCCCCAAGACGTACCTCCTTGAACTCGGCGTAGCCATCTTCCCCAGCGCGAAGTTGATCTATAATCTGTTCTCTGCTGTCGAACATCGCTCTATCTCCCGAAGATGAGATGTGAAAGGACCACCTAACCCACCAGCCTCCAGTCCCCTTTTTCCCTCTCGCCTTTCATCCGTGTCCATCCGTGTTCATCTGTGGTTGCTTTCCCCATTTTTTACGGGTGCAATGTCCAATAGGGCGTTGGTTTTTACGACGTGTCCGATTAAGTCGTGTTCGGTTGCATCGGTGATTTCGACTTCGACGAAGTCACCGATATTTGCATGGCCGGTAAAGAATACGGCACCGTCGATTTCTGGGGCGTCCATTCTGGTGCGCCCGATGTAGTGATATGCCGGGTCGTCTGAGACTTCATCAACCAGTACTTTGAAGGTGTGTCCCACATACGCCGCGTTTAATTCGCCTGATATTTGCGCTTGCAATGCCATCAGGTCGTTTAGCCGTTCGCGCTTTACTTCTTCGGGTACGTCGTCTTCCAGTGCGCTCGCTTGCGTGCTTTCTTCGTGTGAATAGGTGAATCCGACGAGGCGGTTGAATTGCATTTCATCGACAAAGTCCATGAGTTCTGCAAAGTGTTCATCGTGTTCGCCGGGAAATCCCGTGATGATTGATGATCGGATGGTCAAATTTGGTATGCGTTCGCGCAAGGTGTGGATCAGTTTTCGAATGCCAGTCTGTGTGGTGCCCCGGTTCATGGTTTTTAGAATGGGGTCTGATGCGTGCTGAATGGGCAGGTCGATGTAGGCGCACAATTTTTCTTCGGTTGCGAGGAGGTCAATCAGCTCATCGCGCCAACCGGTTGGATAGGCGTATAACATTCGCACCCAGTCGAGTCCTTCGATTTGGATCAGTTCTTTTAGGAGGTCTATCAGCCGGGGTTTGCCGTAACGGTCTGCGCCATATCGCATGGTATCCTGGGCGATGAGGGCGATTTCGCGCACGCCGTTGCCGACCATGCGATAGGCTTCGGCGATGAGTCGATCCAGGTCTTCACTTTTGTTTTTTCCGCGAAAACTCGGGATGGCGCAAAATGCACATGTTCTGTCGCATCCGTCCGAGATTCGCAAATACGCCCAGTGTTTTGGGGTGAGTAGATGACGCGCCTCTGCATCTCGAATGGTGTGAATGCGCGATGTACCCAGAAGATTATCGCAATGTGCGACGATTTCGCGTTCGCCGGCAAGGCCCACGATCAGGTCTGCTTCGACGAGTTCGGTTTCCAATTCTTTGCGGTATCGCTCGGCTAGGCAGCCCGTGACGATGACGCCGCGACATCGTCCGTTTTTTTTGTATTCGGCGGCGTCCATCACGGTTGCGATTGATTCTTCTTTGGCTGGTTCGATGAATCCGCATGTGTTGACGACGATGATGTCGGCGTCTTCAGCGTCGTCCGAGAGGTCGTAGCCGTTGAGCTTGAGGAGGTGGTGCATGCGCTCGGAATCGACGGTGTTTTTGGGACAGCCCAGGGTGATGAGATTGATTGTTGGCATAGGATATTTCCGCAGTGAAGGTTTAACCGCTATTGCATTGCCGCCCAAATAGCCCACGCGTAGATTGCGATAAGTATTGTGATTCCCGCGACAAATACACTTGGTTTGCGCGTTGGCATGTTCAGGAGCATTGCGGCGATGATTAAAAGATATGTGACGAATAGTATTTGTCCAACGCGTTCGTCGGGTAGGATAAAGCGCGTTGTGAATGCCAGCGGCAGAAGTAATATGGGTAATGGCGTTTCTTCGCGGTCTGCCTTTGACAATTTTATGGCGTAAACACCTGTGTATCCGATTAGCAATGCGACGGATAGAGCGCCTTTTAAGCCAAAGCAATAGGCAAAAATAGCGGGTGCAAAACCATAGGTGCATATTGCAATGAGACGGTTGAGGGCGATGTGTTTTGGGTCGTGCCAAATATTGAGCAGTGCGGCGAATAGCAGAGATATGAGGGCGGCTTCGTATTGCGCGTGTATGGCATAGATTACCATACCAAAGCCAAAAAACAGGCCCGATAGCGCGATCAGTTTGGAAAATGCCTTTGGCTTCATGATACAACCTGTACGCCCAGTTGTGACCCTGTGAGAACCTGGACTTCGATGCCTTCTTGTGTGTCGCGGATTAAGTCGTCGTCAAAGACAATGCGCCCAGGTTCAAATAGGAGTACCAGAGTAGATCCTCCAAATTGGAAATAGCCCTTTTCTTGCCCTCGCTCGATAGTGCCCGGTTGGTATGTTTGGACGATGCGACCCACGCCCCAGCCCGCTATTTCCATGATCATGATGCGCCCAAAGTGTTCGGTTTCGAGGTATGTCACTTCGCGCTTGTTGTGGGCAAATAAGTCGGGTTTTACGTCGAGGGCGATGGGGTTGACCAGATAATAGCGTCCGGGAATTTCAGCAGATGCGGTTGCGATGCCGGCAACGGAAAAATGGTAGCGATGGTAGTCTGCAGGGGCCAATCGAATGACGAGGGCAGCGCCATCTCTATAAGGGATCGCAGATTCTTTTGATGATAGGAGGTGGATAATATCGACATGGGAACCTTTGACGGGTAAACGGGTTTGTTCATCCAGTTTGGGATATGCGAGTACTTTCCCATCAGCGGGTGAACAGAAGATGTGGGGATCGGCGATAAAGGGGCGTGCGTCGGGTTTGAGTTTGCGAGAGAAGAAGGCGTTTAGGTTTTTGTATTGTTCCAGAGGCAGTTCGACTTCGTCCAGATTGATGTCGTATTTTTGTATAAATGCTCGAATCTTTTTTTTTGATCCCGATAGGTCCATCCATTTGCCCAGTAGCCAGCAAAATGAGTATGTGTTCAGGAGTATGTTGTAAACAAATATCGCCAGGCGAGATTGTGCAACAGCATATTGAATGCGGGGCAATATGAGTGGCTCGGAAATTATTTCGTCCGTTTTGCGATTGCGATAGGTTACCTGATCGGACATGAGTGGGATGCGCCTTTAAGCTGTATATCAGTTATGTAAAAGATCTGGGCCAAAATGTTTCTGGCTTGGTTTCAAAGGTCATTGGTTCTTTTTTTGTCGGATGCGTTATAGTCAGGGCCTGTGCGTAGAGGGCGATGGCGCGGTTGGGAAATGGTTTGCGCGATCCGTACTTGAAATCGCCCAATACGGGATGGCCCATGTCCGCGAACTGTACGCGTATTTGATGATGGCGTCCGGTGGCGAGGTTCACGCGCACTGAGGATACTCCGTTGCGGTATGCCAATCGCTCGTAAGAGAGTTCTGCGCGTTGTCCATGAGGGGCATTTACGATGCGGCTTTTTGTTTGCCGCCGCGCGATGTAGTTTACAAGATGGCCATTTTTGGGGACTTTGCCGTGAACGAGGGCCACATAGCGTTTTTTTACGGTTCGCTCTCGAAATTGTTGCGATAAGCGGCGCGCTGATGTTGATGTGCGCGCAAAGACGACTACGCCCGATACGGGGCGGTCCAATCGGTGTACGAGTCCGAGAAATACGTTGCCGGGTTTGTTGAATTTGACTTTGAGATAGGCTTTGCCTATGTCCAGCAAGTTTTCATCGCCGGTGTGGTTGCCCTGCACGAGCATGCCAGCGGGTTTGCGCACGACCAGCAGGTGATTGTCGAGATAGAGGATGTCCATTGTGACTCAAATTTACAGGCTAAAGATGAAAAGTGCAACTGATGTGGACATTTTGCGGTTGACCGCAGACGAATTAAGAATTAAGAATTGGGAAGCGGTGTACAACTGGTCGCAGCCCAGACCAGTTCAATAAGAGTTGGGAGGCTGGGCGGGGTTGCACTCGGAGTACAAGGTCAGTACCGCTGACCGCTTGTTTGCTGACTGCTTCTTTCAAGAGGTTCGATATGAAAAAACTTTTTGTTCTTCTCATGATAGTTAGTGCGCCTCTCGGTGCGGATGAGGGTCTCCATCAATCAGCGGTTGATGCGATGGTTATGGCGACGCGCTATTTTCGCACCGATGTTGCGACAAGTGGCGGTTATTTGTGGCGCTACAAGACCGATTTTTCTATGCGCGAAGGCGAGGGCACAGCGTCATCGACGACGATTTGGATACAGCCTCCCGGTACGCCTGCTGTGGGTATGGCGTTTTTGGAGGCTTATGAGGCTGCGGGCGATACGCTGTTTCTCAATGGTGCTGTTGAGGCGGCGCGCGCGCTTGTGTGGGGGCAACTCGCTTCTGGCGGTTGGGATTATCGCATTGATTTTGATGCGGAGCAAAGCAAGCGCTGGCATTATCGGCGGGATATTGAACGGGGCGATGTGGATACGGGTGACCGTCGCAATCGCACGACGCTTGACGATAATAATACGCAGAGTGCCTTGCAATTGCTGATGCGCGTCGATAAGGTGCAAAATTTTGAGGATGGGGAGATTCACGCGGCGGTGCAATTTGGCCTCAATGCGCTTCTCAAAGCGCAGTATCCGAATGGTGCGTGGCCGCAGCGGTTTGAGGTTTTTCCCGATCCGGAGAAATTTCCGGTCAAGAAGGCGCGTTATCCCGAAACTTGGTCGCGAACCCATCCCGATACGCGCTATTTGGATTATTATACGTTTAATGATAATGCGATTGCCGATGTGATCGAGACGATGGTTGAGGCGTACGGTATTTACGGCGATGACCACTATCTCGATGTGGCAAAGCGCGGTGGCGATTTTATTCTTCTCGCGCAGATGCCCGAGCCGCAGCCCGCGTGGGCGCAACAGTATAATTTGGATATGGAGCCGACCTGGGCGCGCCGTTTTGAGCCGCCTGCTGTTACTGGTGGCGAGACTTTCGGGATTTTGCAGATACTTTTGGATCTGTATGTGGCGACGGGTGAGGAACGTTTTCTGGATCCGATTCCCCGCGCACTCGATTGGACCAAACGCTCGCTCTTGCCCGATGGTCGCCTGGCGCGGTTTTTCGAGCTTCAGACGAATCGGCCGCTGTATTTTACCCGCGATTATGTGCTTACTTATGACGATTCAGATATGCCTACGCATTATGCGTTTAAGGTGGGTGGCAATCGGATTGAGAGGATTGAGGCTCTGTACAATCGCGTCCGGGCAGAGGGTCGCGAGAAGATTTTGTCTGAGCGCGGGCGCGTTGCCAGCCCCAGTGCCGACCAGGTGAAAGAAGTTATTGACGCGCTCGATGACCGAGGTCGCTGGGTGGAGCGCGGGTCGTTGAGAAATCCAGAGAACCGGCGCGAGCGCATTGATGCCGAGATTCTTTCGTGCCGCACTTTTAATCGCAATCTGGGGTTGTTGGCACGTTATGTAAGAAGTGAGTAGGGGCGGGTCCCCGTGCCCGCCCGTCATCGCGGCATGATGTTGAGCTTTTGTTTTATGTCTTATCCTTTTTCGCGGAATTTTTTATGCCCGAACTCGAGACGCGACGTCTTGGTCGCACTGAAATGACACCTAAAGCGATTGGTCTTGGCTGTGCCTTTCTCGGCAGTCCGCAGCGCGTTTCTGATGATGAGGGGGTTGCGACTGTGCGGGAGGCGATTGATCGGGGGATTAATTTTATCGATACGTCTGCCGCTTATGGTGGGGGCGAGAGCGAGCGGCGTGTGGGTCTCGCGCTTCAAGGGGGATACCGCGAGAAGGTTTATTTGCAGACTAAGGCGGGTACCCATCCGGATCGGCGACACGATTATACGGCTAAGTCGATTCGCTGGACGGTTGAAAATAGTCTTAGACAACTCAAGACGGATTATATCGATGCGATGCTTATCCACGATCCGAAGGATATAGAAGAGGCTTATTCACCGGGGTATGCTTCGGATGAGCTTTTGAAGATGAGAGACGAGGGTCTGATCGGTTATACGGGTATAGGCTGTCGCTCACACGATTTTCACCGCTATGCGATTGAGACAGGGGTTTGCGATATTGTTATTACGTTTCTCGATTATACGCTGCTGAGTCAGACGGCTGCAGAGACGACGATTCCTCTCGCGCTTGAACACGATGTGGGTGTTATTCTGGCGAGTGTGCAGGGTATGGGCGTTCTGGCAGGTCCCAGGCCCGATGCCGAGTTGTGTGGTCGCCGCTATCCAGGGCAGGGCGAACGCGCTGTTGAGATGTGGGACTGGTGCAATGCACGCGGGATTAGTATTCGCCGCTTCGCTCTGCAATTTTGTCTATCTGCGCCATTAAATAGCAATGGCATGCTTCTGGTGGGACCGGCGTCACCCCGCGAACTCGATGAGGTTCTCTCCGATGCCACCGCCGATGTCGATCTCGATCTGTGGGGGGAATTTGAGAGGGAGTTTGGGGTGGGGTTGTGATTGAAGGGGGAAGCGGTGTACAACTGGTCGCAGTCCAGACCAGTTCAATGATAGCACCCGTCATCGCGGCATGGTGTTGAGCCGCGATCCAGTGTTTGTTGTAGGGGCGACCCCCCCGTATAAAAGCATTACGGGGCAGGCTCTTTGGTCGCCCTATTTTTTGTATCTATTTCTGGCGTTACAGCTCAATAATTATTGTATAATAAAAAGATATTTAAAGAGATTTATTCTCTTTTAAACTTGATTTTTGGCTAAAATTCTCTAAATTTAATATGAAATAAGTCGAAAATATCATATTAGGAGGTGGTGAAATGATAATCAGGTTCTCTGTCGAAAACTGGATGTCTTTCCGTGACCGCACTACCTTTTCGATGGTTGCCAGCCGAGAGCGCCAGCATGGAGAACGCGTTCCAAAGCTTGGGAAGTACCAAACGCGCGTTCTTCCGATCGCGGCGATTTATGGCGGTAATGCATCGGGCAAGACTAATTTTTTTAAGGCTCTGAGTTTTGCCAAGACGCTGGTCGTGGAGGGTACCAGGCCCGATAGCCTGATTCCAATTGAGACATTTCGATTGGATGATAGGTGGAAAAGCCAGCCTTCGCGCTTTGCTTTTGAGCTACTGATTGACGAGACGATCTACGAATTTAGATTTGCAGTGACCCAAAAGGAGGTATTGGAAGAAAGACTGGTTAAGATTACGAGTACGAGTGAAAAAGTGCTCTATGATCGACGTGACGGCAATCTCAGCTTTGACTCATCGCTCTCCAAAGACCCATTCTTTCCATTCGTTTTCAGGGGAACCCGGGACAATCAGCTTTTCCTGACCAACTCTGTATCCCAAAATATCGACGATTTCAGGCCGGTCTATGACTGGTTTAAGGATAAGCTTGTACTAGTGGCACCCGACTCGCGGTTTGATCTTTTTGAGCTATTTCTCGATGAGGGACATCCACTTTACATGGCCATGAACGAGATGTTGTCGCGGCTCGATACCGGAATTGCTCATCTCGGCAGTGAAGAAATTCCATTAGAAAATATATCGATTCCCGAGCCATTAAAGACCGAGCTTCAAGAAAAGGTTAAAGAAGGCATGGCTATTCGGTTGCTGATGGAGCCGCAGACCAATCGCATCGTGATTACCCGCAAGAATGGCGAATTAATCGCAAAGAGACTGGTCGCTTTCCACTCGAAATCGGATGGTACAGAGGTTAGGTTCGAGATTCACCAGGAATCAGAAGGTTCGCAACGGGTTATTGATCTCCTGCCCGCTTTTCTTGAGCTTTCGGCGCAGACGTTGCAAAAAGTCTATGTCATTGACGAGATAGACCGCAGTCTGCATCCCTTACTGATCCGTCAACTGCTTGAGGAATACCTGTCCAATTGCTCTACGGAAACTCGAACACAACTGTTGCTGACGACCCATAATGTTATGCTGATGGATCAGCAGTTATTGCGTCGGGATGAAATGTGGGTGACAGAAAGGGATAAGTCAGGCGTGTCGAGTTTGTTTTCCTTCAGCGAGTACAAAGATGTTCGTTACGACAAGGATATTCGAAAGAGCTATCTACAGGGCCGGATGGGTGGAATCCCTCACATCTTGCCGGGATGGTCACTGACATAGGAAGGTCATAATCAGACAGGGCAGGAACCGACGTTGAGAAAAACATAATCATAATAGCTACAAGGAGAATACGATGAGTGCAGAGAAGTATATGATAAACGACGCATTCTTCATAGACGACGAAGGAAATCTTATTATATCGACCTATATTGATCTACGGGAGCATGAGAACCGGACGCCCATTACAACATTAATTAAAGTATGTAAAGAGCAATATGCGATTGAGAAATGCAATACTATCCGTTTGTCAAGACCCGCGCTCTTCAGAGAATGTGGCGAGGGACTAATCCGAGATCCGGGAGAAGGACATGCGGAACATAAAGAAGTCTTTTTGGAAAGGGTTGATGATCCACAAGATATGAAAGAGACACAAGAAGCTTTTATTCAAGGAATAACGAAGGACGTAGATTTATCAGGTTCGGATATTAACATTACAATCCGTACGACAGGTACAAAAAAGTCTCACCATGAAACAAACTCAATAACATATGGGAAGGAATGGTGGATATTCTGCACATCAATAGAGCCGAAAGGAGAAGAGAATAAGAGGCTATGGCAAGCATCTCTCGATGAGCAGTACAACCATACATCAAAGATATACCGCCCGCGAGCATTTGCCCAAGCACTGGGAGCTATGGTGGTTGAGCAACTGGGTCCCACAGAAAACAAAGGGCAGATGAAACACAGCTTTAATAACAAGGAGGAATTTCAGACGGATCACAAGTTCCAATGGGTATTCCACGGGCCGGTGTTGTATGTCGAAAACACGTATGAGACGATAGAGAATATATCGTCAAAAATTGGGGCGCCCTTCGCACAGATGTTTGTGAAAAATAAAAAATACCAAGATCAACAAGAGTACCGTTTTGTAGTTTTGAGAGAAAAAGAACTATCTAAAGATGTTCTCGACCTTGATGTTTCCTTGGCAATGCGCGGTGCTATGCAAGAACGTAAAAAAAAGAGACCGGCTAATGACGATATGAACAAGCTGGCAGCAGAACGACCAATGGCAACGCCATCTAGAGAGACGAGAAGTAAAGTTCAAGTAACACTGCAGAAGATAGAAGGTACTACATCTGAGGATACGGAGCAGAGCAAAATGGACGGAGAGTTGGGTAGGTTGTGGGATATATTGAGGGATCCTGAATTTCCAATAGTTCCACAAGAGTACAATTTGACAGACCGAAATTGGGATATGGACTCGATGATGAAAAGTTATGCCGCAATGGAGGCACTAAAACATGCGGTCGAAAAAGTTGAGGGAAAAAACAAAATACAGGCGGCGAGTGCAGCATGGCATGCAGAAAGTTGCATCCACGACCTTTGTGAAGAATTTGAAAACTCGATCAAGGCAGTATGTATAAAGGAGAGTAGATTTGTCGATATCTGTCTTAATTTTCCAGACGGAGTTGAATGTACAGGAAGAATTAGCATTAGTCCCAGTGGTACCTATACTATTATTCTCAAAAAGCCCCAAAACGAATTGCTATATAAGGTGGGTGGATTTAATGGAACCCGTTTTCTGGTTCTCCTCATAAAAAAGGATCTCGAAGAAGCTGGTCTGCGTATTCGGGTTGCTGAGAATCCGCGGGAGAAGTAACAAGACCCGTTGCTCAATAACTAAACTTATTGAGAATAACGCGCGTCAAGTATTGTCGCCCCTTGTGCTTTCTGTATAATCACTCTCAGACCTTCATTTGGATCTTTTTCCAAAAATTACTTTGCTCTGATGTCAAAACTATATACATTTTCGACATACAAGGGTGCCCCTACCCTGCTTAGAATAGTTTTAGAGATACATTCTTATGACGAACTGATTCCGTAATGGCCACCCCTAAATCTGGTTTATTGAAGCAGCAACTATCGCATGAGCAAGTAATCAATTGGTCTGGCTTTGAGATCAGTAATCATGGCGTGTTGCCTCCGCTTCGCAAGGGGTATTATTATAATGTGGCAGGCCAAGCCATTGCTGGCGACGCGCCAAAGGATTTTATACGCGCTTATACCTACGGGACAGCTAACCGATCCAATCCTCGCAAATGGCCTGCGTATATTGCCAAGGTGGGGCATAAGTGGTATCCCAATGAGTCTATTACGGAGCACTTGCTTACACGGATCGGGCAACTGCTTGGCCTACAAATGGCTGAGTCTTCTCTTGTGTCAGCACATGGTCAGATCCGTTTTCTAAGCCGGTATTTTCTCGGGCGCAATCAAAACCTCGTTCACGGAGCCGAGATATTTTCAGACTATTTGAAAGATGATCAGTTTGTAGATGAAGTAGAGCAAGTAGGCGCAGCCCAAGACTTCTTTACTTTTCAGTTTATTAAGGAAGCAATTCGAGAGCAATTTCCCGGTCAGGCAAGTTCCATTCTGAAGGGTTACACGCGGATGCTCGCTTTCGACGCTATCGTGGGGAATAATGACCGCCACCATTACAATTGGGGTGTGGTCGTTCATGGACACCGCAGGCATGAACCTTACTTTTCTCCTATTTATGATAGCGCACGGGCACTTTTCTGGAACGACTCAGAATCAAAACTTGAAATGATTAAAAAGGATCCTGACCCGAGACGGTTGCCAGCTTTCATTGCTCGGTACGTCAAAAACTCGCGCCCAAAGACGGGTTGGGATGGTGTAAATAGACCCAATCATTTCGCCTTGATTCAGAAAATCTACCAAAATTATCCCGATCTCTGTCTGGTGATGTCGGCTCTTTGTCACCCACAACTCTTACAGAGCATCCAGGAAACGCTCAACAGCGAGTTTGGCCCACTTATGAGTGCCTTGCGCCGAGAGATGATTTTGCACTGTTTAGAACATCGGCTCCACCTGTTCAAAAAAGCGATCGGTGCTGGTAGCTGATCTCAATCCCCCAATGGAGTATGCTATGATATCGACCCTGAAGAAGATTTTGTTCCACCAAGACGGGCAGGAGCACCTTTGCACCCCGCAACATGAGACGGCCGAATTTCTGTTGCGATACCGTGACCTGGATGTGGGGCATCTATCACTTCATGACGGAAAGTGGCATTTCGAGTACACAGATACTTTCCGGGAGAAGAAAGACGCCTATCCAATCATCAATTTCCCGCATTTAGACAAACACTACGAATCTGACGTGTTATGGCCATTTTTCGTGGTTCGCATCCCTGGCCTGGGGCAGCCAGCCATCCAGCGTGTGATCCGCGAGGAGAACCTTGATCCATACAATGAGGCCCAACTGCTCAAGCGTTTTGGCAAAACCACAATCGCCAATCCATTTACCTTGATACCCAAAGATAATCTAGCCGAATAAAAACCCGTCAATCACAACCGATGAATAGCTCTGAGGAGTGGTGTACAACGAGCCGTTTTCCAAGCTCGTACAACATTATTTCCGAGAATACCATGTACAAATCATCAATAGTCCAGCATTTCACAGAGCAAGGGATCAAACTGGAGTTAGAGAAAAATCGCCTCGGTGAGCGATTGGTGGCTGAAGTGCGAGTTTTAGTGTATCAGGAGTTGACAGATATCTGACAGGGGCTATATTTCTTTATATGCTAATTGCAAAAATTCCTGACGATGCCCTTGTTGTTCGTGGCGGTAAAAACCGACCAGAAGACATTCGACGTGGAAGCGGAACACATCCAAGTGGGATCGCAGGCGTATCAGTAGAAAGTAGTGAAGGTGTATCCATCTCTGAATTGGCAAGGATGATTCCACATGGGCAAGTTGGCGTGACAACCGTTGGTGAAATCCGAAAAGCTGGCGGTGATGTGGTGCGAACTTCTGGGCGAAGCCCTTATCATGCGACCTTGACTGGACTTACGCCCGAACAAGTTAGTGAACTTTTTGTGCCAACAATTCCAAATCCTGCACGGGAGAAGTAAAAATGAAAAAATCAAGAATATTCGCGGACTTTCACAACGCGGATGCACAAGGCAGGTTGCGTTTGAACTGCGTTGGGACTGTGGAAGACCTCACAGGTCAGAAAATATTTCTGAAAGAAGGGCAGCCGCTGATCCTTTACAGCGAAGATTTAGAAGTCGATGGTATAGTTCGATACTCCCAAAAAGAAAATTTGTGGGTTGCTGTGATTGATTGGGACGCCATTCGAGAGATTGCTCCTGTAACTTCTCAAACAGAACACCACAGCCCGGTTTGACAACCTTCAAACCGTTCAATCAGACCTTATTTTTTCGTTGAAGCCCAACGGCCTCTTCCAAACCGTTGGGCTTTTTCTATTGGGGCCTCACTGATGGCTTCAGTAGATTTGTCTTCGGGCATAAGAAGAGAGAACTACAAGCAAAATCGGTCTTGATAAATTCCGATTCTCAATGTATTCTCATTGAGGATGCGACAAGGGCTGACTACTGCGGACGGCACAGGGACCGTCCCCTACGATGATATTGTTAATCCGGTGTTTGTAGGGGCGACCCCCTGTGGTCGCCCGCTGACTACACAAGGAGACACAAAAAAGGGACACTATATGAAAAAAATTCTCATTACAGGTATGAGCGGGCTTATTGGCGGGGCTGTTCGCGAGCAGCTTGAGGGCAAGTATGAGCTTCGCGCGCTCAATCGCCGCGATGTGGCTGGCGTGGATTGTAGGCGCGCTGATATTTCGGATTTTGATGCGATTTGCCCGGCGTTTGAGGGGGTTGATACGGTTGTTCATCTGGCTGCTGCGATCAGAAGCGATTTTGAGGGGTTTGTCGCGCACAATATTGTGGGCACTTATAATGTTTTTGAAGCGGCTCTTCGCGCTGGGGTCAAGCGCGTTATTTTTGCCAGTAGTGGATCGGTGACAGCGGGTTGGGAGAACGATTCGCCGTATGATGCGATTGTGGCGGGGCGATATGATGAGGTGCCAGAGACATGGGATAAGTTTTCCCACAAGACACCCACGCGCCCGCGCGGGATTTACGGTTGTACAAAGGTCTGGGGCGAGGCTGTGGCACAGCATTATGCCGATAGTAAGGATCTGTCTGTTATTTGTCTTCGCATTGGTGCGGTGAATGCGGAGGACCGGCCCAATGGGACGCGCGGTTATTCTGTGTGGTGCAGTCAAAGTACGATTGCTGGCATGGTTGAGTCGTGTATTGAGGTATCCGACGATCTCAGATTTGATATTTTCTATGTTGTCTCGGATAACAAATACAGCTATCGGGATATGACGCATGCGCGCGATGTGCTCGGTTTTGAACCCGAGGGTGATGCAGAGGATTATCGGTGATGTACACGACGATTTTTTTTGATGGGTATGGGACGCTTTTTGACATGGCATTTGACGCGCTGTACGAGACGTGTCAGATTATTGTCGATGATTTGCAAATTGATATGAGCAAGGAGGCGTTTCTCGATCACTGGGATCGCTATTTCTTTCCGTTGTTGAGAGAAGGCGATTTTATCTCGTTTTGGGACGCGCATATTATCGGCTTGGAGAAGACTTTTGCCGATTTGAATGTGCGGGCAGATCCCGAATCTTATATGCTACACCTTTTTGACGCTTTTGGCCGTGCGCCCGTTTTTTGCGATGTGAAACCCGCTCTTGCCGCACTTTCTGATGTGCAAACCGGGGTTATTTCCAATGCGGACCACGAGCATCTCACTTTGGCTTTGAGTGCTAATGATCTGAGCTTTCCTGTTGTGATTAGTTCGGAGTCCGCGCGGTGTTACAAACCGAATCCCGATATTTTCTTTTCTGCTTTTGAGGCTCTCGGTGCCGATCCCGATCAGACTCTGTATGTCGGCGATTCACAGGAGGACGATATTGTGGGTGCAAGGCGAGCGGGCATTTCCGTTGCATGGCTCAATCGGGATGGGGTTGTGCGGCGGGATGGTATTCCAGAGCCGGACTACGAGATTAGTAGTTTATCGGAGTTGTGCAATATTCTTGGAGAGAAATGATGCAACCGACTGAAATGGAAGAATATCTTTTTGATTTGCGCGGCTATATTGTGCTCAAAAATGCCGTGGATGCCGAGCATCTCGTCGAACTCAATGAGATTATCGATACGTATCACGATCTCGAACCCGATGGATGGCGGGGGTGGGTTCATCGGAGCGCGCGCGTACGACATTTGCACAATATTTTTGAAATGGGTGAACCTTTTGAGTGCCTGATTGACCATCCGTCGTGGGTTCATCACCTGAGACGCTTTGTCGGTGGGGATGATGGTCTTTTTATCGATGAATCATTGATCGATATTCGGTCTCGGGGCGGTGCTACGCGCATTCATTCGGGCGCGCACAAAAGGCGTATCCGCACGCAGTTTCGCTTTCACAACAATCAGTTTCGCTGTGGGCAGATCAATATTTTGCTGGCGCTTAACGATATTGGCGATGGCGATGGGGCGACGATGGCGATTCCCGGTTCTCACAAATCCAATTTGCTTCATCCCGCGTTTAAAGATCCCGAAGGTACGGGTAGCGGGCATTCGCTGGACCGCGTTGAAACGGCTGTTCAAATTCAACTCGATGCGGGCGATGCCATTTTTTTTGTGGATTGTATGGCGCACGGTTCTTCAGAGCGCACGCGCCCGGGTGAGCGTCGCATTGCCATTATTCGCTATGGGCCGCACTGGGGGAATGACCGATATGGTTATCAGCCTTCGCCCGAGTTGATTGCACGCCTGACACCCGAGCGGCGCAAAATTGTTCAGCCCCTGCCGCCTAAGATGCCGCCGGGTGTGCAGTGTGTGAGTTATTGAGGAGTTACCCACATGATGAACAATGGACATGCCCCTCTCGCCCGTTTTACTGTGCTCGATTTGACCCGCGTGCGTGCAGGTCCTACTGCTGTGCGTCAGCTCGCGGATTGGGGTGCGAATATTATTAAAATTGAGCCGCCCGAAAATATCGATGCAGCCAAGAGCATGGGGGGGCCGCGTCACGGGCCGGATTTTCAAAATTTGCACAGGAACAAACGCGGGATGACTTTGAATCTCAAAGCCGATGCGGGGCGCGAGGCGTTTTTCCGCATGGTTAAGCGCGCGGATGTGGTTGTGGAGAATTTTCGGCCCGATGTCAAAGATCGCCTCGATATAGGGTATGAGCGGTGCAAGAGAGAAAATCCGCGTATTGTGTACGCGAGTATTTCGGGTTTTGGACAGGAGGGACCGTATAGATTGCGGCCGGGTTTTGATCAGATTGCACAGGGTATGGGGGGGTTGATGTGGATTACGGGTTTGCCAGGGCAGGGTCCGGTGCGCGTTGGGGTGCCGATTGCAGATCTCGCTTCTGGTTTGTACGCTGCGCTTGGTATTCTTACTGCGTTACTTCAGCGCGAGGAGACTGGGGAAGGGCAGTGGGTGCATACGTCGTTGCTGGAGGCGCAAATTGCGATGCTGGATTTTCAGGCAGCGCGATGGCTGATTGCAAACGAGGTGCCCGAGCAAGCGGGCAATAACCATCCCACGAGTATTCCGACGGGTGTGTTTCAAACCCGCGATGGGTATATCAATATTGCCTGTAGCGGGGAGCTTATGTGGCAGCGTTTGTGCGATGTGCTGGGTGCTGGGGATTTGTACAGGGATCAGAGGTTTATCAATGGCGAGGCGCGATTGACCAATCGGGATGTGCTAAACGAGAATTTGCAAGAGTATTTTGCAAGGCGAGATAGTGCCCATTGGATTGACGCGCTGAATGACGCGGGTGTGCCGTGTGGGCCAATTTATCACATGGATGAGATGTGGTCCGATCCACAGGTTATGCACTTGAAGATGTCGCGCTCAGTGAATCACAGGGTTATGGGGGATTACGATGTTGTGAGAAATGCGACAAATTTGAGCAATGTGCCAGACCTGTCGTACAGGGCGTCGCCCGAACGGGGTGAGCATACGGATGAGATTTTGAGGGAGTTTGGGTTTTCGGAAGATGAAATTGCGACTATGAAAGAGGAGAATGTCGTTTGATGTTCTCTGTGGGGTATTCAATGACAGATAAAATAATTGTTCAGAAAGATGGCGGCGTTGGACATATTCGCCTGAATCAGCCGGAGAAACACAATGCCATTTCTTATGAGATGTGGCTGGGTATGGCGCGGGCTATTGACGATTTTGAATCGGATGATGCTGTTCGCGTTATTGTGCTTTCGGGCGAAGGCGGCAGGGCGTTTTCTGCGGGGGCGGATATTTCGCAGTTTGAAGAGAGACGCGGGTCGGCAGATGCGGTGGAGGTGTATAATGCGACTATGGGGCGCGCTTATGAGAAGCTCGCGCAGGTACTCAAACCGACGATTGCAAAAATTGCGGGGTATTGTATTGGCGGGGGGCTTGCTACTGCGCTGTGTTGCGATTTGCGGATTGCGTCCGATGATTCGTCTTTTGCCATTCCCGCAGCGAAGCTGGGCCTGGGGTATGGATACGGCGCGCTCAAACCTCTCGTGGGTCTGGTGGGTCCGGCCAATGCGTGCGAGATTTTGTTTACGGCGCGCCGGTTTAATGCGTCTGAAGCATACCACATGGGTCTGATTAACCGGGTTTTGTCGCGGGATGCGTTGGATGCTTATGTGGATGCTTATGCGGAGACCATTGCGGGCAATGCGCCGCTTACCATTAGAGCGAGCAAGCAGATTATTGCAGAGATTGGCAAAGATGCAGATGAGCGCGATCTCGATTTGTGCCAGCGGGTCACGGATGCGTGTTTTGCGAGCGAGGATTACAAAGAGGGCCGCGCAGCATTTATGGAGAAGCGCAAGCCAGATTTTCAGGGGAGATAATTCTATCCCCAGAGTGCTTTTAGCCGCGGGATCAAAATTTCCGTGTCGCGGTCGTGGACTTCTCCTTGCCACATCTGATTTGTTTTTACGGACGAGCGCGCAAAGGAAGCCTGCATCAAGTCAGGCAGGTCCAGTGTGCGGAAGCGCGTTTTGAAATAGCCGTCTTCTGTGAGCCAGATTTCGCGGAAGCCCAATGGGAAACCGATCAGGCAGGCGGTGTCAACAATGAGGAAGTCGCGATATGTGCGGATGCGATTGATGTGTCTGTGTCCGGTGAAGATGGCTATGACAGCGGGCAGGTCTTTTACGGTTTCAATGAGTTGCTCGGCGTTGTTGACAGAGCCGCTCGGTTTGAAGTCGGCCTGTGCTTCGTATTGGGGGAAGACCCAGGGGTGAATGAACAGGATGAGCGCACAGCGGTCATCATAAGCTTTTGCGGCGGCTTCGCGCAAGATGCGGTCGTGTGCATCCGTCCATGTGCCCAAACTGTCTTCAAGTGGGCTGACGGGATACACGTTGGCGAGCGCCAGGCGCAGGCGCGGTGAGACATCGACGATGTCCAGGGTTTCGGGGATTGGAAACTGTCTGGCAAAAGCCTCAAAACTCCCTTCTTGGGCATCGCAATCGTGATTGCCCGGCACATAGTATATGGGCGCGTGAAGGCCGTCAAATGCGTTTTTGACTTCGTCTATGGTTTGCAAATAAATGTCAAAGGGCATTTCAAATGCCCCACCTCCGCAGACCAGGTCGCCGCCGTGTACGATGAAGTCCGCTTTGCAGGCGTTGATGGCCGGTACCATTGCATGGTGTATTTCATGGCTGCGCGTCAGCATTTTGGGCGCGCCGAAGTCGTCTGTGGCAGCGGCGTGGTGATGGCTGTCTGTGACAAAGACAAAATGTGAAGGCATGGGGTCTCCTTGGTTCAGGGTTGTTGGGGAATAGTCGTAATTGTACCGCCGCTCGGTTTTTCGCCAGCGTCAATCGAGATGAATCCATCCAGACGCAGTGTTGCCAGATCAATGCTGCTTTTCTTGTGTACAACATTTTGTAAATCTGGGCTTCTTCATCCCACAAGACCGAGCCGTAATGCTATCTCCTCATTTTAATATTGTGGGATAGCAAAGTATAGAGCTTTTTTGATTGGTTGATGGCTTATCTGAAGTCCTGTGTAATATCAAATACAAGGGGTATCCATGGCAAATAGTTCGAGTGCCCGTGCGGATTTTGGTGAACATATCGGTTTTATCTGGTCTATTGCGGAACTTCTGCGGGGCAATTACAAGCAATCGGAGTATGGAAAGGTGGTGCTGCCATTCACGATTTTGCGACGGCTCGATTGCGTGTTGGTGCCGACGAAAGACGCTGTGCAGACGCAGTTGGAAAATCTGCCTGAGAATATTGACGAGACAATGCGCGAGACGATGCTCAATATAGCGAGTAGAAACAATTTTCACAATACGAGTCCGTTTACCTTTGAGAGGTTGCTGGACGATCCCGACAATATCGCTGCGAATTTGAACAATATGATCAATGGTTTTTCTTTTGATGCGCGTGATATTTTTATCGATCGTTTTAATATGCCCGAGCAGGTTGTGCGGCTTGACAGGGATAATTTGCTCTATCTGATTGTCAGCCGCTTTGCACAGGCGGATTTGCATCCGGATCGCGTTTCCAATTTGCAGATGGGATATATTTTTGAAGAACTCATCCGGCGGTTTTCCGAGCAGAGCAATGAGACGGCTGGCGAGCATTTTACACCTCGCGAAGTTATCCGGTTGATGGTTAATCTTCTTTTTTTAGAGGATGAGGCCGCGCTTACCCAACGGGGTATTATTCGCAAGTTGTACGATCCGGCATGTGGCACGGGGGGGATGCTTTCTATTGCGGAGGAGTATCTCAGAGAACTCAATCCAGAGGCCAGTTTGATTGTGTACGGGCAGGAGTTGAATGACGAGAGTTATGCGACTTGTAAATCAGATATGATGATCAAGGGACAAGATGCCAAAAATATCCATCCCGGCAATAGCTTTACAGAAGATGGCCTTCCCGATGAGCAATTTGACTATATGTTGTCCAATCCGCCGTTTGGGGTCGATTGGAAGAAGGTCGCATCCGAGATTAAGGACGAAGCCAATCTCCTCGGTTATAGGGGACGCTTTGGCGCGGGGCTTCCGCGTGTTGATAATGGTTCTTTGCTTTTTGTGCAGCACATGATTTCGAAGTTCAATCAGAATGGCGATTTGTCCCGTTTGGCTGTTGTGCTCAATGGATCGCCCCTTTTTACGGGCAGCGCGGGCAGTGGGGAGAGCGAGATCCGTCGCTGGATTATTGAGAATGATTATTTGGAAGCGATTATCGCCCTGCCTACCGATATGTTTTACAATACGGGTATTGCGACCTATATCTGGATTCTTACGAATCAGAAGACGCCGCAGCGCAAGGGTAAAGTGCAATTGATCAATGCCACAGATTTTCACGTTGCGATGCACCAGAGCCTGGGCAGTAAGCGCAAGCAGATTTCCGATCAACAGATCGCGGAGATTACGCAACTGTTTGGCGATTTTGAGGATGTAAGGGACCGCGTGAAGATTTTTGACAATGTTGATTTTGGGTATCAGCGCATTACCATTGAGCGTCCGCTCAAGCGCAATTTTCAAGTGTGTGAAGATCGCATTGAGATTCTCAAATCGGCGAGAAGCTTTACCCGTTTGCCGCAAGAACAGCAACAGCGCATTCTCGAGGTTCTGGCTACGCTTGAGGGAGATTGTCTATACAAAAACCGCGATGAGTTCATTGGCATTCTTACGGATGCTTTTACAAGGGCGCAAGTGAATATTACTGCGGTCCAGTTGAAGTTGATCTATCAATCGCTGAGTGAGTATGACGAGACCGCTGATGTTTGTACCAATCGCAAGGGAGAACCAGAACCCGATCCCGATTTGCGCGATTATGAGAATGTGCCGTTGCGGGAGGATATCGATGCGTACTTTGCCCGCGAAATCCAACCTCATGTGCCCGATGCGTGGATTGATTACAGCAAGACCAAAGTAGGTTATGAAATTCCCTTTAACCGGTATTTCTATGTGTTCAAACCGCCCCGTGCGTTAGATGAGATTGGTGCGGATTTGATAGGTGTGACGGATGGTATTGTTGAAATGATTGAAGATATGACGGATGGTATTGTTGAAACGGTTGGAGGGATTTTGAATGGGTGATAACGTGATTCACGGTAGGGGCAAAAAATCTTTTGCCCCTACGGATACGGAGGCCAGAAATGATATATGATCCCAATAAGCACCATCGCCGTTCAATCCGTTTGAAGGGGTTTGATTACACGCGGGAAAACGCGTATTTCGTGACGATTTGCACCCAAAATCAGGCGTGTCTGTTCGGCGAAATTGTGAACGGACAGATGCAGATGAACGATGCCGGACGGGTGGCGCAAATGATGTGGAAGGCAATTCCCACCCATTTTCCCCATGTGGAAACAGATGCCTGGGTTGTCATGCCCAATCATGTACACGGTATTATCATCATCGTAGGGGCGAGGCATGCCTCGCCCGATTCGCAATGCGGTAAAGGATATGCCCCATGATTCACAAAATAAAACCCTATCCCGCCGTTGGTTAATAACGCGATTCCTGGTCGTGTCTTTGATAAAAAAGTGTCACCACTGGTGACACAAATCGCAGGCTGTGTTTAACCCGCCAAAAGTCTCATCGGTGGTGCGACAATTATCGGGACCGTGTTCAAGCCGCCAAAAGTCTCAGCATCGCTGAGACGATTACCGCGGACCGTGCCCAATTCGCCAAAAGTGTCAGCGGTGCTGACACAATTATATCCAAAAGAATCGTAGGGGCGAGGCATGCTTCGCCCGATTTGCAATGCGAGTCCGCCGAGGAGAACGATACATGAGCTTTCGGAAGTATGAGGAATATAAGGACAGTGGTATTGAGTGGTTGGGAGATATACCTGCAGGGTGGACGACCCAAAAATTGAAGTTTGTTGCGAGGGTTCAGCCGAGTAACGTGGATAAAAAGAGCAAAAAGGATGAAAAGGATGTGCTGCTTTGTAACTATACCGATGTGTATTACAACGAAGAGATTACAGCCGATTTGCCCTTTATGAAGGCGACTGCATCCGATGTTCAGATCAGAAAGTTCACTTTGAAAAGAGGGGATACCATAATCACAAAGGATTCTGAGGACCCCAACGATATTGCTGTTCCAGCTTATGTTCCACAGGATTTGGAAGGCGTAGTCTGCGGTTATCATCTGACCTTGCTAAGACCTGAGAAAGGGACCTGCGGCGGGTATTTGAAGCGGATTATGGATACCCAATATGCGAGAAATTTCTTCGCCACCCGAGCTAATGGCATAACGCGATATGGTCTTGGAACTTATGCCATCAGTAATTTCATACTTCCGTTGCCTCCATTTGAAGAACAGAAGCAAATCGCCGCATTCCTCGACAAAGAAACGACGAATATCGACACCCTCATTGACAAGCAAGAGCAACTGATCACACTGCTTCAGGAGAAGCGGCAGGCAATCGTTTCACATGCCGTTACCAGAGGATTGAACCCAAATGTGAAGATGAAAGACAGTGGGATTGAGTGGTTGGGAGAGGTGCCGGAGCATTGGGAGGTGAAAAAGCTGAAGTTTGTGGCAACAGTTCAGCCCAGCAATGTAGATAAGAAAAGCAAAGAAAATGAGAAGGATGTACTGCTTTGTAACTATACCGATGTGTATTACAACGAAGAGATTACGGAAAATTTGTCCCTCATGAAGGCGACTGCGTCCGATGCCCAGATCAGAAAGTTTACTTTAAAAAGCGGGGATACTATAATCACAAAGGATTCCGAAGACCCCAATGACATTGCCGTACCTGCTTATGTCCCACAGGATTTGGAAGGTGTAGTCTGTGGTTATCACTTAGCCCTGCTAAGACCCGAGAAAGGGACATGCGGCGAGTATTTGAAGCGAGTCCTGGACTCCCAATATGCGAGAAGTGTTTTCGCCACTCGAGCCAATGGCATAACGCGATATGGTCTTGGAACTTATGCCATCAGTAATTTCATACTCCCGTTGCCTCCACTGGAAGAACAGAAGCAAATCGCCGCGTACCTCGACAAAGAAACCGCGAAGATCGATACTCTCATTGAAAAATGTGAAACGGCGATTGAGCTACTCAAAGAACGCCGAACCGCGCTGATCTCCGCTGCGGTGACGGGGAAGATTGATGTGCGGCGTGCTGTCTCTGCTCGGTAAAGATCCGTAAGGACAGATCACTAAAAAAGTACTGTAATCTTCGATAATGATACCGACGCAGGTGGAATCGAATATCGGAAAAGTCAGACTTTTCTAATTGACTGAGCGACACTTGCCTGAGTACCCACTTTAATGTATGATTACTTCCGCCATACAACTCTGGCTGGTTAGTTTATGGTTGTGTGGGCATAACTAATAAACATAATTTTTTCTGTACTGAAGCTGGTCAAGTGCTATTTTTAGTTGAAATAATCGAGGCCGGTGATTTCAATCAGCAGCAAGCGCGTCTTGCCATTCCGTATCGAGTTTCAAGTCCTTTTGAAGCGCGCGCCTGAGCCTGGGCAGGCTTCGGAAGCCTTTAACCCTTCGCAAGCGCGGTTCAATATCCAACAGCGCAGTGGCCAACCAGCGTGTGCGTTGATTCGAGTTTGTCCATCGCTTCACATTTCTGGTGAGTTGTGCCACCATAGAGTTAAGTGATTCAATACAGTTGGTGGTACGGAAAGACTGCTTCAACTGCGGCACGAGTCCCAAGCGATGCAGGCTCAAGGTTTCTTCAAGACCTTCTTCAAGGCTTTTTGTCGCGTCTTCGTTGATCAAAGTCAATTCAGGTTTAAGGGCATCAAGAGCAGCTTTGGCTTCTTTGTAGGTGGGCAGATCGTAGGCATTTTGGAGGGTCTTTTTGATCTCATCTTGTTTGCCTTTGGGCAGATAGGAAATGACATTCTCACGTTTGTGCCATTGGCAACGTTGGATGACCACATAACCGTCCAATGCCTTTGTAAGGGCAGCATACAAGCCTTTTGAGCCATCAATAAGACACAGTAGGCCCTTGTGATAGACCAGATCACGATTTATGAGAGACTGTATAAACTGCCGACAAACGCGCTCGTTCTCGGTGGCGGCCTGGACAAAGCCTATTGGGATTTTATCGCCTTTTATGGTCACACCAAGGGCAATGATCATCTCATACTCTGCAAAGGTCTTCCCATCTATAAACAGGGCGACGAGGTCATACTGTGCTAAAGACCGATTTTGAAACTGCTTCAACTTTTGTGCCGACGCCTTGATAAAGCGTCTCGATACCGTTGATGAGGACAGCCCAAAGGCTTTGGGTATGGCTTCAGCACAGGCTTGATAAGACCGTGTGGCAATGCCTTTGATCATACGAAGGAGCAACCCTTCATCCATACGTCTGGGACGCTGAAGATGATGATAGGTCTGGAGTGAGACTTCCTCATCGGTCACCACATTACGTACCCTGGGCACAGATACGGGCACTTTTTGATCAGAAAGATACACGGACCCTTGTTGACTGCCCCACCGCCGATTGGGGTTTTGGTTGTCTTTGCGCGTGTATCTATCACCTGCCAAGCGGCTCACTTCTTCTTGCAATTCTTCTGCCACGGCGTCTAATCCTAATGGGATCAAGGCCTAAGTCAACGCGATGCGTGTATCCAGTGCGCCCAGTTCTTCTTCTCTGGGTGTCTGTGGCGTTGCATCGTCTTTGTGGATTGCCTTGACTTTGGGGGCTTTGTGCGATACTTTTTTCATCACGGGCTCCTTTGGTTGAGGACACAGCGTTTTCACGGTTGAATCTGCTGTATCCAATTTACATCGGAACCTCTACTATTTCAACTAAGATAGGCACATCGTCCTGAAGATCATGTATCATTATTAAGAAAGTGAATAACCAATGGACCTAAAGAAGGAAATCTCAGAAGATATCTGGCGAGCCATACAGCAGAAGTATGAAGCCAACCTCTTTGCCGACGCGATACTTGAAGCCATTAAAGAGCTAACGTCTATCATTCGGGAGAAAGCTGGGATAGATGGAGATGGAGCTTCTTTGGTGGGACAAGCGATGGGCGGTCAATCACCAAAAATTAAGCTGAACAAAATGGAGAGTACCAGCGAGGCTAACGAGCAAAGGGGGTTTGAGCAGTTACTCCGCGGTCTCTATATAGGCGTCCGAAATCCGAGAACTCATGAGACCTACAACGACACCAAGGAGATGGCTGATGCTGTGATTGTTTTTCTCAACTTCATCCACAAAAAAATCAGTAATACTAAAATTTTTTTTGAATTAGAGGATTTCAAGAATCGAGTCTTTGATAGATTATTTGTAGAAAAAGACGATTATGCCGAGTTAATTGTAGGTGAAGTACCGTACGATGAACTCGTTGATACGGCTGTATCTGTCCTGTGTGATCGCTCAAAGGGAGACATGAATAAACTACAATATTTTTTTCGTGCTATATTCAATCGAGCCGATCAAGATCAGACAGATGGTATCATGAGGGTTATGTCAAAAGAACTTCGTTCCGTTAACTCTGAGACAGACATGGTTGATATCATAAGCCTCCTGCAAGGAGATCGATGGTGTCTTGTCGAAAATGATGCCAAGATCCGAGCAGAAAATTCCATGATCGAGTCAGTCAAACAAGGTAAGTTCGACATACATAATGGTGGTATACAGTCAGGCCATTTGGGTACATATGCATCAACGAGAGGTGAATATTTTACCCATGAAAAAGAATTAGTCACCGCCATTATCGATTTGCTGAGATGTAACTGGTACACACAGAATTATGTGGCTGAGTTTTTCTTCGATTACCTTTCTTCGATTGTCAAAGGTGACAACCAAGTGCATGACTGCTGTCGCAGCTTAGCTTATGCAGCCCTAAGCAATAAGGCATACACGCTCCGTGAAAAATTTGAGTTGCACTTTAATCATCTACCAAAAGACTGGAGAGACTTGATTCTCGAGTATGGCCTAAGGTACAAAGATGAGGATCCCGCGTACTTTCAGAGGCTATCGAACGAAAATCTTCCGTTTTAATGGTCATCGGAACCTAACTCCAACCAACAGTCAAGTAACATATCGTAGTGCCTGTTTTTGTCGTCTACTGGCGATAAGATATTGCAGGTAATCAATCCCATGTCGAAACAAGCTTATGGCGAACCCGATTGAATTGATGGGCAAAATTGACATGTGAAGTGCCATTGGATAAGATGAAATAGACATTAGCAATATTTCAATCATTTATGGATACAAAATGCCATTCGACGTAAGTTTAGAACAACTACCAGCCGGTTACGCTTTTACATCTGCACGCTCCGGAGAATGTGTAGGTGTTCGGTACCGTGATTTTACATCAACTGAAGACGGGCAACAATTTATTCAAAGGGTTGAAACATCTACTTATAATTTTTTGCAACCGTCTTTAATAAATCCCTCGCAAGTGGATCACCTGCTTGCAGTCTGTCGTAGCGACAGGAGTGCAACTATTTATGTCAACGAACTGGAGCATCATGCGCTTGTTCGTACAGCAAGATCAGTCAAAGCTGGACCAGTCACAAAGGATGACATAGCTGATGTGGAGAGCCTTGAACTTGGCGTACATATACCGGATGATGCCGGTTTTCTTTTTCTTTTTTCTATTAACTGGAGAAAGGGACTCTTTTTTGATTATGGTCCCATATTACCGGATCCTCAGCCGCGTCAATATGACGTTGCCGCTCTTTTGGGCCAAGCATATTCCCACGTTTTATTTTAAGAACGATTCAGCATTACTGACGATGAATGGAACGCTTTGTTTGCAGAGCAATGGTTTCCATTTGTAGGTCTGCGTAACAAAACTATCGACAAACTGATAAGTTATATACGATCTGGTTGGAAGTGTGACGAAATTCTTGATGAAATCGCTTTGGAAGTCAAAAGTCGCGTTCCGAAAATGCTGGAATCTTGGCGAAATCACTCGTCATTTTTGCAGCACATAGAGATTCTGGAACATGCTGTCGAGCGATTTCTGGACGACGATACGATAAGTTGTACAAGTCTGTTGTTTAGTCGCATAGAAGGGATTTTGCGTACTAATCACCTCTCTGCCAGTACCACAAGCATGAAAAAACAGAAAAATTTGGTTGAATCAGCAGTAAAGGCTAAAATTAAGAATGAAAAATGTTTGTTATTGCCACATCGTTTTTACTCGTATCTTAACAATATTTACTTTGCAGACTTTAAGCCTGATGCACAGAATATTGCTATTTCTCGTAACAGTGTTGGGCACGGTGTCGCGAGTGTATCTGAATTCAACCTAAAGTCCTCGGTGATCGGGATTCTCATTGTTCACCAACTGTTTCATCTTCTTGAAAATGATAGTACTGACCTTACTAAACGCCATCCGTAGGGCGACTTTAAGATTATAGCTGAAAGCAACTTGCGTGCGGCGGCGTATTTGGCTACCTTGCTTAATAAGTGTTCCAAAAAAAACTATTGAAGTAGAAACCACTCTCCGCCGCTGTGACATGCAAGATTACCAGGCGATATCAGACTAAAGGAGTGTGACATGATCAAAAATTTCGATGATTCGGAGAAGGCTCGTTGGTGGCCTTTGCTGACAATTTTTGGAGTAATCCTCCTTTGGATATTGACTATTATTGTGCTACCGATGTTTTTTCCCGACATTTCGGAAAGGGGACAATTTGGAGATTCATTTGGAGCCATCAATGCGCTGTTTTCTGGACTGGCCTTTGCCGGTGCTATTTGGGCGATACTAATGAAAAAAAAGGAACTTGCGCTTCAGCGGAAATTCGAGAAGACACTGGGAGAAATCAAGGAACAGAAGGAAACGCATCAGAAGCGAAGTTTTGAGAGTTCTTTCTTTCAACTCCTTGACAAGCACAATGAAATTGTCAATTCAATGCAGATACAGGACAAAGCATGTTCTGGAAGGGAGTGCTTTGGTTACATGCTCAGAGAGTTTAGAAACACCTATGACAGATATAAGGGAGCTGAGGAGAAATTTTGGGCTGGAATGGCGAAGAATCCGGATGAGGCAAGACAATTGATGCGTGGATGGGCAAATGATAAATATGAGCAATTATTTGATCAATACCGGCCGTATGTTGGTCATTATTTTCAGCATTTATACAATGTCGTTAAATTTGTTGACCAAAATGACTTTCCCGAAGACTATGAAACAAAGAAGTTCTATACCAATGTCATCCGAGCTCAACTGTCAAGCAATGAATTAGGGCTTCTTTTTTACGATGGTCTGAGTGACCGAGGAGCCAAATTCAAAGTTTTAGTTGAGAAATACGCTCTTTTCGAAGATATACCTTCAAAAGTTCTTATCAATGCAGACCATAGGGTTCTCTACGACGAAAGTGCTTATTTGGAAACACGGCCCAAAATATACGTAACCCCAAGGGGCGGAGTATATGTCAAACCAGATGAATTGCTCGCCAGTCCCAAGGTGCGGGAAATGATAAAAAAAATGGCGGCAATTCCCTTCGAGCATAAGTCGTCTGGTACGTCTCCAAAAAATCCTAAATAGAAAATCGATAATCATTCTATCGAAAGGTATTCCCATTGAGCAGCCTTGGGTTACTTTTTATTCCCACTCTCGGCGGTTACTTATTTCTGAGAATCCTTTACTATACACGCTACGGCGTGCTCAGAGATTCGGGTTACCATGTATTATTTACGTCTGCTATCGCAGGTTTCATTCTTGGTATTGTTGCGCGCTTGATAGTTGTTTTCCTTCTAATTCCTTTGCTCCCTCGCTTCGTCGAAATATGGAAGTCCCACGTCCCATCCGATTACTCTGGTACGGTTGTGAGGTGCGCCCCAATAGTTGAACCGGTATAAAGGCTAATTGACATTGGGTATCAGCGTGGTATTTTCTCACCCAACAGGAGGAGATACCATGCCGAAGAAATCCAAGAAGTCCTATTCCGCTAAACTCAAGTTCCAGGTCGTGTTAGAGGCATTGACCTCGGACAAAGGGGATGCAGAGATCGCTCGTGCTTACGATGTGCATCCGGTGAGTTTGTCAAAATGGAAACGTCAGTTCCTCGACAGTGGTGCCGAGATTTTCTCAGGTAATGATACAGTCAAAACGTATGAGACACGTCTTTCTGAGCTGGAGCGGTTGTTAGGCCAGAAAGAAGTTGAACTGGCGCTGCTCAAAAATTTTTTAGGCAACCGTTGAGCGTGTCTGACAAAGTCGAACTGGTCGAAAGGCATAAAGCCCGGTATGGTCTGAATACGTGCTGCCGTGCCTTAGGCTTGTCCAAAGGGACGCTTGCCTATCGTCGCGGTCGGGCATCTTGTTCACAAGCAGATGCACAGATAAAGGACGAGATCGTCACTACAATCAGGCACCATCCCGATTATGGGTATCGTCGCATCAAGGAAGACTTGGCAGACCGCGCTGGGGTGGTGGTCAATCATAAGCGGTTGCGTAAGATCTTGGCGACCTATGAGCTAAACTTGCCTCGTCATCTGCCAAAGCGTGGCAAGAATCCGGTATTGAAGCTAATTCAAGAGGTTGGACAAGACGCCAATTTAGTCAAAAAACGTGTTGTTAATCCGTTGCGTGTGTTTTGCACCGACTTTACAGAATTGCTCTATTGCCAAGGTCAGAAAAAGGCGTGGTTAATGGCCTTTTTGGACATCCACACCAGATGGATCGCAGGGTTTGGGGTGGCAGAACATCGCAACAGAGCCCTATCACTGTTCTGTCTGGATCAGTTACAAAATAACTTGGCCTGTTTGGACAGGAGACTTAAAGACATCCTCATCCATCACGACCGCGATTCGGTTTATACCTCATACGACTGGTTACATCGTGTGTTGATTGAAGAAGGTGCAGGGATTTCTTTTGCAATGAACGGGGCAAAGGATAATCCGTGGATTGAGTCCTTTTGGGGACGTTTTAAGACGGAAAACAACAGTTTGATTATGCAAGCAGACTCTTTGGCAGAACTTCAGGATGTGACAGGGAAGCAAATGACGTATTACAATCAAGGCCGACGGCATTCTGCCTTGAGCTATCGTACGCCACAACAAGTGGTGCAGGCAATTCTTATGAGAAATATCACGGCTGATCCTTAGCGTAAATTAGCCTGCAAACTGGTTCAAATTTTGGGTCACAGATCCTTGTATTGAGTTTCCTATTGGGGTGTGTGCTGCCGCCTGTGATCAATCTATTCTATGGGAAAGAAAAGGCGACGCGAAAAGTGGCATTAGAAAGCGGTAATCTCATCGAACTACTGATCAGAGAGTCCATCGATAGAGAAAAGTTGGTTGAACTGTCTCTAAGAAGTGGGAAATCTTATGTTGGTCTCGCTTTTAAGAGCGAAATAGCAAGACATGGTGAATCTGATGTCGTACTCTTGCCTTTAAGAAGTGGCTATCGAAAAGAAGACACTCATGAGTTGGAAATCACGACTGATTATGCTCCTATGCTTTGGAAGTCCCTTGACGGATTATTGAATTTAGATTATGAGGATTTTAGGATTGTGATTCCCATGTCCGAAATTGTGTCCGCTCGCATTTTTGATCCTTATGTGTACGAATTATTTCAGCAAGAAGGATCATCCGAATAACCAAACAACCTTAAAGATCAGAAATTATGGCTACCATGAATAATTACACCCTGCGACTGCTCGCCTCGCTTAAAGCTGAGGGGGAGAAAGTGGCGGAGGAAGAGGGCACACCTCAACCAATTTATTAACGTGGCTGTAGCGGAGAAGTTGGCTGCTTTGCGGACGGCTCGCTACTTTCAAGAACGCGCCACACGCGCTGACTTGGAGACGTTTGATCGTCTTCTGGAGACAGCGGGCTATGAGCCACCGCGCCGTGGAGATGAGACATTGCCAGCAGAAAATTGATGTTCAAGTGCAGAAACTGTACAGGAAAAGGACTTCTCAACTGATATACTCCGTGAAGGCGTAACAAATGCTACAAACCATTGAAGCTACGATTGATGAACAGGGTAATGTGCGGTTATTACAGCCTATCCAGTTGTCAAAGCCACGACGCGCTTATGTGACGATTCTCGCTGATGAGCGAGATATTCCTGAAACGGCATTGCTAAGTGAGGTTGCACTAGCCGAAGACTGGAATCGTCCAGAGGAAGACGCCGCCGGGTCACATCTACACCCTGCGCCTGTTCGCCTCGACTGGCGTCAAGTACGCTCTGTTGTCGAGGCTGCTGCTTCCGAGTTGAATTGGAATGTTGAAATCTCTATTGATACTGCTGAAAACCTCATTGTCGTGGCTGTGCCAGAAGACCAGGACGACCTGATGGTGGAGACGGAGTTTGATTTCTACGCATTGATTATGAAGCAATTAGGTCAAGATGTCTTTAAAGTAATTAATTTTCTATTCGTTTCGGATTCTGACTGATCGGATTTTAGATTATTATGAGTTTAGACCCAGTACTATGCTCCAGAGTTAGACAAGAGAAATGAGTGAGATAAAGATGAAATACTTTGAGCCAGAAGACATCTTATATCTGGCGATTTCTGACGATTCGGAAAACAGCAGCATTGAACTCAGTCCCAATATCACTGCAGAATACAACGACAAGGGTGAGATCATTGGCATTGAAATTCTCAATGCCAGTGACTTCATCCGAGATTCAATCGCCAATTTGGAGGATTTTTGTCGGGAAAGAGGCATAGCAGAGTGGTATTCAAAGATACCCGGGCTTCTTGAGAGCCATTTCCCAAATTTAGAGGGTATAGAATTCAGCCTTCAAGAAGATGATGAATCTGAAGATGTCTTTGTTGAGGTATTATTCTCGGTCGCAGGTGATCCAGAAGAAATTAATGACTATTATGATAGATTTCTCGATACCTGGGTTGAGGAGGTTCCAGCAGAGGTAAGAGCATATTTCCAGTTTCTTTTGGATATTGTGGAATAGTCATAGGAGATAGAAATTTTGAAAATTCACAAGTATTACGTCCTTGACGAAAACCAAATTCCGATAGCGGTGCAGATTCCACTGTCGGAATTTGAGCGTTTGGAAGAGGCGATTGAAGATCATGGTCTCGCACAATTGATAAATGAAGTACAGGATGAAAAACGTCTTACCGGAGAGGATGCCTATAATTACTATAGGTCGCTGAAAAGTTGAATATTTCTTGAGCTCTCACAATGACCAGCAAACCCACATCTGAAAAAGACTTTGAGGACGCGATTGAAGCGTGGTTGGTAGATCGTGCTGGATATGCCAAAGCCGATAATCGCCAGTTTGATCCGGCACTTGGTCTGGAAAAATACACGTTGCTCGCGTTTCTCAAAGAGACACAGCCCGATACAATGGACGCGCTCAAAAGGAGCTATGGCAGCACGGTGGAGGAGGCAGTTGTCAAGCGGATTGCCTCTGAGTGCGATAAGCGCGGGTTACTCGATGTGGTGCGTAATGGTGTACGCGACCGGGGGCAACATCTGCGTCTGGCGTATTTTCGTCCACCGACCCGTCTGAATGTCGAGACGGAAAAACGCTATAATCAGAATCGTCTGACGGTGATGCGACAGGTGCGTTATGATGTGGAGAGCAATCATTCGATTGATATGCTCTTGTCGCTCAATGGTCTGCCCATTGCTACGGTTGAACTCAAAAACGCTTTCACGGGACAGCGTACGGGTCACGCTATTCAGCAATATATCAAGGACCGCGTCCCCACCGTCAGAACACCCCTCATTCAGTTCAAAAAGCGCGCGCTCGTGCATTTTGCCGTTGATACCGACGAAGTGTATATGGCTACGCGGCTTTCGGGTGATAAGACTTTCTTCCTGCCTTTTAATACGGGTAACAAAGGCGGCAAAGGCAATCCAGACGATCACCAGTATCAGACGGGATACAAGACTGGTTATCTCTGGGAAGAAGTCTGGCAGCGCGACAGTTGGCTGGATGTTATCCACCGCTTTTTCCACCTTCAGGCATTAGTTTCTGGTTAGAAAATTGCTGTTGATCAAAGTCAAAGGTCTTTATGCTGATAGCAAAGGCTCAGGAGGCACCATACGACGTAAATGTGGATATGGATAGGGGGGTTGGCGTGGGCTTCCTGTCGTATATCCCACCTGAGTTGTCTCAGATAGGTCACACAAGGTTTGTCATCATAGCGTTGATGGAAGTAGATAACCAGCAAGAGATAGGTGATCAACCCAGCAAGGAGTTGTATCAAGACCCCGTGTGGACTACGCGAGATGAGATGATAGACCTTGAGGTATTTTTTCCACCATGCAAAGAAGATTTCGATTTTCCACCTCAAAGAATAGATGAAGGCAATTTCCTCGGCAGACAAGTCGTCACGGTCTGTGACGACCCAGTAGGCTTTACCACAGGCAGAAAAACCGACTAAAAAGACCGGATGGGTCATTTGATGGTTCTCATCACCCAATAAGACCTTGGCAAAGAAGGAGATAGTGGCCTGGCCTCGTGGTTGATAGGATCTTGGTTGAAAAGCCAATCGCTCAAGGATGTGATATTGGATGTTTTTCTTGACGCGCACGACGAAGTGCTTTTCGTCATTGATCCACGCATCGAAGCGGGCATGTTCTTGATAGCCGCGATCCATCACGCCGGTCTGTCCTTTCTCCAAGAGCAAAGACACAAAGGGTCTTTCGGCGGCCTTGCCATCGGATAGAAAAATCTTGCGTGGGATGGCTCCGTTTAAGTCGAATCCGAAGTGCAACTTGGCCTTGCGTTTGTGGTGGCTATAATCTGCCCAGGTCATGGACAAACACGCATCAACGAAACTCCCATCAATGGCGATGAGTCCCCGATGGCGTGGCAGGGCAAGACCGACCTTTTTGGCGGCTGTCTTGGACAGTCTGGAGAATAACTCGAACATCTGCTTTTTGCCCCGCGTGGTATTGGCCTCATAAAAGGTACTTTGTCCCAACCCTGAAGGCGGCACCAAAAGCTGGTTGGCAAGTCCGTCACATCCGGCGGCCTGCAACAGGTCTTGGGCAGAACTGCATGCTTCGATATGATAATACACCAACCCGCGAACTTGATGGTCAAACGTATAGGTCATCGGCTTATTACATCTTGAAGTCAACGGTGTCAGATAGGGTAAGTGCGCTTCAAGAGGGGACAGCAGCAAAGAAAAGGTTGGCGATGCTTTTCCATATTCATTTTCTTCACCCGTAGGAGATAGGGGGGACTGAGACTGGATGGACATGGCATTACTCCTTGCAAAAGGTAGAATTTTTCTTTCTCAACTCTAACCTTTCATGGAAATGCCTTTTGTTCAATCCTTTTCTTTCCACGCTATCTCCTCCATGCAAATCCCTAACCAGAAACTAATGCCTTCAGGTGGAAAAGAGTACCGACGTTGCCACGCGCAAAACCACCACCAGAGAAACGCTCATTTTTCCCCGCTATCACCAGCTTACCGCTGTTCGCAATCTGATCGCAGATACCAGAGCCAAAGGTGTGGGCACACATCTGATTCAGCACAGTGCTGGGTCGGGTAAGACCAATACTATTTCGTGGCTTGCCCATCAGCTTGCCAGTATCCACGATGATTCCGATGCGCCTATTTTCAGTTCGGTTGTGGTTGTTTCTGACAGGCGCAATCTGGACAAGCAGTTGCAGGACAATATTTATCAGATCGAACACAAGCAGGGCGTGGTTGTCAAAATTGATGAGGACCGCAATTCGAGTGATCTGGCTGATGAACTCAATAAAGGGACAAAGATTATCATTACGACCCTGCAAAAATTCTCTTTTTTGATGGGCAAGGTGGAAGATCTGTCAGATAGGACATTCGCGGTGATTGTGGATGAGGCCCACAGCAGTCAGGGTGGGCGAAGTGCGAGCAATTTGCGCGGTGTGTTGGGCGGGCTTGAGAAGGCAGAGGCTGAGGAGGCTGAGGAGGCTGAGGGAGAAGATCTGCCCGATATGGAAGATTTGATTCTTGCGGAAGCCAAACGCCGGGGACCACAGCCGAATATCAATTTTTACGCTTTTACGGCAACGCCTAAACACCGAACGCTCGAAATGTTTGGCGTGCGCGATGCAGAGGGCAATCCGCAGCCGTTCCATCTTTACGCTATGCGTCAGGGTATTGAAGAGCGCTTTATCCACGATGTGCTCAAGCATTATACCACGTACAGGACGTATTACAAATTGTCCAAAGCGATTGAAGACGATCCCGAGGTGGATGAGAGCAAGGCGAAGAAGGCTATTGCGCGGTTTATGAGTTTGCATCCGCACAACATCGCGCAGAAGACGGAAATTATGGTTGAGCATTTTCGGGCTTTTACCCGCAAGAAGATCAATGGCAACGCGAAGGCTATGGTTGTTACGCGCTCGCGGTTACACGCCGTGCGCTACAAACAGGCTTTTGACAAATATATTGCGGCAAGGGGATATACCGATCTCAAAACGCTTGTGGCGTTTTCTGGAACTGTTATCGATCCGGATGTAGAGGATAAGCAGTACACAGAAGCGAGCATGAACGGCATTAGTGAACGAGAATTGCCCGCCCATTTTGCTACGTCCGAATATCAGATATTGATTGTCGCGGAGAAGTATCAGACTGGATTTGATCAACCTCTTTTGCATACGATGTTTGTCGATAAGCGGCTTGCAGACTTGAAAGCTGTTCAGACTCTGTCGCGTCTCAATCGCACAGCAGGTGGGAAGGTGGATACTTTTGTGCTGGATTTTGCCAATGAGATCGACGAGATCAAAGAGGCGTTTAAGCCATATTACGAACAGACGGAGATCGATGAACCGACTGATCCAAATCATCTCTATACGCTGGATGCAAGACTGAAAAGCGAACCCGTGTTACGCGATGAGGAGATTGAGGAATTTTCCGGGACCTATTTCAAGCTCCAATCACTTCGAACAAGGCAGGATCACGGGCAGCTTAACAAGTGGATTGATCCCGCTGTGGAGCGCTTCAAGCAATCTTACGGTGTCTCGGGTTCGGGTGGGGAAGCGTACACAGAAGAAGGCGAGATTTTCAAAAGTACCTTGCAGAGCTTTATACGGCTGTATGGCTTTTTGAGTCAGATTATTTACTGGCAGGATACCGAGTTGGAAAAGCTCTATGCGTATGCGCGGTATTTGTTCACCAAATTGCCTCGCCGTTCGGGCGAAGGGATGTTGGAACTCGACGACGAAGTTGCGCTTTCGCACTACCGCAACGAAATGACATTTTCTGGTAGCGGGGCATTGGAGGTGGGGGAACAAGAGTTTGTGTATGGTGTGGGCGATGTTGGTACGGCAAAAGCCAAAGACGACCATACCGCACCGCTATCGTCTATTATTGAAGTGATTAACGAGCGGTTTGGCACCAGTTGGACGGATGAGGATAAATTGCTATTTGATCAGATTTCAGGAGATATGGTGCGAAATGCACGTCTTGCGGAACAGGCGCAGGCCAATTCAATTGAGCAGTTTAAGCAGGTTTTTGAACCCGAGGTTATGAAGGCATTTGTTCAACGGCAGGGTCGAAATCAGAAGATTGTGAACGATTTTATGTCTGACAAAGCCCTGCGCGATTTCATCATGGGCGCATTGCTCGAGGAGGTCTATAACGCTGCTCGGATTTGAAATGCACAGGGGTTTATATACGAAAAGGGGCTTTTAGTCCGCAAGAGCGGAGTACTGATTGTCTCATTATTTTTTGACTGTTATATTGACATCTCGACAAAAAATTGTTATTATTGCAATATGATCCACAAATTTTCCATATCTAACTTCCATTCGGTCCGCGAAGAAGTCGTTCTGGACCTGCGTATTCCGGGAACTGCTCCCGACCTGCCGCGGTTCCGAAGGAGCACAGCGAAGCCGGATATCCGGCTTCCTTCTGTGGTCGTGCTCATAGGCCCCAACGGGTCGGGCAAGACAACGCTGCTCAGTGCGTTGGTTGCTACTGTCCTTACCGCCTTATTAGGATTGCCCACTGATAGAAACAGATCGCTCAAGACCTTTTTCCCCTTTTTTTCTAAAGAAACCAGAAACCAACCGACGCGGTTTTGCTTGGAGTTCGAAGCAGATTGGCTGGGCGAAGCCCATCAGTTGTTTCGGTACGAGTTAGAGGTGGCACGCAGTGGTAATGCCCCTTTCTTCTCTTACGAAGCCTTGTCTCACTTTCCAAAGGGCCGCCCTAGGCGCCTTTTTGAGCGCGGTGTCCCGGGAAAACCTATATACGTTTCTAACGAATTAGGTTTTAAACTTAGGGATGATATGCTCCAGGATATTGTTCGAAAAGACACATCGGTGATCTCTACGCTCGCTTTGCTCAATGTGCCCCTGGCGATGCGTATTACAAAATGGATGGAAGATTTTCTTTGGTCATCCAATATCCTGATTCGTGAGAGATGGGCTCCTTCGACCCAAAGTGTGATTGATAGACTTGAGAGCGATCCCGATATGGGATCCTGGATTAAAAATCATATTCGATCCAGTGATTTGGGAATTCAGGATATAAATATTTCTGACCAATCTGAGGAAAAGGAAGCGTTCTTTGACCATCACGGGCTTGATATGCCAATCCCCCTGCGTTTTGAATCCAGTGGGACGAAATGCCTATTCCATCTGTTGCCTCAGATCGGTGTCGCGCTCCGCCATGGCGTTCCTGCTGTCCTCGATGAGATAGATGGCGATCTTCATGTGGATATCGCTGGAGAAATTCTTAGCTGGTTCCGTTCTCAAGAGGTCAATCCTTCAGGCGCACAGCTTTTTGTCTCCTCTCACAATGTCGGCTTGCTCGACAATCTGGAAAAGGAGGAGATTTTTATCGTTGAGAAGGATAGCAGTGGCGCGACTCGTGTGCATGGAGCACAAGATGTGCGCGGTCTCCGCCGAGATACACGTCTCTATCCCAAATACCGGGCGGGGATGCTCGGTGGTATTCCAAAGATTGGCTAAAAAGGAATGCGTCGCAACAGGGTTCCACTCAGGCGAGTTATATTCATTGGGGTTGAGGGGGTGAGTGATCGCGCCTTCGTCAGATTTCTCCAAATCTGTTGCGACGAGAAGGGTTTGCATCTGCACCTGAACGTTGGATTGGGATATGGCGGCGATTCAGTAGTCGTTGTCGAGGAAGCCGCACGATACTTGAATAGACATCCCGGAAGGCGGGATATTAGCGATAAGCTGGTGTTGTTAGATTCGGACCGTATTGAACAAGACAAACAGGCTGGACGCGACGCACAAAGTGTGGCGTCGAAGGAGAATTTGGAACTCATTTTTCTGCGTCCGAACCTGGAAGGGTTGCTGCTCAGGTTGCATGAAGGACACGAGAGTCGAACAATTGTAAACAACGCGGAGGCGGAACTTCGGAAAGTATGGTCCGAATACAGCAAACAACTGACGGCGGATCAGTTGAGACAACGTTTCACTTTATCTGACTTACAGCGGGCGGCCCGATATGACGACGAATTAAAAAGGCTTCTCGAAATTCTCGGTCTTTGATCTTTGTCAAAAAGTAAAAAGGACATGCACTCGATATATGAATGCGTGTCCTTTGTGTTTATAACTGATGTTACGCAGTATTTCAGATAAGCCATCACAAAAAGATCCATCACAAAACAAGATTAGACAAAGCCATCACGCACAGCGCGCGAGTCCGATTCGCAGTGGACATCCTTATGGTATCTCAACTGTGCAGGCCACATCAGGTCGTATTACCACAGAAACGATTTGCGCTGTGCAAGCCCCCCGCAGGGGCGCCCTTTTTTGAACTGGCCTGGGGAACGGCCAGTTGTACCCCGCTCGCTTCATTTTTTTGGGCGCGCAAAAAAATGAAGTCGCCGAAGGCATGAAAAAGAAAAAACGATGATTTATCACTCAAGTATGCGTAACGTCAATACCTACTTAAAATTACCGATCCACCACGCATCGGAATCCAAGAGTATTGGTTTGGAGGTTAGATTTTCGGGCGGTGCGCGCTGTTGTGCGTACCAGGAAGGCCGTGCTGAACCAGGACCCGCCTCGCACGACGCGTTCGAGATGCAAAAAGTGGGTTCTGAGTTCGTAATTAACGGGATTATCTCGTGGGCTGCGTTGATAGTACGCGCTGTCGTATTCATCTTGTATCCATTCCCAAACATTGCCGGCCATGTCTAAGACGCCATAGGGGCTGCGCCCGTCGCTATTACCTTCCCGATAATATGCAACAGGTACTGTGCCGTTGTCAAAGGGGTCGCCGCTGTTGAGGTAGTTGGCGCGGTTGGGGTCTGGGGCAGTGCCCCAGGGGTAGATGCGTCCGTCTGTTCCGCGCGCTGCTTTTTCCCATTCGGCTTCGGTGGGCAAGCGTCCGCTGAGCCATTCGCAGTATTCGCTGGCGTGAAACCAGTTGACATTGACAACGGGATGTTCGGGCGGGTCGAAGTTGGGCAGTTGGCGTTCAGCAATGGCATAGGGGTTCCATTGGGCATTGCTGACTTCTGTGTGGTCTATGTAATAGGCTTTGAGGTGTACGGTGTGTTCTGGCCCTTCGTTGCGTATGCCGTTGTTGGCGCCCATTTCGAAGGAGCCCTCGGGTATTAAGATGAGGGTGTGTGTGGTGCCCACATGGGTTGTGATTTGGATACCTGTTTGCGTCTGCAATACAACGGGCGGTGGCGGCTCTGGATCTTCCAGCGGTGCGGTGGGTTTGTCTTTGCATCCGGGCAAGGAGGTAGAGAGGATGAGCAGATAGAGGGTTGTACGGGTAAAGGTCTTCATATCGCGATCAGATAGAGAATGTGTGGGAGAACCGGAAATATAACTCGTCCAATATAATTTATTGCACACTGAAAGAGAAACTATATGATACCCAAGTGTGTCCAATGGGTGATAGTTTTAATTCGTTCTATTTGTAACGGAGACGGGTTGTCGTGTTTAGAAATTATCTGATTATCGCGCTGAGAAATCTCAATCGGCAAAAATCCTTTAGTGCTATCAATATTTTGGGGCTTGCCATTGGTCTGGGCACGTGTTTTTTGATCGTGCTCTATATTCAGGACGAGTTGAGTTTTGACAGTTGGCATGCAAAAGGAGATCGGATCTATCGCGTTATCCGGGAGACCAGATCCGGGGGGCAATCGGATTATCTGCCATATACGTCGGGCGCGCTGGCACGCGCACTTGAGCAGGACTTTCCCGAAGTGGAAAAAGCCGTGCGCGTGATAACGTGGAGTTCTGTAGATGTGCGTTTGGATGAAAAAAAGTTTGAGATGGGTGTCTGTGTTGCCGATCCCGAACTGTTTGAAATTTTCGATTTTCCATTTGCGCGCGGCAATCTCGAAACCGCATTTCCCAATCCAAATGCTATTGCCATCACAGAGTCGGCGGCAAAGCGGTTGTTTGGAGACGAAGATCCGATTGGCAAGACCATCACCGCTGAGAGCAATCACCACGGAGGCGAGCGCACCATCACAGCGGTATTAAAAGATGTGTCCCACAATTCTACACTGCAATTCGATTATGTTTCAACAGGTGGATTTACGTCCCCAGGCGCGAAATACGTTTGGGAAAATTGGATACCAACCGATGGCTGGCGTCCAGTCAATACGTATTTTCTGCTGCGAGAAGGGGCGGACCCAAAGGCGCTGTCTGCAAAGCTTCCCGAATTTATTGATCGCTATATGGGCGCAGAGATCGCGCGCACAAATGCATATCATCTCCAGCCTCTCAATCGCGTTTATCTCTATTCGAGGCAGGACTACAATCTGGATTGGTACTTCGGTGATATTGACCGCGTCTATCAATTTGGTGCTATTGCATTTCTGGTGCTTGCGATTGGGTGTATCAATTTCACAAATTTGACTACGGCTCAATCGGCTCGCAGGGCGCACGAGGTCGGTTTGCGAAAGGTGTCGGGGGCGTATCGCTCACAACTGATGGGGCAGTTTTTGGGTGAGTCTGTTCTCACGGCATTGGTCGCGCTCGTTCTCGCGCTTGTTGCCGTCAAATTCGTGCTTCCCGAGTTTAATGCCTTTTTCTTTAAGCAGCTCGAGTTGAATTTTTTGAGTGATCCTTTGCTCACCATTGCTTTGATCGGTATTGCCGTATTCGTCGGGCTGTTGGCCGGTGTCTATCCCGCATTTTTTCTTTCGGCTTATGAACCTACAGAAACGCTAAAAGGGGCGTTTCGCGCGGGTTCGCGGGGGCAGTGGATCCGAAAGGGGTTGGTGGTGGTGCAGTTTACTATTTCAATTATTTTAATCGCGAGTACGGGAGTGATCTATCGGCAACTCGATTTTATTAAAAACAAACACCTGGGTTTTAATATGGAGCAGATGGTGCTCATGCCCATATTTGTGCTTGATCAGGAAACAAAATCAGACCCGGGGCAAAAGCTCGCCGCTCGTTATGCCACGGTAAAACAGGCATTTCTCAACCATCCAAATGTGCTTGAGGCAACGGCTTATCGCTGGTGGACGGGATGGAGTGGGGGCATTACCCGAACCATTCGGGCAGAGGGACACGAGGGTATAGACTGGCGTATGCCGCTTCTGGAGGTCGATGAAGATTATCTCGATGTGTTTCAAATTGAACTGGTAGAAGGACGAAAATTTGATCCGATTGCATTTCCCACAGATACGTCGAAAGCTTTTATTATTAATCAAACGGCGGTGGCGCGGCTCGGTTGGGATGATCCTATTGGCAAATCTTTTGAGTGGGTTGATCGGGTGAGAAATCGGAAGGGGACGGTGGTTGGTGTTGTGAAAGACTTTCACTACAGTCCGCTGCGAGAAAAAATAGAACCTGTTGCGCTGACGCTCCGGTCGCCGCAATTTTACAATTTGGGCGTGCGCGTCAAAGCCGAAGACATGGAAGAGACGCTCGCCTTTTTTGAAAAAACCTGGAAGCAATTTGTTCCCGCAGATCACCCGTTTGACTATCTGATGTGGGATCAGCAGTTTGAATACATGTACTATGCAGAACAGCGGGCGCAGGCGCTTACATTGCTCTCTTCGGGGATGGCGATTTTGCTCGCGTGTATGGGTCTGTTTGGCCTTGCGGCATTTACGGTTGAGCAGCGCGTGAAAGAAATTGGGGTGCGAAAGGTTTTGGGCGCGAGTGTGTCAAATATTGTGATTTTGGTTTCCAGAACATTTGCAATTATGGTTTTGATTGCCAATCTGTTTGCATGGCCGGTTGCGTATTTTGCGATGCGAAATTGGCTGGATGGCTTTGCTTATCGCACGGATCTTTCATGGTGGATATTTGTTTTGAGTGGCGCGGTCGCATTGGCGATTGCGTTGTTTACTGTGAGCTTCCACGCTCTTCGCGCAGCTCTGTCCAATCCGGTAGAAGCACTGCGGCATGAATAGATTGACATAATCGGAAACAGACGTCAATGATTGACAAATAAAATAATATATGGTATGATAAATTCGTTCCGAAATCGCGGTATTGAAGATATTTTTAATGGCCTTGATACTCGGTCCGCTCGACAAATATGTCCTCGCAATCTATGGCGTATTGCTCGGCGAAAACTCGATCAAATCAATCGCGTGCGTGAATTGCGTGAATTGGCAATACCACCGGGAAATCGACTTGAATCCCTACGAGGTGATCGCGGAGGACAATACAGTATCCGAATCAATGATCAGTTCCGAATTTGTTTTCGATGGGAAGAAGGTGACGCTTATGAAATCGAAATTACAGACTACCACTAAATTGACAGAGCGACGGCTTCCAACCGACCGGCCGCCAACTCACCCGGGCGAAATGTTATTGGAAGAATTTCTCAAGCCCAGGGGAATCAGCCAATCGGCCTTTGCCGCGAGATTAGGGGTCTCATTCCCGCGTTTGAATGAAATTATAAACGGCAAGCGATGTGTTACACCAGATACCGCATTGCGCCTGGCACAAGTGCTTGGTATGTCCGCAGATTTTTGGCTTGGCCTGCAATTAGATTGGGATTTATGGCATGCGATGCGAACCGAAAAAGCAGCGAAAATTGCCGAACTTGAGCCATTGCCCGATTTGATCTGTTCAAAATAAAAAAGGTCTGTGACAAGTGTCACAGACCTTTTGCTTTTTATCGATGAATGGTCCGGTTAGTCGGCGGGTTGCTGTGTTACGCGCAAATAGGGTTTCACAGCGGTGTATCCGGGGAAGCGTTTGGCGGCATCTTCATCTGAAACTGTGGGTGAAATAATCACGTCATCGCCGGGTCGCCAGTTCACTGGCGTGGCCAAACTGTGCTTGGCCGTCAGTTGTATCGAATCGACCACGCGCAAAATTTCGTCGAAGTTTCGGCCCGTGGATGCCGGGTAAGTGAGCATCAGTTTGATCGTCTTGTCGGGACCAATCACAAATACCGAGCGGACGGTTAGTGTGTTATCTGCATTGGGGTGGATCATCCCGTAGAGATCGGCCACTGTGCGGTCGGGGTCGGCGATCATCGGATAATTCACGGTTGCGTTTTGCGTTTCGTTGATGTCGTGAATCCAGCCTTCATGAGATTCGAGGGGGTCAACGCTGATTGCTAAAACTTTGACTCCGCGCTTCTCAAATTCGTCCTTAATATTCGCCATGGCGCCCAATTCGGTGGTGCATACCGGCGTATAGTCAGCGGGATGGGAAAACAGAATGCCCCAGCCATCGCCCAACCATTCGTGAAAGTTGACGGTGCCTTCCGTGGTTTCTGCGGTAAAGTCGGGGGCAACATCGCCTAATTGCAATGACATAGCATAATCCTTTCTATTGGATTGTGGAGGAGAAAAAACGAAAATCCAACTGCGTGGCGATAATATAAGACAAAACCACATAGCGTCAAGCAGTCAAGTCTATCGCGTTGTTGCATGGGGTGGCGCTTTGGAATATATTCGACGGCAAGCAGGTTGGTGGTCTAATGTGAGGCAGGAACTCAAGGGAGGAGATTGTGTCCACGATTCATTTTGATAAACTTTCGATGTACGACCGTATTGGCGAACCCGTTTCGCTCGGTATCCCATTTGCCCAGGGACGACTTACCGACGCTGGGCAATTTGGCATTTGTAACAATGGAACAGATATAGCGGTGCAAACCGATATTACGGCGCGCTGGGCTGACGGATCGATTAAGTGGCTTATGACGCATTTTCTGGCCGATCTTCCGGGCAACCGCGCACACGATCTTACTTTTGCTGTTGATGGTAGTATTTCTACTCCTGATCCCGATCAGAGAACCACAGTGACGCAGCGGGGAGATTTCTATACCATTGATACGGGTATTCTTTCTGTTGATATTGGGTGCGGTACAGATCTTTTTAAGGCTGTTCGCGTAAATGATACTGAATGGTTTGGTGCAAATGCTTCTTGTTGTGTAACCGATGTAGAAGGTGTGTCGTATTTCGCCAATATCGACGAGATTACTGTTCTGGAATCAGGTCCTGTGCGGAGTCTTGTTGAATGTGCGGGTAAGCACGTTGGCGATGCGGGTACATTGTTTGATGTGCGCGTTCTTATCGAAGCATGGGCGGAAAAACCCCTCATTCGCCTGGACTATCAGTTTATCAACCGGGAGAAGGCAACGAGCGTTGATTTGTCCGAGATTGCGCTGAATTTCGCCGCATCGGGTGTGGGCGATGTGCGATGCGCTACTGGGGAAGGTTATTATCGCACCGACATCAAAGAAGGTGCGAATGCGCGTCTTCTGGATGCGGAGACCATTGTTTTTCAGTCTGTTGAACACGTTCTTGAGACGTTTTACGGCGATTTCTGGGCAGATTGGTGTGACGGTAAAAAAGGCGTTTGTTTTACGCCTTTTCAAGCGCATCAGAATTTTCCCAAAGGTATTGCAGTTGGCGAAGATGGTATTGACTTTGACATTTATCCCGCAAGTCAGGACCCCATCAAAATTTTGCAAGGCGTGGCCAAAACCCATCGCATGCAATTTTATTTTCATACCTCTGCCATGTCTCTGGACGATGTTGTTGTACAATCGCTCCAATTTCAATACCCGGATATCGGTATTTTGCCCGAATCCTGGTATCGCGAAGCCAGTGTTTGGGAGAATCTCTTTCCCACGAATAAAAATCAGGCTGTTGAAGCCAGTATTATCAATATGGCAGATGGGCGCAATCAGGGTCTCGGGATGATGCACTGGGGCGATGGTCCCGATCACGGGTACACGCAGCAGGGACGCGGCAAAGGGGAGCTTGTGTGGACCAATAATGAATACGATTTTCCACATGCGATGTTTTTGCTCTATGCGAAGACGGGCGAGCGACGGTTTAGAGATGTCGCTTGTGTGGCTGCTCAACACTGGATTGATGTGGATTTTTGCCACTACAGTGATGACCCACTCAAAATGGGTGGACAACCTATTCACACGGCGGGGCATGTGACGGGGGGTGTAACGCCTTCGCACGAGTGGACTGAGGGGTTGTTGGACTATTATCACATGACCGGTAAACTGGAGGCTCGAGAAAAGGCTATTTCCATTGCCGATAATATGATCCGGCATCTCGAATCGCCCAAATTTTCTCGCGCCGGAGGGCAGCAAGCGCGTGAAACTGGCTGGGCGATGCGCGGTTTAATTGCTGTGTATATCGAGACAAAGGAAGAAAAATATCTCGATGCATGTCGCAGGATTGCCGAGCAATTTATCGAGTGGAAAGAAAAATGGGGTGCTTTTCTCGCGCCTTATACCGCGCATACCCTGGTGCGTGTTCCTTTTATGATTTCTATAGCAATCAACGCGCTGCATCGGTATTATACCGCTACGGGAGATGATCGGATTCCGCCACTTATTGTGGAGGAAATGAGGGATTTGCTCGATCATTGTGTGATGCCCGATGGCAGATTTTTCTATAAAGAATTGCCCAGTCTTCAGCGGCGTGCGGGCGGTCCTCGAGAAATGGAAGCAGTGTGCCATGCCTTCGAGCACTCGGGTGATAAACGCTTTTTGGAACATGCTGCCCATATGATGAAATCCACGCGGCCGAGTGGCAGCCGAAGTGGCAAGCGGATTGTTAAAGATCTTGTTGGAGATACGGTGCTTTTCGATGGCTCAGGTCCCAAATCATTCGCTTCTTTTTACGTTCCGTTTATGTCGGCGTATAAAATTTTGTCGGATGAGAATTGCCTGACTTGATTTGATACCGACAAATGGTTACTTTTCAAAAGTTGAGTTTGGCGTAAGAATTTCCGGGAGGATGAATGGAATACCGCCAGTTGGGAAGCTGTGGGCTTAAAGTTTCTGAAATTTGCCTGGGCACGATGACCTTTGGCAATGGTGCTGACAAAGCTGAATCCAAACGGCTGGTCGATCTGGCTATGGATCGCGGTGTCAATTTTTTTGATACGGCCAATTCTTATGCCGGCGGTCTGTCGGAAGATTATCTGGGCAGGGCACTCAAAGGCCAGCGCAGGGGTGCTGTTGTTGCGACCAAGTTCTACAATCCCGTGGGGTCAGGCCCCAATGACTCGGGTATGTCGCGTTTTCACATCATGCAGGCGATTGAAGATAGTCTGCAACGCCTCGGCATGGATTATGTCGATATTTACTATATTCACCATGTTGACCAGCAGACACCTGTAGATGAAATGCTTCGCGCTCTGGACGACCTGGTGCGTCACGGCAAGGTGCGCTATATTGCCTGTAGCAACTATCAGGCATGGCGTTTGATGGAAGCGCTGTGGATTAGCGATCACAATGGCCTGTCGCGCTTTGTGTGCTATCAGCCGCAGTACAGCCTTGTTGTGCGCGATATTGAGCAAGAACTCGTTCCCGTTTGTCAGGCCAAAGGTCTGGGGGTGGTGGTTTGGAGTCCATTGGCGGGTGGCTTTCTCTCTGGGAAATACAAACCCGGCGAACGCATTCATTCGGGGTCGCGTTCTGAAGAAGGGTGGGGTTATCCGCAAAGATATTTTGCGGATAATGCCGATGATACATTGGCCGAACTGTTTAAGGTGGCTGACGAACTCAGACGCAGCCCTGCACAGGTTGCTTTGCGCTGGGTGCTCGAACAGCCCGCAATCACATCTGCTATTGTTGGGGCGCGTACTCTTGCACATTTCGAAGACAATATTCAATCCGCAGATTTCCGCCTTGAAGGCGAATATCTCGAGCGTCTCAATAATATCTCGCATTTGCCCGACCGTTATCCGGAGGCAATGGAAAAAGATCGGGATGTACAGCGGCTCGAGGCTGTGCAGGTGTCGGGTAGTCAGTAGGGGCGGTGCCCCTGTGCCCGCCCGTGCTGAAAAAGGCGTCTTAAGATATTTTAAACCAGTAAATCATGTAAGATGACAAATTCATACAGGTAACAAACTGTGTCTAAAAATTCTATGGCTTTTGATGAAATAGGTGAGACGGGTATCCAGCAAGTGAATGACTCCATGAAGATGCTTATGGGGGAGTTGAATAATTTCCAGGATATTGCAGGCTACGTCAAACCATTGCCGGGGGAAATACCCGCGCTCGATGGTATTGACATTTACGGCGAGACCATTCCGCTCAACGGCATTGTGGGTGGTGATCATATTGTCTATGTCGATTTTAAGAAGCGCTATGATCTCGATGCTCGCATAAAAAAAGCCCGCGATCGCGGGCAGGATGATGTTGTTAAAAAGCTGGAGGAATGTCGCTTCAAGGCCGGTGTGGCAGTGGCCGATGTTTCAGGGCACCAGATTACGGACGCGCTTCTCGCCGCGATGCTCCATCAGGCTTTTTTGATGGGTGCGATTTACGAGATGGATTATTACGGCAATATCACGGCTAAGTTGTTTGAAAATCTCAATACGCGATTTTACAACTCGTCGAGTCTCAGCAAATTTATTACGATGATCTATGGTGAAATATCTCAGGAGGGACATTTCCAGTTTCTGTCGGCTGGGCATCCCATGCCGCTTGTGTATTCGCGCAGGTACAAAGGTATTGTCGAAGTGCCCGAAGATAGAATGATTGCTTCTCCGCCCATTGGTACGTTTCCTTCGCAACGCGACATTGATCGCAATATCAATGAGAGTGTGCTCGGTTTTAAGGAAGAATATGAACTTAACGAATGGGATTTAATGGGCGCGGGCGATATTCTCATTCTTTACACCGATGGTCTGGTTGAACACCACCGCAATGGCGAGTTTTATGCGCCGCATTATCTCGAACAAAAACTTCACGAGATCAGAGACCTGACCGCCAAAGAAATTTTCCACGCCATCAAAGAAGACCTTATCGCGTTCAATGCACCCGAAGACGATATCAGTTACGTTATTATTAAACGGCATTAAATCACGGGTTGCGGTCCAATATACTTCGCCCTGGGCCTGATCAACAGGTCCGCCTCCTGCTGCGCTATCCTTCTTCGACCTCATCCAATGCGCCTACTTTTCTCAGTCGCGGGGAAGCCGCTGCGGTTATACCTGTAACCAAAAGCGTTCCGATTCCGCCGCTTACTACGGAAAATACAGGTCCGTACAATTCCGCCACGCCTCCAGATTCGAGGCCGCCCAGTTCATTTGACGCGCTTACAAATACCCCGTTTACAGCCGATACCCTGCCGCGCATTGCATCGGGGGTGATTAACTGCACGAGTGTGTGTCGAATGACCATGCTCACGTTGTCAAATGCCCCGGTCAAGACGAGCATCGCAAATGACAACCAGAAGTTTTCCGATAATCCAAATACAATGGTTGCCACGCCAAATCCGGCCACGGTGAGGAGTAAATTTCTGCCGGCTTTTTTCATTGGCGGCAAGTGTGCCAGTGTCAGTGCCATTATCAGGGCGCCCGCCGCGGGTGCTGATCGCAAAATTCCAAATCCCTGGGATCCCACATTTAAGATGTCCTGCGCGTAAATCGGCAATAAATACACGGCCCCGCCCAATAGCACGGCAAACATGTCCAGTGCCATGAGCGATAATAGCAATTGGTTGTTCTTCAAAAATACCAGCCCGCCCATCAGATTTTGCAGTGGTGAAACCCGCGCTGCATTTTTATCGCGTTCTATGGGCGGTACGCGCAATCGGGATAATACCAACAAAAACCATCCTGTACATCCGGCACTTGCCAGGTACGCCGCAGGTACATAGACCGCTGCAATCAAGCCTCCGACCATAGGTCCTACTACCCACGCCATTTGCATTAAGCTCATACTCCATGCTACGGCATTGGGAAATATTTCGCGCGGTACCAGTTGGGGTACAATTGTCCGCCGTGCTGGCGCACCGAGTACGGTTACTGCGGCATCTACTACGAGCAATGCGTACATCAGGCCAATTGACCCTTGTTTCCAGGACACTACGGCCAGACATAGAGAGGTTGTGGTCGTGCCCGTTAAGCTCAACATCATGACTGTGCGTCGGTTAAAGCGGTCGGCGAGATAACCCGCCGGGAGTGCTAAGATCATTGTCGGCAGTGCAATTGCCAGGCCCACCAGGCCGAGCGCGAGTGCTTGCCCGGTGCGCGCATACATTTCCCACCCTATGGCGGCACTCTGAATCTGCGTGCCGACCAATGCGGCAAACCAGCCCAGCGCGTATAACCGAAATTCCCTGACGCGAAATGCTTCATAGGGATTGTGTTTTGTCAATATGATTCCGTTTCACTTTTGTTCGTAAGGATGGCTCATAGAGCACACAAGGGTCCAAATCAATCCCATTAGGCCAGGTAACTGTCTTGGTGTGAGCATCTACAAATCTCTGGCATATAATATGCTCGTAAAAATAAAATAAAAAATAATTCCTTCTCAAGTATAGCTAACTTACATTTGAAGTCAACACATCGCTAAAAACTATGTGTTTGTTCTTGACATTTCTTTGAATGATAACTATACATGTGTTCAGTATTTTTCTCAAGAAATCGCGTTAAATATTCTCAGGGAGAAATCCATGCGGCGCACCTTTCAGTTCGACGACAACACGCCTCCTCTGTGTCGCCTGGGGCTGGCTACGCGGGGCAATACCCACTTGCAATCTGCCGATGTCCGTTATGCGGTTGAGCGGGGTGTCAACTATCTCAACTGGTGCGGGCGTCCCGATGGTTTGAGCCGCGCTGTTGCGGATATGGGTGCGGAACGGGAGAAAATTGTACTGGCATGGCAACTCAAGTCCAGTACTGCTTCAGGTGCGGAACGAGAACTTGAAGATGCGTTGCGCGAATTGAATACCGACTATATAGATGTCGTGACTTTTTACTATGTGGAAAGCGAAGGCGAATGGCGCGATATCGCGTCCAAAGGCGGTGCTTATGAAGCCATGTCTCGCGCTCGCAAGGAGGGTAAGGTGCGCTTTCTCGGCCTTACCAGCCACCAGCGCAATATGGCCGCTCGCATTGCTGTGGGGGACCTTCGTGCATCTGAACAGATCGAATCCCGCCCTCTGGATATGCTGATGCTCCGCTATAATGCTGCCCACCGCGGGGCAGAGGAGGATGTGTTCCCGTTTACCGATCCTCGCAATATTCCGGTGGTTGTCTATACCTGTCTGCGCTGGGGCGCTTTGATGAAATCTACTCCGGACGATCCTCCTAGTTTTATACCGCCACTTGCAAGAGAATGGTACCGCTTTGCACTGGCCTATCCTTCTGTCGCTATTGCCATTGCAGCGCCCAATGACCGCGCGGAACTCGAGCACGATTTTTCTTTGTTGGACGACTGGCGGGCGCCCTCTCCGGAAGAAAACGAGATGCTTATAGCACACGGAGCCCGCGTGTATCAACACGCTGGTCGCTTTCCATAGATTTGTGACTGGAGTAAAGTATAGAGAAAGGAATTCACATGGATACAAATGGAACGTATCAAGTCGCCGATCTGTGCGATGCTGCAAGCGAGGGCGATGTAGCCAAAATTCAACATATTCTGGATGTGCAACCCGATCTGGTCAATGTTTACATGGCGGAAAACAACGAACACCTCGCTATTCACTACGCGGTTATGAATCAGCACGCGGATGCCGTGCGCGTGCTCATGGAGGCAGGTGCAGATCACACGGCGGGTATTTATCCCCACCGCGATGCCACGGACGCGCTTACCATAGCAGATGAACGCGGCATGGATGAGATTGTTCAGATTTTGCGAGAGGAAGACGAGAAACGCAAACTCGCGGCTTGTAAGAATATTGCGATTACGGAAGATAATGACGCGCTCTTTGAGGCTGTTCAGGAGGGGCGCAATGGGGATGCGCTGGCGATTCTCGATCGGCAACCCGATTTGCTCGACGCCTGCCATCGCAATGGCGGGAGTGTGATTTACGCTGCCGCATCTTATGGGCGTTACCAACTCGTTGGGGAATTGCTCAAGCGCGGTGCGGATATCACCCATCTCACTCCCGAGGGCCAGTCGCCCCTGGACGGCGCTGTTCACAATATTCGCGGTCGCAACAGGCCACTCAATGAGGGGTGTTTGATTTGTGCGGGTGTTCTCCTTCAGGCCGGATGCGAACAATCGCTTGAATCTGCTATCGCGCTCGGGGATTTTGATTTTGTTCGCGCGTATGCAGAACAGCATCCCGAACGCTTTCAATCTAATGATAGTGAGCGAGACGGTCTTCTGCAGATCGCTGTACAAAATGACAATATCGATATGGTGCGCTTGTTGCTCGATCTGGGTCTCGATCCCGACGACAGATATCAACTGCATCACTATGAGACCAAGCCCTATTCATGGGGCCAACCGCTGGCTCATGCGGCGGGTCACGCGCAGCATGAAATTGCCGAGCTTTTGCTCGAGCGCGGTGCCGATCCCAATGCCAGCATTTATGCGAGTGCCAATCCCGTGGGGGCTGCGTATAATAATCGCGACAATAAAATGAAGGGTTTGTTGTTTAGATACGGTGGGATTTTGGATCATATTACTGCTGGGCTTGAAGGCGAGACTTCTGCTGCTGCGGTTGCCCTTCAAAACGACCCATCACTTGCCGAAAAACTCCTGTGGGCTGCGGGCTGCGGGGGCGATCCAAATATTGTGGGGATGTGTCTGCGTCAGCTCAAATGGGCTCCCGATGACAGCCGCTGGTTTGGTTTGCTCGAGCAACCTCTTCGCCTGTGGCGCACCCAGCCCCATCGCAGATTCCGCGACTTTGATTGCTCTGTTTATCCCGAGATTTTTCGCATGATTCTCGATCACGGCGTCAGTCCCAATCTGGTGGGGCGTTTCGGGTACCGCCTCGCCCATGATATGGCGGCATGCGGTGTCGTGTGGGGAGAGGTGAATATGACTGAGTCCGAACGCGTCGCTTTTGCCACCATTCTCCTGGACTATGGTGCCGACCTCAATGTGATGGATGAGCTTTTGCAATCTACGCCGCTTGGCTGGGCCGTGCGATGGGGTAAATACGATCTCGCGCGTCTCTATCTCGAGCGCGGTGTCGATCCCACGCTCGCGGGTGCTGAATGGGCAACGCCGCTCGCCTGGGCAGAAAAAAAAGGGTATGAGGATATTGCCGATCTTATCAAACGGTATCTTTGAAAATGGATATCATCCAAAACGCCATCGGAAATGCTTTGCGGTGGCGTTTTCTTTTTGTACCATGAGAGTCAGAGACCAGAGGGTGATTTAGCCATCCATGAGACCAAAAGGAGATATGAGCATGGTTCGCGTATTGATTGGCAGTCGGTATTCAGAGGATGTGGAGGCTTTGTTGAAAGATGCGCCTTCTGAAGTTGAGGTGATTTTTTTGCCGGAGGGGGAAAAGCAGGCCGATTATTTATCGGGTGTAGAAGTGCTTTTTGGTCGGGTTCCCGAATCCGAATTTGACCGTGCAGATGCGTTGAAGTGGGTTCAGCAGCCCCATGCGGGGGCCGAAGGACATTTGTATGAGAAATTTAAGAACAGCGATATTGTGTTGACCAATGCGGGGGGATTGTTCGGTCCGCAAATTGCAGAACATGCGTTTGCACTTTTGCTGGCATTGACGCGACAGATTCACACGCAGTTGGAGTTTATGAAGAGCAAGCACTGGGAGCGCGTGCCGTGTTTAGAACTAGCGGGTATGACGATGGGCATTATTGGATTGGGCGGTATTGGGCAGGCGATTGCAGATCGCGCAAAAGCGTTTGAGTTTCGGGTTATTGCTGTCGATCCCGAAGATATGGATTGTCCCGATTCTGTGGATCTGTTGGAAAAGATGAATTATTTACCCGAACTCATGTCGCAGTCCAATGTGGTTATGGTGTGTTGCCCCAGCACGGCTGAAACGCATAAGATGCTATCTCGTGAAATGTTTGACCGGTTGATAGAGGGTAGTTTTCTCGTCAATGTCAGTAGGGGAAAGGTGGTGGATGAGGAGGCTATGATCGCAGCGTTGCGGTCGGGCAAACTGGCGGGTATTGGGCTGGACGTGACCTATACGGAGCCATGTCCGGAAGATAGTCCGCTGTGGACGGAGCCCAATGTGATTTTGACATCGCATAGTGCGGGGTCTTCACAACATATTCGGAGGCGTGCTGTGGTGCGGTTTGTGGATAATTTGCACAGGTATGTGAATGGTGAGGCACTGCAGAATGTGGTGGATAAGGAGAAGGGGTATTAGGGGGCTGAGGGCTGGGGACTGGGGGAGGTAGGTCAACTCATATAAACTTGCACTTCGCTGTCTAAACGATCCCCCAACAGATCTTCAGCCCTGTCGAGTTCATAGTCTATCTGCAAACCCATCCAAAATTGTGGAGACATGTTGAAATATTTCGCCAAACGCAAAGCGATGTCGGCTGTGATGCCGTGCTTGCCCGATACAATCTCGTTAATTCGACGCGGTAGAATGCCTATACCAAGAGCCAGACGATTTTGACTCACGTTCATAGGCTTGAGAAATTCCTCTAACAGAACTTCTCCGGGATGAATCGGATTTAATTTTTTTTTCGTCATAGTTTTCTCTCAATGATAATCGACAATTTCAACGTTGAAAATATCACCATCTCGCCAGACAAAACATATTCTCCACTGGTCGTTGACTCGAATACTGTATTGTCCAGCGCGATTTCCCCGCAATTTTTCTAACCGATTCGCTGGTGGAACGCGTAGATCGCGCAAAGATGTTGAACGATTGAGTATTCGCAACTTTCTCAATGCCACTTGCTGAATATCCTGGGGAAATTTGCGCGATCGCTGGCGATTGAAAATCTGTTCGGTATTTCTGCATTTAAACGTTCTAATCATATAGGAATATATGATAAAATTCGTTAAATGACGGATTTATTCGCATAAAAAAGATGCTTTCCAAAGATTTGCAAAATGGTGTTTTACCCATTTCAACGGTTTTTGGGTGAGTGCGTTAAATCCACCCCACGTCCACCGCGTGAGGTGGATTTTTTTTGTAATCTGTTGAAATAGTTCTCGACGGTCTGCATCCAACCAGTCGAGGGTGTCCGACATGTCTATCAATTCGCGCTCGTATTCCAGTGATACCATCGCCTGCATGTGTGCATCGACTTTGTCGGCTTCTTTTAATTTGGTTTTTGGACATACCGTGTATCGCTCTGTGGATAAGAAAGAAGATATCCATTGCCATGGGGCCTTGCCGCGTGCGGACTCAGCCGTGGCGTTGACTTGGGAGACCTGGTTCAAAATACCGTAGGTGCGACAGGTCAGGGGGCGCGCCGGGTGGATTGAGCAGCCGCCTTCAGATGTCAAAAACGGACAACGGCGCGGGCGTTCATCGACTGTGTTCAGCAATTCCCGCTGTTTTTTTGGGGCAAAGTGTGAGCGAACATAATCTATGATATTGATGTATTCGACGGCGTAAAGCGGATACATGGTTGCAAAATCGTCATCGTATTCGGCGTCTGTCAGTTCGCAACAGCTTCCCGGTGCATCGCAACCTGTACACGATACAGCGGGAACCTGTGCGTACACTGCGTTTAAGCGCGTGCGCGTATCTTCGGGTAAAATTGGCAATGCGATTTGCAACAAAGAGTCACTCACTTTTCGCGCCTTTTTGAGGTATGTCGATATTGTAAAATGCGTTTCGCCCGGGATAGACAGCGGTATCGCCCAATTCTTCTTCGATACGCAGCAGTTGATTGTATTTTGCAATGCGGTCTGAACGCGATGCCGATCCCGTTTTGATCTGACCGGCATTGGTGCCCACGGCAATATCGGCAATGGTTGTGTCTTCGGTTTCGCCCGAGCGATGTGAAATGACAGCGGTATATCCCGCGCGTTTGGCCGTTTCAATGGCTTCCAATGTCTCGGTCAGTGTTCCAATTTGATTGACTTTGATGAGAATTGAATTGCCCACCTTTTCTGAAATCCCGCGTTTCAAGCGCGTTGTGTTGGTGACAAACAAATCGTCGCCAACCAGTTGAACGCGATCACCCAATTCGGCTGTTAGCGCGGCCCATCCGGCCCAATCGTCTTCGTCCAAACCGTCTTCGATGGACACAATGGGATACCGGCTCGTCCAGTCTTTCCAAAATGCGGTCATATCGGCCGAAGACCGTTTGGACCCATCCGACTTTTTGAACACATAGTGCTCGCCGTCGTAAAATTCGCTCGATGCGGGGTCCAATGCCAGCAAGATATCGTCGCCCAGCACGTAGCCGGCATTTTTGATTGCCTCGGCGATGACATCGAGTGCTTCGTCATTAGAACCCAAACTCGGCGCAAACCCGCCTTCATCGCCTACGCCCGTGCTATAACCCGCTTTTTTGAGTACGTCGCGCAATGCGTGAAAAATTTCAGCACCTGCCCGCAGGCCCTCTGCAAAATTTTCAGCGCCTGCGGGCATGACCATAAATTCTTGCAGATCAACACTGCTGTCGGCATGCGCGCCACCGTTTAGAATATTCATCATTGGTACGGGCAATTGACACGCGGAGGCCCCGCCGATATAGCGATAGAGGGGCATGCCATAAGCCGCGGCAGCCGCTTTGGCCGTCGCGAGAGAAACACCCAATATGCCATTTGCGCCGATCGCGCCCTTGTTGGGTGTCCCATCGACATCGCGCATGACCTGATCGATCTTTATCTGGTCGGATGGGTCCAGCCCAACAACGGATTTGGCAATTTTGTCATTGACATTTTGAACAGCTTTTTTTACGCCCTTGCCCAGGTAGCGCGTTTGTCCATCGCGCAATTCTACAGCTTCGTGTATGCCTGTTGAAGCCCCCGAAGGTACGGCTGCGCGGGCGACAATGCCCGAACTCAAGCGAACATCAACTTCGACTGTTGGATTTCCTCTCGAGTCCAATATTTCACGGGCGTGAACCGTCTCAATCCTCGTCATATCCCAACTTCCTCCTCTGGTATTGGTGATGTGTTTTCCATTTTCATCAATGTCATGCGTATTTTCCGCAGATCGCCCATTGCATGTTGCATGCGGTGGGACATAATTTGCGCCAAACGGCAGAGAATTTTGAATCCCATCCTGGGGTGTGTGTGTATCAAATCGACCAGATCAGACTGGAAAAATCCGACCAGATCACTCTGTCCGACTGACATAATAGATGTCGCATGCTGCGTATCGCCCAATGGTACGATTTCGCCCACCAATTCGCCTTCTCTCAGGGTATCGGTTACGATCTGTTCGCCGTTGGAGAGACGTCGTACCACATCGACAACGCCGGACACGACGACAAATAATCCCGACCTCGGTGTTGGGATCGTTTCGCCTGTGACAAATCGCCTGCGATGCACGATGCGTTCAATGGTTTGCAATTCCTGCTGGGTCAATGTATCGAATAGTGCCAGCCGAGCGAGAATATCCGGCAAATTCTCTTGCCTATTGCCGGGCGGTGTCAGGTTTCCCCATTCGGGGTCCTGGAAATTTGGAGAATGATTCGCCATTCTTTAGACCTTTCCCCGTCCACCGGAAATAAATTTGGCGAGTTGCCGATGCAGATGGGCGCGCACCTCTGGGTTATCTGGATCTAATGCAATGGCCTGGCGGATGAGCAAAATGGCGCGTTCGGTATTGCCCATCTGGTAATACAATTCGGCCAGTGTGTCCATGTAGGAAGGCGTGTGTGGGCGCAGGCGCAAAGACCGTCGCGAGAGGCGAATGCCTTCGTGCAGGTGAATCCCCTGAATGGCGTATATCCAGGCGAGATTGTTCAGGCTGCTGTCATCAAGGGGATTGCGCATCAGTGCCTTTTTGTAAAATTCCTCGGCACGCTCATAGTTTTTGCGCTCGTAGTAAACATTGCCCAATTCGCCGTGAGCGCGGGCTTGTATTGCCGATTCATCGTCATTTTTTGGCTCGATATTCAGCACCTGTACATAAGCCTCTTCGGCGCGCTCGGGCCATTTTAATACCATGTAGAGACCGCCCAGTCGAAAATGTGCCCACATCGTTTTTGGCCACTGTTCGACAACTGTTTCCAAAAGGGATTGCGCTTCGCTCAACTGGTCGTGGGCAAGATAGAGACTGACGAGATCGCGGTAAGATTCCCGATGTGCGGGCACCTGCGACACGGCTTTTTCCAGCCAGCCGATAGCAGCTTCTGGTTTATCGAGGGCTTCATTGACGACCGCGAGATCTCGGTACAAGCGCATATAATCGGGGGCCAATCCGAGCGCAGTTTCAAACTCGGCTCGCGCTGCGTCATATTGACTGCGCCTCAAATATGCCCTGCCCAACCACCGCCTCAAAACCGCGTCTTCCGGGCAAATATCCACAGCAGCCTGAAAGATCGCCAGGGCCGTTTCGCGATCGCCATTGGCTTCGAGAGCAACTGCACGGTCTAAATGGCGATACGCCCGATACTCTGCACAGCCAGATAAAAGCGCGACTGATGCGAGTGTGCAAAAGAGAATTGTGCGCGTGTTATTCATAGAACCACTCCTCAACGGAAGTATAGAAATCGCAGAGGGGGTTGTCAAGGCGCAAAGGTGTTTTCCCTTGACGCATATAGGTGGGCGGGTATAATTAAGAAAATAAATATTTGTTCACTTTTTTTTATGAGGTTTTTATGTCGCGTATCTCTTTCGTTTTGGTTTTTCTATTTTGTATCTCCTGTGGGGAACCGCAGGAGGGTATGCAGACGCAAAATTTGATGATTGCAACAGCCACGCCCGGCGGCACGTATTATCCGGTAGGTGTTGCACTGAGTACGACGGTTACACAGAAGCTACAACCCAAAATTGTGGTGGCGGCTATTAATTCAGCGGGGTCGGGCGAGAATATTCAGATGATGGTTAATCGAGAGGCTCATCTGGCGATTTTGCAGGGTTTGTACGGTGCTATGGCTTATCGCGGAGAGGGAACCTATCAGGGTCAACCGATTAGAGAACTCCGATCTATTACCATGCTATGGGAAAATGTTGAGCATTTTTTGCTTCGCGCGGATGATGCCAAAACGGGTACGATTGAGGACTTGAGAGAACTCGACCGCAAATACGTCATTGGCAAACGCGGGAGTGGTACAGAAGGCGCGACCCGAGCCATTCTCAAAGCGCTTAATATTTCTCCGGATGAGGATTTTACGTCTGAGTATCTGGGGTATAGTCCGTCTGCCCAGGCCATGATTGATGGGCGCATTGCAGGGGCGACTCTTTCGGCTGGTCCGCCCGTGGCTGCTGTGACGCAGGCTTTTGCGCAACTCGGTGCGGACGAGGTTTCTGTGCTTACTTTTAGTGATGATCATCTCGCGGCGATACAAAATGCGTTTCCCGTGTGGGCGCGGTATATTATTCCGGCCAACACGTATCCCGGGCAGTCCAAAGCGATTGAGACGATTGCACAGCCCAATTTTTTGGCGTGCAGAGCAGATTTGCCCGAGGATGTGGTCTATGAGATTACCAAAACCATTTATGAAAATTTAGCAGAAATTCAAAATATTCACAAAGCCACGCTCGCAATGTCTCTCGAAAAGGCCACGATGGGTCTGGCTGTTCCCCTGCATGCAGGTGCTGCGCGTTACTATAGCGAGAAGGGTATCGATATTCCACCATCTCTTATAGGGGAATGAGTTTGAATTCCGATATGCCAGAATCTCATAGAGCCATATTTAAGCAGAACCGCGTCGGCGAAGTGATTACACCGCAGCGCGTGCTTACAGGCAAGCATCAGGTGCTCGTTCTCGTTGTGGGGGTTTGCCTGTCTCTGTTTCACCTGTGGAGCAATACGCTGGGTGTTTTGCCCGAATTGCAGCGCAATGCCGCCCATTATGCCCTCATCCTTTTTCTTGGGTATTTGTTTTATCCCACCTCTACGCGCTATGCCTCGCGCACGCTGATTCTCGATTATATTTTCGCCATCCTATCTCTCGCCGTCGCCCTTTATCTCGTGTTTTTTGAGGACGCGCTGCACGCACGCAATGAAGTGCCGAATACGGCTGATCTCATTTTTGCGGGTATTGCGATTCTCCTTTTGCTCGAAATTACCCGCCGTACAACCGGTCTTTTTATTCCGTTGCTCGCGCTTGCTTTTCTCACTTACGCGCTTTTTTGGGGGCGATATCTTCCCGGTCTATGGGCTTTTCCGGGTGTGTCATTTCCGCGGTTGCTCTATCGCATGTACTTCGCGCCCGATGGTATTTTTGGAATGATTGCGACTATTTCATCTACTTTTGTCGCGCTTTTTGTACTTTTTGGTGCGTTTCTCCTGCGTTCGGGTGCGGGAGATTTTATGATTCGTCTGGCACTTGCACTGCTTGGGCGAACTGTGGGCGGACCGGCAAAGATGGCGGTTTTTGCCAGCGGTATGCTCGGTTCAATTTCGGGGAGTGCCGTGGCGAATACGGTGGGGTCGGGATCGCTCACCATTCCGATGATGAAACGCACGGGATTTTCGCCTACATTTTCAGGTGCGGTCGAGGCGGCGGCATCCACGGGTGGTCAACTCATGCCGCCGATTATGGGCGCGGGCGCGTTTATTATGAGTCAGTGGACGCAAATCCCCTATTTGACCATTGTCACTGTGTCCTTCATTCCCGCGCTTATTTATTTTTTAAGTGTTATCTTTTTTGTGCATTTTCGCGCGCGAAAATGGGGGATTGCGCCCTTATCCACCTCAGAACTCCCAAATATCCGCGATACGGTCCGCGAAGGCTGGCATTTTGCGATTCCTATTGCCGTACTCGTGGGGACACTGATCTACGGTTTTACACCTACATTTGCAGCGGCAACGGGAACCGCGAGTATTGTTGTTGCGAGTTGGTTGAATAAGAACACGCGCATGCACATCGGTGATATTGTCGATGCACTTGCGCTGGGTGCTCAAAATATGATTACCACCGGCATTATTCTTTTGTGCGCTGGTATTATTGTGGGTGTGGTACTTATGGTGGGCGTTGGGATCAAATTTTCCTTGCTCATTTCGGCGATTGCCGGAGGCAGTGTGCTCATTACGGTTGTGCTTATCGCTATTGCGTCTCTGATTCTGGGCATGGGCTTGCCGGTGACGGCATCTTATATCGTGCTGGCGGTGCTGGCTGCACCTGCGCTGACCAATCTGGGCGTTAGTCTAATTGCGGCGCATCTGCTGATTTTCTGGTATTCACAGGATGCCAATGTCACACCGCCGGTTTGTCTGGCTGCGTATTCCGCTGCTGGTATTGCAGGTGCCAATCCGCTGCGTACGGGTCTTGAGTCGTGGCGCATTGCCAAGGGTATTTATTTTATTCCGCTGCTCTTTTGCTACACGCCTATCCTTTTTGAAGGGGAGATCTGGCGCGTTGGCGAAACCGCGATTGCCGCTCTTCTGGGTCTGCTGGCTTTTGCGGCGGCTTCTGAGGGATTTCACATGATGTCGCTGGGGGTGATATACCGCGTTTTGTTCCTTGCGACCGCGATTCTGATGCTGTGGCCTTTGCTGGTCTGTCACGCTATTGGGGTAGTGATTTTTCTCATTCTGATATTGGTGCAAAAACGCGCTGCTACGTAGCTTTAAAGGAGATATATGATGAATCCAGCACGCGATAAACAAGCGCCGTTGACCGGGATTCGCGTTGTCGATTTCGGTCATTATATTGCCGGGCCTTTGACGGGGATGTTGCTTGCAGACCAAGGGGCTGAGGTGATTAAAGTAGATCGGCCAGGCAAACCGGATTACGATACGCCGGCAAATGGCGTTTTTAATCGGGGCAAACAGCGCATTACTCTCGATCTGAAAGATGCAGATGATCTCGCAACGGCTGTGAATTTAATACAATCGGCAGATGTGGTTATTGAAAATTTTCGCCCCGGTGTTATGCAGCGATTGGGTTTGGGGGCAGAAGATATGACTGCTCTGAATCCGGGATTGGTTTATCTCTCTTTGCCGGGTTTTGCCTCGACGGATGAAAGAGCGTCCATTCGCGCGTTTGAAGGTATTATCAGCGCGGCAATAGGTCAATATACAGATCTTCAAAGCAGAAGGGCTGATTTGCCGCCTGTTTATACGCCGATGCCATTGGGTTCGACTTATGGTGCGATTCACGGTGCCATAGCTGTTACGCTTGCCCTGTATGCGCGTGAAGAGAGTGGGTGTGGCGATGTTATCGAGGCCTCTCTGGTTGGCGCGGCCATGTCTGCAATGGCCGTTATTATGCTGGATGTGGCGGACAAACCCATGCGATACGGCGTGTCATCTAACGCCGATCAAAAAGCACTTCAAAAACAATCCAGTAGCGCGGGGTCGCCGTTTAGTGGCACGTTTCGCGCGGGAGATGGGCAATGGCTTTATATTATTGCGGCTGGGCACGCCCGAAATAGCCGATCATTGGTTAAAGCGCTGGAAGTGTACGATGATTTGATCGTCGAGGGCATGGTCGATGTGCCCGTGTATGAGAATCTCCATTTGACGAATAATATTCCCGATTCATCCCATTTGTCCAGAGAATGGAATCTCAAAGCGCGCGAGAAAATTGAAGACGTGCTGGCGAGTGAACCCGCACAACACTGGGTTGATGTTTTGACGGCTGCTGGCGTGCCGTGTACGATTCAGCGCACAGCACGGGATTGGTTGCACAAATCTGAGACTGAAGAAGCGGCTTTGACCGTTGTGGTTGATGATCCCGAGTACGGCCCGATGCGGCAACTCGGCGTGCAGACGTGGCTTTCCAAAACGCCCGATGAATGCGCGATTCCCAGGCCGTCAAGACCGTTTGTGGGAGATGTTGAACCGAAATCGAATGGGGATATCGCGGCATCGCCAGCAAGCCCTATCCTAAAAGGTATTCGCGTTCTGGATTTGTCCAATGTGCTCGCCGGGCCAGCGAGTGCGCGCACGTTGGCGGAATACGGCGCGGAAGTTATCAAAATCGATCCGCCAGAACCCTATTTTGGGCCCCGCATTTCCAGTTGGTTTCCTCTGGAAGTTAGCCCCGGTAAGCGCAGCGTGATTTTGAACTTGAAAGACGGGGCGGGCAGGGCAGCTTTTATGAAGTTGGTTGAAACAGCCGATGTTATTGTTCACAATTTCCGGCCCGGCGTTGCTCAAAATTTGGGTATTGACTACGATGCTGTTAAGAGGCGCAAACCCGATATTGTGTATCTCAATTTGACGGCTTTTAATGGCCCGCGCCCGGGTCCGTGGATGAATCGTCCGGGTTTTGATCCTCTGCTTCAGGGATCGACTGGCATACAAATGCGCTATGGCGGTGAGGGCAACAGACCGATCTTGCACGGCTGGGCGTCGTGTATCGATTATATTACGGGATATTCGGCAACGTTTGGTGCGGTGCTGGCATTGCTCAAGCGCAGGCGCAGTGGCGTTCCAGATGGCGGCGATTTTGTGACGACTTCGCTCGCGCAGGGGGGGCAACTCGTGCAGGCGCCTTTTATGTATGCTTGCGAAGCCGGGTGCTCGGGCGATGAACCATCGGGACAAGATGCTGTTGGTGAACACGCGCTTCACCGCATATATCGCGCGCGAGATGGCTGGGTTTTCCTGGGCGGGTTGGCGCATGAGATGGATAAATTGAGATGTATTGCGGGGTTGGAGAATACACCTGATGAAGATGCTGGCGAATTTTTAGAAGGTGAGATCAAAAAATGCGATGTCGCCCATTGGGTCAAAGTTTTTAATGAAGTGGGGTTGGCGGGGCACCGCATTGATTCGCTCGAAGATATTCGCGAGATGTTTTTGCACGAGGTGTGTGACGACGATTTGGACGCATGGGACGATGGGCGATCAATTTCTATTGTTCGCTTTACGGATCACCCGGTTGGCAGTGCCGTCGATCTCGCGCCGCCCGCTTATGTGCGTTTGAAGAATGCGTCTGTTCAATTGCTTTACGCTTGTCCCAAACAGGGTGCCCATACGAGGGAAATACTCGGGGAATTGGGTTATGATGACGACTATGTTGACGATCTGATCGCAAAGGGCGTAGCGAAAGAGCAACTTCACAGGTATTATTTGCCACACGGTTGAAGATGGCAGATGGGGTATCAAAATGCGCTCCAGTTTTGTCAAATAGCGGAAGGTGTGTTACTATGAGTTACCAGCGGGAGTTTGAAAGCCGGCTGAATGTCGGCGTTATTGGCGTCGGGTCACATTGCTACAGGAATATTCTGCCTGCAATGCATTATCTTCCGGTGAGGCTTAAGGCTTTTTGCGACTTGAGACTGGATATTGCGAAAGCGACTGCGGAGGAATACGGCGTGGGTGCTTGTTATGCCCGCGCTGCGGATATGTATGCAGGTGAAGATCTGGATTGCGTTTTTATGTGTGTTTCTCCGGAAGCACATCCAGAGCTGGCGTGCGAGGCGTTGGATGCCGGGCTACATGTGTGGATGGAGAAACCGCCCGCCACGCTCGCATCAGAAGTTGAGACAATAATAGGGCATCGTGGGGATCGCGTCGTTGTTGTTGGGTTCAAGAAGGCATTTATGCCGGCGACTCGGAAGGTGATTGAGTTGATGGCTACTGAGGATTGCGGCCCGCTCAGAGGTCTTTCCGCAGAATATCCGATGACGATTCCCGAAGATGGGGAGAAGGTGCTCAGCGCGCGCGAGGCACCCAACTGGCTAAAGAATGGCTGCCATCCGCTTTCGCTGCTTCTCGCTGTTGGAGGAGATGTTTCGGCTGTGACTATGCATAGAACCGATCAGGGCGGTGGTGTGTGCATTCTCGAATTTGCGAGCGGCGCATTGGGGTCTTTTAATCTGGTCTCTGCGCGTCGTGGATGCGAGCGGTATGCATTTTGGGGGAAGCAGCATGTGACGATTGATAAAGATCTTCGCGTGACTCTGGAACGCGGTATTCCTTTTAATTATTCACGTACGAGAAGTTATATTCCCCCGGGTTTAGATTCTGGTGCGATCTCATGGGAGCCTCAAGACACGCTGGGGACTCTTGAGAACAAGGCTCTCTTCACGCAGGGCTTTTACGATGAGATGCGCTATTTCTGCGATTGTGTTCTAAAAGATAGGACGGCAGAGGTCGGGTCCCTGGAGTTCGCGCTGTCTGTTATGAAGGTTTATGAGGCGGCACTGCTGTCGGGAGGGCGCAGGGTCGCGATCTCTTTGATCACGATAAATACCAGCACTGGTTAGATTTGAGGAAAGGAGAGATAAGTGGGCAAACTACTTGAGGAGATACTGGAGCGGAAGCGAAAGCAACAAGTTGAATCAGAATTTGAACATGTAGCTGTTCGGCAAGAGTGGATATCCAACTGCGAGAAACTCATGTCGAGGATAACCGAGTGGTTGAAGCCTCTCGAGGACGAAAACTATCTGGATATTCAGTTAGAGTACATTCCGATTCGGGAAGCGTTAATTGGGGATTACGAAGCCCCAGCCCTACAACTAGTCTTTTTAGACAGCCTAATTCTCAATTTTAAACCAGTCGGGTATTTCGTTATAGGCTCTCAAGGCCGGGTTGATGTGGTTTCGGGTGGCACACGTCTCGCAATGCTGATTCATAAAGGGAATGATAAGTGGGATTTCGCCAGGAGAGAGGAAATGTATAGGAAACCCAGGACATGGCCATTCAATAGAGTAACCTTCGAGGCATTTCTGGCTGATTTCCTGGAAGAATAAAAATGCGCGAATTTGCTTACAATTCGTTGCTTCAAGATTACGCCTTGGTCCAACAGGGTGTGAGAGATCTCAGAGACGAGTATTTCGATTACCCCACGTCTGTTGAACGAGATGAACACCGTACAGACCTGATTGAGGAGATACGCAAGGACTATGCATTCAAGCTCCTTACGCTTCTGGAGGCAGACCTTCGAGAAGATTTTCTCAACTCTATCGAAAGCAGAAAGCGCGATACAGTTAGCCGGGCGTATCGCGATTTGTGTTTGGAATATCGCAGGGAGACTCGTCAAATTAGCAAACGTGCTGCTCGGGCGTGTAGCCGGATGCCACTTGATCGGATATTCGACAAATTGCGCGACTGTTTCCGTGGCATTGATCAGGAATTTCGGAGGATATGTTCGGTGACCAAGGGGTACTTTAGCTTTCGGAACTGGTATGCACACGGTCGGATTCGTGCAATGCCGGTTGTTCCAGATCCAGAGGATATATATGACGCGTACGAGCAGTTTCGAGAGAAGGTATTGGATAGATAAAAGCAGGTCTGTTTGACAATTGTTTGGATAGTGAGATGAGTATTTAGAGGCGGACTGCTGATAGCCATAGAGGAGTTTTTATGGATCGTTTGAAAGATAAAGTTGCCATTGTCACGGGTGCGGGTACGCGCGAGGTTGAGGATAGGAAATTGAGGGGTATAGGTAGTGCGACTGCGGTGCTTTTTGCCCGCGAAGGTGCGAAGGTAATTTTGGCGGATATTGACGAGGAAAATGCGAAGAGGACCCGGGCGGAGATTCGAGCGGAGGGTGGAGAGGCAGAGATCGTTTTGGCCGATGTTTCAAAGACGGATCAATGTCAGGCGATTGTGGAAGCGGCAGTTGAACACTATGGGAAATTGGATATTCTGTTTAATAATGTGGGGATTCACGGGTCTGGCAGGGTGACAGAAATTGACGAGGAGAGCTGGCATCGCGTGATGGATGTGGGGCTTAAGAGTATGGTTTTTTTGTGCAAGTACGCCATTCCCGAGATGGCGGCATCCGGCGGCGGTTCTGTTATTAATATTTCGTCTATTGACGGTATGCGCGCTGGCAGTTCGCGCAATGTCCCCTATGGGATTACCAAGGGGGGTATTATTACGCTGACGCGATTGGCAGCGGTTCATCACGGGCGCGAGAATGTGCGTGTGAATAGCATTGCACCCGGGCATCTTCATACGACTTTTGTCGGTGGAATCTCCGAGGATCTGCGAGAGCGCCGCCGCAAAATTGCGCCGCTCGGCACAGAGGGAAATGCATGGGATGTTGCCTGGGCAGCCGTGTTTTTGGGCAGCGAAGAGTCGCGCTGGATATCGGGCGTGGTCTTGCCCGTGGATGCCGGGCTTTTTGCAGGGTCGCCGCTGTCTATGTATGATAATTTGAATGAGGAATAGGGAAACCGTAAAAAAAGGAGTTTTTATGGCTTATAAATTTCAACCCGGCAAGATGTATCGCATGCCCACGCATTTTGGCCCGCTTATGGGACCTCGGCAGGGGCCAGATGGTCGCAAATTTGAATGTGTGGATAATCCCAAAAATACTTCGGTTTCGGTGTCGTTTCTTTCCAATGCGGAGCAACTCAAAGCGCTTTTGCCCGATTGTTTTGAACTCGGCGGAAAGCCCGTTGTTACGGTGTATGCCAATTATATGAAGGAAATTGAATGGCTGGCGGGGCGCGGTTATAATATTCTCGGCGTTACTTTTCCCGCGGTGTTTAAGGGGCAGAAAGACCAGGTTCGCGGGCCTTTTCTTTCTGTGCTCTGGGAAAATCTCTGTGATCCAATTATCACTGGGCGCGAGGAACTCGGGTTCTCAAAAATCTATTGCGAAATGCCCGAACCGCGTATTACGAGCAGCGAGGCGCAAGCTGTTGCGGGTTGGTTGGGGTTCAATTTTTTGGATATTTCGGTGACAAATTTGAGGCCACAATCCGACAGTCCGGCACCTGCGAAGGGCGGAGGCGCGAAAGTTGATGGTACGCTTCACTACAAATATATGCCCCGGACGGGCGAATGGGGTACAGAGGATATTGCGTATCCGGTTATTACGCCAGCAACGGGGGGGCATCGGAAGGTCGAAGAGCATTTAATCGGTGATGGGTGCATCACGTGGAATCGCGCGCGTTGGGAAGACCTGCCTACGATGTATAATATTGTCAATGCGCTGGCCGATTTGGAGGTTGTCGAGTATTTGGGCGGATCGCTTACGCGCACGGTTGGTGGCAAGGATTTGAGCGATCAACGCATTCTGTGTTAGTGAACCATAGTCGCTCCGCCCGATATGCTGATTGCCTGACCGGTCATGTAATCGCCATCGGGAGAGGCTAAAAATGCGGCTACGTTTGCAACATCTTCTGGTTGTCCAATGCGACCGAGTGGATTGTTCTGAGAGGTTCGTTCGACCATTCGCGCTTGAAAATCCTCGGTCGATGTTCCTCTGGGTTTTAATCCGCTGGCCATGCCGTGCAGGCGTTCGGTTTCAATGAGGCCGGGGCAAATTGCGTTGACCTGGATGCCGTAGGGCCCCATTTCATAGGCGAGGCATTGCGTGAACCCGACGACGGCAAATTTTGAGGTGCAATAGGCCGCGAATCTGGCGACTCCGCGCAATCCCGCGGTTGATGAGATGTTGATAATTTTCCCCCCTTTGTTTCGTTTGGTGAGGTGGCGAACAACGGCGCGGGAACACAGAAAGGTACCTTTGACGTTTACGCGCTGAACAAGGTCGAAAACGTCTTCTTCTAATTCGGCAACGGGTACGCGGTCTGGGCCAGCGGGGGCACCCGCGTTGTTGACCAGGATGTCGATTTTGCCAAATTGTGTGAGTGCAGTGTTCACCATTTGTTCGACTTGCTCGGCGCTGGTTACATCGACTTCTGTTGCGAGAACCCGGCGTCCCATTGCTTCAATTTCTTCGGTAACCGCGGGCAATCCGGCCCAATCGCCGCGGGCATTTGCATCTATATCACAGATAACGATATCCGCACCTTCTCGCGCAAAGCGCGTGGCAATTGCGCGTCCGATACCGCGTTCGCCGCCCGCACCGGTTATCAGGGCTACTTTGTTTTTGAGTTTGGACATTTCTTTCCTTTCGTATAAAGGTGATGATTTCTATTATAGCAAGTCGTGGGAAAGAACGCAACAAGACCGAAAGGATATATTATGGAATACTCTGTTTTGTCAAAAACCGGTTCGACGCGCGGCACGGCTTATGGGATGAGCAATAAAATTATTACGTACGAGGGCAAGACGCATGTGGTGTGGCTGGACCAGATTCACAAGACGTATTTGGCAACATATTGTCACGAGGCCAAGACGTGGAGCGATCCGGTTTTTGTGGCAGATGGGGATGACAATCACGCGGGCGCGGCGATGACGATGGATTCCAGGGGGTATCTCTATCTGGCATTTGGCCCGCATCACAATCCGATGCAACACGCGGTGAGTGCGAATCCCAATGATGCGTCCGAGTGGAGAGTGCTTACCCCTTTTGGCGATGTGAATGCGACTTATCCCAGTCTGGTGTGTGATGGGCGCGATGTGTTGCACGCGTGTTATCGGGGGGCGTATGAGCGCGAGCGGCCCTGGGGGCTGTTTTATCAGAAGCGGTCTGTGGATGGGGATTGGACAGCGCCGGTGAAGCTGGTTGATCCTCAAGGCCCGTCGGCATATGTGCATGTTGAAAATTGTATCCATATTGAGGGGGATGTGCTGTATTTGTCTTTTCATCTGGTGCGGAGCAATGAGGATAATCCGGGAGATACAAAGGGCCGCGGGTTTGGCATTATGCGGTCGCGCGATTGGGGTGAGACATGGGAGACGGTGGCGGGGGAGGTGCTGGACTTACCCGTGACGCCAGATTCTCCTTGTGTGATTGAATACAGCGATGAGTTCGATATTCGCATTGGCAATGTGGTGTCCGGTGAGGGCGATGCGGTATTTTTCACGTTGAATCGACGAGAGGGCGAGGCCGACGAGACGTTTTTGTATCGCTGGCAAAAGAGAAAGTGGGAGCGCAAGTCTTTATTGCCTTTGGCCGAGAAAGTTTTTGGACGGTGTGCGATGTCAGATCGGTGTGTGTTGAGTGTGTCAAAGGATGGGGTGCTGTACGCAGCGGGTGTGGTGTGTGAGCGCGGCGGGCATTGGGCCGATCCGACAAATGCGATTGTGTTGTTTGTATCGCGGGATGTGGGTGAGACCTGGCGGGCATACCGAGTTTCGCCGGAAGATGAGACGGTGTCAGACTGGTTGCCGAGTTTGGAGCGTTGCGCTACATCCGCGAACAAGATTGGGGTTCCCCAGCTTTTGTACACACACGGTGAAATAGGTGAGGGATGTAGCCCGGATATCGATACGGAAATTCGGCATGTGTTTTTGGACGAGATTGCCGAGCGCGAAAATGCACTGGTGGATCGCGCGGTATCGGGATTGGCAGATATTGCCGGGTTGCCATTTTCCAGGGCACAATGGCAAAAGGTGAGGAGACAAATTGAAAAACAGGGACGGCAATATGCTGCTTTGCGCGATGTGTCGGTGGGATATGATGTCGAGCCACCTCTGGTGTTTTTGCCGGGGGATGTGCCCGAGGGCGAACAGCAGCCGTTTGCGCTGAGTGACGCAAATATCGCGCGGCCAGATGACGATGATGAGCTGGCTTTTTTGCCGGTGAGTTCTCTTGCGCGTTTGATTGAGCAGAGGGAAATTTCACCGGTTGAGTTGACGCAGTTGTATCTGGGTCGCCTTGCGCGTTATGGCGAGAAATTGAAGTGTGTGGTAACGCTGACTGAAGATCTGGCGATGGAACAGGCAAAGGCCGCTGAGGCGGAGATTGCAAAAGGCGATTATCGAGGTCCGTTGCACGGTATTCCCTGGGGCGCGAAAGATTTGTTGAGTACAAAGGGTATTCGCACAACGTGGGGTGCCACGCCGTTTAGAGATCGGGTGCCGGATGAGGATGCAAGTGTGGTAAAAAAATTGAGACAGGCGGGTGCTGTGCTGGTCGCTAAGTTGTCACTTGGTGCGCTGGCATCGGGGCCGACGTGGTTTAAGGGTATGACGCGCAATCCATGGGATACCGAGACGGGATCGAGTGGGTCGTCGGCTGGCTCTGGCGCGGCAACCGCGGCGGGGTTGGTGGGGTTCAGTATCGGATCTGAAACGCATGGTTCTATTGTATCGCCGAGCCACACATGCGGCGTGGTGGGGTTGCGCCCGACTTATGGGCGCGTGAGTCGTTATGGAGCGATGGCGCTGAGCTGGACAATGGATAAATTGGGACCTATGTGCCGCAGTGTGGAGGATTGTGCTGCGGTGTTTCACGCGATTTGTGGGTCAGATGGGAGGGATCGCTCGGTGGTGGATGCGCCGTTTAACTGGCGTCCCGATGTGGATTTGTCTGCGCTGCGGATTGGATATCTAACTTCTGAGTTTCAAAAGGAAGCAGATGGCGAAGATCCCGATGGTGTTTATGCCGATGCACTGGATGTGATGCGCGGTCTGGGTGCTGATTTACAACCTGTGTCGTTGCCAGATTATCCTGCGGATGCGATTTCAATGGTGCTTCGAGTTGAGGCTTCCGCGATGTTTGACGATGCAATGCTGCGCGGCGAGTTGGATGTGATGACGGAAGCGGATAAGAGTTCGTGGCCCAATACTTTTCGGGCGGCGCGTGCGGTGACGGCTGTGGAGTATTTGCGGGCGCAGCGTTTGAGGGCTTTGCTGATGCGCGATGTGGCACGGGTGATGCAAAACTGGGATGCGGTGCTGGTGCCGCGTGGTGGAAGAACGAGTTCGACTGTGACAAATTTGACTGGCCATCCCGTTGTCATTTTGCCGTGTGGGTTTGCCGATGGTATGCCGAGGGGATTGACTTTTTTGGGCAATTTGTACGATGAAGAGACGATTCTAACTGTTGCACGGGCTTATGAACAGGCTACTGATTGGCACGCGATGCACCCGAGGGTAATGTAGGGGCGGTGCCCCTGTGCCCGCCCGTTGGGTGGTGGAGCGGGGTTCGTCTATTCATTTAGGACAGATAAGAGGAATTGGCCGTAGCTGTTTTGCGCCATTGTTTGCGCGAGTTGTTCGAGTTGTGCGGCGTTGATGTATCCCCGGCGATAGGCGATTTCTTCGATGCACGCAATTTTGAGGCCCTGGCGCTCTTGTATCGCCTGGACAAAACCCGATGCCTGGTGAAGCGATTCAAATGTGCCGGTGTCGAGCCAGCAATACCCGCGACCGAGCAATTCGACCTCGAGTTGCTTGCGTTTGAGATATTCTTCGTTTACATCGGTGATTTCGTATTCTCCACGCGCTGAAGGTGTGAGGTTTTTGGCGATGTCAACCACCTGGTTGTCGTAAAAATACAGGCCGGGAACGGCATAGCGCGATTTGGGGTGTTCGGGTTTTTCTTCTATGCCGGTGACGCGGCCTTCGCTGTCAAATTCGATGACGCCATATCGCTCGGGGTCGGTTACTGCATATCCAAAGATGAGACCGCCTTCGGTGAGTTGTCCTGCTCGGTGTAATATTTCGCCGAGTCCATGGCCGTAGAAGATGTTGTCACCGAAGATTAAACAGACGGGGTCGATGCCTACAAAATCGCTTCCGATCACAAATGACTGAGCAACGCCTTCGGGGTGCGGTTGTTCGGCATAGCTGATGTTGAGGCCAAGATAGGAGCCGTCATCGAATAAACGCCGATAGAGGGGCAGGTCGTGGGGTGTGGAGATGATCAAAATATCGCGGATGCCGGCCAGCATGAGGACGGAGAGGGGATAGTAGATCATGGGTTTGTCGTAAACGGGCTGGAGTTGTTTGCTGACCACGCGCGTGATGGGATAGAGGCGGGTGCCAGCCCCACCTGCGAGTAAGATGCCTTTCATATATTTTCTCCTGAAGGTTAGGCGTTAAATATGGACACGGGTATGCAATATTGTCAAGCGGTAGAACACATGAGTTGGTATTTGGTTCAGCTTTTGGAAATCGCAAGGAGGTGAAAATGAGCGATAAAGGGTATGCGAATCCCGAGTTGTTGATCTCGCCGCGGGATTTGTATGAGAGCGATGCCGATGTCTGCATTGTGGATACGCGGCCGACGCATGCTTATGTCGCCGGGCATATTCCGGGTGCGCTTCATCTGGATCTTTACGGGGTTAGTTTGAACGATACCCGCGAACAGGCGTTTGATGCGTTTATGTGGATGCTCGGTTATTTGCTGGGCAACCGGGGTATTGGTACGGATAAACCGGTGGTTTGGTACGAAGACGATTCCGGGGTACGTGCAGCGCGCGGTTTGTGGATTTGTGAATATCTGGGCCATCGCGATGTGCGCGTGCTGGACGGGGGGTGCAATGCGTGGGAGGCCATGGGCTATGAATTGACGACGGATTGCGAGGAGGCCGCGCCCGCGGAGTTTGTCGCAGATGCGGTGCCGGGGCGTCACATGGGGGCAGATGTCTTAAATGGTCTTTTGGGAAGCGAGGATGTTGTGCCTTTGGATACGCGGGGTGAGGATGAGTATTTCGGACGCAATGTGCGGGCTGCGCGAGGAGGGGCTATTCCCGGTGCTGTGCATGTTGAGTATGTGAACAATCTGGATGAGACGGGGGCGTTCAAGCCGGCAGATGAATTGCGGGCTATGTACGAGGCAGTGGGGATTTCGCCCGATAAGGAGATTGTGCCTTACTGACAGGGTGGGTACCGCTCTTCCCACACGTACCTGGCACTGCGGTTGCTGGGTTATGAGAAGGTCCGAAATTATATCGGGTCGTGGAAAGAGTGGGGTGACCGGCTGGATTTGCCGGTTGAGATGCCTGAGGAAAAATAGGTTGTTAGTCACACGGGATGTCTGGAGATCATTTCATGAATCACAATAATCGCCCCAATGTCCTCATTTTGATGACCGATCAGCACCGCGCGGATTGGATGACATGTGCTGGCAATAATACGGTGCCCACACCGATGATAGATCGCGTGGCTGCGCGTGGGGTGCGGTTTGAGAATGCTTATTGTCCCTATCCGGTGTGTACGGCTTCGCGTATGTCGCTGTTGACGGGGTTGTATGCACACAGTACGGGGGCAATTAACAATAGCGATCGGCTGGATTGGCGCTATCGCACGGTGGCACATCATTTTGCCGATCACGGATATTTGACCAGTTTGATCGGCAAGATGCATTTTAACGATGCACATAACCACGGATTTGCAGGAGCGATTATTTGCGTGGTATGATCCAAATTCCAATTCTTATCGCGAACAGTGAGATTGAGGTATTGGGGGGACTATGGCAGACCGAAAAATTTGTTTGATGCAGGTGTTGCGCGGTGATCTGACACTTGACGAGGCCGCCGGTGAATTGGGTATTTCGCGCGGATCGTTTCGGGATTTTCAACGGCGGTTTTTGCGCCAAAAGTTGCCCAAAACGCAGGAGACGGTTAAAGCACCGATTGATCAGCCGGTGACGGTGTTGCGCGATCGGTGGGGTGTGGCGCATATCGAAGCGGCTTCGATGGCGGATTGTTTTACTGCGCTGGGATATGCTATGGCTCAGGATCGGCTGTGGCAGATGGATTATATGCGGCGGTTGGCACACGGGCAATTGTCGGAGATTTTGGGAGCAGATTGTCTGGCGCAGGATCGCTTGCATCGAACGATTGGTTTGACGCGCGCGGCACAGGATGCGGCTTCGGCGATGTCAGGTGAGGTGAAGATGGTGTTGCAGTCGCTGGGCGGCGGTATCAATGCGTGGATGGAAGCGATGGGTGATCGGCGTTGTGTTGAGTTCGATTTGCTGGATTACGATCCCGCGCCGTGGACGGTGGTGGATTCGATTGCGATATGGAAATGGCGGTGGTGGATGCTGACGGGGCGGCTGAGTGCAGTTGCGGTGAATGAGGCGGCCAAACGCCATTTGCCTCCCGATTTGTTCGATTTGTTTTTGACTACAGAGGCTTCAGAAGAAACCATTGTTCCGTCTGATGAACCGGCGGGTGTGGGGGGATACGATACGGGGATTGGCAGCAATAATTGGGTGATTGGGGGCGAGCGGACAGTGAATGGCAAACCCGTGCTGGCAACGGATCCTCACAACGATGTGAATTTGTGCAGGCAGTGGTATCAGGCGCAGGTGCGTGCGCCGGGTATGGATGCGGTGGGTGCGTTTTTTTTGGGGACGCCGGGTATTTATCTGGGGCATACGCGCGATACGGCGTGGGGCGTGACCAATCACTCGGCTTCGGTGCGCGATTTGTACGTGGAAGATGTGTCGGCGGAGGATGAGAATTTGTACCGGGATGGCGATGCATGGCGTCTGTTTGAGGTGGATGAACAAGCGATTCCCGTGCGCGGTGCCGCAGCGGATATGCTGGTGATTCGCCGATCCCGTCGCGGCCCGGTTGTCAATGAGTTTGTGCCTGCTGTAGATGATGGCGAGCAACCCGTGCTGTCTATGCGCTGGATAGGGTCTGAAGCGACAACGGGATTTGAAGCGATGCTGGGGCTGATGCGGTCGAAAGATGTCGCACAGGTTTTGGACGCGCTCGCCAGGTGGCCGATGCCCATTTTGAATTTTGTGTTTGCCGATTCCGATGGACGGCTTGGATATCACGCGGTTGGGCATGTGCCAACGCGCAAGGTGGGGGATTTTGGGTTCCGCGCGGCGAATGATCCGGATCACGAATGGGGTGCGCCGCATGCTTTTGACGAGTTGCCGCATCTGGTGGATCCCGAGCGCAATTGGGTGGCGACGGCAAATAATCCACCGTGGGGTGGGCGAGGTCCTTATCTGTCGCTGGGTTCGTGGTCAGAGGGGTATCGGTTTCGGCGGATTAAGGCGCGTATTGAGGAATTGGAGACACATACGCAGGAGAGTACGGGTGCCATTCATGCCGATTTCGTGCACGGACGGGGACAAGACCTGGCGCCAGTTGTTGCAGAGATCGCACTGAGAGCGGGAAATAAACGCTTGCGCGATCTGGGTGAGTTATTGCGCGGCTGGGATGGCGCGTATTCGGTTGATTCGGTCGCCGCTACGGTGTTTACGGCATTTTGGGAGCATTGGGTGCGGCGGGTGGTGCGGGTTCGGTTTTCCGGTCATGTGGTTCAACTGGTGGTGGGGCGAGGTGGCAGTGTGGCGCGGCAGGTGTTGACGGGCCAGGCGTTGGACTGGACGCCGGACGATTGGGATCTGGACCGGGAGGTGCATGCGGCATTGGGCGACGCGCTCGATTGGTTGCGCCGCCGCGTGGGGCCGCGCAAATCGCAGTGGCGATGGGGGCGTTTGCACACTGTAACTTTTCGGCATCCCCTGAGTGATGGCGGGGCGTTGTCAAAGATGTTTGATGTGGGGCCTTTTGAGTCGTCGGGGAGTACGGGCACTGTGCGCGCGACGGGGTATAATTTTGGCAAGTTGTTTGAGGTTGGGTCGCTTTCAACCTATCGGATGGTGGTGGATATGAGCAATCCGACTCAGAGTATGGCGACGGCGGCTGGCGGACAGTCGGGGCACCCGCTCAGTCCAAATTATCGCACGCAGTCCGAATTGTGGGCCGCCGATGAGTACCACCCCCTGCTGATGGATTGGGAAGATATAGTGGGAAATTTACAAAGCAGGTTGGAGCTAAATCCGTAGTCTGGCACGGTGTTTGCACCGCTGAACGATAGCGCCAGATTTTGGTCGCTTTTTTGGTCGTTTTTTTCAATAGCAAGACAATTTTTTCATTCTGGAGGAGTTTTTAGATATGAAATTGACGCTTTCAATTCCGCGTTCTCGTCCGGCGCATCTGGCGAGCTTTTCCGCGCCAGATGGATGTGAAGCACCGCTGTTGCAGTTGAAGGGTAGAGGTGAGGTACTGATTGCCGAGCGCGATCCGTCTGCGCCTGTTTATCACGTCAATCTGCCCGCGCTGGATGGGGGTGAGGAAGCGAGTTTTGAGGTATTGGCATTGGATAGTGCAGATGCGGCTGCGGGGATTTCGTCGCATGATGCCGATGGCGAGCTAAGTGTTTCTTTGTCGGGATCGCCATTTATGGCGTTTCACCATACGACGGATTATCCCAAGCCGGTTATCAATCCGATTTTAACACCAAATGGAACCAATATGTTGCGCGAGCCAATGGCGGCATGGGGAGAGGGTGAACATCCCTGGCAACGGGGTTTGACTTTGATGCAGGGCGCTGTAAATGGGGTGGATTGCTGGAATGAGCGGCCCAATTTACCGGGATATGGGCGCACGGCGCAGGATGATATTTCTATTTCGCACAATCCATTGTCCTTTGTGATTGCTTCGGAAAATACTTGGTATGAGGGCGACCGCGCGCTGATGACCGATAGTCGTTCGTATCGGCTGTACGATTCGGGTCGAGATGCCGTGGTTCTGGATATTGCGCTAACTCTCAAGGCTTCTCACGGCGATGTGACGATTGGGGATACCAAAGAAGGCGGCTTTTTGTGCATTCGCGTGAATCCATCTATGGATGCCAACGCCGATGGGCAGATGCGAAATGCCTATGGCGCGACAGATGAAGCGGGGTGCTGGTCGCTGCCGTCACACTGGATGGATTACTATGGCCCAGTGGGCAATGAGACGGCCGGGTTTGCCATTTTTGATCATCCGCAGAATTTCCGATACCCAACTACATGGCATGTGCGCGGTTATGGTTTGTTCGCGCCCAATTGCTGGATGTTCAGGCCCGATTACCATTTGCCCGAAGGCGATTCTATGACGTTTCGCTGGCGCGTGATTGTTCACACAGGGGATACGGCGCAGGCCGATATTGCGAATCGTTTTTTGGATTATGTGGATGGGCCGCGTGTGATATGGGAATAGCGGATAAATTCGTAAAAAAACGCGCCTGCAGTCGCGCCGAGAATGGGGCCGAATACGTAAGCGGAAAAATGGGTCCAATCACCAGAAACTAAAGCGGGGCCAAGGCTGCGTGCTGGGTTCATGGAGGCCCCACATAGTGGACCGGCAAACATGGCTTCAAACCACACGGTTCCGCCAATGGCCAGTCCGGCTGCCTGACCTGTGGCGCGGTAGTCTGTGGCGACGGCTATAATGACGAGCATCAAAAAAAAGGTGAGCAAAAATTCCCAGATAAAAGCTGTGGCAAATAGGTTATCCATCGGTTGTGTAACACCTAGTGCATCGTGGCAAAAAAGGCTAAACATATAAATAGTGTGTGCTTATATTTGGGAGTCTCTCAAAAGTGCCTCTACATTCCTCTTGGAGGGTCCCATGCCTGGTTACTATAAAAAAGCAAGTGCCTTGCCCATAAGCGTGATCCAACGCGCCATCTTAGAAGAGCTTGTCCAACGCCATACCAGCCAACAGTGCCATGTCAAACGTGCCGGCATCATCCTTTTGAGCAGTGAGGGGAGAAGCATGACGGAGGTGACCGAGCAACTGAGGATCCACCGTGGGACAGTCTCTACTTGGCGCAAGCGGTGGCTTGGTCACCAAGAACACCTCACCTTGATCGAAGTCGAAGCCGACCGACAGGCCTTATCGGAGGCGATTCTGTCCACGCTTTCTGATGCGCCGCGCTCTGGCACGCCTGTGACCTATACGGCACAGATGGTCACAAAGATTGTGGCACTCTCGTGTGAAGACCCCAACGCATGTGGGTATCCGATTAGCCATTGGACGCCTCAAGCGTTGCGAGAAGAAGTCATCGCACGCGACATTGTAAAGGACATTTCCATTCGTAGTGTAGGGCGTTTTTTAAAAGGAGGCCGATCTTAAGCCTCATCGTGTGCGCTATTGGGAGTGTCCCCCCGATATGGATAAAGAAGCCTTTTACCAACAAAGCGAAAAGGTCTGCACCTTATATCAGTCGGCTCCTGCGCTTCACGAACAAGGCGTACATGTCATCAGCACAGATGAAAAAACGGGCATACAGGCCAAAGCGCGTGCCAAGCCAACTTTGCCGATGAAGCCGGGTCGGGTCGAATACCAGGAGTTTGAATACAAAAGGCATGGGACGTGTTGTTTGCTTGGCAATTTTGAAGTCGCCACAGGCAAGCTGATTGCCCCAACCTTATCCAAGACGCGAACAGAAGCAGATTTCAAGACCCATATTGAACAGACCTTTGCACAAGACCCGCAAGGCGAGTGGGTCTTTGTCGTGGATCAACTCAATACCCATAAATCTGAATCCTTAGTCCGATGGGTTGCCCATGTGTGCGACATTCAAGACGAGTTAGGTGAAAAAGGCAAATCCGGGATTCTAAAATCCATGAAAACGCGTGCCAACTTCCTGATAGATGAATCCCATCGTGTGCGCTTTGTTTATACGCCTGTGCATGCTTCCTGGCTCAATCAGATTGAATGCTGGTTTTCCATCCTCGTGCGACGCCTGCTTAAGAGAGGTAGTTTTACATCCATTCAAGACCTTCAGCAACGTATCTTAGATTTCATTGACTTTTTCAACAAGACGATGGCCAAGCCTTTTAAATGGACTTACACCGGCAGACCTCTTAATCTATAAGGAGTAGCACTTCTGCCACGATGCACTAGGGCAACTTTCGCTGAGTGGACAGCCCGGCTTAGGAGACAGTTTCATGAAGTGGGTTCATGACCATTGCTGGGGCCCCAAGTGTGATCGGATAAAGATTACCAGGAACAACAGTTCCTATGATGAATTTCCTGATACTAATAAGCATCCCGGTCTGAAAAATTTTGATCCTTCTGATCGCAAGTTTGTCGCTGTGGCGAATGCACACCCTGACAAACCGCCTATCTTACAGGCGACGGATAGCAAATGGTGGGGATGGAAGGACGCTTTAGCCAAAGCAGGGATTGAAGTTCATTTTCTTTGCGAGTGTTATATCAAAGCAAAATACGAGGAGAAGGGCCTGTGAGAGACAATTTCTTCAAGTTCCCTTCCACACCACACCTGGCACTCCTTGGTGATGTAGATATCCGGGGCGATAAGGTCATGTCGGAGCCTGAACGCGATGCGTTCTTGGGACATAAACTTGTCGTGGAAGAAAAGGTTGACGGGGCGAATCTTGGTATCTCGTTTGACTCCAATGGAAATATTCACGCTCAAAATCGGGGGGCGTACTTATCCCTTCCAGGTTTGGGACAATGGAAAAAATTATTAGAATGGCTATCCCCAAAAGAGGACATGCTGTTTGACCATTTGACAGACCACTATATCCTATTTGGTGAATGGTGCTATGCTCAGCATTCGGTCTTTTATGACCGATTACCAGATTGGTTTCTTGGTTTTGACATCTATGACAAACAAGTTGGTCACTTCCTGCCAAGAGATAAACGCGATGCATTTTTTCGGGAGATGGGAATAAGTAAAGTCCCATTCCTTGCACATGGCTACTTCACATTTTCATCTATAGAAGAACTACTATCGTTTTCAAAACTGGGCGATGAGTTGGCAGAGGGTCTTTATCTTAGACTTGATCAGGACAATTGGCTGATGCAAAGAGCCAAATTGGTGCGACCAGACTTTATCCAATCAATGGAACAGCACTGGTCGCGATCAGGTATTAAAAAAAATCGGGTGATCTGGGAGTCATATACAACGACTTCCAGAAGCATTGTTATATGAACACAGGGGTATTCTTGTCGTTTGTCGGCTTGATGAAGCAACGCCGGATGCTAAACGGCATTAGACCTAAAGAAAAGCTCCTGAGGCGACAAGGTGCTGGAAAGCTGAATAGTATAAAAAAAATGAAGAAGCACTCCGACAATATTTGCCGGAGTGTTTTTTTCAGGTTCTGGACTATATTTTAACAGTCCGCCTCGTAAACGAGAAAACCCAATTAACCTCTAACAAAGGAATTCTCATGTCAAAAAAAATCATCGCCTATGGCATGGACGGCTTCATCACCCCCATGATGAAATACTTTGCCGACGAAGGCGTTCTCCCAACTTTCAAACGCATGCTCGACGAAGGCGCAGTCAACGAAACCTTTCCCTCCTTCCCCGTCTGGACACCCACCAACTGGGCAACCCTCTCCACTGGCGCGCACACCGGCACACACAGTGTCTCGCGCTGGCGCGTTGAAGTCGCTCCTGGCGAACGCGTCAACTCCTTTGACGGCCGTGCCAACAATGCCCAACGCCTGTGGAACGCCCTCGAGCGCGAAGGCCTCAAAGGCGTTGCCCTGCACTATCCGGCAGCGCATCCATCAGGCGTGGAAAAAGGATATGTAATCGACGGATTTGGTCACCCCGGGCACGCCAGCACCGACTATGAAATCGCCGCAGCACAGGCTTATACCACCGCCGAACACGTCGAAGAAATCGTACAAATGGACCACGACGGCACAGCCGTTCGCCGAAGACAGAGAAGCATAGAACCCATCCCCGCACTATCGCCTGCGGATGGCTGGACCAATCTCCCGCAAAGCACTGTCCCGCCCCTCACTTCCACCATTGAAATCCACGCGCGCCTCGGCGGCGACATCAACCGCTTTCACCTGCTCGTCTTTGCCAGTGCCAACAGCGGATACGACACCCTGCGCGTCTGCCGCTCCCAAAATGGCGACGACCACATCGCCGAAGCAAGCACAGGCGCGTGGAGCAACTGGGCCATCGAACCCTTCAGCATCAAAGGCCGCGAACAACGCGCCTCTGTGCGCTTCAAACTCCTCGAACTCGAACCCGATGGCTCCCATCTCAAGCTCTACCGCTCTCAGATCACATATAGCGATGGTTTCACATATCCCGATGACCTCGCCGACGAACTCATCCAGCGATTTGGTCCCTATCAAGAACACGCCTCAATGACCCCCTACACCTCTGGCATGACCGACTATGACACCGCCCTTGAAGAATGCGAATACCAGGGCCTCTGGTTTGCCGATGTCGCCAATTATATGCTCCATGAAAAAGATGCCAGTTTCTTTATCTGCCACTGGCATCTCTACGACTACATCAACCACATCCACCTTGACGGCGTCGATCCCGTTTGCCCGGCTTACGACCCCGACAAAGCCGACGACGTCATGCACCTCTTCCGCAAAGCCTACATCGTTGGCGACAAAATTTTAAAACGCATGTGGGATGCCGCCGATGACACCACCTATGTCGGTGTGCTTTCCGATCACGGTGCTTCGCCAGATGTGCGCATCGCCAATATCCGAAAATTTCTGCACGATAGTGGATTCACCGTCCTCAAAGACGACGCCAGCGACGGCGTCGAGCGCGACGAAGTCCTGGAAAGCGAAATCGACTTTGAAAAAACCCGCGCCTACCTCAAAGACGACAAAGGATTCGACATCTGGATCAACGCCGAACCCGGTCCCAAATTCGACAAAATCGAACGCGATCTCCTCCTTGCCCTTCGCACCTGGGTCGATGAAGAAATCGGTCGCAATGTCGTTGCCATCGCTCTGCCCAGGCGCGACGCGTACATACTCGGGCAATGGGGCGACCAGTGTGGCGATGTCATTTTCGCCTGGGATCACGGATTCGTCAGCGGCTACTACGGCCAGTGGCAAGGCATTGTGGGTGGTGGCTGCGTCGGCGCACCCGAAGTCTTCGGCGCACACCACGGCGGCTTTATCCCCACGCGCAGCGACATCTCCTCCAGCTTTGGTTCTTTTTTCCTCTCAGGTCCCGGCATCAAAAAAGGCTACGAACGCCCCACCGACAAACTCGGCTACATCCACGCCGCCGACATCGTCCCCACGCTTTGCCACATCTTCGGCATTGCCCCCCCCGACCAGAGCCAGGGCGCGATTGCCTACGACATCCTCGAAGGTCATGAGATGGTGCGGGAGCGACAGGTGTAGATCACAGATTTTAAAAGCGCTATACAACGTTAGTAAAAGCCTCGTCACGCCTGCATGCTTGAAGCAGGCGTCCAGTTGGAAAAGGAGCACAAGATGGTAGAAGGATATCGATTACATCTTCAGATCAGGCGAGTAGAAAACGACCAGCACCTCGCTACCTCAGATGATTTTCCCGGTCTCGTGGCACAAGGAAGAACCGTGTCCGAAGCGATTGAAATTGCTCAAGACGTAGCGAGGAAACTAATTGAATCCTATCGGGAACATGGCGACATTCTGCCAAAGGGTTTGCAGGCTATAAATACAGAGAACGTTGAAGATGTGCGTATATCTCGCTATCTCCGTTAAACGAGGCCCATCATGAAAACAGGATGTGCTTTCTGTGGTCATAAAGAACTCCAGCCTCGCCAGACGCAATACATTTACCGGTACGATGGCAAATTCCTTATCGTGGATGATGTGCCATGTCTTCAGTGCGCGTATTGCGGCGAGCAATATTTTAAAGGTCATGTATTGCGGGATATCGAAAACCGATTCAACGAACTTCATGTTCAGGGTCAAAAAGCGAGCAAGGAGGTTCAGATTCCCGTAGAACACTTCAAGGACCTTTGCCAAGCCACAACTTGAATTAAAATAAAAGGGTTTTAAGCAAAGGGGTCGGGGTGAGCGCGCAAGAGTTGGCGCAAGGAGAATAAATCATGGCAGACTATACCCGTAGTTCGGGAAACGTTTTTAAGGATTTGGGGCTTCCTTCCTCCGATGAAAGGTTGGCAAAAGCAAAACTGGCATATAAGATCAACCGCTTGATTGCTGATAAGGGAATGAATCAAAAGAAAACCGCGGATTTTTTGGGAATAAGTCGATCCAAAATGACGGAACTGAGAAATGGTCGCTTAAAGGGTTTTACCATTGACTGTCTATTCTCTATGTTGGGAAAACTGGATCACCATATCGAAATCCGAGTGCGTCCAAAATTAGGCCACAAAACAGAGGAAACTATTGATGTGGCTTTGATTTGATATTTTTTCAGCTACTCAGGGACAGATCAGATTTCTTACACAGCGTGTAAGAAAAAGGGCGTGCGATTCGATTTCGCACGCCCTTGTGTATTAGAGACAGTCTTTTAAATCATGATGCCCACTTGAGCTTTTTCTTGGTCTGGGCACAATCCCGGAGATACAGATTGATCAAACTCTGGTATGGGATACCCGTTTCGTCCCCCAAATCCTTAAAGTATGCAATCACATCTGTCCCCAAACGAAGCGTAACCCGCTTTGTAAGATGCTTTGTATGGGGATTCTTGACTGATTTTGAAAAGTCGTATTCTTTTTTCATCACATGTAACACACAGCCTCAATCCCGAAGCCGCATCAAATACGCACGACTCTCTTCGATTTGTCTTAGCAATTCGGGATCTTTGGATTACTCACTTTTCGTTTCTGGCAACTTGTAATCCGTTTTTTCCATTCGGTCCCGACCTCGGATCAGAGCACCATAGATATTGTCGATAAACTTAGTTTTTTTTGCTTCAATCCGATCCCGACCTCTGATTAATTGCTCTCCTAACGAGGTGGTTGTAGTGCGTTTAGAAGTCATCTTGTCTCCTTTTTTATTCTGGTCCTAATACGACAATAGGATACGGTATTTACTTTTGGGCGTCAAGTTTGTTTTCCAAATCCAGGGCATATTCCTCTAATTCCAACTTGTAATCGAATAACTGAATCACAAGTGCCAAAGTATCTGCCGCGGCCTGAACCAGTAATTTTATTTCCTCTGGCTTAAAAGCGTTCTTATCCTCACAGTCAATATTCACAACACCTGCTGTAATTCCATTTACTTGATAAGGACAAGAAATTACACTTTTGTAGGAAACTATTTCCTTACCTGGCACAGTTAGAAAATCGGGATGCCCCTCTATATCATTAACAATTTCGACTTGCAGTTCGGAAAAAGCCCTACCGGCTATCCCATAACCTATGGGAATTTCTGTAACAGGAGTCCTTGTCCGTCTATCTGGAGGAGTATTCGTTGACCATAGCACAGATATGAGCTTTCCAGAATCTGCTGGATACTCAGCCATAAGATTTGCATAGCATGGGACGCCAATGATTCGGGTAAATAGGTTCGCCGATACATCTAAAACCTTAATTGCAGAAGCCACCAAGAGATTTTCATGGGTTTCTGGATCACGATAGGCCGCAAACAAAGTCTCCGAAACAAGAATATCTCGAAGGTCATGGGGCAATTGGTGAACGTGTCTAAATGCAGAGAGCAATCGTCTATAAGCCTGTCGCTCTCTCAGAAATCGAAAAGCCAAATACCCCAATACCCCAAGACTGCACCCAAGCACCAGATAGCTCGCCACCACCCAATGGTCAAGCAACAAAGATAGAAAGGACGCAATCCCACAAACGATACCCAACCAGAATCCAACCTCGTTCCTCAGTGATCTTTCATCCATTCAACCCCTCGCTGTAAAGTCATCAGCTGCGCTATAATTTATCATATTCTTCCGGCTCTACATCTGGCACATTTGCCAAAACAGCTTCAAACTTCTGGCGGCTACCTCGCTTAGCACGCTCTTTCAGATACTCAACCGTCGCCAAAGCCGACATCTTCTCCGCCACAGCCAGGGTGATAAACTGATTCATAGAAATCCCCTCCGCCTCCGCCATTTGCTTGATCTGCTTATGCAGTGAGTCAGACAATCGAATGCTCAGATTCATGATAAAACTCCTATCCGTAACCGAATTATACATAATACCAAACATCTTGGCAATAGGTGGAAAATCGCCACCCTCAACGGGAGAAACGAAGCGTCCCTGTCACATCACCGACAACAGCGGAACCCGATCTCCTTGCCCTGCCATATGGGATTGAGCCGGCCGCGCTCTTGCACCCGCACGGCTGGCGCGCCATTTACCCAACTGCCACCGCGCATCACGCGCACCCCCCCGCTCTCTGGTCCCGGGGGATTTTGCCGCGGGCTATTGCGATAATACTCCACGCGATACCAATCCGACACCCACTCCCACACATTGCCCGATAGGTCCGACACCTCAAAAGGACTCATACCCTCGGGAAAACTACCAACAATCGCTGGCTTGCCCACATGCCCATTAAAATTCAACCGCGTCGGATCGGGATCCTCATTGCCCCAGGGATAAATACGCCCATCGCCACCCGCGGCCTTTTCCCACTCCGCCTCGGAACACAACCGCTTGCCAGCCCACGCGCAAAAATCTTGCGCATCAAACCAGGTCACACCAACGACCGGTTGCCGAGCGGCATTAAACCCCACGGAATCGGCACAGGCAGAAGGATCGTGCCCCGTAGTTGCAACAAATAATCTGTAATCTACATTGACCACCTCAAAACGATCAATCCAGAAAGCATCCAAAAACACCACATGCTCGGGACCTTCATCCCGCCCAAACGCATTGGTACCCATCACAAATTCGCCCGCTGGAATTTGAACCATTTCTTCGATCAACTCGCCTGCTGATTCTGGCTGAACGGGATAATCATCGCCGCAGTTAGCTATCAACCCCATCCCAACGAGCACACGCAAAAATTTTAGAATACCGCCCATCGTAGCCTCCTGAATGACGTCGCTAAAACAGCGGCATCCGAAAGAGGTTGTTTATCCTCAATATCGCATGTATTTTTGCAATCTACAACATGGATAGATGACGAACGGGACGGCACGGGGACCGTCCCCTACGACGGGGTATGAAGGCGAGTAATGAACTGCTGGCGCAGTTGTACACCGCTTCGAGCATGACTGGCCGCCCCCCAGGCCAGTTCACACCACACCGCGATGACATGGGTGGATTGCAGTCCTGCGGATTACTACTCCGGAGAAACCATGAACAAAGTCACCACATATTATCTCGAAATGAAATCGCCTTCTTCGCTAAAAGAAAAAACGGAATCGAACGGACTGCACGTACATGAATGTGTAATCAAACAATTTCAAGTTAACAGATTCTTCTATCAACTTGTAGGCGGACCCTGGGAATGGACAAATAAACTCTCATGGCCAGATGAACAATGGAGAGCACATGTAGAAACCGACAATCTGAGAACATGGTTTGCGCATTACAAAGGCTCACCCGCTGGATACTGCGAACTTCAACAGCAAGATGGTGGCAATGTCGAAATCGTCAATTTCGGTTTGGCACCCAAATTCATCGGGCAAGGCTTTGGAGGTTATTTCTTATCTCATGCAATAAAATCAGCCTGGGAATGGGAAAAAACAAAAAGAGTATGGGTGCATACCTGCACCCTTGATCATCCATATGCGTTGCAAAATTACACATCACGGGGCATGGAAGTCTATCGCGTGGAGACTGGTGACCATGAACCTTAATGGTCTTTGAAAAAGGAGAACCCATGAGACTACAAAACAAAAACACCGTCGTAACGGGCGGTGCATCGGGCATTGGACAGGCGGCAGCGCGATGCTGTGCCCGAGAAGGCGCGCGCGTAGCCGTAGTGGATCTGGACGGGCCGGGTGTGGAACGCACAGTTCGAGAAATCGAAAACGCGGGAGGGAATGCAACGGGATTTCACGCAGATATAAAAAAAGAAAATCAGGTACGCGCACTCTTTGAAAACATCGGCAATACCTTCGGACACATCGATGGCTTAATCAACGCCGCCGGCATCCTCGAAGGCGCATTCATCCCCGTTGATGAATTTGAAGAATTCACCTGGGACAGAGTCATAGACATCAATTTGAAAGGCAGTTTTCTCGCCTCAAAATACACCGTGCCACTAATGGAAAAAGCCAGCAAAGGCGTCATCGTACTCATCGCCTCTGGCGCAGGCGTCAAAGGTGGAAGCTCGTCCGTCGCTTATGGCTCCAGCAAAGGCGGCGTCCACGGCCTCTCCCTCGTATTGGCAGCCCAACTGTCCAATCGCAACATCCGCGTCCACGGCGTATGCCCAGGAGGTATCGAAACACCGCTAAAAATGCGCGTCGTACAAAAACAAGCCGACGCCGCAGGGCGCGACATCACACAAATGGCAGCCGGACTCGGTGCCCCCGAAGGCGTGGGCAAAATACTGTCCTTCCTCGTATCTGACGAAGCCGATTATCTTCGCGGCAGCATATTCACGCGATAGGAGACCAGACCATGCGCTTAGGTGTTGTTGGCCTTTTGCCCCGGGACTTTCGCACCCTGGAATCGCCACATCTTCAAACCATCCAAAACCTCGGATTCACCGGTGGTGCGTTTCACTTTCCCGCAGAACTATGCGAAGAAATCACAACCGCCGACACGGACCGGTGTCGCACACTTTTTGCCGAACACAACCTCGACCTCACACAATTCTCCATCACATATCCCGAATGCCTCTTTGATCCCGACATAGAGATACGAAACGCAATCATCCGCAAAATGAAAAAAGGTACAGAAATCGCCGCGGGTCTATCCGCACAAACCTATCTCCTGCGCCCGGGCAGCCGCAATCCCACCGGAAGCTGGACGCCCCATCGCCAAAATCACACGTCAGAAGCATGGGATCGCCTCATTGAAACCCTGCAAAAAATCACCCCCACCCTGGAACAACACGGCGTCACAGTCGTCATGGAAACCCACCTCGTCTCCATCCTCAAAAACCCGGAAACATGCCGCCAAATGGTCGAAAGCGTCGGATCGCCCAACCTGCGCCTGGTAATGGACTACGTCAACCACTTTGAAACCCTGAGCCAGGTCTATGCCAGCACCGACCGTCTGGATCACATCTTTTCTGAAATGGGTGCTTATTCCCCGGTCATGCACATCAAAGATATCTCAATCGGCAAAGGGCTTGTAATCCACCTCGACGAAACCGTACCCGGCAATGGCGAACTCGACCTCGCCCACTGCTTCCGGCATTTCCAGAACCACTTCCCCAACAACTACGGCCTCATCGAACACCTCAAACCCGACCTCATACCCGAAGCCGCATCCAACACACGCGCCATCGCCACTCGCGCTGGTGTTCCGATAAAATAAAAAACGGCGTCCGACCCATTGATCGGACGCCGCAAGAAACAAGTCAATTCGGACGAATCCAGCGTTTTTTCCACTCTCGCATCATGTGAAAATGCTGTTGCACCTTGCTATAACGGCGCAAAATCTCGATCACCTTTAACCGCAAAACATACTTTTCCCGTTCCATAACGCCTCCTCTCACGTACTCCTATCGCCTTCCCGATACCGATCCAAAATCCCGAGCAATTCTTCTGCCACCTCTGACTTTTCACAGTACAAATTATTCTGCTCCTCCGGATCAGAAGCCATATCGTAAAGTTGCATCGGCGGCGCATCCGCTGGCACATCTGCCTCTCTCAAACTCCAGCCACCCGAACCGCGACACGCCACCAGCTTCCACTGATCTTTGCGAATCGCAAACTCCCCGCTAATCGAATGATGCACCGTCGCCTCTCGAATCGTCTCCGCCTGATCGCCCCGCATATACGGCAAAATATTATAACTATCCTCCCCCGCATCTCTCGGCAAATCCACATCGCAAATCCCGGCCACAGTCGCCAGCAAATCCGTCAAACACACCGTCTTATCACAACGCGACCCCGGTTCAATCACCCCCGGCCACGAAGCGATAAACGGAATGCGATGCCCCCCATCCCACGCATCGGATTTCTGCCCCCGATAAATATAATTCCCCAGATGATCGTACTTCTCCTTCAACCCTATCGGCTCTTCATGACAGCCATTATCACTCGTCACAACAATCAGCGTATTATCCGCCAACCCATTGCGCTTAACCGCCGCCAAAACGCGTCCAACACTCCAATCGTGCTCTGTCACATAATCGCCGTATTCCCCCGCCTGACTTCGCCCTGCAAATCGCCCGCGCGCAAAATGCGGCGTATGCGGCGAAGGCGCGGGAAAATACAAAAAGAACGGCTTATCCCCATTCTCCTTCGCGTGCTGATTGATAAACCCCTCGGCGCGAATCGTCAACTCCAGCAAACACGTCTCGTGCATAAACCCGGGCGCACACGCACCCCCGCGCCAAAATTCTGGCCTGGGCGAATCCGCAGTCTCCTCAACCGGCTGCTCCACCACCACCCCATCTTCAATATAACAATACGGATCCATATCCAGCGATGCCGGAATAATAAACGAATAATCAAAACCCACCGTATGGGGACCATTTGTCAACGGCGCAAAAAAATCCACCGTCTCCCCATTCGCCCGCTCCGCCCCATCTCTAACCTGCCAGCCCAATCCCAGATGCCACTTGCCCACACACGCCGTCGTATAACCCTCATCGCGCAACAACAATGGCACAGTCATCCGCCCATCTTCAAGCAACGGCTCAGAATATCCACCTAAAACCCCGCGCTTCATCCGCGACCGCCAGCAATAACGCCCCGTCATCACGCCGTACCGCGTGGGCGTACACACCGCAGAATTGCTATGTGCATCCGAAAAAATCATCCCCTCAGACGCGAGTTGATCCGTATGCGGCGTTGGAATCTTCGAATCGGGATTCAAACAACTCACATCCCCGTACCCCCAGTCATCAGCCAACAAGTAAATAATATTTGGCTTGCTTATCACGCCAACTCCCTTCATGATATTCGTTCGTCACAACGGGCGGGCACAGGGGCACCGCCCCTACGTTGTACACCACTCCATTGATTCGTTTTGTTGTTTACTGATCACCATAATACATCCGCAAAGCCCAATAAAGCAACCTCATTTTCTCCAACTCCAAGAGGTCTTCATGTCCGACACACCAAACATCCTCTGGATCTGCACGGACCAGCAGCGTTTTGACACCCTCGGCTGTTATGGCAATCCCTATGTTCACACCCCCAACCTGGACCGCCTCGCCGAACAAAGCATCCTCTTTGAGTACGCCTTCTCGCAAAGTCCCGTCTGCACACCCAGCCGATCCAGCTTTCTCACCGGACGCTACCCGCGCACCACGCGCTGCCGACAAAACGGCCAATCCATACCCAGCGACGAAATCCCCGTCACCAAACTACTTCACGACGCCGGATACGTATGTGGCCTATCTGGCAAACTCCACATCTCAGCATGCAACCCCAGCGCGTGCCACGGCACAGAACGCCGCATAGACGACGGCTATGACCAGTTCTTCTGGTCGCACGACCCAGCACCCGGCCTTCGCAACGACGGCTCGCGATCATCTGCACTCGTCGAACTCGTTGATCTCGCACCCACCATCCTCGAATGGGTCGAACTCGACAGCCACCCCGCCATGCAGGGCCGCTCCCTCCACCCGCTCCTGAAAGGCGACGCGCCCCTCAACCAGCACCGCGACGACATCTACTGCGAATATTACAACGCCATGCCCGGCCATAAAAATCCGCCAGCCCATGCCACCATGGTACGCACCGACCGCCACAAACTCGTCGCCGCACACGGCACTGGCGGTGGTGAACTCTACGACCTCGAAACCGACCCCACTGAAACGCACAACCAGTGGAACAACCCCAACTACACCACCGTGCGACTCGACCTCATGACCCGTCTCGCCGACCGCATGGCCTGGACCGTTGATCCCCTGCCGCCGAGAGAAGCGGGATTTTAATAAGGAGAATTTCATGCCCGATACACAACCGCGACCCGAACACCCCCGTCCGCAATTTCAGCGCAACACATGGTTGAACCTCAACGGCACCTGGAACTTCGCCATTGACTTTGGGCAATCTGGCGAAGCCAAAGGCTGGCCCGCAGACCCCTCGCATTTAGACCGCGCCATCACCATTCCCTTCTGCCCGGAATCCAGTCTCTCGGGCATCCAATACACGGACTTTATGCCTTCGGTCTGGTATCACCGGACCCTCGACATACCCGACAAATGGACCGGCAAGCGCGTTCTCCTGCACTTCGGCGCGGTTGATTACCACTGCAAAGCCTGGGTCAATGGTCGTCTTATCGGACAGCATTATGGCGGCAGCTCATCCTTCACATTTGACATCACAGACGCGCTCACATCCGGCTCAAACCATCTCGTCGTCTGTGCCAATGACGACACGCGCTCTGGCGACCAGCCATCGGGCAAACAATGCCCCGACCTCTATTCCCGCGGCTGCCACTACACGCGCATCACAGGAATATGGCAAACCGTTTGGCTCGAAGCCGTACCCGAATCGCGCATCGAAACTGTGCGTATCGTACCCGACCTCGACAGCAGCCGCTTTGTACTCACCCCCACATTCAAAAACGCGCAGCGCGGGCACACCTTCCGCGCCGTCCTGTACAACGGCAAAGAAGAAGTCGCAGTCTCCACCATGCCCGCCACAAGTGGCGCTGCCATGTCCTTGCGCATCCAAAACCCGCAACCCTGGTCGCCAGATAATCCCCACCTCTACGACCTCCGCTTCGAACTCTGCGATGGCGACACCACCATCGACACAGTCAACAGCTATGCCGGGCTGCGAAAATTTCACATCGAAGGCCACAAATTCTACCTCAACAACACCCCCATCTTCCTGCGCCTTGTACTGGATCAGGGATTCTATCCCGACGGAATATGGACCGCCCCATCCGACGAAATGCTCAAAGGCGACATCGAAAAATCGCTCGCAGTCGGCTTCAACGGCGCGCGCCTCCACCAGAAAGTCTTTGAAGAACGCTTTCACTACTGGGCCGACAAACTCGGATATCTCACCTGGGGCGAATACTGCGACTGGGGCATGAACTTTGGATCACCCCGATCAATTCACAACCAGCAGCGCGAATGGCGAGAAATTGTCCTGCGCGACCTCAACCACCCCTCCATCCTCGCCTGGACGCCCTACAACGAAACCCGAGGCGGCGCAACCAACCACTTTGAAGCGCACCGCCAGGCCATACAGGAAACCTACGACCTCACCAGAGCACTCGATCCTTCTCGCCCCTGCCATGACACCAGCGGCTACGTACACGTCTGCACAGACATCTACACCGTACACGACTACGAACAGGACCCCGTCAAATTCAAAGCAACATACGCACCCGTATCCCCTGACGATTGGGAAAACACACCCATCCGCTTCCCCGAACTGTGTGTACCTTATCAGGGACAACCCTATGTCGTCGATGAATACGGCGGCACCTGGTGGGATGCCAATGCCGTTGAAACAGAACAAACCGCAGACCGCAAAAGCAGTTGGGGCTATGGCAAACGCCCCACCGACATCGAAGAAGTATATCACCGCATCGAAAAACTCACCGCTATACTCCTCAACCACCCCAACATCGCGGGGTATTGCTACACACAACTCACCGACATCGAACAAGAACAAAACGGCATCTACACCTATGACCGCCAGGAAAAATTCGACGCAAAACGCCTGAAAAAATATTTCGGCGCCCCGGCGGCGATTGAAAAAAAATAACTCACACAGGAGCACCCCATGGACCCCCGATGGCAAAACCTTCCGCACACCAACACCGAATTTACGCCCACAACATATCCCAACCGCGAAACCTGGGAACGAGAAAAGGCGAGACTCAAAAAGCAAATCCTCTTTGCCGCTGGCCTCTGGCCAATGCCCGAAAAGCCCCCGCTCGATATCCATATCTACAACCGCATCGAGCGAGACGGGTACACCATTGAAAAAGCCTACTTCCAGAGCTTACCCAACTTCTACGTGGGCGGCAGCCTCTTTCGCCCCCTCAATCCACAACCCAAAAGCCATCCCGGCATCTTAAGCCCACACGGACATGCACAATTCGGCCGCCTGCAACACGGTGACACATCCTACCCGGGGCGGGGCCTCACCTTTGCCCGAATGGGCTGCACAGCCTTCATGTGGGACATGGTCGATTACAACGACAGCGCGCGACATCTCTCAGGCACTTACCAGGAAGAAACCTACGGCGTTGTACACCGCGCTCCCTGGCCCCACAAACAAGACGAGCGAATGCTCTGGAACATCGGCATCCTGGGACTTCAACTCTGGAACAGCATCCGCGCACTCGACTTCCTCTGCGAACTCCCCGAAGTCGATACCAACCGCCTGGGTTGCACCGGCGAATCTGGCGGAGGAACCCAAACCTATAACCTCTATGCCGTTGACGACCGCCTGCACGTCGCCGCACCCGTCTGCATGGTCTCCGCCTACATGCAAGGCGGCTGTGTCTGTGAAAACGCCCCCCTGCTGCGCATTGACACCAACAACGTCGATATCGGCGCCACCTTCGCGCCCAAACCCCTCATCCTCGTCAGTTCCGCACAGGACTGGACTCAACACACACCCGACGTCGAATACCCCGCCATCAAACGCATCTACGACCTCTACGACGCCGGGGATCACATCTCTCAAATCCAGATTGACGCGCCCCACGGATACAACCTCGCAATGCGCGAAGCCGTGTACCGCTGGTTCGCCCACTGGCTGGACCTGCCCATTGACAACAACTTTAGCGAACCGCCCTTTGAACTCGAAGAACACAAAGACATGCTCGCCTTTTTCGATGGCCTGCCCGACGGCGCAATCACCCAACACGAAGACCTCATCCGCCAATGCATCGCAGCATCCAAAACAGCACTGGAAACCCATCGCCCAAACACATCTGACGCACTCGCCGAAAATCGACGCATCCTGGGCGAAGCACTGCGCATCGCCATCGGTTACGACGACACCACCGTCACATATCAACACAACGCCAAAACCCAGTTCTCGCACCTCACCTGTGAAGACGGAACACTAATTGGCAACCGCCGCAAAGTGCGCGTCCCCATCCGCACCTTCACACCTGAATCCCCATCAGATGCATCCACCCTGTTAATTCACCCGCATGGCATGAACGCCCTGTACACACCTATCATCCATGCCCTGCTCGACAAAGGTCAAACCGTCTATGCCATAGATCCCTTCGGCACCGGCCAAAATATCGGCGAAGAAAACCCCGAAGAACCGCGCGGAGGCGGGAACTTCTTCAACACCTTTAACCGCACCGACGATGCCGAGCGCATCTGCGACATTCTACTCGCCCTGCGCCACATGCCCAGTGGCCCGGCAAACATCGTCGGCTTTGGCAATGCCGGACTCTGGGCCATAATCGCAAGTGCAATCTCGGAACGCGCCAATCTACAAATTGTATCCGACATCGGTGCATTCAACACCACAACCGAGAATGACTACCTCAACCGCCTGCCCATCCCCGGCATTCTCAAAGCGGGTGGCTTGCCCAACGCCGCCGCGCTCATCGCACCGAACAACTTACTCTTACACAACACAGGCGATACCTTCGACACCTCATGGGCAGAAGCGGCCTACGCACTTTATCCCGAAGCGACCCTGACACTAAAAAATGACCTTGCAAAAAACGAGGATTTGATAGATTTTTTGTAAAAAACCATTCTGGATCGCGGCTTAAGCATGTCCCTGCATGGTTTAAGCAGGGAACCATGCCGCGATGACAGCTCGACAGCGCATGATTTGCTGACCGCTTAACGCTAAAACAGGAAAACAACCATGAACGACCAAATTCAGCATACCCGCGACGTCGCACTCGGCATCCTCAAACCGTCACAGCGCGACATAGAACACGGCCTGGAACTTCACGAACACGCCCTCGTCATCGAATCCTACGGCCTGGGCCTGCGCTCACCCATCGATCCCGACCCCGTCAACGCCGCCATCGAAGCAGGCGCGTCTGACCGCGAACTTCAAGACCTCACCGAAGACATGGGCATGACCCGTTGGGCACTCACACCCGAACTCCGTCGAGAATACCGGGAAATCTGGCATGCCTCTGGCGTCACCTGCACCTTTCAAAACGCAGGCGAAGAATGCAACGACCCCCTGCGCCTCATCAAACGCCTTGCCCGACACACGTACAACACCGACGCCATGCCCGACTTTCTCCAGCGCGCCACCGCACCCGACGACATCGTCGCAGCCCACAAAGCAGGCAACCGCTGCACATATCTCACCTGCAACGGTATTCCACTCGCCGGTGACCAGACCAACCCCGAAGAAGAACTGCGCTACATCCGCGTCTTTGCACAACTCGGCGCGCGCATGATGCACCTCACGTACAACCGCCGCAACCCCATTGGAGATGGCTGCGGCGAACCCAACGACGCGGGATTAAGCGACTTTGGACATGCCACAGTCGCCGAAATGAACCGCCTCGGCATCATCATTGACCTCTCCCACACAGGCTGGCAAACCTGCCTGGACACAGCAAAAGCATCCACACAACCCGTTGTCGTCAGCCACTCCGTCGCCTGTACACTCAACGAACATATCCGAAGCAAACCCGACAACATCATCCGCGCGGTACTCGACACCGGGGGCACCATGGGCATCACCAATGTACCCGCATTCCTCGGCGGCAATGGCGACATCAACGCCTTCCTCGATCACATCGACTACGTCGCCAAAACCTTTGGCACCGACACCGTCACCATCGGCACGGACCGAGGCTATCCCTCAAAATACATCGCCGAAGCCAACCGCAAACTCAACGCCCGCCCCAAACAGCGCAACCGCTGGGAGGCCCTCTGGCCGCCCGGAGACCCTCTCCAATCCCCCGAATGGCGACAACCCCACCAGGAACAAAGCCTCACCTGGACCAACTGGCCCCTCTTCACCGTCGGCCTTGTGCAACGGGGTTATAGCGACGACGACATCGCAAAAATCATCGGCGGCAATATCCTCCGCGTGGCACGAGACGTCTGGAAAAATTCAGCTTACGCGGTTTCAAAAAATGAAAATGGAGGAAAATCATGAACATTGACAAAGAGCGTCAAATCTACGAAGACCTGGGCGTTGTACCTGTAATCAACGCATCGGGGTATCAGACCGTCATTGGCGGGTCGCGTGTGGGACCTGAAGTACAAGCCGCAATGGACATTGCGAATCGCTACTTTGCAGACATGGACGAACTACTCAAAAAAACCGGTGCAATCATCGCCGACACTCTCGGTGCAGAAGCGGCAATGGTCACACCTGGATGCGCGGCGGCATTAGCCCTCAGCACAGCCGCCTGCATGTCGGGCAGCGACCCCGAAAAAATGGAACAATTGCCCGACACAACGGGCTTGAAGCATCACATTTTGATACAAAAAAAACAGCGGTATCACTACGACCCGGTACTCACCATTTTCGGCGCCAAACTCATAGAAGTTGGCGATGAAAACGGAACGACCGAAGCCCAACTCGAAGCCGCCATTTCAGACCAGACTGCAGCCATCCACTATTTCGCACCCGGAGGCCAGGAAGGCGTCTTATCACCCGAAGACGTGGTCCGCCTTGCCCATGCCAACGGTATTCCAGTCATCGTCGATGCAGCGAGCCAGGTCTATCCGCTCGAAACAATGCGAAAATATCCCGACATGGGCGCAGACTTAATCGGCTACGGCGCCAAATACATCGGCTCGTGTCACTCCACCGGCATCTTGTGCGGACGCAAAGACCTGATTGACGCCGCCTATCTCCATTCCTTCATCGGTTATGAAACCTCTCCCTACGACACCATAGGCCGGCCCCTGAAAGTAGATCGACAAGAAGTCATCGCCGTCGTCGTTGCCCTGCGCGAATGGTTCAGCATGGACCACGAAGCGCGCCTATCCGAATACAAACGCAAATCCGAAGAACTACTATCAAACCTGAAAGACATCCCCCACATCGCGGTTCAGTGTGTAACCGACGCGCGCAGCCTGAGCGATGGCGTACACATCACAGTTGATGAAACAGCACTGGGCAAAACCGCAGTGCAAATAATCGAAGAACTTCGACAAGGCAACCCATCCGTATGGACACGCGGCAGTGCAAATACCTTTCGCGTCGCCGTAACCAATTTCATCGAAGACGACCAGGAAATCGTCACCTCACGCCTGCGCGAAGTATTGACCAAATAAACTTGCGACACAGAATCCCAACACAAAAAACGCCATCAGCTATTTTGCTGATGGCGTTCGTGCTTACCTCCGCTATTTATGGCTTGTCACATCGGCTTTCAACCCATTACCCAAACCGCGCCATTGATGCTTTAGTCCTGGGAGTGCGTCAAATTCGCAGGTCTTATTTCTCCAAGTTCCTTTTTCAAACACTGCTCTACACGCCACAAATCACAAGCTTGTTGCAGGCGCAACCACAGCCCGGGACCGTTGCCGACGAGCTTACCGATTCTGAGTGCCATTTCTATCGTAATCGGATGCGTACAAGCCAGAACGCGATGCAATTGTTGACGCGAAACACCGAGTCGTCGAGCAGCCTCACTCACTGATAACTCAAGCGCCGGCAAGATATCTTCACGCAGAATCTCACCCGGATGAACAGGCGCGCGCTTCAACGGACGGTTAACGAAATATTCAGCCATTTTATTACCTCAATGATATTGCTCAAGATTGACCCTGAGTGCATCACCATCTTGCCATTCGAACGTAATACACCACGGGCCGTTGACGTGAATACTATAACGTTTGGGTAATCCTTGCAGACCGTGAAAATTGAACCCCGGTATATTCAAGTCTGTCAATGATTCCGCTTGATCGAGTACTTCCAAACGACGTAAGCAGCGCCTTTGCAAATCCCAACGCACTCGGCGGCTGTGACCGCGTTCAAAAAGTTCGACAAGCCCTTTATGCTTAAAACTTATGATCATTTATAAAAATGTAACATACTTTGTTACACTGTCAACAATTATGTTATCCTGCGCGAATGGTTCAGCATGGACCACGAAGCGCGCCTATCCGAATACAAACGCAAATCTCTCAAGCCCGCGCGAGATCGCGATACGCTCTGAACAAATCTGAATAATAAGCCACAAACATCCACAGATCGCCCACCCCTTTATCGGGACGTCGCTCTGCCTCTGCCGACATATACCCCTCGTATCCCTTCTCGTGCAGCAGCCGGAACAACTCGCGATACGGATAGCCCTGTCCTGCCAGATCGTGCATATGCACATGGTCCAGCCAGGGCCATACCGTATCCAGCGCCTGTTTCACAGACCCATCCACCACATCCTGCGACACCGAATTCCAGATCAACCCAAAATTCTCGTGATCCACCTTCTCTGCCACTGCTCTGCACGCTTGCCAATCGAACTCACCGTGCAACTCCAGGCAGGGCTTCACCCCCTTCTCAGCGCCGTATTCACACAGCGTCTTCAGCGCCTCTGCCACCTGAGCAATCGTCTGTTCTCTGGGCACTTCTGTTGGGAAATTATTCCCAAATACGCGCACGCGAGGCGCGCCCAGATCCGATGCCAGATCCATCCGAACCATCGTCTGCTCAATATGATCCCGAAGATCGTCCGGATCCGTATCGTGATACCGATTGCCCGTAGCGATACTCATGATATCGATCCCCATCGCCGCGCAATCTGCCACCACCTGCTCTCGCTCTGCTTCGTCAATCGACGCCTCCACCCCGTGACCATGCCCGGCATCCGTTCGAAATTCCACCCCTTCAAACCCGTGATCTTTCAACATCTGCAACAAATCCCGTCGGGAAAGATCCTTCAAAACACCATAAGTCATCCACGAAGGTTTCATACTTATTCTCCTATTGGATTAAAACAGCAAAAATCCCGCCAGATACATTGACAAACGGGCATGTTGATCTATAATATACTTAAGAAGGAAGAAACCCGGAGGATTTTCCATATCCAAAACCATCTAAAATCTCACCGCGTAAAATGATAGATATCAATGGACAACACAATATACTGAGCCAGGTTGATCTTCTTAGATATAACGTAAATGGCAAAAAGAAAAACCACCTTGGCCAGTTCTTTACGCCTGCTCCGATAGCTGAGTTCATGGCACAGATGTTTCTCATATCAGAAGCTTCTGTTCATTTACTCGATGCTGGTGCCGGAATAGGTTCTCTTTCTGCTGCTTTTGTCGATTATGTCTGCACACAGAAGCATCCCCCGAAGAAATTTACAATCACAGCCTATGAAATTGATGCTTCATTGACGCCACTTTTAGAAAATACATTGAAAGCTTGCCGCTCAAAATGTGAGCAACTCGGCATTCATTTTAGCTACAAAGTGATCAATGAAGATTTTCTCAAAGCTGCTGTACCTGCACTCAGACAAGATATGTTCTCTCCTCCTGTCAAGAAGTTCAATTATGCTATTCTCAATCCACCCTACAAAAAAATCCAGAGTTCTTCTGAACACAGGAAATTATTGCGTCGCCTTGGGATTGAAACGAGCAATTTTTATACAGCCTTTCTTGCGATAACAAAAAAATTGCTGAACGAAAAGGGACAACTCGTTGCAATTACACCGAGGAGCTTCTGCAATGGACCTTATTTCAAAGCATTTAGAAATGACTTTCTCGAAGAAATGGCATTAAAGAGAATTCACATCTTTGAATCAAGAAAAAGGGCCTTCAGCGATGATGATGTGCTGCAAGAAAATATCATTTTCCATGCGATCAAATCTAAGGAAAAACCATCGGAAATAGCGATTTCATCTCATTCATCTCCAGGAGATCCTCTATTCTGGAGAGATGTTAAATATGACCATGTGATACATCCAGAGGACCCCGATAAGTTCATTCACATCATTACAGATGAGATAGATCATCAAATAGCTGAAAAGATGAAGCACTTTCAATCAACTCTGGAGGAACTTGGTATTGCGGTATCAACGGGCAGAGTTGTCGATTTCCGGGCGAACAAATTCTTGAAACAGGTTCCAGATAAAAAAACAGTGCCCTTAATTTATCCCCTGCATTTCCAGCAAGGTTTTGTTGAATGGCCCCCCAAAAACAGCAAGAAACCCCATGCCATTATTTTTTCAGAAGAATCCAAAAATTTATTGGTCCCTTCTGGCACGTATGTTTTAGTAAGGCGTTTCTCTGCAAAGGAAGAAAAGCGCAGGATCGTAGCTGCTATCTATGATCCAAAGCGAATAAAATCAGAAACAGTAGGCTTTGAAAACCATCTGAATTATTTCCATTGCAATGGAAAAGGACTGCCTACAAGCCTTGCAAAAGGGCTGGCAGTTTTTCTCAATTCAATGATGGTTGACGCGTACTTCAGATTGTTCAACGGCCATACGCAGGTAAATGCTACGGACTTGAGGAGTCTAAAATACCCTTCAAGAGCAAAACTCGAATCTCTGGGGACAAAAATTAAGGACAGATTACCCGATGGCGATGCGTTAGATGATTTAATTGAACAAGAGGTCTTTGATATGGCAAATGCAAGCGGAAAACCAGATCCAATCAAAAGAAAACAAAAGATAGAAGCAGCACTCGCAATTCTGAAATCTATTGGTATGCCAGGCGCTCAGCAGAATGAGCGTTCTGCATTAACCTTGCTGGCATTGACTGATATAAAGTCTGAAACTCAGTGGAAGGATGCGAATAATCCGTTGATTGGCATTACACCGATCATGAATTTTGCGGCTGACCATTATGGGAAACAATACGCACCAAATACGAGAGAGACAGTTAGAAGACAGACAGTACATCAGTTTTTGGATGCTGGCATTATCCGCATCAACCCCGATGACCCTGATAGACCGACCAACAGCCCTCATACGGTATATCAAATTGAAAATTCTACGCTTGACCTGATCCGCTTTGACTCGAAGAGATATGATAAGATATCTCCCTGAAATCTCCTGGGAGACAGAGGTCTGGATTGCTGAATCCCCAACGCATATGATACACTTTGATGGGGAAAGGTTTTTGGGACCTTATGAATAACGACTTCACAGAGCGTACAGCCTGTCCCGTCGATGTCGCGCCCTTGCCGCCGGTTTAGTGCAAATGGGAGTGAGTGGGGAACATCTTATCCGACATGCCCCATCGGTAAATCTCATTGGTCAAATGGATACCGCTGACCGGCAGATGCTGGCTGCGGCGCAACTGGCCTTCGATTTGGCACTGCCTACCGAAACCGCTGGCCCCAGGAATTTATCCTCACCATCCCGTGAACCCCGATGGGTATGGAAACTTTACGAGAAGGCCATCGCCGGATTCTACGATGTTACGCTTACACAACGAGGGTGGAGAGTTCATCCTGGTCAGCAACTCAATTGGCCCAAAGGTACTATGACTGAGAGAATTGATGACATCCTCCCCTCAATGCGTGCCGATACGGTTTTAGACCATACAGCTTCCGGCCGCCGCATCATCATAGACACCAAATTTACATCCATCCTTAAGCCTGGAAATTATCGTACCCAAACATTGGCTTCAGGCCACATATACCAGATATACGCCTACTTGAGATCCCAGGAAGGCTTGGGTGATCCTTTGGCGGACACGGCATCGGGAATACTCCTGCATCCGGCCGTCAATTGCTCAGTTGACGAATCGGTTGACATACAGGGCCACAACATACGATTCGCCACCGTAAATCTCGACACAACTCCCGAAGAGATCCGGCACAGGCTCCTTGAATTGATTGATCCCACCCTGGTATAAATTAAAAAACGCCACCAGCTATTTGCCGATGGCGTTTATGTTTATCTTTGGTGCTTTCAGGGATCGTATAGTATCGCTAATTACTCAGGGATGCAGATGGGTAGCACCCTATTGTTCACCCGTCCCGTTGCCTATCTCAATGAACTGAGCATCTGCAAGCGAAGTCACAAAATCAACATCGTTTGCGTCCTTGCTTCTAATCAGGATAATTGGCTTGTCAAGGGCAGATGCCATTCCAGCCTCATAGTTCACCCATTGTGATTTGGCACTATTCGGCGTGACAATAATTACCACGTTACTCGCGCTACACATCTGTTGCTTTATCGCCTCCCGAATATCGTCACCAATTTTGGTATCTACTCGAGGATCGATAAACGACATGTCGTCGGTATCGTGACCATGCTCCCTCAATAATCTGGACACCTGTTCTGCAATACCACGATCCTCATAGGCATAAGAAAGGAAAACTTTTTTACCCATTCTCGCGCTCCTTTGATTTTATGAGGTCACGCACTTCCTCTACTACTTCTTTCCAAGATGAGGCTGGGTTGCATTGACTCGTTAATAGAAGAGGCGGAACACCGTGTTCACGCCGCCTGAGTTCCTGGTAGTCAATGCGATGTAAAAGAATAAATGTTGGAACTTCAAAGGCATCCGCATAAGCCAATTCCATCCATTGTGTTGCGCCTGCATCTAATGTCTCAGGCGATACCAATAGAAGCATGGCTACCGACTCTCTGACACGTTCTTTGAGACTCTCCGCAATCTCCTTTTCAGAGCGACTCTGGTCTCTCTGGAAGGTCCATGCCGTCACATCTTCTCTTGAAAGCAGAGTTTCAATGGCGTACTGAAGCAAGCTAACTTCGAAATCATTTTGACTTGAATACGAAATAAAAATCTGCCATTCTCTACTCATTGGCAAGTGCCTACCTCCGATGCTTTCAGAGATCGCGTAGTATCGCAAATTACTCAGGGAGCTTTCGCTGATATGTTGGCATGTAGCACATTTTGAAAAAACCCGGATCCACTTGGAATCCGGGGGCCGCAGAACATATTGTTCTGCGAGAATGATAAAAAAGTGTATCGAATATATTATACTAAGTCAAGTAGATTCTGGACAAGCCTTGCAAAAGGGCTGGCAGTTTTTCTCAATTCAATGATGGTTGACGCGTACTTCAGATTGTTCAACGGCCATACTGTGGAAGGATGCGAATAATCCGTTGATTGGCATTACACCGATCATGAATTTTGCGGCTGACCATTATGGGAAACAATACGCACCAAATACGAGAGAGACCGTTAGAAGACAGACAGTACATCAGTTTTTGGATGCTGGCATTATCCGCATCAACCCCGATGACCCTGATAGACCGACCAACAGCCCTAATACGGTATATCAAATTGAAAATTCTACTCTTGACCTGATCCGCTTTGACTCGAAGAGATATGATAAGATATCTCCCTGAAATCTCCTGGGAAACAGAGGTCTGGATTGCTGAATCCCCAACGCATATGATACACTTTGATGGGGAGAGGTTTTTGGGGCCTTATGAATGATATTTTATTTTTTTTCAAAATGGTGGATCAGTGCGTAAATATAAAAGGTGGGGAATTGAAGGTGGGATGGCTACGACTTATTCCAGGTCGGGGAGTTCCTCGCGGGACAGGAGCAGCTTGATTGAGCGCGGTTGGCGGGGAACTCTCGATATAAGACCTCGTTTTTCCAGGGTTTTGAGCATGCTGTTGACGGAAGGACCTGTGATGCGAAAATACCTCTGTATGTCCGCCTGGGCTGGGGGATAACCGTTCAACTTCGTATAATAATAGATAAATGTCAGATATTGTCCCTGTCTATCGGTATATACGGGTGCCTTCTCGCGCTTGAAGACCTTGTAGAAGTCGAGAAAAGATAGCCTCCGATTGCGTTCTTCAAGATTGAAATACTCGGGATCGAATGGCCCTTCAATCCACTCTGAATACATTTCATGCTCTGGATGATTTTTGTTCTGAAGCGCGCTTAAACATTCTTCGTACCCCCAAACTCCACCCACGTCCTCTGGTGGACATGCGCGTTTTCCCATCAAACATACAGGATAAAACACCCCGGCTTCTGGCTCCTTGATTTGTTCAACTCGAATAATGTGTTCCCAGCTATCGCCTAAGTCATATTCATATACAAATTGTGCCCCCACCTCAACGGCGACCTGCTGAAGAGAGATTTCGTTTGCATTTTGCACATCCTCCATCATACCCCAGCCTTCCAGGCCTGGATAAGGGGTGCTATAATAGGTATCGTCAACGATGAACTGGTGAAGATGAGCATTTTCCCATCCCATCACAACCTGAATCACCTGGTGTAGTTCTCCAAGTGAGATGTTGCCATCAACCTCAATCCGCCGCCATATCGGCGGTCTGGAACCCGCCAGAGTAATTTTGAGTCGATAGATCATATCGCAATTATTCTTCGTAACGATTGGCTACCTCGACAGACCGAAAGCCAACAAAAATCACTCGCTTCCTGATTTGTGGGACGCCGAAATCGGATGCGACAGCCTTGAAATTTACGATGTGGTAATGCGGTGTCAGTGGCGCGAGAATCACGTCGTTTACATACTTATCGAACTTTGGACCGAGTAGAAATCTCTCGATACCACTCCCGTTTGGCTTCCGATATATTGTATGGCATTGTATTCTCTCTAATCTTTGTAATAAACGCCAGCCCTGTACAAAGTATAGCGATGCCTGTCCGTTTTGCCCACCCTAAAATAACCACAATATCATCAGACTTCATAGACCCTACAGCCTATCCACCTGAGTCTGTCCTCGCTTCAGCTCTTCCATAAGCTCATCGTATCGACCCCGATCAAGCGGCAGCGCGACCTCCTCTTTTCTCATAGCCGAAAGCACAATCGCGTTAATCAGCTCCAGCGTTCGCCGCGCCGTCACCCCATCTGTAATCGCCTCTGCGCCATCCAGAATCGCGGCAACAAAACTCTCCATCAGCGTTTGCCCGCCTTCATCGGACGGAACATCTTCCCAGCTAATACTTGGCTGATACCCCTTTGAATCCTTTACAAACGCCCGCATAGGCGCCTCGTACCGCCCCAGCCGAAACACATCTGGCACCTTTGAATTGGCATTCTTCTCATCCCGGAACTCAATCGTACCCAGATCGCCTGAAATCTGCCTATAATTCAATCGCCGATCACACGTACTCAACTGCACATTCGCATGGGCACCACAGGCAAAACGGATATTGGCAACAACCGTATCCTCAACCTCCACACTATGTCCCCAATTGCACATCATCGCAGAAACCGCAACCGGATCGCCCACCATCCAGCAGAGCAAATCCAGATCGTGGCTGGTCTGATTCATCAGCACCCCACCCCCGGCGTGTTCCCAGGTACACCGCCATATATCCCGGTCGTAATACGCCTCTGGCCGCGCCTCAATCCACATCCACAACACCCGGTAAATCTGCCCCAGTGCCCCGTCATCAATCAGCCGCTTCAACGCGCGGTTGCCGGGAAACGTGCGATAATTGTGCCCCACAGCCAACTTCAGACCCCGCGCCTGCGCCGCCTCGATCATCCTATCCGCTTCGGAAACCGTATTCGCAATCGGCTTCTCCACAAAAGTATGCAACCCCGCCTCCAAACAGTGCAACCCCATCGGCGCGTGCAGATGGTGCGGCGTAGCAATCACCACCGCATCCAGATCCTCGGACGCGATCATCTCCCGGTAATCGCCCCAGGCGCGCGCGCCCCGTTCTTCTCCCACCTGCCGCGCATAATCCAGATCCAAATCTGCCACCGCCACCAGCTCCGCCCGATCCAGTCCTGAAATCTCCCGCACATGCTGCCCGCCCATGCCCTTCAAACCGACCACACCGAACCTGACCATAACACTCTCCTTTTTTTATACGACAACCGCCTATTCCCATCAGACATATTGACAAGCGGCGTGTCGATCCATAATATATAAAAACAAACCCGGAGGATTCCCCATGTCCAAAACCATTCAAAATCGCGCCGAAGCCTTTGCCTGGTTCGATCAAAATGACCCCCGTGCGCCCAAAGCCGGAGACCTCGCACCAGACTTTGAACTATCGGACATCAACGGCGAAGACCCCGTGCGCCTCTCGCAACTTTGCAGTGACAAACCCGTTGCACTCATCTTCGGCAGCTTTACGTGACCGCCTTTTGTCCGCGAGGCAGTTAGCCTCCGCGACCTCTATGCAGCCTATCACAAACGGGTACACTTTCTCGTAATCTATATCCGCGAAGCCCATCCAGAAGACGGCTGGAAACTCAAAGACACGGGCATCTACGACCCAAAAACCCTTGCGGAACGCCGAAAAGTTGCAAAAACATGCGAAGATGCCATGCAGTACGGCATTCGCTCTTATGTTGACGACATGGACGACGCCGTCATGAACGACTATGTCGCATGGCCCGAACGCCTGTACCTGGTCGGCACGGACAACCGCATCGCGTATGCAGGCAAACACGGCCCTTATGGATTCAGCCCCAAAGAACTCAAAGCGGCAATAAATCACATCACCCGTTGAAATTTTTCAAACGCCTCGTCCCAGGCATCCGTATCAGTCGGGATGTATGTTTTAATCACAGTAGAAGCGCGCACAATAGCGCGCAGTTCATCGAGCGAGCCAATCTGCCCTTTGCCCATCGCCTGCATCAAAAGATTGCCCATAGCAGTGGCCTCGGCCGGGCCCGACAGCACCGCGCGACCTGTTGCAGAAGCGATAAATTGACACAAAAGCGTATTGTGTATGCCCCCACCCACAATGTGAATATCGCCGAGCGTCTTGCCCAGTGCATCTTCGAGCTGACCCAGAACATAGCGACATTTGAGCGCCAGGCTCTCCAGCGCCGTGCGAATAATATCCCCTTCGCTATCGGGTAGCGGTTGATCGGTACGCCTGCAAAAATCCCGGATACGAGACGGCATATCCCCGGGCGTACCAAAATCGGCGTGATCCGGATCGATAAACGACACGAGCCTATCGGACGCCATAGCCAGCCCCATCAACGCTTCCCAAGAATAATCCTTCCCCGCCAATGCCCATACGCGGCGGCACTCCTGCACGATCCACAGACCCGAAATATTTTTCAAAAATCGAATCGTATTATCAACACCGCCCTCATTGGTAAAATTGTGCGCGAGCGCGCTTTTGTTAATCGCAGGCGCGGGCAGTTCTGCACCCATCAACGCCCATGTGCCACAACTGATATAAACCGCATCGGGCGAAGAAAGGGGCACAGCCGCAACCGCCGATCCCGTATCGTGACAAGCCGGTGCAATTACGTCAACAGGTGCAATACCCATCTCATCCGCAATGCTCTTGCGCATGGGACCGAGCACCGTACCTGGCGACACCACATCCGGAAGCATATCAGTGGGAATATCGAGCGCATTGAGCATCGATTTTGCCCAGGCATTTTCGCGCGGATTGTAGAACTGCGTAGTGGTCGCATTGGAATACTCACACACCTTCATACCCGTAAACCAGAAATTGAACAAATCGGGCATCGTGAGAAACGTACGCGCAATATCGAGTTGCGGCGATCGCGCGAGACGCTGCGCGAGCAACTGATACAGCGTGTTAAGCTCCATAAACTGAATACCCGTATGCTCGAAAATCTCCTCGCGAGAAACGCGCTCAAACGCGATATCCATCATCCCCTGTGTGCGCGCATCGCGGTAACAATAGGGATTGCCGAGCAAATTGTCCTGCGCGTCCAGCAAGCCATAATCGACCCCCCACGTATCACAGCCCATGCCATTGAGCGGTTCCCCAGACCGAACAGCGAGACGCAAACCCGTACACATCTCGCCAAACAACCGCAGCGCATCCCAGTAATAATGATTGCCAACAGGTATCCCCTGATTGGGAAAACGGTGAATTTCTTCAATATCGAGACGCGCGCCATCAAAACGCCCCAAAACAGCCCGACCGCTGGACGCGCCCAAATCATAAGCGAGATAATTAGTTGTCGATGCCATGAAAACTCCATAATCTGATTTTTCGCATTGTGTTTACATAATTTATTGCTATTATAGGACGCCGTTGGAAAGTGTCAAGGAGATATTGTCAAAGCGCTGCTCGCTTGCCGGATCAGGAAGGACTACCCGCCTACTGGGGTATTGAAACACATACTGTTGGTCGGCGCCTTTGCCGTAGGTGTTCGCGCCATCAGGAAGGATTACCTGCTTATTAGGATATTGAAACGCCTTCAGGCCGGCGAATACTACACCTGCGATGGTGACCAGGAAGGATTACCCGACTACTGGGGTATTGAAACCGACCAGGATGAAAGGCGGATTGAGATATAAGTATGATAAATCCATCAGACGTTGTTATTCCGTCAGAAAAGTTGACCAGATATTTACTTATTCCGCGGGTGCGTAATGATAAATCAAAATTTCTGGCACAGGCAGGATTCACAACCGAAAACCCTGCTGTTCTTGAACAGGCCATCCGCGATTTAATGGCTCAGAATGAGGTCGTGCAGGAAAGAGAAAACAGATATGGGATATTCTATCGAGTAAGTGGTGAATTGGTGGGGCCGAGTGGAATACTATCTGTTGTAACAATCTGGATTGTACGTGCTATAGATGGAGAGTTCAGGTTTGTAACCCTAAAACCCGATAAGGATGAACCATGACAAAACCAAAACTATATGAAGAAGTGGCACTAACGCGCAACATACCGGAAGAAAATTTAAAACCGGGTGATGTTGCTGTCGTAGTTGATTATGTACCGCATCCCAAGGGTGGAGAAGAAGGGGCTATTTTAGAGGTTTTTAATGCCATTGGCGAATCCGTAGCTGTGGTCACAGTGCCTATTTCTGCGATTAAATCGCTACGTTCTGATCAAGTGCTGATGGTGCGTGAGAGAACGACTGCAAAATTTTAGATCGGGAAGGACTACCCGATTACTGGGGTATTGAAACTGGGACGGCACAGGGACCGTCCCCTACAACATCAGAAATGACACCTTCTGGATCGCGGCTTAAACCATGCCGCGATGACAGCGGCGCAACACCATACTGGGGTGTTATTGATCGGCTAATGGATGCTAAAAATATTTTGAGAGATTGCGCGAGAGGCGATTTTGGGATAAATTATAAAAAATAAAATTCCGAAAGCACAACAAGAGATCCAAAATGTCTGATATAATGGCTCCCGTGAATGACGAGGATACAGTACAACTCAATCCCGAATCCCTCGTGGCGCGTATCATAGCAGAGCTTCAAGCCAATCCCGAAGCTCAAAGCCTCTTATTGCGTGCGTTGCTCACCAACGAATTTCTCGGTATGCCGATATGCCTTGAACGTGTCGAAGCCGATATTGCCCAACTCAAAGTGGATGTTGCGCAACTTAAAGTTGACGTTGCCCACCTCAAAGGCGACAGCCTCGAAGTGAAACTCCATCGCCGGATTCGCCCCTTGCTCAGCCAACGGCTCAACCTGCGCCGCGCACAGGTCATGCAAAGCCCCGTTCAGGACACCCACGCCCACCTGTATGAGCCAATTGAAGCAGCTTTTGACGAAGGACGCATCACAGACGCGCAGGAAACCCGCATCCACGTAACCGACCTCATAATTCGCGCTCAGCGGAAAGCGGATCGTTCGCCGGTGTGGGTGGTGGTTGAAGTGTCCAACGAGATTCACCGACGCGACCTGGGTCGGGTGCGTCAAGCGGCTGATGCGTTGGGTGCGGTCTTCCAAACGGCTGTCCTCGCGGTTGTTGCGGGCTATCGCATCGCCCCTCGGGAGCAAGCGCGTGCCGACGAGTCCAATGTTCACACCCTCCTCATTGCAGAGAATAATTAAAAAGAATATGTCAAATCCCGATTTCGCGATTGAATTATAGCTGGCAGGCGTGACAGAGATAGCCTAATATCGGAGAATTAAAAACCCCTGGAGAGATAATCTCTTCAGGGGTGATTTGGTTGGATGTATTTGGGTTGCAAGAGGTGGGAAGGACTTGGGACTGATGCAGGTAGTTTAGGGATATATTGCAAACAGTCATAGATTGAAATTTTAGAGGTACTGTGTTATACTACAAAAGTCAATGAGATGCCTCGAGAGGATAACAATATGAAAAACAAATTAGTCGCTGTAGTCGGCAACACACCACAAGTTATGACAGAAACTTTTTGGGCATTGCGTATCCAACGCCATGTACCCATCGAAGAAGTATATGTGATAACGACAACCGTGGGCAAAGAAATCTGTCAGAAACGCCTTTTGGGCGAAGGCCGCTTTGAAAAGATGCTATTGGATTACAATATCGATCCCGCTATTGTCCAATTCGACGCCGATCATATCCGCGTATTTGAAGACGCCGAGGGCAATTTTTTAGACGATATCCGCACCTCGGAAGATAATCGCATTGCGCGAGACGGCATTTTTGAATTGATAGAGACACTGACCCATGACGATCAAGTGACGTTGCACTGCTCGCTTGCCGGTGGAAGAAAGTCTATGGGCTTTATACTGGGCGCAGCCATTCACTTTTTTGGTCGGCCACAAGACCAGCTTTATCACGTTCTGGTTTCTATGCCCGAGATTGAGCGAAGCGATGCGTCCTATTATTATCCACCAAAGAAACCTGAACCGATTATGGTGTTTAACCGCAGTACAGGTCAGGAGGAACCTCTGATCGCCAGGGGTAAGAAAGTCATGAGCGATGCTGTGCATATTGAGTTGGCTAACGTGCCTTTTTGTCGATTGCGCGATGTGGTGCAGTTTGTAGCCCCCGGGCAATATACCGAAGATACCCTGAAATTGACACAACAGGCAGTCAATGATTATGCAAAGCAGATGCGCGAGGAGTATATAGACCAGGTCGCATCGGGCGCAGAAGATGCGTTTCCAGAAATTATTGGTCAGAGTGACAGCATTCGGGATGTTAAGAATAGCATTAGACTATACGCGCCTTATAGTCATTCAGTATTGATCACAGGTCCCACCGGGTCTGGCAAAGAACTGGTTGCTGCTGCACTGCACAAGGCGAGTGATCGGACGGGGAAATATCGCCCAGAAAACTGCGCGATATTAGGAGATTTGGCGGAAAGCCAATTGTTTGGTTATGAAAGGGGAGCATTTACGGGCGCAAACAAGCAGCATCCGGGTTTGTTTGAACAAGCAAATAATGGCACGCTCTTTCTCGATGAAATCAATTCGCTTCGACCCGATGTCCAGGGCATGCTGTTGCGAGTCATAGAAGAAGGTATGATACGGCGGATGGGTAGTGAAAAGGATATCCCGGTGAATGTGCGTGTTGTTGCCGCGACCAATGAAGATCTGGATACAGAGGAGAGCGCGTTTCGAGGTGATCTCCTTGGTCGTTTTTCTTTAACCATTGCGTTGCCGCCGCTCAAGGACAGGCGAGAAGATATTCCATTGCTTGCCCATCACTTTTTAAAAAGTTTTTCGGAGGATGAAGGAAAAGCTTTTGCGGGTTTTACGGAGGAAGCCATGCGTGCGCTCCAAGCTTATGATTGGCCCCACAATATCCGAGAATTAAAGTCTGCTGTTGAACGCGCAGCGATTAGGACGCCGGAGGATCAGTGGATTACGCCTGATGTGTTATTTGAGCAAAAGGATACGGACATATTTCAGGGTACATTTGATGAGCAGGTGGCGCAATTAGAGAAAAAGCTCATTCAAGGCGCGCTGACCCAAATGCAGGGGAATATTACACACGCTGCGGAGATACTAAGTCTGGATCGGAGAACACTTTATCACAAAATTGAAATGTATGGCTTGAAGGGTTGTGTTGATAATTTGAGAATAAAACGTGGTAGCGCGGGCCTGCATGTGCAACGGCAGACAGGCGTCTCGCCCGCATAAATTTGCAGAGAAAAGAGACCAAAATCCCAAAGATATGAGTTGAAAGGCGTGTAGAATTGCACATCCCGTGCAAAAATGCACACTGGCCCGACATGCTGTTGTGGTATTTGTCTTCTCGTTTTTTAACACAAGAAGGATATGCAGAATTGCACGCTTAAACATATTGTTATCTATTTCCTGTTTCAAAAAATATCACACAACCTGTTGTTTTTTTGATCTCTGAGGAAATTTCGGAGATTTTTTTTTGTTTGGCACGCAGATTGCGTATTCATTGCTTGCCCAACTGTCAGAATCAGGATGGGCAGGATGAAAGGATGATCAGGATCCCCCAACTCCACCCAGGGAGTTAGATGCCGCAACACATCCGTCAAGGTGACCGGACGACCCCATTTGGTCAGGCACCTGGGCCTACGCTCTGGGGATGGACGCGGGGCGGGGACCATCTGCTAACCACTATCCAAGGAGATATCGATGTTTGACCTGAAACTCGCGCACCTGCGCCTGCACTTCAAAGCGCGGGGCCATCTGCGCCTGCCGCCTTATAAAGGCTCCACATTCCGCGGAGCTTTTGGCGTGGCATTTAAGCGCGCGGTTTGTATTGTACAACACGGCGAATGCGAGCGGTGTTTGGTTCGGACACAATGCGTGTATCCATACATATTTGACACACCAGTGGATAATGCACAGGGCATATTCCGCGGGTATCGTGAGGCACCTCATCCCTATTTGATCGAACCCCCGCTGGAAACCAGAACCGATTACGCACCGGGCGACGACTTTGCGATTGGCCTGACCCTGATAGGCCGCGCACTGAATTATATGCCGTATTTCATCTACACATTCCAGCGAATGGGAGACACAGGTATTGGACGCGGACGCGGCAAATGCGACCTCATTTCGGGTGAAGCTCTGCACGCGGATGGGACATGGCAGACGGTGTACGACGGGACGAGCGAGATGTTGCAACAAGATGTGCCCCATCTGACCGCGCAGGATCTGATGCACAAAGAGATAGGCCCCCGGATTCGCCTTTCATTTATAACACCCACGCAACTCAAAGCAGACCGGAAGTTACAGCGCGGATTGGATTTTCCCGTATTGGTACGCGGACTGTTGCGGCGGTATTCGGCATTGGCCACATTTCACGCAGACGGACCGCCAGATTTGAAATATGCCGACTATATCGCGGCGGCAGAGAATATTCAAACCACATCCCACAATTTGACATGGGGCACATGGGAGCGGTATTCAAACCGCAAGAATACACGCATGAGCGTAAGCGGTTTTACAGGGGATGTGGTCTTTGAGGGCGACCTGACACGATTCCACCCACTACTGGCACTGGGCGTACCAATGCATGTTGGCAAGTTGACCAGCTTTGGGATGGGGCAATACGCTTTGGATTGAGGCAATTCCATCGTGCAAAATTGCACGGCGACCGTGCATAATTGCACACTCAGACATATGGGCGTCAACTTGTCCTAAAAAAATAAATCGTATAACATATTGATTTTATGTAGATTAAAAAATGGATTCAGATTTTCTTCCATTTTGGCACGCGGATTGCATAAACAAGAGATGCTCACACAGTTTCAATAAATCCGCAGTAAAAACCGAATGGAGGAACAACATGAACAATCGAAGCAAGCAGGGGTATGGAAAATATTACTCTCAGGACGGCTTCTGGAAAAAGTTGCTCAACTTCGCACGCACCGCGGGGCGGGAAGTCGTCGAGAATGCCCTGTCACTCTACTACACCGCGCAGGCTCCTGATACACCGATCTGGGCCAAGACGGTCATCACCGGGACACTGGGGTACTTCATTCTTCCGGCCGATGCAATTCCCGACCTGATTCCTGCCGTCGGCTTCAGCGATGACCTGGGCGCGCTGGTCGCAGCACTCGCAGCCGTCGCAGCCCATGTGACGCCCGAGATTAAAAACCGCGCGAAAGAAAAAGCCGCCGAGTGGTTCGGTGAGTGAAGTGTGAGATGGTGTACAACTGGTCGCGTCATCCCGTGATGGTTCTACACGGGACTAGACCAGTTCAGAAAAAAGGGGATGGACCGCGTATCCTATTGCGCTTTTTCCACCGGAATTGTATCCTATGTGAATCAGATCATTAGATCCGATTTGCAGGAGAGTGAAACCGATACGCCTACCAGATGCTGATCGGCGGGCTAACCTTAAAAAACGAAGAGGAATAATCAGATGGAAACGGGAAAAATAAAAAAATGGGTTGGAAATAAAGGCTTCGGGTTTATTGAAAATGATGCTGGCGGACCAAATGTTTTCTTACACATCAGTGAAGTTGACCAAGACGATAGAGGGGCCCTAATTGAGGGTGCGGAAGTTGCTTTCGATATACAAAATACGCCTAAAGGATTGGCCGCACATAATGTCCGTTTCCAAGAAACCTCTAGCGAGACACATGACCACTTTCACAATCCATATACCTTCGTCCCTTCTCCTCTGCGTCAAGATGCAATAAAAGCGGGCGGGTTTGCCAGCGATTTTGATCCGTTGGAATGTGACCTCAGTCATGCATCTCTCAAGTCAGATCTCTGGACGGGGCATCTGCCCTTCAAGCTGACCACAGCCACCCCATTGGTATTGCTTAAAACTGAGGGCGAAAAAGACTCGTCAGACAAGCATCCAATTTATGATATCCTCGACCATCTACCGGAATCGTCCCTGCGCGGTATGTTGCGCAGTGCTTACGAAGTGGTGACGAACTCGCGCTATGGTTGTTTTAGCAACGATGACCGGTTAGCCTATCGCATGAACCCGAGGGAAGCTCTAACACTCATTCCAATAGTTATTGAAAATGAAAAAGAATCCGGGGAATTAGTAGCACGTTTGTATCCGGGGACCAGTCATGTTACAGATCGAGGGCCTAATGGATTCGAAGAAAAAGGCGCAATGTACGCTGCGATGCTGACACGCTATCACAAGAATCCTAAATTGAATTGTGAGTGTGTGGGAGGATATGATCCTCGTACTGGCGACCAGGTTTGGGCAGAAATCAGACTTTTTAAGCATCGACGGGGCTATGGATTCTGGAAGGCAATCAGAGTTTGGCCAAAGAGCGAGTATCCCAAAAAACCATCGATTACAGGAAAAATCGTCGAAGGGCGCGTTTTGGTCACCAATGAAAACATGGGTAACAAACATGATGAGCGAATTTTCTTTAATCCCAAGCCAGATACGTTTGACGTGACCGACCATCTCAAAGAGTCTTGGCGCATGCGCATCAAAAGCTATCGAGAAGCACACTCTGAGAACGATATTTTTAAGCGACCACATGGTGCGAAGCCTTGGGAAAAAACCGGCAATAACCCTGGTGAAACGGCATGGTCGCCACATCTATATCAAGATGGTAAACACTGGGACCGCTGGGGTAGAAACGCACATGATGCAATCGAATTGCAACCGGGAGATATGGTGTATGCCCGCTGCAAATTCGATACAAAGGGAAATATCACGGATATTGAGGATCTTTTTCCAGTCATGATCTCCCGCGAATTGTATGACAACAGCCCGGCCTATCTCCTCGACTCCTCGCTAAAGCTAGCGAAAGAGAGAAGTATGTTGTCTCCTGCGGATCGCCTATTCGGGTGGGTCCCTCAGAAACCCGGTAACGATCAGGGCTACAGGGGTCGCATACGGGTCGTCTGCGAGGATGGGACACGACCAGAAATCATTCAGGACTTTGAGGGTAAGCCTTTGCCCCTTGCAATCCTGGGACAACCAAAACCCGCACAGGGCCGTTTTTATGTAGCCAAGGGTGATCAAGGCTCCCCACAAGAAGATGGCATTGACAAGTCGGAAGCTGGCTATAGCAAAGGCAAGGGTTTACGAGGTCGCAAGCAGTACTGGCACCACAAAGGGCTGGAAGCCGATCAAGCACCAGACTATTGGAAACCGTCTGTTGAGGACCGAACACAGCAACAAAGTAATGGTCGTTATCAAGAATACCGCCGCCCTGATCAAAATGGAGAGCCTCAAACCGATCCTCAAAACCGCAGCATTACCGGATGGATCAAGCCTGATATCGTTTTCAAGACATCCTTATATGTGCAAAATCTACAAACCGAAGAGGTCGGTGCATTGCTTTGGTTGCTTTCGCTTCCCGAAGGCCATTACTTCCGGCTGGGATACGGCAAGCCGCTGGGTTTTGGCAGCGTGAGGATGGAGGTTGATGAAGATCGATGTGTAAATGGGTGTCTGCCGCTCGGCACAGGCGAAGATTGGAAAGGCTACTATGCGGCTTTTGATGCATCCTCACCGGCAACACTGGGTAAGGACCAACAAAACGACTGTATTCAGAAATTTAAGGCCAGTATGGTGGCTGCATACGATCCTCTCCCAGTCAACGACGAAACTGCTAAGAGTGAAGAAGAGCCTGAAACATCTGCATCCCGTCGGTTGACATCCTTGGACGATCTCAAATCCATCCAGTTCTCTACCAATCCCGAAGACCGCATAGAGATCGAATCAGAACACTTTAATAATCTGCCTTTTATCAGTGGATTTCTACAAATTCTAAGTGGCCCTGTAGATGATGTACCCATTCACTATCCACGGCTGGATTTCGGACCAAACCCAGACGGTAAAAACTTTGAATGGTTTACCCACAACGAAAGGAATGGCCAATACACGCTTCCAGCGGTTACGGACGAGAAAGGGCTACCTTATCAGCCATCAAGCGGTGCCGTTCGCAGTTCACGCACAGGGGGGAGACGATAACCATGGGAACACAACTCATTCTTACAATTGGAACCAATCCGCTGCCAGTGTGGGTGGCGTGGTATCATTTGAAAGACAAACTGCCAAAACCTATCAAGGTGCGACTTGTGCATACAGCGGGTACGGTAGATGAAAGAGATCGGCTACAGAAGTATTGTCCAGGTGCGGATTTTCTTGATCCGATTCAAACATCAGATGGTGACCCCCGTAATGTACGTAACGATATGAGGAATATCGAAAACGGTCTCTCAAGCGAGACCACCCTTCTGCACATCCACTATACCGGCGGCACCAAGGTGATGGCCGTTGAAACCGTCGCTGCTCTTGAAGCCACTTTACCGGAAACTATCCACTTGGATACCTCCTACTTGGATCCACGCGCTGCAGCAGGCCCAGCTATCGTGAATCGGGCAGGGAACACCTGGGTCCGAGATGCCCGTAAGAATGTTACTGCTGATCTTGCTCGCACCGCTCTTCTCAACGGTTTTACGATTGGACCATTTCATCATGAATATTGGGATAAATCAAGTAAAAGCTTTGAGACAGAAAAATGCCCACCTCCCGCAATACTCAGTCAAGAGCAATTAGAGGCAGGTAGGAAAGCTCTTCACAGTGCCAAGTGGGATCCCTATCTCCTTGAATACGGCGCCTATGCTTCCTTTAAGGAAGCTCTGGAGAAAATTTCTACGAGCAATCCAGACCGAAATAACTATAAACTCTTCCACAGCGTCCACGTCCGGCGAGCCAGAGCCACAAATAAAAGGATTAAGCATTTCGAACTTGACGTGGTCGCAGTACTGGGGTATCAGATTTTCGTTGTTTCATGCACTGTTGATCCTGGTCATGATCGGATCAAACAAAAAGGCATGGAGGCTATTCTACGAGCGCGGCAACTCGGTGGTGATGAAGCAAGAGCCATCGTACTGTGTAGTACTGACCCAAATACCGCTAAACTCATCGAAGATGAACTAAAGGATGAAATGGGTAGTGCGAGCGAGCCCCTACAAGTCTGGGGAAGAAATAGGTGGCGTGGGCTACCCAATGAGTTTTACCGATACCTTCGTAATGACCTGCATTGGATGTGAGCAAATAAGGATATAATTATGTCAACTTCTCTTTATACTGGTCAGTGCATCGTGGTGTTGGGTACCGCGAGTCTTCAACGATACATCTTTCAGAGCAATCGTCTGAAGGAGAATATTGGTGCGTCCTTTCTGGTAAAATACTGGCTTGACGAGGGTCTGGTTGAGGCCATACGACAGGGCTGCACTATTGATACGACCACCTGGTGTGCGTACGAAGCAAACCCTTCAATGTCTCCGCCTGAAAAGCCAGTGGACACGACGAAAGATGTTAACCTCATCTATATCGGTGGGGGTAATGCCGCGCTACTATGCAAAAACCAGGATATTGCTAAAAATAATGTCAAAACATGGAGCCGCAAACTACTCGAAAATGCACCTGGACTCCGGGTGGCCGTTGGGTATGCGGATGTCAAGAACTCACTGGCTAAAGCGTATCGTGGCGCATTGGATGATCTTGCCAAGTACGAGGAAGCACTGCCGTTTGGAGCCACCTTGCACGGCTTACCCGTTGTTCGCACTTGCACCACTACCGGACTCCCAGCAAGCGTACCCAGCAAAGAAGAAAACAATGAGGAGGAGTGGATATCGCAGTCTGCGGCAAGCAAGCGGAATCAAGTCGGCACTAAAGACAATCTCGGCCCTGCCCAAAACGCCATTTTTGACCAGTTTGGATCGGTTTTGAAAGAAGAACAACACTTTGCCATCGAACTTGACAAATTGGGCGGCCGTAAAGGAGAATCGCATATTGCTGTGGTACATGCTGACGGTAATGGAATGGGCAAACATCTCATAGATGTGGTGAACAGTGAAGGAGATGATGCGGACTTCCTCCATCACATCCGGGCGTTTTCTGCCTCTGTGTCGCGTCTGTCCCAGAATGCCCTAAAGGAGACCTTGCAATATCTACAAAAATCTTTGCCGAGACTGGAAGGGGATTTGTCGCTGGAAGATGAAAAAATCTTTCCTTTGCGTCCTATTGTGTACGGCGGCGATGATTTGACGTTTGTCTGTGATGGTCGCCTTGGTCTCGATTTGGCTGCCTTCTATCTAAAGGAGTTTTCCATGGGTAAGATCAGAGTTCTGGGTAAGGACATACTCATTGATGCATGTGCGGGTGTAGCCATTGTGCCTACGAAGTTTCCGTTTGCTCGCGCCTATCATTTTGCTGAAGAACTATGCGGATTGACCAAATCATACCGTCGGGAGAGAAATTTAACCGGCAGTTGGCTGGATTTCCAGATCATTCCGGAAGGTATCACCAGATCCTTTTCAGCACTGAGAGCCGCACAGTATCGCAGCCTTGAAGGACAAACGCTGCATCAGCGTCCGTATCAAGTGCCTGAAAAATGGGACGCTTTCGTCGCAATTTTGCAAGAACTTCAATCGAAATGGCCCCGCAGTCGTGCTAAAGGTCTCTTGCAGGCTATAACTCAAGGGACTGCAGCGACCCAACGCTTCATTGAAGGCGCACAGTGGCGTGATATGAAGTTACCAGATATAAAGGGTATGGATGAGAATGCAAAAAAAACGGGTTGGACCGGTGGAGACTCCTCGAATAGCACCACACCGTACTTTGACCCGCTTGAAGCACTCGATTTCTATTTAGAAGTGAAGAAACCAGCGACAGATGACGAAAACGTAGTGGAAGGAGACAAAGAATGACAAAGTATTTTTTACAAATCAAGTTGCAATCGCCGCTAACGTCCGCCGCTGGTGAGGGGCGTGTGGGCGTAGTTGACCGCGATGTGGCCTTTGACGACCTGGGGCTACCCATTCTCCCCGGCAGGCGACTCAAAGGGCTGTGGCGCGAAGCCTATCACGATGTTGCCGATGCGTGGAAGTTGTGTGGTGAATCCCCAATACCAGTAGAGCGCATTTTCGGCGAGTCAGGACAGAAACCCGGTGACAGGGATGCCTGCCTATACATTGCAAATGCAGAATTGCAAGAGGCGTCGTCTTTAAGAGAATGGCTGAAATATCTACAACATGATAAAAAACTTCACCCGGACGATGTCATACAACACTTTGCCACGGTGCGTGCTCAAACCGCTATTGATCGCAGGACCGGCGCAGCACTTGAGAATACGCTCCGCCTCACCCGTACCCTGAAAGCAGATTTGGTATTCCGAGCGCGAATACGCTTCTTTGAGCCACCCGACAATGCGCTGCTCAATGCTCTATCTCTGGGGGCTGCGGCTCTGCAACACATGGGAACTGCACGTACCCGCGGTCTCGGAAAAGTCAGTTGTCGTTTGTTTGCACACGACGAGAACGGGCAATGCCGAGACTTGACCGGCGAAGCCCTGAGCAAAGACGCGCTCCCATCAATTCCCGAAACTGATCTGGCGCAACCAACCCAAATTTCAAAGGAACAGACGGCTACTGCCCCCCCCTCAAATCGCCCGGTTCCCACCCATTTGTTGCGCTATCGGATCATGTTGACAGCACCAGCAGTTATCCCAATGGCAGATGGTGATCCGAATATCGTTATGACCCGGCGGGATGTACCTGGAAGCAATATATGGGGGGCTGCGGCTTGGTGTTACTTGAGCCAACCGAATCACACATCTGAAGATAATGCGTTTCGCCACGCCTTTCTCGATGGGAGCTTGCGGTTCTTGGCAGCTTATCCGGAAGCAGATGACTCCGAGGCGTCCAATGAAATGCCACAACGCATGATCCCCATTCCCCACTCCATACGCAAGTTCAAGAAGAACGAAGAACTGGTGGATTTTGTGGAACAACTGCCAGAGGAGGATCCTATAAAGCGCCTCGATCAGAGCTATGCCATAATTAGTGAAGGGAGTTTGAGGACGCAGGCTGTCAAGACGGAGTTGAACTACCATCACGCTCGTGCCAAAAACCGCCGCATAGGTCGCGCTCTTGGTGCGGAGGCTGCAGAAGGCGCAGACAGGGGTGCTTTCTTCACGTATGAAGCCATCGAGGCTGGGCAGTCGTTTCAAGGAGCCGTCCTGAGTTCAAAGGACGATCTGAAAAATCTGCAATCCTGGTTACAAGAGGGACAGATAAGAATCGGACGATCGCGCAGCGCGCAGTACGGCGAGGCGAAATTTAAATGGCTTGATGATAAGCCACAGGAATTGAATGGGCGTGTTGAGTGGGACGGGTTCGTTGAGCAGCAGTCCCCTGATGCTTCCGATCCTGGCAAGTGTCTGATCATTACCTCTTTATCCCCTTTATTGATTGTCAACGATTACGGACATCCGGAGGCGCGTTTCCCAGAGGACGAATTAGCCGAAGCTCTGGGCCTGGAAACCTCGGAACTAAAACTATGCAGCAGTTATACTCGCACTGAGGTGATTGGCGGATATAACTCCCACCTGCGCCTGCCACGGCAGCAATGGCCTGCTATCGCCCCCGGTAGTATTTTTGTGTTTAAGGCTGAGAAAACTCTTGATCAGAAGCATCTCTTGCAATTAGAGCACAATGGCCTGGGGTTACGTAAAGGAGAGGGGTTTGGTCGCATTGCGGTCAATCGACAGAACAACCTTGGTTTGACAGGTTGTAAGGAAATCCAACTCGACGATCTCGAAAGCCAATCTGCTCCCATTGCGCCCGAGGCTTCTGAGGTACCTGAAGCTATCCAGAGCCTTCTGCAAGACATCGTGCGATCACGTTGCCTAACTGAGATGCAACAACGTGCTATGACCGTCGCCAAGTCAAAAAATAATATTCCAAGCAATGCCCTTTTGAGCCGGATGCGTTCGTTTCTTCAGCAGGACTCACCTATCGAAAGTTTGGAGAAGCTACGTAATCCCGCAAAAGAAAAACTAACGAATTATCAAATTGACATCAGTGAATTCGGTCTGTTGCAGTTGCCACCTCGAATGACTCTGTATGATTTGTTCAAAAAGGCCTGGACTGAACCCGAGTCATTGACTCGGGAATTGATTGAAAATCGTGTCGTGGAGCTTGTCGAAGACCGATACGCCGACACGCGCAACACTATGATCGAAAAACTGGTCGCGGATGATAGCACGGAGATGTGTAAAGTATTTCTCGATCATCTGCTTACAGCACTGCGCCGTAAAGATCGTTAGGGCGACACCAATACAATAAGGAATAACAACATGGCGAATGCGAAAACTACAACATCTGAAGCCAAAGATAAGGATGTCATTGTGCGTCGTTTATATGCTCGGGGAAAGTGGAAACTGCACAGTGTGGCGCACTTTGGGGGAGATGAAACCGGTATAGCAGATATGTGCCTCCTGCGGGATGCGGAAGGACACCCTTTTATTCCAGGTGCATCTATCGCTGGCGCAGCGCGGAGTTTTCTGGCTCAGCAGAGTTTGCCCTGGGCGAAATACCAAAAAGGGGATGAGGGCCAAGTGCTCAAACGGCTTTTCGGCGGAGCGGGCGAAAAGGATACCATGAGTGCCTTAATCGTTGCCGATGCTACCTGCGTCAGTGAGCAAGCGAAAACGTCAATCCGCGATGGCGTGCGCGTGGATACCCGCTCGGGTTCTGCCGCTGAGGGGGCAAAATTCGATGTAGAAGTTGTCGAACGCGGGACTGAATTTGAGTTGTGTCTGGCATGCATTATTCGTGATGGAGATAATAATAAGGAATTGGAAAAGTTGTTCTTAACTCTCTTAAATGGGTTCATAGCAGGCGATATCCGATTGGGCGCACGTACCCGCCGGGGCTATGGGCGCGGTAAGGTAGCGTCCTGGGAGATACGCGATTTGCGGATGGACGACCCAAAGGATGTCATGGCCTGGCTACGCGATGACATTTGGTCTCGCCCCGCGAGTAATTTAACGCCATATCCATTGCCATCAGATCAACGGCAATACTTTCGCCTTGAAGCGAATTTCATCTTGCGTACATCCCTGTTAATCCGCAGTTCACCTACTGACCCAGAAGCTCCAGACATGGTTCATCTACACTCTGATGGAAAGCCTGTTGTCCCCGGCACATCCTTTGCCGGTGCATTCCGGCATCGCGCTTCCCTGATCGCAACCACCATTGGTTGTTGGTCTAAGGACGCGGTGAGTGAAATATTCGGCCCTGTGCATGAACAAGAGGCCAAAGATCCGCAAAAAGATTTGTGGGCAAGCCGGGTATGGATTGAAGAAAAGCTGATGAAAAATGTGGAATCGCGGTGGCAGGACCGCGTTGCTATTGATCGGTTTACCGGGGGTAGCTTGCAGAGTGCCTTATTTAACGAAAAACCCATTTTTCCGATCTGCCTCAAGGACCTGAAAAAACCAAAGCCACATCTCCGGTTGATAGTGAAATTGGAGGAACCCGAAGACGAAGAAATCGGCTTGTTGTTCTTGACCCTGCGCGACTTCTGGAATGGGCATGCCGCCCTGGGTGGAGAAACGAGCAATGGTCGCGGTACTTTCCAGGGTTTTAATGCTTCATTTGAATTAAAATGTTCCACCTCGTCAGATATTAAGGTTTGGGAATTTGCACATGTTAATAACAGCATGACGCTTGTAGATGGTGATGGCTCATTCCTCAAAAGTTGCGTCAAGAAAACTCAGGAATCTCCTGATCCCCCCAAAGGTTCACGGCGACCTAAAAAACAAGAGGGGACCACAGATGACTAAGAAAATGCATGAAGAACTTAATGAAGAATTGGTTTGTTCACATTTGCCCTATGTAACTGCGAACAAGACAGCATGGATCTTGTTACAGGAACCGGGATTTATCGGCTTTGGCGTGGTACAGACGGATAAAATCTGCTGGCCTCCGGATGTGCAACCGGATTGGACTCGGGTTAGCGACCTCCGTCTGTTTGGTGAGGCAGGTGAATGGCATGTCTGGTCGCATTGGGAGGGAGGTTGGCAAAGCCGTTGGCTGAGAACAGAGGACATAGCCGATGCCCTGACGGAATATCACGCGCTCTGGGGGACAGATGTTCAACTCGGTACACACTGGGTGAAGTTGAAAGAAGATCGCGGAACGCAAATTCAGCTACCACTGGTAGAATTGAAGAAGCCTGATCTACCTCTTTGCCTTCAACTTAAACAGGTAATTGACTATGATGACAAAAGCGGCCTGGCAGGTATTACCGATGCTGCTCTCGTAGCACTGGTTAGCAAAGGTGGCGAAAAGGTATGGAATCCACCTTCTTCCCTATCTTGAATAGAGTCCAAAACAATGTCGTGTCCGCTTACTCCATAGTATAGGAAATATATTCATGCCAAAACCTCATACACTCCTCTGCACGATAGGAACGAGTCTGTTATATCCCAACTTATCTGGTCTTGTGCAAGCACCGCAGTCTGATCCAATTCATGCGGCTTTGGCCGATGCTTTTTCCAAAAAGAATTGGTCAGAGGTAGCGATTCAACTGCAAAAACTTGCGCCAACTGAGCGGCTCTGTGGTACGGAGATCAACTCAGTAACGGACCTTCTCAAACAGGGATTTATTGAACAAGTCCACCTCCACCTACTCCATTCTGATACAGATGGTGGACAGGTAATCGCGAAAATTTTACAATTCTACTTCCAAGAGGATAGTTGGCAAGTAACGGCCCATTGTGTGGAGGGCTTGCGCGACGATGATCCTCGAGCTTTCCGCACACATGGCTTACGCAATCTGGCAAAAATCTTTGGAGAACGAGTGCGTGAAACTGGGGCAGACTTTTGCGCGATTAACGCGACAGGGGGCTATAAAGCTCAGATCGCCATTGCCGTTCTGATGGGCCAGGCACTCGACATTCCAGTGTATTACAAGCATGAACGCTTTGATGCCATTATCCCGTTTCCACCTATGCCTGTGGCACTCGATTTTTCAATCTGGCAGCGGGGCAGCGGCATGTTTATGGTACTCAGCAAGGAGGGCATTGTTCCATGGAAACAGTACCGAGAAGATTGGGATGAACGCTTTGAGCCACTGGTCAACCGCGAGGAAATTGATGGCAAGGACTATCTGGAACTCTCGGCGACGGGTCAGATATTTCACGAAACCTTCCGATCCCGTTTTCAGCAGATAAAGGCCACCAGCCTACCACGACTAGCAACAGAGAATGAGAAGCAAGTCCCCAATCTGGGCAATCATGGATATGGACAAGCGCGTACCCACATTTTGCGGTTCCTGCAAAAACTCACAGATGAGGTGCCTTATGTCCGCTTCTGCTACTCAACGTATTGGAACCCAGACCTGCCTAAATCAACTCGGTTTCGACCATCGGGTGGGGAAGTCCAGGGCATATACTCCAACGGAACCTGGTGTGTGAAATTTAAGGTACATACAACAACAGATGACCAGGATGTATTACCCGGCATTGTGGCCGATCTCAATGACTGGATAGAGGAAGTTTGAAAAGAGAGCGCATGGGCGACCTCTTTTCCTTCAATCAGAGTGAGCACATTGTTTGGCAGATCACAGACTAATTCAATCCAGTGGATGCGACCCAGATGCTTTTGTCAATGTCACACTGGCAGCTTGAGCGTGTAGTAAACAAGGGGCGTGAGAATTAGAGGCGTTTCCTCATGTTCTGGTGGGTCGCAAATTTCTAACTTTTTGCAGGAGTGTGTATTATGAACAGAGCCTTGTATGCAATTTTTCATTTTTGGGAGGATTTTATGTGTCAAAATGGCCTGAGTCGCAAACCGCCTTGTAACTGTATGCGACAGAGGAAATAACACAGACGGTATCAGGAAGGATTACCCGACTACTGGGGTATTGAAACCTTTAACCTCAGCTGCTTTTTCCCCTATGTTAGGATAATATCAGGAAGGATTACCCGACTACTGGGGTATTGAAACCCGAGAGAAGCGGGGCACAGACCAATCAGATGATTCTTATCAGGAAGGATTACCCGACTACTGGGGTATTGAAACTTTTTAGCTGTGCTCACGGTCAACTTTTGAGCCTTCATTCATCAGGAAGGATTACCCGACTACTGGGGTATTGAAACTTGCCTAAACACATACAACACACACACACGCGCCCACACATCAGGAAGGATTACCCGACTACTGGGGTATTGAAACTTATATACAGTTAAACAATACAACAACACACAGTAGATCAGGAAGGATTACCCGACTACTGGGGTATTGAAACCTTATGTGCGCGTCTTCTTCCGTTTCAACATCCTTCTCACATCAGGAAGGATTACCCGACTACTGGGGTATTGAAACAACTCATTCAGTGTAAGAGATTTCTCCTTTAATGATGGCAAATCAGGAAGGATTACCCGACTACTGGGGTATTGAAACTATCCGGCGCGAAGATACTTTTCCATGTTTATCTCCAATATCAGGAAGGATTACCCGACTACTGGGGTATTGAAACGTAGTGTCATACCCGTTATATCTGCCATTTAACTCCCATCAGGAAGGATTACCCGACTACTGGGGTATTGAAACTAGGTTAAGCCGTTAAATCGTCGATAGCCATTTGAAGGCACATCAGGAAGGATTACCCGACTACTGGGGTATTGAAACTTCTTTCTCCCATAGCCAACCAATCAGGACGGTAAACGCAAATCAGGAAGGATTACCCGACTACTGGGGTATTGAAACTTGCTTCTTCATGTTTTAAATTCATAGTCCCTTTAATCTATCAGGAAGGATTACCCGACTACTGGGGTATTGAAACTTGCTCTCCGTTTCGAGTATTTCGTATTCCACCCTCGCCCATCAGGAAGGATTACCCGACTACTGGGGTATTGAAACTTCGAGATGGGTTAAACTGCCCACTTGGCAGCCGTGGAATATCAGGAAGGATTACCCGACTACTGGGGTATTGAAACATTATGCAAAAACAACATTGTTTTTTCACTGTGTAGCATCAGGAAGGATTACCCGACTACTGGGGTATTGAAACCGTTCTGCACTACGTATAAAGAACCCAACGTCATCGCGGATCAGGAAGGATTACCCGACTACTGGGGTATTGAAACTTAATGCCGTGTTACTTTCGCGCCCGGAAAATGGCTGTATCAGGAAGGATTACCCGACTACTGGGGTATTGAAACGTGTGCTACGTGCCGTTTCTGCTTACGCTTCTTCGGGCGCATCAGGAAGGATTACCCGACTACTGGGGTATTGAAACTTGGCGTGGGCATCCTTTACGTAAGTCGTATAGCTTTTATCAGGAAGGATTACCCGACTACTGGGGTATTGAAACCTATACTGGATAGCATCATCAACGAACACATACACATATCAGGAAGGATTACCCGACTACTGGGGTATTGAAACTATTAACCCGGAAGTATTACATAACCTGCAATATCCTGCATCAGGAAGGATTACCCGACTACTGGGGTATTGAAACTTGTAGCGAATGAGCTGGCGTGTGTCGTCCAATTCTCCTATCAGGAAGGATTACCCGACTACTGGGGTATTGAAACTTAATTGACTTAGCTCTCTTAACTTATATTTTCCAAAAATCAGGAAGGATTACCCGACTACTGGGGTATTGAAACTTTACAGGGATACCAATCAGTCCGTGATATTCATATTGCGATCAGGAAGGATTACCCGACTACTGGGGTATTGAAACTTATCCTGCTCATTATTGTGCACAAAAGGAGTTGTATCATCAGGAAGGATTACCCGACTACTGGGGTATTGAAACGGAGAATCAGAGGCTAAAGTCCGCAACTTGTCTCTAATAATCAGGAAGGATTACCCGACTACTGGGGTATTGAAACCGCCTCAATACGTGACCGCATTACCGCTTGAATGCGCACAAATCAGGAAGGATTACCCGACTACTGGGGTATTGAAACTTTATAGAATTGAGCGTTAATCATCCTGTTCCCTTTCCATATCAGGAAGGATTACCCGACTACTGGGGTATTGAAACGCCTTTTTCTCTTGCTCTACCAAAAAGGCTTCGTATTCAATCAGGAAGGATTACCCGACTACTGGGGTATTGAAACGTGTACCCGGGCAGTATAGCCGTGAATGATATAAACCATCAGGAAGGATTACCCGACTACTGGGGTATTGAAACTTTTAGGCTAGCTTTGCATAATGGACACTTTTTATGGTGTATCCATTAGTTTCTGGTTAGCAAATTGCTGTTGATCAAAGTCAAAGGTCTTTATGCTGATAGCAAAGGCTCAGGAGGCACCATACGACATAAATGTGGATATGGATAGGGGGGTTGGCGTGGGCTTCCTGTCGTATATCCCACCTGAGTTGTCTCAGATAGGTCACACAAGGTTTGTCATCATAGCGTTGATGGAAGTAGATAACCAGCAAGAGATAGGTGATCAACCCAGCAAGGAGTTGTATCAAGACCCCGTGTGGACTACGCGAGATGAGATGATAGACCTTGAGGTATTTTTTCCACCATGCAAAGAAGATTTCGATTTTCCACCTCAAAGAATAGATGAAGGCAATTTCCTCGGCAGACAAGTCGTCACGGTCTGTGACAACCCAGTAGGCTTTACCACAGGCAGAAAAACCGACTAAAAAGACCGGATGAGTCATTTGATGGTTCTCATCTCCCAATAAGACCTTGGCAAAGAAGGAGATAGTGGCTTGGCCTCGTGGTTGATAGGCTCTTGGTTGAAAAGCCAATCGCTCAAGGATGTGATATTGGATGTTTTTCTTGACGCGTACGACGAAGTGCTTTTCGTCATTGATCCACGCATCGAAGCGGGCATGTTCTTGATAGCCGCGATCCATCACGCCGGTCTGTCCTTTCTCCAAGAGCAAAGACACAAAGGGTCTTTCGGCGGCCTTGCCATCGGATAGAAAAATCTTGCGTGGGATGGCTCCGTTTAAGTCGAATCCGAAGTGCAACTTGGCCTTGCGTTTGTGGCGGCTATAATCTGCCCAGGTCATGGACAAACACGCATCAACGAAACTCCCATCAATGGCGATGAGTCCCCGATGGCGTGGCAGGGCAAGACCGACCTTTTTGGCGGCTGTCTTGGACAGTCTGGAGAATAACTCGAACATCTGCTTTTTGCCCCGCGTGGTATTGGCCTCATAAAAGGTACTTTGTCCCAACCCTGAAGGCGGCACCAAAAGCTGGTTGGCAAGTCCGTCACATCCGGCGGCCTGCAACAGGTCTTGGGCAGAACTGCATGCTTCGATATGATAATACACCAACCCGCGAACTTGATGGTCAAACGTATAGGTCATCGGCTTATTACATCTTGAAGTTAACGGTGTCAGATAGGGTAAGTGCGCTTCAAGAGGGGACAGCAGCAAAGAAAAGGTTGGCGATGCTTTTCCATATTCATTTTCTTCACCCGTAGGAGATAGGGGGGACTGAGACTGGATGGACATGGCATTACTCCTTGCAAAAGGTAGAATTTTTCTTTCTCAACTCTAACCTTTCATGGAAATGCCTTTTGTTCAATCCTTTTCTTTCCTCGCTATCTTCTCCATGCAAATCCCTAACCAGAAACTAATGGGTGTATCAGGAAGGATTACCCGACTACTGGGGTATTGAAACTAGTTAAAGTCTGCATTATCTTCTGCTATCTGCACATCAGGAAGGATTACCCGACTACTGGGGTATTGAAACTCCAACGGGCGCCGACAAAGAAAAAATCCAAAAAGTCATCAGGAAGGATTACCCGACTACTGGGGTATTCTGCTCGTCAATGGTAATGCCGCATGACGAGCAAAACCTTCTGGATCGCGGCTAAAACCATGCCGCGATGACAGGCAGGACGGCCTGGACAGCCTGCTGATGAGCACAAGAATTATCCGCTTACTGGAGTATTGAAACAGGCCATTGGGGAGTTGTGCTTGTATTGTAGCCTGAGACTCTCTATCTTTTAAATAGATCGTGACAGGTGGAAAACCGTTCTGGCCCATCTGCTAATACTAATCGTATGAATTAACTTTGCATGACATTGTGGGCTATTTTCGAGAAAGAAATGGCCTGATTGTATTTTGGCGCAAAATAGACACTCCAAATCTGATTACAAATGCAGGATTTCTATTTCTGATTAGTATAAGCTATCAAGGAGATACCAATGAACCAGCTAACATTAAGCGGATTTGACAAAGAATTGACCGATAGAATCCGGCATTTCGCAAACCATGAGGGTATTTCGCTGAATCAAGCCGCGCTGAGACTTCTGCGCGTTGGAGCCGGTCTCAAGCAATCAAAGGATAGCGGCGACACAGTTGGATCGTCCCTGGATCATCTAATTGGAACCTGGACGCTTGAGGAAGCCGAGGCATTGAATAACGCCGTAAAAGAATTGGAACAAATTGACGAGTCTATGTGGAAATGAAGATTCTCCTTGACACCAATGCGTATTCACATCTGAAGCGGGGACATCGCAGAATTGCGGCGTTGGTACGCATGTCCGAGGAAATTTTTCTGTCAGCTATTATCATTGGCGAGTTGCTCTACGGCTTTCGACAAGGCTCGCGCACTGACCAGAATATTGATGAACTTAAAGCCTTCCTCAACAACCCCTATGTCACATTTGTACCTATAAGTTTCGCAACAGCCGAACATTACGCGCAGATTGCAATGTCGTTGAGAACCAAAGGGCGTCCCATCCCGTCGAACGACATTTGGATCGCAGCTCATGTAATGGAGACAGGTGCCAATCTCGTTTCATCTGATCAGCATTTTTCAGAAATTGACGGTCTCGCCTGGATGCACGTCTCGACTGAATAACGTTTTCTTTTTTAAGGATTACCCGCTTACTGGAGTATTGAAACTGTATCCGTGCGTGCATTTTTGCACGGATGTGTGCATTTTTGCACGGATATTTCCCTCTGGTGAACGCCTGTTTGGAATCTCTTTACAAAAAAAACCTCGAAAAAGAGATAAAAAAAAGAAAATCCTCATTTTTTTGAGGATTTTTTACTTTTTGGCACGCTTCTTGCGTATAAATAGGGCGTTCATCAGGCAGGATTACCCGACTACTGGGGTATTGAAATGTTTGCTCGTCTATGGTATGCCGCAGTGACGAGCAAAACCTTCTGGATCGCGGCTAAAAGCCTGCCGCGATGACAGGCGGGACGGCCTGGACAGCTTGCTGATGATCATAAGGATTACTTGACTACTGAAGTAGTGAAATTTTTTATCTTGATAAATGAACATTTGAGCACTAATTTTTAAATCAAAAATTACTCGGCTATTGAGTATTGAAAAACTGGGACGGCACAGGGACCGTCCCCTACGGATGACATAGGATTATTACAAATAGGGACAACCCTTTGTAGTCGCCTGCTAACCGCTGACAAAGCCACAGGTGCCCCCCAGTGTGATTGCATTATTTTTCCCCAAACAGAAAGGAATCTCCCCATGACAACCCCTGCGATTGAACAGTCCCCCACATCTCTTGTGGATACCCTCTGCGAAAAAGCAGAGGCACTCTTAAAACAAAACAATATAGATGGCGTGGAAGCACTGGCTTCGGAAGCCAGTGCGCGCGATCCGGCCTGCAATCGCGCCCATCAACTAATGGTGCGCGTAGCCCTCATCCGAGGAGAACAGGACAGAGCACAAACACTGCTCAATCGGTGGCGCGACCTGCCGGTAGATGATGCATTTGCCGAATGGGGTGTCCTCGCAGAAGAAATGAACGACATCCAATCAGCCGTTGAAATCTATCAGGCCCATCTATCCCAGCACCCCCACAATGCCAGAGCCTCATTTGGACTGGCAATGCTACACGCAGACCGCAATGAAAACGGCCTTGCACAAGCGCGCTTGCAAACCCTCATCCAGCACCATGCAGACCATATAGAGGGCATCTTTGAACTCGCGCGTCTATACGAAGAAGACGGCATGATGGGCCTCGCCCAGGAACTCTACGCACGGGTACTCGAACTCGACCCAGACCATGCGGGCGCACGCGCCGGCAAACAACTGGTCGGCGCGCAATTGCAATCATCACAGACCTTGCCAGATGCAACCCTCAAAAACCATCCCGATATAGCTGCTCTGGTCCTCCGACTATTCGCCGCGCGAAAAGACGTGTACGCACGCCAATGGATCGATGAAGACGGAAAAACCGGCTATGTCCCCGTACGCGAACCCCTCACAGAAAACGCGATCCAATCCCACCTCCGCGGAGATACAACTATAGGCGTCTATCCAATTTTTGACCGGGACAAAGCACAATTTTTAGCCCTGGATATCGACATCAAAAAAGAAGCCCTCAACAGAGCCAGGCAAAACAACACCTTAATGGATGCACTGCGCGCACAAGTATGCAAAGACATCCGACGGGTCTGTGCGGGCTTCGCATCCCTCAATCTCCAGGTCCACATCGAAGACAGCGGGAACAAAGGCGCACATATATGGCTCTTTTTTGAAAAACCCATCCCCGCCTGCGACCTACGCGCATTTGGTCGCGCTTATATAAAGCGATTTGGACCAGCATCAGAGGAATTGCAGTGGGAGCTATTTCCCAAGCAAGACGCAGTTGGAGAAGATGAACTGGGCAACTTGATCAAACTTCCCCTGGGCATCCACCGCAAAACAGGACGGCGCGCGCTATTTATAGATACAGAAGGACACACGCTCGCCGATCAAGACCGCGTATTGCGCGACATCAAACCCATAAACACACAGGCATTCACCCATGCAGTCTCTCGCCTGGGTGGAGGAGAAACCCACACACCTCTAAAAGAAGTCGATTTGCAAAAAGCATTTCCAGAATTTCAACCCATATTGAAGGGATGCGCGGTCATTCGCGCACTCACAGAAAAAGCCTTTGCGACCGCCCATCTGGTACACATAGAACGCCACGTCCTAAAATGCGTATTTGGACACCTCGACGACCGCGGACGCGCTTTTTTGCACACAGTCATTGGCGCGTGTGCAGATTACAAGACCGAAGTAACCGATTATCAGATTGATCGCCTGCATCCACATCCCATTGGCTGTCCGAAAATCCGCAAACACTTGCCCGAACTCGTTGAAACCGTTCCCTGCAACTGCGAATTCGACTTGCCCGAAGGCGGGTATCCCTCTCCTTTGCTACATATTGATCCGGCATTTACAGCCGGCATGGGACGTGTGGATCAACCGCAAAACCGCGACGTTATAGATCGCTACGTTGCGCCAGCAAGCCGCAAAGGTCATGGCCGATCTCTCGCGTGCTGAAGATGAGATGCGCGACCTGTTGCGCGACCGCAAAGGCAAAATTTCCACAGGCGTCTGGGTTGTAACAGCAGATGACACGGGCCGGTTGCAAATTGGCGTTGAGGCGGCGTGATGAAGCTAATGGAAAATTACGGATCTCGCCGACAGAAAAGCGTTTTTGAATGCAATTTGAATGAGCGGCGATTTCTCGCGTTGCGGTCCAAAATGTCGGAACTGATCGACCCGGAAGATGATCGCGTATGTTATTATCATCTGTGTGCCGCATGCGAAAAGCGGATTGAAGGCATATCCGAACGCGAACACCCCGTGCCAAAACGCGAGGACTATGTGATAGTGTGATCAGATACTTGTATCAGGAAGGACTACCCCACTACTGGGGTATTGAAACCAGTCTATGGGGATGATGTAATAATCGCTGATCATCCGGCTATTCAATCAGGAAAGACTACCCGCTTACTGGGGTATTGAAGCGATAGAAAACATCTTTCAAGATGTGCCCGAATTGTGTATTATTAGGCAATAGGCAGTCTTACCTGTCTATTTGGGTGCTAAAACCGACCTCCTGCTCAATAGCCGCCACAGGGTGGTCATAGAGGCGCCTTAACATCTCACGGAAAGGATACAACATGATGTTGCCCACACTCGAAACCCGCGTTGCTGATCACGAAACACGCATCTCAATGTTGGAAGCTGTTAACGCACAAATCAATGAACGACTGAACAGCATGGACAACAATATCAGATGGGTTGTTGGCTTGTTAATCACGCTAGTCATTGCCAATGCTGGCACCGCAATTACAATTTTTTTGAAACTCAATAGCTCATAAACCACTACAGGGGCCCCGTGAAATTAAGCCAGAATTTACAAACCCGTTGATGGAGCGTATCAGCGGGGGTTTTTTATGAGAAATCGCATGGAACCTGTCGTCGCGCACAGTGCCAACCCCTTCTTGCCAGCAACAGCCACCTGGATATACGACCAGATTCGCGCGTTAAAACGGTATCGCCCCATCGTCCTCACACAAACGCGCCAGAACCTGGACCAGTTTCCCATAGAACCCGTCTTATCAGCCGAAGATATCTCGCCTGCTCGCAGAACAACCCTGCGCCTCATTCGCAAAATGCGCGGCACGTACGCCGGCTATGAAAACTGGCTCCGCGAACACAACGCCGCCCTCATCCACGCGCATTTTGGGCAAGAGGGATACCGGTGTCTATCTGCAAAACAGCGCACAAACATCCCCCTGATCACCACCTTTTACGGCCTGGACGTATCGGTACTACCCCGGCAAAAAAAATGGCAAAAACGATACAAACGCCTCTTTGCCGAAGGCGATCTCTTCCTGGTCGAAGGACCCTTCATGGGCGAAAAACTCATTGCACTTGGGTGCCCGGCCAACCGGGTAATCGTACAGCACCTGGGTGTAGATCTCGAAAAAATCCCCTTCAGAACAGACCACACACCCAAACAACCCATTGTATTGACCTATGCTGTATTTCGAGAAAAAAAGGGATTGAAATACGCAATCCAGGCATTTGCAAAAATAGCGGAAAAATACTCGGACGCCCAACTGCGGATGATAGGCGACGGACCTTTGCGCCCGCAGGTACAAGCCGAAATACGGAAACAGCGCCTTGAAAACCGCGTAAAAATGCTCGGCCTGCTCCCCCATCCCACCGCACTTGAAGAACTAAAACGCGCAACAATCCTCCTCTATCCCAGCGTCACAGCATCAGACGGCGACACAGAAGGCGGTGCACCCGTCGCCCTGATCGAAGCCATGGCAATGGGCATCCCCATTGTATCGTCCCTACACGCCGACATCCCCGAAGTCGTAATCGACAAAACCTGCGGCCTATTATTTCCCGAACGAGATGTAGCGGGCCTCGCAGTGGGATTGGACACCCTCCTCAGTTCCCCCGAACAATTTGGTCGCGCCGGCCGCACCCATGTCGGAGAGCAGCACAATCTGGAAAAACAGGTGAAAAAATTAGAGGCGATTTACGATCGGGTCGTGGGGAAAACATAAAGAGCGGGACGGCACGGGGACCGTCCCCTACAACAACACCTTCTGGATCGCGGCTTCAAGCATGCCGCGATGACGGGTGATAAAACGACACGCGAAGCACAACGACAGTTACGCACACCCCCAATGTATAATCCTTGACAGCAGCGACTATTGATACAATTTATGGCGGTGTGTTCCCGTGCATTTAAAATGGAGACAAAGATGGCGAATCATCCCAACCTCGTATTCGTATTCCCCGATGAATATCGCAAACAAGCCATGGGATTCATGAACGAAGACCCCGTAATAACCCCCAATATTGACCGGTTTGCATCCGAAAGCCTGGTATTAACCGACGCCGTAAGCAACAGACCCGTATGCAGCCCATATCGGGCAATGCTCTTCACCGGACAATATCCCCACGCCAACCGCGTACTCGGCAACGTCAACTCCACGACAGTACAATACGAAAACTACCTGCAAGAAACCGCAGAGTGCTTCTCAGACGTATTGCATCAAGCTGGCTATAATCAGGCATACCTGGGCAAACTACACCTCGATCCCCCCAATGAGCAGTATCAATACACAGAAGGACCGAGAGGGAATGGCGTCATCTGGGACTCATACACCCCGCCGGGACCACGCAGACACGGATATGACTTCTGGTACTCCTACGGCTGTTGCGATTGGCACTTCGACCCCCATTATTGGACCGGCAATGACCCCATTGACCAGCGCATTGACCCGCGGGAATGGTCCACCAAACACGAAACCGACATCGCAATAAACTACATCTGCAATGAAGGTGACAAATACCGGGACCCCGAAAAACCATTCTCACTCGTCATATCCCACAACCCACCGCACATGCCCTTCAAACAAGTACCAGAAGAATACGTCGCCCGATACGGCGATGCCACCCATGAAAACCTCTTGACTCGCCCCAACGTCCCCGCAGACACGCGCGGCGACAGCGCCCGCGAAAACGCGAAACACTACTTCGCCATGGTAACTGGCGTCGATGAAAACTTTGGACGCATACTGGACTGTTTGAAAGCCGAGGGCCTGGAAGAAAATACCATTGTGGTCTTCACCTCTGACCACGGTGAAATGATGGGCAGCCACGGCCTCATGGGCAAAACCGTACACTATGAAGAATCATTTGCCGTACCATTTATCATCCGCTGGCCCGAAAAAATCACAGCCGGCACAGATAATTTGTTGATCGGCACACCCGACTTGATGCCCACACTGCTCAACCTCATGGGAGTCGGACAGGTCCCCGACAGTGTCCAGGGAACGGATTACTCCGACATCCTCCTGGGCAGAGAAGGCACACGCCCCACCTCTACACTCTACCTCAACGTAAACCCCAACAACCCCGCTGGCGGATCGCGCGGCGTGCGCACACACCGACACACTTATATGGTCACGCGAACGCCCCAGGGCGAAGAAATAATCCTCCACGACAACATCGCGGACCCCTATCAGCTGCAAAATATCGCTGGCGATCATCCCGGCCTTGTGGCAGAACTGAGAGAAGAAATGAATAACTGGTTGGGAAAAAACAACGACCCATGGTTAACCCAACAATAAGGAGAAAACAATGGCAAGTTCCCCAAACCTTCTCGTCATTCACACCGACGAACAAAGTTGCTGGACCTTGAGCGCGTATGGCGGAACACTTGTCGATACGCCCCATATCGATTCCCTGGCGAACGAAGGCGCGATTTTGACGAATTTTATGGTCAACGTCGCCGTATGCACCCCATCCCGAGGCGTATTCCTCACCGGACGCTATGAACATGTACACGGCGCGTATCGCAATGATATTCCCCTCAACCGCGATGAAATAACTTTTGCCCAGGCATTAAAAGATCGCGGATACGACACGGGATATGCGGGCAAATGGCATTTGGATGGCACACCGCGTCCTGGATGGGTACACCCCGAACGCACAATGGGATTTGACGATGCCGAATACATGTTCAATCGCGGCCACTGGAAGAAGATCGAAGATGCCAAGATGCGCGACGTGCAACCCACAGTATTCAATTACAAAACCATGGGCGACGAAAAAACGTATCCAACGGAATGGCTAACCGAAAAAACCAACGAATTTTTGACGCGAGATCGCCAGAACCCATTTTGTTTTATGCTCAGCATCCCCGATCCGCACCCCCCATTTACCGTGCGCGCGCCCTACGATACCATGTACGATCCCGCAGACATGCCATTGCCCGACACACGCAATGAAAAAAATCGGCCGAGTTGGGCACGGAACAAACAGGTGCCCAATGATAGAACCTTGCGCCGGCACATGGCGAGGTACTGCGGCATGGTCAAACTCATAGACGACTGCGTGGGCAAAATGCTCGATGCACTGCGCGAAAAAGGCATCCTGGACAACACAATTGTCGTATTCACATCTGACCACGGCGAATATCTGGGCGAACACGGACTAATGGGCAAAAATCAACTCTATGAAACAGCGTATCGCGTACCCATGTTAATCCGCTGGCCCGAAAAAATCGCGGCTGGCACGCGAATAGATCGCCTGGTCGGCTCCGTCGATTTTATGCCCACCATCTTGACCCTCATGGGATTTGAACCCTGTGGACGCGAGCACGGGCGTGATGCATCCGCACTCTTGCGCGGCGAAGACACCAAATGGGACGATGCCTGTCATATTCATCACGAAAGGAACAGAGCCGGCGTATTCACCCCCAATTACGAACTGGCTTATGTAAAGGGCCACGACGCCATTCTCTTTGACCGCAAAAACGATCCCGATCAGGTGAACAATCTGTTTAACGCCCCCGAATACCGAGAGATGATAGCAGTAATGACAGCGCACCTCGCCGCACACCATGCATCGGTAGATTCCCCGGCGACGGAGTGGTTGCAGTCGCTGCTGTGATTTCGGCACCCATCTCCCTCCACCCGATCCAAAGATGACTGTTGCGCTTGGGGGTTAGGAAAAATGAAAATCACAGGCATAGAAACGCTGGTGTGTCACGCGCGCATGCGAAATTGGATCTTTGTAAAAATCCTGACCGATCAAGACGGCCTGTGGGGTTGGGGCGAAGCCACATTGGAGTGGCACACGCGATCCGTCGTCGGGGCAATCGAAGATTTGTCAACACTCTTGATCGGCGAAGATCCCCGGCGCATTGAACACCTGTGGCAAATGATGTATCGCCAGCACTTCTGGCACGGCAATGGTATTGTACGCGCCACGGCAATCAGCGGCATTGACATCGCGCTATGGGATATCCTGGGCAAAATACACGGCGTACCGTGCTTTGAACTCTGGGGCGGGCCTGTGCGCGATTATATCCGCACCTATTGTCACCTGGGCGGGGGGAAAATGGAATTGTTCTACGAAACCCACCCAAAAGACGCAAAGCGATTTGGCGAACTGGCCCAACAAGCAGTAGAAGACGGATTTACAGCATTCAAATCCATGGCCGTACCGCCCACCATGCCCATCGAAGGCTTAACACCCATTCACTACGCCGAAGCCTGTGTAAGCGCGATGCGAGAATCCGCGGGACCTGAAATAGACATCATGGTTGACTGCCACGCACGCCCGTCGCCCCGAATGGGCATTCGATTTGCCCGCGCGCTTGAACCTTATGGCCTCTACTTCTTTGAAGAACCCTGCTGGCCGGAAACCATGGCGGATATCGCGGCAGTCCAAAACGCCGTAAGCACACCAATAGCAACCGGCGAACGCCTGGTCTCTCAACACCACTTCCGAGAATTGTTTGAACTGCGCGCCTGCAGCGTCATCCAGCCCGATATCACCCACTGCGGCGGATTGAGCGAAGCCCGGCGCATTGCCGCAATGGCTGAAAGCTATCGCATTGCAATCGCACCGCACAATCCCCAGGGACCGGTAAGCACAGCGGCCTCCCTCGCCTTTGGTTTTGCCACGCCATCCTACATCATCTGCGAAGCAGTACACGCCGATGTCCCCTGGCGTTACGATGTAGTCTCCGAAAGTTATACCGTTGACAAAAACGGTCGCACAGTAAAACCGTGGCAAACCCCCGGACTCGGCATTGAAATTGACGAATCCGAAGTTGCAAAACATCCATTTGAACAAGAAGTGTTGCAACGGGTATTTTATCCCGATGGCAGCGTGGGGGATTGGTAAAAGGAGGACCTATGGCATTTGATTCACGGCTGCAACGAGATATAATGGGGCGGTTTGCAACAGGTGTCACCGTCGTCACCACACGATACAAAAACGGCGACATAACCGGCATGACAGCCAATGCCATCATGTCTTTGTCGCTGGACCCACCGCTCGTCGTGGTATCGGTCGATAAATCGGCAACCATGCACAGCGCCTTATCTGACGGACAGTGTTATGCAATCAACATCCTCACCCGAGAACAAGAACATCTATCCAACCGATTTGCCGCGCCGGGACCAAAGGATTTTTCTGACCTGACATTGCGCGAAAGCGAAACAGGTGCGCCAATTTTGGAGGGAACACTGGGATATCTCGACTGCAAGCTGGTGAACATCTTGCCGGCAGGCGATCACGATATGTTTGTAGGAGAAATACTGGCGGGAGAATTGGGAGAGGGGAACCCGTTGCTCTATTATGGAAGCAAATATCAAAGCATAGCAGACGAGTAAGTATTCAATGAACATACATATCCAAAAATCGCTTTTCCCCTTCCGAACTGCCAATAAGGAGAATCTCCGCTGCTTTTGGTAGCGGTTCATTGGGATCGGGATTGAGTTGCAATTCGCGGTTATTATTAACTGCGATAACCGTGCATCCCGTATTTCTGCGAATCGCTGAATTTGTAATCGTTTTTCCAACAAGTGCAGAGGGTATCTTCAGTCTAAACACACTGATATCCTCACTAAACACGCTGAGACTCTCGGCCACCGTCAGGGTATCACTGCGTTTTAACAAATGAAAAATCGCGTCTGCGCCCATCGACGCATAAGACATGACAAAATCCGCGCCTGCGCGGTGCAGAGTCGCGATATTTCTCTCTTGCGTAACGCGACTGATAATTTGAATTTCCGGATTTAATCGCCGGCAATAAACCGTGAGATAAACATTGATATCATCATCGTGCGTCGTAATAATAACCGTCAACGCATTCATAATCTCGGCTTTTTTTAAAATCTCAAAATCCGCGGCATTTCCCACAATACAATTATCGAGCCTCTGAGCCTGGTCCGCGTCTTTTTCCACAATCCGATAGTCGAGACCTTGTTCGACAAGGGTACGCGCAGCCTCCATGCCAACGCCGCCGCCCCCAATAATGACAACGGGGACATTCGAAACTTTGTAGATACAAAACAACTCGTTGAATCGGTCCAATTGACTCTGCGTCCCCGTCATAACCAGCACGGTGTGCGGGCCAATACGGGTATCGGGCAATGCCGCTTGAAAGATGCCGCGTTCCCAAACCCCGACAGCCGTCAGGCCCAGTTCTCTACGCAAGCCAATTTCCTCAAGGGTTCTCCCCACAAGAGGCGTATGGGCCGCCGTGGTCTCGGCAATGAACAGGTCTTCATACTGACCAATCACATGCGCTGCGGTCTCCCCGCTCTGGGTGCGCCGAGCAAGAGATGCGCCGAGCATTTTTTCGAGTTGAAGAACATGGTCGCATCCCGCTAATTGGAGAATATCCACGGAATCGGGATCATCTGCCTTGGCGATAATCGGCAACGTGGGATTGAGATCGCGCACAGTGAATGCAATATGGGTATTAATTGGATCGGTATCTGTTGCCACAACAAGAGCCGCTTGTTCAATCTGCATTTTTTTGTACGTTTCCGGATTGTCCAAATCTCCAACCACAACATTAATACCCTGATCGTAAAGTTGCTGTGCATGCGCCAAATCTGGCGTGATGAGATAGTAGGAATATTGGTAGCGGTCCAGCTTGTTGATAAGCGCTTGTGAAATGGGGTCATGGTGGGTCAGCAGAACATGCTCTCGCGTACTGCGGGGCAACTGACGCGGCGTTCGGGCTTCGGATTGGGCTTGAATCCACGGAGCGTAAAAAAACTGAATAAAATTAAACGGCAGAACAATGAACAAAAAAACCATGCCGGTCAGCAAAACGGTCATAGAGAATAAACGCCCCAAATCTCCATGGAAGATAATATCCCCAAAACCCAATGTTGACATGACTGTAAGCGTCCAATAAAAACCCGTAAACCAGCTAAACTCCTGGCCCTCTCTAAGCATAATCAGATGAAAAAGAACGCTGAAAATCGCAACAATCACAGAAAAGGTCAGCAACAGTTTGAACAGCACACCGAGATTTTGCCGGTTTGTGCGCTTTCCCAATAAAAAGGCGAGTTGTGGGGCAAGACCTTTGATCATATCGGTTATTCCTCAACGGGTAAATAGAGAATAAGGATCAAAAAGATAGGGCATCACAATAGCTGTGTCAATTTGGTTCTCAGAACAGAAAGGAGTTCGAAATGTCGTCCAGATACAATATCCTGCTCATAATCTCAGAAGACAACGGGCAACATATCGGTTGTTATGGCGACCCTTATGCACAAACGCCGCATATCGATAAACTCGCTTCTGAAGGCGTGCGATTTGAAAACATGTATGCGACACAAGCCGTGTGCAGCCCAGGTCGAGCGAGTATTCTAACCGGATTATATCCACACCAGAATGGTCAGTTCGGATTGGCAACCCACAAATATGCATTGTACGATGAATTTCCCAATATGCCCCGCCTGTTAAAAAACGAAGGATATAGAACCGGACTAATCGGCAAATTGCACATCAACCCCGAAGACGCTTTTCCCTACGACCTGTGGTGGAATCCCGGAGAATTTATCAGTTTTGCCAATCGCGACGTACGCAAAATGGCCGAAGTTGCCGGTGAGTTTATGAAATCATCAGACGAGCCGTTCTTTTTACAAATCAGTTTTCCCGACGCGCACCTGCCATTCCACCGCCAACAATTCGGCGTACCAGAACAACCACAGGAGGGCAAAGACGTCGAGCCGCTCCCATTTGTCGGCATTGATACCCCCCGCCTTAGAGAGGAAACAGCAGACTATTACAACTGCATGTCCAGATTGGATACCGGCATAGGACTGGTTTTAGAACAACTGAGAGCACTGGGAAAAACCGAAAATACACTCGTGATTTTTACGACCGATCACGGCGCACAATTTTCACGGGGAAAAACATCGAGCTACGAGGGCGGATTGCGCATTCCGCTAATCGTGCGGTGCCCCGGTATCGGCCTTGAAGGGCACACACGCGACGAATTGGTATCGCAGATCGATATTTTGCCAACCGTGACAGATATTTTGGGAATAGCGTGTCCTATAGGTGTGGCAGGCACATCCTTTGTGCCCCTATTAAAAGGACAAAAAATTGAATGGGGAACCCATCTATATGCCGAATGGGGAAGCGGTGGCGTCGTCACGTATTTTCCACAGCGTTGTGTGCGAGATGGCCGATACAAACTCATCGCCAACCTGCTCCAGGACCGCCCAAGCCCGAGCGCGCAGGGATATTCGGACACAACGTCAAGGTGGGCATCCGGCGCGACACAAGAGGAAATTGCCGGTTCCGATAAGCGCATTCGGGCAGCTTATGAACTTTACGAACGACCGCCCAAATACGAACTCTACGACCTGCAAAACGACCCATGGGAATTTGAAAATCTATCCAATAACCGGGCATACCGCGACATATTGCAGGCATTAAAAAATCGCCTTGAGACCTGGCAGAAAGAAACCAACGATGCCCTGAGACATCCCGAAAACCTGCATCGACTCACTCGAAAACACGACGAAATTATAGAAAAATACTATGCGGAAAGCGCGTGGGGAAGTTCCCGGGATTACGAGTGGGGTTACACCGAATACCTCTATGAGCGTTAAGGAGCAACTGTGGCAAAAACACACCTGACAATTGAAGGCGAAAAATTTCTGATAAACGGAAAAACGACGTATTCAGAAATTGACGGAACGAGACCCAGCGCCCATGGACTGCTCATGAACGCCCGATTTATCCAGGGTATTTTTGACGACGCGATGGAACCCGACCGCTTTGCGCGGTGGGGACACGGCGAATGGGATGCCATGTCAAATACCGAGCGTCTCATTGCAGCACTGCCCGAATGGTATCGCTATGGACTGCGCGCATTCACAACCGGATTTCAAGGCGGAGGCCCGTGTTTTACAGTGCCAAATCACACCATTCAAAACAATCCCTTTGGCGAAGACGGCCTGAATCTGGACGCCAATTACGCCGAGCGGATGGACAAACTGATCCGGGGAGCAGATGCGGTTGGAATGATCGTCATCGTCAGCTTTTTTTACGGCTCGCAAACGCGCTGGTTAAAAGATGGAAAAGCCATTCGCAATGCCGTAACAACCGCCTCGCGTTTTGTGAAAGGATATCCCAATGTCATCATCGAAGTCGCAAACGAGATGAATATTGGATCATTCGCTAATCATCCCATTATTCAAGAACCTGAGGGAATGGTAACCCTACTGGACCTGGCGAGAAAAGAATCGGGAGGCTTGCCCTGTGGGTGCAGTGGCGGCGGCGGATATCACAATCGAGAGGTCGCCGAAGCCAGCGACGTCATACTCATTCACGGAAATGGCTGCACGCGGCAGCGATATCACAACATGATACGAGAAGTGCAAAGCTGGAACCTGAACCGCCCCATCGTGTGCAACGAAGATTCCCAGGCCATTGGTCAACTCCAGGTCGCCTATAAAACGCAGACCTCGTGGGGATATTACAACAACATGACCAAACAAGAGCCACCCGCCGACTGGGGAATCACCACTGGAGAAGACACCTTTTTTGCACACCGGATGGCAGAAGGCATAGGAATCGACACAGACCCAATTGATGACCAATATTACCTCCAGGGTCTGGAACCCAATTGGACATATCAGGGCCAGCGCTGGCTTCGACTGGCCAGCTTATATCCCGAAACAATCAGCTATGTCGATTTTCATCGGAATGGCAAATTCTACGATACCGCGTATGACGAACCCTTTTCCTTGCACTTTCAGACCAACTGGCGGCAAGGCGGCATCAAAGTCCGAGATGATGACCGAGAATGGAAAGCCGTCATCCACCTCGGCGATGGTCAGGTAATCGAAAAAAACGTTCAATGTTAATAAACAAAGGGCGAACACAAGTTCGCCCTTTGTTTTTAATCAGTCAAAAACTCATCCAGCGCATTCACCGCCGCATCAATATGTTCTTTCTCAATCACCAGCGGAGGCAAAAAGCGCACCACATCTGGCCCTGCGACACATACTAAAATGTCATTATTTTCTCGAATCGCATTCATCGCATCCGCCGCCGGTATCTCTTTCAGCACTGCGCCCGCGATCAACCCACTGCCGCGAATTTCCGTCACCTTCCCGGCGTGTTTGTCTTTCAAAGCATTCAGCTTCCCAAACAAATACGCACTCTTCTCTTTTATACCCGCAATAAATGCGGGATCAGATATCGTTCTAAATACCTCAATCGCCACCGCACAAGACACGGGATGCGCCCCAAATGTCGCGGCGTGATCCCCCGGATCCACTGCATCGGCCACATCCTGCGTCACAAGCGTTGCCCCAATCGGCAACCCGCCAGCCAGGGGTTTGGCAAGCGTCATAATATCTGGCGTCACACCATACTGCTCATAGCAAAACAGCGAACCAGCCCGCCCCAAACCACACTGAATCTCATCGAAAATCAACAACATCTTCATCTCATCGCACAGGGCGCGCACACCTTCCAAAAATGCCGGATCCGACGAGAGAATACCCCCTTCTGCCTGTAGCGGCTCCAGCAACACAGCCACCGTCTGGCCATCTGCCAGCTTCTCCACCGACTCCAAATCGTTCAAATCGGCAAATTCAATACCCGGCAGCATTGGCCCAAATCCCTTGTGATATCTGGGTTGACCCGTTGCAGAAATCCCGCCATAGGTTCGCCCGTGAAAAGAATTATTCATCGCGATAATTTTATTCTTGGGCGCATCCTCAAAATTCCTGTACCCCCACTTGCGCGCAAACTTCAGCGCAGCCTCGATAGATTCTGTGCCGCTATTGCAGAAGAATACGCGATCTGCAAACGAATGTTCGCACAACAACTGCGCCAGCTGAGGTGCCGGAATCGTGTGATACAAATTTGAAACATGGATCAACTTGCCCAACTGCGCGTTGGCAGCCTCTTGAATCATCGAATTATTATATCCCAGGGCATTGACAGACAGGCCACTTACAAAATCGAGATAGTGCTTGCCGTCCGTATCCACAACATGGACCCCATCGCCCTTTTCCAGCACAAACTCGGGGCGTCCATAGGTTTGCAAGATGTACTTCTGTTCTAAGTCAATAACTTCTCGAGTCGTCATGTTAAATCCTTATGGTAAAAAGCTGGGGACGGCACAGGGACCGTCCCCTACAATGATATTGTTAATCCGGTTTTGTAGGGGCGGACCCCCTGTGGTCGCCCGCCAATCGCTATTGCACAATTTGGGTTCCAATACCCTCGCGGGTAAAAATCTCCAGCAAAAGCGCGTGCGGCACACTGCCATCAATAATATGCGTCTTGTGAACACCACCCTTCACAGAACGTTCACAGGCGCGCAACTTGGGAATCATCCCCCCGCTGGCAATACCTCTCTCAATCAGGGTTTCCACATCATTGACATGCAGTGTTGAAATCTGCGAATTCGGATCATCCGGAAACCGTCGGATACCATTCACATCCGTCAAAAACACCAGCTTCTCCGCTTGCAGTGCCCGCGCAATCTCACCGGCTGCCGTATCGGCATTCACATTATAACTCTCGCCCTCTGGCCCCAATCCAATAGGCGAAATAACGGGAATCATGCCTTCTTCACAAGCCAGACGGATGGGTTCGGGATCAATTCGGGCGACATCGCCAACATAGCCGATATCGACCTCTTTGGTCTTACCGTCTTCCTCCTCTACTGTCGCAAAATGCCGCGTCACATACATCACGCCAGCGTCTTTGGCCGACATGCCGCGCACCCGTCCATCGAGTATCTCCAGACCATCGACAATGCGCCGATTCACCTCGCCAAACAACGTATCTTCCACCACCTGCATCGACGCCTTATCGGTCACCCGCAATCCATTGACCCATTCCGATTCAATACCCGCCGCCTCCAAACGCCTGCTAATATCCTTTCCCCCACCGTGTACAACCACGGGACGCATACCCACGGTCTCCATAAACACCAGATCGGCCATTATCGTGGGAGAACCGCCCTCTTCGGGCTGCGTGCTACCGCCGTATTTCACCACAATAATTTTATTGCGAAACGCGCGAATATACGGAAATGCCTCGATTAAAATCTCAGCCTTTTCAATTATATTATGATCCAAGGTCTTCTCCATCACACTGTAGTAATCCCATAAAGACGCGGCAAGTCCTGCATCAAATTCATATTTTCCACAGCCTGGGTCGCCGCGCCTTTTTGCAAATTGTCTTCCAGAGCATTGATATAAGCAAAACCGTCATCAACACCCAATTTGATAATCAGTTTATGTGTGCCCACCACATCGCGCGTACCCCACCAATGCGCGTCGGAATCTTCCACCACCTGCACCAGATCGTCAGCGCCATAAGCACTTGCAATTGTCTCGCGCAACTGCGCAGCGGCGTCTTCATTCGCCAGCGCTTTCAACTCATCAGCCAGTTCAATTCGAATATTTGCATTAATACCCGCAAATACCGACCGCAGCACAATAGGCGTAAAATTCACTTCAAAACCCGAATACAAAACCATTTCAGGCACATGTTTGTGTCGCTTGCCATAGCTATACGCAATCTCATTTGACACATCCTCCACCTCGGCTCGCGCACCCGAATTACCCGAAGTCGCCACAATCGTCGCTTCCCCTTGCACGAGTGATTTGAGGGGATACAAAGACAAAATAACACTCGTGGGATAACAACCTGGATTGCCCACCAAACGCGCTTTGGCAATCTGTTTGGCAAACAAAGCGGGCATGCCATAAACCGCTTCTTTGAGCAACTCAGGGGCCGTATGCGCCAGGCCATAACCCCTTTCAAATGCCTCTTTCGGCAACCGAAAAGCACCGCTCATATCGACAACTTTCGCACCTGCGGCCAGTGCCTCGGGCGCAAACTTCATCGAATCGGGATCCTTTGTCGCCAAAAACACCACATCGCAATCGGCCAAATTGCCTTCCCGACGTCTTGAATTTTGTCGAAACGCGATAGTTGCCCAATCGTGGTGCTTTAACACCTTTTGAAGTTCCTGCCCCACCATCCCCGTATCGCCGTAAATACCTACTTTGGTCACCGTCAGGTCCTTCCTGTATTCCCAATTTGCCCCTGAATAACGCGCTCGAGATTCTCCCGCGCTTCAGGAGACCGACATAAAATAAAAATAGTATTCTCGCCCGCAAGAGTACCCACAACTTCGGGCCATAACATTTGATCTATGGACTCACAAACCCCTTGCGCGTGACCCGTCACCGTCTTTACAACCAGCGTATGGTCAACCCCATCTACACTGACAACAAAATCCTGCAATTCGCGCCGAAGCAAATTTTCGCCCTGTAATACCAGCCGATCTGCCCCGATAAACGCACCGGGAACCTGATAGCGAAACCCACCTTCGCCATCGGGCACTTTAACCACGCCCAACTCCTTAATATCTTTCGACAGTGTCGATTGCGTAGTCGAAATCCCAACATCCTTTAACGCGGTGCTGAGTTCCTCTTGTCGAGCAATGGGCTGATTTACAATCAGCTCTAAAATTTTTTGCTGGCGTTCTTGTTTCGCGCTCATAGGACCATAAAAATACGTGGAAATTCGCCTAAGTCAAGAATAAAAATTCATTTTTTTGAATTTTTATTCCTTTTTGGCGTAATTATCCAACCACTCTGCCATCTCCCATAGGACGTGCATAAGCGACTCGCGCGCTCGATATCCGTGACTCTCATGCGGCAACATCACCAACCGGCAGATAGTGCCATGTCCCTTGAGCGCGTTGTAAAATCGCTCACTCTGCATGGGAAACGTGCCAGAATTGTTGTCCGCCTCACCGTGAATGAGCAGCAAAGGCGCGTTAATTTTGGGCACATGGTTAAAAGGAGACATCGTCGCATAAATATCTGCTGCCTGCCAAAGCGTGCGTTCTTCTGCCTGAAAACCAAAAGGGGTCAACGTGCGGTTATACGCGCCACTGCGCGCAATGCCACAGCAAAACAAATCGGTATGCGCCAGCAAATTCGCCGTCATAAAACCGCCGTAGGAGTGCCCCCCCACCGCCACTTTTTTTGGATCGGCCACGCCAGAGCGCACCAACTCATCAACCGCGGCCTTTGCACTATCGGCAAGTTGCGCGATGTAGGTATCATTAGCCTCCCTATCCCCTTCGCCCACAATCGGCATAGCCGGACCATCCAGCACAGCATAACCACGCGCCAAAAAGGGCAACGCGCTATGCGGACTAATACGCACAAAACGAAAGGGAGAATCCTTCACCTGACCCGCGGCATCTGCACTCTTAAATTCGCGGGGATAAGCCCACATCAGCACTGGCAACGGGCCATCGCCTTTTTTGTATCCGGGCGGCAAATACAACGTCCCATTCAATTGCACCCCATCTTCGCGCCGGTACTGAATCAACGACTTCTGCACCGCTTTCAATTGCGGCATAGGATGAACAAAATGCGTGAGCTGCCGCATGTCATTGCTCTGCAAATCTCGCACATAATAATTGGTCGGCTCATCGACGCTCTCCCGGCTCATCAACACCGTATTGGCATCAATCATCACCGTTGGCCGCTCGTAAAACGGCGCCTGAGAATGCAGGAGGCGTTCCGCCTTGCCCGTCTCCAGATCATAGCGATCCAAAAATGGGCAATCACCTTTGGGCGACGCACCATCACCTGCAAAAAACAGATGGCGTTGCGACGCATCGGTCAGCAACACAGACCGCCCATTGGGCAACCGCGTGAACACAGGCTCACCGGGATCGCCATAGCGATCTTCCCACAACCGATCAAATAATACCTGCGGTTCAAAATCCAAATCATCCGGGCGAATGCGCCAGGTACGCACGCGCCGCGTTTTCCACCAGCGTTCTGAAATCAATGCGAGATCACCCGTTCCCCACAAACACCCACCATAGCGCATCGCCAGCGACATGAGCGCGCGCCCCTCACCGTCATAAGGCGCGTCGAGCGCATATACAATATCGCGCACAGCCACATCCACCTCGGGATCGCCGCCATCCTGTGCTATAACCCACGTTGCGGTCGCTGGCGCGTCTGCGCGCCAGCCAAACGATCGCGCACCTTCGGGCACGGCATCATAAGCAATGGGCACAGACTCGGCCAATGGCAAATCGGCAAGTTCGCGCACCTCGCGCCCGTCCAAATCCCAGATCGCTACTTTTATCGGAAAACGATACGAAGGCAGCAGATACGAAAACGGTCGGTGAATGGTCAACACCAGCACATAACGACCATCTGGCGATGGATCAGCGCGATAAATCAGCCCAGAAGAACCCACAGGTATCACATCGCCATTCAGGCGCACAAGTGCAACCTGCGAAGTCGCATAATATTCAAATAACAACTCATCATGTCCATTCTTCAACAAATCTTGATACGTGCGCGATGGTGCTGCCCGTTCGCCCACATTTTCCTGAATCACCGGGCCTTTGGGCACGCGGGGCACCTCGGGCGGATCGCCCCGACCATCACATACCGCGCGCACCAACAGCCCCGAACTATCGGGCAGCCAGGTAATTGCTCCGCCAAACACCTGATTCAATTTCACATCGCCTACCGGATGCGCCCTGCCCGTCTTCGCGTTGCCGACCCACAGATCAATCCCATTATTCCCCGTCACTGAAAAAGCAAACCGCTGTCCATCGGGCGCCCAATAAGCCCGTCCAATTTTTGCGTCTTGCGGCAACCCCGTCACAGGTGTTTCGCGACCATTGGCAATCCACTTGAGCGTCAGCCCATTGTAAAACCCCACGCGACTTTGCCCATTGACATCTGGATCCAGGCGCAATCCGGCCAGCCGCAATTCGGGCCGCGACACCTCTTCAATAGACGGCGCGCCCGGACGCTGCATCAACAGCAGCATTGTTTTTGTCGGATCAATGCTAAATGAAGGCGTTAAAGGCGTGTCAACAATCGCGGCGAGTTCCTCGGGCGGCATCTCGTAAGACATAGTTTTTTGGCTCCCCTAAAACCATCTTTTGTAATAAAACGGACTATTCTCATCTTCATTCAACTGCTTTACCACCTCATAGTACCACATATCCAAAGACATCTCATGCGCGTCCAATCGCGGAAAAGGATTAAAATCATCGGTCGCCAGTGTCTTGCCAATCGTATCCAGCATCCCCAACCCCAACTCCGGCACATCCACACGCCGGATACCCGCTCTTTCCATCAATTTATCATATACATAAGACATCGTCGTACCGCCTGGAATAAACGGCAAAGCGCGCGTCCGCATCACTGGAAAAAACACATCTATCACCTTCCGGTCTGTACCATAAGCCGCAGAAGTCGCCGCTTGAAGCGCGTCCTTGGGCAAATACAAACTCGTCGAATACGCGCCATTGCGCCCGTATTCCACCGCTTTTGGATCGCGGCTCGGCTTATCCAAACTGCCGCGCCAATCGCAAAAAGCCGTCACAGCCACAGAAATCCCCGAATCCATCAGCACATCTGTAAACTGCACAGCCATATCGCCCATCAAAAATTTGGTCGCTTCAACTGCCCGCTCAGCCAAAGGAGTCAACTGCCACTGGAACAAACCCTCTGCATCGACATCCTTCACAAATACCGGAGGATAACCCGGCAACACGCCCGAACTCGCGGCCGCCATAGAATTGATATAAATCACATCCTCCGCATTGGCTGCTTTGAGCGCCGCTACGATTTTGTCCAACACCGTTCCCTCCAGGGCATACCCATCATTGATCCAATGAAAACGGTCGCCAAAATTAGCAGCTTCTGCGCGCATCTGCATCTCCTCGCCCGTCGCATATCCCAGCGACTTTGACAAATCGCGTGCCACCACCGTCAGACTTCCACTTTCGGCAATTAGCTCGAGCAAAGCCACTGCCACCGAACAGCCAATGCCCAACCCCGTCCCACCAATAATGACAAAATGTCGTCCCTTTACCCAATCGAGCGCATACCGATCCACAGCAACGCGCTGTGCCGACCGCCGCTGATCCAGCAATTTAACCGCCTCTGCCGGAAACGCCTCAACCTCTTCTTTGCTCGACCGCGAAAGTACCGGCGCGCCTTCCACGACACGCACCCCTGGCATCGGACTTGCAAACGGACTTGGAAATTCACTCATATTATTTCTCCTGGTAAAAGTGAAACCTGAAACGTAAAACGTTAGACGAGGCCATCCCCTCTTGCGTCTTACGTCTTACCTCTCACCGCCTCTTCCCACTCAATTGTAAAACCCGTACATTCTTCAAACGCTGTCGCGCGTGTACCTGCATCCTCTGGCACTATCGCCACTGGCACCACCACGCGATTTTCGTTCAGATAAATTTTCGCCGCACCGCGCACCACACACGCTTCTGGCGTAACTGCACGCGCTTCTCGGGCAATCTCATCTTGATTGGCTGACGGACGCACCCGAATCTCCCACCCAATCCTCTCGCCCACTGCGTTTAGCAACCCGCGATAGCGATTGCCCACCTGAGAGGAAATAAAAGCCACCTCAATATACGAACCACTCTTCAGCCCCATTTTTGATGGCGCGTGAGGTTGATCATTAAATGCCTTTCGGATCTCGCTGTATGCTTTATTAATCTCCCATGCATCTGCTCTCTTCTTCGGCATTGCGACTTCTGTCTTTACACCCCCTGGCCAATCCCATATCAAATCAAAACCCGTTTTTGCCTTAAAACCCGCTGCCGCTTCACCGCTTACCCGCTCCCAATCATCCGCCCCATCCTTCGATACGTCAACCGCCAGCATCACCGCCTTTTGATCCAGATGCAGCGCAGGCGCCTTCAAAACCCTTGCACCTGCGGGCACGGCCTCTCGCGCCTCTTCAAAAAGCCGCCCCTGATGTGGTGTTTCCCGCAACCTGAGGGACCAGCCCGTTTCATCCTCTAACCTGAGAAGCGTCTCCCCATACTGCTCTCGAACCACATCGGGAAAATAAAAAGCCAGTTCATACACCCCGTCATCTACATACGCGCTGCACTTAAACAACCCCACCTCGGGCGGAAAAACCGACATAATATGCGTGCGGGCTTCATTCATCTCCATCGGCCCGACTTCTGACACCTCTTTGGGATGGAACAAATAAGCGCGTCGATAATCCGGCTCAAAAAACGCCCGCGAATCCGACAACAACAACCGAAAAGCCTCCACCTCTGACGGCGTTGTCATCTCCGTACCGAACCACATCTCCGCCAATTCCTGTGCGCGGAACGGCCCCTGCGCGCCCGTTTCCACCACATAATTGCGCACCTCGGAAAGCGTCTCATCGCTCAGCGGCCTTCCGCCTGCAATACCCGCCCGTGAAACGCGCCGACCATAGCCGCGTCGTCGCATCGTCCCCATTGCCTCCACGGAATATGCACCGCCATTTTCCGGCAATTGCACGCCCTCTAACAAATACACATCCACCATCGAAGACAGCGCGCCCCGCGCCTCTGCATCTCCGTGTACCAGAAAACAGGTACGCGGTTTCAGCTTCTGCACCAATCCCGTCAGTTCACCCCTGTCTGCATGCGCCGAAAGCGAATACGGTTCCACCTGACATGCCACGCGCACGCGCTGACCATTCAGCATCAACACGCGCTCTTCGGGATCCTTCGCCTGCATCAGATCCAACAACGCGCGCCCCGGAGACTCTTCATCCTGATACCCCGTTATAGCAATCAAATTCGCCGCATCGCCAGCCAAACGCTCGGCATAATAACTCGACGCGCCCCCAATCAACATCCCCGAAGACGCCACAATACAACACGGCGGCCCCGACGAGATCCGGCGGCGATCAGCAGGTGACGACACGGCACCCACAGTATCCGAATAAAAAACATCCTCATCGCGCTCTGCCCTGCGCCGCACCGCTGGTGCGAGATCATCCCCAAACGCCGAATACACCGCATTGACCGACCGCACCATCCCATCGACAAACACGGGAAACTCGGGAATCTGCTTGCGCCGCATGGCCCGCGCCAAAATCAGAATAACCTCTTGAGAGCGCCCCACAGCAAAAGCGGGAATCAACACTTTGCCGCCCGCTTCAATCACCTCGGCCACGCGCAATGCAAGCGCGGCCTCTTGCTGAGCGCGATCCGCGTGCTGGCGATTGCCATACGTCGATTCCATCACCATCACATCGGGCCGACACTGCGGCACAACCATACCCGGAATAGTCAGTTGATTGGCAACCGACACATCGCCCGTCATCAAAACACTTTCTCGCACGCCCTCAATATAGATCAATGCCGCACCCAAAATATGTCCCGCGGGAATCCATGTCGCGGTCAACGCGCCATCACAAATCGGCACGGTTGCAAGCCACGGCACATCCACCATGCGCCCCAATGCCGCATCGGCCGCCTCCGGTGGATAAAGAAGCAACTCGCCATCCCGGTCTTGCGCCATCAATTTCACGGCATCTGACAACAACACCTGTGTAATCGCCTTTGTCGCAGGCGTACAAAACACCTTCACACCCGCCGGCAAACTATTCACCAAAACCGGCAACGCACCCGTATGATCGGTATGCGCGTGTGTAATCAGCACCGCATCGGGCATGCCCACATCGTCCAGCACCGAAAAATTGGGCAACTGCGACCCCTGTGCAGCACCCATTCGAATGCCAGCATCCACCAGAATGCGCCGACCTTCAATCTCAATTAATGTACAGGAAGCACCGACCTCGTCGGCACCGCCCAAAAAATGGAGTTTCATAAAGCAACTCTTAAGGTAAGAAGGCCTCACACCGCTTTTAAGTTGTCCAAAAAACTAAAATACGCTATTTTTTTATCAGACAGGAGGTGATGGCTTTGATCGATATTCAAGTCCAAAAAAAGAAAACGCTTCTCTATGACCCCACGTACCTACCTTTTAATCCTCTCAGCGATCCTGCTCTTCGGCTGCACTGAACGCCAGGTCCGCATCCACTTTGAACAAGCCGAAAAATATCGACATGAAGGCAAAATCGACCTCGCAATCGAAGAATACAAAGCCATCCTTGCCCTGCGCCCCGACGCTTTCGACGCCCGCAACAACCTCGGTTATCTCTATGTTGAAAAAGGCCAATATGCCAATGCCATTGCACAATACCAAAAAGCCATAGCTGTCAAACCCGACTTTGCCGAAGCCCACTTCAACCTGGGCGTCGCCTATGTCGCTCACAGCCAATTCGACAGCGCCATTGTCGCGTATCAGCGCGCCCTCCAATACGATCCCGAAAACCACGAAATCCACAACAACCTGGGTGCCGCCCACACCATGGCTGGCAATCGCAAAGAAGCCGAAGTCAGCTACCAGCAGGCCCTCAAACTCAAACCAGACTACGCCGACGTTTACCACAACCTGGGCCTGCTCTACACTCATGAAGGTCGATATCGAAACGCCATCCCACAATACGAAAAAGCAATCCGATACAAACCCAATTTTGCCGATGCGTACAATAACATGGGCACTGCCTACCTCGAATTAGGCCAATATGAAAACGCCATCCAACACTTTCAAACGGCCGTCCGCCTCCAACCCAATCACGCACTGGCCCGTGAAAATCTTCGAGAAACCAAAACGCGCCTGGAAACGCTACAAAGAGCACGCGAAACCGGAGAAATGCGCGCCCAACACATCCTTGTCAAAACCGAAGCCGACGCCCACAAATTGCTCGAACAACTCGACTCAGGTGCCGAATTTGGCGCTTTGGCGCGGCTCTATTCCACCGACACGGCATCGGGGCGAAAGGGAGGCGACCTCGGCGCTTTCCTGCCCGGCACACTCTTGCCCAAATTTGAACAAGCCGTAAAAAGAATCGATCCCGGTAAGGTCGGCGGCCCCGTCAAAACCCCAGCCGGATATCACATTATCAAACGCATCTATTAAACGCTCAATCGCCCAGCACAAACCGCGCCTGCTTGCTCACGCTGGGCGTATTCGGTTTGTTCAAATCTGTCACCACCACCTCAATTTCCAATTGCTCCTTGCTATCCTCGGGCACATCCAACGCAATATAAAGCGGCTCCGATGTCGCGGTCCCCGTATGCTCATAAGAAATCTGCACCCCATCGGCCTGTGAGGTCTGGCCCAACAACCGCCCCAATCCCCGGATCAGGCCCGTGCCCTGTATCCCCTTAAGCCTGTATTCCACGCGATAGCTCGTTTGCCCAAACGCATCTCGGCTCAAATTATAAACCTCGTAATAGAGATAAACCGGTTGCGACTTCGCAAATGTCTTAGACGGCAGAGGTACCACCCGCAAATCCCCCTTTTGGAACTTTCCTACCTGCCCTTCCCCCTCAACAACCTGCCCAGCCAGTTCCAGATCGCTCAAAGTTAGAGCCTTACCCCGAAAGGACGGAACCGTCACATACGTCTTATGCGCCTGAATTTTTCGGCTTATGGGATCGCGCACCTGAGCGGTCAATAAATACTGTCCCGGAGACAGTGCCGCACGCACTTGATCCACCACCAACGTCCCCTTCCCCGCCTGCCTACTTATCGCCTCAGCCACCCGCACGCTATCTCGAAAAACCGGTTTCCGTGACCGGTCATAGACCACGACCTCTCGATCCAGCATCAGATATGAATTTCCTGACGGCGTCAAAGCGGCCATGGGCACCCCCATATACACCTCCATAGCCGTCTCTCCCTCCGATGCGCGGAAACTTGCCGTGTACATATAAAAATCCAGAGGTTCACCCCCGTAATCATGCACATAAACCGAAGGCGTTTGAGACACAATCCGCCCCACAACCATCTCGGGAGCCATCCGCGACCACAGCGCGTGGTTGGGCGAATTCGACGGAATAGGGGCAAAATCGAAAAAACCGCTACCTGTAGGATCCAGAAACGCAATCTCAATTCCCCCGCCGATCTCGGCATAAATCCACGACTCCCACTTATAACCCAGTTCCGACCCATCGCGCATCACACTGCGCCTGCGCGGCACCGGGAAAGTCGGCACACCCCGCAACTCAGCCGTCTCGGGACCGGCCCCATATCCATACGACGAACTCGACTGCCCGTGTACATGCTTACTCGGCATCACTTCTTCCAGAGCATTTGCAGCCATCATATTCAGGCGATTCTTCACCTTTACAACTTTTTCATCCGTCTCAAATACCAGATAATCCGACCAACTCTGATGGTCCGGGTGCCCCAGCCGAATGTACACATCGCCCCGCCGATCCCACCCCCGACCGTGCCACTCTTCCAGACCCTCGGCAAAATTTGAGCGCGCGAAATGCACCCACCGATAATGCTCAACGCGGCGCTCGTTCACCTGTGTCGTTGGCGTGGGATCCTGCTCCAACCAGAAAACTTCTCGAAGCTGTATCAGCGCCCGCCCGAAAGCCCCCTGAATTTTGGACAGCACCTCCTGAGATGCCACCAGCGACAAATCCTGGTAATACCCCCGTTCTGTCGGATCCAAAAACTGAAAATAGCGACCAAAAGCCGCCTGCGCCTGGGCAAAATCCTCTCGTTCAATATACATCTCGGCCAAAAGCGGCAAATACTCTTTCGGCTTTGTCTTTGCCATCGCCTCTAAGTCGTCCAGACTATATGTCTCCTTCCCCGCGCTTTTCATCCGCATCGCCACATACGCCAGACGCGCAGGCGTAATGGGATGACCGGGGTTCACCGCTATCTGCCGCGAATAGGCTTTCATCGCCTTGTCGTAATAGCGCAGCGACTCGTAAAACACGCCCAGTTTGAAATATGCGTCATAGTGATCCGGAAAAAGCTCTACCACATTCCCAAAATAATAATCCAGATCCACCCGATCCATCCCCACCATCGCCAAATGGCACATCCCCAGATTGTAGTGCGCCGCCGGATATGCTTTATCCATCGCACAGGCCTCGCGGAACAACCTCAGTGCCCGCGACTTCTGGCCCGGCATCTTCAACGCCGCCAGCGCCCGCCCATTGCGCGCCTCCACAAATCTTTTCTTTTTTTGAATCGCCTTTAAGAACAGTTTTTCAGCTTCTTTTACATCGTCCTGTTCCAGGCGAAGATAGCCCAGCGCGCACATTGCCACTACATCATCCGGGTGTAAAATCATCATCCGATCGCAAATTCGGGCAGCCTCCGTCACCAGCTTCTCATCCGGAGCCTGCGCCCGGATAATATACTTCTTCAGAATCAAATCTCCCCGCTCAAAATACGCATCTGACACCGTCACATAACGATGCCCAAAGTGGTAATCGTAATAATACTTCAGCACCAGCGGATTGCGCGCCTGCCAGAACCGCGCCAAAAATGGTCCCTTGGCCTTCCGGTCCAATACCTTGTAAAAAGCGGCCGTATCCGCATTGGCCACCTCCGTCAAAATCAAACCCGCCACCTCATCTTCAAACTCGCCGAAACTCGCCTGCAATTCTGCCTCAGACTCAGACACAATCTCGCCCTTTAACACCGTGCCATCCTCGAGCAACACCGTTGCGCCATAAGCAGATGTAACCGCCAAAAAGAGGCAAAGTGCAATTAAAAAAGTATTCAAATTGCATCCCTTCCCTGGAGAACCCCGGCGAAGTAAAGGCAAATACGATACCCCTTCCCCCGATACCTGTCAAGCCATGAAAAAACGGCGGAAGGACATTGCGTCTCTCCGCCGTTTATTTTAGCATCGGGGTTCTAATCTTCAAACCTGTATTTCAGCGACTAAAAATCAATAGCTGCCGAAATCACATGTACAGAAGAGAAGAAATTGCTGTCAAATGCCTTAAAGGCATAATCGAGCTTAACACCCCTGCCGGTTTCCGTCAAATACTTCAGACCACCACCAAAGGCATAGCTCTCTGTATCGTGATTGGTCTTATAACCCGCACGACCAGAAAAGCCAATCGGACTACCGGCGGCTTGAAATGTGTATTCCAGACCAACCAGGACCTGCTCGTCAAAATCCACGGGATTCGTCACATCCAATGCCAGATCCAGGTGATGGGGAACCGGGATACTGCCCGACACTGACAACACATCCACCAGCAGCCCCAAACGAATATTGCGCGGCAATTCAAATGCCTCGCGCTGATAGGTCTGTTCAAAGCTGTAGTTTTGCACCGTCATCGCCAGAATCGTATTGCGAAAGCCCGTATTGAAATACGTACCCAGATCCACAGCAAACGCTGTCTTGGAATTATCGACAGTTGTGCGGTTGCCACCAATCAACACACTACCAGTACCCAAATTCTGACTGGCAATCTTTATATTGGCACCCACCGAAAAGCGGTCGGTAATCTTCATGCCATAAGCTGCAGAGAGCGCGTAGTTAGACGTTGTGAACTTCCCCGTCTCTGTAAAACCCGCACCTGCAGGATTTGGATCAATGGCTGTGCCATTGAAATTACCCGCATCATAAGTCACAAACCCCAAACCAAAGGTACCGCGGCCTGGAATATTGAAAGCAGCACCAGCGACCTGGCTTTTGGTATCAGCAATCCATGAAACATAAGTGAAAAATGCCTCACGACCATCGAAAAACGCCAGCGTTGCAGGATTGGTAAACACACCGGACGCAGAACCGATTATACCTGTACCCGATCCTGCAAGGGCTGCTGAACGCGCATTGGTAGGCAGCTTCAAGAATGTAAAGCCAGCCTGAGCAACTTTTATAAATACGGGATTATTCTCTTCGTGATTCTCTGGCAAAATTTTATCTGGTACACGCAGTTGCGCTTGTGCTGTTGTGGCCAGAAGCCCCAAAGACAGCGCGAGCATCATGAGGGCCAGTTTTGTGTATTTCACAACTTATCTCCTTGATCAAAAGCAAGTCAACTCTAACTGCTGACTGCTGGAAGCTATCTACCTGACCACGACAAAGCGTTCGATGTGTTTGGCACCGGTTGCGGTATCTTCAATATGAGCAAAGTAGATCCCACTGACCAGAAACTGGTTGTTATCCGAAGTCATCAAATCCCATGACTCATCGCCAGAGCCAGAAGTGTGGTCAAGGCGCGTCACGAGATCACCGGTAATGGTGAAAATGTGGATAACAGCCTGTCCCGGCAGATTCACAAACTGGAGCTTGTGGGGCTGACCCTGATAGTTATAACCCCCATCGTCGAGTTGCCCGCCCTGCACCTGATATGGATTGGGCACAATGCGAACCTGCGTAATGTCATTGGCAGGACCGCGGAAGGGACTCACACCCTCTGCTTCGGTGCGCGAGGCAAACCGACTGCTCTCCAGGCCATTGGCATCAACGGCTGTCACGGAATAATAATATCTCGTGCCGCGAATCGAAGTCTCATCGTTAAAGGTGGTGCCCGTTGGTGATCCAATCAGTTCGGGCACTTCTGTATGACGACCCGCGTAGCGATACACATTATACTTGACCGCACCAGAAACAGCATCCCAACTCAACTCGTTGCGATCGGGACCAGAGGTCAGCGTGACCGAAGCAGGCCAATTGGGCGCAGCGGGCAATCGGGGCATCGTGCCCGTGCGATTTGCCCAGGCTTGACGCGCAACTGCCACAGTCGCCTTCAACGAATCTAACCCACTGTCGAGGAAAGCTTCTTTTTGAACAAAACCAATTGTGCCATCTGCCCATGCCTTACCCACGCGCTTGTTCTCTGCTTCAGACGGACCAACGACAATCACTGCCGACACAATGTGAATACTTTGACCGAGCTTCAAGTCCCAGGGGCCAAATGTCATCAGCCACTGATAGATCTGCTCTGTCGTCACATATCCCGGTTGGTCGGGATCGGAATCTGAAATCCGTTCATCGCGTGTTGTACCCGGCTGCACATAAAAATCATGCACGGTCTTGCGATCAGCTGTGCGCGTGCTCGTCCACACTTCACCCGGCACCCAGCGCACCTGACGCGGCTGTGCATTTTCGGGATCAGACATGTCTTCCAGCCAGTTCTCACTCAACACATTGGGATCGTTTGTCGGCGTCTTATCCACGTGCAAAAACACGCGCCCTTTGTAGTGCGATTCCATAAACTCACCCGAACTGATATTGGCAGCGCGCACCCCATCGAGCAAATCGCCAGTAGCGGGCGCAGGTTCGCCGCGGTCATCGCCATCGGGGCGATACCCCAACTTATCGCTGTCGTCGCCATCGTGGATATAGAGCAATTTTTCATCATCCTCCCAATAATTGACCTCATCCCATATACCGCCAGCGAGCAGGCCAGCATCGTAAGCGCGACCCCCATCTTCGGCTGTAATCGTGATATGCGCGCCACCCGCAGGACCTGAACCCCCGCGCTGCAAATAGTAGTTCAGCCCAACGTGGAAGTTGTCATAAGACGGATTTTTCTGCGCCGTTTCCGGACTTGCAGCAATACCGCGCTCGCCTGCTCTGAGATCAACCACATGCGGATTTTGCGGATACGTAATCGTCGTAACTTCAAAGATCATATCGTCGGCGTCCTGGTTTGCCCACGAATACGTCTCGCGCACAATGCGCAAGCCTTCGGAGTTTACAAGCGTGCTGCTGATCATAAGATCAGCCCCCAGGTCCGACCGCACGGCATCGTCGTCTTCGGGGAACAAACGCCAATTGGGATTCAATATCTCTTTGCCATCCTGAATCAACGTTGGTGGATTGATGCGAAAAAACTTCGGATTGGGCTTGTTCAGTCGCGTCTCTGTGCCCCCCAACTTCGAAGACGAAAAATCAGCGAGGTCGTCCAGCAGGTCATTGCACCAGGGGCTTTGCGTGGTATTTACCAGATGTTGGCCGCCTTCGTAATAGCCGGGCACATTAAACTTCGAATATAGCCCTACCACGGCAAAACCCGAATTTCCAATGCGATAACCGATATCCGGATCGGTAAGACCTGTTTCGAGACCGCCGGGCCAAATCAGACGACCCGAGCTCCACAGGGTGCCGATCTCGTGACCCTGTGCATAAGCACTGCCAGCCATCAGCATAGCCATCAGCACAAATACAAAACGTTTCATAAGTTTACTCCTATCAAATATCTAAAATTGCGATCATCCGCCCTCTCCCACTCACAGGAGAGGGCAGGGATGAAAAGGTCAGAACGAGAATCGCAAACCAAATGTGATGTCTCGACGGTCCAGATAGACGATATAAGGACGGCGCGTTTCCGGGAAATTGTCCAGATCGACATCGGAACCCGGACGGCTACCTTCCTGAAGTTTGCCGCTGGCATCAACAGTCCACCCGAGCCGCTCCATATACGCGTCGGCTTTGGCATCGTCATTTGTGCCTGGATAGTCCCAGACCTCGCCATCGTAGTCGCGCAGATTGTTGAAGTTCTTGAAATTGAAAATATTGTGAATCTCCAAATACAACAGCGGCGCGCCCCTGGTATCAAAGGCTTTTGAAATCCGCAGATCTGTCATGTTGCTATCTGTCCACTGCACATTCAACACATTCTGCAGCGCAGAATCATTAGTCGGATTGTGATTCATCCACCAACCGCCTTCTCGGCGGAAGAACAAATTGGCTTCCCAACCGCCCTTCAACATGCGCTGTTCGGCGCCGTAATCCAGCGGCGTTCGGAAGTTCAAACCCAACTTCCAGATTGGACGCGGCTTAAATTGTGGATTAGCGGCATTGGCACTACCTTCAATAATCAGGCGGGAAGGCGTGGAAACCGTATTCTGGTCATAGATGCGGTCCCACCCAATCCGTTTGCTGCGCTCCTGGCGATAATCATAAGAAATAAAACCCGTCAAGAACTGACCACGCGATTTCTTAAAAGCAATCTCATAACCGCGCACATCCTTGATCCGTCCCTGGGTTGTCCACCGCGTGCGCCTGCCAGTACTGTTTTCGGGATAATAACTCGTACTCGGTTCGAGTTCTTTGTCGATGTCCTTAAAATACACCGTGCCCGAAGCCAGATACTTGCCTTCAAAACTCTTCTCAAAACCAAGCTCATAAGCGATGGTCTGAGGCATTTCTACCCATGTGTTGCCAAAGTTCTCCAATGGCTCACCCGCACCGGACTGCGCACGGTAGAGTTCTACTGTCGTCGGCACCTGATAGAAGTGACCGTAGTTAAAAAAGAGCTTGGAAGTCGCCGTTGTTGGGTGAGATACGCCAAAACGCGGACTCCACGCCCACTTGGTCGGCGCGCGAACCGAGCGTCGATTTTCGTATAACAATTCGGCATTCGATCCCAGGTATTCTGCATGCGGCTGTCCTACCAGATCAAACCACTTGTCCGGACGGTGAAAATCCAGTCTCAGCCCCGCATTGACTACGATCTGGCGATACTCCATACGATCTTGCACGAAGAAACCACCATACCACGGCGTCTTCACCCAATAATTGTGCAAGTTGGCTGTTTGCGTCGCCACGATATCTGCCGGATTGTCGTTTTCCCAACCTTCGGGGCGGTCTGGCAGTGTGGAGGTATAACCGCGATATTCACGCAGGAAAAACGTATGCGCTTGAATACCGGCTTTGACCTGATGATGCGGTGTCATTTGGCTGGTAATATCAAAAGTCAGATCCGTCTCTTTGATATAAGACCAGTCCGCTGAACGGCTGGCACCACCGCCACCGCGCAAACGGTAAATACCCAGAATATCGACGCGGCGGTTGGCATAGTTCCAACCCACAGGCGCTTCATCCAGAATCACAGCACCTGCTGATTGCGCAGATGCAACGCCGGATTCGGTAATCTCTTCAACCCGACCATCGGGATAAACCGCTGCCGCGGGAATACCCACGGCTTGAGGTTTCTGCCATGTGGCTTCCCAATCCGTTCTGCCATAACGCGCAGTGATATTGTAAAATGTCTTAGGTGACAATGTGTGCGACCAATTCAGAGTATAATAATTGCGGTCAATGGTCTCTTGATTGGCTTGAGACCCCGGCGCAAACATCTGAACATCATCAAAACGGCGTGAGGCTTCCACCTGCGATCTGACAAAGGTTCCCGTAAAGTCGCCTGTTTTTGTACCATCTGCCCAACCACGCAAATAACCCAGCGATAGTTTTGTTGTGGCAGTTGGTGTAAACGTCAGTTTGGCCTGCGCCAGGTTGTCGCGATACGACGTTTTGGACAAGTCGTAAGTATAAGCCGTACGCTCGCGCTGATTGGTCAACATCACCGACAATTTATCGCTGATCACCGGTGTGCCAACCGTCACATCGTAGTGATAATCGGATTCGCGATCAGCAGCATTGGCATTAAAGCCATTATTCCCTTCTAATTCAAAGTTGCGATGCTGCCATGCCCATATCCCTTTGGCTTGAGCAACAGTCGTTATCGGGAGATCATAAATACCCGCAGTCCATTCGCCTGCCGGACCGCCGCGATCACTGAACTCCTGCGTCCAACCCTTAAAGTCAGGCACACCATCGCCATTGCGATCTGCTGTAGCGCCATCGCTCTCAAAACGACCAATATCCCACCAATTGTCCGAGCTATATACGTCGGGACCAAAGTGCTTGCGACCAGCGGGATTATAACGCGCATCTGCACTGATCGTAAACTGACGAGGCTCACGGGTCACAATATTGACAACGCCACTGCGCGCATCGCCATATTCAGCACTAAAGCCACCCGTCAAAATCTGCACTTCTGCCAGATTTGTTTTGCTAAAAGAAGAATATGGACGGTTATTGCGGTTGTCTTTCATACCCACACCGTCCATTGTGTACAATATCTCTTCTTCATTTGCACCGCGAATGGTCAAACCCCAATCATCGCTATCTACGCCTACCTGTGTGGCAAACGCATCGCGCAAACGGGGACCCGTCGGTGCTTCGCGAACTTCACTTGCCTTCATAATCGTCTGAGCATAAGAAACTTCCAACTCAACCGGCGGACGCTCAGCCACAACCGTGATCTCACTCAATTCAACGGTCGATTCTGTCAGGGAAAAATTCACAGGGGATGTGCGGTCAATACTCACCACCACATCCGTCTTGCTCACCGTGTGATATCCCACAAGCGATGCCTGAACTTCGTACACGCCTGGCGAAACCTGAATAATAAAGTAATCGCCATTGACATCTGCTGTGGCTCCCATTCTGGTACCCACAAGAACTATGTTAGCACCCGGTAGGGATTCACCCCCAGCATCTGTGATGCGACCCGCAATTTTACCCGTGGTGGTCTGGGCATCGGCCTGATACGCCAGCCCAAACCCCAGAGCTATGGCAAGCAAGGCTATAAACCCAGCTCTCAAAAAATTCATGAAACGCCTCCTTTGGTTTCTTCCCCCGGCTTTGGGAAAGATAGGGGAAAGGCCCACCTGGCTCATTCCCACAAGCTAATTTCTCCATCTGATAAGGAGAAAACTACCAACTAAAAAACAATATCGATAAGCCCTTAAACATCACCTCCTTCTTAATCCCCTCCCTCTGATTGCAAAAGCGGGCTTAAATGCGCCACCTCCTTTCGGTCTATGACGTTGATTTTCGCTATAAATTTACAAATAATTTCCGCCTAAATCAACTTGCCCAATTTAATACGCCTCTCAAAATCTGTCAAGTGCTATAAACCAAATTACGCGATGTGTAATTTTTTTCATAACATATTGTTTTCAAATAAGAACTTAGACAAGCTCGCCTTTCGCTGAATATATATCCAGAAATTCTCCTGTGCAAACACTTCTCCTATTTCCCAATAAAAAATATCACCTCTTTGCTCACCTTCATCTCCGTATTCAAATCCGTTACTGTCACCTCCATCTCATAGTGTCCCGCGTCTGACCCACTCACATCAATCTCCAGATAATTGTACTCTGTTTTCTGCGCACCCACTTGCTCATAAGAAATTGTCACCACTTTCTTCTCTTCAATGCCCAAAAGTCTGCCCACCGCGCGCAAAATCGTCACGGCCAGGGGTTTGCCTTTGCGGGGTGAAATTTTGTAATCCATCTGGTAGCGCGTCTGACCAAACTCGTCGTGTGCCAACCCATAGACCTCGTAATAAATCGTCACAGGTTGTCCTGGCACATAGGTTTTGGTTGGCATAGGCACGACCTTATGCCCTCCTTTGACCTTCACCGCAGCATCCTCCACTACCGACCCGGCCATCTCTATATCGCTCAATCCCAACTCACCGCCCTTATATGGCTCCACCTCCACCTCGCGTGTATAAGCGCCCATCAAATTGCGAGCGCGGTCATGCAATTCCACGCCCAAATAATATTTGCCCGGCGGCACATTAAGCGCCAGTTCATCAATCAATAGTGTTCCACTACCCACCTCAGTATCATCTGACACGGCAAAAGGCAACCCGGCGACCTTCCGAAAAACCGGTGTCCACGTACTGTCAAACAGAGCAATACCCCGTTCAACTTGACCCTCTATTCGCCCCGAATCAATCAGAGCAACTAAAGGCACACCGTAATAGACCTCTAACCGGCTGCGCGGACTCTCCCCGCGAAAATCTATCGCATCGAAGTGAAACGCTAAATCATCTGTTATGGGCCGATAAATTTCAGATTGTTGCCGCACCGCCCGCGCCATCACCCGATCGGGTCTTTTTGCTGTCCACTGGCTCTGATTAAAAGTTGACAACACGCGACCTTGCGGCATATCGGGAAAATCGAATGCACCGCGAGAATCCAACGCCGAAAAAACGACCTCAATACCACCTGCCACATCGGGATAAATCCAATATTCCCAGCGCGTCCCGCCATCAATCGGAAAGATGGGAAATCCTCTAATATTAGTCATACCCGCATCGCGATCGCGGTGTGAATCCTGAACACCGTCATAATATTTTCCATCATTGCGATCGGCACCACCCCCAAAAAACGTGCGATTGGGATTCAATTCGTAATCGATAGACTCAAAATCTGAAACAATCAAATCACCTGCGTCTTCACCCTGATATTGCACATCCCGCGTCGATGTCCGCAACCTGCCCATCCGCGCAATAATCTCCTTATGCGCCTCGGGCGTCAAACTCATCCACAATCGCTCCTTAACCCGTACCACATCCGGATCCATCTCATAGCGCACATCATCTGCGCGGCTCCTGTGCGCTGGCTCTCCATAGCGAATATAAATCTCTCCGCGCTTATCCCACGGCTTTTGCCCGGTTGAAAAATGCTGCATCGCATACAGCACCCGACGATAGTGCTCCACCAAACGCTCGTTGCCCGGCGTGGCTGGCGTGGGATCGCGGCGCTGCCAGAACATCCGCACAAAATCCGCCTGCTGCTCGGGCGGCAATGCTTCATAAGCCGCAGTCTCTTTCAGGGTCGCCAATAGGCGAATGTCTTGCAGAAGGCCGCGCATATCGTCATCTACCGTACGCAAATACTCCGCCATCACCTTCTGCGCCTCTCCCGTCTGTCCCATCCTTTGATACACGCTTAATAGCAAGGGGAGACATTCCTCGCGCAGTTCGGGGCGCGTATCCATCAACTCGCGCCACACGCGCGTCGCCCTTGCGCGTTGTCCCCGCTTCAACCATATCCGCCCCAAATCGAACCGCGCCCGCGCGTGCATCGGATTTACCATAGTCTGTCGGGTATAGGCTTTCTCCGCAGCTTCGATCTCGCCCTCGCGTTCAAACACCCGCCCGAGCAAATACAGCAACTCCGGGTGATGAGGATAGGCTTCTATCGCCTCCTTCAAGGCGTCTTCTGCCCGTTGTTTGCCCCCCAGCAACCGGGCAAGCGCGCGGTTGACCTGCGCTGTTTTCCAGTTGGGACGAAGGACGAGGGCTTGATCATAAGCCGCCACGGCCTCGTCCCACCGCCTGCGTCCGATGTGGGATATCCCCACACCGTTGTACACTTCGGGCAATACCCCCCCCGAGTTCAACGCCGAGTTAAACTTCTGTTCCGCCTGGAGTAAGTTGCCCGCAAACAAATAGGCATATCCCCGCGCAGCTCGTCCCATCAAATCGTTCCCATCTTCCTCGATAATAGCCTCAATCACCTTCAGAGCACCTCGCGCCTGTACCGTATCCGGCAGCACCTGTCGGGCCGCATAGCGCGGATCGATATGCCTTGCCATTTCTTTGCGCCTGCCCATTGCCGTGAGTATCGCCCCATCTAAGTCAGGAGGCGCACCAAAACCGAGTAGCGGATTATAATACGACCGCGCCACAATCGGATTGCGGTCCATCCAGAACCCGTAGAGGAACGCCGCGCGGTCTGCGCGTCCCAGGCCAGCATAAGTGGCTTCAACCTCGGATCCACCAAACCGTTTTAATAGCTGTTGCGCTGTTTTTGCTCGCTGATCGTCAAAACCCGAAGCCGGAACAAGCGTCTCGCCCATCACTTCAAATTTTCGAGCCGATACGAGTGTCTCCCGCCCGGCTGCCACTTGAACCCGCAACGTGTATGTTCCCGGCAGCAGTCCATGAATGGGAATACCCTCGGCAAATATGACTTCACCCCTATACCCCGGAAAAGACCGCTGATCGCCCCAAAGGCGATGTCCATATCGATCGTCTATCTGCATCGCAACCCGGTGGCTCTGATAGCCCAGATAATACACCTCAAAATACAGGTAGAGCGGATCCCCCCGCCGATATTGTCGCGCCGGGTTGGGCAGTATCAATCGCCCGTCTTTTCGGAACATCTCAAGGCTCTCTCCTGCCCCCTGTGGATTGAATCCAGAGGACAAATACAGATCGCTCATACCTATTTTCCCGGGATCGTAAACAGGCACATCGAGAGAAAATACCGCCAATCCCGCCCGGTCGGCCTGCAAGTCACTGAGGGTTAGCTCCCCGCGATAGCGGCCCGTGGGCAGGCGCACTTGCACCATGTCATATACCATGCGGTCTGTATCGACAGTGGCTTCCAGCGATTCGGCTGTCAGCCTGCTTTCTGCCTCAACCTGTTGCACAACCTCTCCGGCATCGTTTAAGACCCTCAGCGAAGGCTTGTAGCGCGCGAGATAAAGACCCGAATTTTGCCGCAAAAATGCAAACTGCGCCACGGGGAAGCGCAGCGTTACCTCTTCGAATCCCTCGCGGCCTCGATATCTAAAACTACACACATCAATATCGAAAGCTATGGATCCTTCTCCGCGCGGCGGCAGGTCCATCTCGCTGGCGTGTATTTCAAAAACTGCGATCATCAAACTGAAAAATACCGTCGCGATACGCATACTATTTATCCTCTTTGAATTTGAGAAAGGCCCAACACGGTCTATATCTCACAGAAACGCCTCTAACAAATTGTGGGTCCAAAATTTTATTCAAAAAATAATACATAACTGAAGTTACGCATAGATAGAATACAGCCTGTCATTACTGGCGTTGTGGTGTGGCTACGCCATAAGTCTCAGAAAATGACACCGCGCGTTTGGTCAATGCGCAAGCGCGCGATATTGCAACCCTGTATAATTTCTCTTGTCACAGACCCCAATTTTCGTTATTTATATATTTTAGTTCATAATAATTGAGTCCGCTCCGAAAAGGGTGTAATAGAGTGTAATAGAGAGTATAGGTTTTTTGTGAGCGTTGGGTCTGTCTGTGTCGCCTTTGTTGGTGAGGTATGGTATTGGGGTCGTGTATAGAGTGCCCGTGCTTTGCAGGCGTGCTGACGAGGTTACAAAGTGCATGTTTGGGTGAACAGGGTGCGCCTATTGGGGGTCTTTATTTGGCTGGGCGAGATAATTCTTGATCCTTACCAGATTGATCCATAAACTGCGACACCATGCCCAGACTTGATGGGGCAAAAGCCGACGATAACGCGTTTTACCCCCTGTTGTGTGATAGCTCAACTGGAAGATGCTGGCCTCAACATTATGGCGTCGATTGCGGATGTGCACAGGCATGTCTTCAATCTGTTTTCGCCGGTGATAGGCAAGGATGTCTTGTTGGGTAATATATCGCGGCTTCCCTGCGATGAAGAGTTTGTATTTGCCCGGTTTATATTCTTGTGCAAGCTGAATTTCTCCACTGTGTCGATCAATGACTTCAACCCCTTCTTCTGTGCGTTCATACATCAAACGTCCCGGTCTGCCTTGTAACCCACTGTAATAGAATTGCTTGTCCTCTTTGTCGGCATACGCACTGTTGCAAGCCCCATGGTAAGCCCCATCCATCGACACGTCCGAGACCTGTCCGACCACCTCCTGTGTCCGTTCTATGGCCGGTTGGACAAAAGCGTTATCCGCAGCCGTTGCAGGTTTGACTTCTACATCCGTGATCAAATTGAGGCCCTCCCCATCACAGGTCTCAGTGAGATTGACACTATATCCCTTGACCTTCTGCACCCCTTTTCTGCGAAAGGTCGCATCTGGATCATGGACAGACTGTAAGGAGGAAGAAGAAATAGATTGTGATGGCTTGGGAAGCACTGATTTTTCACTGGCGGAGACACTGACGGTGTATTGGTCAGAAAAAACACGCACGATCAGACCATATTCATCGCTGTCTTTCTCCTGATAGGCCGCCAACAGTCTGCACACTAACAAACCGAGGGCTTCGAGCTTCTCCCCTTTTTCTGCACTGCTGAGTGGATACCCAACCTGATGCGGCTTCACCTTGAGCAAGGCGTCCAAAACCTCGCGGTCTGCTGCGCATAATCGTTCCTTTGCGCCCTTGTCTAACGAGCCCCAGAACGCTTGTAAGCACCCAACGACCAACTGCAAGCGACAACAGGTGGCAATATTGGCACCGATTAACTTGCTGTCCATTCGCACCTGATCACCCGTCACGCCAAAGACTCTCGCCTGTGTCTTGGTTAAACTAAAAAAAGTCTCCCCAATCAGATTGCGACCCGTTTGCAGGCCATAGGCATACACGGACTGCTTCAACAGATAATACGTCGAAGCCACAGGCACCTCATCCGACAGATTCATCAACCCTAAAGCACGCATCACCAGAATGTTGAACCCACAATGCTCAAAAAGTTGCGCATCGCTCCACCCAAAGCCCTCTTTCAAGATCATCATCGACACCAAGCGGCGCACAGAAGCATTGGGACGGCCTTGCGCACGATCAAACAACACCGAAAAGACATCTTCATCTATCTTGCAGGTGATATGGGCGTAGAACACATTATGCCAAGCACTCGGATCATTCAACTGCGCCTGCTTGCGCCCTTTGAAATGGGACTCAAAACTCGAAAACAGATCCGGTTGGCTCGATGGGGCACTTCTTCTAAACATTGCGATACTCCCACAGGATTACTTTATAGGTTATACATCCGTTACCACGCCACAGCCTCACATACGTAATTTAACTCTTTTCACATAAAAATAAAATCGACTTTTCGGAGCGGACTCATAATTATAAGTGTAAATAAATGTAAATAATGTAAATAATGTAAATTGCAATAGCTGTAAAAATAAGGAGCCTCTCATGAAACCACTGAACCGGCGTACATTTCTCAGAAGTGCAGGTATTTGTCTGGCATTGCCGTTTTTAGACGCGATGATCCCCGTGGGATGGGCGGCAGCAGCCCGCGCACAGGCCGCAAAGCGGTTGGTGTGCATTGGCAATCCCTTTGGGATGATCCCCGAGCGATTCTTCCCAACAGGAAGCGGTGCAAATTACACACTCCCCCCGCTCCTGCAACCCCTATCAGCGCATCAGCGAGATTTTACGATCTTTTCCAATCTGGACCACGGTGTAACCGGCGGACACCGCACCGCCCATACATTTTTGAGTGGCATCCGAATCAAAGACGCCAAAATGATGCCCGAAGGCAACATCAGCATCGATCAAAAAGCCGCGGAATTTGTGGGCGTCAACACGCGGTTCCCCTCGTTAAATGTAAGCATCAATGGCCACTGCGAAATGAGCTGGACGCGCACGGGCGTGCGGGTGCCGCCAATTAACAATCCCCAAAAAGTATTCCAGGCACTATTTGTAGATACGACCGCAAAAGAAAAAGAACAGCGTGCAATCGCACTCGAGCAACACGGCAGCATCTTAGACGCCGTAATGGGAGAGGCGCGATCCTTTGAGCGCAAACTGGGGCAAAGAGACCGGGAAAAACTGGAAGAATATCTGACCTCTGTGCGCACAGTTGAGAAAAAGCTGGGCATGTCCAAGGCGTGGCTGGACAAACCCAAACCCCAGGTCAATATGGAAATGCCTGAAAATGGTCCCTTTGTCGAAACCCTGCCCCTGATATACGATCTGATTGCCATGGCATTGCAAACCGATTCCACGCGGATTGCAACCCTGGAAGTGGGCATGGGGATCAAAACCACGGATTTGGGCTTGAATACGAATTACCACAAATACTCGCACCATGGCAAATTGCCCGAACTCATGGAAGGCTTGACAATAATTGAAAGATATCAAATGAAACACCTCGGCCTGTTCTTCGACAAACTCAAAGCCATCGAAGACCCCGCCGGAGGAACCCTGTTTGACCACACCATGGTATTATCTGGCAGCGGCATGGGCAACGGCAGTTCGCACTCCAACAAAAACCTGCCGATATTGCTCGCGGGCGGCGGGTTCAAACACGGGCAACACATGGTATTTCCAGAAGCAAAGCCCAAGCGCGTTCCATTGAGCAATTTGTACGTATCGATGTTGCAAAATTTTGGACTGGAAACCGATCACTTCGGCCAGAGCACCGGCACGCTGAAAGGATTCGAATTAAAATGAAAAAATGCGTTCTATTCCTCCTGATTTGCATCTTGTCGTCAGCGACCGCACGGGCAGAAGGGGATGCGACATACAAAAATACCGTACGGACATTTTTGGCGCAGCGATGTTATAAGTGCCACGGCGCAGAGCTTCAAAAAGCAGACCAGCGGTTTGATACCCTCACGTTGAATTTTCACGACGAAGATGTTTTGCTCACATGGCAAAATATCGCGGATATGTTAAACCTCGGATTAATGCCGCCTTATGAAGAGCCGCAGCCCGAAATGGCTGAAATGAAGCCCGTAATCGACTGGATTACCGCCGCGCTAAAAGCGCATTACGAAGCAGAAGAAAGCACGGGCGGACAGACGGTATTGCGCCGCTTGAATCGGAAAGAATACCGCAATACAGTTCGGGATCTATTGCATCTGGACATGACCATGTTCGACCCCACAGATGCATTTCCCCAGGACGATGAAGAACACGGATTCGACAACATCGGCAAAACGCTCGTCATGTCGGGTTTTCTGGTCGAAAAATATCTCGACGCAGCCGATCAAATCGTGGAGCGCGCCGTATTGCCCGCCCCACCGCCAGAAGTGAAAACTTACGAGTTTACGTTTCCCATCATGCGCGCGGCCGGTGGATTTTTGGCACCGGCGAGCCGTCGCTTAATGCAGGGATACGACGAGCTATTCCGCCGTCCCGATGACCGCTGGGGATATATGTCCATCGATAGATTCCGAAAAGGCGTGCCGCATTCGGGGATGTATCGCGTTCGCGTTCGCGCATCTGCACACAACCAGCAACATCCCTATGACAAAGCATTGCGAACAGATGAAAATGAACCCATACGCATGGGAATTGTGGCAGCATCGGGACATTATGGCGATTTGCGGCAAAGCAACACATCGGATATAACACTGGCCGAATTTGAAATGATCGCAGATGGACAACCGCGCGATTATGAACGCAAACTCTGGCTGGATGAGACTTATGTGCCGCGCGTCACGTATCCAAACGGACCGATCACGCTTTATTGGCGGAGTATTCTGAGGCGTTATCACCCGCAGCTCTACGACAAAACGGATCGGCGCAAGCTAAGCCAAAAGAAAGGTCAGGAACTCGTACACAGGCAAACCGAAGTCGCAGTGATGAATTATCTGGGACCGAGCATTCGCATATACAAAGTCGAAATCGAAGGTCCGCTTTACGAACAGTGGCCCCCGCCTTCGCACACGAGCATATTTGGCAAGCGCGATCTCAACAAGGTCAAACCGCGCGATATCCTGACGCGCTTTGCAACGCGCGCATATCGCCGCCCGGTCAAACACAGTGAAATCGCGCACATCCTGCAACTGGTAGATCGCGAAGAAAAAGCCGGTGCCTCGCGCATTCAAGCCATCAAAATGGGCATGAAAGCCATCTTGTGTTCGCCCAATTTCCTCTATCTCTACGAAAACGAAGGCCAATTAGACGATTACGCCCTCGCGTCCAAGCTATCGTATTTTCTCTGGTCATCCATGCCGGATGAAGAATTGATTGTGCATGCAAAAAAGAAGCGATTGCACAAACCAGACGTTTTGCGCGCGCAAATTGATCGCATGTTAAAAGACGAAAAAGCCCGGGCATTTGTGGAAAATTTCACAGAGCGCTGGTTAGCCCTGTACAAAATCGGCGAAATGCCGCCCGACCCGCGCAATTTCCGCCTGTACTATCAGGCGCATCTCGAAGACGCGATCAAAAAAGAAACCCACGCCTTCTTTCAGCACATCCTTGACGAAAACATGAGCATCGCGCATTTCATCGATTCGGACTTCACCTTCGTCAACCGCGACCTGAGCTTGTTATACCGCATAGAAGGCGTAGAAGGCCGGGAATTTCGCAAAGTAAAACTCGACGACCCCCAACGCGGTGGCCTCTTGGGACACGCCAGCGTATTGACGGCGACCTCCAATGGCATCGAAACCTCACCCGTGGTGCGCGGGGTATGGGTATTAGAAAACATATTGGGCATAACACCCCCGCCCCCATTGCCCGATATTGAGCCCATCGAACCCGACATTCGGGGATCGACGACAATCCGTCAGCAACTGGCAAACCACCGCAAGATCGCCACCTGTAATGAATGCCATCGCCACATCGATCCCCTGGGCTTTGCACTGGAAAATTACAATCCAATAGGCGCGTGGCGATATGGTTACAGTCCCAAGAAACCCAAAATAGATGCGTCGGATGTCCTATCTGACGGCAGCAAATTCGATGGCCTTGTGGGCTTTAAAAAGGTCCTCATGGCAAAGAAAGATCAATTTGCCCGCTGTCTGACCGAAAAGATGCTCACCTATGCGACGGGACGCACATTGGAAGCCACCGACCGTCCCGAAGTGGATCGTATCGTACACAATTTGAAGGCACAGGGCTACGGCCTCAAGGATCTGGTCACGCTCGTAGCGACAAGTGAGCCATTCTTGACCAAATAGTCGCCCAACTCCATAAAAGGAAAACAAAACGCTCTGGCCTCGTGCCAGGGCATTTTGTTTTTATAAAAAATTCAAAGTACACGACAAAAAATAAAAGACCTGTGAAAATTGCTAAAAAGAGTTAGGTTTGAATGTCCCAAAACGAACCTTTCTCATCTTAACAAGGCACAGGTCTATGTCTCCTCAAGTTAATCAATTACACGACGTGATGCAACAGTATTTGCCCTGGCATAAAGCCCGCGTCACATTCACTGCGGCCTTCATTTTGTCGCTCATCACGCTGACCACGGTCAACTTCACCAAGCTTTCCAATGCGCTGAATGGACAGGCCAAACCGGCCTCCAACTATCGTCGTATTCAACGCTTCTTTGCACACTTTGATCTATCAGGGGATTGCCTGACGCGATTGATCTTGCACTTGTTACCCGTAAAGTCGGATTTCACCATCTCAATAGATCGTACGAATTGGAAGTTAGGAAAATTTAATATCAACATCCTCACCGCAGGGATTATCTATGAGGGGGTGGCCTTTCCTATCTGTTGGCACTTGTTATCCAAACGAGGCAATTCCAATACAAGGGAGCGCGTCAAGCTGATGAAACAGGTGCTTACACGCATCCCTAGATCTCAAATCCGCATTGTGGTCGCAGATCGAGAATTTATTGGGCGAGAATGGTTTACGTGGCTACAAACACAAAACATTCTCTTTGCCATCCGCATCAAGGAAAACGCCATCGTCTCATCAGGGGGTAAAGAGATACCCCTGCGAAAGCTTTTTGCAAACCTGCACATCCATCAGCAAACCATCTTGTGCAAACCCCGCCGCGTTTATGAGCAGCCTGTGTATCTGTCTGCGATACGATTGAAGGATGGGTTCCTCATTATTGCCAGCAATGCACAAGGCCAAGCCGCTTTGGATGCCTATAAAAAACGATGGGGTATTGAAGTCCTTTTTGCCAATCTTAAAAGTCGTGGCTTTGATTTGGAAGAAACACATCTCGTGCATGAAGAACGCATTGAGAAACTCATCGCGCTTTTGGCGCTTGCGATGAGTTGGGCACATATCGTTGGGGAATGGCTCGCGCTTACAAAACCCATCAAGATCAAAAATCACGGACGAAAAGCCAAAAGTCTCTTTCGATATGGATTGGACCATTTGCAGTATGTCCTGCTCAATATAAACCAGAAAGCCCAGGAGTTTCTCAAGTGCATTGGCTTACTCCTTCATCCTCCATTTTTTACCGCACATTAAGTTTTGTCGTGTACTATGTAAAAAATTTATACAATAGATTTGGGGGGCTATCGTTTTTGATTGACTCGCCTTAATTTAAATATTATAATCACGCGATGTGTGACTTCAAAATTTTACGAGACCGTCAAAATCCAGCGGGTCTCTGTAATTGATAACTGATGTTACGCAGTTTTAAGAATTTGTAGCTCATCGAAAGCATACCGAATGGCCTTGAGATAAAGTCTTGATCTGAGGGCAAAATGATTGAGGCGATGTTTGACGCGCAAGCCTTCCAATCGAGCGGCGGCGTAAATGGCCATAAAACAATGATTGCTCTGTGTGCGCACCCGCCTCGTGGGCGACTTAGCCAAGGCAGCATTGGACTTGAGCGTTTTATGAAACGTCTCCACTTTCCACCGTTTCTGATAGATCGTTTCGATGGTTTCGCCATCACAATGAAGATCACTGCAAGCCAGAAATATCTCTCCTGTGCTTTCATCTTTGTTTGTAAAGACTTGCCGAAGTAAAAGGACGGGAAAATCTAATCCTTTTATCCATGCTTGCACAGGCGTATCTTCTGTCAAGTTTAGTGCATCAATGCGTGCGAAGTTCCCTTGTCGTTTGTCTTGTTCGCTCAAGGCAACCGTCCTGTTGGATTTGAGTGCGACAACGAAGTGTTTATCCAATCTATTGCGAATAAACTGCAAGTTTTCCTTTGAAGAGAACCAACTATCGGCCAATACATAGCGATATTTTATCCGATTCCTATCGCAAACAGACAACATCTCCCGCATCAGGTCATTTTTTGTGACCAGACTCTTGCGCTTGACGCGACGGGTCTTCACATCGGTATAGAGGACCGGTTTGGTGATCAACTCGTAAGTCACGGGTAAGCTAACATCGCTTGCGTGATAGACACAATTAAGCAAATTGATACCCTTGACTGTGCGATTTTGACTGTGATCATAGTGCCAACAGATTAAGTCATTCTCATCTGTATGTGGCTTTTCCTGGATTGTATCATCTATGATGAGCACCCCATCGTCCGCTTCGATGTCACATACCATGCCCTTGACGTGTCGCCACAGCGTTTTGGCATCATAGTCGGCTTGTGAGAGAAAACGCGTGACCCGATCATGGCTTATGGCACCTTCCAACAGGGCCGATAAGCCCGTCGCTGTCGTCGCGCCAAAGGAAGAGAGCAGATAATCGCTATACAATTCTAACAGTTTTTTGTCCATATTTTCAATCTACCAGTATAATTTTTCAAGGGGACAGCCTCGACTAAACCGAGATGGTCTTCTACAACTTCTGAATATACACCATTATTCAAACAGTGCGTAACATCAGTTGATAATATTGAGAAAGACACACATAGTATGGGTCAAAATTTTGGTATGCCACAGATTGAGTAAGTGCCAAGCATCTCGTACTTTCATGCGGGCGATGTGTAAACGTTCTGTCAATTGCGCGTAAACAGTTTCGACTAAACGCCTTGTGGCTCTCTTCGCTTTGGGCAAAATGAAAGGTGGCACGCCCCTCATTGTCAGAGTTCAACACGGTAAAGGTTTTCATTTTGTCGTCGGTGTAGGTTTTGACGGCAATGGGTTCTATTGCCACAATGTAGGAACGCGGTGGGGCAATGCCTATGCAGATCCCGACCGAAACTTTTATCCCTACACCCAGGTGACTCGAATAGACGCCTTGGTGTAAACACACGAGACTCACAGGAGGAAAGAATGAAAACCAATGGTAAATATTTTTTGGCGGTGGTGAAACGCTTCCGCCGTACACTTCTCTTTGCAAGGGCTATTCAGCTTGCACTGCTACTCATTTTCACTGGCCCTATTTTCGCCGCTGAATGTATTGATGATCCAGATTTCAAAGAATATCCCAACGGAACAAACAACAATCCACAAACAAACTCGCCGTACTTCCGTGTTGCCGTGGGTGAAGGTCTGACGGCTCCTCCAGTTCATTGGAAGAATAAATCGATACACTTCTCTTGGGATCTGCGCCAAGATGTCATAGACAATGGTTACAAGTATCTGCTACGACGGAACGATGGTGAGCCATACGGAGCAGCGTCGAACCGGGCAGAGGTGCCTATGGAGCCTACTGTCACCACAGCGAATCGGGTGAATCTCGCCTCGGCATTCCGACATTGGAGCCTCTTGCTTGTCAAGGGGGATAGCTCCGAAGTTGCTTGGGGTGACGTTTCGATCGAATGTGGACAAAGGCAAAAGGGCATTCCTAACCGGCTTAAAGCGCGGTTTTCCACGAATGCAAGTTCTCATTCAGAGCCCGCGCCCGCCGTGCTGCCCTACCCCCGAGGCAGGTATAAAAATAATCCCACTTGGGACCCCGCAGTAGCAAAAATCCGGAAGAGACGCGCGAATGGTGAATTTGGTATTAAGCCGCGCCTTACGAGTTCTCTGAGTAAAATGGGTAGCGTTCCTTTCTTGATCACCGTTGCATTTTCACATACGGTAACAGGTTTTTCTTTATCGGACTTGAACATTTCAAACGGTGTATTGTCGAACTTCAATGGCACGGGTAAAATCTACACGGCCACGGTCACGCCTACGGACTACTCTGCCATCGTGACCGTCGATGTCCCTGCAGGAGCGGCCACAGATGCGAACAGTCATCCTACTGCCTATGCCGATCAGTTTCGCATACCACCGACAACACCTTCACCACCACCGACAACACCTTCACCACCACCGACAACACCTTCACCACCACCGACAACACCTTCACCACCACCGACAACACCTTCACCACCACCGACAACACCTTCACCACCACCGACAACACCTTCACCACCACCGACAACACCTTCACCACCACCGACAACACCTTCACCACCACCGACAACACCTTCACCACCACCGACAACACCCGTAGCGCCAACGACAACACCCGTAGCGCCAACGCTTACTTTTGTCAGGGTATTGGCAACCAGTATCGTGATCAACTGGCAGGTTGTCAAAGGATCGGGCGGCGCAAGGTATAACGTCCACTACCGACAGGAGAATACAGGAAACTTTATAGCTGGCCCGCAAAATGTGAGGGGAACCAGAGCAACCCTTCTGCACCTGGATTCAGACACCAAATACGAGATACAGGTGCAGGCGAGCAACTCTGCGGGTGATAGTGACTGGTCAGAATCGAAGATAGTCCGCACCCGGACACTGATTGCGAATGATCGTTTTTCTCTTTCTCTGGATTCAGATGATTCAGGAGGGAATCAGTTCGCGTCCTCTCTCGCTGTCTCTCCTGATAATGGCAGTGTATCTATCCAGATTTTTGGGCGAAATTTTTCCGCGATTGAGGATGTACACGCTCTTTCCTTACGCTTTGAATACGATGCGACAGAGGTGGTTTCCGATGGTTTTAAGCTAGGCCCTGTCATATCAGGCTCCTCAGGTCTTGGTGGAAAGGGTTGGGTCCATATCGGGATGACGTTGTCAAAGAAAAATATAATCGGGCTGGGCTCGAAGAAAAATATAATAGTTGATAGTCTTATGGGGACCGTTCGTTTTCGCCCGACAGATGCACTTTCAGAGACAGAGATACGGTTGGTAAAGGTTACGCTGTTTCGCCACAAGGGTCAGCCCGAGATCATACCTACGTTTCTCGGCGTTACTTTACAAGCGTCTTCTCCTGGTTTACCCAACAATGGTCTTTCTCCGGACTTTAATCGTGATGGGATCGTAGATAGTCATGACTTTGTGCTCTTTCTCGATGTGTTCGGGTCAAAGGAAGGTCGGAAGAAGTATGAAGCACGATATGATCTGGATGGCAATGGCGAGATTGGTATTCCCGATTTCCTGATCTTTGTCGACCACTGGGGCAAGGTGGTGAGTCATGTGAGTCGTGTGCCAGTTTTTACGTCAGCACTTCCTATCCTCCGCTTCGTAGAGGAGAACACACCACAAGGACAACCCATAGGCGACCCCATCGAAGCAACGGGTGTCATGGGTAAAGGTAAATTTCTCACGTATAGTTTGTGGGGTGTAGATGCCCCGTATTTTGCCATTGATGCGAGCACAGGACAGCTCGAGACGAATGGGGCATATAATTTTGAGGAAAGGCACTGGTATTCTCCAGTTGTTCGCGTCAGGTATGGCAAGGGTGAGCAGGTGAGTGTTGTTGTGGGTGTTGCCATTATTGATGTTGCAGAATAGAAGGGTTTTAAGTGCCCAAAAATCTCCGCAAAAAGAATGGGAGTTAACAGAGGGGTGTGCATAATTCAATTCCACACGGCCTTGATATGTGAAATGGCTCGGATTGGCAGTCCCCATATGCTATTCATAATCATCGCCAATTGCATGGTAAAGACCGCCAAAGTGAGATATGTCCGCACATTTTCTAAGTGCTGTAAGGCAATCTGGTAGTGATTATCCGTCGCATCAATCAGCTTGGCAATCAGATCGAAAATCGGTTCAATCGCTGTTCTACGAAGCCGCATAAGGTCTTGATTTTCTGTCTGTTGTAGGAAGCGATGATAGTTTTTTGCATAGCGTCCCTTAACCCATTTGAGAGCAGGAGTGAGTAAGACGATGCCTGCTTTTGCCCAATTTCTGATCCGCATAGCTTTGGTATAGGCGTTATCAGCACTGACGCTGTATGGGTCCAGATGCTTGAAAATGTGGGCTTCTTTTTCGCCTAAGATTTGGCTTTCAGACACTGATGCGGTTTCCACGCTTACCAGTCTTGGAAAGCCATTTTCTGTGCAGGTGACATGCAGGCCATAGCCATAGACCCAGCCGTGATACGCACTCTTACTCCAGGTGGCGTCTTGGTCAAGGTTTCGTAGCTTGTCCGGGATGTGATCTCTTTTGCGATCCGTCTGATGCCAGACGGGACCCTTTGCTTTGAACAGACTCTTATCCTCAAAGAGTTCTTTGCTTCTAAAGTCCGGTTCCAAATCTTGTGTAAAACTGCCTACGAAAGCAAGAAAATCTTGCAGGGTGTGATAGAGCGCTTTATACCGCCTTGTAATCGTTGATCGATGTGGTAGCCGCTTAAAATTCAGGCGTTTGCGATATTCAGGATGATTTTTTAACCAACGATGTTGGGCACTAAACTCTGTGGTGTGGCGCATTTGCATCCACAGGAAGAAGATCAGGAAGGATTTATCCTTAAAATCAAAGGGGTGTCCGCGTTTGGGCATGGTCCTTTGCGCTTGTGTAAACTGATCAAAGAGCGTATGTATGAGTTCGACATAGTCGGTGAATGTTGGTTTTGCCATCTCTCGCCTCCTTGTGAAGTTTGGTTGCTTCTACAAGTGGCGACTTTTACCGACTATGTCAATTAGCTTTTATGCACACCCCTCAAGTAAAATAAAAACGCTCTGGCACGAGGCCAGGGCGTTTTTTTCTTTGTAAAAAAATGTAAAAATAGATTTGGAAGACCATCGTTTTTGATTGACCCGCCTCAATTTGAATATTATCATCTGATGTTACGCAGCAGTTCATTTATGATGTATATTGAAAGAAAGTACAAGATCATGTCGGTTTTGTCGTCATTGTCACCTTGAAAAATTATGATGGTAGATTCAAAATATGGACAAAAACCTCTTAGCCCGAAAAATTCATAAAAAAGGTAGTTTCCCTATTCAAGCCATTGTATTATATTAGGTTACACTCATAACCATTGAACAATGAACTTGGGAGAAACTACCGTGAACACACAAGATAATCATTGCAAGGTTCCTTTGGCAAGCATTTTCGGCAAACGTCTCAACCTCGCCTTTGATGGGGGCATCCTCACCAGCGATAGCGGAGCCTTATTGCTTCGAGAAGTGGAGGCCAAAACGGGTATTTTATCACGTTTGAGTCGCGCGATTAAAGACCATCGGCATCAAAGTTATGTGGCGCATAGCACGGCAGAGTTGATCAAACAGCGCGTGTTTCAAATTGCCTGTGGGTATGAAGATGCCAATGATTGCAATGCCTTGTGCAGCGATCCCGGCTTCAAGGTTGCCTGTGATCGCTTGCCCATAAGTGGTGAGAACTTGGCCAGTCAACCCACGATGAGTCGGTTTGAGAATCAGATGAGCAGAAGCGATTTGTATCGCGTTGCTCGTGCCTTTGTCGATTGTTTTATTGCTTCGTATAAAAAGCCGCCTTCATCGATCATCTTAGATATTGATGATACGCAGGATAGGGTTTATGGGACGCAGCAGTTGTCCTTATTCAATGGGTATTTGGGTGCCTACTCCTACCAGCCTTTGCATATTTATGAAGGGCAATCGGGCAAGCTAATCACGACGATTTTACGTCCGGGTGTGCGTCCTGATGGCAAACAGATTGTCACCATTCTCAAGCGGTTAGTCGCTTATATTCGTCAGGCTTGGCCAAAGGTGGCACTCTTTTTGCGAGGCGATGCCCACTTCTCAAGTCCAGAAGTCCAGGACTTTTGTGCGACAAAGGACCTCTTTTTTATCCTCGGACAAAGTGCCAATACCCGACTCTTAGCCCTTTCAAAGCCCCTGATGGATCAGACCAAAAGCCTTTATGCACAAACCGGCAAGCCCGTGCGACTTTTTACCTCATTTTATTACCAAGCCCAGACTTGGGCCTGTGCCAGACGCATCATCTGCAAAGCTGAAATCACCACCCGAGGCCAAAACACACGCTTTGTCGTGACCAACCTTGAAAGTTCAAGGGCCTCCTTTATCTACCAAAATATCTATTGTGCTCGCGGACAGATGGAAAACTTCATTAAAAATCACAAAACCTTTCTCCACTCAGACCGCACATCCTGTCACGCATTTGGAGCCAATCAGTTCCGCCTCTTCCTCCATTCGGCTGCCTATGTCTTGTTGCACACCTTAGCGCACATCGGATTACAAGGCACAACGTGGATAAACGCACAGGTCAATACCCTCCAAAATCGCTTCCTTAAAGTCGCCGGACGCGTCTGTGAGTTGAAAACAAAGATCACCTTCCATCTGCCTATGTCATTTCCATTGCCACACCTTTTTGATAAAATCCTGTGCAATCTGGCAAAGGCGGTGCCATAACCCATCAACGGGGCAGGAATAGGGGTCTGTCCCATCACGTTTTGACTTTACAAATACACGGACTTATCCACAGACAGGACTGGCAAGGGACCGGTCTGTACTTTTGACACTGGCAGAGCCAGTCAGGGGACGATTTGGGCTGCTTGAACTCTATGAAGACGCCTATGCCGGCAGACAAGATAGAAAGCACCCTCATTTTGATGCTTGGAACCGATGCCGCCTGACAAACAACCCCAACGATTACAGTTCATGAATTAGTCGGGCTAGAATTGTATAGCGATTATCTGCTGTGTTCCTTTGGCGCGACCACAGCAACGGGTTTATCAGCACTCGTAGAAGGTGCCATAAGCCACGATCAAGTCACGCGGTTTCTCTCGGTTGCAGACTATGATGCCAAAACGCTGTGGCAACACGTCAAGGGTATGGTACGCGCCATCCAAAAGGACGATGGGGTACTCATCATTGATGATACGATCCAGGAAAAGCCACATACGGATGAAAATGACTTAATCTGTTGGCACTATGATCATAGTCAAAATCGCACCGTCAAGGGCATCAATCTGCTCAATTGTGTCTATCACGCAGGTGATGTCAGCTTACCTGTGACTTACGAGTTGATCCGCAAACCCATTCTCTATACGGATGTGGAAACCCATAGGGTCAAGCGCAAGAGTGAGGTCACGAAAAATGACCTGATGCGGGACATGTTGCGTGTTTGCAAGCGAAATCGGATAAAATATCGCTATGTGCTGGCCGATAGTTGGTTCTCAGCAAAGGAAAACTTGACCTTCATTGTCCATAAACTCAATAAACACTTCGTTGTCGCACTCAAATCTAACAGGACGGTTGCCTTGAGCTATGAAGAAAAACGACAAGGGGGCTTCTCACGCATTGATGCACGAAACTTGCCAGAACGAGACCCTGTGCAAGGCTGGATAAAAGGATTAGATTTTCCCGTCCTTTTACTTCGGCAGGTCTTTACAAACAAAGACGGTAGCACAGGCACGATGTATCTGGCTTGCAGTGATCTTACATGTGATGGAGAAACCATTGAAACGATCTATCAGAAACGATGGAAAGTGGAGACGTTTCACAAAACGCTCAAGTCCAATGCCGCCCTATCCAAGTCGCCGACAAAGCGGGTGCGCACGCAAAGCAATCATTGTTTTATGGCCATTTATGCCGCCTGTCGTTTGGAAGGCTTGCGAGTCAAGCATCGACTCAATCACTTTGCCCTCAGGTCAAGACTCTATCTCAAGGCGATTCGATATGCTTTCCATGAACTACAAATCCTTAAAGCTGCGTAACATCAGTTATCATGATTTGTAGATAAAATGAGTCATCCTTAACCAAATAGTCGCTACGGCTCGCATCAGCCTGAAAAGGTGTCCAACTAAGACCACATTTCATCCGCGATCCGAAAGGAGTTGTGCCTATGGCTTTAAGACAGATGTGTTTTTGAAATGCAGTAAACCGCAAAGGAGGAGTGCGTATGAAAAATGGAAAAGTTGGTTTTTTGTGCCTGGCTCTGTTGTTTTCCATACCGGGTACAGGTCAGTCGGAAGTTGACGGCACATGGGGAATGGGCATTGTGGCCAATTACGAAATGCCACTATTCGCGCTGAATAGCTGGTTTCCTTCCGGCGGGGTCAACGTGGGGGCGTCCATTGTAAACGTCAAGAACGCCACCTGGACGTTTGAACTGGACGGTCAATATACCAAATATAGTTCCGGAGATTTAGAGAAAAGGAGCTTTCTCTTTGGAGGCGATGGACAAAGCTACAACAGCCCAAATGCCAACTCAGAGATGGTGTGGGCAAGCCTGGCAGCGAACTTTCTTTATCACTTCAACAGGGGTGGTGAAAAGATGGAATCGGGTGGAGGAGCGCCGTATCTCCTCATTGGCGCGGGCTTCTACCACTTTAAAAACAAGATGAGTGGGCTGATCTATCCGGGGCAGAGTGGCACGACCATTGACCCGAACGTTTTGTTGCGATCAGCAGAAGATGTCCGCACAGAACCCGGCGTGAGTTTGGGATTCGGTATCGAGTATTTTGCCTCGCAGTCCGTCGCCATCGATATTCGCGGACAATACCATATCATTTGGGGAGAGACGCGATCCATGGAAGCCTGGGGGCTGGAGAAGGCATACCCCTTTCACAAGTTTAACGGCGGCGCGCGGATCAAATTCTATTTCGCCAATTGAGGAAAGGAGATTGAGATATGAGGTACAAATTACGTCTGGCCTGTGTTCTGCTGGCACTGTTTGGCTTCTGGCCCGCAGAGGGCATGGCCGGTACAGTAGGTAAAATCAACGGTACGGTCAAAGACGCCTCGGGCGAGCCGCTGCCGGGCGCCAATGTGCTGATAAAAGGCACGCAGCGCGGCGCAACAGCCGATGCAGAAGGCTATTTTTTAATTTTGTCGGTAGATCCAGGGGCCTACGAGTTGGAAGCGTCTCTGGTGGGATATAATGCAGAGCTTTTACAAAATATTGCGGTGCGAGCGGACCTGACGACCACCGTGGAGTTCAGGCTTCAGGAAGCCGCTGTCGAGTTGGGTGAATTGGTGGTGGTGGCCGAGCGCCCTCCCGTAGAAGTAGATAAAACCGTGACGCGGTACGTGGTGGGCATCGAGGACATAGAGAATGTGCCACTGGCGCGCTCTACAGCCGAAGTCATTATGCTCCAACCCGGTGTTTCGCTGGACGGCAACCTGCGGATTCGCGCGAGCCGGGTCGGCGGGCGGCGCGGCAACAACGAGGTCATGGTTGAAATTGATGGCATTCGGCTGGCGAATAACGACGGTCTGGATAATGTCACGATGTCGCAAGTCAACAGCGTGGCTCGGAGTGCCATTCAGGAAGTGTCGGTCTATAACGGCGGCATGAATGCCGAATATGGGAATGCACAAGGTGGTGTCATCAGCCTGGTAAGCCGCGAAAATAAAGACCGGTATTCCGGGTTGGGCGAGTACCGATTGACCCTGCCGGGGCGAAAGCACTGGGGTAGCAATGTCTATGACAGCCCCTTGCTGGAAGGCCGGGCCGATTACAGCGGCATTCATTCTGGGAAGCGCACCAATTACGACGAAAAGGTCGGACACCTCTTCGAGGCCAATATCTCGGGGCCGATCACACCGAATATCGGGTTTTTCACGAGCGGCACCACCTCCCGGAGAGCACCCGTATATCCCAATCCAACCGATTCAGAGCCGAAAAATTTCAATTCCTCGGGCAATATCACATACCGCCCTTCGGGCAATATAAAGTTCAAGGCGGGTGGAACATGGGTCTATAGAGACATCTTTCACGACGGCGGTCGGGATATTAACACCGGCTTCGAAACCTCCGATACACCGGCTGGCGGCATTCGCGGCATTGGACAAACTGGCAATAATTTGTTCCTGTCCAGCAATGGTGCGGGCAAAAACTCCAGGACCGATCAGGTTGTGTACGGGGTGTTCACACACACGCTTTCGTCGAAAACATTTTACGATATTCGGATTTCCTATCAGCGAACAGCGCAGGATACGTCCGATGTGCCGGCAGCGACCGAAGATGTAACGCGGGACGCGCAGGGATTTTTCGTCGATAGGAATATCCACGCATTTCAGTACGCCCGTCGAAACCGCGTGCTTTTGAAAGCCGACCTGAGCAGCCAGTTGCACAAAGGGCATTTCGCAAAGGCGGGATTTGAGATCATTCGCTACGACATCTACCAGCACGAAGAGATCTTTGAAACCTCCCGCAACCGCGAAATCCGTCTGGTGGGCAAGGGCGACCCCATTATCGGGATGGAAGGCTTCAATCCGATCACCTATGCGGCCTATGTTCAGGACAAAATGGAGTTTGAGGGCCTGGTGGTCAACCTGGGTTTCCGAGCGGATCTCCTCGACCCGGGCGATTCTTTTGGCCGCGCGATGGACCACCCGCTCTGGTTCCACTATAACTCGCTGACGCGCTGGCGAAATGTGCCCATCGTGGATTCACCGACACAGAAGGCATTCAGCCCTCGCATCGGAATTTCTCATCCGATTACAGACCGCTCATTCATCCGGTTTTTCACAGGACAGTTCCACCAGTTTTTTGACATGCAGAACCTCTACACGCGGTTGTTCTCAGCCTCGGGTGCAGATCGAGATGTGGATGGCGACGGGGTAATCGAACAGAATGAAATCATGAACGCGCTGACCTATCCGCTGGCCGCGGATTTCGGCAATGTCAATGTAAAGCCCGAAAAGACCACGCAGTTTGAAGTGGGTTTCGAGTGGAACTTTGCTGGACCGTACGTCATAGCCCTCACATCCTTCTATAAAGATCAGGAAGGGAGGCAGGGCGACTCGGACAATTACGTCCACGATCCGTTTCGGGGGAAAAACTCGGCGTATGACCACGGACAGTGGAACCGGCGGTTTTCCACCTCGCGCGGGTTCGAGTTGTCGTTCTCGAAAAAATTCAAAGATATGATCGCATTCAACGTGGCCTACAATTTGAACTGGGCCAAATCGCACTCGGGCGGCAGACGCGCTCAGGACTGGACTTATGTGGCGACGGGCGAGTTTGTGAAAAGCGACCTGTACTTTGCCGGCGTGACATTTGACAACACCGGGCAGGAATTTCCCCGCACGCCCACTGCCGAAGAACGGGCTTCGCTGGCCGCGCTGGCAGACGGAATCGCCCTGGGCTACAAAAAATTGGCGGATAATAAAGTGCCCAAGTTCAGCGGGTTCTGGGAACAGCCAGTGGTAATTGTGCCCGGACTCTATGCATTCAATGTCGGCTCTTACAGCATCCCGAGTCTGGATGGTGGCCTGGATCGGCGCAATTTTGCCAGTATTCAACTCCTCTTTTCTTCGCCGCCAGATTACCACATTGTGCCACTGGCCGGCCTTCGGGCAACGCTGATCTGGCAGATGCAGACCGGAAGCCCCTGGAACTACTCGCCCCCGATTGGTCCCGCGCAGCGTCGAAACAGACCGGTGACCACCGTGGCCGATGTGAGTGCAGAAAAGGATTTCAACATCGGCGAGACCGCATTGGCAACCGCCTTTGTCGAGGTGCGAAATTTCTTCGGGCAACGGGATGACCTATCGACCGGTTTCCGCACGATTCAGTACGGACTGCTTCTGCCGCCGCCGGGCGATGGTAAGTTCGATCAATTTGGCGATATAGCTGAACTGACGCGGTACAACGACGGTTTGGGACGTCCCCGGTCGATTGTGCTGGGTGCGCGGTTCAAGTTCTAATCACACTTAGTCGATGGCCTGACCGCACACAGGTTGCGCGGTCAGGCCAATAATCAGGAGGTATATTCTCCATGTTCAGTGATCACGTAAAAAGATGGATGGGACTTGGCCTGCTATCTGTGACGCTGGTACTCGCCAGCGCATTACAATCCGCGGCACAAGTTCCCTACTCAACAGCCCGACACATGACCCGCTCCCTGGTTTGGATCTCATTTACAAACTGGGGCACCTCGGGCATGCATTACCACGTGACGCCAGGTCGCGTGATGATGCGGATGTCCTACCCGGGCAATACTTATGCGCTGTATGCCCTGCTGGGGACAGAGGAGTTCGAAGAATACTGGGGCAGCAAGGGCTGGGGACACTCCGAGCAGAAAGCGGAAGCGAATATGCACTCGGCCGGAGAAGGCGTGCTGGTGTTGACCAATGTTGACGGTGAAAAATTTGTCTCGGTAACGGGACCGCGCACGCCCACCGAAGATGTCGAACCACAAATTTACGATATTCAAAACCAGAAAGAGGCGACCTGGGGCATCCCGACCGTCGTGCCCGACCGGGGTGTGAATCCCGGGATGATAAAATCCAACTGGTGGAGCGGCGCATCGCCCCAAAGTGTGGATCGCACACAGAGCCGCCCCTACGAGATTCACAACTTCAATTACAGCATTTATCCACCCGTGCAGACGGCGGGAGAAGAGATCCACATTTCACAGTGGTCAACCAGGCACGATGTGTGGGTCACGCGAAAAGCGCACTCCTATAGCCATCAGGATTTTGACGATTTCTTTATCCTCGAACTCGAGTTCGAAAACCGCGGTAACAAGCAGTTGAACGATACGTATTTCGGGGTGATGAACACATTTTATGTCAACAACCACGGCACATCGTATCGCTGGGGCCACGAAGGTGGGTTGGTGCGGTATCGGCGCGCGCCGGGGGGAATGGACGACTGGTACAAATATACCGAGTCACCCAATTTTACGCCGAATCCCCTCAGTGGATTATCTGCCTCTCAGTTCCAGGGAAAATTCATCAACTACCAGTGGGATGGAAATACCAACGCCAGCTTTGAAGAAGATACGGGCGACCCGTATTACAGAGACCTCGAAAACGGCGGCGGCGACTTTCCAAACAGCACGGCACGGCCCGAAGGAACGCCAATTTCGCTGGCCTACCAGTTTATGGCTCCGCTGGCATTCCGCAACACTGGGCCGAGTCACACCTTCAACGCAGCAGACGCAGCAGAGGGCTTTGTAGATCCGCAAGGCGATCCGCTTTCGCATTGGTACACCGCACACGCGCGGCGCAATATCGACGATCCAACGCGCGGATCGGTGAGTATGACAGATCAATACGACATCTTCACAGGGCCTAACACACCCGACCCGACGTCGGAACAGATGCAGTGGAGCGACCAGATCTGGGGACCTTATAACCTCGCGCCCGGCGAGAAGGCCAAAGTGGTGGTGGTCTATGGATTCGGTTCAGCCGCAGATATGGCCTCGAGCACGGAAACCGGCTATCCGCACGATATGATTCAATGGTCGTTCAACTTTGGCAATGTGGGCGATGATGAACGGAAGCAGAGACTGGCCCGGGGCGAAGAAGCCATGCTTCAGCACCTCGATCACGCTCAATTTGTGTATAACGCCGGGTTCGATGTTCCCGACTCCCCACCGGATGTGGAATTTTTCCAGACCAGCAACGCGCAGGCGAAGATCGTTCTGGAGTGGCCCAATACCGCTGATCAGGCGATCCATCCCGACTACGGCATGGCAGATGTTGCGGGCTATCGGGTTTACCGGTCAATCTGGCAGGAGACCGGGCCGTGGATCCTCAAAGCCGATATTCCGAAAGGGTCTGACAGCGGAGGGAAATACTCCTGGGTAGATGAAGAGTCTCTGGCTGGATTTTCATTTGGTTATAGCGTGAGGGCTTATACCACACCCAAGACCAACTGGTCCAATTCCACTGGAATGACCATCAACGATCTGCCTCCAACAGTTCGGGCACACCTGGAGAATGGGCTGGAGGGCGGTTGGTCGGCTGCCGAGCAACGCATGGTTGTGCCGGGAACCCCAATTTTGGCGGCAAATGACGATGCAGACGCGCTGTCCAACCCCGTAGTAGTGGTGCCCAATCCGTTTGATCTGAGTCTGGAAGAAGCCAACTATCAGGGATCGAAAAAGCTGCGTTTCCTGGGCGTCCCCCGCAAATCGCGGATTTCCATTTTTACCGTATCCGGCGACCTGATTCAGGTGATCGACCACGACGATCCCAACGCCGGCGAGGCGGCCTGGCTGCTGAAAGATAGGTTTCTGACTGGCGAGGCGACCTCGGCCCTTTATTTCTTCGTGGTCGAGTCTCTAATGCCAGCCAGCATGGGCAAAAAATCCAAAGGCGCGTTTGTGATTCACCGGTAGTGGTTTTGGACCTCAAAAAAAGGATGAACAGCTATGAAACGGATGTTGTTAAACCTCTGTCGAAGCCTGCCCCGGAGCGTATCAATCCGGGGTTGCATACCGCTTCTCGCAATCGCGTTTTTGGCGGTCTGCACAGCGCAACCTGCAATCGGTCAGTCCCTATTTCCCGATGCAGAGGATGATTTTCTGACCCTGGACGGTCGAAACAAGATCAAGCCATCGACATTCCAATTCTTAAAAGTATCTACAAATGCCCGCGTGTCGGGCATGGGAGATGCGTTTACGGCCGTGGCCGACGGCATAGACGGCATTGTCTGGAATCCGGCCGGGACCACAAAAATCAACAAGTTCGGTTATGCATTTGGTTACGCAAAATGGCTGGTTGATTCCGCGTTTTATTCGGGTGCTGTTGTGTATAATACCGGCAGTTGGGGCGTGGTGGGCCTCTCTCTCGTGAACTTTCAACCGCCCACATTTATGGAAACCACCACAATGCAACCCGATGGCACGGGGCGAAACGTAACCGTAGGCGATGTGGCCATTGGCGCGACGTATGCCTACCAGTTGACGGATAAGCTATCAGCCGGCGGCACCATTCGGTATATCCAGTCCAAACTGGCGGACGTTACGCTCAAGGCGGTTTCCATCAATGTGAACTCGCTGATGTATACCGGATTTCGGAGCTTGCGTCTGGGAATGAATATGAAAAACCTGGGGGGCGAGCAGGAAATCGTGAGTGAGAAATCGGAGATGCCTCTCACCTTCCACCTGGGCATGGCGATGGAGTTATACGGCAACCTGGGCGACCCGGCTTCATTGACCGTGGCGTTTGAAGGGGCGTATTTTACCGACCGGTTGCAACGCTGGAACCTGGGTGGCGAATTTTGGCTCGCCAACATGGTCGCGCTGCGGGCCGGGTATAAATTTAAATACGACAGCGAATCCTGGAGTATTGGCGCTGGCCTGAAAGGGAATTTTTCAGGGCGCAACATCGGTCTGGATATTTCCTACAGCGACTTCGGCGACTTGTTCGACGCGCCGTTGCGCATCAGCTTTTCGGGTTCATTTTAGGAGGACTTGAGCCGGACCGAACGCCAGCTTGCTGAATATACGACTCCGCTCGAAACGGATGCCCGTCCGGCTTCGGGCGGAGTCTCATTTTTTAACGTGGATTGGAAATGATGCGTTCAAAGGAGCAAACCACAACACCTGCACCAGCAGAACGCGGCCTCACATTCCGCTCGGTGGGGTTGGGACTCGGGATTGTGGTTTTCATCAATCTGTGGGTAACGTATGCAGAAACGGTCGTGCATTCCTCCCGCCTGAATCTGAGTTATTTCCAACTCACACTCATGGCCGTATTTCTCATTCTGGTGGCTGTCGTCAACCCATTCCTCAAAATGTGCAGTCCTCGGATTGCATTTTCCCCCTCCGAGTTGCTCGCGATCGTCGCCATTGGCATGGTCGGTTGCGTAGTGCCCGCCTCTGGCATCACGGGCTTTTTAATCGGAGTGATTGCAACCCCGATCTATTTTTCCACGCCGGAAAATCGGTGGGCGGAATTTTATCATCCGCATCTAAATTCATGGGTGGTGCCAACACAACCAGAAGCACTCCGCACATTCTTTGAAGGGCTGCCCCTGGGCGCGTCAATTCCCTGGGGCGTTTGGGTCGCACCATTGGCGTGGTGGGCAACTTTTATTTTGGCGGTCTTCGCCCTGTCTGCCAGCACGATGGTGATCCTCCGCAAACAGTGGTCAGACAATGAAAAACTGGTCTATCCCCTTGTTGCAGTTCCGCTCGAAATGGCTCGTGATGCCGGGGCGAAAAAATTGATCCCCGACTTCATGCGCGGAAAGTTGTTCTGGATCCCGGCAATCATTGCTTTCGCATTGTTCTTTTGGAATACGGTATCGTGGTCTTTTCCCCTTGTTCCGGCACTGAACATTTTTCCCAATGCGGGCGATTTTCGATTCACGCGGTACTCCCCCGTGGTCGTTATGGAGCCTCTCAATCTGTTCACCATCGGATTTGCGTATTTCGCCAACACGCAGGTGTTGTTTTCAATCTGGTTCTTTTTTTTATTACACGTCGTAGAAGGCGGCATTTTCAACCGCCTGGGGTATCAGATCGAGAGATCAACCGATTCCTTCAGCGCGGATCCCCCCACAGAGGCGTGGCAGTGTTTTGGGGCGTTGGCGGCCATGGTAGTATGGCGGCTGTGGGTGGCACGCCACCATTTGCGGGATGTATTTGCGAGGGCCTTTTCTTCCCGACATCGCGTGGATGACAGTGGAGAGGTACTCTCCTACCGAACTTCTGTTTTCGCGCTTCTGAGTAGCCTGGCCTACATAATTTTCTGGCTTCATCAAGTTGGGATGGATCTCGCCACAGCAACAATCTATCTCGCAGCCGCCGGTGTCATTTATATTGGCCTGGCAAGGGTGGTTTGTGAAGCGGGGATCGTCTATTCCGGAGCAACCATCACGCCACAAGCATTTGTTATGGATATGCGGGGGACCTATGCCATTTCAAATGCGAGCCTGGCCGCAATCGCACTGTCTTATTCGCTGGTTGATTACATGCGCGGCCTGTTCGCGCCGGGCGTTGCCCATTCCGTGAAATTGGGAGATTTGATCCGCGGCAACCGGCGCGCGCTACTCGTCTGGGTTGGTATTGGCGTGTTGCTCGGCCTGGCCGCATCGGTACTCTACACGCTCTACCTGGGCTATTCGCACGGGGCATACAATTTCCCCAGATTTCCGTTTTTCAGCGGCGATCCGAAGCGGGTGTTTGCCTCTACGCTATCACAAATGAGAACCCCCAAAGCGCCAGACCCGGCGAGAATGGTTTTCTTTGGCATTGGCGCCGCGTTGATGGCATTGTTGACATTCCTCAGATATCGTTTTCGCTGGTGGCAGATTCATCCCATAGGATTGGCTCTCTCTTCGGCGGATAACACGGCCCACTACGTGATGCCAATTTTTATCGCCTGGGGGTGCAAGACCATCATCATGGCTGTCGGCGGTGTTCAGCTTTACCGCAAAGCAACACCCGTCTTTCTCGGGCTGCTTGTCGGCTATACGGCAGGGGTTGTATGGTCTTTTATCGTCGATGCAACCCTGTGGTCGGGACAGGGACACGAAGTTCATAACTGGTGAGAAAAGCATTTACTTTCAAACCATGGCAGGTGATCATCATGAGACTCCAAAATCTGCATCTCTTTGCAATCATTGGCATTGTGTTCATGGCTTCCCTAACTGAAGGGGCTGATCCACCCGTGTCGCTCACAGACGCCGAGAGAGATTCGCTCGTGGCCCTCGGTGAGGAGAAAATTTTGAACCGAGAACTCGATCTCGCTATCGAGATCTTCACGAGACTCACGCAATCCTATCCCAAAGACGCCTATTTGAGAACCCGATTGGGCTATGCACATCTATCCAATGCCGATTACGACGCCGCTGAGGCCGCCTATGAAAAGGCCAAAGAACTCAACCCGGATCTCCCCGAAGCCTACGTCGGTGTTGGGTTGACCTATGCCGAACGTCCCGCCAGGGGAATGGGCGCGCTGCAAAACTTCCGCAAAGCCTTGGGCGAGGCCAAACGCGCGACTAAAATTGATTCCACATACCCACCGGCATATCGACTTTTAGGTGAAGTCTATGAGCGATTCCGAGACGATCACGAAAAGGCAATCGTGTACTACCTGAAATACGTTGAAAAGGATCCAGACAATCCAGATGGACTTTATTACTTCGGGCTTGCGTGCATCCAGGCCAAACGATTTGATCTCATTGAACAGTATCTCGCGCCCTATCTGGCGCGAGATCCAGGGGAAACGAGATTAATTTCACAAGTGGCTCAAGGGTTCTTTTATCTGGAGAAATACGAACGTGCTCTGGCCTTGTTCGAGCGATACCTTCTCAAACTGGACGAAACGGAAAGGGCGCATTACACGGATATCTCCCTCGTGGCTTCGGAAAAGGAACGGCATGCTTTTGCGTTGGTCAAAAAAGAAGAGGACCGACTCGCCTATCTACACCAGTTCTGGAGGCGTAGAGATCCCGATATTCTAACCGCGATCAACGAGCGCATTATCGAGCATTATCGCCGCGTCTGGTTCGCCCGAACCTTCTTCTCTACGAAGGTGTATCCCTGGGACCGGCGGGGCGAAGTGTATATTCGCTTTGGCGAACCGGATTACCGCTCCCGTTCCGACAACCGCGAATTTATCATAAGCCCGGAAGTGGAGGCCGTGCGAACGCAAATGGCCGTAGATCTATACGGACCACAGGCTGCGTATTTGACCTTCATCGGCCCCGTCTTTCCCATTCGCACCCGGCGCAACCCATTCAGCACAACGGACAGTCCGCCCGAGGTGAACCGCGGAGATATCGCCAGGCTGGGAACCAGCGACTCAAATGAGGAAGACATCGAACTGGATTCTCTGGATCCCATCGACGCCACGCCCGGCGCGACACCTCGGCGGGATCAGGGCATTACAGATCGCTCTGGAAATCCGATACCAAAAATGGCATTCGACAGCTACGCGCCCGTCACTGTGGATGGTCCGCAGGAATCCGTACCATGGGAAACCTGGACCTATACAAAACTCCAGAATGGCGTGGAATTTACGTTTACAGATGAGGTGGGACGCGGCGATTTTGATTTCGCTCCCTTGCCGCCGAGGGCCGCTGGAGACGACAAGCTCAAGAAGGCAGTGCAACTAATTCGCTACACACCCGGCGTGATTTACCAGAAGGCAGTTGCAAAAACGCCCGACTTTTATCGCCCAGACATCCGTGCAGACGCGCTGGGCTTTTACTACGATCTCGCGGACTTTCGCGGCGAGAACGGCCAGACCCAACTCGAAGTCTATTACGGCGTGCCCCCCGCAGAGGTGAAAATCTCTCAGACGCAGAAAGATCACTTGATCCATGTACAGGGAACACTGGCTCTTGCAGACGAGGAACATACCCACATTTATCGCACAGCGGATGTATTCACCTATCAAAAAAGCGACGGATTTGATGAGCGAAAAGGGGCATTTGTGCCGGATCTGCTCAAACTGGAAGTTCCCCCCGGCAAATACCAACTTCAAGTTCAGTTAAAAGATGTGATCTCTGGACGCATAGGAGTTTACAAACAAGATGTGGATATTCACGACTACAGTTCCGGCCAACTTAAAGTGAGCGGCATCCAGCTTGCCCTCGCTATAAAAAAAGAGGGCAAAAACGACCGCCTTCGGAAAGACGATGTGTGGGTGATCCCCCATCCATCCAGAACTTACGGAAGCGGCAGACAAGTATTCGCCTATTTCGAAATCTACAACTTAAAACGCGACAAATTCGGTCAGACGCACTACAAAGTGCAATACCAGATTAAGTTCAGTTCCCAATTCTCCTCAGGAGTCGCCAGCGCGATCTCATCGGGACTTCGCGCACTCTTGCAAAGAAAAAGACCGGAAGTATCTATCGCTTACGATCAAGTCGGCTCCAATCCCGTGGAAAAAGAATACGTAGAACTAAATTTGCAAAAAGCCAAACCGGGTGTAAATATTTTGCAAGTGACCATAACGGACGAAGTCAGCAAACAGAAGGACACCCGCGAGGTTATGTTTGTCTATGGTGCAACACCTGAAAAGTAAGAGCCTGAGGTTCCAAAAAGAATCGCAAAATAGCTTTTACAAGCCATCTTTTTTGATTGACCCGCCTCAATTTGGGTATTAACATGAGTCGTTTTGAAACAAATAATCGTTGTGGTTCATCAGCTTTAATACACCTGATCCTTTCATCCGAGATCCGAAAGGAGGCATGCCTATAATCTGAAAACAGATGTGTTTTTTGGTAGCATGCAAATCGTCACACAAACCGCAAAGAGGAGGTCATTGCATGAGATTTATTGTAGCAGCGTTATTAAGTCTGGCCCTTATTGGGCCGGGAGTGGCAGAGGTGAACGGCACCTGGTCTGTTGGGGTGACCGGGCAATACGATGTGCCGCTGTTCAAGTTGAACCAATGGTTTCCCTCGGGTGGGATTGACATCGGGGGAACGATCTCGCGCATCAACAACCAGACCTGGACATTTGAACTGGATGCGCGGTATGCCAAATACGGTTCGGGAGAACTGGAAAACCGCAGCTTTCTGTGGTCAGTTGACCTGCAGGAATACAACAGTTCCAACGCCAGTTCAGAAATGACCTGGTTTACAGTAACCGCCAACTATATTTACCATTTCAACGGCGGAGGGGAAAAATTGGAATCGGGGGGCGGTGCGCCGTACTTCGTCATCGGATCGGGCTTTTACCACTACAACAACGAAATCAGCGGATTGATTTATCCCGGTCAAAGTGGAACGCTGGATACCAATTTGATACAGCGTCCCGAATCAGACGTTCGCACAGCTTTGGGCGTGAACGCCGGTTTGGGCGTCGAATACTTCGCCTCTCAGAATTTTGCATTTGACCTTCGGGCACAATACCACGTCATCTGGGGCCATGTGCGACCCTTAGAAGCCTGGGGCTTACAAGAGGCATTTCCATTTCACAAACTCAACCTGGGTATTCGGCTCAAGTTGTATTTCCCCAAATAATAACGGAGGTTCAGCATGCGTTTTAACATTCGTTTGGGCTGTCTCCTGATCCTGGTCGGCGCGATATGCGTCTTCCATCCAGGCGATGGGATGGCAGCTACAACAGGAAAAGTTACAGGTGTGGTGAAAGACGCTCAAGGTGGGCCGCTACCCGGCGTCAACGTGGTCTTACAGGGCACGCGGCGCGGTGCCGTGACCGATGCAGACGGTTATTTTTTAATACTGGCTGCCGATCCGGGCGTGCATGAAGTGGAAGCATCCCTGGTGGGCTACCGCACCGAAACCGTACAAAGGGTACTGGTGCAGGTCGAATTGACCACCACAGTGAATATTGTACTCCAGGAAGCAGCCGTAGAACTCGGCGAACTGGTCGTCATTGCCGTGCGACCTGCCGTGGAACCAGATAAGACCGTGAGTCGCTATATTGTGGGCGTTGAGCAGGTCGAACAGGTTCCCCTTGCGCGAAACACGGCAGAAGTCATCGAATTGCAGCCGGGCGTATCCCTGGACGGCGCCATGCGCATCCGCGCAAGCCACACCGCCTCGGTAACCAATGGCACCAACGAAGTCTTTGTGGAAATCGACGGCATTCGCCTGTCCAATGACGATGGCGTAGCCGAAAACAACACAGCCTCACAGGTCAACAGCCTGGCGCGCGGAGCATTGCAAGAAGTCGCCGTTGTCACTGGCGGCATGAACGCCGAATACGGCAATGCACAGGGCGGTGTGATCAGCCTGGTGAGCCGCGAAGCCAAAGAGCGATACGGCGGACTGGGCGAATACCGCCTGACCCTTCCGGGCTTAAAACACTGGGGCGCGAATGTCTATGACAGCCCGCTTCTGGAGGGCAACACCCCAGATAGCGGCAATCCCAATATAGATGCAACGCCTTCAGATTACGACAAAGTGATCGGGCATTTCCTCGAGGGCAATGTCTCGGGGCCGATTAATCCACAACTCGGATTCTTCCTCAGTACCTATACAGATCGGCAGGCATCCGTTTTTCCAGGCCCAGCCAATCACGCGCCCTTTAACCTGAACACATCGGCCAATGCGACCTATCGGCCGGGAGACAAGTACAAATTTAAGCTCGGCACCACATGGGTGTACAAAGACGGGTTCAACAACGGCGCGACCCGTGTGGTACGCGGTCCGGGCGGCGCAACCACGGGCGTACCGCCGGGCGGGGTGCGCGGCATCTCGGAAACCGGACGCAACCTCTACCTACCCGCAGGGTATAGCTCCTCGGGCAAGTCGCCGCGTACAGATCAAGTATTTTACGGCGTCTTGACACACACCATATCGCCCAAAACATTTTACGAAGTCCGCGTATCTTTCCAGAGCACATCTCTCGATACCAGCGATGTGCCGGCAGAGACAACAGACATCGTTCGCGGTGCAAACGGATTTTACGGCACGCGAGATATCCACGCCTTTAGCCTGGCGCGGCGCACGCGAATCCTCCTGAAAGGCGATTTGTCCAGCCAGGTGACGCGGGGGCATTTTGTAAAAGCCGGTTTTGAAATCATCCGCAACAGCATCGAACAGCAAGATGTGGTCTATAACACAACCCGCGAACGCAACATCCGCTTGCTGGGCAAGGGCGACCCCATCGTGGGCCTGGAGCCTTTTAATCCGGCGACTTACGCGGCTTATGTCCAGGATAAAATGGAATTTGAGGGCCTGATCGTAAATCTGGGCGTGCGATATGAAGTCCTCGCGCCCGGAAAATCCTTTGGTCGCGCCATGGACCAGGTCATCTGGAACCACTACAATTCGCTGACGCGCTGGCGAAACGTGCCCATTGTGGATTCGCCCACGCAGACGGCCATCAGCCCGCGCATGGGCATTTCGCACCCCATCACAGAGCGTTCCACCATCCGATTCTTCACCGGACGCTTCCACCAATTTGTCGGTTTGCAAAGCCTTTACAACCGCACCTGGCGGGCGACGGGGCCGGACAAAGACCTGAACGGCAACGGACAAATCGACGAGAGGGAAATTTTCAACGCCCTGGTCTATCCGCTGGCGGGCGAATTTGGCAATATCAACATGAAACCCGAGCGCACGACCAACTTCGAAGTGGGCTTCGACTATAACTTCTACGGCGATTATGTATTGGGCCTGACGGCTTTTTACAAAGACCAAGAAGGCACGCTGTCGAGCGGTGGATCAGACTTTTTCATCGACGAACCGGTATTTGGCTTCAACTCTTCATATACCCATGCCTTCTTCAATCGCCGCTTTGCCACATCTCGCGGGTTTGAACTGTCCTTCCAAAAAAAGTTCAGCCAGATGACCGCCCTGTACGTGGCCTACAACGTCAACTGGGCCAAAGCGCACCGGGGCGGCAAAGCATCGTGGGAGTGGTTTATAGCCCCCACGAGTCGGTATGTGAACAGCGACAAGTTCTTTGCCGGCGTCACCGTGGAATCCAACGGACAGGAAGTGCCCCGCGCACCAACGGCTGAAGAGCGCAGCAGAATGGCAGCGCAGGCCGATGTCATTGCCCAGAAATACAAATCCAAAGCAGATGTGATGGAGCCAAAGAGCAATGCCTTCTGGGAACAGCCAGTGCTGATCGAAGACGGGCTGTACTCCTTCAACATCGCCAACTACAGCATTCCCACTTTAGATGGCGGATTGGACAGACGCAACTTTGCCAGCGTGCAATTCCTCTTCTCTGCACCGCCGGATTTCCACATTGCGGCTCTGGCCGGGTTCCGCGCGACCATGGTCTGGCAGATGCACACCAGGGGCGCGTTCTGGTACACGCCACCCTCCGGACCGAGGGAACGTCGCAACGGCCCGCCCACCACACTGACAGACGTCAGCTTTGAAAAGGACTTTGGACTGGGGCAAAATACCGAAGCCACGACTTTCCTGGAAGTCCGCAACCTCTTTGGGCAGCGCGACGACACGAGCACTGGTTTCCGCTGGATCCAGTACGGCCTCCAAAAACCGCCACCCGGAGACAGCAAATTCGATAATTATGGCGATATTTCTGAACTGACCCGCTACAACGGCGGGCTGGGCAGACCCCGAACCATCGTGGCCGGGGCGCGGTTTAAGTTTTAAAAAGCATCCGCAGATGTACGCAGATGTACGCAGATGTACGCAGATTAAGATGTGTCATATTTAACTATCCGCGTTCATCCGCGATCCAACAGGAGGATCATATCTATGTCTCTGAAGAATTTGAAAAAACAATGGCTGTCGGGTCTGATGGTACTGTGCCTCATTTCAATTGGCACAATAGATTCGCAAGCGCAGGTGGTCTATAGCGCGTCGCGGCACATGACCCGGTCGCTGGTGTGGCTCTCGTTTACCAACTCCGGTACCTCGAGCATGCACTATCAGGTAACGCCCTCTCGGGTGATGATGAGAATGTCCTACCCGGGCGAATTGTATTCATTGTACGCCCTGTTAGGCACCGAAGAATTTGTGGAATACTGGGGCGACAAAGCCTGGGGCTCATCCGCGCAAAAGGGCTTTACAAACATGCACTCGGCCGGTGAAGGCGTGCTGGTATTGACCAATGTGGGCGGTGAAAAGTACGTATCGGTCACAGGCCCGCGCACACCCACCGAAGACGTGGTGCCGTTGAATTACGACATCGCCAACTCAAAAGAAGCCTCGTGGGGTATTCAGACCCTGGTACCCAACCGCGGGGTAGGGCCGGGCACAGCCACCTCCAACTGGTGGCAGGGCGCCACGCCCCAATCCGTTGACCCGGCCAACTTGCGCCCCTACGAAATTCACAACTTCGATTATGGCATTTATCCGTCCGTACAAAATGCAGGCGAGGAAATCCATATTACGCAGTGGCAGACGCAACACAATGTCGTGGTAACGCGCAGAGCACATGCGTGGAGTCACCAGGATTTTGACGACTTTTTTATCATAGAACTCGAGTTTGAGAACCGGGGCGGACAGCAACTCGACAATACCTACCTTGGCGTGATGAACTCGATGTATGTGAACAATGCGGGCACGGCCTATCGCTATGGGCACGAAGGTGGCCTGATTACCTATCGCCGCACGCAGGCGCTGGACGACCACTATCGCTATAGCGAGGCATCCAACTTCGCAAACAATTCCCTGAGCGGGCTGTCACCTTCGGATTTTCAGGGCAAATACGTCATGTACCAGTGGGATGGCAATTCCCCGTCCAGCTTTGAAGAAGACACGGGCGACCCCTACTTCTCGGACCTGGAGGCGCGGGGCTTCCCGGGCAGCAAGAGCAGGCCCGAAGGCATGCCCATTGCACCGGCCTATCAGTTTATGGCGCCCCTCGCTTTTCGCAATGCCGGGGCGAGTCACATGTTCAACGCCGCAGACGCAGGGGAAGGCTTTGTCGATCCACAGGGCGAACCCCTGTCGCACTGGTATGAAGTATTTGGCCGCCGCAACATCGACGACCCCACACGGGGCGCGTTGAGCATGGGCTCCCAGTACGACTTTTTCACCTCGCCCACAATGGACAATCCGCCCTCTGAACAGATGCAGTGGGAAGACATGATCTTTGGTCCCTACAGTCTGGCTCCCGGGCAAAAAGCCAAAATCGTGCTGGCCTACGGATTTGGATCATCCGCCGAATTTGACATCAACAGCCAGACGGGTTATGCCCATGACATCACCAGGTGGTCGTGGAACGTGGGCGATGTTGGACCAGATGCTCGCAAATCGCTTTTGGCCAGGGGCGAAGAGGCCATGCTGCGCCATCTAAACCACGCGCAATTTGCCTATGACAACGAGTACCAGATACCCAACGCCCCCCCGGATGTAGATTTTTTCCAGGGGAGCAATGCCCAGGCCAAAATTACGCTGACATGGTCAGATGCCGCCGAAAAAGCCATCAACCCCGAATACGGACAGGCCGATGTGACCGGCTATCGGGTCTATCGCTCGATCTGGCAAGAGACCGGGCCGTGGGAATTGGTGGGTGAGGTCTCAGCCGACCAGGGCGGCACGTACACCTGGGTAGATGAAAGCTCGCTGGCCGGATTCCAATTCGCCTACAATGTGCGCTCTGTTGCCAGCCCCAAATCGTCCTGGGCCGAAGGCTCCAAAACCCTGGGCGATTTGCCCGAGACCATACGCAAGCACCTGACGGAAAATGGCCTGGAGAGCGGGTGGTCGGCAGCCGAACAGCGCATGATCGTTCCGGGCAGCCCAATTTTGGCAGCCAATGACGCCGCCGACAATCTGGAGACTCCGGTAGTAGTGGTGCCCAATCCGTTTAGTCTGGCGCAAGCCCAATCCAATTATCAAGGCACGCTCAAACTGCGCTTTGTCGGGGTGCCACACCAGGCAAAAATTTCCATTTTTACGGTTTCGGGCGATCTGGTTGCCGAAATCAACCACAACGATCCGACCGCCGGGGAAGCACAGTGGCTTTTGAAAGATCGCTTCCTCACCGGTGAGGCCACCTCGTCTGTGTACTTCTACGTAGTGGAGTCGCTCGTGCCTTCCAGTCGCGGTCGCAAGACCAAGGGCGCGTTCATAATCAACCGTTAAAACACAAGGATTGAAGCTATGAAAAATACGATGTTGCTGATCGTTTTGATGGCGCTCGCCCTATCGGTTCCGGCCTCGGCGCAGGAACTTTTCCCAGAAGCCGAGGAAATTTTGAATCCAGAGGGCCGCAGCAAGATCAAGCCATCCACATTCAATTTCCTGAAGGTGACCAACAATGCCCGAATCGCGGGCATGGGCGACGCCTTTACAGCAGTATCCGATGGGATAGACGGCATTGTCTGGAATCCCGCCGGGCTGACCAAAGTGGATAAGTTTGGCTATACTTTTGGCTATACCCAATGGCTGATCGAATCAAAATTTGTCACAGGATCCCTCGCCTATAACACCGGACAGTGGGGCGTATTGGGGGTTTCCTTTGTCAACTTCTCCCTGCCCGATATGCCCGAAACAACCACCATGGAGCCAGACGGCACGGGTTCTATGGTGACCGCGGGCGACCTCGCCGTCGGCCTGGTTTACGCCTATCAATTGACCGACAAGCTCTCGGGGGCCGCCTCCTTGCGCTTTGTCCAATCCGCGCTGGGGCCAGAAACGCTCAGCGCAGTCTCCGTGAATGTCAGCACCTTGATGTACACGGGTTTTCAAAGCCTGCGCATTGGCATGAACATGAAAAACCTGGGCGGAGAGCAGGAAATTGTAAGCGAAAAATCGGAAATGCCTCTGGTATTCCACACCGGGATAGCCATGGAATTGTACGGCAATCTGGGCGATCCCGTATCCCTGACTGGCTCGTTTGAAGGTGCTTTTTTCACCGACCGCGAGCAACGCTGGAACCTGGGTGGAGAACTCTGGATACAGAACCTCATCGCGCTTCGAGCGGGTTATAAGCTCAGATACGATGTGGAAACCTGGAGTATTGGCGGTGGTCTCAAGGGGAACTTCGGCGGGCGACACATTGCCTTAGACGTGTCGTATAGCAATTTCGGCGATTTGTTTGACGCCCCCCTGCGCCTGAATCTCTCGGGTTCGTTGTAGGAGGATTCTGACGGGAATGGATGGTATAGGGACCCGTCCATTCCCGTATTCTGACACGGAGTATCTCCCTTGTCCCCACAGGTGTTGATTTTTTTTCATACCCCGCCGGAATTGGAATACAATCCGACTTTCGTGCGGGGTATGCCATTTGAACGGCTATTTGCCCTGCTGGTCTGTTTTTTTTTCTGTTCCGGGTGTGGTTCAGATGTAGAAAATTATCTGACACCGCCACAAGAGGGACAGGTTGGCGGAGGCGGATATCTGACGCTCCCGGCAGCGGGCATCCGACGGATTTACTTCACCAACCGCCAGGGCGGGATCTCAGTGCGGGAAAACAACACCGATTTTGAACTCATCCCCGGCAGAGAATCTCCGGCATTTCCATTGCTATCGCCCAGTGGGCAACACCTTGCAGTCGTGCGACAGAACGAATCGCTTTCGATTGTGAGTTCTGATTTGGCCGACGAGCATCTGATATTGCCCACAAATAGCCCCCACGCGATAGTCTGGTCTCCAGACAGCAGGCAGTTGCTATTTTCAACAACTCATCCGCCTTATCAATTATTTTCGACCGATTTTGACAATAGATTGCTCCTGGCCACCTCTGATACCCCCATTGACATGGCCTGGTCGGCAGACAGTCGGCAAGTGGTATATACAGGCACAGATGGGAACGCCGTGTCTCAGGTATTTATCATCGGAACCGATGGGCAAAATGCCCAGCAGATTACCCGGGGAGATCGCCCCAAATCCCTGCCTTCCTGGTCGCGGGATGGCACCCGATTGACCTTTGTGAGTTTTGAAGCCGGAAGTGGCGGTGTGTACAGACTGATGATGCGAAACCTTATTCGGGATAATCTGACCGAACTCGCATTTGAAAATAGCCTATTTGACGGAACATTTCCATTTGGCGCACAACTCTGGTCGCCCTCTGGCCGGTTTCTCGGCTTCTCGGTCTTTGGCGAAATAGGATTTTCGCGAATCGAATTTATCGATATGCAGGATCAGTCGCGGTGGGTGGTCACCCATGCGCAGTTTGGCGATCAACTCCTAACATGGTCCCCCTGGCGCGGCTTTCTCATTTTTGCACGCCGCATAGAATTCAACTGGTTCCTGGTGATGAAGCGAATCACGGGAGAACCGGGATCTGAACAGTTTATTATGGGTCCGCAAAAATGGCCCGGTTACGCGGTGGATTGGGATTAGATTTCAAGGAGAGACGTTTGGCTGAAGAACTGCAAGCAGACCCGGTAGGTGAACCTGCAAGAGGTATAACATTTCGCTCTGTTGCCCTGGGGATTGGGATCGTGATATTCATCAACCTGTGGGTGACGTATGCCGAGACCGTGGTGAAAACCTCTCGCCTGAACCTGAGCGTATTTCAAATAACGCTCCTCGCCATCTTCATCGTCCTGATCGGGGTGGTCAACCCCCTGATCAAATCTGTAAATCGCCGCTACGCCTATGCACCCGCCGAATTGCTATCCGTTGTCGCCATTGGCATTGTGGGCTGCGTGGTGCCCACGTCAGGCATTACGGGATTTTTGATCGGGGTAATTTCGACCCCCTTTTATTTTTCCACGCCCGAAAACGGATGGGCCGAGTTTTATCACCCCAACTTGGATTCATGGGTGGTACCCACCAACGAGGAGGCTGTACGCGCCTTTTACGAGGGCTTGTTGCCCGGCAGGGCTATTCCCTGGCGCGTGTGGCTGGCGCCTATGGCGTGGTGGGGCAGCCTGGTAGTAGCCGTATTTGCGGTTTCGGCCAGCCTGATGATCATTTTGCGAAAACAGTGGGTAGAATACGAAAAACTCGCCTATCCCATCGCCGCCGTACCCATCGAAATGTCGCAAGATGCCTTTTCTGCGCGTCTTTTCCCCGCCTTCATGCGCAGCCCCATGTTCTGGATTGCGGCGTCTATACCGTTTTTGATTTTCGTCTGGCACTCCCTGTCATGGGCATATCCTCTTCTGCCCAGCATCGGCATCCTTCCGCACGGGGGATATTTTCGCTTCACGCGCTATTCACCCGGCATGTACATCCAGCCCATGCAGTTCTTGACCATTGGCTTTGCGTATTTTGCCAATACACAGGTGCTCTTTTCCGTCTGGTTTTTCTTTTTGCTACACGTTTTGGAAGGGGGTATTTTTAACCGCCTGGGCTATCAAATCGAGAGTTCAACCGATTCGTTCAGCGCAGACCCGCCCACCGAAGCCTGGCAGTGTTTTGGCGCACTGGCATGTCTGGTGGTGTGGCGTTTGTGGGTCGCGCGGCGGCATTTGCGAGACGTTTTTCTCAAAGCACTTCACAAAAATCATCCGGTAGATGACCGCGAAGAAATTCTTTCTTACCGGGCGGCGGTATTGATCTTGTCGTCCAGCCTGATCTACGTCTTATTCTGGTTAATGCAAATCGGGATGGACCTGAGCACCGCGTTGATTTTTATGTCGGGCGTCGCCGTCATCTACATCGGCATGGCGCGGGTGGTGTCTGAAGCCGGCGTGGTATATTCTGGCGCCACGGTAACGCCACAGGCATTTGTGATGGATCTGCGCGGCACCCATGTCATTTCGGGAAGCAGCATGACGGCCATCGCATTGTCCTATTCCCTGATCGATTATATGCGCGGGCTGTTCACCCCGGCACTGGCCCAATCGATCAAATTGGGCGATCTAATTCGCGGCAACCGCCGCCTGTTATTCTATTGCGTGGGCATTGGCGTTCTGGCCGGGTTCGCTTCTTCGGTGTGGCTAATGCTCTATCTGGGCTATACGCATGGGGCGTACAATTTCCCGCGCTTTCCGTTTTTCAGCGGCGATCCAAAAGGCATCTATGAATCTACGCTGATCCTGGTGCGAACGCCCCAAGCACCCCACCCAAACCGAATCATTTTTTTTGGCATTGGAGCGGTCGCAATGGCCCTGTTGACATTTTTGAGATACCGATTTTCCTGGTGGCCCATCAACCCCATCGGCATGACCATTTCCGCTGCCGATAACACGGCTTCGCTGGTCATGCCCGTGTTTATCGCCTGGGTGTGCAAAGCCTCTTTGCTCCGCATCGGCGGCGTGAACCTCTATCGCAAAGCCAAGCCGCTATTTTTCGGCTTGATGGTAGGCTATACGGCCGGGGTCGTGTGGTCATTTCTCGTCGATGCGATCTGGTGGCCCGGTCAGGGACATTCGGTTCACTGGTGGTAAATTTTTGAGAGGCAACGCGCGTGGCAATACAAACAGATTTTGTAAATGAAACCGATCCCCAGCAGGAAAAGGGACTAACCGTCCGCTCTGTGGGGCTTGCGCTGGGGGCAGTGGTATTCATCAACCTGTGGGTGACTTATGCCGAGACCGTGGTGCATGCGTCCAGATTGAACCTGAGTTTTTTTCAACTCACGTTAATGGCCGTATTTGTTTTGCTGGTCGCAGCCGTCAATCCGATTTTGAAAATCATGGGATCACACCGCGCGTTTTCGCCCTCAGAACTACTGGCAATTGCGGCCATCGGCATGGTGGGGTGCGTAGTACCCGCTTCGGGAGTAACCGGCTTTCTCATCGGCGTCATTTCCACGCCGATCTACTTTGCCACGCCCGAGAATCGATGGCGCGAATTTTATCATACCAATCTCGATTCGTGGGTCGTGCCCATAGACCCCGAAGCCTTGCGGATGTTCTACGAAGGCTTGCCACCGGGCGCGTCCATGCCCTGGGAAGTGTGGCTGATGCCCCTGCTGTGGTGGGCGAGCTTTATAGTCGCAGTATTCGCACTTTCTGCCAGCATGATGGTGATTTTGCGCAAGCAATGGGCCGAACACGAAAAACTGGTCTATCCCCTTGTGGCGGTGCCCCTGGAAATGGCGCAGGATGCTCGGTCAAAGCAGTTGTTGCCGGGGTTTATGCGGGGCAAACTATTCTGGATTATGGCGGCCATTCCGCTCTTGTTGTTCTTGTGGAATTCGCTGTCCTGGTCTTATCCGCTCATGCCCGGGATCGGGATCTTTCCCCATGCCGGGCAGTTTAATTTTACGCGGTATTCACCCCATGTCTATCTGGAACCCCTGAACCTGTTTACCATTGGGTTTGCGTATTTTGCCAATACACAGGTATTATTTTCGGTCTGGTTCTTCTTTTTGCTCCATGTGGTAGAAGGCGGCATTTTCAATCGTCTGGGATACCAGATCGAGAGTTCAACGGATTCGTTCAGCGCCGATCCCCCTACCGAAGCCTATCAGTGCTTTGGCGCGCTGGCATGTCTGGTCGTATGGCGATTGTGGGTGGCGCGGCGACATTTGCGAGACGTCTTTCTCAAAGCGTTTAAAAGGGCGTATCCCGCCGATGATTCCCAGGAAGTACTGGCCTACCGCACCGTGGTCTTTGTATTTTTAGTGAGTCTATCTTTTGTCTTCTTCTGGCTCTGCCGCATTGGCATGGATATAACGACTGCACTCGTTTTCTTAGGCGCACTATCCATAGTTTATATCGGTCTGGCGCGGGTCGTATCAGAAGCCGGAATGGTGTATTCGGGAGCCACGGTGACACCGCAGGCATTTGTGATGGACATGCGTGGCACACACGTCATGTCTGCGAGTAGTTTGACGGGCATTGCCCTATCGTATTCCATTGTCGATTACATGCGAGGTCTATTTACGCCCGGCGTGGCGCAGTCGATCAAAATGGGAGAACTCATCCAGGGCAACCGCCGCGCATTGCTGTTTTGGGCAGGCGTAAGCGTTTTGCTGGGACTGGGCGCATCCGTATTTTATACCCTGCACCTGGGCTATTCTCACGGCGCGTACAATTTCCCGCGCTTTCCCTTTTTCAGCGGCGACCCAAAAGGCATCTACGGATCAACCCTGACCATGATGCACACGCCCAAAGCACCCGACGGCGAGCGCATGGTCTTCTTCGCAATCGGAGCGGGCCTGATGGCACTATTGACCTTTTTGCGCTACCGCTTCCCGGGCTGGCCCTTGCATCCAATTGGACTCACCCTATCGGCAGCCGATAATACCGCCCACCTCGTCATGCCCGTCTTTATTGCCTGGGCCTGCAAATCTATAATCATGTCCGTTGGCGGCGTGACGCTCTACCGCCGCTCCAAACCCGCGTTTCTCGGACTCCTCGTGGGCTATACAGCCGGGGTTGTGCTGTCTTTTCTGATCGATGCGATCTGGTGGTCGGGGCAAGGGCATCTGGTGCATTATTGGTAGAAGGGGGAAGTGAGAAGTAAAATGAGTAAATCTCAGTGGGATTCTGAGTTCGGGTCTTCAGATTCTGTATCGGGTGCGGGGAGTATAGATTCTGCCCATTGGACAACGACCAGGGCAAGTCTCACCGCTTCCTGATATTCTTCTTCGCTGACCTCTTCCACTTCATCTGGATATCGACCTGAAACTGCATAGTCTGTAAGGATTGCAGCGGCATCTACATCGGCAGGTAAAACAATCTCTTTGGGAAGCAAGTCGAGGAGTGTTCTAATATTGTGCGTTTTGGGATAAGAGATATTGTTGATAATCAGAACCGCTTTCAATGCTTTCTCAACTGCCTGTTGGGCATGAAAGCACAACAACTCATAAAAACTATCTTCCGGTAAGGAAACTTGTGCCAGGGCCAGATCGCCTCTGGCATATCGGAGCCACGCTGCCGGGTCGCTTGAATCAGAATTTTCATTCGACATAAACGTCCTTTCCCTCGCGCAATATCGTTTGATAAATCAATCCGATATTGTTTTTACTTTTTTCAAGCATTTCAGGTGTCGTCACCAGAATATCAAAGGGAACGCCGAGTCCGCGAATTTCTCGATAGAGATGCTGCGCTGTTCTTCGCCTGTGAATACCATTGGGCATGACAACAAGCACATCCACATCGCTGTCCGGTCCCATCTCGCCTCGCGCAGCCGAGCCAAAGAGGATGATTTTGAGCGGGTTGACGACTTCGACAATTCGCTCTACGAGTTGATCAATGATATTCGCATCAGGTTGCATGTGTCACTCTCCAAAAAGCAGAATTCATCTCTGTTGAAACATAGCTTGATAGGCGTTAAAAGTCAATGCGAAGGACGATTTCTCAGGGCACTACAGAATGAAATACTGGAGGTTTCTAATGACATGGTCTCGAATCTGTATTCTCTACGCGCTTCTCTGTATCCTGTGCTGGAATCAGGCGGCAGCAGACCAGCGGGACTCCCTGTTGACCCTGGGGCAAAAGTACCTTCGGGAAGGGCAGGCAGAAGCCGCGGTTGCGGCATTCTCTAACCTGGTCAAAGCCTTTCCAAAAGACGCCCAACTCCAATCTCGCCTGGGCTATGCGTACTTAAAAACCCGCGACTTTGAAAAAGCAGAAGCCGCTTTCAAGGCAGCCAAAAAACTGGATCAAAATTTGGCAGAAGCGTATGTGGGTCTGGGCCTGGTATATGCCGAACGCCCGGCCTCGGGCCTATCGGCTTATAGCAACTTCCGCAAAGCCGTAGGCGAAGCCAAACGAGCGACCAAACTGGACTCGACTTATGGGCCTGCGTACCGACTACTGGGCGAATTGTACGAGCGGTTTCGGGAAGACCACCAGAAAGCCGTAGATTACTATCTAAAATATATCCAGGTGGAATCGGACAACCCCGACGGACTGTATTATTTTGGCCTGGCCTGCGTACAGGCCGATCAACACGACCTGATTGCGGCGCACATCATCCCCTATATCAACGCGCACGATCCAGAACTCCGCCTCTTACCTCTGGCAGCCATAGGCCATTTTCATCAAAAAGAACACCGCCTGGCCCTGAACTATTTCGAGCGCTATTTGCAGCGCGTTGACGAAAGCGAACGCGCCTATTACACCGACATATCTCTCGTAGCTTCGGAAAAAGAATGGCACGCATTTCAGAGCCTATCCGAGGAATCCGAAAAACTGGACTATCTGCACAAGTTCTGGCGGCGGCAAGATTCGGATATACTGACCCAAATCAACGAGCGCATTGTAGAACACTACCGGCGGGTGTGGTATGCGCGCACATCTTTTTCTAAAAAAATCAGCCCCTGGGACCAAAGGGGCGAAGTCTATATCCGGTACGGCGAACCCGATTATCGGTCTCGCTCCAACCAGCGCGAATTTGTAACATCTCCAGAAGTAGAAGCCGTTCGCAACCGAATGGCAGCCGATATCTGGGGACCGGCGGCGACCTATTACACATTCACAGGACCAGTCTTTCCAATACGCAGCCAGCGCAAGCCATTTGGAGGCAATATCACAAACCAAAGCCTGAACACCGGCGTATTTGGTACAGATGCAGGAGAAGACGACGTCAACCTCGCCCTGAACCCCGGGGAAGAGGCCGAAACTTTGGGATTTCAATTTGAAATACCCGACCTGGTCGCATCCAGCCCATTTGATCTATCGGTTGGCCCCCGAACAGAACAGCGCTTCTTAAATTACAGTCCCGTAACATCAGACCGCGAATACGAAACCGTACCCTGGGAAACCTGGACATATACGCAACTGCAAGGCGGCATGGAATTTACGTTTACCGATGAAGTCGGAAACGGACATTTTGATTTCGCGCCCCTGCCACCCTTGCCGGAAAGCGACAACCGAATCGCCAGTGTGGCGCGGATGATGGAATACGCGCCGGGGGTCATCTACCAGCAATCCATCTCGGTCGTACCCGACTATTATCGCCCCAGCGTGGGCAAAGACGCCCTCCATTTCTTTTACGATGTCGCGGATTTTCGAGGAAAGGACGGCAAAACCATTGTAGAAGTGTACTACGGAATACCCCCGGCAGAAGTCACAGTGGGGAAAGGCGACCGGGATTATCTCATACACACAAAGGGCACCCTGGCCCTATCGGACGCAAGCCACGAAAATATTTACCGCACACACGAGGTACTATCCTATCAAAACAGCCGGGAATTCCCTAAAAACCGGGGCGTCTTCATTCCCGATGTGATACGCATTGAGGCATCTCCCGGAGAAAAATATCAGCTCCAGGTACAATTGGAAGACGAACTATCTGGGCGCGTGGGCGCTTATAAACAGGAACTCACAGTTTCTAATTTTGACTCCGCAGGCGTAAAAATCAGCGGTATCCAACTGGCTTCCTCAATCACCGAAACAGGCACCAACGACCGCCTCAAAAAAAAAGACATCTACGTATCGCCAATGGCTTCCCGAAGCTACCCCCTGGGCAGTCGGGTATTTGCCTATTTTGAAATCTACAATCTGAAGCGCGACACCTTCGGGCAAACCCGCTACAAAGTTCAGTACCGCGTGCAATTTAACCCGCGCAACACCATAGGCCTCGCAGGCGTCATCTCCTCTGGTATCCGCACACTTCTACGGCAGCGAAAATCCCAGATCTCCGTAACCTACGAGCAGGTGGGAACCGACGAAGAAGAACGCGAATACGTAGAACTGGATCTAAAAAAGGCCAAACCAGGGGTAAACGTGGTAGAAATCACCGTACAGGACAAAGTAAGCGGAGAAAAAGCAACGCGAGAGGTGGTATTTTTTTACGGCGGATCAGGATAATAAAGGAGAACCCATGCCCATAACCGACGCCCTTCCCGGCATGAAACGGGAACTAAAATTTTATCCAGCCAAAACTGACGCGCACAAAAAACTCACGCGCGCACAAATCCAGCACTTCAACGAAAAGGGATATATCTTCCCCCTCGACGTCTTCACAACAAAAGAAGCTGAAGCCAACCGCGCGTATTTTGACAAACTCATGGGCAAAGCACAGGCAGCGGGCAAAAACAGCTACTCAATCAACGGATGGCACCGCAGTTGTAAAGGCATCTACGACCTGCTCGTCAATGACCGCATCCTCGACTATGTCGAAGACCTGCTCGGACCCAACCTCGTCTCGCGCATGACCCACTACTTCAGCAAAATGCCCGGAGATGAGAAAAAAGTCGCCTTTCATCAAGACGCATCCTACTGGCCCCTCACACCATCCAAAACCGCAACCGTCTGGCTCGCCATTGACGATGTTGACCTGGCAAACGCCCCCATGGAAGTCATACCCGGCTCGCACCTTTTCGGACAAATACCCTTTGAACGCAGCAAATTAGAAGAAAATAACGTCCTCGGACAATCTGTTCACCACACCGAAAAATTTGGCGCCCCCATGCCCTTAATCATGAAAGCCGGACAAATCTCCATTCACTCCGACTTATTGCTACACGGCTCCAGACCCAACACCTCGCAACGGCGTCGTTGCGGTCTGACCCTGCGCTACATGCCCCCCGAAGTCCGCACCCGAGAAACGGGCCACGCACCCGCGGTCTTATGCCGCGGCATTGATCCTTCGGGATACTGGCAACACATTCACCGTCCTGCTGGCGACGAAATCCCAGATAGAAAGTGAAGCGGTCGAGGAGTTGCCAGTACTCCTCATATCACTATCTTTTTCCAGGTGCCCTTTAGATAGCGCGCCCAGACCAGGACGCCCTGGATGATGCCACCAAGCAGCCAGGCAATCCAGATGCCGAGGGTATCCATCCCAAACAGAAAAGCCAGGATATAGGACAACGGCAACATGACCAACCATTGCGCCACAATCGTGTAGTAGAGCGGAGGCTTGGTCTCACCGCCACCCGCCAAAACGCCTCCAGCCACGATGGACAACCCGGAGAAAACCTGCGCAATCGTAAAAAACCAGAGCATGATGTAGCCCATATCAATGACGGCTACCGAATCGGTGAACAGATCGACGATTTCACGGGCGAAGATACAGATGATGATGGCGCAAAAACCGATAAACATCATACAGAGGCGGATCGTGCTGGCCCCAAAGCGTTCCGCTTGCAGTATTTGCTTTGCGCCCAATCGTTGCCCAACCAGTGCGGTTGCTGCTACAGCGAAAGCCAGGGCCGGCATGATGCCGATCATCCGCATTTGCAGGCCAATCGTCAGCGCGGCGACTGCAGTAGTGGGCTGCGAGGTCCAACCCGCCACCCGATAAAACAAGATGCGAGCACCATTGCGGAAAAATCCCTGAATTCCCGCTGGCACCCCGATTCGCATCATCTGCCCGATAATATCGCGGTTAATAGACAGCCGCCAGGTCCAGCGCATATGCACACGCGAGCGCCCGGAAGTAAGCAGCCAAAAACCGACAATACAACCGACAGCCCGCGAAGCGAGCGTACCAAGTGCAGCACCAGAAACCCCCAGCTGCGGTAGCCCCCAGGCGCCAAAGATCAAGCCATAGGTGAGGGGGATCTTCAAACTTATGATAAGACACGAAATTTTTAACGGCGTTCGGGTATCGCCAGCACCGCCAAAAATCGCGCTGATGATAAAATTGAGCATCATGAAGATGACGCCGCCAAAGTAGATGTGCAGGAAAGGCACGGCATGGCCGAGCACCTCGGGCTGTGCACCCAACAAGATCAACGTGGGGCGGGCGATCAAGCCCCCGAGCAAGGCCAGGACAACGGACAGCAGTGCCCCCATCAGAATGGCCTGTTGCGCCGTATGACCGAGGTCTTCGTGACGCTCGGCCCCGTAAAATTGGGCGATTAGAGTACGCGACCCGGTGCTGATCGACATCGCCATTACCATCGTCAGAAACAAAATTTGCCGACTGAGTCCCACCGCTGAAATCGCAGCCGGACCCAGCTGCCCGACCATGGAGATATCGATGAGGCCCTCCGTTGCATCGAGCATCGAAGCAGCCACCACTGGCCAGGCAATAGCCCAGACATGGCGTAGGACAGGAGCCTGATCTATGGGAGTTGTAGAGGTGCGGGAAGCCGATCCGGATTGGGGCATGGGTGTGCTCAGTCGGCAGTTGGGTGGGAAGCGGTGGGGAGCACGAGCCTCGAAGGATTCGCTACCGAGTGATGTACGGCATTCGTCGCCCTCACCAACTCGGTGTCAGCCAGATCGTTCCTTCCCGTGTTGTGGTTGCGGTCGTGGTTGGGGAAGTCGCTGGATGTGATCTCCAGGCGAATGCGATGGCCCGGTTCAAAAAGGCAGGCCGTTGGTCCGAGTTGGATGCGCAACTCCACCACCGCCCCCAATTCCAACAGCTCTTCAGTGCCGAGGCCGTTGCGGTGACGCGCGCGCACCATGCCATAGCATATCTCCAGCGCGGGACCCTGGTCCCCGCTTGTGGACGGGTGCTCATCAATTAGGCGCGCAAAGAAGTCCGTATCTGGCGCTGACGAACTGACAAAGAGGACAGCTTCTGGATAGCCGGCAATCTCCACGGCTTCGGCCAAAGGCTCGGAGCGGTAGCAAAGGATGTCATCGCGATCCTCCAACAGGCGCCGGTCCGATGGACCCGTAAACAACTCCTTCGTCCACAAGGTTGGCACCGGATTGTGGGGATCGCAGTCGAAGCGATCGATCTCGACGCCGTCATTTCCACCGTCAACTAAGAGCCGCCCGGAGCCGCCAAATCCGGCATTGCCGTCGCTGCTCAACAGATACGCGCAGGGTGTCGTGTTGTCCGGCGGCCAGGTATCGGCCTCGCGCCAGTATCCCCCCTTCCCTGCCATCGCGAAGTAGCGCACTGCTGGCTCGCGGTCGATACCGTTGTCAATTTCTTTGAGCCAGTAGTCAAACCAGCGGATGATCAGGCCTGGCAGGTCGAGCTCGGCCTGTGGGCCGAAATCGAACCCGGCCACATGCCGGCTACCGAGACTCGGATGGTTCCACGGGCCGGCGACAAGCTTTGTCTGCGACCGCGCTCGCTCGGTGCGACCGTTGCGCTGCATCAGTTGCAGATGCCGCATCGAGCCGTTGCAGTGATCGTACCAGCCGCTGAAGTCGAGATTGGGCACCGCGACTTCCCCGTGTATCTCGTCGAACTTCCATGCCCGCCGGTTTGGATGCTCGAGCCAGTCTCTCGCGTACTCCGCCAGCCCCGGCGGCAAGTGGCGCGAGAAATCGAGCCACGGCAGGTAGTCGAGCCATTGGCTCTCGCCATCCTCGTTCCATTCTTGCAGCGCCTCCGCTGGCGTGTGCGGCGGCGGCAGTCCATGGCGGCGCCGAAGGTCCGGCGCCATGGAAGTGAGCCACCACTTGATGCGCCGTCCAGGGCGGAACCCGCCCGGCCAATCGACCTCTGTCAATTCCAGTGGAATCGTGTACGCACACATCGCCACCAGATGCGGCGGGCGCAATTTGGCCAACTGCCACTGCATCCAGGCATTATATGAGGCTCCAAGGGTGCCCACCCTTCCATTGCACCAGGGCTGCGCTGCCAACCACTCTACAGAGTCGTAACCGTCTTCGGCGTCCCCCGTGTGCGCTACGGTAAACGGTACCCAATCGCCCTCAGAGCCGTAGCGCCCGCGCGAGTCCATACTCACCACGGCGTAACCGGCGCGCACGTAACGCTCAAATCCGGACTTCGGACGATTGTATGGCGTGCGCAGCAGAATTCCAGGGAAGCGTCCCTCCACATTGGGGCGGAACACGTGCGCCTCCATCCGCACGCCGTCGCGCATCGGCACCCGCACGTCGGGTTCAGTGAGGATCTCCATAGCATTGTTCATCGCACTGGCTCCGTATCAATAATGCCCATCGGCACCTCGAGCAGATCCTCTCCGAGGATTACCTGACCGTCGAATACCTCTCCCACCTCGTGCAGCACCCGCTCCCGTACACCGGGCGTTTCCAACTGCTCTGTCAGATGAACGAGGACCAGCGTCTCAACCCCGGCATCTCGCGCTGTAGTCGCCGCATCGAGGTGACCGGAGCAGCAATTTGTCAGGCGTTCGTCATCGACCGCGCCATTGATGAAGTGGCACATGTGCAGCAGCACATCCGCACCTCTTGCCAAGTCCGTGAGCCGATCTACTGGCGCTGTGTCGCCGCCGAATACGATGGTGCCATCAGGTGTGGTCAAACGATATGCCAGACAAGTAAGTTGGGGCTGTACGTGTACCACCTCTGCCACATCGACCTGCCAGTTGTCGGTCTCGATCCGATCTCCGGATCCGACCTCGCGCACCTGCGGATCGGGCCTCTTCCGCGGCATGGTGCCGCCGCGCGCCTCGTACACGAAGTGGCTGCCCGGATGCAGAGTACGAGCCGCCAGATCCGGGCCAAAGGCGCCATCGGCAGAGAACAACCGGTGCGACATGTGCGCTGTTGGCGCCGGGCCGTACACCCGCAGTTCCGGTATCCGGCCAACGCCCTGATCCCAGCGCGTCAGCACCAGGTAGGCGAAGTCGATACAGTGGTCGTAGTGCAGATGGGTGAGGAACAAGTGAACGATTGAAGGCAAAGCAAGGCCCGCTTCGAGCATGCGCCGCACCGACGCCGGACCGCAATCGAATATCAGGGTCTCGTCACCCGTCTGGACGAGATAGCTGGAGCCGCCGCGATGTGCGAGCGGGGCGGGAGTGCCGGTGCAGAGGAGTTGGAGTCGCGTCATCCCTTTTGTCCTGTTTTCTCGAAGTCCCCTGCATAGATCATTGATGGGATTCAGTCAGTGAAAAGCCTATAATTGGCAATATAGTAAAGACTTCGCCAGATGCAAGGCTACTTGGAGGGGATAGAGAAGATGGCGCGGGCCAAGCGCTCACCGTATAACCGAACCGTTGTGCAACCTTCCCAGAACCTTCTGAGCCACATCCATATGGAACTGATGCCCCCCGTCAAACCGATCCACAAACAAATGCTCTATGGCACCTGCGGCCCGGTACGCCTTCCGAATCCGCGACAGGCCGCGCTCTGCCCAATCGTGGGGAATAAGCCGGTCCTGCGTCCCAATCTCAATCACCATAGGCCGGGGTGCAATCAAAGAAAAAATCTCCGGGGTATCGCCATAGCGGAGCAGACCGGGGATCAACTGCGCACCGCACTGACTCAAAGCCTGATAGCGTTCCTGATACAGATTCATACACCCGGACGGAACCGCGATTTTGATCCGGGAATCAAATGCCGAAATCATCATCGTCATCCGCCCCCCCAGCGACAGCCCCGCGCACCCCAACCGCTCCTCATCGACAAAATCGAGCGCCTGTAAAACGTCCAGAGCAGCCGCCAGATCGCACAAATGGAGTGCCACCACAGTAGTACCCAGCAAAGTAGCGCACATATAATTCCGGGGACAAAAATCAGTCCGGGGACCGGGATAGCCGGGCCGACGCTCTCCAAACCCCCGAAGATCTGGAGCGAGAACCACATAGCCCTGTTCTGCAAACCCGTGCCCGAAATCGTAACTGCACTTATCGATCTCAGCCTGCCGTTCAGGGGTATTATTAAGCCCCACCACGCTATCCTTCCCAAAATGCCCGTGCCCGTGAATACAGAGAAGACCCGGCGCTTTTTCCCCCTGATCCAGACCCTTTGGCACCAGGAGATAAGCCGGCACAAAAACCCCGGACTCCGTCTGGTAAGAGACTCGCCTGCGCACATATAGACCGCAGTCGATCTCTTCCTCAAATTCAAGACAAAGCGCAGCCCGTTCGGGCCGCGGACCGATCAGCCCGGCCAACACATCTCGAAACCGCTCTTGCCAGGCGCAAAATTCCTCCTGAGTCGTCCCCTCAAACAGAAGAGACGGCTGCGCCTGATCAATCAAACGAGAAAGATCGTCTTCAAAAGATATAGGTCGCAAAAAATCCTCCTTTGCTCAATCGCGCGCTCCCCGGATAGGGTGAATCTCTCGAAACTTCTGGAACTCCCAATAGGCGTGGTCTGCTGCGTACCCGTTTGGAACCTCCTCTGTCTTTTCCAGCCGCTTGTAGGCCACTCGCACATGGAGCACCTGCGGTTCATCCACGGGAAGCGCGTTCACCTGCCAGTTAAAATCCCATGCGGGACTACTCTGCCCCGGAACAATTGACCCGCCAGCACCCGAAGGAGAAAGATAGAACCGGAACCCCGGATAATCATCCGCCATAATCAAAAACATCATGCTCCGGATAATGCCAAAATAGAAGGGATGATCGAAAGTATGTCCCGAATCCGAATGGCTGAAATTCCGCTTCCCATCCAGAAATGTCGTAGCTGCATCCCGCCCCCAGGGTTCGCGTTCCTCCACCGACAAATCGGTCGGAAAAATCATCGCCCCCTGTCCGTGGATCGGATTGTAATAATAGGTCCACAACCCCTTCTCGATAAAATGAATGCCGCCATCCAGTGGAGAGTTGACATAGCAACACCATCCAAAGGAATAGTCATCCTGTGGCCTGTGCCCCTCTCGGGCCGTGGCGGTCATTTCATAGTCGATATAGTGGGGCGAAACCAACCGATAGACCCCCCGCGTCTCCACAAAATTATTGGCCTCTGACGCCTCCTTAAACAATTCCACTGCAGTCTCATCTACCCGCCGCACCGCGGGCCGTTTTCCCCGATGATGACCGAAAAGCAACACCCCGTTTCCCTGGGACACAGCGGTGTGACCGTCTTTGATTGAAGTCAGAAACCAGACCCCGCTGTGCTGATCCTGGCCGGCGCCGTGGTCGGTATCATCTCCAATAATAGCGCGCAATTCGCCGGCAGAGATAAAATAACATGGCTCAGACATAGGTATTTCTCCTTAGAAACTGGTTGCGTTTACGCATCTTAACTTCCTGATTTTTGGTTGTGCAACGCAACGGTTATGTTTACATTTTAAATATAAAATAAAAAACTGTAAACCACAAGACTGAGGAACCACATGTTTGGAAAGCACCTGCAACTCGCCCGAAAAAAGGCCGGTTATTCACTGCGCGGCCTCTCGTACGCGCTGGATGGCGAAGTGACCGCGCAGGCCATTGGAAAATATGAACGCGGCGAAATGATGCCGCGCTCCAGCGTACTGATTCATCTCGCCAGCGTACTCGGCGTTTCGCTGGAATATCTGCTCAGTGAGCGAGTCGAGGCCCTCGACTCGCCCGAATTTCGCAAGCACTCGGGCATGAGTGCCGGTGATCGAGCACGCGTTGAGGCGGCGGTCATTGACAGCCTGCAACGCTACTTTGCCATTGAAGAGATACTCTCATGCGGTAGTGGGACCTCGAAGGCTCCTCGGTTGGGCAACCGGTGGCTGGAACACGAGGATGACGGCGAAGTTCTGGCACAGGACCTGCGCCTAAAATGGCAGCTTGGGATTGATCCCATCCCCAATATGACCGCTTTGCTGGAAGATCGGGGTATCAAAGTGCTCATGATGCCCCTACCCGATCGCGTCTCGGGACTCACCTGTTTTGTGTACAGGCCGCGGCAGAAGATTAGGGTGCCGGTTATTATTGTGAACGCGGATGTCGCGCTGGAAAAGCGGCGGTTTACCCTCGCCCACGAACTCGCGCTCCAGCTAATCGATAAGACCTCGCCCGTTGATCGCGAAAAGGCGTCAGATATCTTCGCCGGAGCTTTCCTGATGCCTAAAGATCATCTAATACGTGCAATAGGTGAACAGAGAAAAGCCATCTGTTATCGGGAATTGATCCAGATCAAACGCATATACCGGGTGAGTGCGGCAACGCTTTTGGGCCGCCTCAGGCAGGTCGGCATTATCGATCAATCGACTTTCGACTATGCGTTCCGGACTTTTGCACGCGGCTGGCGGAAGAGCGAACCGGAATCGCTGAAAGGAAATTACGAAGTGCCGCAACGGTTTGAGAGGCTTTGTTATTGGGCACTTGCAGAGAAACTCATAGACCCGGGCAAAGCTTGCGAGTTGTTGCAAAAGCCATTGGCAGACATCGAAAAAGGGCTGAAAGGACCTGCCAGAGGCGATGCAGATAGTAGTTAGCGATACGAGCTGCATGGAGGAGAACGGCTATCACCATTATTTTGACGTTGAGCAAATCTTAACCTTCTGCCGTGCAGTAAGGTTTTGATACAATAAGTTTTAAGGGGATCGGTCATCCGGTCCCCTTTTTTTATAAAAAGAGGTTCGTACTATGGATTTCGAATTATGTATAAAATAATTTGAAGCCCAACGAACTCCCCAAATCGTTGGGCTTGCCTGTTAGAGCCTCACTCCTAATTTCTTAAGTGACTTTAGTTCTTCATCGAAGTTGTAAAGATGCTGCCCGGTAGAGTAGCCGCTCTACGGCATAGGTGGTGAGCAGGAGGATGAGGACAGCGCGTTGACAAAACATGCAGAACTGAATATACTATTTTTGTCACCTGGAGCTTTTTACATGCTTCGGGTAGGTAATGAAGTTGCAGAGACCAGAGTCTAAAAGAGGAGACACGCTATGAAAAATAAGAATCCAATCTGGCAGGATCGCATTGTCACTGACCCGTTGATACTGGCCGGGAAGCCAACAATAAAAGGCACTCGGATTTCGGTGGAACTGATCATGGAATTGCTGGACGGGGGGCGCAGCGAGGCCGATATCATTCGTATGTACTCGCACATCACCCCGGAGGATATTCGAGCCTGTCGAGATTACGCCTCCACTGGTGCAAAGCTGTCCAATGTAACCTGGGCAGATATTGACGCTATTATGGATGGCAAACGGTAGATGAGAATACTTGCCGACGAGAATATATCGGAGCAGGTCGTTGTCCGGCTACGTGCTGCAGGCCAAGATGTACGATGGACGAAGGAAACGGACCGGGGCGAAGCAGACCCTAACCTCCTGGAATTGGCAACGCGGGAAAGACGTACGCTGATAACGTATGATAAGGACTTTGGAGACCTTGTGCATCGTGACGGTATGTCCGCCCCTCACGGCGTCATCTTGTTTCGTATTCATAGCGATGTCCCAGATTCAGTGAAAACCGAGTTTGTCGCCAGTAGCGTTATGGCTTGGGATAGTTTGCCGTCCGGAATCTGGACGATTCAGATACGGCATCAGTGAAGCAGTGCCATTCATAGGGTCGTGTAAGAATTGAAGCAATGAACGCCAGGTAGAAACCATGCGTAAATGGAGCATCCCTTTCGCTATTATCGCCATATTACGAGTCGAGATGTGTCAAACCAATCCGCACTTTTTCATCCTGTATCTCAAAACCATTCTCGATATACCCGGGAGTTCGGCTGCCACGGTCCGCCGTCTTGCCATACCTGATTGTATTCCCCACCTGCTTCGGCCGCACTCAGCAAAGGTGTAAGAAAGGTATTCAAGGTTTCAACCACTGTCGAAAGCTTCATAGGAGCGTCAGACAGACCACTTCGGTTCAGAAACCCTTTCCACTGTGTCTCTTTCACGGGATCTTCAGCGAATTGCGCCCGCAACGCAACTGGTCGATCCTTCGGCAGATTTGTCTCTCGTCGTGCAAACGTCGCACGAATGGCCTCAATTAGCACCGGCCCCTTAAATGAAAAAGTCCTGGCCATCAGATAGAGGTCGTAGAAGTCTTTCATCCGACTGTTTCGCATGCCCAGATAGACCAGGGCCTGGAGTTTCTCGGCCACAACTGTTTCGGGTGGATATGCAAGCACCTGGGGCTCCGGGAAATCCAGCAGGCTTGGAAAGGCCATGCGCTTCGCCTCGGGTGTGACGGCATCTCCGAACCCAATATCTACTGTAATCGGAAATACCGCCGTATCAAGTCGGGCCATCAGACGTACCCGCTGGCTTTCGTACACCTGGTCCTCACGGATCGCCTGAACCGTGATGCCTTCCGAATCGAATACCATCCCATCTGGTTCAACAGATGTTGTAGAGATTTGCCGAAAAACCTGTGCAATACGTTCTGCCGACGCATCCCCATAACCCAGCAAGTCCAAATCCCGAGTGGCCCGATGCGGCTTACCTGTAAGGGCAACGAAAAGCATTGCGCCTTTGAGCACAAACCGATCTGCATGTTCCGACTGCGAAAGCCGGTAGAGCAGCCGCTCCAGGGCATAGGTGGTAAGCAGAAGCTGGTAGTCCTCCCCGGTTTTGTCCCTGAGATTTCGCAAGCGCTGGCGTACCGAGATCGGCAGGTGTTTTCTCTTCCCGGTACTCATACTATTGCCTCCATATAAGGCCGCATCACGTTGGTCATCCGACAGATCTGTGCGAAGTGCCAGAGGTCATCCAGTGTGGCTTTCCGTTCTCGAATGCAGTCTCGCAGGGCTTCCATGGCCACATCCAGGCCGATTTTGTTTCGGTATTTGAAGCAGTCCGCTACGGTCTTGGCCGGATTGTAGATCCGGACCTGGATATGTTCAATGGTGTGTGTTTCGATGCCCTCATCAAAGGCAGGTCCCGAAAAACGAGCAAACCGAATCTGTAGCCCATCCACTTTGGGCTGACGTGCTTTGTTTGGAATCGCCATCCACACTTGAAACGGAAGTTGCGTGGTCAGTTCGTGGAATTGCAGCGCAGAAAGCAGACAGATGACGCCCTGAGGCACCCTTTTGCAGGCTTCCGCCAGGCTGTGATGCGCGGTCCACTCGGCATCGGGAAGGGTGTAAAGCCCCCGTCCCACCTGGCGCAGCATGCCCCGGTTTCTGAGCCTGCTGAGGTATTCGCGCGGGATCCCATACTGGTCCAGATCCCTCGGCCTCAGCATACCCGCCTGTTTTACAAGCTCGATAACACTGGGTTTCTGTGATTTGTCCATAGCCTTCCTAATGTTACAAATTGTCGGTGTTTACATATAAATATAAACATTTTCAGACAAAATTTCCATACTTTAAAGCACATAACGGTCGCGGAAAGTACTGTGACAAGTTTTGCTAATGAGGATAGCACGTTGACAAACTACACTGAAATGAATATGATATTTTCGTCATCAAATATGGAGTGGTGACTGCCTGCGAGTGTCAACTGTTCCGCCCCACGCCGCCAAGGTGGCCACAAAAAACAGACGGCGTGCGTAAAGTGGACAAACGAGATTTTGGAAGAAGATTATGGAAAAGGCAACAAACGGGACAACCCTCAAGATCGAAAGGTGGGTGGACTTCGACAATCACCCTGCAGGCGAGGCGACCGCGGCTGCGATAAAGGGACGTTGCACAGATTGCTGGGGACGACTGGTCGGACAGCTAAATGGGAATGGCAGTTGGACCAGCATCGAATGCCAGATATGCGGGAGATCCGTCAAGGGCGAGGAGGCGGATCGCGAGATGAAAAGAATGTGCCGCCCTTCAATGTAGGAGAAAATAGAAACATGAATAGAAACAGGAATAACTATACAGCAGTCCATCTACAGCCTCGTAAACCCAAAGAGCCTTTTATTTTCGATGGGGAACCAGCGGGATTCTCACTGATGGATTTTTGGATTTGGTCTGGATCTGATGTATTGGATAATATCTTACGTGGTCAGATCGCGGAGTATATCGTGGCGCAGGCCACTGGGGCAGAGGTGCCCGCAATTTATAGTAGATGGCAGAGCCAGGATATAATGACATCTCGAGGCATTACAATCGAAGTCAAGTCCGCAGCTTATTTCCAGTCCCATCATCAGGATGGACCATCTAAAATTTCATTTAATATTAAAAAAACACGTCCTTGGGATAATGAAACAAACCAGCGTGAAAAAACTCCACGTCGTAGTGCTCAGGTATATGTCTTTTGCCTTCTTGCCAATAAAGACAGAAGTACCATCAAGCCTCTTGATCTGTCACAGTGGAAATTTTATATCCTTCCAACAACCGTTATTGATTCCTCTCTGGGAAATCAAAAAAGTGTCGGGCTCTCGCGCTTAGAAGAGTTAGGAGCTAAAATTGTAAACTATGATCAAATCGATGACACTATCTTGCAGGTGCAATGCGACTATGGACTTGTCTCGTTTCAGTGAGTACCTTGGATCACAATCCGCACTTTTTCATCCTGTATCTCAATAGTATTCGCGTCAATGACCGATGGCGCATCTGCTTCGTTTGGCGCGATGGTGAATCACGGGAAGTCGAGATCGTTGACTATCATTGAGGAGGTAAATGATGACCATTAAACGCGAAGAACTGGACCGGCGAAAGGTTGACTTCTCGGAAGTCACAACCGGACAGCTACTGTCTCCGGTACATCCTGGCGAGATCCTGCGCGATGAGTTCCTTATTCCGATGAATCTCAGTGTGGATCGCCTTGCTCAAGGGATCAAGGTTTCGGAGAAGGACTTAGACGCTATCGTGCATGGAATTAATGGAATTACAATCGATACCGCGCTACGCCTTGGTCACTACTTTGGAATGACGCCTGAGTTCTGGATCAATCTTCAGACCCGCTACGATCTCGATGTCGCCGAGCACACGGTACGTCGCCAAATAGAGCGGGAGATAGAACCGCTGATTGCATCCTCCGTAGCACGACAGACTGGCACAACATAATGTGCAAATTTGTGTGGTTGATTTCCCCGCTTTTCATTTCTGTTCATCTGCGTTCATCTGTGGTTCCCTCTCAACCAACCCGCACTTTTTCATCCTGTACCTCAAGACCATTCTCGAGATCCCCAGGAGCTCGGCCGCGCGGACCTGGTTCCCCTCTGTTCGTCGCAATGCTTCTTGAAGCAGTGCCCTCTCGACCGCGGGCAGATTCATCTGCTCCTCGGGAAGGGACTGCACCACATGGTCAACGCCGCTGTCCGCGGGTATTGATGAAGTCTCTGAAATCGGAGCACTCCCAACCAGATCAACGCCCAGATCTTCCGCTTCGACCTCTCCATCACCGCACAAAATCGCAGCCCGTTCAACCGCATTCTTCAGCATGCGGACATTGCCTGGAAACACCTGCTGCTGGAGCAGTTCCTCAGCCTCTTTGGAAAACCTCATCGACGGCTTCCGCAGATCGCGGGCATAATCAGCCAAAAAGTGCCGCGCCAGGAACAGAACATCCCCCGCCCACTCGCGCAACCAATTCCTTCCCCGTACCCGTCTCCCCAACAATGAGCACCGTTGTATGACCAGTCGCGGCCACCTGTCGGATCTCCGCCTTCATCTTCACAACCGCCTGACTCTCCCCTATCAGCGCATTCAAACCGCTTCTCTCTCGCTCCTGCGCCTCAAACTGGTCCATGCCAGGCATCTTCACATCCGTAATCACGATATCCACAGCCTTGGCTCTCGACCACCTCCACGCCCTTCTCGCCATTCGCCGCTTCAATAACCGTATGTCCCCTCGCAATGAGAAACTTCCCAAACTGCGTGAGTGATATGCAAAATCGGTCTTGATAAATTCGATTCTCAATATATCTTCATTGTATCTACTACTCAGAGGAGAAAAGATATGGAAACCCGTGTACAAAAATGGGGCAATAGTTTAGCCCTCCGTATTCCCAAACTACTCGCTATCCAGATTGGGCTTGAACCCAATTCACCGGTCGAATTATCGCTACGTGGTAAGGAGTTGGTCATTGAACCTGTGAAACCGTCTAACTTGAAGTTGGACGACCTTCTATCCCAGGTGACTGAACACAACTTACACGGTGAAGTAGATGGCTGGATCTGCGATAGGCGGTGAAATACGCAACGCTGATATGTCCTTTGCCCACGGAGATAGTGGATGCGGTTTTACAAAGAGTCGAAACGCTCCTGGCAAGGGAATATGAGACGTGAAGGAAATACCGCAGATCAATTCTGGCTCAATCTGCAGACGCGCTACAATTTGGAGTTGGAGAAAGATCGCCTCGGTAAGCGGTTGGAGGCTGAGGTCCGGGTTTTAAAACGTCAGGTGTTGACAGACTTCTGACAGGGGCTATATTTCCTTTGTGTTAGCTGACTCCCGCTCGCTGACCACTATCCTATAGTTACACATGGCGTGAACATGAGACAAAAGGCAGTGCGATGCTGGACCAATCAACCTTAGACGACATCATCCGGCGCATTGTAGAGGCCGCTCATCCGGAGAAGATAATTCTCTTCGGATCCGCCGCGAGAGACGACCTGAACCGCCATAGCGACATTGACCTGCTCGTCGTAAAGGACGACAGTGATCCGTGGGCTGTTATGGGAGACATCTACGGGAACCTGCGCGGCGTTGGCGTAGCGGTGGACGCAATCGTGGTCACACCGGCGCAGGTGGAACGCTACAAGGATAGTCACGCACTAGTGATCAAACCCGCACTGCGGGAGGGAAGGGTCATATATGAAGCCGCCTGAACGCTTCCCGCCCGACGACCCCCGGGAATGGCTGAACCGCGCCAGAAGCAATTTGGTTCGAGCAAAAAACCGAATTCCCGGTGCCTATCTCGAAGACTTGTGTTTCGATGCCCAACAAGCGGCGGAGAAAGCCATCAAGGGCGTAATGATCGCGTGCGATATTGCGTTTCCGTATGTGCATGATCTCGACCAACTATTGACCGTATTGGAATCAAACGGACAACATGTGCCCGACGAAATTCACCTGGCAGGAAAGCTGACGCCCTATGCGACAGCCGCACGCTATCCTGGTATAGAGCAACCCGTCTCCGAACAGCACTATTTAGAAGCGGTGGAAATCGCCGAAGCTGTCGTCCGCTGGGCTGAGGAGCGGATATGATCCCAGAGAATGTAAGCGATTGGCCGAAGTCGATTGCTCAACGCCTCTAACTTGAATTCGGCCTAAACAAGCAATTGCCAAAGTGATAGGCCAACTAAAAATACAAAGCACAAAAGGCCGCTGATAACCTGCTATCGCAGTTGTACCCCGCCGCTCGCCTCGAGTACTATACAAAAGCCCGCTGATCATTACCGATCGACGGGCTTTCTTTTATCTGTTCATTGACGCCAGCGCACCGCAGGCATACAAGATATTGTGGGATGCATTGGCCGAAGAAATACAATATATAGACGCGCGGTGCCTACGTCGATTTCTCTACGCCTGTGAGAGGGTTATTCAATCCATACCTTTATTGAACTCTTATGACTCATCAAATTCCACTGTTCGCCGATCTTTCTGTGGAATAACGTTGTATGACCGATTTCGCGGCTTCATCAAGGCCGGGGAAAAGGCTCTCATGCGTGATGTTCAACAAGCGTAGTTCGTCCATGATGCATTCCTTGCTCTCGCCCGACACTGTCAGTGTGTAATGGTCGTAAACTGGTATCCCGTCGTTCCATTTCAGGATTTCATCGCGCTCAAATATTTCGTGAAAGGCCGAAAAGAGAAAAGCTCCAGACTGTGCCCGGATTCGCTCAAATGACCGCTGAGGCTCAACGACAATGTGTAGTAGCCATTGCGCTTCGGTTAAATTTGTGGGATATTATCTATGGGTATTTAGCCCGATCATTTTTTATGCCAAACGAAAACCAACGAGAGTGTTTGGTCGCGGATGAAATAGGTTCAAGGAGGATTCCAGGAGATGGCAGTGTGAAGAACATTCGGAGAATAAATTGAAACTGAGACTGACCAACGTCACTGTGCGCCATTTCCGCTGCATTAGGGAACTTAGCGTGAACCTTGATGACACGACTGTTCTAATCGGCGAGAACAACACCGGCAAAACCGCGTTTCTCGAGGCTATACGCATCTGTCTGGACCGTCTGCGAGGGCGAAGCAGCAACGTGTTTCACGAGTATGATTACCATTTGCAGGGGGAAAAATCGACTCCCGCAGGCGCGGATCCCATCGAGATAGAACTGTCTTTCGTAGAGCCAGCTCCCGAGGCTTGGGCGGAAGAGATTGCCCAAGAACTCAGCACTGTCATTGTATTTGGAGATGATGATCGACGCCAAGTGCGTTTTCGCCTAACGTCGTCTTTCAATCAAGAGACGGACACTTTTGAGACGGATTGGCATTTTCTGGATGCTGCAGGAGATCCTACAAGAAACACAAGCCAACTTATTACGCTCCAGCGATTGGTGCCAGTGTTCTACCTTTCCGCACTGAGAGATGCATCAACACACTTTGGATCTCGTGGGCACTTCTGGCGTACCTTCCTGTCGGAATCCAGCATCCCGGAAGAAGACCGTAAAAAGCTTGAGGAAGAGTTTGCGAACCTGAACAGCCAACTCATCAAGGCACATCAGCCTTTGGCAGATGTGCGTTCAAGACTCGAAGACGCGAAAAAAGTAATCGATTTCGGATCGGGAGATGCGGTTGCTATCGATGCACTGCCGACCAAACTGTTCTCGCTGTTATCTCGAACTCAGGTAAGTCTGGCTTCCAGTGCTGGCGCAAAAATTCCGGTGGAACACCAGGGCGAAGGAACGCAAAGCCTCGCTGTTCTGCTACTATTTGGAGCGTTTTTGCGTAGCCAACTGTCCGACCTCGACCCCATCGCAGAGCCGATCACCGCGCTCGAAGAACCTGAGGCACATCTGCACCCTTCTGCCATTCGGTCGTTGATGACCATTGTGAACGACCTGCCAGGCCAGAAGCTGTTATCGAGCCACAGTGGTGACCTGCTGGCAAGTGTGGATCCCTATGCGGTGAGGCGGTTTGTTCGTCGGGATGGTGACATCCATGTATATCGCATTCAACCCGGTAGTCTGATCGGCGACGAGACGAGAAAGTTCGACTTCCATGTTCGTCGGAGCCGCGGCGAATTGCTTTTCGCCAGATGCTGGTTGCTCGTCGAGGGCGAGACAGAAACGACCTTGCTGACAGGGGCAGCCGAAGCTATGGATCTGGAACTGGAACGTGCAGGCGTCCGGTGCGTCGAGTTCAGCCAGACAGATGTTGGTATGCTTGCAAAAATCGCCAATCAATTGGGTATCGAATGGTACTGTGTGCTTGACGACGACAGTGGGCGCAGAAAATACGAGAAGAGTGTGCGGGCACAATTCGATGCTGCGTCAGAGGCCGACCGACTGACATTTCCATATTATAACATCGAACGCTTCCTCTGTGAGAGCGGCTTTGGCGATCTGTACGAGGCTCGTATGTCACGGAAAAAACAACCGCCTACTTCTACGCACGGAACCACAGCCTATTGGGACGAAGTATTAAATGCGTTGCCTGCGAGAGGATTCAGTAAGCCCGCTGTGGCATTGGAGGCGGTTTTCAAGATGAAGGCTGGGGCTGTAGAGGTTCCACCAACAATGAAGTCAATCCTCGAAAAAGCGATTGCATTGACCGGGGGGTGATCATGTTAGACATAAAAAAACTGAACGAAAATCAGCGGCTGGCAGTAAAGTGGGACAAAGAGCCTTTGCTCGTCCTTGCCGGGCCTGGGTCTGGAAAGACGTTTGTGCTAACGAGACGTATTGCTCATTTGATCGAACGAGATCCTGCGGCCCGTTTTCGGGTTCTTGGACTCACCTTTACCGCGAAAGCGGCGGGCGAGATGCGCGCACGAGTGAAGCATTTCCTCGGAGCGAACATATCCCGTGCTCGCCTTACGACGTTTCATTCGTTTTGCACCGAAGTATTGCGCCAACACGGGAGCCACCTGGGGCTAAAACCGGATTTTGAGATCCTCTCCCAACATATCGATCGGCTTCCCGTGCTCGATGAGGCTATTCAGGAGGCTGATGTACCCAATATGCCGTTGGTGGATAGCCAAGGTATGATAAAGATGATTGATCACCTCTTGCGAGAGGGTCACGATCCCGTTGCAGATACACCGTTGCTCGGCAAGACGTGGGTTCGCCCAATTTATCACGCGTACTTAAACCTTCAGCTTCGACACAATCACCTTGACTTCGGTTCTCTGCTCGTTTGCTGTTTGCGACTTTTTCGGGACCATCCCCGAATCGCAAAACACTACCAAATCGTTTACCCGTATATTTGCGTTGACGAATACCAGGACACGAACAAATGCCAGGACATGCTCTTGCGCGCGCTTTGTCCGGGGACTAACGCCAACCTCTTCGTCGTTGCCGATGACGACCAAATCATCTATCAGTGGAATGGTGCGAGTCCCGAACGTCTCGAGAAACTCCGGAGTGAATACAATATGCAGGTTATTCAGTTGCCGGAGAGCTTCCGTTGCCCCGCGGAGGTCATTCGCCTGGCGAACGCTTTAATCCGTTTCAATCAGAAACGGTCGCCGGACAAAAAGCCGCTTACCTCAGTAGTAATGGAACGGGAGTCTTCTGTAGTTTGCACCCAGCACTTCCACAATGAATGCGCCGAGATGGACTGGGTTGCTCGCAACATCCGCGAGCGGGATATTCCCCCCGGCGAATGCGTCGTTCTCGCACGCAACACCAAGCTCTTGCAGGTAGCTGCTAAGTCATTAAAAAAAGCAGGGCTTACCCCGTATCGCGGCGAACGAAAGAGCGAGTTCGAATACCCGCTTTTGCGCTTCGTGCATTCGGCGTTGCGTCTGGCGAACGCGCCTCAGAACCACGAGCAGATCGGGTTACTGTGCAAGGCATTCTACGACTTGACGGGCGTAAACGTGCGTGTGGATGATGCGGAGGCGGAGAGTGGTGTCAATGGAGGATCCTTGCTCCGGGGCTTTTTTGACGCCGCGCAAAACAACGCTATGATTTCGCCAGATTCGCGGCCCCTGCTGGCCGCACTTAGCGACCAACTCGTTGAGCGGCTTAAGTACCAGGAGTTTGTCAGGGCGGTTTTCGCCTGGACCAAAGGGCGTAATCGGCCAGAGGGGATAGACGAGAGCCATGACGAAGAAGAGCAAGAAGTGAATGTCTGGCATCAACTGAGCCATGAGATCCGGCAACATTTTGCGGATCCCACGCTGAGCCAGTTTCTTCAGGAGCTAGATCTGCACCCGAAGGTCCGTCCTCCAAAACCGAGCGAAGTCCAGTGTCTGACCATTCATCAGGCCAAAGGTAAGGAGTTCCGGCACGTTTATCTTGTTGGGCTCGCTGAGGATCAGCTACCTTCCTATTATGCACGGCAGAAGGGCGACGCAAGCCGAGAGATTGAGGAGGAACGCCGAAACTGCTTTGTAGCAATAACCCGCACGCAATCCAGCCTCACCCTGACCTTTGCTGCCAGCTACTTTGGCTGGCAAAAGCAACCATCGCGGTTTTTATGCGAGATGGGCCTGCAACTGCCATTTTCGGCTTAGTTGAGGCTGCCGTCACAGATGCGACGCCAAATTCCAATGGCCAAGATCGTTCGCCTCATAGGGAAGAATTCCCGTAAGGTCGGAGATACATAGATTTGGTATGTATTACCGTAACTGTTCGTTAATCCCGTAGTTACCTGAAATTCTGGCCAAATTCCCCTACCCGTGGGATTGCGATTTTAATCTACGAGGACAAATACCATACGACAAGTGCTTGCAATATCCGTTATCATGATGGGTACGCTATTGGCATGCGGTGGCAACCTAACGGGTCCAGAGAAAGAGCTTGTAGGGACGTGGAGGCTTGTAGGTTTTGCTTTCGGCGATCTTGAATTTTACAATGCGCCAAGGCTTGAAACGCGCTTTAATTCGGACGGCACATGGCAAGATGATCAAGGCGACAAAGGAACTTGGCAGATCGAAAACAACCAGCTCACAGTAATCGACGACACTGGAGAAACCGAAAGATGGACGTACTTCCTTGATGGTGACGACCTAACATTGATACTCACAAAAGCGGAGTTTTTAGGTTACTTAATACGAAGTAGTGACTTCACTGCGGAAGATTACAGGTTGCTTGACCAGTTGCTCGAATCAAACGACACTGTAAGGCTTTTTTTGCAACAAAAGTAAAAGGGGGACACACCATGCGACTTTTTGACGTGTTTCTTGACGTGTTTTCTATTGGGGTTCTCATCCCCTCAATGGGCTTTCTTTCATCTGGTCATTGACACCAGCGCACTATCCCTCCTCCAACACCGACAACATCACCCTGAACGTCGTCCCCACGCCCTGCTCGCTCTCCACAGTAATCTGTCCATCGTGATTGCGAACAATGGCATAAATAATCGACAATCCCAAACCCGTGCCCTAGTCCGCATCCTTTGTCGTAAAAAAAAGCTCAAAAAGACGTTGCCAGGTCGCCTCATCCATCCCAACCCCGTTATCCTCTACCTCAATAACAATCGCATAGTTATCCAGGTCTGGTGCAAGATGGCGGTAAGTATTATCTTACGGAGACTCAGGAATTTGAAGGCGCACTAATATGAGGGGAACTATGGATCGGGAGAGATCTATCAACATAGCCGTAATAGGCGCGGGAAACATCGCCACGCGACACCTCGAAAACCTCGTGTTTCTCGGCGGCAATCGCATCGCCGCGATATGCGACCTGGACGAAAACCTGGCGTGCTCCCAGGCCGCTACTTACGGGGCACAGGCATACGCGGATTGGGAAAAAATCTTTGCGGAAGTCGAGGACCTGGGCGCGATACTCATCTGCACGCCTCCTGTTCTTCGCAAACCGATCATACAGGCCGCCGTGCAGTATAACGTGCCCTTCCTCTGCGAAAAACCTCCCGCTCAATCCCTACAAGAAGCGCGTGAAATCGTCGCTCTCCTGCAGAACACCAATCTAATTCACAGCGTCGGCTTTAACCAGCGCTATGCGCCCTCTGTAGATCGGTGCAAGGAGCTATTGGAAGGAAGGCAGATCAATCTGGTGGATGCCGCGGTAATCACCGGTCCGGGTTTGACCCGCAATCTCGGAGCCGACTGGTTTTACCTGAAAGAAAAAGGCGGGTCGTTATTCGACAATACAATCCACACACTCGATGTAATCCGCTATATTGCCGGTGATATTGACGCAGTACACGCTTTTGGCAGCAACCTCACGATTCCGATCAGCGACAGCTTCACCATCGAAGACAGCATGTCGATCAACCTTCAATTTTCTTCCGGGGCAATCGGCTGCGTTCTCTTGTCCTGGGCCTGCGCACAAAGGCGGAACGACCTCACCTTCTTTGGCAGGGATATTCGGCTTTCGCTTTCTACCATCCCCCCCAGAATTGAAGGCTCGGTCGGAACACCGAATGAAAAAGTTAGAAGTATTTCCGAACAATTTCCGCAGGGACCAGCCATGGGGCGAAGCGGCGAGATTCACCCCAACCGACGACCGCAAGACCCACCCGACCCCCCACATTTTGAGGAACTAAAAGTGTTTTTGAACGCCATCCGCAATCCGTCGCTGACCTCTGCGATCCGGTCGAATTTTGCAGATGCGGCTCGCACCACAGCACTGCTCCATGCCATCGAAGCTTCCATAGCGAGCGGAAAGGTAGAAAAAGTGCCTGAAATTTCCCAATAAAAGAGAGACGCCCCATGAATTCCAGCCCCGACATTATCTTCATCTGTTCCGATCAATGGAACGCGCGCTACATGGGATGCGCAGGACACCCGCAAGTGCAAACCCCGCACCTCGACGCGCTTGCTGCCAGAGGCTGTATCTTCGACGCGGCATACACACCATCGCCCGTGTGCATGCCGGCGCGCGCATCGCTGGTCAGCGGCCTCTACCCGCACGCGCACGGATTCTTTTGCAACTACACCGGCATGCTATTCCCACCCGAACAAGTCACACTCTTCCGCTGCTTACAAGAATCCGGCTACACCACCGCAAAAATTGGGAAATACCACTACTTCAGCCTGGAATGGGGCCAGGACTATGAAGACTACCGCGATTATTACGACCAACTCGGTCTGGACTGGGCCGAAGAAACCTCAACGCCATTTCAGGGACCCTTCCTGAAAACGGGCTACAGCCGCCTGCTGAAAAAAGAGGGACTCCTCGACACCTTTATCACCGACATTGGCGACCGCTACGTAGATGGACAATACACCCCCCGGCCCTCACCGCTACCACCGGACATGACTCCGGATGGCTATGTCTGCCGGCAAACCCTGGCGTACCTGGACCGCGCACCGATTGACAAACCCCTATTCCTCTTCGCCAGCTTTCCCGGACCCCATCCGCCTCTGGACGCACCCGGCAAATACGCCGATATGTACAGCCCCGCCGATGTCGTCCTGCCAGAAAACTACAACGAGAAACGCTGCAAATACGGCCGCCAGGCCACCGCCGAAATGACCGCCCAATACATGGGCAAAATCACCCATCTCGACGACCGCGTTGGAGAAATCGTTGCCGCCCTGAAACATCGCGGCAACTGGGAAAACACCGTCGTCGTATTTACCTCTGACCACGGAGAACGCATGGGTGAGCACGGCCTCGTCTCCAAAACCGGATTCGAAGAGGGATCGGCACGCGTACCACTCATCATCGGCGGACCGGCTGCGCCCATCGGCACCCCTGGACACCGCAACGCCTCACCGGTCTCCTTCCTGGACCTGTTTCCGACCTTCCTGGACCTGGCGGGCGCGGAAATCCCGGACTACTGCCAGGCTGTGTCACTTCTCCCAATCGTCAGCGATAAAACCGACCGCGTTCAAGATGCCGTCTTCTCTGAAATCTCCCGCAACGACCAGTTCTGCTACATGGTGCGCGACTCCCGGTGGAAATGGTCCATTCAGGCCCAAAATGAACGCCTGTTCGACATGCAAAACGACCCGCATGAAATGCAGAACCTGGCACAATCGCCCGCACATGCAGACACAGCCCAGCGCCTCCGCAACAGGTTGCTAACATTTCTCACCGACACGCAACTCAACCACGCCCGCGGGTACAAACCCCTGTTCACCCGCATCGGCATGCAGTTCCCGACAGAAGACCCCGCAGACAGAAAACGCATCATTCGCAACCGCTTGCGGCAGGTCCACATTGAAAGGGATAGAGATCCCGCACATCAGGCGTGATGTCACTCGGAAGGAGATAATATAGATGGATAGATCCTGCCTGGACCACAGACTCACAGACGAGGAACACCAGCAGTTTCAGCGCGATGGCTATTTCGTCATAGAAAACGCACTCGACGAGGAGATGCTCGAGACAGCTGTAGCCGCAGTCGATCGCATTGACGCGCGAATTCGGCAAGAGGAGGGCATGAATCCGGCACAGCGGATAAACTTACACGACTGCATTGGCAAGGACGCATCGCTTCTGGATCTCATAGACTATCCCACCACCTTCCCAAAGGTCTGGGGCCTCATGGGATGGAATATATATCTATTCCACACGCAGATGATTGCTACGCCGCCAACGAGCAAGTCCCCGCCTGCTGGTCAAAAATTAGGCTGGCATCAGGACCAGAATCGATCCAATGGCGACCTCGATATGGAGGAACTTCCGGTGAATCCTATGTTGTCGCTGAAGGTTGCCTTCTTCCTGACCGATACCACCGATGTTGGGGTGGCGAACTTCTATATTGCTCCAGGGCAGCAGGCAAACAAGCAACTCACCTATTCCGATGACGATCCCGAAATGCCCATCAATGGCATGCCCATACGGGTCGGCGCAGGTTCGGCCGTCCTGTTCGACCGACGACTGTGGCACGCCGCGAGCCCCAACTATTTAAATAGACCGAGAAAAGTCCTCTTCTACGGCTATGCATATCGCTGGATCCGGCCCAAGTGTATAATGGAAGTTGACCATCTCTTCGAGCATCTGGACCCGATTCGCCGACAACTCCTCGGGGCGGCAACCAAACAGGCTGGCTACTATCTGCCTTCAGAAGAGGACGTACCTCTGCGTACCTGGCTAAAGGCGAACAGCGATGAATCCTTTACGTGGAGCCACAGATAGCGGACCAACCATGCCTGTAATACTCACCATCAACGCCGGCAGTTCCTCGATTAAATACCAGTGCTTCGACATGGACAGCGAAGAATATCTCGCAAAAGGACACGTCGATCGGCTACTCTCTTCATCCGCAGAATTGTTTTATACGCGGCGGGATGGCGTCACCCATCGTGTCCCCGTGCCTCAAACCGCTCACGAGACAGTATTTCAACGCATCTTTGAAATCCTTCTCCACCCGGACAGGGGAATCCTCCGCGCGCCCGATGAGATTCACGCAGTCGGACATCGCGTTGTACACGGCGGGAGCCACTTCTCGGCCTCGACCCGGATCACCCCCGAAGTCGAAAAAATAATCGAACAGTGCGCCCCCCTCGCCCCACTACACAACCCCTTCAATCTGCGGGGGATTCGCGCCTGCCAGACAATACTACCCGACATCCCACACATTGCGGTATTCGACACCGCTTTCCACCAGACCATCCCGGATTACGCCTACACTTATGCCCTGCCCTACGCGATTTCCGAACAATACCAAATTCGACAATACGGTTTCCACGGCATATCACATCAATACGTCGCCATGCGTGCAGCACAGATTCTCGATTCACCTTTAAGGGCACTAAAATTGATCACATGCCATCTGGGCAACGGCTGTAGCATCACCGCTATCGCAGATGGAAAATCAATCGACACCAGTATGGGTTTCACGCCCCTTCAGGGACTCGTAATGGGAACGCGCAGCGGAGACATAGACCCGGCAATTATCCTCTACCTGATCAGAGAACACCAGATGACGCCAGATCAAATCGATCAGATGCTCAACCATCAAAGCGGTCTCATCGGCGTATCCGGAATCGGATCAGACCTCAGAGATCTAATCGCTGTCTATAGGGAAAATCGGCGTGCGGCACTTGCAATTGATATCTTCTGCTACCGCATTCGCCAATATATCGGGAAATACGCGGCGGTTCTCGACGGAATAGACGCGCTTGTATTTACCGCCGGAATAGGGGAAAACGCGCCACTTATTCGGGCGCAAATCTGTGAAAAACTCGGATTTCTGGGCGTAAATCTCGACCAGGCAAAAAACGAGGGCAACCCCATGAACGAAGCAATTCATCATGAGACCGCCCCGGTATCCGTACTCGTCATCCCGACCAACGAAGAACTGATGATCGCGCGAGACACGCTACATGTAATTCGCACCGACTAATTTTTGGAATGTTGTGAGGGTTTTGAAGCTGGAGATTTGACTCTTTGCGACCGGCCTTCAATCCGCGAGCAGTCCGCGCAGATACTTGGCCGCCAGGCCGTTCGCAGAGCTTCTCAATCCACCGGGATGCGGTAGGAGCTGCGACTGATATTCTCGTGGTCGGATGAACGGGCAACCCTGAGCGCGTGCTCGGTCAGTGGAAGGAAGGAATGGGTTTCGGCGTGCAGGGAAATGAAGCCTTCTGCGTACGCGCAGCGCCCTGCGCTGCCAAATGCGCCGTCGTTGGTCTCGATCCGTTTCCGGGCATAGGCACCGCCGTATCCCTGGCTCACCAGGCAGTCCAGCGCCGCCAGCTTTTTCTCCACGACATCGGTGATGTCGATGAAGACGTCGTTGTAGTAGCCCCCCTCGGAGTCCCAGATCTGCCGGGGAATCCCCGCACCGCCTCCCCCAAAATAAAAGACCTGCGCGACCCGGTGGGGAGGATTTCGGTCACCGGGGTCAACGCTGTTGGCCAACCCGATGGCGTGCATCACGATCTGCCCGGCGGTGGCGTGCGCGTTGGTCAGGCCGTCACCTTCTTTGGGGAAGTGGGTCAAGACGATATCGGGACGGAGCTCCCGCAGCAGCCTTGCCAGGCGCCTCACCGTCTCGTCCTTGACGAGCAGAACCGAATCATCGGCGCCGAAAAAGTAGATCTCTTCTACACCCAGAATCGCACAGGCCGCGCGAACCTCTGCCGCTTTGACGTCGGAGCGTTCCTGCATCAGCTTCAGAAGCTCGGCCCCGTCCGGCACTTCCTCACGGTGGAACATCGCGTCGCTAATCACGGCATCGTGCACCCGTGCGCCGTGGGTCAGCACCGCACACCGCACATCGTCGCCACGGCTGACGTGATGGGCCATGGTGCCGCCCGATTGGTCGAAGATATCGGCCGGATGCGCCCCGATGGAGAGCAGGCGTAGTGATTCTGTCATTCTTCAGTCCTCCCACCTGGATTGGCGCGTAAGGTCTCCAGATTGTGGGTCAGGAGCTGCGTGCCGTAAGCGAGAATATTGCCGACATTCATAAAGCGGTAGCCCCAGCGAAGTTTTTCCTGGATTTCGGAGAGATCCACAAGCGTGGTGCCGGCGACAATGCCGGACCCTTCCAACCGCCCGGGAACATCCCGCATAATCTCCTGGACTTCCCTGGCGCTGGTTTCGGTGATCTTTCCGACCGATGCGGACAGGTCGAGCGGCCCTGCGAGCAGGACGTCAATGCCTGCGACTTGCTTGATTTCGTCGATGTTGTCGTAGGCCTCCTGGCTCTCGACCTGGAGGATCAATACGGTTTCTGCGTTTGCGGTTTTGATGACGTGGTTCCAGTCTTCGCCGGCTATGCGGGTCCACATGGGGGAAAGCCCGCGCTGTCCTTCAGGGGGGTAACGGGCATATTGCACTGCCCGGGCGGCTTCTTCGGCGGTGTTGACCTGGGGCACCATCACAGCCACGGCACCGACGTCGTAGGCCTTCTTGATCAGGGCCGGGTCGTTCCAGGCCACGCGGATCATCGGCGCCACGCCGTTCTGCCTGGCAAGGACGGGGATGGCGTCCAGGGATTCGGTGGCGAACGGGGCGTGTTCGGTATCGATCCAGACAAAGTCTGGCCGGGCCTGCATGATGGTTCCAAGAACGAGGGATGAGGGGACCGGCAGGGAGGTCCCCAGCACGATTTCGCCCTTTCTGAGTTTCTGTTTGAGGGGGTTGGGATACATTCGTTTTTTGCCTCCGGATTTCTGGGTCATCTGGCTGGGACAGGGGTCGAGTGGACAGGTCGTTTTATCGCGACCTCCTCACTTGCTTTCCCATCGGCTGGGGTTGATGCCAGGGGCGTGGCTGGCCAGGTTGGGCGGTTTATTGCCCCCATCGAAGGTCCAGTAGCGGGTGTTGCGATCGCCGAAGAAGGGCTTCACTGCATCGGGCAGCGCGGCGACGGTCTGCGGATTCCACCCTTCAACTTTCTGGACAGGACCAGCCCAGGCCGGGCGATAAGCAATAGCCAGCATTGAGCGGGGCCGGTCGCCGACATTGGGGAAGTTGCCGTGGAAGACCTTGTGGTTGATGAACATGGCAGAACCGGCTTTTGCGGTGACCATGACCTCCTCTGGATGGGATTCAAAGCGCTGGTAGGGATTGCCGTCTGCGTGCATGGAGAGGTGCGATCGGGAAATTACGCGGAATGGGGAGACTTCCGGGGTCAGGTCGTCCAGATAATACAGCACCCGGACCATGACCGGTACGCTGCCCAAGTAACCAAAGATGTGCGAACCGTAGGGTTGGCCGTCCGTATGGAGGCTGATGCCGGGGTGCCCAGGCTCTGAGCGGGCATAGCCGTAGTGCGACAGGATGATGTCCTCCCCCAGGAGTTCCCTCAGAAAGGCGGCCGTCGGAGGATGGGCGATGAGGTCGGTGATTTCGCCGCCGAGGAACTGGATGTCACTCCGTCCCCGCTGGTGGATGCTGTAATCCACCGGGGTGGTTTCCAGACTGTCAGTTACCGCCTTGAGCCGGGCCAGATGCTCGGACGTCAATAGATCGGGGATCAGAAGGTAGCCCTCGACCTCAATCTGGCGAATGCGCTCGCCCGAAGTCAGGGCGGACCAGTCGCGGTCATCAATACGTGGAGCAGACATATTGCCTCCTGTGCGGTTTCCGAGGAGACAATATAAGGTCTGTACTGCTTTCTACAAGAGGAATATGTTTCATACAAACAAACTAAAAATATCACATCTCCAACCCATTTGCAATTTTTTAGCTTTTTCTTTTTTTGATCATTATGGTATAGTTATAATGATTCCCGATCCAAATCCTCGATATAAACGGAGCGTCACATGATTGACAAAACCCACCTCTTTGAAGGCCGAACAAACGGGTATCACATCTACCGCGTACCGGGCATTCTCTGTACACAAAACAACATCCTCCTCGCCACGGCAGAGGCGCGACGCGGCGGAGGCGGCGATTGGGATGGCAACGACGTGGTCATGCGGCGAAGTGCGGACGGTGGTCAAACCTGGGAACCGCTCACCGTCGTCGCCCGTTATGACGCATATGGCGAAGGCCCCATCAGCAACTTTGTCATGATCTCCGACCAAATAGACGGTGCGGTTCACGCCCTCTATTGTCACAACTACGCCCGCGTATTTTACATGCAAAGCAGAGACGACGGCGCTACATGGTCCGACCCCACTGAAATCACAGATGTACTCATACCCTTCCGCGAACAATATCCCTGGCGCGTCATTGCCACTGGTCCCGGGCACGGCATTCAACTTCAAAACGGACGCCTCATCGTACCCATCTGGATGTCGGACGGCAGCGGCACGGAATTTGGTGCGGGCAAACTCGGACATCGCCCCTCCACAGTCGCGGGCATCTACAGCGACGACCACGCACAGACCTGGCAGCGCAGTGACATTATCGTACGCACAGAAGGCGAGTACATCAACCCCAGCGAAACACTCCCCGTGGAACTCAACGACGGGCGCGTCTTATTCAACATCCGTACGGAATCCAAACGCCATCGCCGCCTCATCACCACCAGCCCCGATGGCGCAACCAACTGGTCACAGCTAAAATTTGACGACGCCCTGCTCGAACCCGTGTGCATGGGTAGCATCCTCAAACTCCAAAATGGCAACATCATCTTTGCCAACCCCGACAACCTCGAACGCGAATTTACCAGACCGGGCCGCGTCTCTTATGACCGCAAACGCCTCACCGTCAAAATGAGCACCGACGACTGCCAGACCTGGCCCGTCTCCAAAATCCTCGAACCGGGACCCTCGAGTTATTCAGACCTCGCCCAAACAGCCGATGGCACAATATGCTGCATCTACGAAAACCAGATCTTCACGCGACAGAACGACACGCGATATGTCACAGTCGCCCGCTTCGACCTCGAATGGCTGGAACAATAAAGCCAAAAAAGAAAGGAAAAAATGGACACCTACGAACACCGGGAAATGATACCCCTAAGAGAAGACGAAACCCCCTACCAGTTGTTGACAACTGATTATATTTCAACGGGGCAATTTGAAGGCCAGGAAATCCTCAAAGTCGAACCCGAGGGCTTGACCATGTTGGCGGACCGCGCCATTCGAGACAGCGCGCACCTGCTCCGCCCCGCACACCTGAAACAACTGACCAAAATTCTCGACGACCCCGAAGCCTCGGACAACGACCGCTTTGTCGCCATTGAAATGCTCAAAAATGCCAACATTGCCGCTGGCGGTGTCCTACCCATGTGTCAGGACACGGGCACAGCCATTATCATGGGCAAAAAGGGCAATCGCGTATGGACCGATGGCAGCGACGAAGCCGCGCTCGCACATGGCATTACCAGAGCCTTTCTGGAAACAAACCTGCGCTACAGCCAACTGGCGCCACTCGACATGTTCCAGGAGGCAAATACAAAAACCAACCTGCCCGCTCAAATCGAGATCTATGCCGAGCAGGGGGATACATACAAATTCATGTTCATGGCCAAAGGGGGCGGGTCCGCCAACAAAAGCCTGCTCTATCAAGAAACCCGAGCACTGCTCAACCCCGAACGCCTGCGAGACTTTATCGACCTGCGCCTGCGAGAACTCGGCACAGCCGCCTGTCCACCCTATCACCTCGCCCTCGTCATTGGCGGCACATCTGCAGAATACACCCTCAAAACTGCCAAACTCGCAAGCGCCAAATATCTCGACACCCTGCCCACAAAAGGCAACGAATACGGCCAAGCGTTCCGCGATCTCGAAATGGAAAAACAAGTGCTGGAAATGAGCCACAAACTCGGCATTGGCGCGCAATTTGGCGGCAAATACTTCTGTCACGACGTGCGCGTCATACGCCTGCCCCGCCACGGTGCATCGTGCCCTGTCGGCATTGCCGTATCCTGCTCTGCCGACCGACAAATTTTGGGAAAAATAACGCGCGAAGGCATCTTCCTCGAAGAATTGGAAAGCGACCCGGCAAAGTACCTGCCCGAAGTTGAAGAAGAAGCCCTCGGCGGCGAGGTCGTACAAATCGACCTCAACCAGCCCATGAACAAAGTGCGCGAAACCCTCAGCAAATATCCAGTCAGCACGCGCTTATCCCTTTCCGGACCCATGATCGTCGCACGCGATATTGCCCACGCCAAACTCCAGGAACGCATAGACAGCGGCGAAGGGCTTCCGCAGTATTTCAAAGAACTGTGCGTCTATTACGCAGGCCCGGCCAAAACACCCGCGGGATACGCCTCTGGTTCCTTTGGTCCCACAACTGCGGGGCGTATGGATAGCTACGTCGATTCATTCCAATCAGAAGGCGGCAGCATGGTCATGCTGGCCAAAGGCAATCGCTCGCGGCAAGTGACAGAAGCGTGCAAAAAACACGGCGGATTTTACCTCGGCTCCATCGGCGGACCCGCCGCCCGCCTCGCCAAAGACGCCATTCGCAAAGTCGAATGCCAGGAATATCCCGAACTCGGCATGGAAGCAATATGGCGCATCGAAGTCGAAAACTTTCCCGCATTCATCGTCGTTGACGACAAAGGCAACGACTTTTTCTCGGGCTTTATGCGTCCATAGAGGAGCAAAACATGCGATACGCAAACATAGGCGGCGTCAGCGTCTCGGGCCTTTGTATTGGCGGCAACCCGTTCAGTGGGTTTTCGCACCAGACCAGAGAACGCAGCACGGACCGCTCTCGCAGCGCGCACCACAGTGACGAAGGCGAAAAGTGGGAAGAAGAAGACCGCGCCAAAATGCTCGGCGTAATCGCCACCATCCCCTGTCCTGTCGTACATTACAAAGTCTTTGCAGGCGGCAACAAACCCATCCTCGAAGCCTTTGAAACCATGGGCAAAGCCATGCGCGAAGACGACGTGGCCCTCGTCGGCTTCTTCCTCAAAGACAATCCCGACATGATGAAAGAAGACATCGCACTTTTCGAAGAATATGTCGAGGGAGTCACCGTGCTTGCGTAACGCAAGAACTTATGGGAGTATTCGAAGATGTCTGACGAAATCATTGTGGAACTCTGGCAGATCAAAGACAGCATCGCACAGGAACATGGGTATGATATCGAGGCACTTGTTGCCTATTTCCAAACCAAAAAGCGATCGGAAGATCAGCAAGTTGTGGATCTGCGCGCCTTGAAAGAAACCGCTGGACAAGACGCGAGCGGGGAGCCCCTTAGCTGAACCACTAAAAAATAAAATATCTATGAACTTCCCCACCCTCACACACACCCAACGCCTCGACAGATTAGCACCGCCCTCTGGTAAAGTGCGCGTGGTGCTCGACACGGATACTTATAACGAAGTCGATGATCAATTTGCCGTTGCACACGCGCTCTTATCGCCCGAGAAAATCGCGGTTGAAGCCATCTATGCCGCGCCCTTTCACAACCAGCGATCCAGCGGACCGGGCGATGGCATGGAACGAAGCTATGAAGAAATCATCCGCCTCCTCAACCGCCTCAACATCCCCAACAACAACCTCGTATTTCGCGGCTCCACAAACTATCTCACAGGACCAGACACACCGCAAGACAACGACGCCGTGCGCGACCTCATCGACAAAGCCATGGCATCTGATAACCCGCTCTATGTCGCCGCCATCGGCGCCATTACCAACGTAGCATCCGCCATCCTCCTCGAACCCGAAATCATCAAACGCATCGTCGTCGTCTGGCTCGGCGGACACGAACACAACTGGGCCAACACCCTCGAATTTAATCTGCGACAAGACATCCTCGCCGCGCGCATCATCTTCGACAGCGGCGTACCCCTCGTCCAGATCCCCTGCCGCAATGTCGCCTCTCACCTCCTCACCACATTGCCCGAACTCGAAACCCATGTGGCGGGCAAAAGCACCATAGGCGACTTCCTCACCGAGACCGTCCGCGGCTATCATGAAGATCACTATGCATGGGCAAAAGAAATCTGGGATCTCTCGGCAACCGCTTACCTCGTCAACCCAAACTGGGTCACAACCCAACTGGTACACAGCCCCATACTCACCGATCAAATAACCTGGAGCCATGACCCCGGTCGGCATTTTATACGCGTTGCCACACAACTCAACCGCAACGCCATCTTCGCCGACGTATTCAGAAAATTGGAAAAAGCAGGTTAAATGATGAACAAAAGCAACTACGGATAAAAACGCAAAACCACTGGATCGCGGCTAAAACTCTGCCGCGATGACGGCTTTCTTGATGGGGCTGATTAGTTCGTAAGGTTAATTCGTTTCTCAATTAGGAATAACCACTCAACAAAGGAGTTTTGCATGAGTGCAGCACTGGATTACGGAGTCCAAAGTTTTTGCTTTCGCTACTTCAAAGACAATGCCGACGTCGCCCAAAAAGTAAAAGACATCGGCCTCGACAAAATCGAAGTCTGTGGAGTCCACGCCGACTTCCAAAACCCCGACGCATGGAAAGACATCGTCAAAATCTACAACGACGCGGGTGTATCCGTCATCTCCATCGGCGTACAAACCTTCACGGGCAACCCCGCTGAAAAATCCTTCTTTGAATGCGCCGCCATTGCCGGCGCCAAACACATCTCCTGCCATTTCCAACTCGAATCCTATCCCAAAGCCATCACACAGGTACGCGCATGGTGTCGGGAATACGGCATACGCGTGGGCATTCACTGCCACGGCGGATATCACTTTGGCGGACAACCCGGCGTACTCAAACACCTCATCGGCCTCGGCGCGCCCGAAGTTGGCCTGTGCATCGACACAGCCTGGGCCTTGCAAATCGGTCCCCGCCAGGGCAATCCCGTCAAATGGACAGAAGACTTCGCCGGGCAAATCTACGGCATCCACTACAAAGACTTTGTCTTTGACCCCAACGGCCAATGGCACGACACCGTCGTCGGCGAAGGCACACTCGACCTCCCGGCCTTTGTCGCCGGCCTCGAAAAAGGCGGCTTTGATGGCATGGCCGTCATCGAATACGAAGCCGACGTCGAAAACCCCGTACCCGCCCTGACCCGATGTGTCGAAACCATGCGCGCATTGGCTGGATAATCGCGTCGGTTTATGAATAAAAAGAGCGAGTCTTCTTGGACTCGCTCTTTTTATTACAGCAATTCTTTAATCAAAACAGATACTCATTTCGATTTTCGGCTGACCACGCCCTTCCTCTCCTCCATCCTCTTGCGATAAATATAATCGTCTGCTTCCTCTTTCTCAATCCTCAAGTCCAGTAACATTGCGAAAACGATGTCGTCCCGTCTCGACAACGACAAATGCTTCTTTGAGTTCTGATTCAGAGTAAGTTTCTAAAACGCGTTTCAGTTCCTTGTGAACCGCAGATAGATTTGTGGGATTAAGCCGCAGATATATGACACCTGAGCCTGAACGGTAAACAAACACAAGACGACCAAAATCTCGATCTCGGGTTACAAGAAGCCTGTCATCATTACGCGCAATACGCAACAACTCACTATCGTCAGTTTGTGCATGTCCCGATTCACCCGCAGTCACAACATCATGCCCAAGGTCTTTGAGAAATTGCGCTGTAATCGCATAGACATCGTGATCGAGAAATAACCTCATCGCGCCTGTGAAATATGAATATCTTCGACCTGCACCACATCAATCGCATAATGGATGCAAGCGCGAATATCATCTTCTTGAAGGTCGGGAAAATAATCAGAGATAATCGTCTTAAACGAGATTCCCTCACGCACCAATTCGAGAACATCAACTACGGGAATCCGCGTTCCTGCAACACAAGGCTTACCAAAATGAATTTGGGGATCAACCGCAATCCTGCCTCGATAATTTCTATTGTCCATATCGCTTAGGCTCCAATGTAACTATGCAAGATAAATAACAGCTTGTTTCAGTCTCGCGTTCACAGCTTATGTATAGGCTGGTTCAATCCGAGTTCATCCAAAAGTTCTGTCAGAGAAAGTTTTCGAATACACGCAAGTTCAGTAAGATATTTCAGCCGTTCGGTATAATATTTTTCAACCTGATTTGTAAGGTGAAGCAATTCGGCATGTTCGGATTCAGTCAGTGTTTCTGCGCGTCTGATAGCAATATAGCCCAAATTCAAAAGGGTGTCAACAGACCGTAAGGCGGCTTTGATGGCATGGCCGTCATCGAATACGAAGCCGACGTCGAAAACCCCGTACCCGCCCTGACCCGATGCGTCGAAACCATGCGCGCATTGGCAGGATAATCGCGTCGATTATGGTGTGTCTTTTGGTTGAGCTACCTAAAGCAAGAAATCTATCTGGTTAATATTGTCATTTGGAGTTATATTTGAAGCCAGCAGAGCATTCGTATAGGGAGCACAGAAATGGCTGATTTACTTGAACAGGTAGTCGCAGAGATCCAGAAACTGCCAGCAGACCAGCGGGATGCCATTGCCGCACGTATTCTAATCGACCTGAAAGATGAGCAGGCCTGGACAGAGCGTTTTGAGGCCACAACTGATGAGGAGTGGGATCGTTTGGCTGAATCAGCAAGAAGGGAAATTGCTGCGGGTGATACGGTACCACTTAATGACGTTTTTTCTGTTGATCAGTCTCAGCAATGACGTCCAGTATTACGAGAGCGTTTCAAAGGCGGCTCAACCGGCTTCCCCCTCAGGCACAAAGGCAAGCTACCCAGGCTTACAGACTTTGGTGCTCCGATCCCTATCACTCCAGTCTCCAATTCAAGCGTGTCAGTCCGCGTCAGCCGATCTTTGCTGTTCGCATTGGAATGGGCCATCGGGCGTTGGGTTTGCGAGAAGAAGATCATATTTCCTGGTTTTGGATAGGATCGCATGCGGACTATGACCAGTTACTCAAGCGTCTATAATTGAAGTACAGCAACAGGTGTAAATCGCGTCGATTTATCAATATAAAAAGAGCGAGTCCTTTTGACTCGCTCTTTTTATTACAGCAATTCTTCATCAAGACACTCATTTTCGGCTGACCACGCCCTTCCCCTCCTCCATCTGCCTGCGAAAAATATAATCGCCAGCCTCCCATCCCTCACGAATCATGTTTGGCTCTTTCTCCTCCACCGCGGGCTTTAACGCGCCAAAGAACACAAAAACCCCTCTGTCCTGAAGGGAGAAAACATGCGTTTTGTATGATATGGCACTCAACGGATTATTCCGTACATCAACCACATCTTCACCGCCCAATCCCGTATTTGCCACAAGAGGCGAAATGTCCGAGACGCTGTTGGTATAAAGATACAGCCTATCCAGACGGGTCAAGCCCGATAGGGGCGTGAGGTCCGTGAGCCTGTTGCGGTCAAGAGACAGATTGGTCAGGTTGGCCAAACCCGATAGGGGCGTGACGTCCGAGATGCTGTTGAAGGAAAGAGACAATGTTGTCAGGTTGGCCAAACCCGATAGGGGCGTGAGGTCCGTGAGCCTGTTGCCGGTAAGATACAGCAATGTCAGGTTGGTCAAACCCGATAGGGGCGTGATATCCGTGATGTTGTTGTAGGAAAGATGCAGATACGTCAGGTTGGTCAAACCCGATAAGGGCGTGAGATCTGTGATGTTGTTGCTGAAAAGATGCAGCGACCTTAGATTGGTCAAACCCGATAGGGGCGCGATAACCGTGATGTTGTTGCCGGAAAGATTCAGCCATGTCAGACTGGTCAAACCCGATAGGGGCGTGAGGTCCGTGAGCCTGTTGCGGTCAAGATCCAGCCATTCCAGACTGGTCAAACCCGATAGGGGCGTGATATCCGTGATGTCGTTGTCGGTAAGATACAGATACGTCAGGTTGGTCAAGCCCGATAGGGGCGTAAGATCCGAGATGTTGTTGCTGTTGACAGATTGCCCTTCCACTATCTCATCACCAAAATCCAGGAATGTCAAACGGGGGGCAAACTCAAACCCGGTCAAATCCCCGATGTTCGCATTCCTTGCCTCAATGCGCATCACGCGCGCCATCTCAACCCTCGTGATCGGCGCACCGCTCGCCTTACCGAGAATATCCTCAATAACAGCGCGCAGATTTACATCCGGAATGACAACAAGCGCCACCTCGTCGCCGCTTTTGCCAAAGCTACTGCTAAAAATCAGAAAATCGGAAAATCCAATTTCGCCATCGCCATCCAGGTCGTATCTGGCATCATAACGCTCATCCCCCTGACGTGACCCAAATTGACCTGCAAACGCCAAAAAGTCCAACAATCCAACCTGACCATCCCCATCAAAGTCCGGGGTAAGGGCTTGATCGCCCGCCGTACTATTCTGTGCCGAAAGAGACAGCGGGTACATCAAAAACGCGAGTGTTGACAGAATGAACAGAATCTGTTTACGCATCAGTTCTTCCTATATCTACGACAACGACTCCACCGCCTCAACAAGTGCCTCAGCCGTAATCCCAAAATGTGCCCAGGTCGCTTCGAGGCCTTCCGACGGTGCAATCCTCGGATCTGTAATCCCCACATGCGCGTGGGCAATGCTGCACGACGAACCCACCAGACCCGCAAACCCGCGCAAACCCGTCTCTATGGTCCCAATCTTTCCATCTTCAATCGTCACCACACCCTCGTAATTCTCCAGCACATCATTCAACGCCCCATCGGGCAACGGCAGCCCATTGACCACATATACATCTGTCGGATTACCGCGCGAGAGCAAAATCTCGGCAGCCTCTGCACCCAAAAAAGCCGGTGCGCCAAAAGCCAAAATCGCCTGCCTTGCCCCATCGTATTTGCGATAGGCCGCAATCGGCTCCCACTCCTCCCCAGGATTCCACAGAGACCCCGACCCATCCTGCTTTTGCAGAACAGGCAAACCCGAATCGCGCGGCACCCCAATAATATGCCCGCCGTAATGCGCCGCCATATCCTTCACCGCCAAAAACGCCACACGCGCATCTGCCGGTGCGTAAAACCGGTGCAAATAGGGCAAATACGTCAGCCCCACATTGATCCAGTCAAGCCCCCAGCCCGAAAAGTGATCGCGCCCCGTACACGCACCCACATGGGAGAGATGAAACACCACATTAATACCCTCATTCACCCCATTCAAATTGCGCTGATACTGCCACATATCAAACCCCTCGCGCGCAATCCCCTCAAAAAACGCGGCAAAAGTCGATACCACATTGAGTTGCGGCTCGTGCGAACTCATCGCCAAACCATTGGCAATAAGCGTTGCGGCTTGCTCTTCAATACTCATCTCAAACTGGTGATCATCTGACAAATGAGCCCGAGCGGCCGCCAATTTTGTCGAAGGATCCAAGTCGCAACTCACCACAAACACGCGATCCGGATGCGCTTCTGCCACCAGTGCATAAGCCGCCTCTGCACCATCGCGCGGACTCGCCTTCTCAGTCGGCAACTCAGCCGCCGCTGCTTTCCCCGCCGGAATCTCCAAATTCGCACTACCGGGTGCTGGCCGCGCCCTCGTAATAACCGTACGCGACCCATTCTGCCGGAGCGTTGCAAGCGCCTCTGCCTGTTCAGCCGTCGTCTCAAACATCGCCCCAGCGAGCACATCCGCCTCAACGCGCCCCTGCATACTCCCATCGTGGTGATTCTTGCCACCAGGCAGATCATTCACCAAAAACAAACACTCCAGCATCGGCTCTGTATCGCGGAAACTCATCAGCGACCCAGGAACCCACACCTGCTTATCCATCGGCACATCGTGTTGCGAGGCAAACGCATCCACCGCCTCTGTCACCCCATAGCGCTCGCCAAAAGTCTTCAGCGTCACATCCTCCCCGGAAAAACCCGTGGGATAAATCAGACTCGGCACGCCCTGCTGCGCGAGACCATACCCCTCTCGGTAAGCCTTATAAAGCGCGACATTATCGTGGAGCGACGCAACCTCCAGCACCTCTACACCCATCGAAGAAATAACACTTCTCGGATCCACATCCATAATATTTGCCGTACTATCCGACAACTGAATGCCATTGCGGTGCATCACATAAGTAATCGGCGCACCGTGTACACTCGCACCATTAAAACCATTGAGACCCTGACCCGAAATCCACCCCGCATCCCCGCAATGGGCAATCACCCACGCATCGTCACACAATGCCTTTTTACCCAACGCCAGCCCTACAGCCACCGGAATCATCACCCCCAAACGCCCACCATTGAGCTGTGTCCCCCCCGGCAACCATGCCACATGCCCGGGAAAATCCAACCCGCGCCGAAACTTCTCGACAACGCCCTCTGCCTCCACAAACCCAAACGCCGCCAGCGCCGAATAATACCCAATACTCGTATGCGCGTGCTCAATCGTATAAGTACGCGTGTCATAATCCGCCACAGACAGCGTCATCAACAACCCCGGGATCAATTCCAATCCCCCGCCCAAATGGTCCAACTCTCCAATCTCGGCCAACGACGCCAGAGACCGAATCGCCGTGCGCGCGCCCTCAATCTGCAACGCCATCAACGCCCGGTCTTCCGCCTCGCCAAGCGCCCCGGTCGTCGCAATATCAATATGCAGCCCCAAAACATCGGACGCGATCTCATCCCCCAGAAAATGCGTATTTTTCAACAGCGCATCATTGCGCTCCCCTTGCTTCTCTGCCAACGCCTTCATGTTCGACATAATCTCTCCCCAGCCAGTGATAAACAGATCGTCATACGGTAACAATCTTAAAATAAACGTTCACCCCACAACAATCCAGAAAAATCCCATACACAAAATTCTGGCATCCATGCCCCATCTATATTATGTTTCACACCTCATACCTCACACTTCCATCCAAGGAGCCCAAAATGCCACAAACCATGATCGCCGCGCAAATGTACACCGTGCGCGACTTTACCAAAACCCGCTCAGACATAGTCGAATCCGTCAAAAAAGTAAAAGCCATGGGTTACGACGCCATGCAAGTCTCCGGCTTTGGTCCCATTGAACCCGCAGAACTCAAACAAATAGCCGATGACAACAGCATTGAAATCTGCGCCACACATACCGGCTTTGACCGCATGCGCGACGATACACAAGCCGTGATAGACGAACACCACCTCTGGAACTGCAAATATCCCGCCATTGGCAGCCTTCCCCCATCCTATCGGGAAGACGGCGAAGCGGGTTATATCCGCTTTGCCAAAGACGCTACCGAAGTCGGTCTCAAACTCGCCGACGCGGGCCTGACCTTTGCGTATCACAACCACAACTTTGAATTTCAAAAATTCGGCAACCGCACTGCCCTTGAAATCATCCTGCAAGAAACAGACCCCAAAGCAGTACAACTCGAAATCGACGTATATTGGGTCCAGGCAGGAGGGGGCGACCCCGCAGAATGGATCCGCAAAGCCAACACCCGCATAGACCTCATCCACGTCAAAGACATGGCCATTGAAGGCCGCGAAACGCGCTTTGCGGAAGTCGGCGAAGGCAACCTCAACTGGCCCGCCATCTTTGAAGCCGGGCGCGAATCCGGCACGCGCTGGTACATCGTCGAACAAGACCGCTGCTACGACCGCGACCCCTTTGACAGCCTCAAAATCAGCTACGACAACCTCCGCGCCATGGGTCTATCATAACCCTTTGTTTCGTTTTTCACCCTGGAGTTCCCCATGCCTTACACAGATCACATAGCGCAGGCCAAGGACCCCGTCACCTGCGCTGTACTCACCATCAGCGACACGCGCACCGAAGCCGATGACAAAAGCGGCAAAATCATAAAAGAACTGGTCGAAGCCGCTGGTCACAGCATCGCCTTTTACCGCGTAGTCAAAGACGAATCCGACCAAATTCGCAAGCTCATCAAACAAATCGCCGAAAAAGGCGAATGCCACGTCATCCTCACCAATGGCGGCACTGGCATAGCCGCACGCGACACCACCTATGAAGCCGTCACAAGCCTGCTTGATAAACGCCTCGACGGATTTGGCGAAGTATTTCGCTTTCTCTCCTGGGAAGACATCGGCTCGGGCGCCATGCTCTCGCGCGCCGTAGCAGGCGTGTACAAAGACACCATGATCTTCTGCATGCCGGGATCATCTGGCGCCGTGCAACTGGCCATGGAAAAACTTATCGTACCCGAATTATCGCACCTCGTCTGGGAAATCTGGCGACAAAAATAAAAATGAAAAAAGCAATGAACAGTCCCGCGAAGATACTTCTTCTGATATTGTTCTTCTTCCAACCAGCAGACGCGAAAACGGACTGGCCGAACTGGGGCGGACCCAATAGAGACTTCAGAATCAACGATGCAGGCGTCTTTCCTTCTGACCAACCCTACGCGCTGAAAATCGTCTGGAAAAAGCCGCTCGGCCCCGGCTACTCACCCATCTCGGTTCGCGGGAACCTCGCTGTAACCATGTATTCCGACGAGACCTTTGACTATGTAATCGGCCTCAATACCGAAGATGGATCACAGCGATGGAAATACAAAATCGGCACCGCATATCTGGGTCACTACGGCTCGCAGAGTGGTCCCCTATCAACGCCGATATTGACACAGGACAAAGTCATCGCATTAGGCCCTCGGGGAACGCTATTCGCGCTCAACGCGAATACAGGAGAAAAACTCTGGGCGATTGACCTCGTTGCAAAACATCGGGCCACCGTACCATTTTGGGGCTTTACGTCATCCCCAATTTTACACGACAATCGCCTGATTGTTCAAACAGGGGGAACCCATGCCGTTTCGGCTTATAATCCCGCATCTGGCGATTTGATCTGGTCGGCATTTAGCGACTCGGTCAACTACCAATCGCCTGGCCTATTCGCCTTTGACAACCGCAAACAACTCGTCTTCTTCGGCAATAAATATCTCGCGGGCCTATCTCCCAAAACAGGTGAAATCCTGTGGCAATTTGCACACCGCGGGCAGACCGGCGCGGGAAATACCAGCGGGCATCCCGTCGAGATTGGCGAAGGGCGATATTTTGTGAAAAACGGCGGCATGCTAATCGGCTTAAGAGCCGATAGCGAAACCTTTGCCGCAGAGGAAATCTGGCGGACGCGCCACATTCGGGGGACGTACAGCTATGCGGTTTTTAACGCAGGACTTCTATTCGGTTATAACGGTCGCATTCTCACCTGCATTGATGCAAACACCGGTGAACGCTTATGGCGATCGCGCGAGCCTGGAGATGGCCTGCCCATCATCATAGATAACCATCTCGTAATCATGACAAAAGAAGGCAACCTCGCAGTCGCACAGGCTTCGGGTGAGGGATACCGCGAAACAGCCCGTTTGAAACTCTTCAACGACATTGCCTGGACACATGCCAGCCTGGCCAATAGCAGGTTTTATGCGCGTAGCATGTCAGAAATCGCCTGTATCGAGGTCGTACCAGAAACGCAAGTAGCAGAATCAGACGCAGATAACATCGCACCAAACTCGCGCTTTGCACAATTTGTCGAAGAAGTAAAACAATCCGCAGACAAAAAAACGCAGATCGATCAGTTCATGGCAAAACAGAAGACCTTTCCAATCCTCGAAGGCGAGAATCTCGTACATTTTGTATATCGCGGCAAAGCGGAAGACGCGACCATAACCGGCGATCACGTGGGGCGGCGATATGACCACCCCATGCACCGAATTGACGGAACAGATTTTTTTTATTCCACCGCACAACTCGAACCCGACGCCCGCATCACCTACCGCTACACGCTGGACTTACAGCGATCCATCCCCGACCCGCTCAACCCGCGACAGATCCGATCCCTCTTCTTTGGTCGCGCTTCCTATTTCGGCATGCCGCGCTGGCAAACTCCCGACCATCTCAAAGCGCGGCGAGATGGTGTTCACGGCAAAATTGACACCATAGGTTTTGAAAGTGCGGCAATTGAAAAGCATCGCAAATTGGAAATCTATCTCCCAGCGGATTACGATAAAAGCAATGAACAATACCCCGTTGTATATGTTCACGCTGCGCGCCAGCAGTGGCCGCTGGGAAAAATGGATATTTCGCTGGACAACATCGTTGGCAAGCGCGTGCGTCCCGTAATCGTGGTTTTTGTACCATCTCTCTTCAAGGGTGGATACTCAGAGTACGTAGGGACAAACCGCGATGCGTACAATCGGATTTTTACAGGAGAGATCGTGCCCTACATCGATCAAACATATCGCACGATCAAAAACCGCGAAAGCCGGGCAAATATAGGGACAATTTACGGCGGATTTATGGCATTTTACGCAACTTTTACACACCCCGACATATTTGGCAAGATGGCTATACAATCCCTATCCTGGGATCAGACAGCAGAAGCCAAAGATGCAGACCTGATCTTTCAGGCATCAAAACAAATGCCCATAAATATTTATCTGGACTGGGGAAAGTACGACCTGCGAAGCCCAATGGAGGGAAATGATTTGGGCAAGAGCACCGCATCGTTTGCACAACTACTAAAAAAGAGAGGTTATACCTTTGCCGGAGGCGAAGTAAACGACGGTGCTGGTTGGATAAGCTGGCGAAATCGAACGGACAAAGTATTTGAAACGCTTTTTCCCCTCTCGGATTGATTCACTGCCCCTTCTTTCCGCTTTTTTCTTTTTTTTCCTCAGATAATCTCGACGGAGAGCCACCGCGGTCACCCGAAGTGCGACTTCTACGTCTATTGCGCCGCATTATCTCTTCCAATTCTGCGTTAATGGCTTTCTGAATTTCAACACGAGATGCACCATCGGCAACCAGTTTGTCGATTTTTTTTTGGAGCACAGACATCTGGCCTTCTGTCAACAGAGAATTATAGTAATCGGGTCTCTGCCTTTCCCAATTAATTCCCATAACAGCCAACTCGTCGCGTATCTCTCTGTAAATCCTGTTATAGGTCGCGCCATTCGCCTTTAGAGCCTCGGCCTTTTTGCGAAGTGCAGACATCTGATCTTCTGTTAACACCGCATTCAATCGCGTCAAAAATGTTTCTGTTAAATCTACGCCAAAACCCTCGAGTTCTGCAAAAATAGCCCTTCTAATCTCACGGGGTTCTGCCCCTCCCGCGAGTAATTCATTGATCCTGACCTGCAGAGCTATTCGCTGCGCTTTTGTCAATGGTGCCGCAAGCACCCACAACAGCGCACTTCCCCGAGATCGCAGACTTAGACGATGGCGGAAGGTCACGCGATCATCAATACCGTCGCCATTTTCATCAACAAAAGCCAGCGGCGATTCCTCTTGCTTTTCCTGTGTCTTAGCAACCGAACCGCACCACAGGGTTGCAATCATCAAAAGTATAGCGATTAAACACCGTTTCATATCTGTCATTTCCTGCAAATACCACAAGGGTAAAAACTATAAATCGCTCATCCCGACACATGTTCTGCCCGACCCATCTTTATTTTTTTCCCAAGCGGAATTATCAATATAAACCTCGCCCCTCCCTGTGCCCTGTTCTCCACCTGCACCTGCCCTTCGTTTTGCATCACAATGCGCTTCACAATCGCCAACCCCAGACCCGTACCGCCACCATTTGAATTTTCATCTACGCGATAAAAAGGCTCAAAAATTTTTTCTCTCAAATGTTTGGGAATACCACAGCCGTCATCCTCCACAATGATATGAGCCATTTCATCCACTTTTTTTCCCGTGATCCAGATATCGCGCTCGGCATGCCGCACGGCATTGGTAACCAAATTGGTAAGCGCGCGTTTGAAATGCGTCGTATTTGCCCAGACCATCAGATGTTCACTGTCAATATGCACAGAAATATCCCGGCGCAATTCTGCGACCATTTCGGGCAGTTCTCGCATTTGTGCACACACATCTATTTCCGTGCGATGTGAAATATCCCGGTCTAATCGCGCAAAATTCATCAATTCTTCAACCAGATCATTGAGTTCATACATCGAGCGTTCAATCCGCTGAATATCCGTATGCCGATCCTCTGAGACACCATTATTTTTTAATTGATTGAGAAGAAAAAAAATACGTGCCAGAGGCGTTCTCAGTTCGTGTGACACTGCTCTTAAAAGCTCCCGCTGTCCATCTACTAACCCCTCAATACGATCGGCCATGCCATTGAAACTGCGTGCCAAATCCGCCACGGCATGGCCTGTCACAACCGGAGACCGACTACTCAAATCACCCATCCCAAAGCGCTCAGCCGAATCCGACAATGCGTAAATTCGACGTTCAAAAGGTCGAATCAAAAAATAAATTGCCCCACCTATACCCAACAAAATCGCGACCAAAATGCCAAAAAAGAAAATATCAATCTCACTAAACACACGCCGGTCAATATCAGAAAAGAAATTGCCGCCATCTCCCTGAGCATCTCCAGCATCAATCAAATTATCCTGCCACCGAATCATCTCGGCGAGAAGGTATGGCCCCAACACAATAACATCGCCATTGGGTACCATCTGGTATGTCTGCAATCTTTCCTCTACGGAAATAGTCACAACCTCTCCAGCTTTCAAACGGTCTTTCTCAGCCGAAGAAAGCGGCAAGACAAACAAAGACTCCAGTGTAATGGGCATGCGGTGCGTCAAACTAAACATATTGAGCACCAGCAACTGCGCCACCGGATCCAAATCCACAGCCTCGATTTCCTCGCGCACCATTGCGACGAGCGCCTGAGTTTTGTCCTCAAAATCGGCCTGCCGAACAGAGGCTACCCACTGCTTTGACATTGCCAAAAGCCCAAACGCACTCAAAAGCAAAACTACGACAATTCCCGCATAAATACGGATAAACTGTTTTCTCATCGGTCACTCACTTCACTCTGCGCTGGCCCTGACAGAAGATAACCCACACCCCGCACGGTTATGATCGAAATAGATGTTGGATTATCTCCGCTGAGTTTTTGGCGGAGACGAGAGATGTACACATCCACGCTGCGATCCAGTCCATCGTAATCATAGTTAAACAGCGCCTGATAAATATCCTGCCGACTCACCACTTCACCCGCTCGATAGGCCAGATAATAGAGCAAATCGAATTCATAAGTCGTAACATCAACAACGCGCGCTCCTATCTTGACTTCCCGGCGATTTGCATCTACCAATAGCTCGTCCACCCTCACCCGATTTAAAGGCATAGATTTCTTCGGACTAACAGCCCTGCGCAGCAATGCGCGCACCCTTGCCAAAAGCAATTGGGGCCGCACGGGTTTGGTCATATAATCATCACCGCCCATCTCCAGACCCAAAATTTCATCTAATTCTTCATCTCGAGCCGTCAAAAATAAAATAGGACCATCGTATGCTGAACGCACATTCCGGCATACGGTATATCCGTTCATACCCGGCAACATAATATCTAAAATGACCAGATCGGGTGGAGAAGCCAAAATGCGATCTCGAGCAGCCTTGCCCTCGGCCTCGTGCCAGACCTCAAACCCTTCACTTTGCAAAAAATCTCGCGTCAACTCCGCCAATTCCCTATCGTCTTCCACCAGCAAAACCGTCTGATCGGCCATTTGATTTATCTCTGATTTTGGATTTACCTGCGCGCTAAACCAACCCCTTAACAGTTTCCACAATCTGTGCGCGTTGTGCATCGCTCGCCGGTCGCCCCGGCGGCCTCGGATCTCCACAGTCGATCCCCAATCGCGCACCCAACGCCACCTTGATCACCGAATGAAAGCCACCGCCAGCACTCAACGCCTCATAAGCACCCGACGCTCTATCTTGTGCTGCTTCTGCCGCCTTCAAGTCACCTGCCCGATACGCTTCCCAAATCGCCACCCACAACTCGGGAAAAATATTCAGCGGACCATCCACACACCCACACGCGCCAATTGTCATCGCCGGCAACATCAACCGATGATTGCCAATAAAACACGACAATCCCATCTTGGCAAACGCCCGTACATTTGAAAATGTCAACGCCGAATGCTTTAAACCCTTCAGTTGCGGCACGCGGTCTTGAATTTTTGCCATCATTCCCGGCGTAATCTCCACCCCTGTTGCCCCCGGCAAATTGTACACAAACAACGGCAGATCAGCAGCACCTGCCACAATCCGATAATGCTCGGCAATATCGTCGTCATCGCGCCGATAAAAAAACGGCGGCACACAACACAGCGCATCTGCACCCACACGCGCTGCGTGCTCGGCCAACCGCGCTGCGCGATCTGTTGTTGGCGCACCCACATGCATAATAACTTTTGCACGCCCATTCGATTGATCCACAATCGCCGATGCAATCTGCATATTTTCATCATCGTCCAACAACACACTCTCGCCAGTCCCTCCCGCGACCCAAAAACCGTGTACACCGGCTTCGATATTAAATTCTACGATTTTGCGAAACACCTCTTCGTTAAACCGCCCATCTTGCCCCATTGGCGTCGCAATAGCAGGTACTACGCCCTCAAAATCACCCATTTTAATCTCCCAGTTATTGCCCCAGCGTGCGAATATCCAATCGCGTGACACTCACATGTCCCTCGCGCAAAACCATACCATCTGTACCCGCGCGCTCTTCTACTTCTGGCTGATCGATATTGTGATAATAACCGTCTTCTGATGCCTCAAAACACGATGTGTAAAACGTATGCCCAAGCACCGTTGGTATAACTCGCCAGTCGTCAGATGGTTCAGCCGGCATATTCACATTCCACGTCACTGGTGCAGACAAAAAATCTGCCTGATCGCTCAAAAACGCAAATACCCGCTGCAACATCGCGCGACAATTTCTCAACAGCAGTTCCAGCACATCGGGTTGCATAGCGCGCTGCTCAACCCACTGTCGAAACACCTGTCTGGGCAAAACCTGTGACAATGCCACAGCCGGCAATCCCGCGATATTGGCTTCTAAACCTGCTCCAATCGTACCCGAAGAAAGCGCGAAGCTCAATCCCGCATTGCTGCCCATATTAATACCCGAAATCACCAGATCGGGCTCGCCGCCATCAAACAAATGATAAATGCCAAAATTCGCGCAATCCGCTGGCGTTCCCGAAAACGCATACGTCTCACACGCAAACCCATCCAACAACTCTACATGACGTGTGCCAAACCGCGTCATCGCCTTGCCTTTCCAACTCTGCTCTTCGGCAGGCACCACGGCTTTCACATCTCCCATCGCCTGAAAATAATCCACCGCAAACAAAAACAGAGGAGAATCCAAACTGTCGTCATTAGTCAATAAAATTTTCAAAAATCACACCTCTTCAAAAGGATACATCGGCTCGCGGCGAAACTCGTATTCAAAACCTCGCATATCCGCCGCTGTTGCGCCGGGTGTATCCACGCGAATCAAAGCCGTACACACCGGCTGGTATGCCGCAACTGGGGCATGCACACCCTTGGCCACAACCACCTGAAACGCGGCAGGATCGAGATCGCAACTCGTCATCAAACCCAGACTCACGGGCACCACGCGCCGCGAAGTCAAACCAATCGCAAGACCCGTATCGGTCTCCACAATCGCCGTGGGACCCATATCAAAAGCTGTTCGCCCGCCGTGTCGCACCTCAGATTCTCTAAACTTACCCTCGTGCAAACTGCGCACCCGCACCTCTGCTTTCAAAAGTGTACCGTGTAAATCATCCGTCTTACCACCGATATCCAGCACCACGCGATTTCCAACCCCTGCATCTCGCGCGCGCTGCTGCGATTCCGGATCAAAAATACACACAAAACCCGTGGTATTCCCCCGCCTGTGCAATTCGTGCAAAATCTCCGTCCCATCGCCAGCAGACCCCCCACCCACATTATCGCCCATATCGAGCAAACAAACAGGTCCCTTTTGCCCCACAGCCATATCAACGGCATCGGGAACAGCGATATACTCTCCCACAAATGCCGCGCGGTGTACATACAAATAATCCGATAGTCGATTCGCCAGCACTTGCGCCCGATCCATATCGCCATCTGTCACCACCACAAATGCCGACCCCATCTCCTCTACATCGGCATACGGAAAACCGAGCACAACACTATTCGACAAAACACCGGGTTCTCCCAGCATCTCATCCGCCAATTCATACATCGGCAAACACGGCGGCGCAGAAGTCAACTGACGCTCGATATTAATCCCAATAGAGGGAAAAGCACCCGCTTGCGTGGGTTTCACTTCCCCCTTGAGCGTTCGCACCATCAACGCCGCAGCTTCCAACCCGCGTTGCTTCTGATCCAGATGGGGATTCGAGCGATAGGCAATGGTTGCATCGCACGCCGCAACCATACGCGGCGACAAATTGGCATGCGGATCAATGGTGCAAATAATCGGCTTTTCTGGCCCAACCGTCTCGCGCAAACGCGATAACCAGTACCCATCCAAATCGCGGTATTCATCGCCCTCCCCCGAATTTGCCCCATGAGGCGCCACGAGATACCCATCCACTTCACCCACAGCCTCCACCTGCTCAAACATCAACCGCATCAATTCTTCACAAGTCTCTCTAATAATGCGCCCAGAAGGCGTTGTAGCCGCATGAAAAATCGGCAGTGCATCTATGCCTGCCGACTCCAATCCTTCTAAAAATCCACTGACCTCGTGATGCCCACCCGCATAATATTCATACATCGCCCGACCCGTAAAAATCCCATCCCGCCGGAAAGAATCCATAGTCGTTGGCGTGCTGATAAACGTATTCGACTCGTGCAACAGCGAAATAATGCCCACGCGCATCGGAAAGATTACTCCTCTCATATTTCCACAACGAGATACCTCTCATCCACCGTCACCTCATAAGTCTCTGCCACATAAGGCCCCTTCACCAGTCCCGCCATTTCACCCTCGCCTTCTATCTGTGCGACCTCCACCTCATAGCTGCGCACACGCACACTGGAAGGATCCACCCACGACTGCCCGGTCTTAATATCGTATTCCCACCCGTGCCATGGACACCGCAAAATTTCACCCTTGCGCGTGTACTCGTATTCTCCGGGCACTCTCGCCGTCACAAAACCCGACACCCGCCCCTTGCACAGCGCGCCCCCCTGATGAGGACAACGATTCCTCAGGGCATAAAATTCGCCGTGTACATTAAACACCCCAATCTCCCGCCCCTCAATCGTCACCAACTTCCGCTCGCCCGGCGGGATCTCATCAACAGTTCCAATAATGTGTTTTGCCATAACCCGTACTCACGCCAACTGATACAACGCCCGTGCATTTTCCGCCAGAATATTGCGTCGCACATCCTTATCCATACCCGAGGGCAGAGCCACATCGGGCGCGTCAAAATCCCAGTGAGGATAGTCTGTGGCAAACATCAACTTATCATTCATATCCATATGATCCATCATCTCAAAAAAGTACTCGCGTTGTGGGGGTTCGTCCATAGGCTGCGTACTAAGCCAGAAATGATCGCGGATATACTCCGATGGCAACCGTTTCAAATACGGCAACTCCACCTTCAACTTCTCATAACAACTATCCAGCCGCCACATCAATGGGGGCATCCACGCAAAACCCCCTTCAATCAACACCACTTTCAAATCTGGAAACTCTTCAAACACGCCTTCATACACCAAACTCGTCACCTGAGCCTGAAATGCCGTGGGCATGCCACCGTGATCCTCAATATAATGCGAAGGCTTACCCGCACCTGTAATTGGACCTGCGCCAGTACCGCCAAAATGAATCGCAATGGGCAACCCGTTTCTCACCGCAGCCTCATACATCTTCCAATACTTGCGATTGCCCAGGGGTTCCATTGTCCGCACAATGAGAAGCACCTGCACAAATCTCGGATCATCGCCCCTGCGGTCAATTTCTGCCGCAGCCAATTCGCCATTTTCATAAGGCACAATCACAGACCCGCGCAACCGGGGTTCGCGCCCGAGCCACGCATCGGCTTGCCAATCATTCACAGCCTGTCCCATCGCCTCTGCATAACGCAAATTTTGCTGCCCACCCACGCCGATCAAAGGCGTCAAAATACCGTAATCTATATCCCACTCATCCAGCAATTGCGCGCGCAAAAATTCCAAATCGGATCCCGGCGGTCCCGAAGGCGGCCATGCATCGTGACGCGCGGCATTTGGCACGGCGCGGGGATACCCCGACCCGATGCGTCCGCGACCACCAATGGTTCGGTGATAATCGTGCCATTCCTCCGCCAGATATTGAAACCACATATCCCCCGATTTCATAGTAACGTGAACATCGCAATCAATCACGGCTGTTTTTTCGCGCCTTTTTGTACCCACCTCGGCAATCAGTGTATCCGCCATGTCAGGCCTCCTTGAAATTCAAGATGCTGTTCAACCACATACGTACAGAGTATAACCCAACATATCGGGGAACGCAAACCCGATATGCGCTGTATCGGCAAATAGTACAGGATCACCTCGAAAGATAGGACTTTATCTTTTCAATATCAAATGCCCAACTCTTGACAGTAAGAAGATTTTTAAATAGAATCTGATGGCGGTTATTAAAGACCACGGACGGATAGGATTATTTATAAACCCAGGACCACAACATGCCCCGAATTTTCGACAACATCGAACAGCATCTTCATTCCGCATTGGCCGAGACCATGGAAGTCTCAGAACGCGCGGATTTCTGTGTCGGCTATTTTAATCTTCGGGGCTGGCGTTCAATTGACGAATACGTCGAAAAGTGGGCAGGTGGAGACGGTCATTGTTGCCGTCTTCTCGTTGGCATGCAACAGTTGCCACACGAAGAGTTGCGGATTGCCAACAGTTTTGCAGCCGACCAGGGTGGACTCGATAATCAGACCGCATTTCGGCTAAAAAAAAGACTGGCAGAAGAATTTCGAGAACAACTGATCCTGGGTGCTCCGACCAATGCGGATGAGGCGGGCTTGCGGCGACTGGCTGCACAGATCAAGGCAAAGAAACTCGTCGTCAAACTCTTCCTCAAACACCCGCTGCACGCAAAGCTCTATCTCTTGTTCCGACCAGATCCGATCAGCCCCACGGTTGGATACCTGGGAAGCAGCAACCTCACACTATCGGGCCTCTCCTATCAAGGCGAACTCAACATCGATGTATTAGATCACGATTCCTGTCAAAAGCTGGCGACGTGGTTCGAAGATAGGTGGAATGATCGCTGGTGCGTCGATATCTCAAAAGAACTCAGCGAGATTATTGAGGAAAGCTGGGCGCGCGAAGAACTGATCCCACCCCACCAAATCTACATCAAAATGGCGTACCATTTGTCGCAAGAAGCGCGGGCTGGCCTGACAGAATTTCGCATACCGAAAGACTTCGACAACAAATTACTCGACTTTCAGGCGGCTGCCGTGAAGATCGCCGCACACCATCTCAACCGACGGGGCGGTGTCATCATCGGCGATGTGGTCGGGCTGGGCAAGACGCTCATGGCAACCGCTCTGGCGCGCGTATTTGAGGACGATCACGGCCTGGAAACGCTGATCTTGTGCCCGAAAAATCTCGTTCCAATGTGGGAGGATTACCGCGATCAGTACCGGATGCACGCCCGCGTATTGTCAATCACCCGCGTGATCAACACATTACCCGACATGCGCCGTTACCGCCTGATAGTGATTGACGAGAGCCACAATCTGAGAAATCGCGAAGGCAAGCGATACCGCGCGATCCAGGAATACATCAGAGAAAACGACAGCAAGTGTATCCTACTATCCGCGACGCCCTACAACAAGACGTATCTGGACCTGTCCAGTCAACTTCGCCTGTTTGTACCCGAGGACGAAGACCTGGGGATTCGCCCAGAACGCCGGTTGCGGGAAATCGGCGAGACAGAATTCATCCGCCAACACCAGGCATTTCTGCGGTCACTGGCCGCGTTTGAGCAATCCGAGCACGCGGCAGACTGGCAGGAACTCATGCGTCTATATCTCGTGCGACGGACCCGTAGCTTTATTCGAGAAAACTATGCCACCACCGACGAGACTACGAAAAAGAAATACCTGACGTTCGAAGACGGCAGTCGTTCCTATTTTCCCACCCGGGTTCCCAAAACGATCCAATTCGACATTGGCGACCAGTATTCCCGCCTGTTTGCGGACAACGTGGTTGACGCCATAAACGGCCTGGAACTTCCGAGGTATGGCCTCGGCAACTACGTCACACCCTCGCCAAACCCGCCGCCAACATCAACCGAGGAAAAAATCCTCGACGACTTATCACGCGCGGGCAAGCGACTCATGGGCTTCTGCCGAACCAATTTGTTCAAACGACTCGAGAGCAGCGGTCACGCCTTCCTGTTATCGGTTGAACGGCACATTTTGCGGAACTTCATCTTCTTGCACGCCATTGAGAATGACCTGCCGATCCCCATTGGGACAGCGGATGCTGGGTTACTCGATTCGCATTCCTATGATGAAGATGTGGAAGGCACAACGGGCAACATCTTCGAGGAAGAGAACGACGATGAGACTGAAAACGTCAGCGAAGCGAAAGTGCTGAGAACCGAAAAAGATTTCCGCCAACGAGCCGCTGAAGTCTATACGCTCTATGCCTCTGCATACAGAAGGCGATTTCGCTGGGTGGCCTCGCAGCATTTTATTAAAAACCTTCGCAAAGACCTGATGAGCGACGCCGAAACGCTTCGCGACCTCCTCGTTCAATTCGGGACATGGCAAACGGATGAGGATACAAAACTCCGCGCTTTGGAAGATTTGCTCATAAATACGCACCCGGACCACAAGGTTCTGGTCTTTACGCAATTCGCCGACACAGTACGCTATTTGGGAAGCGAGCTTGAAACACGCGGCGTATCGCAGATGGCAACCGTAACCGGAGACACAGCCGATCCGACATTGCAGGCTTGGCGTTTTAGTCCAAAGAGCAACGAGAAAGAGGATCGCATTGCGAGCGACAATGAACTTCGAGTTATGATCTCCACCGACGTACTTAGCGAAGGGCAAAATCTTCAGGACTGCGCCATTGTCGTAAATTACGATCTCCCGTGGGCAATTATCCGCCTGATTCAACGCGCCGGGCGCGTAGATCGCATCGGACAGCGAGCGGACAACATCCTGTGCTATTCCTTTCTCCCTGCGGATGGCGTTGAACGTCTCATCCGACTTCGGGCGCGCGTTAGAACACGCCTCGATCAAAATGCCGAGGTCGTTGGAACCGACGAAGCCTTTTTTGAGAACGAAGACGAACGCGCTGTTCGCGATCTTTACAACGAGCAGTCGGGCATCCTCGATGGGGAAGAAGAAACCGACGTCGATCTCTCCTCTTATGCCTACCAGATCTGGAAAAACGCGACAACGGCTGATCCATCGCTCAAAAAGAAAATCGAAGATATGCCATCCGTCGTCCATTCTTCACGCGCCTACGCACAAACACCGCAGCATCCCGAAGGTGCTCTGGTCTATATGCGTACAGCACAGGGACATGATGCCCTAGCGTGGATGGACCGCGACGGCAATAGCGTAACCGAGAGCCAGTTCGACATCTTGCGCACCGCGGCCTGCGTACCCGAAACGCCCGCCCTACCGCGCCACGACGCCCACCACGAATTGGTGTACAAAGCCGCAGAACACATCGCCCGCGAGGAAGTGCAGGTCGGCGGTCAACTCGGTCGCCCCTCAAGTGCCCGGTTCCGCACTTATGAACGGCTCAAAAACTATGCCGAAAACGTCAAAGGCACGCTATTCGACACGGAGTTACTACGTCGAGCAGTAGATGACATCTACCGCTATCCCCTGCGCCAAGCCGCGGTAGATACGCTAAACCGTCAGTTGCGTAGCAGCATCGCCGACGAGACCCTCGCACAACTGGTCATCGCGCTCAGAGATGACGATAAGCTTTGCATCGTACACCAGGAAGACGAACGCCAGGAACCCCAGATTATCTGCTCAATGGGTTTAATTGGACAATGAGGATATAAAATGCCGATAAATCTCGACAGAAAAAGAGTCAACCTACATCTACAGAACCTTGATCTCCAGACGCTTTTCATTGAAGAACTCGGCTGGGACCACGGTGGAACGGACCTGGAAATCCCAATCACCGACAATACATACGCTCTCGAAGCCATTGCCCAGAAACGCGGCATGGTCGCCTACCAATACAAAGCGGACTCCGACGATACCTTCCCCAACCATCCTATCCGCCAGAAGATAGAAAGAGCCGTCACCAGGACCGTCCGCGAACACATCATCATCTATGCCGCCCACGATGGCAACACGCTGTACTGGCAATGGGTAAAACGCGAACCAGGACAAACGGACCGATCTCGTCAGTCTATCTATTACCAGGATCAGTCGGGCGAAGCCTTAATACAAAAGCTGGAACAAATAGCCGTCGCACTGGACGAAGAAGAAGATCTTACCATTGGCCATGTTGTGAGCCGGGTGCGTGCAGCCTTCGATGTTGATAAAGTCACAAAAAAATTCTACGACCGTTTCAAGAAAGAGCATACTGCTTTTCTGGACTTCATCACGGGCATCCAGAATCTTGCAGACCGCGAATGGTACGCCTCGCTGATGTTGAACCGGATGATGTTCATTTACTTCATCCAAAAACGCGGCTTTCTCGACAACAACCCCAATTACCTGCGCGACCGTTTGGAAAGGGTGCGCCAGCAGCAAGGCGATGGCAACTTCCACAGCTTCTACCGACTATTCCTGATGAGGCTATTTCACGAGGGATTGGGCCAGCCCGAAGCCGACCGAGACCCCGAGTTGGCGGCCTTACTCGGCAAAGTCCCATACCTCAACGGCGGCTTATTCGACGTACACGATCTGGAGCGAGACAATCCAGAAATACAGATACCCGACGAGGCATTCCAGAAAATTTTTGATTTCTTCGACGCCTACGATTGGCACCTCGACGACCGCCCGCTTCGCAACGACAACGAAATCAATCCCGATGTGCTCGGCTACATCTTCGAGAAGTACATCAACCAGAAGCAAATGGGAGCCTACTACACAAAAGAGGACATCACCGGGTACATCAGTCGCAACACCATTATTCCATTCTTATTCGACCAGGCAAAAAAGGAATGCGCCATTGCATTCAAACCCAATGGCGGAATATGGCGATTGTTATCGGACGACCCGGATCGGTATTTTTACGAAGCCGTGCGCCACGGCATCACTTATGACATTCACGAAAAAGAGAACCTTGCAGAGAAACGCGAACTACCGCCTGAAATAGCCGCCGGTCTAAACGATGTATCAAAACGCGGCGAATGGAACAAACCCGCACCGCCCGACTATGCCCTGCCAACCGAGACATGGCGCGAACACATTGCCCGACGCCAACGCTACGAAGAAATCCGCGCCAAACTCACCGATGGCGAAATCACGACCATCAACGACCTCATCACCTACAATTTGGACATCGAAAAATTTGCCCTGAACGCAATCGAAGGCAGCGAAGGTCCGGAACTGATTCGCGCATTCTACAAGGCAATTGCCAAAGTCTCCATCCTCGACCCAACCTGTGGTTCCGGCGCATTCCTATTCGCCGCGCTCAACATCCTGGAGCCGATATACACGGCCTGCCTGGAGGCCATGGAGGGATTCCTCGACGACCTGAAACGTTCAACACGCCAGCACAGTCCAAATAAACTGAGCGACTTCCGCAATGTGCTGGATCAGGTCTCTGAGCACGCCAGCGAACGCTACTTCATCCTCAAATCCATCATCATCGACAATCTCTACGGCGTTGACATTATGGACGAAGCCGTGGAAATCTGCAAACTGCGCCTATTCCTGAAACTCGTCGCACAACTGGAAAGCTACGACCAGATTGAGCCGCTACCCGACATCGACTTCAACATCCGCGCCGGCAACACCCTCGTCGGCTTCACATCGCTTGAAGAAGTGCAAGAGGCACTGAGCACAGACTTGATAAAACAATTGTCGCTTCCCCAAATTGAAGAACGCGCAGAAATCGCCGACCGCGCCTTTCGCCAGTTCCGCGAAATGCAAATCACCCACGGCATGGATGCCGACAAATTCGCCAACGCGAAATTGGAATTAAAGGAACGACTCGACGACCTGCGCGACGAATTAGACGGATACCTCGCCGAAGATTATGGCGTCAAGATAGATAACGAAAAAGCGTACACCCAATGGCGCGACAGCCATCAGCCCTTCCACTGGTTTGTCGAGTTTTACGGGATTATGAGTGGAGGTGGATTCGATGTAATCATCGGAAATCCGCCGTATGTCTCCACCAAGCGGATCGCCTATAAAGTTTTTGGCTCTTCAGAAGAAAAATTCTCTGATATATATGGCCATGTTTTATCGAAGTCTCTGGCACTCACAATACGTGAAGGACGATCCGGAATGATCATCCCCTTGTCTATTACCTTTAGCCGAGCCTTTAAGAGTATCCGCGGAAAGTTGTGCAATTGGGGTACAAATTGGTTCTCCTCTTATGACAATATCCCAGCAGCATTATTTGCAGGTGTCAGCCAGCGTTGCACGATTTGGATTGGCCACCACACGTCCCCTGGAATTTTTGTTGCTCCTATGTACCGATGGCGGGCTGTTTCCCGGGAATATCTTTTGATGAATTTGTCATATGTTCAAATAGGAGATCATTTGGATGTAGAGCTGTTAGGGCTACCTAAACTCGGAAGTATTTTTCAGAAAGCCACGTTATGTACTACTTTTTTTCCAGATTTTCAGAAGTATAGAACCATTATGCCCGAAGGTAGGAGCAAGCATACGTTGGGCTTCTCTCAGTCAGCCCGAAACTTTATTTCTGTATTTCGTGATGACCCACCGTGTCTCCAAGCTGTTTCACTTGCCGAGGTTACTCCATCTAAAATTGGATACTTAGGCTTAACCCGTGATGCAGACATATATGCAGCATTGGCTGCTACAGCAGGCGAACTATTTTTTTGGTATTGGCTTGTTCGAGGCGACGGATTCGATGTCACCAGCCAGTTGGTTCGTGACTATCTCGTAAATTTAGATTTTTTATCTCCCGAATACTACAAACTTCTTATCAAGCTTGGAAATATACTCCATGCTGAACGAAATAGGTGGTTAGTCTTTAAGAAAAACGCAGGACGGTATGTCGGAAACTTTAATTACAGAGGGGCTTTCAAAATTACGCGGAGAGCCGATCTTTTAATCTTGGGTGGGTTATCTCAGAGTCGAGAAGAGTCTTTTGATATTTTCGATTATGTACAACGGATATTGGCGATTAACAAGTACGCTGGAGAAAAGGGAATACCTGTAGCAGTAAAAGAAATGTTTTCCATTGCACAGGTGAAATCTGACAGAAATTTACAGATATTCTTAGACATTGATGCCAAGTTGATCGAAAATTTTTCCATCTCAGAACAAGAGTTGGATTTCATCATCAACTACGACATTAAGTATCGTATGGGGCGGTAAACAATATGGAAGTGTTTACGGAAAAACAGCAACGGGTCTTCGAGTGGCTGAATAAGCTCCAGTTGCCCGTGTATGCAGGAGCATACAAAGGTGCTGTACGTCTATTGAAAGAAAAATCGTCAGGCTATGGTACTTTTGTATCACACACCGGTAGAGATATCATGAATTCACTGGCTCGAACGGTTGTCGGTATCCCTTCAGGTCGAGTTCAGTATGAACAACTGATAGATGATTTGGAAAGGAAATGGCAAGATAAACGGCACAGACGGGGGCCAATTTCTCACGAATATATGGGAGAGGGGCATGTGATTTCCCAAGATATATGGGTGATGATCACGAACCTAATCGAGAAAAACAAAGAGGGACGTGGCAGAAATCAAGAGGCGAGAGAGCTCTTTTTTGATATGTTTCTGGGTTCTCCCGATAAAGATAAGGATGCCATCAGAAAACAATGGAAAGGAGTAAGGGACTTTTTTTTAAAATGCGCTCATTTGCGCGAAGAGGACTTTTCAGATGAAGTGTTATCCAAAATAGCAGAGAATTTTAGAATTCTTGAGGAGTTTCTATATATCGCAGCAGAACTCGAATATAGCCGGATGAAGACCTTGGATAGCATTCTGGAAGAAGCCAACAACTCTCGAAAGAAGCCAATAAGCAAAAAGGTAAAGCAAGCAGTAAAAAGAGCGGTAAAGAGAACATTAGCACTGTGTAAGAACGAAACGGACCGCCAGTATTTCTTCTCCCGTCTAAAAAGCCCTCGGTGGATTCAACCGTTATCTGAGCGTGGCCGTTTTGAGTCTCCTCCAGATATCAAGTATTTGTCAGATGATCATGTTCAATATCCTTTCTGGCCGGAGCTTCAATATCTTAAGAATGTATGTAAGGATGCCCCGGAGGATGTCATCCAACTGCTATTGCAACTTCCGGCAGTCGATAATCCAAGAGTCTATAACTATATTCTGGACATAGCATTAGAACTTGACGGTGAACAATCCGCACAACTCAAATCCAAAATACTCGAATACGCTGAGCTTGAGTACCAATTCTCGCCTTATAAATATCTCGAACTGCTGGCCCATTGGATAGCTGAAAACCAAAATGGAGCAGCATTGGAACTCGCGAATATACTCGTTCAATTTGCTCCTGATCCCCGAACACAAGAAAAGCAAAAACAAAGAAGAGAGAATCCTGATGATCCGATAGTATCAATGATGACCTTGCTCACACCAGTCCCTCGATTCAACGATAACTATCAAGAAATTTTGGACGAAAGCGTTCGTCCACTGGCGGAGAAAGAGCCTTATCAAGTCGCCTGTATGCTAACTGACGCTACGGCGAGCATGATTCGTTTAGGAGAATATCAGGATCACATTGAAATCGGCGGGAGCTATGATTTTTCCGAAACATGGTGTCCGCGACTCAATAAACAAAGCCGGGACTATCTAGTGCATCGTGGCAGAAGTGCTACTCCTTATAGATTAAGAGGTCTGCCGGTGTAAGTCCATTTAAAAGGCTTGGCCATCGTCTTGTTGAAAAAGTCAATGAAATCTAAGATACGTTGCTGAAGGTCTTGAATGGATGTAAAACTACCTCTCTTAAGCAGGCGTCGCACGAGGATGGAAAACCAGCATTCAATCTGATTGAGCCAGGAAGCATGCACAGGCGTATAAACAAAGCGCACACGATGGGATTCATCTATCAGGAAGTTGGCACGCGTTTTCATGGATTTTAGAATCCCGGATTTGCCTTTTTCACCTAACTCGTCTTGAATGTCGCACACATGGGCAACCCATCGGACTAAGGATTCAGATTTATGGGTATTGAGTTGATCCACGACAAAGACCCACTCGCCTTGCGGGTCTTGTGCAAAGGTCTGTTCAATATGGGTCTTGAAATCTGCTTCTGTTCGCGTCTTGGATAAGGTTGGGGCAATCAGCTTGCCTGTGGCGACTTCAAAATTGCCAAGCAAACAACACGTCCCATGCCTTTTGTATTCAAACTCCTGGTATTCGACCCGACCCGGCTTCATCGGCAAAGTTGGCTTGGCACGCGCTTTGGCCTGTATGCCCGTTTTTTCATCTGTGCTGATGACATGTACGCCTTGTTCGTGAAGCGCAGGAGCCGACTGATATAAGGTGCAGACCTTTTCGCTTTGTTGGTAAAAGGCTTCTTTATCCATATCGGGGGGACACTCCCAATAGCGCACACGATGAGGCTTAAGATCGGCCTCCTTTTAAAAAACGCCCTACACTACGAATGGAAATGTCCTTTACAATGTCGCGTGCGATGACTTCTTCTCGCAACGCTTGAGGCGTCCAATGGCTAATCGGATACCCACATGCGTTGGGGTCTTCACACGAGAGTGCCACAATCTTTGTGACCATCTGTGCCGTATAGGTCACAGGCGTGCCAGAGCGCGGCGCATCAGAAAGCGTGGACAGAATCGCCTCCGATAAGGCCTGTCGGTCGGCTTCGACTTCGATCAAGGTGAGGTGTTCTTGGTGACCAAGCCACCGCTTGCGCCAAGTAGAGACTGTCCCACGGTGGATCCTCAGTTGCTCGGTCACCTCCGTCATGCTTCTCCCCTCACTGCTCAAAAGGATGATGCCGGCACGTTTGACATGGCACTGTTGGCTGGTATGGCGTTGGACAAGCTCTTCTAAGATGGCGCGTTGGATCACGCTTATGGGCAAGGCACTTGCTTTTTTATAGTAACCAGGCATGGGACCCTCCAAGAGGAATGTAGAGGCACTTTTGAGAGACTCCCAAATATAAGCACACACTATTTATATGTTTAGCCTTTTTTGCCACGATGCACTAGACTCCGGAGAAACCCTCGTCCATATACTGACTTATGCCTGTGAGAAGGTTTATGAGCAATCACCCGCGTTGATTGCAGCCCTGGATGACGTTTTGCGCAACCAGCAGTGGGATGTTTTCAAGCGGCTTCGACAACATCTGTACGCTTTACACCCAGACGAGCAAACCAGACCCTGGATTCGGGAATTAATCCTAACGCAGGATGATTATGCGAAATGGAGGGAACACTCCTATGATTTTCAACGGATGGTACGGCTGGCCTGTGAGCATTTCGGCGCAGAGTTGCTTACAGAAGATGAGTGGACTCAAATTTTCGATGCGATTCTCAGCACTCTTTCAAAAGAAAATTATCGTGAATGGATGGGCGAACAATTTACGGAACAAGATAGACGTCATTTCCATCGCATGCAACTGAGGCCATTTGCTTCGGTGCTCTTTGGAGAGTATGCAGACTACTTTCAAGAACTCAAAAACGATAAGACCGCAGAAGAGATCGAGGATGAGAGCTACTCGCCCATCAGTAAATCTGAAGGTGGAAGGGTTACCTCTCGCAGTCCAAAATCACCAGATGAACTTTCAAAGCTCTCAGATCAAGAATTGCTGGATTACATCAACGAATGGCAGGATGAGCATCGTGACAGGGATAATTGGTTAGTCGAAATCAGCATCCCAGCCCTTGTTGGAGCATTTCAGTCCGTTTTCACTGAGTCTATTATCCCGGAAGATGATAGGTTGGAGTTCTGGATCGAGAAGAAGCGCGAACAGATAAACCGGCCTATCTATATCCGCTCAATGATTCAAGCCATGCATATGCGAGTGAAAGCAGGAAATTTTGAACAACTCAACCGATGGCTTGATTTCTGTAAATGGGTAATCTTCCATTCCGATGAAGAGCATGAAGAAGATATCACGCGCAGCGAAACATTACGGGAGAATCCCAGTTGGCGTTATTCCAGACGTGCTGTCATCACCTTTGTCGAAAATTGCCTCAAGGAGGAAATCAATGTACCGATTTCTACTCGGAAACGACTGGTCGAGATTCTTGATATGCTCTGCACCCAGTTCGATTGGGTATTGAATCAAGAGTTGAACCAAGACGCCCCACTCACTAAGGCCATCAACTGTACACGTGGCCTCGCATTGGAAAATCTGGTCAATTTCGGATTCTGGGTGCGTAGGCAGGATGACAAAACAGAAGTTTTCGAAATCACAACGATTCTTAAAAAAAGGTTTAGTTCGGAAGCAGATTATTCATTGACAATTCCGGAGTACGCGATCTTGGGTATGCGCTACGGGCAGTTTTTAGGTCTCAATGAGGCATGGGCAGTTAATCACAAGCCAGACTTTTTCCCGAAAAACAATATACCTGCATGGGTGGCGTCATTTGGGAATTTCCTTCACTATAGCCATCCCCACAAACAGACTTTTGATATTGTTCGCGATGACTTCGAGTTTGCACTGGAACATCTGGATCGTTTGAAAGAACAAAAACAGTCCGGGCAAGAGTTGACCGATATTCTCGGCGAACATCTATTCATCTACTATTTTTGGAATGTATATCCACTGACAGGAGAAGGTAGCCTGCTGGAGTGCTTTTACCAAAAATCTGACGGTGAACGGCAGCACTGGGCGACATTGTTTGGCTATGTAGGACGTTTATTGCGAAATACTCACGAGCTTGACGAAGGCTTGAAGGATAGGATCAATGACTTCTTTGAGTGGCGGTTGGAATTTGAGGAACCTACAGAGTTTCGAGAGTTTACGTTTTGGCTGGAAGCCAAATGTCTGGAAGCCGAATGGCGATTGGATGCTTATTCCAAGATTCTGGATGCGGGACCTGAGAGACACCAGAGAACTATGATCGGGTACGACGTGAAAGCATTGCATGCGATGCTCCCAGAGCATCCTGCACGAGTGGTCGAGTGCTTTGCCAAACTCACTGATTCCACAGACAACATAGAGGCAATCTACATTCATACCGACCTGGCAAAGGCCATTATGAGAGCCGGTTTCAACTGCGAAGATGAAAGCGTGCAAGAGAACGCTCGACAGGCACGCGAAAACTTGCTTCACAACGGTCAATTCAGCTTCTTAGACTTGAACGATTGACCGTTTTATGCTAATGTACTACCCAGCTTGAATTTGGAATATCATTACCCATGGTTGACAGCGAAAAGAGAAGGAAAAGCTGAGGATTCAGGCAAACATATGTGTCGAAGGTATCGTCTAAAAAACAGATCTCACTGAGTGCTTAAACTAAGAGGAGTAGATGACCAAACCCAAAATTGTCGATTTGCCTATCAATGAGTTCAAAAAACGATGTGCCAATCTCATTGCCGTAGTCCAGCTTGACGTTGGGAGTACTGCATGAAAGTCACAGCCGTGCGCATAGAGAACTTCCGTGGCATCAAGCAACTCGAACTGAAACTTGACGAAATTACGGTACTAATAGGCGAGAACAACTCGGGCAAGACCGCTGTGCTTGACGCCTTGCGACTCTGTCTCCGAGACCTCAGTTCGCGGCGTGTCGTCTTTGATGCGCTCGACTTCCACTTATCCAATGCAGACGCGGAGCCTTCCTCCGCAGAGCCAATCCGAATCGAAATCTCGTTCTCTGAGCAAAAGATGGGCGAGTGGAACGATCAACTGATTCGCCGCCTCAATCGGGATGGAATTCTTCAAGTCGGAGACGACAGACGCAACCATGTGTTCCTGCGAGTGACCTGCAAATACGATTCGACTAGCCAGAATTTCGCACAGGAGTGGTCATTTCTGAACCTGAATCGAGACCCTCTGGCCAACGTGGCACCTCAAGTACTCGCAGGAATCCAGCAAGAAGTTTCCTACGTCTATCTGACCGCTCTTCGCGATGCAGCGCACCACTTCGATGCGAGAGGCCCGTTCTGGCGGCCATTTCTGCAAAACACCCAACTTCCGGTCGAAAAGAAAACGGAAATTGAGCAGAAATTGCGCGAGGTCAATGAACTCGTCGTTGGTTCGCATGCCAGCTTCGGACAAGTCCGAACGGCACTCCGCCAGGTGCAAAATGTGATTCCCCTGACATCGGGCGATGTCGTCTCGATTGAAGCCGTACCTGGGCGCATGTTCGACATGTTGGCCAAGGCCCAGATTCATTTGGGAACGATGACCGAAGCAAAGATTCCTGTGGGGCGGCATGGGGAAGGGACACAGAGCCTTGCGGTGCTGATGCTGTTCTCAGCCTTTCTCAAATTATCGCCGGACAGGGATCCGATTGTGGCATTGGAGGAACCAGAGGCTCACCTGCATCCTTCGGCCGTGCGAGCACTTTGGCACTTAGTCCACGATTTTTCAGGACAGAAGTTGATCTCGACACACAGCGGTGACCTGCTTGCAGAGACCGACATCCATCATATTCGCCGCCTCTCGCGTACGTCAGATGGCGTCTCGGCCTTTCAGATCCCTGCGGGTCTCCTGTCGGACGAAGAGAAACGGAAGTTCAACTACCACATCCGGCTGGCACGCGGCGAACTGCTCTTCGCACGCTGCTGGCTACTGGTCGAAGGGGAGACCGAGGCCTGGATCTATCCTGCCGCAGCCCGTGCGCTTGACAAAGATCTTCACCGAGAAGGTGTGAGAGTAGTCGAATACAGACAGACCGATGTTGGCCTGCTGACGAAGATCGCGAACGCGTTAGGTATTGAGTGGTACTGCGTTGGGGACGACGATACGGAGCGCAGGAATACCGAGCGGAAGGTGAAGGCAAATTTGAGCGGGGCGAGTGAGACGGACCGGCTCATCTTCCCGTACATTGACATCGAGAGTCATCTTCTCGGCAACGGATACGACGCGATCTATGCGCCCTACATGCCCGTTCAAAATCTGTCAAAAATTAAAAAACAGCTAGGTGATCCAGACTACTGGACCGAGTATGCTAAAAACCTCCCAGGAAGGGCTAAGACCCGTGCTGCAGCAGATGTAGCAGTCGAAATGGAACAGCGTGGCGTACAAGGCGTGACGAAAGAGATTCGCGATGTATTGGATAAGGTTATCTCACTGGCAGGAGGTGCATGATGCCAATTGATCTCAATGGACTCAACAAGAATCAGCGCACTGCCGTATCGCGGAACGGCGGTCCGCTTCTTGTCCTGGCAGGTCCGGGTTCCGGTAAGACGCGCGTCTTGACATTCCGTATCGCACGATTACTCGAGGAACGCGAGGACGTGTCAGCACTCGCACTCACCTTTACAAACAAGGCCGCCGCCGAAATGCGCGAGCGCGTAGATGCGCTTCTCGGAGAACGCACAAGTCGCGCTCGTTTGCACACATTTCATTCCTTTGCAGCCGCCATACTGCGTCAGCACGGAAGTCATTTGGGACTGCGGCCCGACTTTAGTTTGATCACGCAAGACCAGGACCAAATCGCCATACTCGACGAGGTTATAGCTGGTTTGCCCGATTATGAAACGCCATTGCCAACGGATCGCAAAAATCTCCTCAGCCTCATTGAACGCCTTTTTGCGGAGTCCTATGACGGGTGCGGAGACGCGCCATCGCTTATTCACACGCCGGATTGGCTCCCACATCTCTTTGTGAGCTACTGCGATACTCTCTTGGCCAGTAACCGGCTCGACTTCGGAAGTTTGCTTCACTTCGCTCGGCAGCTTTTGGAGGAGAAGCCTGGCGTCGCACGAGTGGTGCGAATTGGTTGGACCCACGTTTGTGTTGATGAGTTCCAAGACACCAACAAGGCACAATACGATTTGCTCCGGCTAATTGCACCCGATAAGAGACACAACCTCTTCGTGGTCGGGGACGACGATCAGATCATCTATCAATGGAATGGCGCAAGCCCAGAACGGCTCACACATCTACAGCGAGACTACGAGATGGATGTGATCCAACTTCCAGAATGCTATCGTTGTCCCGCGCCCATCATCGAGCTTGCCAATCGCCTTATAGCTCATAATCGCATGCGTACTCAGGGCAAGACACCCATCACAGCTCGATCCAGGATGGGCCTGAATAGCAACCCTGTTCGCTATGGTGCCTTCGCGTCGCCTAAAAAAGAAGCGGCGTTCATTCCGATGGATATTCATGCTCGTGATCTCCGAGGTGAGGAGTGCGTGGTCCTGGGGCGATCCGTGAAGTTGATTGAGCGTGCAGCAGACGCTCTGCGCGATGCTGGTTATGAAGCATATCTGGCGCGACAAAAGAGCGACTTCGAGTCGGCTTCCGTGTGTGTGATGGTCGAGGCCCTTCGTTTAGCCAATGGGCGCCACGACCGCGATATCTTGCGACGGCTCTGTCTCGCGTGGAAGAAGCTGTCCGGGCAGACGCTTGAGGTTGACGATGTGGTCGCAAATGCCGCGCTTATGGGCGGAGATTTCCTGCGTGCGTGGACTGATGCAGCATCCACAGACACAACAGGATGCGCTTTCTTAACTCGCATTCGTTCAGACCTCGTGGATTCTCTCGCCTTTCTGGAAATTATCGATTGGTTCCTCTATCAGGGCTGGCAATTGTGGAGCGAAAAAAATGACCGGGATGTCGCCGATGAGGTGACAACCTGGCAAAATCTGCATGACGAGATCGTCCGCGAGTATAATCACGGCAACTTGACCTTAAATGCCTATCTTCAACAGATGGACCTCACTTCGAAAACACCTCGTCCAGGGCCGAACGCTGTGCGCTGTATGACCATGCATGGCGCGAAGGGCCTAGAGTTCAAGCATGTCTATTTAATTGGCATGGCACAAGAGGTACTCCCATCATATTACGCACTGCAAAAGGGGGAAACGAGCCAGGAGGTTGAAGAGGAGCGGAGAAACTGCTTCGTAGCCATCACACGAGTTGAGGAAACGCTGACACTCACGAGATCTGCACAGTACTACGGATACTTGAAGGCCCCTTCCCAGTTCCTGGCAGAAATGGGAATCAGAGATAACAAATGATTTGAAGACTATAAAGTGATGGATGAAAACGGCAGTAAAATAACCATGGCACCTTCGCATCCCGGCGATTTCATTCGCACGGAAATAGTCGAAGAACTGGGCTTGAGCGTCGCGAGGACAGCCGAGATTCTGGGCGTGCATCGAGCCATCCTTTCCGACCTGCTGAACAGCAATACCACCTTATCTGCTGAGATGGCACTGCGTATTGAGAAAGCCTTTGGTATCAGCATGGACACGCTGTTGCGAATGCAGGCATGGTACGACGCCGCTGAGTCAGAAATTTGCTATGAATCCTGAGAACAGAATACTTTTAACGCCCGATACTCCTAACTATCCAGCGGCATTACGGCGTTGTTCCGATGATGGGCGTCTGCTGACAATTACAGCGCAGGGCAACCTCAATGTACTCGACAGTACATTGCTCGGCTTCTTCTGCTCGGTGCGTTCCCCCGGTGACGCAATCCTCAAGACCTACGATCTTGCACGGACACTCCGAGATACTGACGCGACAATCATCGGCGGTTTTCAGTCGCCAATGGAAAAAGAGTGCCTGGATCTCCTATTGCGGGGCACGGCACCTGTTGTCGTCTGCCCGGCGCGGGGACTCAACCGCATGCGAACTCCAAAAAGCTGGCAGGACCCGCTCGCCGAAGGACGCATGCTAATCCTTTCCTTTTTCGCTGGCAACATCCATCGCCCAACCGCAACCATAGCAACCCGGCGCAACGCGTACATCGCTGCACTCGCCGACCGCATCCTCATAGCCCACGCAGAACCGGGCGGCAAAACAGAGACGCTATGCAAGGACGCGCTCGCTCAAGACAAGCCGGTATTTGCCCTGGACTCACCAGACAACGCTCACCTTATAGAACTCGGTGCCATTCCTATCTCTGCTAACGATCCTGGAAAACTTATTCCTTGATAACACGGTGATTTTTAAATACTGTCTGAATATAGCAATCAATCTCAATAATTATGCATGCTGGATCGCGGCTCAACACCATACCGCGATGACACATGGGACGGCACAGGGACCGTCCCCTACAAAATCTTCTGGATCGCGGCTAAGCATGCCCCTGCATGGTTTAAGCAGGGGACATGCCGCGATGACGGCGCTGTTGATGGGATTGATTGATGATTAAGAACTCTCCATCCCGCCTTCTATTATTTCAACAAACCTGCTAAGCAGATAAACCGGTATGTGGATCACTTTTAGCCCTGTAGATGTCGTGAGTTTCCCGGGCATATCGAGATTGACGAGAACGCCCAGATTGCTTCCATGCCGCGCAGCGTATTCCGATAGGCCACCTGTATCTCGCGGTCTTGTAACAAGCGACGCTTTGCATTCGATGGGTATGGTATCGCCCAATGCCGTGCGAAAAATAAAATCGACTTCGGAACTATTGACGCCTTTTTTCCAACCCGTCAAATCTTGTCCCAACGCCACGAGTTCAGTCGCCAGCATATTCTCGATAATACCCCCAAGGGGCGTGCGATGGGCGGCATCGAGACTCGAGAGAATATCGATACGCGGCAGCGCAGTCAGTCGCAAATCATTGGCCAATCCCGGATCGTAAAGATAGCGTTTGGGCGAAAAACCCTGCTGCTCTGGGCGCGTGCCCTGGATATTGGACTTGTAAATCAGTTTCCACGACTCGAGTAACTCCAGAAAATCCGGTACTCTCCTGTAAAGAGCAGATGTGGTCCGAACCATCTGGGCGTACTTGCTCGGGCTACCGAGATTTGATGCCACACCGCGCAAACACTGATCGAATAAAGATGCTTCAGTTGCCGAAAAAATTCTGGCAAAATCACTGCGATAGTCGAGATACAAATCCCGACGCAACTGCCGCCAATCCATCTGGTCAAAAAACGATGACGCAACCGCCGGTAGCCCTCCCACATTGAGATACGACTGCACGTATTTGAGAAGGCGTTCATGTAAGAACAGGGGTATCTGAAAGAGATCTTCAAAAGCGAGCAATTCTTCCTCTTTGCCACAGCGAAGAAACTCTCTAAAACTGAAGGGTTGCAGCAAAAATCGCGTGACTCTTCCAACGGGAAAGCGCGTCTCTGGCCCAAAGATGCGCGACATAGAACTGCCCGTAAGAATAACCGGTGTGTGCTGCCATTTTTCTTTCATAAACCGCACAAATCCACCCAGCACAGAACTCTCTTGCGCCTCATCAATACACAGAACGCGCTGCCCATCGCCTTTGAACTGGTACACAGTCGCAAGATACGTCTCAAACTCTGCAAAATCCTCACAAGAATTGAGGTCGTAAACCGCGCGGCTGTCCTCCTCCAAATTCAAGTAGAGAATCTCGCGGTCGAGTTTCGGTCTGATAGCTTCTACAAGCGTAGTCTTGCCAACCTGCCGCGCGCCCTCCAACAGAGCGACATTTGGATGCTCAACGCGATGGGCTATATGTGCAATCAGACGTTTTTCCAGATCTCTTTGTATCATGCTTAACCGCTTTCTGAAGGTGTGAATTTCCTCTCTCCAACAGAAAATAGCTAAAAATTGTCATGATTTCAACAGAAAATAGCTAAAAATTGTACGAATCCAGTGATTTTGAACGGAAAAAGGCACCGGGGACCGGTTGTTATGAAACGGATCGCGATTATTTTTCTGGGATTACTCTTGAGTACCTGTAGCGCAGAATCGCCCACATCGCCACAGGCCGTGGCAGGAATTTATATATTACAGGCGGTTACAATTGATTCGGGCAGCGGACGCGCTCTGATCTATCTGAATCGTGAAGCAGAAGAAAATCCGCCTACTGGATTTATCGAATTGAATATAGACAGAACCTATCGCTTGTTTGCGAGCTTTGGCAGCCCAAATCGGAGTGTATGGGAGACAAATGGAAAATACGCTGTAAATTCGAAACTTGAAATTACGTTTTCCACGCCAGGAAGAAATTTTTCGGGTTGGTTCCACAACAAACAAAGTCAGATTGCCGTGACAGAATCGCTCTATGGAGCTATTGTGCTCCTGGTATTTGAAAGGGATCTAGAGACACTATCTTAAACCCCTCAGTCACGCTTCCAACACCATCTGCAACAGCGCCATGCGAATAAAAACACCGTTGTGTGCCTGGCGAAAATATGCAGCACGCGGGTCTGTATCAACCGCCGGATCAATCTCACCCACCCGGGGCAAAGGGTGCATCACAATCGCATGATCCGAAAGCGCCGACATCGTCTCCACATCGATAATATATTTTCCCCGCGCCCGTTCGTAATCTTGTATCCGATCGCCAAACCGCTCGCGCTGAATCCGCGTCTGATACACCACATCTACCTTCGACATCACGCTCATCAAGTCGTCTTCTTCCTCAAACGCCACCCCGTGTTCTGTCAGATACGCCTTGATATCATCTCTCATACGCACCATATGTGGCGCAACAAAATACAACTTCACATCTTCGTACTTCGTCAACAAATAAGCCAGCGACCGCGCCGTACGACCATTCGCCAGATCTCCGACCAATGCCACGTGAATACCATCCAGCCTGCCGATCTCTTTCTGAATCGTGTACACATCTAAAAGTGCCTGTGTGGGATGCTGCCCCGGCCCGTCGCCCGCATTGATAATGGGAACCTTCGCCACATCTGCTGCCCGCCGCGCAGAGCCGCTCTCGTAGTGACGCAACACGATCACATCGGCATATCCCTCTACAATTCGGATCGTATCTTCGAGTGTCTCACCCTTTGCCGCCGATGAAAACTCCCGCGCGCTCTCCGTCGTAATCACCTCGCCGCCCAGGCGATACATCGCCGCTTCAAAAGACAACCGCGTACGCGTACTCGGCTCATAAAACAAAGTCGCCATAATCCGCCGATTCAAAATATTCGAACCGTAACGGCTGACCACATGCTCCATCTCTCGCGTCACGTCAAAAATATCATTCATGACATCTCGGCTAAATTGCTGCGCCTCAATTACGTGAAACAGACTATCCATCTCTTACCTCCTCGCAAAAAAAAACGCTCCCATTGGGGGAGCGTTTGTATTCTATTTTGCCAGTCGTCATCTACCCGAAAATATAGGCGAGAACATTGGCTTTTGCAAGAAAAAAAATGTGTAAAAACCGACCACAAGTTGACACAAATCCAAAATCAGAGTATCATTTGGCCTCTGACTGCTGGGACGGCACAGGAGCCTGTCCCCTACTATCCACCAAATAAGGAATCAACCGTGAGCAACAACCTGAACTTTCAAGACCTGATCATGCGTCTCGAGCACTTCTGGGCCGACAACGGCTGTATAATATGGCAACCCTACAGCGAAAAAGTGGGTGCAGGCACCATGAACGCCGCCACTGTATTGCGCGTACTCGGTCCCGAACCGTGGAACGTAGCCTATGTGGAACCCTCCTATCGTCCGGACGATGGGCGCTTTGGTGAAAACCCCAACCGCATGCAAATGCACACCCAGTATCAGGTCATCCTCAAACCCGACCCCGGCAACCCACAGGAACTATACCTCAAAAGCCTCGAAGCTCTGGGCCTCGATTGCAAAGCGCACGACATCCGCTTTGTCGAAGACAACTGGGAATCGCCCGTCCTGGGTGCGTGGGGTCTCGGCTGGGAAGTGTGGTTAGACGGCATGGAAATCACGCAATTTACCTATTTCCAGCAAGCGGGCGGCATGCAACTCGATCCCGTTGCCGTTGAAATCACCTACGGTCTCGAACGCATTGCCATGTATCTTCAAGGCGTGGATGAAGTCTGGCAACTGCAGTGGAACAATACTGTGACTTATGGCGACATCCTCAAAAAACAAGAAATAGAATACTGCAACTACGAGTTCTATTGGGCCGATGTCAACCGCCTCAAATCCATGTACGACATCTTTGTAGCCGAAGCCCAGGCAGCCCTGGACCGCGACCTCGTCATTCCCGCACACGACTACGTCATTCGCTGCTCGCACACCTTTAATCTACTCGACACCCGCGGCGCCATTGGCGTAACCGAACGCGCCCGTTTTTTTGCCCAAATGCGCGACCTCTCGCGCCAAATAGCCGAAACATATCTCAAACAGCGCGAAGACCAGGGACATCCCCTTATAGAATCAAGGGACAGGCCCCTACTGGCATCCGAAACAGAAAAATCTCAAGCCCTGCCCGAAGTAGATGCCGCCGATCTCCTGCTCGAAATCGGCTCTGAAGAACTGCCACCTGCCGATGTGGTCAGCGCGATAGCACAACTCGAAAAATTGCTGCCCGAACACCTCCGCGAAGCAAATCTCACGTACGACAGCATCGAAGTCAGCGGCACGCCGCGCAGGCAATATGCCATCGTCAAAAATCTGCTGGGACGGCAACCCGATGAAATCAAACAAGCGCGCGGACCAGCCATCCGCATCGCGTACGACAATGATGGCATCCCCACCCGAGCACTTCAGGGATTTGCCCGAGGACAGGGCATTGATCCATCAGAAGTGGAACAACGCGACGACTACGTCTGGGCGGGCATCACCATTTACGGGCGCAAAACACAGGAAATCCTCGCCGAACTGCTGCCCGAACTCATCGCCAAACTCAGCTTTGGCAAAACCATGCGCTGGCATTCCGACGGTGTTGCATATTCGCGCCCCCTGCGCTGGATCGTCGCTCTCTTTGGCGATCAAATCATTCCATTTACTTATGCACGCGCAATAGCTGGTCGCACGAGCCGCGGGCTGCGCCCCAATGCCTCGCCCGAAATCGCAATCGCCTCTGCTTCCGACTATCACGCGCAAATGCAAAAATACGGCATAGCAGTCAACCGCGACAAACGGCGGGAGATCATCAAACAGCAAGTCGAAGCACTATCCCGAGAAATTGACGGCAGCGTACCCGACGACCCCGACCTTCTCGGCGAAGTCACCGACCTCGTCGAAGCCCCGCACGCGCTTTGCGGTACCTTTGAAAGCGCGCGCCTTTCCCTACCCCGCGAAATGCTCATCGCCGTCATGAAAAAACACCAGCGGTATTTCCCCGTGCTCGACGAAAAAGGCGACCTCAAACCCAACTTCATCACCGTGTGCAATGGAATACCCGGCAACCCCGAACTCGTCGTCAAAGGCAATGAAAACGTCATTCGCGCCCGATATACCGATGCCAGATTCTTTTACGATGACGACACAAACAAAAAACTCGGCGACTTTCTGCCCCGCCTCGACACCCTCACCTTTCAAGAAAAACTCGGCTCCATGCGCGACAAAACCCGCCGCGTTGAAAAACTCGTCGGCGACTTATCTGCCGCGCTTGAGCTTTGTAAAAAAAATAAAAACGCGGCCCTGCGCGCAGCCAAATTGTGCAAAGCCGACCTGGCGACCAGTATGGTTGTCGAAATGACCTCTCTGCAAGGCATCATGGGCCGCTACTATGCTCTGTCTTCAGGTGAAACAGAAGCCGTTGCACGCGCCATTGAAGACCATTATCATCCGCGCTTCCCGGGCGATTCCCTACCCCAAACACAACCCGGCCTCGCCGTCTCAATAGCCGACCGCCTCGACAGCCTCGCCGGTCTTTTTGGCGTGGGCATCAAACCCCGCTCAAATGCCGACCCCTATGGTCTCAGGCGCGATACCCTGGGCTTGCTTTCAAATCTCCTCGGTTACAAAATGCATTTTTCACTGCGCCAGGGCCTCAATGCAGCCGCCAATCACTTGCCCTTTGCGGTCAAACGAGAAGCCCTCGACGAAGCCTTTGACTTCATCATCCGCCGCCTTGAAGTGGTCTTGCGCGACGAGGGCCTGCGCCACGACGCAATTTCCGCTGCGATTGCGGCGAACTTAGATGACCCCTATCAAATCCAGCGGATCGCCCGAGCATTTACCGCGCAAATCCATTCCGATCAATGGCTCGATATCCTGCACGCCCATGCGCGGTGCAAACGCATTGTGCGCGACCTCTCTGATCACTACGACCTCAATCCCGACTGCGACCCCGAAGAATCCTCCATAGCGCTGAACAAAGCCTATCTCGCCGCGAGCAAAACAATGGATACAGCCGACGACAAACTCACCGCCCTGATCCAGGTCATGGCCGAATTGCGCGATCCCATCAACCGTTTCTTCGAAGACGTACTCATCATGGTCGATGATCCCGACCTCAAGCAATCGCGCCTCGCCCTTGCCCAACACATCGCCGCCCTGCCTGACGGCATTGCAGACCTGAGCCAGTTTGAGGGATTCTAAACGACTCAAAGCGTTATCTTTGTCTGAATATTCAAAACCCGTTCGCGCCGAAACCCGCCTGAACCATCTGGCAGATAAGTAAATTCGGCCTCCAGTATCACCACCGTATTCTTTACAAGTTCCAGAGCAACCACATATCCAAACCGAGTATTGGGCGTGCCATCGAACAAATTTCTCAGGCTGATGTTCTGAAAGCGCTTCTCAAAATACCCCTCAGCCCGTGTCACTTTTTTTAGTTTGGGCAACTGCTTCAAAAATTCTGGCACCAAACCCGCGCGACCCTCCACAATTTGTGCCTCGCTGACATCCCCGCGCAAGTGCTGATAGGACCCGCTTGCCACAAAAATGCCGTAAAATCTCACAAGAGCACTGCCAAACACCCCTTGCATCGACGCGGACTGCAACGTGGCTTCGCGCGTGGTAATAGTCCTCGTACCCGGATCGACAATCGCTCGGTTGACATCGTAGAGCGCGTCAAAATGTCCGGGCTGAAATCGACCATTGACCCATCGATACTCGCCCTGCAAGCGCGCCGGCCCCACATCGACCATCACACCTGGCAAAGCGAGACCCGTGCTACTATCTTCATCCAAGATTCGCCCAGCCCCCGCATACAGCCTCACCCTTACATGCCGCCTATCGATAAACGGATAGCCCACATCAACACTCGCGGCTGCAAATGCGTCGCGCGGCAGATCTGCGCGAATCGAATCGGGCAAGCCGCTAAGTTGATCCGCATCTACAACCGCCGTGACCCCCATATCCAATAGCGGAATCAGTTGAAACTCGACGCGCCCCCCAAAAACCGGTCCACCGCCTTCTAAATCCAGTAAATTGCCAATTACGGCGCGCACTGTCAAACGCCGAAAAATATCGCGAATTCTCATGTCCAAACCCGCGCGTTTTATCCCCGGTGAACCGTGCGTATTGCGATAGTTGCGCATCACTAATCCCACGCCTAATGTCACCCATTCTAAAGCACCGACGTGCAGAGACAGCCGCCGATTGCGATCATCCATATCCCCATAGCGCACGTAGTGAATTTTGCGCAACAGGCTCTCCACACCGCTTCGGCGGCTCGAAAAATCCCAGCCACTATCCCGAATACGCCCCTCATGGTCCAAAAAAAGCTCCAGATCAAAAGCTGCAGACAAGTCCCCAATGCGTATGCGAGGCTGTATATTATAGCGTTGCATCTGCTCCTGCTCAACCGTTACAGAGCCCAGTATCGCAGACAAGTCCAATGGAATTCCCGGTATTGCATCTGCTGAAACACCTTCAAAAAGCAGTCCCCACAACGCTACAAACCAACAAAATCGATACCGCATAAGATCGCCTCCAAAATGATTTAGCTTCAATTCTCGCCCTTTGACTCAACATAAGACTCTTTTTTTAAAGGGGAAAGTACAGAATCGCAAAAAGCGGAACCACCCCATCAGTCAGGCGTTATCAACATAGCTTCATATATGAGCTTTAACTGATTGGAATCTATTGACAAACACATTCCCTTACAATATAATAACAGATGTTAAAACACATCTGGTCCTCCGACTTTTCCATCGGGAGAATACCATGAAAATTGGATTGCGGTTCTGGATGGTTGTCTGCTGTGCCTCTTGCATTGCACTGCCTCTTTTTGCCGAAGAAGATGAAACGCCTGAACAAGACACAGCCTTCCGAAACACGATGTTTGCCCTGGGCCAGCGTCAGATTCAAGCTGGTGAAATCAACGAGGCTATGGCGACCCTTCAACGCATTTTAGAACTTTTCCCCGAAGACGCCCATGTGTATTCTCAACTGGGTTATATCTACCTCAAACGGAAAGAATACAAAGAAGCCGAAAATGCCTTCAACAAGGCCAAAAAGCTCGACAAAAGCCTCGTTGAAGCCTACGTAGGACTTGGCCTTACGTATGCCGAAGCACCCACGCGGGGAATGCAATCTTATTACAATTTCCGCAGAGCCATTGCCCAGGCCAAGCGCGCCACCAAACTCGATCCCAACTACGGCCCGGCCTATCGCCTGCTCGGCGAAGTCTATGAGCGATTTGAGGAAGACCACACCAAGTCCATGCAGTATTATCAGAAATACGTCGATCTCGAACCCGATAATCCCGAGGGCCTTTATTATTTCGGTTTAGCCTGTGTACAGGCCAAAAAATTCGACAAAATTCGCGAATATATTGCCCCCTATCTCTCGGCAAATCCCGACGTTGTTCAACTCTTGCCCATTGTGGCACAGAGTTATTTTTACAACGACGAAGCGCAAAAATCCCTCGAATACTTCGAGCGTTATCTCGCCAATATCGAAGGCAGTGAACGCGCACATTACGCCAATATTTCCTACATTGCCTCGGATGCAGAACTCGAAGAATACCACGCCACCACACCGGGTCCCGAACAACAGGCATACCGCGAGCAATTCTGGGCACGGCGCGACCCCGACATTCTCACAAAACTCAACGAGCGCGTCATCGAACACTACCGCCGCACGTGGTATGCGCGCACCTATTTTTCATCCAATGTCTATCCCTGGGATGAACGAGGCACCGTTTATATTCGATATGGAGAACCTGACTACCGCTCGCGCTCCAATGACCGAAATTTTGTTCAAACCGCCGAAGTAGAGCGCGTGCGCACGCAGATGGCCGTTGACATCTACGGCCCTGAAGCGGCCTTCTTCACCTTCACAGGCCCGGTCTTCCCCATTCGCACCAGCCGCGAAGCAGGCTCTCTCTTTGACCCAAGCGACCCGTCCGCGCAGAGCGATGAAAGTTTTACGTCCGAAGAAGCTGGCGAAGGCGTCGATGAAAGTATGGGCGAACTCCCCGAGGCCGAAGGCGGTGAGGGCGAGGGCTTTAGGCTCGGTTTTGAGCGCAATCCATTTGAGCGCGACGGCACCATCCCAAGCGTTCTGGACGAGCAGACGGGGCAACTCAACACCCGCTTGCAATTTGGCCGCTACTCACCCGTTACCATTGGCAATGAAATCGATACCGTGCCCTGGGAAACCTGGACCTATATTCAACTCAATGGGGGCATAGAGATCACATTCACCGACGAATGGGGCAATGGACGCTATGACTTTGCCCCATTACCCGAAGCCACAACAGAAGACCCCGAAGCCATCACTTATATCGCCCGCATGACCGAACACATGCCAGAAGTCATCTATCAACAAACCGTATCAACTTCGCCTGACTTTTATCGCCCTGGACTTCCCGGCGATATAATCAATTTTTACTATGACCTGGCGCACTTCCGCGGTCCTGACGGGCAAACCAATCTCGAGATCTACTACGGCATCCCGCCCGAGCAGGTCGAAATTGAACAAGAAGCCGATTCGAGTTTCATACACGTACAATTGGCCGTCGCACTGGCAAATGAAGGTCACACATCCATCTATCGCACAACCGATGAGTTTTCCTATCGCGGCGCGCAAGTACCCAGCACAACCGAGCAGGGTGCTTTTGTACCTGAAATCATCAAAACACAGGTACCGCCCGGCAAATACGAACTTCAAGTACAAATGAAAGACCTCATCTCTGGACGCACCGGACTCTACCGGCAAAAACTCGAAGTCAGAGACTATCAAATCCCGGAACTGCAGGTCAGCGAAATTCAACTGGCCTCGAGCATCGCGGAAGAAGGCGCGGCAAAATTCCAAAAAGAAGACGTGTGGATCATTCCCATTCCCACGCGCAGTTATGCCGAAACACAAAATGTCTATGCCTACTTTGAAATCTACAACCTGACCAAAGACACCTTTGGACAAACCCGCTACAAAACCGAATACCGCATTCGCTCCAGTGCTATGCCCGCCGTTGGTGTATTTGGTGCTGTGACCACGGGGTTGAGAGCCATCTTTAGAACCAGCAAAACCCAGGTGGCCATTACCAACGAACTCACGGGACGCGAAGCCGACGAGCGCGAATACGTCGAAATTGTGCTCAACAAAGTCAAACCCGGCATCAATGCACTCGAAATCATCGTAACCGACCTGGTCAGTGGCAAGAGCGTCGAACGCGAAGTGCGTTTCCGGTATGGGAATTAAAACACTCTCTTATGCGCATCATCGCTGGCGAATTTAAGGGCCGCCGCATCCCCTTTAACAACAAAAAGTACGGCAATGCCCGCGTCACATCCGACTTTATAAAAAAAGCCGTGTTCTCTTCCCTCGGCGAAGTCCTCGGCGGCAGTTATTTCCTCGACCTCTTCTCCTGTTCTGGGCAAATCGGCCTTGAAGCCTGCAGCCGCGGCGCGCAGGTGGTCATCAATGAACCCGACCGCCGCTGCAACCGCTTCATCGCACAGCTTATAGACAATTGGCACCTCAACGACCGCATCCAGCTTTACGCACGGCCCGCGCAAAAACTCTTGCCCCAACTCATGCGGTCGCGTTCCATATTTGACATCATCTACCTCGACCCCCCCTACTACCAACAATTAGACGGGCAACCCATGTCCTGCGCCATACTCACCCGCCTCGCAACAACCCCCATCCTCGCACCCAACGCCCGCGTTCTCGTTCAACACGCCTCTCAAACACCTCTACCCAAATCCTTTCCAGGCCTCATCCTCTCCAGAGAAAAAAAATACGGCGACACAACGCTTAGCACATACACCCTTAATTTCTAACTTGCTATCCATCGTCAAAATCACTAAGTTTTAACAATTACCATACAAGGAGGAATCTACAATGGACAAACTCAGTCCCGCTGTTGATTTTAGGCCGCGCAGCCGCCAGCTATACATGGGCGACATGCCCTGGCTCCCGCGCATTACAGATAAAGCCCGCGCAAAATTGCGAGGCTGCATCGGTGACTACATCTATCCGTGACCAGCTGACAGAAAGTTCCTGGAGGAACTTGGAGTTGAAGCTGAAGAATTTACGAACATCGTCGCATCCAGTCCGACCGATGCCGAAGTCATCGAAAAAGTAAAACCCATCTGGGACAAGTCGCACCCGAAATAAGAAACGTAGGGTTTAAAAAAAAGCCGTCACATAATGTGACGGCTTTTTTTTTGATCGCAAATCATAGCGGCTTTAGACTGTCATGACCCCAATCTTTCTCCCCACCGCCATTTCTCAGAGCCACAGGTTTACCACTCACTGGTTTGCCAAATCCCTGTGCAAAAATCAGAAAATCGCTGAACCCCACCATGCCATTGCCATCCAAATCGTATTGTGCTTCAAAACCCGCATCACCCTCCGACAGACCAAATTTGCCTGTAAAAAGCAAAAAATCCGTGAACCCGATCACGCCGTCCCCATCAAAATCCAGGCTTTTAACACTGGCACCTGTTCCCGATACCAATTTCACTTCTACAGTCTTGCCATCCTGACAAATAAAAGCCACAACCGTCTGATCCTCGCTCTCAACTACAATCTCTGCCAGGTCATAAGGCTGATCCAGACGCCATTTTCCCCGAACTGTCACCTCTACCTTACGAGGCTCACTCGGCTGATTGACAACCAACGAGCCATCTTGCCGGTGCGGCGTTTGAAGTTGATTTTCCCCGCTATTTGACGACTCAAAATCCCACACGTACTTGCTCCACCCCTTCATACTCACCATCCACTCCCCGCGCCGATGAATGGACAACGCGCCATAAGGCAGCGTCCAATGCCCAGATGGCGCAACGATAGGAGGGTGACCCGCACTTGCAAAATCCGCCATCATCTGCATCGCACCCGGCGTATGCAAATACATGATCCGCGCAGCTACCTGTTCGAACAAACCCTCTATCAGCAACTGCGACTTCGGTCTCCAAAGCTGCATAAACGTGCCAGATAGTTCCGCATCTATCGAAGGATAACTCAAAGCCATATACATATACGCTGGCAAAAGGCCATCAGCTACCGTTGTGTTAAGCGGAAAGCGACCACCGATAGCAGACGAAATATCATAAGTATTCGTCATAACTCTGGCCGTCAACAGCGCCTGCTTTAAGTTATCGCGCTTATCATCCGCAACTGCAAAAGGCGTATCGCGCAACAAATACACCAGCACAGAACCCATGTGAAAAGCATTTGGCGCATACGCATTGGCGTAAATACCCCGATGGTGAAAACCCACAAAATCCGGTTTGATCGTATCCAGCCAACCGGGCGCAATATCCAGCGCATTATTCAGCCAGGCCACATAGTGGCGCATATTTGCCACCTTCTCAGGCGTATCGTCCATCATCAAAATACACAACAAACGATACATCGCCACCGAACGCAAAAAATCCGCATTCGCGCCCGGATCCCAGGTCTGTTCATACAACTCGCCAAACATGCTGAACCATTTCAAACTCGCCAATTCCCGATCCAGTCGATTCGTATCACCCAAAATATCCCGCATCAAATACACCGCATGGGCATAGCTCGCAATCCGCAAAAACTCGTGATGCATCGCGCCGAGACCACTGCCTTCTGCCCATCCCTGATCGTGCAAATAATCGAAAACATCCAGCACCCGGTCTTTGGCATCCTCATTGCCATTCAACCGATAATCCAGCACCAGACGCAACAAAACCCCCTGAAAAACACTCTGAAAAGAGGGTGTATAGGGCGATGTAGCTGCAAACAGGGGTTTTCCCAAAATGCGGTCATCCTCGCGTCGAATCTCATAATTTGTTAGATTGCGATGCCCTCGCCTCATATATGCTGTAAGTTCATTGAGCCGAATCCTCACAGGCTCTCGCTGATCATCCTTCACCCTGTTGCCGAACACCCACGCTTCATAGTGCTGTGCAATCGTCTCAAGAGCCTCCCGTTCCCCATCGGTGATCTGCGAAGGAAGCGGACCCGGCAGCCTGTTTCGACTCCATCGGTATTCACGAGTTCTATCTACTCTATTTGCATTGACAAAAGGAACCTGTGCGTCGGCAGACCGCCTCCAGTCACTCCTCTCCACCAATTCCATCAGATCCAGATACACAGTCCCGCTATTCGGCGCACGGATTTCAAACGCCGTCACCCGCCCATTTCTCGCACCCCTATAAGAATTATTCCGCGCATCCTCTTGCAAACTGATCCACATCGTCCGCCAGCCCGTAAAATTCAAGCCAAACTCAAACTGGTAACGCGGATTATTTGCCGCCAGTTCGGATTCCGTGCCAAACCCAAACGTCAGCACCTCATTGAGAGCCTCTTCGTTGTACACCCACGCCCGAAAACCGGTCAGCGCCTTATTGCGTCCCGGCGCGGGATCCGTAAACAAAAGCCTCCCGTTATTCTGCCATGCCCACCTCAGAGATTGCTGCCCGCCCTTGTAACGTCTTGCCGAAAGCGAAACCTCGCTACCTGCATCTGCCTGATAAGCTGCGGCCATATCCTCAAAATCATAGCGCCAGGGTGTATTTTGTGCCATCGCCGTATTGACCATGCCTATCACACCCCCTGCAAAAATAATTATCCATCTCCGTAAGTTCACCACAAGTCCCTTTGCATTTTCATTTAAGCGCGGAACAACTCGCCCATGCGCCTGCCCAAAAATCGCCCGGAGAAAAACAAACTCACAATCAGCAACACCATACCAAAAACACCCATCGCACTGGCCAAATACGCGCCATCTGCAATGCGTCCCATAAGCGCGTAAATCGCTTTGGTAATGGGATAGTATTCGTCTTTAAGTGCCAAAATCAAACTGTCGCTCACCTCGAGCATTGCAAATGCAAAACACAAAATACCACCGGCCACCAGATTGGCTAAAATCAGCGGAAATGTAATTTGAAAAAGCGTGCGCAACCGAGAAGCTCCCAAATTTTGAGCCGCCTCTTCCAGCGTCACACTCGTCTGCTGAAATCCCGCATACGCCGCGCGCACCATATAGGGCAAACGCCGCACCGCATACGCAATGACCAGCAGCGGTACAGGATAGTGCCGCGCATCCAAAAAAGTGCCCGAAAACCCCGCCAAATACCCAAAAGCCAGCACCAGACCTGGCAGTGCTAAAGGCAACATCGCCACCGCATCTAAAACGCCCTTATACGGAATGCGGGTGCGCGTGAGCAAATAGGCAATGGCAATGCCCAGAACAATATCCAGCGTCGTACTCAACACACTCAATATCAGACTCATCTCTATACTGGACAGAGACATCGGGTGTTCAAAAACCATCGTATAAAATCGCCCAGTCGTCTCTTGAGGCAGCACAGTCATAAACCAGCGCTCGGCAATAGACGTCAAAAACACACTCATATGCGGAATAAGCGCAATGCCCGTAAGCGACAACATCGCGGCATAAATCAACACAGTCATCCCGCGAGAAGCGGGGCGTGACCCCGAACTGATATACCCTCGCGCAATCATCTCATAGCGGCGATTGCCCAGCGTCGCCTTTGACAGATAAAAGAAAAAGACCGTTAACAACAACACAAAGACAACGAGCGCGTAAGCCATCGGATTTTCGTTAATATCTTCAATAGAATTGAAAATCTCGACCGCCACAACCTGGCGATAATTAAAAATAAGCGGCGTCCCCAAATCGGTAAACGCCCAAATAAAAACAATAACCGCCCCGGCAAAATAGCCCGGCAACATCAGCGGAAAAGTTATCGTGCGAAAAAGGCGGAACCCCTTGCTGCCCATATTGCGCGCCGCCTCTTCCAAACTCGGATCGACATTGGCAAGTGCAGCGGCCACATTGAGATACATAATGGGATAGAGATGCAACACCTCTAAAATCACCACCCCCACAAAGCCACCGCCGCCAAACCAATCTATGGGTTGATCGATAAGCCCCAAATCCATAAGCAGCAAATTGATAGAGCCAAAACGCGCAAACATCTGCTTCATGCCAATAGCCCCTACAAACGGGGGCAAAACCATAGGCACGAGAATCAAACCATTGAGAAAACCTTTGCCGGCAAAATCGTATCGCACCAGCAAAAACGCCAGGGGCAAGCTGAGCAACGTAGTCGCAATGGTCGTAATCATGCCCAGCCGAAAACTATTGAGAATGGATTCTTGATAAACCGGACTCGTCACCATCAATTCGTAAAACGCAAACGTGAACCGGCCATCGACCACCAGCGACTTCACAAAGGCATACCACAGGGGATAAAACAAAAACAAGCCAAAAAAAACGATCAACCCCACCAAAAAAAGAAGCGTGGGCCAGTTGAGATCAAACCGCCTCATCGCGGTCCTCCGCTTCATCGCGCAACATGATCACTTGCGAAAACCCCAGTCGCACCTCATCGCCGGGTTGTGCGTACTGCACGGTCGCGCCGTACTGAATCAGTTTGACCTGATCGCCGCTTGCCAATTCAACGAAAAACTGCTCGATCTCGCCCAGATAAATTGCTCGCCGCACGCGCCCGCAAATGACATTATCTGTCGCCCCAGATTTATCCAGAAAATCCATCGCCTCGGGTCGAATCGCGCACAACACCCGATCCCCCACCTGAACGCCCTCATATCCCGCCTGCCCGCGGATATCTCCCACATCTGTTGTGGCGACCACCTCGGATTCTACAAACTTTATCTCGCCGGAAATCAAATTGATCTCGCCAATAAAATCCGCGACAAAGCGCGTGAGCGGTTGCATGTAAACCTCTCGCGGCGTGCCGATTTGCGCCACCTTACCCATCTGCATAACCGCAATGCGCGCCCCCATTGCCAGAGCCTCTTTTTGATCGTGTGTCACATAAACCATCGTAACATCCAAAGTTCGGTGCAAATCCTGTAACTGCTCGCGCATCTCCAATCGCAATCGCGCATCCAGATTGGAAAGCGGCTCGTCCATCAACACAACACCTGGTTCTATGACCAATGCCCGCGCCAGTGCCACGCGCTGTTGCTGCCCTCCCGAAAGCTGATTGGGCGACCGCTCGGCATAACCGCTCATCTGAACCATCTCCAGGGCGCGTTTCACTTTTTGATCGCGCTCGTGCTGCGGCATATTGCGCATGGTAAGACCGTATTCCACATTTTTCCAAACCGTCATGTGAGGCCACAAAGCATAGTTCTGAAACACCATGCCCGTATTGCGCTCGTGCGGAGGCACAGAGGTTACATCGCGCTCGTCAAAAAGCACCCGACCGCTCTCGAGCTGCTCAAAACCCGCCAAAATACGCAACAACGTGGTTTTGCCGCAACCAGAGGGTCCCAACAAAAAAAAGAACTCCCCCGCGTCAATTTCCAGATTGATACGATCCAATGCCAGAACATTGTCAAAACGCTTGGTTACATTTTCCAGCTTAATCCCGAACATGTCGCACCCTTTTTAGCTTTCAGATTTTTCAGGCACTGCGTAAACGCCACAAATAAGCCACCACACAACCGGCAATGCCCATAGGAAAAAACAGGGTAATCGCATTGGTGATACTTACATACAAAGGCACATCGCGCGCACCGTATTTGTCGCGCGCCAAATCCATCCAATTAGCCATCGTGCGATTGCGCACCTCGGCATCTCCCCATGACTGCTCCAACTTCAGCGCTTCGGCTTCTGACACGGGTACAGATGATAGCACCTTCCGTTCTTCTTCTGATACACCATCCGTCATCGCGTTCTTCCAGGCAACTTGCAATGCCCGCTGTGAGTCAATGACCATCACGCCGATCAAATCGTTCAACACGCGCCATCGTCCGCTGCCCAATTCGGCATCGTATATCAAATCGGAACGCCATTCAAAGGGATTTAACGTCACCGCAGCATCACTCTGATAGCGCGTGTACAGATCGGGCAATACGGTAAACCGATTCAATTGCTTCGCGACAGGACCGCCCGGCACGCCCTTTTTTAAAAACCAGAGCTTTTGCCCCGCATCGGACATCACAAACTCCAAAAACACCTGTGCCACCTCCAGGTTTGGCGCACCCTTTAATATGGCGATACCATCGGGATTGACAATGGTCAAATTATCGGGCATCACAAAGCCCACGTATTCATCGCCCACTTCCTCCATCTGTGCCCAGGCGTAAAAGTCTATGGATAAACCATAAGCCACTTCGCCCACGGCAACTTCTTTGGGGGCAGAAGAACCACCTTGTCCAAAATTTCGCACATTGGCCCCCATTGTAGTAATCACTTCCCAGCCCTTTTCCCAGCCATAAGCCTGCAAAATCAATTCATAAGCCATGTGAACGCTGCCACTCTTGCGCGGATCGCCCGAACCAACCCACGAGAACAATTCCGGCGCACCCAAATCTGCCCAGGTTTGAGGGATGGGCAAATTCAAAATTTCAAGCACGCGCCGATTATACACAATGCCAAAACCAGACAGCGTTGCGCCATACCATTGATAGGCCGAATCGTAAAGCGGAACACCCCCAATCTGCGCGGGCAATCGATTGAGCGCGGTATCGGACAAGCGATAAGGGTGACATAGGCCGCGCTCGGATAAATCCACATAGGGCGCGGTGCCTCCGCCAAAAAAGATATCGATGCCAATACCCTCTGGCGACCGCCCAAATTCCGATTTGATATAACGCAGAATCGAACTCGTACCCCCGCCGATATCGAGCCATTCTACCCGCACATCTCGCCCTGTGGTCTTTTGATAAAAAGCCACAAAAGCCGACTCAAACTCGTTTTGGATCTCATCTGAATGTGGTGACATCAGCACCAATTGATCGGCATCACATGGCAAAATTAGCAATCCGACAAAAACAAAACAAAAAATGGCATTGCAATATTTCATAACCGTTGCCCTGAGTATATTACTGTGTAACATCAGCGTATAAAAATTATATAGTATGAGCCTTATGGTGTGTCAACGCCTTTTTGATTCAAAAAACAAAAAAGCACCCCAAATATTATCAGGATGCTTTAACTCGAGTTGTGACCTATCCCTGTTTGTCCTTAAAACCGAATTTTCCTCTGGTGATGAGATAAACAGCTAATTAGACGTCTCAATGCGTCCAATCCGGTTCCCGGTTGAATCGACGATCCAGACAACACTCCTGTTATCAACGCGCAAGTTTTTGACCTCAATATCATCAGTGGAAATCTCATAGAGCGTAAACTTTAGATCTTGAAAACTAAAGCTAACCAGCCATCCCGACGATTGTCCACCGACCCATACGCGATCATTTGAATCGACCTGCAAAGCATGAGGAGATTGAATTTTTTCGGGAAACCGGAAATAGCGCGCTTGTCTGGAGATAAAATCAAACATACCCAGCCTTGTCGAATCCGTATCCGTAAACCACACCTTCCCCATTGAATCCAATCCCATCTGCCCAATTGCAAGACTATCATTTGAAACCAAAAAGGTCGTAACCTCTTCGGTATCGGGGTCGAGCACACCCAACAGGCTTTGTTCGTGATCGATGAACCAGACCTGCCCACTGTTATCTATCTCAAGCGAACCAAGCGCGACATCTTGCTCACCAACTGAAAATTCTTCTATTGTCTCGGCGACGGGATCCAACCGCGCAATGCGATCGGCTGCACTCTCGATAAACCAGAGCATCCCCTGATCGTCAAATTTCAAACTCATTGGCCGACTGCCCGGCGTCGGAACTGTGAACTCCTGGATATCATCGGAAAAGGGGTCCAACAAGCCAATGCGGTTGGCGGCAATTTCTGTAAACCAGACGTGCCCCTGGCTATCGAGAGCAATACTATGTGGTTGCGCACCCGGCGTGGTTAAAGAAAATCGGCGAATCATATCCGTGCGCGGCTCTAATCGGCCAATTGCATTAGCCCCCATCTCTGTAAACCATATATACCCTTGAGGATCAATCGCCAGATCATTTGGCCGGCTGTTCGGCGTCAAAAGCTCAAAAAATTCGACCTGAGCAGAGGCTTCTTCCTCCTCGACTTCCTCAGTAATCGGCACGACAGCTTCAGAGGTATCTCCCTGGTTGTAAGCACTGGCGAAAATGATAAGATCTTTGAAATTAATCACGCCATCTGGGTGCAAATCATACTGAGATTGATCTGAACCAAAGGCCTCGGTCAATGCCAAAAGGTCTTGCAGATCAACGACGCCGTTATCGTCAAAATCAATATCGATATCTGATTGCGCGTATCCCAAAAGGGGGGAAAGCACGACCAATACCATATAGACAACTTTTCGATACATTGCATCCCCTACAGCAGCGCCGATAAATCGGCTACATATGGCTTGATGCTATGTGGTGGATCTTTTATGGATACAACCCGCGCTTATATAGAACCACCAGTAGCTAAACACTCCCTCATAGAAAGTATATCTATAGATATACAAGCTGCCTGTCAAGCGTTTTCTACAATTTCAGGTGGTACAAATGCATTATTATACAATATATAGACACTTTTTACATCTCTCTCAGCATATCAACCGTCGCCGTTTTAATCATATCTTCACACTCCGCACCAATCATCAATGTTCCATAATATTTAAAAGCTTGTTCGACTTCGTATCCCCCAACAGGATAGGCATCGGCAGTCGGAACATATCCAATACACCCATTGGTATATCCCAGTGTGATGGTTTTATCAAAAGGTGACGCATCATCTAAAAACAACTGATAATCGACAAACATCTCCCCCGGGTATCCCACCACTGCCAAATTGCCAATATGTATGGTCTGAATCTCAAACGACTCCATTGGACTTCCGCCTCTTCTCGCAGCCTGCACATAATCCTTTGCCCACCCGACCATCCCTTCGTATTGTTGGCGGCGGCGGTAGGGCGTTATATTTTTATCTCCTCGTATCCGTTGCAAATTCGCTGTGGCATCGACAAGTGCTTTCTCTGCCTCATCGACATCGGGTATCATAAGAGGCAATTCAACGACCCGATTATTCACCGCCAATACATCGCCCTCCAGTCTCTCGGCATGTAACGCAGCCGTCACCGTCGCCGCCCCCAGGCGCGTGCCCAACAACTCGCATCCCTCAAACGTCCCATCCTTTGGAGAACAGTTGATATCCCCACAGCACCCCTGTAAAAACAAGGGCATTGCCAAATTATCCCGCACAAATTGCGCAGCATATCCCGGAAACTCTGCACTGATCGATAGCGCATTCAAATTCACGGGATGCGCCGCAGTCGCGAATACAACAGCCACAGGTACACCACCTGCTGTATCCACGCGCACCACATCGACCCAGGGTGCTTCGGGACCTTTGGGGTGATGTCCCAGCACAATGCGTCCATCGCGCACCTCTCTGCGATTATGTGCAATACGCACGGGCGCTCGCCCCTGCGAAAGCGACGCAGGAGCCAATTCTTCTGCCGCCATTTTAATTGCCCCAACGATCTTGCGACACAACACATCTTCATAAGCCGCATCGCGGTCGCCCATACATCGAAAAGCCATCACTGAAGGTCCGGAATGGGAATGAGACCCATTGAGCAAAATATGCCCCCCCGGAATCCCGACTAACTGTTCAACCAAATCCCGAATCCGATTGACCAGATCCGGCGCAAAACTGATCACATCGGCCCCCACAATTGCGACCTGCGTTTCGCCACTATCCAGCACCAGTGCCCTGGCAAACAACTCGTCGTGTATCGCCGCAGATGGTCCTCCGCGCCCGGCAAATCCACACATCGAAACCCCCACCGGCGGCGTAATATTCACCTCTGAAATCCCTGCTCTTATCATGGTTATGTCCTCCTTAAAATAACAGATTTAAAATTCCCCTGTCCTCGACTCGTATTTTGTCGGTTTGCCCAGCGTGCGTCCATCGCTCATAACCCAGTGTGCAACCCACGAGACAATTTCTTCAACAGGAACCCGCGGCGACCCCATCTCCTCCATCAGCACCCCTGCATCGCCCAACAATGCCGTCTCGCGCGCTTCGCCTTCAAACACGGGATCAATACCAATATGCTCACCTATTTGCAAAGCCAAATCGCGCACCGACAACACATCGCGGCCCGTCATATTCACCACCCGTGCAGGAGATGCACAAAGCGGAAACATCCGCGCCAAATACGCATTGGCATCGCCCTGCCAAATCTGGTTAACATAGCCCATAGACAGATCGATGGGCATCTCGGATTTTATCTTTTGGGCAATATCCAAAACAATGCCATAGCGCAACTCAGTCGCATAAAACAAACGCACAATTGCCAGAGGCGTTTGATTCTCTTTGCAATAAAACTCCGCGAGCCGTTCACCGCCCAGTCGAGACATTGCGTATTCGCCAATCGGATTGACGGCAGCATCCTCTTGAGCACCCGAACCCGTCACCGAAGCAAATTCGTAAACATTGCCAGAGGAGACATAAACAATGCGCGAATCTGGAAACCGTTGCATGACTTTTGCGGGCAATACCGCATTCATCGCCCAGGTCAAAGGCTCATTGCCAGTTGCCCCAAACTTATGCCCGGCCATCAAATAGAGATAGGGCACGCGAGGCAATCGCGCCAGACTCTCATCGTCCAGCAAATCGCATTTAATGGTCGCAATACCTCGCGCTTCTAAATCATCGCGGTCCAACGGATTGGAAAACCGCGACACGCCAATCACCTGATCCGCGCCAGCGCGTAGCAGCAATTCTGATAGGGTCGGCCCCATCTTTCCCGCAATGCCCAAAATCATCACAGGACCATCCAATTTTGACACCGCCTCGACAACCTCGGGTGATGGGGTTGTCATCTGATCAATCAATTCCTCTTCTGTTTTGATCACCATTGTCGTTATCTCCATTCTATTTTCTTGACTTCTATGCCATCAGATAATAGGTTTGGGTCACAACCATAACAAACCTCAAACCACAACAGATTTATGGACTTTATCAAACAAATCTACGACCTGCTCGAAGGTCGCCGTCTCTTTATGGCCTGCAGCATCGCCTGTGGACTTCTCTTTGCGGCGGCCAACCTCATCCCGCCATTGCTCATCCGCAAACTTATCCAGTGGCTCACCGAAGCAAAACCCGCAGGAGACCTCATAGAAATCAGCCTCTTACTCCTTGGGGTTTACCTGCTTCGCGGCGTCTCCCGTTATGGTTATGGCTTCTTTTCTCACGTCACCGCCTATCGCGTGATGCACGCACTTATGACGCGCGTGTATAAGCACCTGCAAAACCTATCCCACAGCTTTTTCAATCGCCAGCGCACCGGCAATCTCATGGCCCGCTCCATCAACGACATCGAAGCCATCGAAGACTTTATTGCACACGGCATTCCCGAAACCGCGCTTGCCACAGTTATCCCCATATCCATGGTCGCCGTGCTCTTTTACCTCAATCCAGAACTCGCCCTCATTGCCATATTGCCCATTCCGCTCACGGCATTTCTCGTGTATCGCTATGTATCCAAAGTACGCGCCATGTGGCATGCGGTGCGCGAGCGTCTCTCTGAACTCGCTGCCCTCGTACAAGATAACATGTCGGGCATTGCCGTTATCAAATCATTTGCTCGCGAGCGGGAATGCGCCCGCGCTGTGGCCGCCCGCAGCGCGACCTTTCACGACCGTTTAATCAAAGCCAACACCGTCTCGCTCCTGCCCGCCGGCATCATCGAAGCCACGGGTGGATTGGGCATTGTGCTCGTCATCTGGAACGGTGGCAACATGGCCCTCAACAACCACATCTCAATAGCTGATCTATTTGTCTTCATTGTCTATATGGGCCACATCTACCAGCCTTTTTTGCAATTGGCGTCTTTTAACGATGTTCTCCAAAAAGCCGCCGCCAGCACAGACCGCGTTTTTCAACTCCTCGCCATCCCTCCGGACATTACCGACGCGCCTCGTGTTGCCGCGCCCAAAACCATCACATGGGATGTTCACATCGACGCGCTCACCTTCGGCTATGATCCCAACACACCCGTCTTGCACAACATCGACATGTACATTGGCGAAGGAGATATCCTCGCACTCGTCGGGCCTACGGGAGCGGGCAAATCGACCCTTGCCAACCTCTTGCCCCGATTTTATGACCCCCAACAAGGCGCAGTTCGCATTGGCGGATATGACCTGCGCGATCTGCCCCTCTCTTTTGTGCGCCAAAACATCGCCTCAGTCCTTCAAGACGTCTTCTTATTTCACGGCACAGTATATGAAAATCTGATCTTCGGTCGTCCAGATGCGACCGAACACATGGTGCGAGAAGCCGCACAAGCAGCCAACGCCCATGCCTTTATCCGCGACCTGCCCAAAGGATATGACACCCTGGTTGGAGAACGCGGCGTGCGCTTGTCCGGCGGTGAAAAACAACGCCTCTCCATTGCCCGAGCACTGCTCAAGGACGCCCCCATCCTCATCCTCGATGAAGCCACATCCTCTGTTGACGTTGAAACCGAGGCACTTATTCAAGAAGCCCTTTATCGCCTCACACAAAACCGCACCACCCTCGTTATTGCCCACCGCCTCTCCACCGTGCGCCGGTCCCCTACCATTGCTGTAATCGACCAGGGGCGCGTGATCGAAATGGGCAACCACAGTTCCCTCATCGCCCGCAATGGACTCTATGCGCGCCTGGTTCGGGCGCAAGATCTCACGCATAATAAGGAAATATTGTCACGCGTTGCAGACCGCGAGTCGCAAGTCGCGGATTGACTCTCCATCTGCTGCGCGCACCAGAGCGACAACCCCGACTCCTTAAACCCGCTTGCCAGAGCAAATCCACCCCCAATCAGCAACACAATATGCCAGGGCAAGTTGCCAGCCGTCTGCCAATTCATCACACGGGTTCTCGCGCCGTCTCGCGCGGGCACGACAAACAAAATCAGGGCCATTGCCATAGCAACCGACCCATCTGTTATCAATCCAGCAGATTCAAAAATCTGAGACCAGCCCGGCAGCGTCCAATCGCCAATCTGAATGGGACGTCTCGACAACCACAAGAACGCCAACAACACAAAATCGGCCAGCACGATTTTCTCGGCAAACGACATCGGCCCCAATTCGACATATTGCGCACGCACCGCACTCATATCAATATCATCGCCGCGACCGCTTGCCCGCTCATAATACCCAGCAGGGGAAACAGCACCACGGGCAACAGAGCCGTCGCAGCCAAAGGCACAGCCTCTGTCATCCACCAAACCGCCATCCAGCAGGCCACACCTGCCGTATATGTCACCTCGGGATGCCCCGGTTTGAGATCTCCAAAAACCGTGATCCCCAGCCCAATCACCGGCCCGAGCCACAGCCCCCAGCGTTCTATTTTCTGGTTTAGCATATCTTCTTCACACCCATAGTGATTATATCTTTTACAATATATGCCAGATTACCAGAAGATAAAAGTACACAGTCACTTGCTGGAGCGAATAAAAAATCGCGCCTTTCAGGAACCTTTCCAGCCCTTAAGACGTAAAAGAATATGCGACAAAGCGTGTCGCAAAAATAACGGCGTTGACTCCTATACCCCGGCTGAGTCAACGCCGTTACTCTTTCTTGGAACTCTTTTCCGCGTATATGCGTCTAATCCGATACCATGCAACATCCCTTGAGGCGTTGGTCATTCCCTCCCGACCGGCGCCTCTTCTTTATTTTTATAAACAAAAAAAGCCCTTGAGGGCTCCCTCCCGATACCCTCAAAGGCGTCATACTGTTGCTACAAAGTCAAAATAAAATGCAAAAATAGCCCTGTCAACAAAAAAAGCGGGCTGCCAACAGCACGCTATTTATCGGGAGGGAGGTAATAAATAGCGATGCGAGGCAACCCGCAGTATATAAAACATAGCCAACTTCAAAAATAAGGTCAAGAGTATAAAAGAAAATTATTCACTCAATCAGCGTTTGAATATCAAAAACCGTTGTCCTCGCCTTGATATCCCCCTGCTTCAATGCGTCCTTAATGCGATCGCCATCCCCGTAAATAAGCATCAGCAATGGCAATTTGGTCTGACCGTTTAACATTCTTTCGAAAACGCGGCGAATATCCTCTTCCGTCACCCGATCAATAGCCGATTCGTATTCCTCCAGCGAAAGAACGGGCACCCCATCGCGGTCATAGCGCACCTGCTGACTGAGCCTGGTCTGCGGACCGAGTTGCAAATGATACGCCCACTTGAGCCTTTCGCGACCTTTCTCCACTTGCGCCCAAAAATCTGGCTCGGACAAACAATGGTGAATCAACCGAAACATCTCGGGAACAAGCTCAGAAGTATGAGCAACTCGAGGATTAGCCCAAAAACGCAGTACTGGCGGCGACATCCATTCCCGAATATTCACGCCTGTCGAATAACACCAGCCCTTTTGTTCGCGAAGCCGAATGAACAACAGACGGTTTAGCGCATTGACCAAAACCGTTTGAGCAAACCAATCCTCGTGTGTGCGTTGCAAGCCATTGGTTATCCAATAGCAAAAATCAGCCAGATGGGCATATGGATAAATCAAAGCGTGCATACCCGTAATCTCTTTGCGTTTTGGCCGAAGATGTGGCGAAAAACCATCTCGAGATCGGTTGTGCGTTATCACACGCAAACTACGTTCAATTTCCGATTTACTCAGATCGGAAGTCACTCTAAAAAAGAGAACTTTTGCGCGCAGGGTTCGATCCCAAAATTTTTGCACATCTGCCGCGGTCAAATTTTCAAGTGCCGTGCGCGTGCCCTCTCGCCGATCCTTGTCGTATTTGTACAGATAATATCTGAAAATTTCCGTTCCCTTATGGTCGTTAATGTGCTCCTCAAAATCGTCTATTATCCGCGCCCGTTCCCTGTCTAACAATTCTTCAGAAAATTTAAGATTTTCCATCATCGCTTTCAGGCGTTTTAAGGCTGCATCCAAATTTTCGCTAAACACGGTCATGCCCACCGTGACATATCGGTCAGAAATATTGAACCAGAACGCTGCGCCAAGCCGATCCATTTCTTTTTTATCGTCTTCGTGTAACGCCAGATCACTCAGGCGAAAAAAAGCAAAGGACAAACCGCGCGTCTCCATTGTCTCTCGCAGATTTCCCCCTGTATAATACCTCATTGAAAGCCGCGTTTGCGACACGCGCGTATCCTGCACATAATATATCTTGTGATTGGGGATTTCTGCATCTGCTGCCGAAATATTGCAAAGGACTGCAAATAATCCAACTGCAAATGCTCGCCGTCGCCAGTACCAGCATCCCCCCACGCCTACGAGAACCCACAAAATACCCACATAAAGCCACACGCGCCGCGATGGTGGTCGCTCTTGATCCGAGACCAGGGCAAATGTGTGGGGTGGCTGATCCAAAAGATATTGCTTCACCACCCGCTTGATATCCGCCACAGTAATCCCATCGAGATTCTGCATCCACCTGAGACGATGGGCGGGATCATTGGAGCGAATGAACCCAGAAGAGATCGCATTTGCCAGACGGGACTGGCTGGTCATCATGTAGTACAATTCTTTACGCGCTTCGTTTCTCGCCAGCAAAAGGTTTTCCTCAGACAAAGAATCGACAGCCGTTTGAATAATTTTTGGCATTTCCCTAACGTCATAACCCGCACCCGAGGGTAAGTCGGCGATGAAATAAAACAGCTCTTTATCGCGTAAAAAAAGGAAATAGGAATTTACCTCAAGAACCTTTCCCGGGCCAATTAGTCTTTGGCGAGCAAGAGAATATTCACCTTCAAAAAGAACTTTGTCAAACAAATACAAAGGATAAAAATCCGGATGCGTATCTGTCGGAATATGCCAAACGCCCCAAACAGAAGAATGCAGACCACTTGTAGATTGCAGGGAATCCTGGGGCACAGATGCGACCTCCAACGTATCAATATCGTCGTGAATAAACCCCTCGCGCTTCGGAATCCCCCCAAAATGTTGAACCACAACGGGTAAAATATCAGCTCCTTTTACATCGCCAACAATTACAAGGCATGCATTATTCGGCACGTAATAACGCCTGTGAAATGCGATTGCTTGCTCTAAGGTAAAAGTCTTAATCGTATCTCGATGACCCAGAACATCGTACCGATAGGGATGCCCTGCAAACATGCGGGCATATAATTTTCTATAAAGAAGCCGACGCGCACTGTTGGCACTTCTCGCCCATTCACCCAGAACGATCTCTTTTTCGAGACCGTATTCTTCCTGCGAAACATCAAACTGCGTCATGCTCCGTGCAAAACTGGCGATCAGCGTATCCAGTTGCGCTTTGGGAATCGTCGCATAGTATTTCGTACCGTCTCTCGATGTGCTGGCATTGGCGTGTGGCGCGTCTAACAGATAGAACGATTCTAAAAATGAGCGACCCACCGCCAGGTGCTCGACCAGATGCGCCATGCCCTGCCGACCAGGTGCTTCGTGAGAAGACCCCACGCGATAGGCAATTTGACACCTCACAACGGGTCGGGTATCGTCCTCGACAATCGCAACCTGAAGACCATTGGCGAGGCGATAGTGCTGGAGAGAAAGCGATCCTGCAAGCGAAACATCGGCAATCTTTTGATAGAGCGGCGAACTTGCCAGCGCGTGCATCGGCAAAAGACAAAGCAGAAGAAGAAAATATACGGAGCGCATTACAAAGTTCTCGCGATTAAAGGCGGTGAGAGGTAAGAGATGAGTACACCGCCATCATCTTCAAGAATATAAAACTTTGTCAACGTGTGCAACGTTCAAAAAGCCTCTGGCACTAAAAAAAAGACACGCGCATCAACTTTTTGCTTTCTGCACGTCATTGCTTTCAATACTACCGCTTGACAGAGAGTGAAATAGCCCTATATTTTTTTGAAAAGAATTTCACACATGTTATACTTTTTGCGCGTGTTGCGAACCGACGAATAGCGGGGACGGGAAGGGAAAATTTAACTTGAACTATCAAAGCCTATACTGGGATACCTTAGTGCAACTTAGGGCCAATGTTTATTATTTACAAGCCTATCAGATACACTTAGAAAAACGGGATAACTGGATACAGATATTTTTGGCTATCACCTCCAGTTCGAGCATTGGTGGATGGGTTATTTGGAATGAATATGGCATAATTTGGGGATCCCTAATTGCCGTCTCACAAGTGATCAATGCCATCAAGAGATTTTTGCCATTTCAGAAACGTGCTAAGCAGATCGGAAGCCTTAATACAGAAGTAGAAAAGCTGGCCTTAGATGCAGAAAGCCAGTGGTTTTCAGTATTTGAAGGCAAACTTACCGACGAGGATATTTTCAACCTCGTCACCAAACTAAAGCAGCAAAAACTGGAGGCATCCCACAAACACTTCAAAGATCAAGCTCTACCGATAAAATCAAAGTACGAACCCGAAGCAGCGGAACGAACAAGGGCCTATTTTGAGACCTATATTAGGGCTTCTACAACAGGAGAAAGTTAAAATGGCTAAAAAAAACAATTCCATGAGAAAAGAAGTACCATCAAGGAATAGACAACAGTTCCAGGAAGATAGGAATATACCTACTATCAAAGTAGATATTCCCATGCCCAAAGGCGCTAAGCCTCCCAAGGAAAATGATGCGCCAGACTTGGCGACAAGTCGGCCAGAGAAATCTTCGCCAGAGAAGTCTTCTTAAGTTTATCTTGAATGCGGTGTGTTAATTTTTGACAAAAAACGGCCTTGAGTGATCAAATACTCAAGGCCGTTTGCGCGTACTCGAGGCGGGCTGATCATCCAAACCATTGGGCCAATTTCTCGTTCGACTATGTCAATTATGATTTATGCACACCCCTCAGTTAGCTGAACTCTCATTCAAGAATATAAAACTTTATCAACACGCGCAACATCCAAAAAATCTCTGACCCTTAAAAAAAGGCACGCGCCGATTACCCCCGGCTTTTCCGTTGCTTTTCTCACGCAAACCGATAATTTAACACATCTATCCTTAATCAACCACATTGCGAAAGGTCCTCTTATGTTCTTCCTGGCAAACCTGCTAACAATCTACGGCTACATCATCATTGCACGAGCGCTCATCTCGTGGATGAATCCCAACCCAGATAATCCACTCATCAAAATAATATGCGCCATCACAGATCCGGTGCTCGTACCCATTCGCCGTCTATTGCCCGACCTGGGTGGGCTGGACATATCGCCCTTTGTCGCCATCGTCATTATATGGTTTCTCATATCCCTGATTTAGAGAATCGAGGCAGGGACGCCTCTCCTACCTATAAAAGGGCATAATTTGAGTACAGAACAACGATCTCCCACCTCTCGCATCCTCATTCCCGTCTTGCTAACCGGCCTGTCTGGCCTGCCCCCCCTGTCCATTGACATGTTTTTGCCCTCAATGCCGGCAATGGTTGAGGAATTCCAAACCCATCCCACCCACATTCAGCCCGCCGTCACCTTCTTCTTAATCGCACTGGGCACGGCACAACTCGTCTTTGGCCCCCTCTCTGACCGATTTGGCCGACGCCCCATCTTGCTCATCGGCCTGGCCTGTTACGCGCTCGCGGGCCTGGGCTGCCTATTTGCACCCACAGTGAGAGCACTCATCTTAGCCCGTGTCTTGCAGGGATTTGCCGGGGGCAGTGGCCCTTCTGTAAGCCGCGCTGTAGTACGCGACATATACGGCAAAACCCACGCCGCCAGAATTATGTCCTACATGGCCACAGCCATTGCGCTTGCCCCCATACTCGCACCTATAATAGGTGGCTTTTTGCAAGCCCATTTTGGATGGCAATCCGTATTTGTCGTACTCAGCGCGCTGGGCGGCCTGTTCTTCTTCGGCTACCTCTGGGCAGTGCCCGAAACCAATAACATGATCGACCCCACAGCCATAAATCCAACGCGCATGATAGCCAATTACCGCGACCTCTTGTGCAGCCGCCAATACCTGGGATATACCTTCATGGTCGCCATTCTATTCTGGGGCATGTTTGCCTTTATCACAAACTCATCTTTTGTACTCATCACCGAGTTGGGAGTCTCCCCCCAACTCTACGGCTTCTGTTTTGGGTCGGTCGCCGTAGGACTCATGATCGGCGCATTTTTATCTGCCCGTCTCAACACTCGCCTCGGCAGCGCACGCATCATTCAAATTGGCAGCCTGATTGCAGCAGGCGCGGGCCTGCTCCTGCTGGGACTCAAACTCGCGGGCGTTTTTTCGGTCATCAGCATCATCGTCCCAATGTGTTTATTTACAATGGGCGGCGGTATGGTGCGCCCCCAGGCAATGGCCGGCGCAATCGTGCCCTATCCGGAAAAAGCCGGGCTTGCCTCCGCCCTCATGGGATTTATACAAATGAGTACGGCGGGGTTATTTGTCACCCTCTTCAGTCATTTTTACAGCGCCTCATCCATCTCCATGGTCACAGCCATTGCCATTTCAGGCATCTTTGCCCTGCTCGTGCGCCGCACACTATTGCCATCTGGAGCCACACCATGATCCTCGCCATTGACATCGGCGGGTCCCAATTTGGCCTGGCCCTCGCCGCGCCCGACGGCCGCATCATCAAACACATCCGGCATCAAACAAACGACCGCGCCGACAAAAGAATTGATCGCATAATCGCCGAAAGTAAAACCCTGATCTCACAATCACCCGTATCGGCCTGCGGCATTGGATTTGGCGGCCCCGTCAACTTCGACGCACAGCGCATCGTCAACTCCACCCATGTCGCTGGCTGGGACGACTGCCCACTGCCGGAAATCGTCCAACAACACCTGGGCCTACCCGCAATTATCGACAACGATGCCAACGTGGGCGCGCTGGGAGAATTTACTTTTGGTGCGGGCAAAAACAGTCGCCACATCATCTACTACACGGTCAGCACCGGCATTGGCGGAGGCATCATCATCAACGGCGAAATTTACCGCGGCGGCAACGGATATGCCGGCGAACTCGGCCATGTGCCCATCTTGCGCGACGGCCCCAAATGCGACTGCGGCAATCGCGGCTGCCTCGAAGCCCTGTGCTCGGGCACTGCCATTGGCAGGCGTGCAACGGCAGCAGTAAAAAAACATCCGCGCAAAGGCATCGCAATCGCGCGAACCGCAAACCCCATCACAGCCAAAACACTTTTTGACACCGCGCGTTCAGGAGACCCTTATGCCAAAGCACTCGTCAATGAAATCTGCACGGACCTCGGGCAGGGACTGGCAATGGCCGTCAACGCATTCGCCCCCGACGTTATCGTCATCGGAGGCGGGGTCTCAAACGCCGGACGCGTTCTTTTTGAACCGCTGCGCCGAGAAACCCGTCAATTCCTCATGCCGGTTCACCGTCCACACCTCAAAATCGCACCCGCCAAACTCAAAAGCCGCTCCGTACTTCTCGGCGCAGTCGCGCTCACAAAACAACTTTAGCGCGGGACGGCACAGGGGCCATCCCCTACATATGACCATTTTTTTATCTTGAATTTCGGATGTTTTTGAAGTTCATTACCTGACGATAACCTGTTATCCCAGCACAACACCCCTAAAGGAGAACACCATGCCCCAAATGACCGGTGGCCGATTCATCGCCGAAACCTTCAAAGGATATGGCATTACCCATGTCTTTTTTATGCCCGTAATCGCACCCAAAGCACTATATGAAATGGAAAATCTGGGTATCAAACGCATCATGACACACGGCGAAAAAGCCGCTGCCTACATGGCCGATGCGTACGCCCGTGTCAACCGAGGCCCCGGCATCTGCATGGCCCAATCTGTCGGCGCGGCCAACCTCGCCGCTGGCCTGCAGGACGCTTATCTCGCCTGCGCCCCAGTCATCGCCATCACCGGACGCCAGACCCAGATCAACCAGCAGCGCCACGCCTATCAAGAAGTCGATCACAAAGCGCCCTTTAGTGCAGTCACCAAATACAGTATTAACGTCAGCGAACTCGACCAGCTACCCTACTTCATGCGTCAGGCATTCCGAGAATCCGTCTCTGGCACACCCGGTCCTGTCCACCTCGACTTTGAGGGCTTTGTAGGACAAAACATCGCAGAAGCCGAAGCGGACCTGAACGTCATCATCGAAGAACAATTCACACACATGCCTCCCTTCCGTCCAGAGCCAGAACAGGCCCGTGTAAGAGAAGCCATCAAATTGCTCACCCAGGCCAAACGACCCGTCATCATCGCCGGCGGAGGCGTCACCTATTCCGAAGCAGGTGCCGAACTTGTCGAACTCGCCGAAAAATTATCCATTCCCGTCGCCACCTCCCTCAACGCCAAAGAAACCTTCCCCTACGACCATCCGCTCGCCATTGGCGTTTGCGGCCAATACTCCCGCGCCTGCGCCAACAAAACCGTCTGTGAAGCCGACCTCGTCTTCTTTATCGGCAGCCACGCAGGTGGACAAGTCACCAACGAATGGAAAATTCCGCCCAAAGGCACGCCCGTCATCCAACTCGACATCAACCCCGTTGAACTGGGGCGTTCTTTCCCAATATCGCTCGGCCTTCAAGGCGATGTTCAGGCCTCCCTGCGCAAAATGATTGACAATGCCGACTCCGTCGCAGAGCGCACCGAATGGGTCACCCGCGCCCAGAACCTCGTCCGCGAATGGCATGACGAAGTCGCCCCACTCGTCAACTCAGACGACCACCCCATGCGTCCCGAACGCCTTTGCAAAGAACTCACCAACCTCCTCCCCTCAGACGCCATCCTCGTCTCCGACACGGGCCACTCCGGGATATGGACCGGCACGATGATAGACCTCAAACATCCCGATCAAATGTTCATCCGCTGTGCCGGATCCCTCGGCTGGGGCCTTCCCGCTGCCATTGGAGCCAAATGCGCCAAACCCGATCGCCCCGTTATCTGCTTCACCGGCGACGGTGGGATATGGTATCACATGACCGAACTCGATACCGCCTTGCGATACGACATCCCCACAGTAACCATCGTAAACAACAACCGCTCGCTCAACCAGGAAAAATCCGTCAACGAGCGAACATACGGCGAACAGACCCCTGGATCCGATGAACTCTGGATACTCACCGATGCCGACTTTGCAAAAATCGCGCAATCCATGGACTGCTTTGGCATCACGGTAAATCATCCCGGCGAACTATCGGGAGCGTTAGACCAGGCACTTGCCTCGGGCAAACCCGCCATTATCGATGTCAAAACGCACATCGAAGGCATTGCACCACGCGCCTGGGCGCCGGCTTAAAAATACGAGGAATCCCCACAATGGACGCAAAAGAAAGATACTTCTGGGACCTCACCGGGCATCTCGTTGTACCTCAAGTACTCAGTCCCGATGAAGTCGCGGAAGCAAATGAAGCCATCGATTATTACACCCGAGAAATTCTAAAAACCAAAGGCTCCAATGACCTGCCCGGAAGACCAGATATTCAGGCAAATACGGTTGTCAGAACAAGCAACCAGCATCCCTATTTCCTGAAAATGCCCCCGCCGTATTCCGATCCCTTCAGAAAAATGCTCGTCCATCCCCAGGTCGTATCTCGCCTCAACAAAATGTGTGGTCGCGGCTTTCGCCTGGATCACGGTCCCGAGTTAATCGGTCATGTCAAAGGCGTAGAAGGCCTTCGGCTGCACGGATCGGGCAACCGCCACAAACCCTACGTGGCCTATCGCAATCAAAATGGCGAAATGTACTGCGGCGGCGTCACCATCTCCTGGCAACTATCAGATATCCGCAAAGGCGATGGCGGATTTGTCGCTGTACCGGGATCGCACAAATCCAAATACATCATGCCCGAAGATCTCAAATACTTCAAAAGCGACATGGACGTACTCGTTCAACCCGCCATGAAAGCGGGCGACATCCTCTTTTTTATGGACGGCGCTCAAACGCACGGCACCCTGCCCTGGCAAGCAGAACACCAGCGCCGATCCATTCTCTACAAATACACGAGCAGAACTTCCACCCGGCAGGGAACCGCAGAAGAATTTGCACCGCCCGAGAATTATTGGGATCAGTCGATCACCGACGGCATGACACCTGAGCAACTCGCCGTCATGTGGGGACCTTATGCCAATTACCACGAAGAACTGCCCGTCCTGGGCATTGACGATCGGGGCACGGTCCACACAGAAGAACCCATTGACGCCCATAATATATGGAGCGACCGCAGGGGATAAACACAACTTTAAAAAAGGAGACTCCCAATGCCCTACGACCTCCTCCTGAAAAACGCCACCGTCATTGATCCCTCTCAAAACCTCAACACCATCCGCGATGTCGCCATCCAAAACGCCACCATTACCGCCCTCTCCGAATCCATCACCGATCCCGCCAGAGAAACCCTGGACCTTACTGGCAAAATCCTCACCCCCGGCTGGATCGATATTCATGCCCACGTCTTTGCCGGCGCGACCACCTGGGGCATTCAAGCCGATGCCCTCTGTCTCGCCACCGGCGTCACCACCATCGTTGACGCCGGCAGCCCCGGCTGGGCCAATTTCCTCGCCTTCCGCGACTTCATCGCCACCCCCGCCCGCACCCAGATTCTCACCTTTGTCCACATCAGCGGCATCGGTCTTACCTACGGCCCCATCGGAGAAATGACCGACATCAAATATGCCGATCCCGAACGCACCGCCTACGTCGTCCACACCTGGCCCGAAACCTGCGTAGGCGTCAAAGTACGCATCAGCAAAACCATCACCGGAGAAAACGGTATCGTCCCCTTACAGTTGGCCGTTCAGGCCGCCGACATGACCCACACACCCGTCATGGTCCACATGGGCACTGGCGTCGCCCTCTCCGACATCCTGGCCGAACTGCGCCCGGGCGACATCGTCACCCACTGCTATCGCGGAGACGGAGACGCCACCATTGGCGACACCATTTTAAACCGCCAGCACAACATCCGCCCCGAAGTCCACCATGCCCGCCAGCAAGGAATTCTCTTCGACGTTGGCCATGGCGGCGGCAGTTTCCTTTTTGAAACCGCCAAAAAAGCCCTCGCCCAGGACTTTCTCCCCGACGTCATCAGCACCGACATCCACTCCGGTTCAATCAACGATCCCGTCTTCAGTCTCCCAGAAACTGCCTCCAAACTGCTTAATCTGGGTATCGAACTCCCCGACATCGTCCGCCAAACCACCACCGCAGCTGCAGCCGCCATTGGCAGAAGCGACCATCTGGGCACCCTCAAAATCGGCACCGTCGCAGACCTATCGGCCTTTGAAATCCGCGAAGGCGAATTCCGATTCCGCGACGTCAGAGACAATTTGGAAATCGGCCGCAAAAACATCCATCCCGTACTCACCATCCGGGCTGGCAAAGTCTATCGCCCCGAATCCCTTCGGGAAGAACTCGACGAAACCCTCGCCCGCGCCCGTGAAATTCGCGCTCTTACCTCCCGACGATTCGGTGATCTGGGATGGACACCACCCGGCGCATAAAAAGGCGATCACCGTTACGCGATCGCCTCTTCTATTTTCTCTGAAAACTCACCACCGATACAACAACACCTCTCAACGCTGCCTTCTATCCCCTCGCCTCTCGCGCCTATTCTGTCGCGCATCATTGTCCTGATTCTGCCGTTGTCTCTCCGCCACCTGCGGCGACGGTTCCATTCTAAAAATAGCCTCGCGTTTCACAGATTGGCCACTCAACAAATCCGTCACCTTAATCTCAATCTGATTGAGGCCCAGGATCATCTTTTTGGAATCCAACTCCAGATGGATCGGCTCCCACACATCTCGCCCCACATGCTCATAACTCACCGCCACCTGTGGTTTTTTGCTCCTGGCCATCAATTTTTTGAACCCCCCACTCAACAGCCCAAAAATCGAAGAACCCGACCGCACATCCTGCTGAATCGTATAGGACACCTCGTATCGCGTCTGCCCAAATTCATCGCGTTGCAAATTGTAAATCTCATAATAAACGAACACACTGCGATCATTCACAAAGCTACGCGACGGCATCGGCATCACCCACACATCGCCCTTGCGGTATTTGTCTTGAAACCCCGCCGCCTCGCCAATGGACCACGCCAATTCCAGATCACTCATTGCCAGTGAATCGGAAAATGCCGGGGCTTCCAAATCCTGCACATAAACTCCCCACTTACCCGAATGCACATCGGTCAAATGCACCGCCATGCGATAGGAGCCAGGAGGCACTTCCAGATAAGCCACATCGGGCACAAATGTCCCCTTCTTCAACTGCTTGGAATCAATACCCCCAAAATGCAAATCATCCCGAGTCTGAAACACCTCCTCACCCTCATCGTCTGAAATCACCACTGAACGGCGCACATGCCCATTCTCATCTTCAATACCCACCTCCAGAGTCGGCACGCCGTAATACACCTCAACCCCGGTCTTGCCCTCTTGTGCTCTAAAACGCGCCACATCGTAATAAAACTCCAGCGGTTCAATCCCCGGCGGCAAATCAAAAAATTCCGGCGTGGAAGCCACCACATCGTTCAACACCGCGCCCGGATGGTATTGCAAAAGCGCGGACAACCGCTCGCCCGACATGCGCGAACCATCTGGCAGCGAGGGAAACTGCCACTTACCATTGAGCAACTCATCCACAAACACAAATTCCACACCGCCGCCAACCTGCGTGTAAATCCATGACTCCCACGGCACCGACCGCTCGTCAAAAGCCACGGGATAAACCGGTTCAACCAAATTAACACCCTCGTAATCCCCAACCGCCTGCTCATCATCCGCACCGCCAAAAAACGATTCCTCATCCATTTCACCCAACCCGACAAAATCACCCAATCCAATATCCAGAGCCAATCGCTCCTTCACCGCCTCAGCCTCAGCACTCGGCACCGCATTGGGCGCGTGTGAACGCGACCGATAATTCGGCTCGCCATACCGAATATACACCTCGCCACGCCGGTCCCACGGCTGCACAGCTTTTGCAAAATGCGTCCTTGCGAACCACACCCGGCGATAGTGTTCTGCCTCCCGCGCAAGACCACCCGATATCAACGTCAAATCGCGCTTGCGCCAAAACGTCGTCAAAAACTCTGCACGCGCTTCTTCCGGCAGCGATTCATACTCTTTCAACTCCTCCGGCCTTGCCACCAGTTGCAAATCTTTGTAGAGCACCCGTTCTTCTGCCGGAATCGCATTGAAATACTGCGCGAACAATTCCAACGCCTGATCCGGATCACCCAGACCTGCATGTGCTTGTGCAAGCAACGCCAACAATTGCGCTTCGCCCGGATTTTTCGCCAACGCCATCTCGCCAATCCCAACGACAGACTGGTAATTGTGCTCCTCAGTATAAGACACCGCCAATCCGTAAAGCGCCTCGACATCACCCGGCCTCAGCCTCAGATACTTTTCGTATAGCAGACGAATCTCGCCATAATACATTTCAAAATTGTGATTGACATACCAATCCGCCAACTCCAAATACACCGGCGCGTAATCTGGCGCCATTGCAATCACGCGGCGAAACGCATCCTCAGCATCCAGGTCGCGCAGCATCACCTTTGCCCGCGCCAGATACAACTCGGCATCTATCGACTTCGGATCCTTTGCCCGCGCTATCCGAAAATACTGCAACCCCTGTCGCGCCCGCGTCCGTCCCCTCGCCATATACACCCGCCCCAACCCCACATAAGCCTCTGCCGACCCGGCATACCGAATACCTTTGCGAAACGCATTATCGGCCTTCTCGATCTCCCCCGCATTGAGATACACATCGCCCAACACAACCCATGCATCGCCATCTTTGGGCGCAGCTTTCACCGCAGCTTCCAAAACCGCGACCTCGGAACTCGCCCATCCCGCGGATGACAGAAGCAAAATAATCCATAAATTGAGTATCAAATATCTCACGTCAAATCCATTTCTGTAAAAGTTTTCGAGAACCTTTCCGCCAATCTCATACATACCCTATTCGCTCCATTTGCACAAGCGCAAATCTTCTTCGAAGGATAGATCAGAACGCGAACGGCCTTGCCGTGCGCTCTGTATCTTTCCAGAAACAACATCTCGGACCTTTCGCCGCTGGTCGCAAATATGGGATTGGGTGAGGGAGACGAGATTGATTTAAAAAATAACCCCTTGAGTGCCACATCAATTAACACGCACATTTTAGCCCTTCAAGGTAGAGGGGTTGATGTACGGTTTGGTGCGTCGAAGCCCGGTGTAGAGGAGATAGAGCCTGGATCGCGGCTTTAAGCATGCCGCGATGACAACCAAAACTTTATTTATTTTTTTTACACTTTGCTCAAGGATAAAATTTATTGACTTTGTTCTTAAATTTGAGAACATTAAAATTGAATAGAAAGCTTCACTCAGGAAATAGCGATACTCAATGCCGGAAATCCAGGTCATATTCTATCAAGAAACGAATGGAAACGTTCCAGTTCTCGCATGGCTTGATGCACTCCTTCCTAAGGTCAAAGCCAAATGCATCGTGAAAATTGAACGGCTCCAAAAATTAGGTCATGAACTTCGGAGGCCTGAATCTGATTACTTGAGAGACGACATCTATGAGCTTCGCATCGCTTACCGCGGCATTCAATATCGGCTTCTTTACTTTTTTTTCGGTCGTAATGCCACTGTGATCTCACACGGTATTGTTAAAGAACAGCGCGTGCCTTCCACAGAAATTAACCTCGCAATTCAAAAAAAAAGAACCTTTGAACAGAACCCCGAGCAACACACCTATTCGCTGGAGAATGATTGATGAAAAGACAACAAACCACAGATGCCGTAGCGATCCTTCACAGACGCTATGTTGAGGGCGACCGAGAAATGGAAGCCCTGTTAAAAACAGAAAGAATACACGCCGAAGTTGCTGCCCAACTTTACCAACTCAGAATCGAGTCTGGACTATCCCAGCGGGAATTGGGGAAAAAGGTTGGGACATCGGCATCTGTCATCTGCAGGCTTGAAAATGCAGACTACGAAGGACACTCACTCGCCATGCTCCGGCGAATCGCCGCCGCTTTGCACAAACGGATTCAGATCTCTTTTCACCCCCTGCAAGAAACAGCATCGTCTCGTTAAATATCTCCTGGCATGCTGGTTTTACATTGATTAAAAAATATTAATGTATACGTGATGTGTGACTTTAAATAGGCAAAAAGAGGTTCCTCGGCTATCTTGAATTGTCACTAAAACAAGAAGCCATCCAACAAAAGGAACCTCCGATGTATAATTTAGACCTTACGTTCTTGGAAGCGACGAGACTGGCGATTAACAATTAAAGGCGGTGAGACGTAAGACGTAAGAGGTAAGACGTAAGAGGTAAGACGTAAGAGGCCACCCAACACCGCCAGAAAGCGGTCAGCGGGCGACCACGGGGGGTCGCCCCTACAACTGCAAACACTGGGTCGCGGGTCAATTTCATCCCGCGATGACAAGCAAAGCCCTATTTATTTTTCATAACACAACGCCTTTTCCTTGACAATTAAAAACGCTTATAATAGATTAATTCTGAAATAAAAAACTATTGCATTTTTGAACAACACATCTGTTCTTTATCTGGATTACGATGGATTTGTTTCCAATGCATGCAAGTGCTCATAGCACCTGCAAAATAGCAACCGCGTTGTCTGTCTCCTCCCTTAGTTTATTAAGGCCGTGACAGTTGTGGTTGCTTTTTTTCTTGCAAAATCTTGAGGACCTTATGGCATTGACAAAAATTAAACAAGGGCTCGACCTTCCCATTAGCGGCGTACCCGATCAATCTGTGGTACAAAATGGTAAGCCAGTCCAGACCGTAGCACTTTTAGGTGAAGATTATGTGGACATGCGTCCCACAATAGTCGCTCAAGTGGGTGACCGCGTCAAACTCGGCGATGTATTGTTCACCGACAAAAAAATGGAAGGTGTTCTTTATACCTCACCCGGTGCAGGTGAAGTAATCGCCATAAACCGGGGGGCAAAACGCGCCTTTTTATCCATGGTAATCCGGTTGGAAGGCAGCGATGAAGTCACCTTTGCATCCCATCGAGAAGATGAAATCGACAACCTGGACCGGGAAACAGTCAAAGAACAACTCATCTCATCGGGACAATGGACCGCCCTGAGAACGCGACCATTTAGCAAAGTAGCCGACCCCGCGACAGAGGCGCGATCCATTTTTGTCAACGCAATGGACACCAATCCTCTATCCCCACACATGGCGCGTGTATTGGCCGGACAGGAAAACAATTTCGCATTGGGCTTGAAAATCGTCTCAAAACTCGTAGATGGAACGGTTTTTGTGTGTAGAGACCCAGAATTGGACCTGCCCGAAATCGACCACGACCGCGTGCAGGTCGAAGAATTTTCCGGTCCGCACCCCGCCGGATTGGTCGGTACACACATCCACTTCTTAGATCCCGTTCACCGCAACAAAACAGTCTGGCACATCGGTCTTCAGGATGTCATAGCTTGGGGACATTTGTTCACAACCGGGCGGATTATGACCGAGCGCGTGGTCGCTCTGAGCGGCCCCACCGTGAAACACCCCAAATTGATCCGCACGCGGATGGGTGCTTCAATAATGGATCTGGTAGAAGGTGAACTCGAAAACGTCGAAAACCGGGTCATCAGCGGCTCTGTTCTCTCCGGGCGCAAAGCAGACGAAGTCCGCGCCTTTTTGGGGCGATATCACCAGCAGATTACCGCACTTGAAGAAGGCAACAAACGCGCCTTTTTGGGCTGGATCACGCCGGGATTAGAATTTTTCACCATTAAAAACCTGGCCCTGTCCAAATTGTTTTTCGGTCAACGCCTCAAATTGACCACCTCCACCAATGGCAGCCACCGCGCACTCGTGCCGCATGGCAATTACGACGAGGTGATGCCACTGGACATCTTGCCCAACTTTTTGATTCGGGCACTCGTGACCCGCGACCTCGACGACGCCGAAAAACTCGGCATTCTGGAATTGGATGAGGAAGACCTATCACTATGCACATTTTCATGTTCGTCAAAAATGGATTTTGGACCTATTTTGCGCGAAAATCTCACCGAAATTGAAAAGGAAGGATAGTGAAGCCCCTACGCGATTTATTGGACAAACAGGCCGAGCACTTCGAAGAAGGCGGCAAACTCGAAAAACTATATCCGTTTTACGAAGCCGGGGACACATTTTTATATACCCCAGGTGAAGTCACCCACGCCGATGCACATGTGCGCGACGGCATGGATTTGAAGCGGATGATGGTCACAGTCGTCCTCTCGCTGCAACCCTGTATTTTAATGGCCCTGTACAATACGGGCTTGCAAGCGAGTCTGGCCTATCAAAATATCGGCGCAATCGGCACTGGCGATTGGCACGTCTGGCTCGCCCAGGCACTGGGCTTGTCTTTCCTGCCTTCTGATGTAATCAGTTGTTTTGCGATTGGTGCCATTTATTTTGTACCCGTACAACTCGTAACCGTGGCCGCGGGTGGCATCTGCGAAGCCATCTTTGCAGTTATTCGCAAACACGAGATCAACGAGGGATTTCTCGTCACCAGCACGCTATTTCCCCTGATAATGCCGCCCCTGATCCCCCTGTGGCAGGTCGCCATAGGCATCATCTTTGGCGTCGTAATAGGCAAAGAGATTTTCGGCGGCGTGGGAATGAACTTCTTAAACCCCGCACTTACGGGCCGCACATTTCTCTATTTTGCCTATCCCGCGCAAATCTCGGGCGATGCGGTCTGGATTGCTGTCGATGGATATAGCCAGGCAACACCCCTGGCAGCCTATGCCGATACCCATATCCAAATGGATTATACATGGTGGGAATCATTTATCGGTTTGATTCCGGGGTCCATGGGAGAAACCTCAACGCTGTGCTGTTTGTTAGGCGCAGGCGTCTTGATATTGACCCGCGTTGGTTCGTGGCAAATCATGACCGGTGTAACCATCGGCATGATTGTATCTGCGTGGCTCTTCAATTGGATCGGCAGCACCACCAATCCGCTGCTCAACGTATCTCCGGCCTGGCATTTTGTCATCGGCGGTTTTGCATTTGGCACGGTATTTATGGCAACCGATCCAGTTAGCGCAGCCATGACGCGCCAGGGCAAATGGGTCTATGGTATTTTAATTGGCGTGATGACGGTGTTGATCCGCGTGACCAACCCGGCCTATCCCGAAGGCATTATGCTCGCTATATTATTCGGCAACGTATTCTCGCCCATTATTGACCGCGTCTTTATCAACCGCAATATCAAAAGGAGACTGGCCCGTGCAGAATGACAGCATCCAAAAAACGATCTTTGTTGCGGTGGCCCTTTGTCTGGTATGTTCTCTTTTTGTCTCATTAGCTGCTGTGTCCTTACACGATATCCAGAAAGAAAACAAACGCCTCGACAAGGTAAAAAATATCCTGATTGCAGGCGGGTTATACGATCCCTCGGTCGATGTGCAGTCTGTTTACGAAAATAAGGTCGTGCCACTGCTTATTAAATTGGACACAGGGCAGATTTTGAACAGCGAAGAATATCCCGATGGCATTAACGCCGGTACGTATGACCTGAAAAAGATGGCTACTGACCCCACTTTTGGGCGTCCTGTTGATGATGCTGAAGACATTGCAAATATTCGCAACCGCCCGAAGTATATCTTCGTCTATAAAGTGATGGAAGACGACCAATTGCAGCGCATTATCTTGCCCATTTACGGTTATGGCCTCTGGTCCACACTCTACGGTTTTGTATCTCTGGGCAGTGACTTGCAAAGCATTCAGGGCATCACGTTTTACCAACACGGTGAAACGCCGGGATTGGGTGGCGAAGTGGATAACGCCAGATGGAAGGGACTATGGCCAGGCAAACAGGCTTTTGACGATGCTGGCAAAGTCGCCATCTCCGTAATCAAAGGCCAGGTCAATCCCAAAAGTGCAAAAGCAAAATATCAGGTCGATGGTCTCTCAGGTGCGACCATTACCACGCGGGGTTTAGACAATATGCTCAAATATTGGTTGGGCAACCAAGGATACGGTCGATTTTTAAATACTCTAAAACAAGGAGGTGCTCGTGGCTGAAGTGATCGAACGGGAAGAACAAGCGATAGAAGTGCCACCATCTCCGTCATTGACGGCGAAAGAAGCCAAAAGCCTGTTATTGACGCCTGTTTTTGATGACAATCCAATCGGGCGTCAGGTATTGGGAGTTTGTTCGGCACTCGCGGTGACAACAAAGCTGGAAACGTCAATCGTCATGTCTTTGGCGGTCATTTTTGTTCTGGCCCTCTCCAATGTATCGGTGAGCCTGATCAGAAATCACATTCCGTCCAGCGTACGCATACTGGTTCAAATGACCATTATTGCCGCGCTTGTGATTATCGCCGACGAATTTATCCAGGCCTTTGCTTACAATATATCCAAGCAATTGTCGATTTTTGTCGGACTGATCATTACCAACTGCATCATTATGGGGCGCGCCGAAGGATTTGCAATGAAAAATCCCCCCACGCACAGCATATTGGATGGCTTGGGAAATGGATTTGGTTACAGTACCATCTTAATTGTGGTGGGTTTTTTCCGCGAACTTCTGGGATCGGGTAAAATCTTGGGAATTGACGTTTTGCCACTCGTCACAGAAGGCGGCTGGTACATGCCCAACGGCTTGATGTTATTATCGCCGAGTGCGTTTTTCTTAATCGGGTTCTTCATCTGGGTTGTGCGAGCGTGGAAACCCGAACAAGTGGAAGAGGATTAAAATGGCCGAACACTATATCAGCTTATTTGTCAAAGCCGTTTTTGTCGAAAATATGGCCCTCGCCTTCTTTTTAGGCATGTGTACATACTTGGCTGTTTCCAAACAGGTGACAACGGCTGTTGGCCTGGGCATTGCGGTGATTGTAGTACAGACAATAACCGTACCGATCAACAATCTAATTTTTCATCATGTGCTGACCGAAGGAGCCCTGACCTGGGCGGGTTTGCCAAATGTGGATCTCACATTTTTGGGCCTGGTCACATATATCGGCGTGATCGCCGCGATGATTCAAATTCTGGAAATGGTACTGGACAAATATGTACCCAGCCTGTACAACGCCCTGGGCATATTCTTGCCGCTCATCACAGTGAACTGCGCGATCTTAGGCGGTTCGCTGCTCATGGTCGAGCGCGACTTTAATTTTTCCGAAAGCGTCGTCTTTGGACTGGGCAGTGGCACGGGTTGGGCACTCGCCATTGTCGGGCTGGCAGGCATACGCGAAAAAATGAAATACAGCAATGTACCGCCTGCACTGCGCGGGCTGGGCATTACGTTTATGACCGTGGGATTGATGGCGATGGCATTTATGCTCTTTTCGGGAATTCAACTTTAATTCCGGGCAAGCGTGGAGATGATATGGAAGACGCAAAGCTAATTGTACTCGGTGTAGGGATGTTTACGACCATTGTACTCGTCCTGGTGGCGATTATTCTCGCTGCCAGATCCCAATTGGTTGCCGCGGGGCAAGCCCGCATTATGATCAATGACGACCCCGACCACAGCATTTCTGTTCCCGTGGGTGGCAAGTTGCTCAACACATTGGCCGATAATAAAATTTTTGTGTCTTCCGCATGTGGTGGAGGCGGCACCTGTGGGCAGTGCAAAGTGACGATCAACGACGGGGGAGGCGATATCTTAGCTACCGAGCGATCGCACATCAACCGCAAAGAAGCGCGGGAAGGGTGTCGGCTTTCGTGCCAGGTAACCGTGAAGGGCGATATGAATATCGAAGTGCCTGCCGAGGTATTTAGCATCAAGAAGTGGAACTGCAAAGTGCTCTCAAATTACAATGTCGCCACATTTATCAAAGAACTCGTTCTCGAACTACCGCCAGGGGAAGATGTCGGGTTCCGAGCCGGTGGTTTTATTCAGACCGAATGCCCGCCCCACACCGTTGACTATCACAACTTCGACATCAAAGCCGCCGATGGGGAAGACCGCTTTAAAAGTACCTGGGATCATTTCAATGTGTGGGACAATGTCTCAACAGTAGATGAACCCGTTTTCCGCGCGTATTCAATGGCGAATTATCCCGAAGAAAAAGGGATTATTATGCTCAACATCCGCGTGGCGTCTCCACCGCCGGGCACAACGGGCATTCCACCGGGCATAATGTCGTCGTGGACATTCGATTTGAAACCCGGCGATGACGTAACCATTTCTGGACCCTATGGCGAGTTCTATGCCAAAGAGACCGACGCAGAAATGATCTTCATTGGTGGCGGCGCGGGCATGGCGCCGATGCGGTCGCATATCTTCGATCAGTTCAAACGCATTGGCACAGATCGCAAAGTAACCTTCTGGTATGGCGCGCGCAGTCTGAATGAAATGTTTTACGTCGATGACTTCGACGGCTTGCAGAGCGAATTCGACAACTTTACATGGCATGTGGCACTATCCGACCCCATGCCAGAAGACAATTGGACGGGCCTGACCGGGTTTATTCACCAGGTTCTCTACGATGAGTATTTGAAAGATCTCCCGGCGCCTGAAGATTGCGAATATTATATCTGTGGACCCCCGCCGATGTTAATCGCCTGCCTGAACATGCTGGACGATATGGGCGTGGAATCCGAGAATGTCTTGTTCGACGACTTTGGCAGCTAAACATTTGCGACATAGGAACTATATATGGCGGAGTGCCGCAGTACTGGCCTCCGCTTTTCTTTTGAGATACGATATGCGCTGGCGATGGGTATTTCCAATCCTGTTATCCGCCCTTGTCGGATGTCAGAATCAGCTAATAACGATTTCTGGTCCGACGATGGGCACGACGTTTCAGGTAAAAATCGTCCAAAGAGAAATAACCCTAAGTGCGGATGTATTGGAGCGAGAAATCAATGTACGCCTGACAGAAGTCAATCGCCAGATGTCCACTTATCGTGACAATTCCGAAATCACCCAATTCAACCGCTCGCGTTCAACAGACTGGTTTGGCGTTTCATCGGACTTTGCTTATGTTTTACATATTGCTCGAGAAATCAGCACCTGGTCCGACGGCGCGTTTGACGTCACCATTGGCCCCCTGGTCAACCTGTGGGGCTTTGGCCCCAACGCCATTCCCGACCGCATACCATCGCCCGACTCAATTGTAGCTTATAGAGCACTGGTCGGCTACAAAAAAATTCTCATTGATCTATCTGCCCCCGCCCTAAAAAAAGAATTGCCCGAGATTTATTGCGACTTATCCGCAGTAGCTAAGGGATTTGGTGTAGATCGCGTGGCGAGTTATCTGGACAGCCTGGGCATCAATCATTATTTTATCGAAATCGGCGGAGAACTGCGAACTAAGGGACACAATCACCTGAGACAACCCTGGCGAATTGGCATTGCGAGTCCAGCCGGACAGGGCGAACTTCAAAAAGCACTCGCCCTGAACAACATGTCCATGGCGACATCGGGCGATTACCACAATTATTTTGAACGCGATGGCGTGCGGTATTCCCACACCATCGACCCGCGCACAGGCCGACCGATAACGCACGCCCTGGCCTCCGTATCAGTAATACACAAAAGTTGTGCCTACGCCGATGGATTGGCCACGGCAATCAATGTAATGGGACCGGAAAAGGGATTTGCATTTGCCGAAAAACGCAATCTTGCCGTTTTTATGATTGTGAGACAAGAGGATGGGTTTGTGGAAAAAATGACGTCTGATTTTAAAAAGATGATAAGAGGGAAGTAGTGAGAAGGAAGTAGTGAGAAAGGACAACAACAATGGAAACGATATTGACAGCGACGATCTTTCTGGCACTGGCATTTGCGTTTATGGCAGGCGCGCTAACATTTGCACAGTACAAAAAAAAGCAGCAAAGTTGTTGTGGCGACGTCTTAGAAACCTCAGAACAGGGTTCCGACGAAGATTCCGCGTGCTTTACATGCCCACGTCGCAAAAAAGCGCAAAAAGACCAGGTTACTATCTCCATCTCAGAAAAAGTGGGATAATCAACGCAGCGGAGGATGCCAGTCGAGTTGTCCACCTCTAACACGGCAACGGGCTTCGCAGAGATTGTCATTGCGATCTTTGTAGATAACTTTCCACTCAATGCGTTTTAATGCCAACAGATCCGGACGCTGATCCACCCGGATTTTTTTTGTTTCCCTCACAATGCGTTCAATGCTCACAGCCCGCCCTTCAATCTTGTGCATAGCCAAACGAATCTGTGTGACATAGCGATTGCGCCAAACAAAATAATAAAGAAAAAATCCAAAAATAAGTGCTGTAAACACATACGCGATCAGAATAGTTGACACCGCTTATACCGATACTTTTTTATTAACAAGAGCTAACAATGCACGTTACAGGCTTTCTGTAACGTGGGGGTATCTCCCAAAGCACGAAGGAATATCCCCCGTGCGCCGTTGAGGTCTCGATCCATCATTTGTCCATCGTTTCCTGTAATGATCTTTTGTCCGCCCAAGTTGGTCAGGATTTCGCCCGTCCAACTGACCGTCTTCGACGTGTAAGATTCATTCACATCGAGAACTATTTTGTCGTATTCAAACGCCTTGTGCTTGAGGAACTGCTTGAAGCGATAGTGGCACAAACTCAGCATCTGGCGCACAGACTTGCTTCGTAGCTTACGCCTGCCACGTTTGACCATCTGAGACGTTTCAAAGGTTGGTAACAGAATGACATCGAAGTTTTTCACCAGAAAGCAGGCCACTTTGTGATGCAACTCATCTATCAAGTCACGGATTCTATGGCGCATACGAAAAGCGGCTTTTCGCATGCGATAGCGACACTTTGCACGCACCTTCGCTGATCTTGAAATGAGATCGTCAAGGTAGTGGCAAAGACGCTGTATCCTACCCATCGCATCACGACCTAAGAACCCACAGCATGTTTCTGAGAAAAACGTCTGGAAACAACGAACACCAGGATCAAGTGCAACAACACGGGCTTGGCTCTCGCCCACTTGTCGCCGCGCCTGAAAAGGGACAGTCAGATAATAGCGTCCCAGATGGCACACCAATCGACTGTCCTTGATTGCTTCTGGGAAAGACTCACGGTAATGAGTTTTTCCCAACATCGTATAATAAATACCCTGCGGCTTGACCGCAGACTTTGGGATATAACATGACTGCTTAGGATGCTTACGCGAGCGAAAACCTACTTTTTGCACACCCTTCCCATCATGGTATTTCCGCTTGGCCTCCCCAATAGCCGTGCATGCATCGCGCACTGCAACAGCCTTAATCTGATAGGGCACAGGCTTCGCCCAATCGGGCAATTCGCCAAGTATCTCACCCTTGATGGAAAGCCAACTGGCAACGGTATCAGGCTGTTTCAGATACTCGACTGTTTTATTGTACACATACCGAGAGACACCAAACCACTGCTTAACCCGTGCCCTTTGCGCTGCGGTCAAGTAAAGTCTGATCTTCTTTGATTTGGTTATGGTATCGCCGAAGTCCATTGACTCTTGCAGAAAAAACTGTGAGGATGGATAAAACATCGGCGCATACTTCTTCTTCGGGCGATAGTGTATCTCGGTTGAGAACCACGAGTTCACCACCGTTTTGCCCAAGCAGGTATGCAAACACTTCTGCCCCAAACCGTGCAAGACGGTCTTTGTGGGCAACCACAACCGTGAGCTTATCTCCCCTGTGTATGCGCTCCAATAAGGCTCTAAGCCCTTTGCGTTTGTAGTTGAGGCCACTGCCGATGTCTGTAATAATTTCTGCATCGGGGTATCGCTCCCTCATATAGACAACTTGACGCGCTAAATCATTCTTCTGATGGTTACCACTCACGCGACAGTAACACACCACAGTTGCAGGTTTTGCGCCACGCAGGTAGGCGTCCACGTCAATTAAACGCTGTCCCGATGGCGACCGAATTGATGGCAAATTGCCATTGTCCGCGTGCTTTCGCACCGTGTTCTCGTGCATACCGAGAGCTTGTGCTGCTTTTCCAACTGGTAAATAGGCCATAGTAGAAATATATAATAAATATAAACAATTGTAAATTATTTTTTAGATATTATATATTTCTATTGAATCGTGTTTGGGTTGCATATATATAAAAATAGCGCGCAACGCGATATTTTGCTTGATTTCAGCACTCAAAAAATATAAATAAGATCGCTTATCTACTCCATCCGCTGCATCGTTGGTCTGTGTGATATCTGTGTGATATTTGCCATAGCCTGTATTCTGTGGGAATGGGAATTGTGTAAAAAACCATTAGTAGAAAAAAATATAAACATTTAAAAAAAGGCACACTATGAGCAAATTGACTCATAAAATTGATGCAAATGACCGAACTGTTTCTGAGGTTCTGAATGGAAAGAAATACACGGTAGGCTATTTCCAGCGTGAGTATAATTGGGAGTCTAAGCATATTGAGCAGTTAGTCACAGACTTAACCTCAGCATTTCTCAACGAATATACTTCCGATGATAGTCGCCAAAAAGTCGAAGAATACAACAATTATTATCTTGGTCCTTTTGTTATCAGTGAGAAAGATGGGGGCCGTAGTATCGGCCAACAACGTCTGACTTCCCTTACGCTGTTACTCATCTATCTAAATAATCTTCAAAAGGAATATGACATAGATGAAGACATCAAACCAATGATCCTATCTAGCCGTTTTGGCCAGGAGTCCTTCAATATTCAGGTTGATGAACGAACAAAGTGTTTGAAACACTTATATAACAATGGAGAATATCATCCCAAAGATGATGATGACTCATCTACGATCAACATGTCAGAACGATACTTGGATATTGAGGATGCATTTCCAGAAGAACTCAAAGGAGATGTATTGCCCTTTTTTATAGATTGGCTGAAAGAAAATGTCATATTAGTTGAGATTGTCGCATACTCAGACGACAATGCCTATACAATATTTGAGACTATGAATGATCGTGGCCTGAATTTGACCCCAACAGAAATGTTAAAAGGGTTCATTTTATCTCGGTTTCAAGATTCAGCCAAAAGACAACGGGCCAACGAGATATGGAAAAAGTCTGTCCAGGATCTGCATAACTATGACAAAGATGAAGACCAACGTTTCTTTCAAGCATGGTTGCGAGGACAATATGCAGAGACTATTCGCCGAGGAAGTGCAGGATCACAGAATGAAGACTTTGAAAAAATTGGCACGCGTTTTCATAGCTGGGTACGTGACAACCTTGCCAAGATAGAACTAGATCAGGAAGGACCTGATAGCTTTGAAAATTTTGTTGCTATACGTCTGAAGTTCTTCTTAAAGGCATATTTAAAAATCCGTAATGCAAGAAACATGCTCTGTCAGGACTTAGAACACATTTACTATATCCACCAATGGGGTATTGCTCCTTCACTTAGTTACCCACTATTACTCGCCCCTCTTAACTTAAATGACGACGATCAGTTGGTTAATAAGAAGATGAATACTGTTGCAAAATATATCGAAACTTTTGCCGTGCGTCGTTCTATAAATTTTCGCAAATTCGCAGTAAATTCGATTCGCTATACCATGTATTCGTTGGTAAAAGAGATTCGGAACAAAAATTTTGATACGTTAAGTAATATTCTGTCCGATCATCTTGCGGAAATGGAAGAAACATTCGAAGGCATGTCCTCTTTTCGGATGCACGGACAAAATCGTCGGTTTGTAAAATTCTTATTGTCCCGAATTACCGCATTTATAGAACAGCAAGCTGGGATACCCTCCACATTTGAAAAATATTATCACAGTCCCAATGGAAAACGTTTCGAGGTAGAACATATTTGGGCTGATAAGTTTGATGAGCACCGTGAAGAATTTGAGCAAGAAACAGATTTTGACGGATATAGAAATCGAATTGGCAGCTTGGTGCTTCTTCCTCGGGGTACTAACCAGTCGTTAGGGGCAAAATCATATCACGAGAAGTTAAAGCATTATATCAAAGAAAACCTGCTGGTACAATCGTTATGTCCTTTGGCATATGAGAACAACCCGAATTTCCGTTCAATGTATGAGTCCGCTCCGAAAAGTCGATTTTATTTTTATGTGAAAAGAGTTAAATTACGTATGTGAGGCTGTGGCGTGGTAACGGATGTATAACCTATAAAGTAATCCTGTGGGAGTATCGCAATGTTTAGAAGAAGTGCCCCATCGAGCCAACCGGATCTGTTTTCGAGTTTTGAGTCCCATTTCAAAGGGCGCAAGCAGGCGCAGTTGAATGATCCGAGTGCTTGGCATAATGTGTTCTACGCCCATATCACCTGCAAGATAGATGAAGATGTCTTTTCGGTGTTGTTTGATCGTGCGCAAGGCCGTCCCAATGCTTCTGTGCGCCGCTTGGTGTCGATGATGATCTTGAAAGAGGGCTTTGGGTGGAGCGATGCGCAACTTTTTGAGCATTGTGGGTTCAACATTCTGGTGATGCGTGCTTTAGGGTTGATGAATCTGTCGGATGAGGTGCCTGTGGCTTCGACGTATTATCTGTTGAAGCAGTCCGTGTATGCCTATGGCCTGCAAACGGGTCGCAATCTGATTGGGGAGACTTTTTTTAGTTTAACCAAGACACAGGCGAGAGTCTTTGGCGTGACGGGTGATCAGGTGCGAATGGACAGCAAGTTAATCGGTGCCAATATTGCCACCTGTTGTCGCTTGCAGTTGGTCGTTGGGTGCTTACAAGCGTTCTGGGGCTCGTTAGACAAGGGCGCAAAGGAACGATTATGCGCAGCAGACCGCGAGGTTTTGGACGCCTTGCTCAAGGTGAAGCCGCATCAGGTTGGGTATCCACTCAGCAGTGCAGAAAAAGGGGAGAAGCTCGAAGCCCTCGGTTTGTTAGTGTGCAGACTGTTGGCGGCCTATCAGGAGAAAGACAGCGATGAATATGGTCTGATCGTGCGTGTTTTTTCTGACCAATACACCGTCAGTGTCTCCGCCAGTGAAAAATCAGTGCTTCCCAAGCCATCACAATCTATTTCTTCTTCCTCCTTACAGTCTGTCCATGATCCAGATGCGACCTTTCGCAGAAAAGGGGTGCAGAAGGTCAAGGGATATAGTGTCAATCTCACTGAGACCTGTGATGGGGAGGGCCTCAATTTGATCACGGATGTAGAAGTCAAACCTGCAACGGCTGCGGATAACGCTTTTGTCCAACCGGCCATAGAACGGACACAGGAGGTGGTCGGACAGGTCTCGGACGTGTCGATGGATGGGGCTTACCATGGGGCTTGCAACAGTGCGTATGCCGACAAAGAGGACAAGCAATTCTATTACAGTGGGTTACAAGGCAGACCGGGACGTTTGATGTATGAACGCACAGAAGAAGGGGTTGAAGTCATTGATCGACACAGTGGAGAAATTCAGCTTGCACAAGAATATAAACCGGGCAAATACAAACTCTTCATCGCAGGGAAGCCGCGATATATTACCCAACAAGACATCCTTGCCTATCACCGGCGAAAACAGATTGAAGACATGCCTGTGCACATCCGCAATCGACGCCATAATGTTGAGGCCAGCATCTTCCAGTTGAGCTATCACACAACAGGGGGTAAAACGCGTTATCGTCGGCTTTTGCCCCATCAAGTCTGGGCATGGTGTCGCAGTTTATGGATCAATCTGGTAAGGATCAAGAATTATCTCGCCCAGCCAAATAAAGACCCCCAATAGGCGCACCCTGTTCACCCAAACATGCACTTTGTAACCTCGTCAGCACGCCTGCAAAGCACGGGCACTCTATACACGACCCCAATACCATACCTCACCAACAAAGGCGACACAGACAGACCCAACGCTCACAAAAAACCTATACTCTCTATTACACTCTATTACACCCTTTTCGGAGCGGACTCATGTATAAAAGACTGAGCTTACGTTTTGAGCACCATGAGGAATTTAAGAAGGCCGATATTGTTAAACGTCAAATATTATATCAACAAATTTGTGAAGTCATATGGAGCTAAAATCTTGCAAGATAAGGGTAAATTCTCTTACTAACCTTTGATGCGAGTTTAGAGGTTGAACTTAGCGATAGATAAAAGAATAAAGCCATCCTCATCGGATTCGAATCCGTCCCACGGCACCAAAATGTTGAAGGCAACTCAGAATGACAGGCGCATTATATTGTGTCTATGCGTAAAGCCGGTTAAGAATTAAGGCTTGAGAGCAGGGTGGGCTACAAGCGGAGTACAACGCCAATAATGACACCCTCTGGATCGCGGCTCAAATCATGCCGCGATGACAGCTCTACAGCGCATGATTTGCTGACTGCTAACTGCTAACTGCTAACTGCTAACTGCTAACTGCTAACTGCTAACTGCTAACTGCTAACTGCTATTCACCCGAGGATTATATGCGCTACATCTCTATGTGCGTTTTGGCATTTGTCACCTGGCTGCTCTGGTCTGGATATTACTCGCTTCATTACGAAATCGTCCTCGCCATGGGTGTATTATCCTGCGCTTTTGTCGTTTATCTGGCGGGTCGTCTGACCATTGTAGATGAAGAAGGGCACCCAATTCATCTGGTCTGGCATGTCCTTTTGTATATTCCGTGGCTGGCCTGGGCCATTATCAAAGCGAATATCGACGTGGCAAAACGAATCTTGAGTCCCAAATTGCCCATAGCCCCGCGCATAGTACGCGTAACAGGGACGCAAAAAACCGATCTCTGTCGCGTCATTTTTGCCAATTCAATAACCCTGACCCCCGGCACCGTATCACTCGATCTGGACGAAGAAGAAATTGTGGTACACGCCCTGACAAAAGAAGCCGCTGACGATGTGCAGAGCGGCGATATGGACCGCCGTGTGGCGGCACTGGAGCGATGACATGTTTATAGCGGCAATGATCGGCATATTGGTCACCATGGCACTGGCACTTTGCCGCGCGCTATTGGGACCAACTGTGTACGATCGCATCCTCGCGGTAAATATGTTTGGCACCAAAACCGTATTATTTATCTCTGTACTCGGATTTTTGACTGGTCGCCCAGACTTTTTGGATCTGGCCCTTGTTTATGTATTGATCAACTTTATCGGTACATTGGCCGTTCTAAAATTTGTGACCTATAATGATCTGGGTGCCGATCCCGAACAAGAAAACAGGACACAAACACCATGATGATCGTCGATATATTGAGCTGGATTTGTCTCATCCTGGGAAGTATTTTTTGCATAATTGGCGGCCTGGGGCTGTTGCGCTTGCCCGATTTTTACAGCCGCATGCACGGCGGTGGAATTACCGACACACTGGGGGCCAGCCTTGTTCTGGTGGGGCTGATGCTTCAGGGCGGCCTGACAGAGGTCACAGTAAAACTGGTGATGATTCTGGTGGTATTGCTCATCACCAGCCCAACATCGACCCACGCGGTGGGCAAAGCGGCATTTACGTCGGGACTCAAGCCTTTTTTGGGCGATCCCGACAACAAAGGGAAAAACGAGCATGACTGAAATTACGGACATCGTCCTGCTGTCTTTTATGATTGTACTCGCGGTTGCGGTCTCCCGAATGCAAAATTTGTTTATTGCCGCAATGATGATGGGTATTTTCAGCTTCCTATCGGCTATCATGTTTACATTGCTCGACGCCGTCGATGTCGCATTTACCGAAGCGGCTGTTGGAGCCGGCGTATCAACAGTGCTCCTGCTGGGCACGCTGGCATTGACAACGCGCAAAGAAAAAATTGTCAAAAGAAACAATGCATTGGCACTGCTCGTGGTGCTCATTACGGGCAGCGCGCTTATTTACGGCACACTGGATATGCCGCGGTACGGTGACCCCAATGCGCCCATTCACAAGCACGTTGCCGACCGCTATATTGAAAAATCGGGAGAAGAAATGGAAATACCCAATATTGTAACGTCGGTATTGGCGAGCTACCGGGGATACGATACACTGGGTGAAACAACCGTAATTTTTACAGCGGGTATCGGTGTAATACTGCTCATGGGCCGTGCCCGGCGCAAGGGGGACAAACAGTGAAACATCAGAGCATTCCCCGCGTAGTGGCCAAGTGGTTAATTCCTCCGATACTATTATTCGCGCTCTACGTGCAATTCCACGGCGACTTTAGCCCCGGAGGTGGATTTCAAGCCGGTGTGATCTTTGCCGCAGGGGTGGTGCTCTACGCGCTCATTTTTGGCCTAACCGCCGCAAAACAGATCGTAAAACCCCGCGTCATTGAAACGCTAATCGCACTCGGCGTCTTGCTCTATGCGGGCACGGGATTGGTCTCCCTATTTCTCGGTTACAATTTCCTGGATTATAGGGCTTTTGAGCCCCATGAAACACCGCACGGACAACATCTGGGCATCTTTCTCGTCGAACTCGGCGTGGGTATTACAGTGGCTGCCGTAATGATAGCGATCTTTTTCGCTTTTGCAGGTCGGAGGCAATTGCGATGATCTCTGTCGGATTATTCAACTACTGGGCCTGTATGGTTCTGATGATGATTGGATTGTACACCGCGATTGCGCGTCCCAATCTCATCAAAAAATTGATTGGTCTGAGTATCTTTCAAGTTTCGGTTTTCTTGCTCTATATCACCATGGGAAAGGTCAGCGGCGGTACTGCGCCAATTTTGAGTGAAGGGATTGACGTATATTCCAACCCATTGCCCCATGTACTCATCCTGACGGCAATTGTCGTGGGCATCGCAACGCTTTCCCTGGGGTTGGCACTCGTCGTGCGAATTGGGGAAGCATATAATACAATTGAGGAAGATGAAATTATAGAACGGGACGTTGTGAATGATTGATATGCATCTGCCCATATTGTTGATCGTTGTACCCCTCGTATCGGCCCCCTTATGCGTATTATTGCGGCAAAAAACCCTTGTCTGGGCTTTTGCATCTCTCGTGTGTTTGGCCTCTTTGGGCATGGCATCTATGCTGCTCATCCGCGTGCTCGAAGAAGGCGTGATCTCTTATGCAATAGGCGGATGGATTGCGCCCTGGGGCATTGAATACCGCGTCGATACAATCAATGCTTTTGTGCTGCTACTGGTTTCGACCATCGCCGCCGTGCTGATGTTTTTTGCACTGCCGAGCGTGGCTGATGAAATTTCTGGTAAGCAGCATTATTTGTTTTATACAGCTTATCTGCTGTGCTTTACCGGATTGATGGGCATTGCGATCACAGGCGACGCGTTTAATGTTTTTGTATTTTTGGAAATATCATCGCTATCATCCTATACCCTGATTGCCCTGGGACGCGATCGGCGCGCACTAACGGCGTCTTATCAATATCTGATCATGGGCACATTGGGGGCCACATTTATTGTCATTGGCATCGGGCTTATGTACATGATGACCGGCACGCTAAATATGTTTGATCTATCCGAACGCTTGCCCGCGATGTTTGAAACCCGCACGGCAATGGTTGCGTTCGCCTTTTTGACCGTGGGTATGTTGATCAAGCTGGCGATGTTCCCGATGCACATGTGGTTGCCCAATGCCTATTGTTACGCGCCATCTGTGGTTACGGCTTTCCTGGCGGCAACAGCGACAAAAGTATCCATCTACGTATTTCTGAGATTTACATTCACCGTATGGGGCGCCGAGTTTGTGTTTGAAAAACTCAACCTCGACGCCTTTTTGATACCCCTATCCCTCATCGGAATTTATGTCGCGTCCGTATCCGCCATATACCAGACCAATGTAAAGCGGTTATTGGCCTATTCGAGCGTGGCACAAATCGGGTATATGATGCTGGGCATTGGCTTTGTTTCCGTCACCGGATTGACCGGCGGAATTGTTCACCTGTTTAACCACGCACTGATGAAAGCCGCCCTATTTTTGGCCGTGGGCTGCGTGGTATTGCGCCTCGGATCCTCTGATCTTGCCGACTGGAAAGGACTTGGGCGACGCATGCCCGTGACAATGGCGGCTTTTGTACTGGCGGGTTTGAGCTTGATCGGCGTGCCTTTAACAGTGGGCTTTATCAGCAAATGGTATTTGATCCTGGCCGCGCTGGAAGCGGGATGGTGGCCCGTAGCACTGCTGGCCTTGCTCAGTTCTCTACTCGCCGTAGTATATGTGTGGCGCGTCGTTGAAGTGGCCTATTTTCAGAAAGCCGATGATGATTCCAATGTAAAGGAAGCACCGTTAATGATGCAGATCTCAATGTGGGTTTTGACGGGGGCAACATTGTATTTTGGTATTCAAACGGACTTGACCGTCAACATAGCACAACGCGCTGCCGGGTTATTGCTGGGGGTGACGCCGTGAGTGGATCAACAGCCATACTCATATCTATTGCGTTACCGCTTCTGGGCATGCCCCTTATCGCACTGACCGCACGCAGCCCCAATATGCGTGAAACAATCACCTTAATTACAGCAGTATTGACCTTTGGCACTGTAATCTCACTTTTGCCTTCGGTGATGGACGGCGCACAGCCCGCCGCGCATGTCCTGGACGTAATGCCGGGCCTATCACTGGCATTTCAGGTAGAGCCATTGGGCATGATATTTGCCCTGATCGCGTCGGGTTTGTGGATTGTCACCACAGTCTATGCCATCGGGTACATGCGCGGGCATCACGAAGAAAATCAGACCCGGTTTTTTGTATTTTTTGCATTTGCAATCTCGGCTGCACTGGGTGTGGCTTTTGCCCGCAATATGTTCACCCTGTTCATATTTTACGAGGTATTGACCCTATCGACATACCCGCTTGTAACGCACCACCGAAGCGAAGAAGCCCTGCGCGCCGGGCGAATTTACATGGGCATTTTGATGAGTACATCGGTGGGGTTCTTATTGCTGGGCATGGTGTGGACCTGGCAATTGACGGGCACCCTGGAATTTGCGCCGGGCGGTATTCTAACCGGCAAAGCGAGCGAAGGTACTATACTCGTCCTGCTCGCCCTCTATGCTTTCGGAACCGGGAAAGCGGCGTTAATGCCCTTCCACCGATGGCTGCCCGCGGCAATGGTCGCGCCCACGCCTGTCAGCGCATTATTACATGCAGTAGCCGTGGTAAAAGCCGGCGTATTTACGATAATGAAAGTGGTGATCTACCTCTTTGGCACAGAGTTGCTTTCAGATACGGGCCTCAGCGAATGGCTGACCTACATCGCCTGCTTCACCATTCTGGTGGGATCGCTCGTGGCGATGACAAAGGACAATTTGAAAGCGCGACTGGCGTATTCCACAATCAGCCAATTATCCTATATCGTACTGGGGGCATCGCTGGCAAATGATCTGGGTGTGCTGGGCGGCAGCATGCACATTGTAACGCATGCCTTTGGCAAAATCACTCTGTTCTTCTGTGCCGGTGCCATAATGGTGGCTTTGCACAAAACAGAAATCAGCGACATGAAAGGCATTGGACGACAGATGCCGTTTACGATGTTCGCCTTCTTAATCGGTTCTCTGAGCATCATCGGAGTACCGCCCTTTGCGGGCGCGTGGAGCAAGTGGTATCTGGTTATGGCTACGATTGAAGCCCATCAATATGTAGCGGCAGGGGTATTGCTGATGAGTTCACTACTCAATGTCCTCTATTTGTTGCCAATTCCCATTTATGCCTTTTTTGCCACCGCAACAAATGACCATCACGCAGAGGGTCTGCACGAAGCACCGCTTGCATGTGTGATCCCCTTATCATTTACAGCCGTCGGCTGCCTGGTACTCTATATCTATCCCGACCCTGTTCTGAACCTGTTGCTTATGATCGGAGGGGCCATGCCATGAACCATCCCGAATCCCCAAAACAGAATGAACATCGGGGCTTTTTGGCCCATCTCGGCGCCGTGCGCTGGTTGATCCTGGGCTTTTTGGTATGGTGTGCGTTGTTGATCCTGACCGACCTCATCGTGCATCGGCACTTGACTTTTGCCGAAGGCGAGTTGCCAATTGAAGGCCGATTTGGATTTTACGCCATTTACGGATTTGTCGCTTATTTATTAATCGTCTGGGGCTCCATACTCTTAAGAAAAAAGCTGCTGCGGTCGGAGGACTATTACGATGAGTGAGGTTCATCCCGCACTGATCCTGCTGGCGGGCGGCCTGTTTTTATTTTGTCTGCCAACCACACCGCGCCGCATCGTGTCGGTATGCTTGCCCGTGCTCGGATTTTTAAACCTGCTAACCATTGCCGATGGCACCCTGTGGCACATCACCTATGGCGGCTACGAACTGACCGTACTGCGCGCGGACCGATTGAGCATGCTATTTGGATACCTGTTCCATCTGGCGGCTTTTATCGGCGCAATTTACGCGCTACATCTCAAAGACCGGTTGCAGATCGGTACGGGATTGATCTACGCGGGATCGGCGGTTGGGGCGGTATTTGCCGGCGATCTGATCACCCTATTCATCTTCTGGGAATTCCTGGCGATCACATCGGTATTCCTCGTGTGGGCGCGCGGCGGTGAGCGCGCACTGCGATCCGGGATGCGCTATCTGGTCATGCACGTCTCCTCGGGATTGCTGCTGCTACTCGGCGCGGTATTCTACTATTTGAACACAAAATCTCTAACATTCGATCACATCGGATTGGATAAGGGACATCACTACCTGATATTTTTAGCCTTTGGAATCAAATGCGCCTTTCCCCTGCTCCACAACTGGCTGATTGACGCCTATCCAGAATCCACGCCCGTGGGCACGGTATTTCTGAGTGCATTTACCACCAAAACCGCCGTATATGCCCTCGCGCGCGGATTTGCCGGTGAAGACCTGCTCATCTACATCGGCACCATCATGACCATCTTTCCGATATTCTACGCAGCCATCGAAAACGATATGCGCCGCGTGTTGAGCTACAGCATGATCAACCAGATCGGATTTATGGTCGTGGGCATTGGCATCGGAGGCGCACTGGGTATTAACGGCGCAGTATCGCATGCATTCAATGACGTAATCTTCAAAGGACTGCTATTCATGTCCATGGGCGCTGTCTTATTTTCCAGCGGGCGTATCAATGCCTCGGACCTGGGCGGCCTTTACAAGTCCATGCCCTGGACCTGTGCCTGCTGTATTATAGGCGCCGCATCCATATCCGCAATACCCCTGTTCAATGCGTTTATCAGCAAGTCCATGGTCATGCAGGGCGTTGCCGACAGCGGTACTGTGACAATCTGGCTGGTGCTCTTATTTGCATCGGCGGGCGTGCTTCACCACGCAGGCGTCAAAATTCCATTTTTTTCATTCTTTGCGCACGACGCCGGGATTCGCTGTCGAGAAGCACCGCTCAACATGCGGATCGCCATGACGATCTCAGCCATACTCTGTGTCGTCATAGGATCCTATCCGCCACTTCTTTACGATCTGTTGCCGCATCCCGTAGATTACGTGCCCTATACCACGACCCATGTCGTGCTCCAACTTCAACTGGTCTTTTTCGCGGTGCTGGCATTTGTGGTACTGATGTTGACGAGTGAAATCGACGTATCTCTGGAAACGCGGACGAAGCGAATAATTGTCGGGGGGCTTCTGTTGATAGGCCAGCACCCTCCCGAATTGCCCGGTGTAAATCTCGACTCCGACTGGATTTATCGACGCGCTTTACCCAAAGGTATTCGCGCCATTGTCCGCACAGGCGGGCTGGTCGTGGATCGTTTTTTTGCGGGAGCAAAGGCGTTGATTCAAAGACTCATTGCGGCTATTCGGGCACAACACAATAATAGAGGATTATTTGGCCGCTCATGGCTATCGCAAAGCAATGTGCTCATCGCAATCGTTTTTCTCGCAATTTATCTGATTTATTACTTTTAAATCCTCCTAAAAAAACCCAAAACAAAAGCCGGTGCATTTCGCACCGGCTTTTTTATTTTTAAATATGCTCCATAAAAAGTGTGCTGTTTACACGTTTGAAACATTGGGCGTATTTTTTTTTTTTATGTCACTTCTTTTTATTTATAGGAAATCCCAATGAAACATCTCCCCCATATATTAGGATACATCGGGAAGGACGGGATATTTTTATTCATCCGAGAAGAAAGGAGCAAACTGAGAACTGAAAGCGCGTGTGTCAAAGTCCAAAATATGGTCTGTGTGTACGGGTCATATTGCATCAGAAAGTAATAAATCACAAACTCATCAGGAGGAAACCATGAAGAAGTTATATGGAAACGGTTTACAACTGCTGTCGCAGTTCATTTTGCTTACAGGAATTTTGCTGATCACACCAGCAAACGCGCAGGAAAACATGTCAGTCGGTATTACTCTGGATAGCTATTCAGGATATATTTGGCGCGGTTATGTGATTGGAGAAAATAATAAAGCTGCGATCCAGCCAGGCATTGAACTGGGTTTCGGCGAATCGGGTGTAACTGCAGGTGCCTGGGGATCTTTTTTTGCTCAAAATCGCAATGCGCTCGACGGGTCAGATGAGATTGACCTTTATGCCGACTATTCAATGACGTTAAGTGAAGAAAGCGGTGTGGGCATCTCGGTTGGTTTTGTCGAGTATATATTCCCCAACGGATCTGAAGGAGAAAAGCATACGCAAGAAGCTTATATCGGTTTTTCTCTGGATAATGCCCTCGCACCGTCCATAACATTTAATTACGACTTTGGTCTATTCGATGTCTGGTATCTGGTTTTTTCTTCTGGCGTTGATGTGCCATTGGGTTCAGAAGATGGCCCAGCACTGAGTCTCGGGGGCAGCATTGCAGTGAGTGATGACGGAGATAAAACGGGCTTTCACGATATAACAGTTACGGCTTCTGTAGGTTTTGGTGCTGGCTCAGTTTCAATTTCTCCGACCATTGGATTTACTTATGCCGATACAAAGATCAATCCCAACAACAGTGCTTTTTGGGGTGGCGTGAGCATCGGTTTTTCACCGTAAGTCATTTTGATCGAATTCTCGCCCCGGGTCGGCATTTCTGGTTTGCTTCGTGGCGTGGTTGATCAGATACGACCAGGCGAGGTGGGGAGATCTTTAAGGTCTCCCCTTTTTTTTATCCAGGGCAAGGATGGTATTATAGGTGCCTAAAATTAAATTGTGGACGTTTTTTCGTTTTTTATTTTATTTTATGAACTCCAATGAAACATCTCCCTCTTCAAAATTCAAAATATGATCTGTGTGTACGCCACAAATCTTGCATACGGATCATAAAGTAACAACTCACAAATTCACAGGAGGAACGCATGAAGAAATTATGTGGAAACGGTGTACAACTGCTGTCCCCATTCATTTTGCTTGCGGGAATTTTGCTGGTCGTCACACCTGCAAACGCTCAGATGTCTGTCAGTACGACTCTGGATAGCTATACGGGATATATTTGGCGTGGTTATGTGATCGGTGCCGATGACAGAATTGTGGCCCAGCCGGGTATTGAGGTGGGATTCGGTGAAACGGGTTTGACGGTAGGCGGGTGGGGATCATGGTTTGTGCAAGACCGCATTGATGACACAAATCCCAATGAACAAACCCAAAATGTCGATGAGCTTGACTTTTATATCGACTATTCGAGGTCCTTGAGCGAAGACAGTGGCCTGGGCATTTCCATCGGTTATATTCAATATGTGTTTCCCAGTGCGTCTGAAGACGCAAATCACTCAGAAGAAGCTTATATTGGGATTTCTCTGGATAGTACCCTATCACCTGCACTGACATTTTATTACGATTTTGGTCTGGTTGAAGCATGGTATGTTTCTTTATCGGGTGGCTATGATATTCCGCTCGGCTCAGAAGATGGGCAAGTGTTGAGTCTCGGCGCAAGTGTTGCGATGAGCAATTACGGAGATACAACGGGTTTTAACGATGTCACGGTTACGGCTTCTCTCAGTTGTAGTGCTTGCTCAATCTCGATTGCGCCAACTATAGGATTCTCTTATGCGGATACAAAAATCAATCCCGACAACCGTACCTTTTGGGGAGGCGTAAGCATCGGCTTTTCGCGATAAGTTAGTCAATTCTCGACCCGGGTCAGCTTCTGGTTTGCTTCGTGGCGTGGTTGACCAGATGCGACCAGGCGAGGTGGGGGAGATCTCAAAAATCTCCCCTTTATTTTTTTTATCAGCTAAGAGTGGCATACAGGTGTCCCAATACCAAATTGGCAGCAATGGTAAAATCGCGATCTCCGCAAACAATGAGATCGGCATATTTGCGAGACGGTTCCACATAAGTATCGTGCATGGGGCGCACAGTTTTGAGGTATTGATGGGTAACGGATTCGGGGGTGCGCCCGCGTTCATCGACATCGCGGTTGATGCGACGAATCAAGCGAATATCTGACGGGGCATCCACAAAAATTTTCAAGTCCAGGGCATCGCGCAGTGTTTGTTCGGCCAATATGAGAATCCCTTCGACAATAATAACGGGGCGAGGGCATATCTCAAGGGTTCTATAAGTGCGAGAATGGGTGGTAAAGTCATAAGTTGGTATCGATACAGTTTCTCCGCGGGATAGTGCCTGAAGGTGTTGAACGAGCAAATCCGTTTCGAGTGCATTGGGATGATCGAAATTGATTTGTGCACGCTGGTCTGCTGGGATATGGGAAAAGTTGCGATAATAAGCATCGTGGGCAATGCACGTAACCCGGTCTTCGCCGAGATGATCAAAAAGCATGTGGGCAAGTGTGGTCTTACCCGCGCCAGTGCCTCCGGCAATACCAACGGTGTAGGGCTTGCAAATCGCGTTGGGCATGTGTATTATCCATAATGCCAATTTAGCGGGCGGGCACGGGGGCACCGCCCCTACATCCAATGATCGCGTCCGTGTAGGGGACGGTCCCTGTGCCGTCCCTCTATCAAAGGATACAAATATATGCACATTGTCGAAACAGATTTAGAAATTCAGCGCGAGCCATTTGCGCGGCCATTTGCGTTTAAGGGATCGGCATTTCACGAAAAGTGGAATCTCGTCGTACGTTTGAAAGATGCCGATGGGTATGAGGCTTTTGGTATAGGCGGTTTGGCCGTGCTGTGGTCAGACGCTGCCGTATTTGCTGCACATACGGAAATGGGCGGTAATTTGCTTCAAGCATCTCTTTTGGAGTTTGCACTACAGCAGATCAAGGGAAAAGAATTTGCCGACCCAATGGCATTGTTCAACGCCGTTGAAAACGATGTCTTTTCTTATGCCAAAGCGATTACAGGCCATGGGGATTTGCGTCGAACATTTGCACTAATTGCGCTGGTGGCACTGGATAACGCCGCATGGATTTTGCATGCAAAGCGGATGGGATTGGCGACATTCGATGCCTTAATTCCAGAAAAATTTCGCTCATTTTTAACCCACCGCCAATCGCATGTCGCGCTTGTACCTGCAGTGAGTTATACCCTGCCCATAGATGAACTGCGGGCGATTTTAGATAGCGGGGCATACATACTAAAAATCAAAATTGGGCACCCCGGAGATGAAACTGAAATGGTGAAAAAAGACATGGCCTGCCTATCGCAGATTCACAGTCTGGCATCTCAGTATGAAACGGAGATGACGGATTCGGGCCATGTGCTTTATTATCTGGATGCCAATGGTCGTTATGGCAAAAAAGACAGTATGGCGCGCTTATTAGACCATGCGAAACACGAAGGTCTTCTGGATCGCATTGTCCTGATTGAAGAACCTTTTTTCCATCCAGCAGATATCGATGTACACGGCTTACCTGCGCGTTTTGCAGGGGATGAAAGCATTGAAACCGTTGCGGATGTGAACACCCGTTTAGAGCAGGGATACGGCGCTATGGCGATCAAACCCGCGGGTAAAACTCTGTCATTGGCTTTTCGCATGATCGAGGCAGCAATGCGATCTGATGTGCCGTGTTTTGTAGCTGATAATGCGTGTGTGCCCGTGCTGGTAGAATGGAACAAAAACGTGGCTGCGCGATTGCCCGCATTTCCGGGTGTGAAGGGAGGATTGATGGAGTCCCATGGTCCGGAAAATTACGGACCATGGGATCGCATGCTCTCAGAATATCCCATGCCCAATGCATCGTGGTTGCGACCTCGTGGCGGTGCATTTGTGTTGGGTGAGAACTACTACGATCAAAGCGGAGGGATTTTTGAAGAGCCGACGGTGTACACGCGGTTATTTCAAAAAAATAAATAAAAAATAAGACCACATTGGGCTGTGGACATGATGATTCGATATACAATATCTGGCGCATATCGGGAAAAATAAAAAAGTAATCTTGACTTAATAAAAACAATGGCTTATCTTAATGCCGTCTTTGCGGTAAGCACTTGTTGATCCCCCTGAAACAATCAGATGACACCGGTTCCCCATCGGATTTTCTCTGTCACCTGAGCGTTGCATTGCTTATCTGAACTCTCCGTTCGTTTTAATCCCCATTTGAATACCATACTCTGAATTAGTGAACTCGCTATTTGGGTTTTGACATGTTAAAAACCCGGGGGCGAGTTGACTCAACGCAGCCGGATTCCAGGCGGAATCATCTCTCCCAGGCTGTGTGAGTTACCTGCCCCCGGGCTGATTTTGAACGATCAACCGTTGGATCGCTATTTGTGATAATTTTCACCTCTGATAATCGTGAAGGCGCGGTAGAGTTGCTCGAGCAAAATAACACGCGCCAATTCGTGTGGAAAGGTCATAGGTGAAAGTGACAGGTGCCAATCTGCACGCGACAAAACTTGAGAAGCAAGCCCAAAAGGGCCGCCAATAAGAAAAATGAGGCGGCTTTTTCTTTGTACACGCAGATGGGTCAGGCGTTTGGCTAAGGCCTCAGAACTACACAATTTGCCAGAAGGCCCAAGAGCAACCACAACAGCATCTGGATGCAACGCGTGTAAGAGACGATGGCCTTCTTTTTCTATAATATCAGACACACGGGCATTTTTGCCACCTCGCTCTTCGCGCACTTCAATTTCATCATAAGCGACATAGTGTTTCAGCCGTTTGATATAATTTTGTGCAGCGTCTCGATAACAGGCGTCTTTGATCTTGCCGACAGTAAGCAAAGTGATCTGCATATTTGCCATTATACGCAGATTTGATATGTTTTACAAGAAACTTGTTCACCACCCCAAAAAACGGTATAATAACAAGATGCAAAAACTTTCTATCACCCCATTCCACGCGGACGTGAACGCATGCTTTCTCGATTTTTGACATTTTTAATCATCTGCCTGCTATACGGATCGAGCCGTGCCGAGTTGTATATGTCCGTAGATGATATCCAGCGCGGCATGAAAGGTGTGGGACGCACGGTATTTCAAGGCACCCGCATCGATACATTTGGCGTCGAAATTTTAGGCGTCTTACGCAATGTTTTCGGCCCCAAAAGCGATATGATTCTCGCTCGGCTATCCGGTGGCCCCATGGCGCAAACTGGCGTCATCGCCGGCATGAGTGGCAGTCCGGTATATATCGAGGGAAAACTCGTCGGCGCAGTTGGCTACAGCATTGGTGCATTCGCCGAAGAGCCAATTGCGGGAATCACGCCAATTGGCGAGATGATGACGGTGCTCCAACGCACGTCTTCGGATACGCTATCGAGCGCAACATTTGGATCTGCGCCCTGGGATGGACAAATAGCCGGCGTACATGGCGGTGTACTAAAACCCGTGGCAATACCTTTGATGCTCTCGGGATTTGCCCCGCAAGTGGTCACAGAATTTCGAGAAGAACTGTCAAAATACGGCCTGTTGCCCATGCAGGGTGGCGGAGGGACAGACCCATCGTTAGCCGTGGGTGCATTTGAACCGGGTGCACCTTTGGGCGTGCAATTGGTTCGGGGCGACCTCAGTGTCACGGGTATTGGCACGCTGACACATCGCGTGGGTGACAAGGTAGTGGGATTTGGACACCCCCTGTTATTTGGTGGTCGCACGGCCATGTCTATGACCGCAGCATTTATTCACGAAGTGATTTCCAGCCAGATGCTTTCATTTAAGATGGGCACTGCATCGCAACATATCGGTGTGATTTTGCAAGATCGCGCACCGGGCATTGCTGGCGTGATAGGGTCTGAAGCAGAAATGATGCCTGTACGTATCTCTGTCGTATCTCCCGACAGCGACGCTTCGTTTAATATGGAGGTATTTCGCCACAGAGAATTGGGACCATTGCTGGTGCGAATGGCTGTAGCAACCTCTGTCATCTCTGCTGAAAAATTGACGGGAGAAACCACTGTTGCAGGACAATTGACATTATACATGCCCAAACGCGAACCCGTAATTATAAAAAATAAATACGCAGGTGCTCAGGGACTTGGGTTGGCAGTGCTGGGCTTAACACAACCCCTTGCTCAAGTGATTCAGAATCCCTTTGTCGAAGCCAATATTGACTCGGCTGTGTTTCATTTATCCGTTGAAGAGTACACCCAAAGTGCGCGTATTGAAGGGCTGCGATTGGATCGTTCGCACTACGAAGCGGGCGATACCGTACAGGTCTCTATTTCGCTGGCTCCGTTGCTGGGCAAGCGCGAGATCGTAGATGTCGCTTTGCCAATTCCCGGGTTTATGTCATCGGGACGTTTGTTATTGCAGGTTGTAAATGAGCGTGAACAGCGATTGCAAGATATGAAGCGCATCGCTTATCAACCCAAAACACTGAATGAACTGATTGGTCTGATCGAGAAAACGGGGCGCAATGATGTGCTCGTTGCGCAGTTTATAGCTTCCCGCCCCGGCGTGACAATAGGCGGACGCGAAATTTCGGGATTGCCCACGTCGGTCATGTCAGCATTCTCACTGGCGCGGGGATCAGATGTCGTGCAAAAGTCACAGCAATCGATATATAGTCAAAAACATGTGATGACCGACTATGTATTGACCGGTAGTCAGACGGCGATTCTGGTCGTGGGCAAAGATGGTGGCGCAATTTTTTCAGGTAGGAGAGGTTCGGGTGAGCAGAAACAATAAAATATTCAGGGCGGTGACACATGTGCTGCTTTTTGTCTTCCTTGGGACAATAGCCGAAGCGGTGTCGCCCAAAATTTGGCGAGAAGATTCACAGACGGCTTTCCTAAAAGGCGAACCCAATGGCGTGTCGCTCACGCGGGAAGGCACGGTTATATTGGCGCCATCCTATAAATTGGTAACAGATACAGATGAAGATTTTGTGTGGGCACTATCTGTAGATGCGAACAAAACCCTGTATATCGGGACCGGCAATGAAGGTCGAATTTACATGCTCAAACCCGACAGCGATCGGGCGGAATTGTTATTTGATTCCCCTGAAACTCACATTTTCAGCCTCGCCATTGGCGCAGATGGTGCTGTTTACGCGGGCACATCGCCGGGCGGGCTGATTTATCGCATCGCACCGGGACAAGAACCCACGGAATTTTGCCAGACAGGTGATAGCCATGTATCTGCGCTAATTGCGCGTCCGGGCGGTGGATTATACGCAGGTACGGGTGGTGACCGCGGGCGTGTTTTGAAAATTGACAAACAGGGCAAGGTCGCCGCGCTATACGCGAGCAAGGACCCCAATGTCGTATCGCTCGCGCTGGGTGCTCAGGGCGAGGTCTATGCGGGCACCGATAACAGCGGCTTCGTGTACCGGGTACGCGAGCAAGGTGGCGCAGATGTGCTTTACGATGCCCGCGAAAAAGAAATTCATTCGCTGAGCGTGGGTGCCAATGGCACAATTTATGCGACAGCGATGGCGCAAAGCGATCGGTCGGAAGGAAATGGGAAAGAGCAAAAAGGTTCCGAGCAATCCGGCGCGACACTATATGCGATCCAACCTTCGGGGTTGACAATGCGACTGTGGAACACCGATGACCCGATGTTGTTGGATTCTGTAATAGATGCCGATGGAACAGTAAAAGTCGTGACGGGAAAACACGGGCGCGTGTATCGCGTTTGGCCCGATGGCAACGCCACTCTACTCGCAGTATTAAAAGATGTAAATCCCTGGGTTATGGCCACCGCGCCAAAAAATGCATTGTGGATTGGATGCAGTGGATCCGGTGAAATATATCGACTGGAAAAAGGATTTGCTGTGGAAGGGCAACTCACTTCTGAACCCTATGACTTTGATCGGGTATCCCATTGGGGACGCGTATCCTGGCAAAGCGAAACACCGCCAGAAACATCGGTCGCTGTTCAAACGCGGTCGGGCAACAGCGAAGAACCCGATGATACATGGAGCGTGTGGTCAGAGCCGATCACCACATCGGGAAAACCCATTACCAGTCGCCCTGGGCGTTTTTTGCAATATCGGTTGGTTTTGAAAACGCGATCAGAAAATGCGACACCTCTGGTGCGCTCTATCAGACTCGCGGGCTTGCAGGACAATGTTCACCCCAGAATATTGCAGATTAAAGCCGAGGTCGACCTATCTGGCAACGAAGGTGAAAACCCGGAGTTTATGGAAAAAGGCGTATGGAAAATTGATTGGGTTGCCAGTGATGCCAACGGCGATGACTTGATTTATACCCTGTATTTCAAAAGCATTGGCGAATCGCACTGGCGGCTGTTAAAAGACGACCTGAAGACCTCACATTATTTTTGGCACACCGAAGCCGTTCCCGATGGCACAGCCAAAGTCAAGGTCGTAGCATCAGACCGCCCGGACAATCCCCCCGAACAGGCATTGACAGCCGAAGTGGTCAGTGCGCCCTTTGACATAGATAATTCGGCACCAACTGTGCAGTTGCACAACATAAGGCAGATTGACAAAAAAGTGAGCGTAACCGGTTCAATTCAAGACGCTGCCACGGCGATTCACAAGGCAGCCTACTCACTCAATTCCGACGATTGGAAGGTGGTCTTTCCCACCGACCAGATATTTGATTCGCCGACAGAGACACTGAATTTTTCTATTCAAAATCTGAAAACCGGCTCTTATACACTCGTAGTAAAAGCGGAAGATGCACTGGGCAACATCGGGGTTGGAAAGACCGTTTTTGAAGTAAAATAATGAATGCATTCGAAACCAAATATCGGTCAACTGGATTGCCTTTTGTCACCTTAAAGCTGGCGCAAACATTAGACGGCAACATCGCCACCTGTACAGGCGACTCAAAGTGGATTACATCAAAGGCATCGCGTGTGCGCGGGCATCAACTTCGCGCAGAGGCCGACGCAATTCTGGTCGGACGCGGCACCGTAATGACCGACGATCCAGAATTGTCCGTTCGGTATGTCGATGGATGCAGCCCGACAAAGATCGTTCTGGATTCTCAGCTAAAAATCGGATTAAACGCCAGGATTTTCGGCGGGGCACCTCTGATTATAGCAACAACTGAAGCGGTGTGCAGAAAACAGGTAAAAAAGCGAAAAAACAAAGGGGCGCAGGTCTGGCAGTTGCCAATCCTGAAAGGTCAAATCAATTTGCAGTTGGTCTTGCAAAAAGCCGCTCAGATGGGATTGCGACACATCCTGATCGAAGGCGGCAGTCGCGTTGCTACATCGGCATTGCGCCTGGGCCTGGTAGATCGAATAGCCGCATTTGTCGCGCCCAAAATACTGGGCGCGGGAATACCCTCAATCGGATCCTTAGATATTGCTTCGATAACCGATGCGATTGCACTCGAAAATGTAAAAGTCGAATCTATCGGCGATGATTTTTTGTTCACTGCTCGCGTAAAAAAATCGTTCAAAAACGGCTGAGCAATCATGTTTACTGGCATTGTAGAAGAAGTGGGAACAATTCGGCATATTGAATCGCGCGCGGGTTATCAGCGCACGACCATTGCAGCACAGCAGGTGCTCAATGGCGTGAAGATAGGCGACAGCATTGCCATCGAAGGTGCATGTCATACCGTCGTACATTTTGATACCGACACATTTGTGATCGAATCCATAGCAGAAACACTGCAAAGAACGACATTGGGTGATTGCCGCGTGGGCAACCGCGTTAATTTGGAGCGATCATTAAAACTCGGCGACCGCCTTGACGGCCATCTCGTTGCCGCACACGTAGATGGCGTGGGGTGCGTGAGAGCACGCACGGAATCTCCCGATCAAATTGTATTTGAATTTGAAGTAGTGCCTGAACTGGCCCCTTATATTGCCGAAAAAGGATCCGTCACCGTCAACGGAATCAGCCTGACAGTGATTTCAGTAACCGATCGCACCTTTTCGGTCGCAGCTATTCCTCACACCCTAACAGTTACGACACTGTCGGAAAAATATCCTGGTGATCGGGTAAATATCGAAGTGGATATGATCGCGCGCTATTTAGAGCGATTGGTGCAACTTGGGGATGCTAAAAATAAGCTCACAGAAGATCGTATTTGGGCAATGATGAGCGACCAATAGTTTACAGGAAGGTGTGTATGGGCAAAATCGCAAAAATTGAAGACGCCCTTGAAGATATTCGAGCGGGAAAAATCGTCATTGTGGTCGATGATGAAGACCGGGAAAACGAAGGCGATTTTATTATGGCGGCGGAAAAAGTGACACCTGAAGCCATTAATTTTATGGCGCGCCATGGACGCGGACTGGTCTGCTTGCCCGCAACGCCTGACCGCCTCAAAGAGCTGGAATTGGACATGATGGTCAACACCAACACGGCACTTCACGGCACACCTTTTACGGTGAGTATCGACGCTCTCTACGGCGTAACAACGGGTATTTCGGCACAGGATCGCGCCGAAACCATTCGACAATTTGTAGATCACAGATCGCGGTCTGAAAATTTTGGGCGGCCAGGTCACATTTTCCCACTGCGTGCGATGCCCGGTGGGGTTTTGCGACGGGCAGGACACACAGAAGCAGCGGTAGATCTGGCGCGTTTGGCCGGCCTGTATCCCGCTGGTGTATTGTGTGAAATACTGAATGAAGATGGCACCATGGCCCGCCTGCCACAGCTTTTGGAAATTGCCGATCAATTCGATTTGAAAGTAATGACAATTCACGCTTTGATCGCCTATCGCCGCCGTTCCGAAAAACTGGTGCGCTGTGTCGAGCAAGTGGATATGCCCACGCGGTTTGGCGCATTTCAGTTGCACCTGTATGAAAGCGACGTTGATGAACGCGAGCACGTCGCACTGGTAAAAGGCGATCTTTCTGGCGATGCACCCGTGATGGTGCGGATGCACTCCGAGTGTTTGACAGGTGACTCACTCGGCTCGTTGCGATGTGATTGCGAAAAGAATTTGCACTCTGCACTCGAGATGATCGAAAAAGAAGGACGCGGCGCACTGGTGTATATGCGGCAGGAAGGGCGAGGTATTGGACTGCGGGCAAAATTGCACGCCTACAAACTGCAAGAAGATGGATATGATACCGTAGAAGCCAACTTGAAACTCGGATTTAAGATGGATGAACGAGACTACGGCATTGGCGCGCAAATTTTGTCGGATTTGGGGATCGGAAAAGTCGTGCTCCTTACCAATAACCCATCAAAACGCGTGGGATTGGAAGCGTATGGGATAGAAATTATAGACCGCATCCCGGTCGCCATTCAGGTCAACAAGTGGAATTTGACATATATGCGAACCAAGCAGGAAAAGATGGGGCATTTGTTTAGAGAGGACGAATTGCAATTAGACGATGAAGGAGATAGTGATGCCCAAAGTTTATGAAGGTCAACTATCGGCAGAAGGCAAACGGTTTGGCATTGTGGTGGGGCGATTCAATGCGTTTATCGGCAAAGAATTGCTCGGCGGTGCGCTCGATTGTATTGCCCGACATGGCGGCGATACAAATGACGTAGAAGTAGTATGGGTGCCGGGAAGTTTTGAAATTCCCACAATGGCGCAAAAAATGGCGCACAGCGGTCGATATGACGCGCTTATCTGTCTGGGCGCTGTGATCAGAGGCAGCACACCGCATTTTGACTACGTATGCAATGAAGCCGCAAAAGGGGTAGCCTCTGTTGGGCGCGAAACAGGTATGCCCACAATATTTGGCATTTTGACAACCGATACCATTGAACAAGCGATTGAGCGAGCAGGTACAAAAGCCGGCAATAAGGGTTGGGAAGCGGCACTCGGCGCAATTGAAATGATTGGTGTTATCGCTGCCTGGGAGTCGGGAAAATGATTAAATCGAGACGCAAAGCGCGTCAGGCTGCATTGCAAGCACTTTATTGGACCGCAAGTGTGGGCAATCCAATAAAACAGACGGCGCAGACCATGTGCGTGCGCGCACGCCTTTCGGCATCAACCTCCGATTTTGCGATAAATCTGGCCGAAACAGCCTGGGAACACCGCGAAGAATTGGACGCATCTATTGAACCCGTGCTGGAAAATTGGTCATTAGACCGGGTTTCGCGCATCGATCGCATTGTCCTTTGGATGGCACTTGCGGAAATGCGTTATTTCAAAGATATTCCCTACAAAGTCTCTATTGACGAGGCCATAGAACTGGCCAAGCAATTTAGCGGAGCCAAGGCTTCTAATTTTATCAATGGTATTCTGGATACCCTATCCAAAAATGCGGAACAATCCAATGGATAATATGGGACGCATTGCGATTTTTTCAGATGTACACGGAAACCTCGAAGCCTTGCAAACAGTACTGGAAAAAATTGCAGAAGCACAAGTGGATCGGATTATTTGTTTGGGCGATATGGTTGGATACGGCGCAGACCCCAATGCCTGCATAGAACGCGTGCGCGAAGTATCGGACCTCGTACTGGCGGGCAATCACGATTGGGCGGCTGTGGGCCTGGAAGATCCGGGTTTTTTTAATCCCGTGGCACTGGCTGCAATCCAATGGACTGCTCAGATGTTGAGTGACGAAAACACCTCGCTATTGCGTTCTTACCAACCCTTTCAAAATGAATCTACTTGCTGTTATGCCCACGCTTCGCCAGTTGAACCCGAGTTGTGGCACTATTTGTTCGATCCCGAAGATGGCTGGTCAATGCTCGCTCAAACCGACTTCGAGATGTGTTTTGTCGGCCATTCTCACCGCGCATTTGTGTGCTCGGCATCTGAAAAAACAGTGCTTATGCGCGAAGGAGAAGTGCAGCTATCCAATAACGACCGCTATCTCGTGAATGTCGGCAGTGTAGGACAACCTCGCGACGGCGATGCGCGTGCGGCTTTTGTCGTGTGGGATCGGGAAAATGGGAACCTCCAACTGCGTCGCGTGTCTTACGATGTGGCAACAGCACAGGCCAAAATTCTATCGGCAGGACTTCCGCCTTTTTTGGCCGAGCGCATCGAATTGGGGATGTGACCGCTCATTATCCACAGGATAAATCACAATGAATTTCCTAACAAAAATTTTCGGCAACAAACACGATCGGGATGTCAAAAAAATGCAACCGGTTGTGGATGAAATTAACCAATACTACGAAGAATATGCCTCTTTGTCTGACGAAGCACTAAAAGGAAAAACAGCGGAGTTTCGCACGCGCATTGCCGAAGCCGCTGATGATGCTCAAAAACATCTCATTCAACTCAAGGAAGAATTGGCCGCGTTGCAGCGAGACGAAGACCGCACCGAACAGTTGGAAGCCATTGCCGAGGTCGAAGCCGAAATCAAGGATATTGAACGCGACGTACTCGATGAAATTCACCCAGAGGCATTTGCCGTTTTTAAGGAAACGTGTCGCCGCTTCAAAGAGCGGGGCAAATCCTGGGATCGGGCTGGCGATCAGATTATGTGGCATGAAATACCCTACGACGTGCAATTGGTCGGTGCGACCGTATTGCATCAGGGCAAGATCGCCGAAATGGCCACAGGCGAAGGCAAGACGCTGGCCGCGGGCCTGGCTTTGTACTTGAATGGTTTGCTGGGGCGCGGCGTACATCTGGTCACTGTAAACTCCTACCTGGCCAAGCGCGATGCCATGTGGCTGGGACCCGTATATTTGTTCCTCGGCCTCACCATAGGCGTAATACAGGATCGCGCATTGGGTGTGGAAGGTTTTATTATGGAAGAAGAGGGGGAAGATGGGTATCGCATGCGCGTGTGCGACCACAAAGAAGCCTGTCTTATGGATATCGTGTACGGCACAAAAGACCAGTTTGGTTTTGATTACCTCTACGATAACATGGCGATTCGCCCCGAAGACCTGATACAGCGCGAGCACTATTTTGCAATTATTGACGAAGTAGATAGCATCCTGATTGACGAGGCGCGCACGCCGCTGATTATCTCGGGGCCGGTATCAGAATCCACATCACATCGATACGAAGAAATGCGTCCGCTGGTCGAAAAATTGGTGCGCGCGCAAACCCGAATTGTAAGTAATACTTTAACGCAGGCAGAAAAAGAACTCGAATCCGGCGACGAATACGAGGGCGGCATTTTGCTATTGCAGGTTCAGCGCGGAATGCCCAAAAACAAACGCTTTATGAAACGCCTTCAGGAAGAGGGCATCAAGCGCCTCGTACAGCGAGTTGAATCCGATTATATCCGCGACAAGCGCACGGGAGAACTGGACGAAGACCTTTATTTTAACATTGATGAAAAAAGCCATATCATCGACCTGACAGAAAAAGGACGCGACGAAATCAGCCGCAATCCAGACGACTTTGTGTTGCCCGATCTCGATGAAGAGCTTAGTGATATCGAACAGAACAAATCGCTATCAGACGCGGAAAAAGACCAGGCAAAAGAAGCCGCCTATCAGGATTCCGGAAAAAAAAATGAGTCTATCCACAGCGTGCGAAAGCTGCTACAGGCCTATTCTCTGTACGAAAAAGACGTGCAATATATGATCGACGACGGCAAAGTTGTCATCATTGATGAATATACGGGACGGCCACAGCCCGGACGCCGTTTTGCCGATGGTCTGCACCAGGCATTGGAGGCCAAAGAAAAAGTAAAAGTCGAACGCGACACGCAAACTGTGGCAACCATTACATTGCAAAATTATTTCAGGCTATATGACCGATTGGCGGGGATGACCGGCACTGCCGAGACAGAAGCCGTAGAATTTCATCAAATCTACAAGCTCGATGTGGTGGCAATTCCAACGCATGAGCCGGTGCGCCGCATCGATTCTAACGACTGGATCTATCGCACAAAACGCGAAAAATACAATGCCTTGATCGATGAAATTGAGCATTTACACGAGCAAAAGTTGCCGGTCCTGGTCGGCACGATCTCCGTTGAAACCTCCGAGTTGATTTCGCGGATGCTCTCGCGCAAAAAAATAAAACACCAGGTACTCAATGCCCGACAAAATGTACAAGAAGCGCAGATCATCGCGCAGGCCGGGCAACCGGGTGCGGTGACAATAGCAACCAATATGGCCGGGCGCGGTACAGATATCCAACTGGGACCCGGCGTGGTAAAAGCACCCGAAGGACATCAGTGTGCATTGATTGCAGATCCCAATAGTCCCCGGCCTCTGTGTCCTTACATAGACGAATACGGATGTCGGGATGAAGTCCCGTGTGGATTGAATATCATCGGCACCGAACGACACGAATCCCGGCGCATCGATCGGCAGCTACGCGGTCGCTCCGGACGGCAAGGAGACCCGGGAAGCTCGCGGTTTTTCACTTCATTAGAAGACGATCTGATGCGTTTGTTCGGCTCTGAGCGCATCGCCCGCGTCATGGACCGCCTGGGAGCCGAAGAGGGCGAAGTGATCGAACACAGCTGGGTAACAAAGTCTATAGAAACCGCGCAAAAACGGGTTGAAGCGCGCAATTTCGAATTTCGAAAACAGGTACTGGATTACGACGACGTCATGAACCAACAGCGCGAAGTGATTTACGACAGACGCAGACACGCGCTGGAAGAAGAAGATATCTCGGCCATGATCAGCGAGATGATCGACGAAACCATCGATGCGCTATTGGATATTCACATACCGCCCGACGCACATCCCGAAGACTGGAATTTTGATGGATTAATGAACGACTTGCGCAATGTGTTTTTACAAGCACCCGTCATACCCGATGAAGAACTGCCCCAATTGCGCGAAGTCGGTCTGAGAGATCGCGTATTGCGCGGGGTTCGCGAGGCTTATGATCGCCGCGAAAGGATCATTGGTGAAGACCGCATGCGCCAGATAGAACGCATGATTTACCTGAGCATCTTTGACGAAAAATGGAAAGAACACCTCCGCGAGATGGACGACCTGAAAGAGGGCATTGGCCTTCGCGGCTATGGACAAAAAAATCCATTGATCGAATACAAGCGCGAAGGTTATGAAATGTTTGTGGCATTGCTCGAAGACATCAACCGCGAAACATTGCGATTGTTATTCCGGATCTCCGTTGAAGAGACACCCGCACAACCGCGCACCCAGCAGCCCGCGCGCCTATCTTTGGAACACCGCGATGCCACGGGGATGGGCTTTGCCGGCATGCCCGAACCGGGCACCGATGAATTGACCGCCAATTCTACAGAAGGTGATGCGCCCAAAAAACAGCCGGTGCGCGTCGAAAAAAAGGTGGGACGAAACGAGCCATGTCCGTGCGGCAGTAAAAAAAAGTACAAACATTGCCATGGAAGATCTTAGCCCGAAAAATTCATAAAAAAGGTAGTTTCCCTATTCAAGTTATTGTATTATATTAGGTTATACGCATAACCATTGAACAATAAACTTGGGAGAAACTACCGTGAGCACACAAGATAATCATTGCAAGGTTCCTTTGGCAAGCATTTTCGGAAAACGTCTCGACCTCGCCTTTGATGGGGGTATTCTCACCAGCGATAGCGGTGCCTTATTGCTTCGAGAAGTGGAGGCCAAAACCGGCATTTTATCACGCATCATTGAGGCGATCAAAGACCGTCGGCATCCAAGTTATGTGGCTCACAGTGTGGCAGACCTGGTCAAACAGCGTGTGTTTCAGATCGCCTGCGGGTATGAAGATGCCAATGATTGTGATGCCTTGTGCAGCGATCCGGGTTTCAAGGCGGCGTGTGGTCGCTTGCCCTTGCAGGGGGAAGACTTGAGCAGTCAACCTACGATGAGCCGTTTTGAGAATCAGATGAGCAGAAGCGATTTGTATCGCATTGCGCGTGCCTTTGTCGATGCTTTTATTGCCTCGTATAAAAAGCCACCCCGGGCGATCATCTTAGATATAGATGATACACAGGATACGGTTTATGGGACGCAGCAGTTGGCTTTATTCAATGGCTATTTCAATGCTTACGCCTACCAGCCCTTGCATATTTATGAGGGGCAATCGGGTAAGCTAATCACGACGATTTTGCGTCCGGGTGTGCGTCCTGATGGCATACAGGTTGTCGCCATCGTGAAACGGTTGGTGGCCTATCTACGAGAGGCTTGGCCTCATGTGGCGATCTTTTTGCGAGGCGATGCTCACTTTTCTTCTCCACAAGTCCAGGACTTCTGTGAGACTCAGGGCCTCTATTTTATTGTCGGACAAACCGCCAATACCCGCCTCTTAGACTTGGCAAAGCCCTTGATGGAGAAGGCCAAAAGCCTTTATGCACACACCAACAAGCCCGTGCGACTTTTTACCTCATTTTATTACCAAGCCCAGACTTGGGCCTGTGCCAGACGCATCATCTGCAAAGCTGAAATCACCACCCGAGGCCAAAACACACGCTTTGTCGTGACCAACCTTGAAAGTTCAAGGGCCTCCTTTATCTACCAAAATGTCTATTGTGCTCGCGGACAGATGGAAAACTTCATTAAAAATCACAAAACCTTTCTCCACTCAGACCGCACATCCTGTCACGCATTTGGAGCCAATCAGTTCCGCCTCTTCCTCCATTCGGCTGCCTATGTCTTGTTGCACACCTTAGCGCACATCGGATTACAAGGCACAACGTGGATAAACGCACAGGTCAATACCCTCCAAAATCGCTTCCTTAAAGTCGCCGGACGCGTCTGTGAGTTGAAAACAAAGATCACCTTCCATCTGCCTATGTCATTTCCATTGCCACACCTTTTTGATAAAATCCTGTGCAATCTGGCAAAGGCGGTGCCATAACCCATCAACGGGGCAGGAATAGGGGTCTGTCCCATCACTTGCTGACTTTACAAATACACGGACTTATCCACAGACAGGACTGGCAAGGGACCGGTCTGTACTTTTGACACTGGCAGAGCCAGTCAGGGGACGATTTGGGCTGCTTGAACTCTATGAAGACGCCTATGACGGCAGACAAGATAGAAAGCACCCTCATTTTGATGCTTGGAACCGATGCCGCCTGACAAACAGCCCCAACCATTACAGTTCATGAATTAGTCGGGTTAGAAGCAATAAGGAGATAAACGTATGAAATCGCGTGAAAATTTGTTAGATGATGCGCGTCAAAATATTCCAGAAATGACCGTCCAGGAAGTACACGATTATATGAAAGAGGGCAATGACCCCGTATTACTCGATGTGCGAGGTCTGGATGAATGGGAACGCGGGCACTTAAAAGGATCTGTACACATTCCGCGCGGTAAATTGGAATATAGGGCTGAAGAGACAATGCCCGACAAATCGCGTGAAGTAATTGTAATCTGCGCAGGCGGCGTGCGATCCCTTTTAGCTGGCGAAACCCTGAAAGCGATGGGATACGAAAAAGTGATTTCGATGGACGGCGGATACGGAGATTGGGAAGACGCGCATTTGCCCGCTGAAATTCCACCGTCACCCGAAGAAACGGGCGCGCCAGAAAACCCCGAACTGCTCGAAGCGCAAATTGATCATCTGGAAAAGGTATTGGGAGCTAAAAAAAGAAAGTTGGCTGAAATGTAGCGGTCAGATGACAAAAACCCTCCTACTTCTTGTGTCTTTACTCGCTTCGCTGCGTTGTAGGCTACGCCTGTGGTGTGAGGCCTTCACACTTCTCATCTTTTACACTTGCGCAACTATTGGCACTTCTGTATATTTTCCTGCCTTAGCACTCAAAATAATAGAGTGCTAACAAAGTATAAAAAATTACCTTTAACCAACTGTTATTCAAGGAGGTTCTCATGAATGTCCGTCCGCTTTCCGATCGCATTTTGGTGCGACGGGTGGATGCCGATGAGCAAGTAAAGGGGGGCATTATCATCCCCGATACCGCCAGGGAAATGCCCCAGGAAGCAGAGGTCATTGCTGTTGGCCCGGGCAAACGCAATAAAAATGGCGACGTGATTTCGCCAGCGGTAAAATCTGGTGAAAAAATTTTAATTGGCAAATACGCCGGCACGGAAATTGAAGTTGAAGGCGATGATTACGTGATCGTAAACGAAGATGACGTATTGGGCATTATTCAGTAACGCGACTTAAGAAGGAGACTGGAATTATGGCAAAGCAGATTGCCTATGGAATAGATGCTCGCGGGCGTATTCTGGATGGTGTAACGCTCTTGAGCAAGGCCGTGAAGGCCACGTTGGGACCTGCTGGACGAAATGCGGTTATCGCCAAATCGTGGGGGTCCCCCACTGTCACAAAAGACGGCGTGACCGTAGCAAAAGAAATCGAACTCCCAGACGCTTACGAAAACATGGGTGTGCAAATGGTCAAGGAAGTCGCTTCCAAAACTTCTGACATTGCAGGCGACGGCACAACCACAGCGACAGTACTGGCCGAAGCGATTTTCCGTGAAGGCTTGCGCAATGTGACCGCCGGGGCCAACCCGATGGACCTCAAGCGCGGTATCGATGCGGCTGTTAAAGCCGTGGTCAAAGCATTAGCAAACCAAAGCCAGCCAGTAAAAGACCGCAATTCAATCGCACAAGTAGGGACAATTTCCGCCAACAGTGACAGCAGCATTGGCGAGATTATAGCCGATGCAATGGACAAAGTTGGCAAAGACGGCACAATCACAGTCGAAGAGGCCAAAAGCATTGAGACATCGCTGGATGTGGTTGAAGGGATGCAGTTTGACCGCGGTTATCTATCGCCCTATTTTGTGACCGATCAAGAAAATATGGAAGCCGTGCTGGAAAACGCGCTGATCCTCATCCACGAGGCAAAGTTGTCAAACATGAACGACTTGTTGCCCCTGCTCGAAAAAGTCGCCGGTACAGGCAAGCCGCTTTGGGTGATTGCCGAGGATGTGGAAGGTGAAGCCCTCGCTACTTTTGTGGTCAACAAAGTGCGCGGCACACTCGCTGCCTGTGCGGTAAAAGCACCGGGATATGGCGACCGCCGCAAAGAGATGTTGGGTGATATCGCCGTGCTAACAAGTGGGCGTGTGATTACGGAAGATCTCGGCATTAAGCTCGAAAATGTCGAGCTTAGCGATCTGGGACAGGCCAAGCGCGTGGTGATCGACAAAGACAACAGCACAATTGTAGAAGGTGCGGGGTCTATAGCCGATATTCAAGGGCGCACGAGTCAGATTCGTCGGCAGATTGAAGACACCACCTCTGACTACGACCGCGAAAAACTCGAAGAGCGATTGGCAAAATTAGCCGGTGGTGTGGCCGTCATCAACGTTGGTGCGGCAACCGAAACAGAAATGAAAGAAAAGAAAGCCCGCGTAGAAGATGCACTCCACTCCGTGCGCGCTGCAGTTGAAGAAGGCATCGTGCCCGGCGGCGGAGTCGCTCTCTTGCGCAGTCTTGGCGCGTTAGACGAAACGCAAGCCAGTGTGCATGGCGACCAAAAAACAGGCGTAGATATTGTGCGACGCGCATTGCAAGCACCGCTGCGTCAGATCGCCGATAATGCCGGCTTAGAAGGCAGCCTCGTCGTGCAAAAAGTGAACGAAGGCGAAGGCGCTTATGGGTTTAATGCACGCACCGAGCAGTATGAAGACCTCGTACAAGCCGGTGTGCTTGATCCCACAAAAGTAGTGCGCATCGCAATCGAAAATGCTGCGTCCATCGCGGGATTGTTATTGACAACCGAAGCCCTGGTAACAGATAAGCCAGAAGAAAATCAAGCTGCTGCGCCCGCTCACGATCACGGGCACATGCACTAAAGCGAGCTGTCAAAATATGCTCAATCTCTGCAAGGGGCTGACCGTGGGTCAGTCCCTTTTTTGTCTTTGGTTGAATTTGTGGGAAGTTTTGTCTATATTATGCAAAGACTTAAACCAAATTTGAACTAAACATTTGCGAAAGGATAGTATGGCAAAAACTAAACCCCAGGCTGATGAACCTCGAGAAACGCAAGGCGCGACATCCACAGCTAAAAAGGCAAAACGTCCGTCAAAAAAACAGCCAACGAAAAAAACAGCCAAAAAGCCAGTAAAGAAAATGCGTGTGGCAAAAAAGCAGGCAACCAAAAAGCCTGCAAAAAAATCTGTAAAAAAGGTCGTGGCGCCTGTACAGAAAGCCAAAAAGCCTGCAAAAAAGGCCGAAAGGCCAGCCGAACAGGAAGAGCGCACGGTAATTTCATCGCCGCCATCCAGACAGCGAAGAGAGACGGAAAAGACCGAAGCAATTGTTGCCCAAGAGCAAAAAACTCGAGAAGCGACACCTCAGGATGCACAAACCGAAGAAATGCAATGGGGGCGTCGAACAAGGCGAGCGGCACCAATTGGCAGGGAAGATCGCGTCGGTGTAACCACACCTGTTCAACCCACTCGACGGCAGGACGCGAACGCAGCAGAGCAACCCGTTGAAACATCTGCTGAGCCAGAAGCACCACCGAAAGCGCAAACCGAAACGCCTGCTCAAAACACGCGGGATGAACAACCGAAAGCGCAAACCGAAACGCCTGCTCAAAACACGCGGGATGAACAACCGAAAGCGCAAGCCCAAACACCTGCTCAAAACACGCGGGATGAACAACCGAAAGCGCAAGCCCAAACACCTGCTCAAAACACGCGGGATGAGCCCAAAAAAGAAGACACGCGCAATATGCCTCGCCCACCTAAAGGACGCAATCAGGGCGATCAGAACAAGCCGCGATCTTCGAAACGCACAAGCGATCGCAGTCGCAGTCGAGAAAAGAAACCCGATCAACCGTCGAACAAATTGACACAAATTTTGGCTCAATCTTGGACAGAAGACAAAGCGCGGCAATTTATCAGCGAAGGCTTTCTCGGCAGTTTGTCGCCCGAATTGGTCAACAGTGGAAACCGCGAAACCATCCCAGATGCCGAGGCACTCAAAAAACCCCTGGAAATGATCCGCAAAGTTCTGGCAGATGAGTGTATGGTTGCCGACGATGTCACAGATTTAATGTTGCTGGACCTGGTGATGAATGCCCTGTCAGACCGCATTGACGTGTGCCGCCTGCAGGCCGAGTCCAACGCACTGGCGGATATAGACGCGATCTTAGAATTGCGCTACAAAGCCGACCGGCGATTGATTGAAGCGGTAAATGCCTTGAAGAGTGCATGACCGCAGAAATAGCCGCCAATATTAAAAGCCCCGTCTGACCTTTGTCAGACGGGGCTTTTGCGTACCTGTTTCAGACTCAATAACCTCCAATTTCAGCCAGCCATTCTTCCCTTTTTGCTCCTCGTATATAGCCGTTTCAGATGCGTGGATATCCCAATAGCCACAACCTCATTAACCATCGCGTATCGCAAACGTGTGAATTGTGTGAAAAGAAATACTCGACTTTAGGGTGCGAGCGGTAAGCAGTGCAGACAATGGTGCGGCGTCAGTTAGCGTGAGGGGCACACCGGCAGCCGTGCCACATATATTAGGCAACTTTGCTGTGGAAGCCGGTAATGGTCGGGTGACACTGAGTTGGGATAACCCCAATGATGCGACCATCACGCGTTATCGATACAACAGAATGCACCCAGACCAGGGATGGTCAGGCCGGACAGCAATCTCGAATAGCGATATCATTCTCAATGGCAGCACAATGAGCTACCCGGTGACGGGTCTGACCAATGGCATTGAGTATGCCTTTACCTTGTCTGCGACGAACAATGTGGGTAATAGTCCCGCTACACAACGTTTCTACGCCACGCCGACCGCACCCGTTACCTCAACCGCGCCGCCTGCACCGACGAACGAACCTCACAGCACAGGCCGGTGACGCTCAGGTAACACTGACCTGGACCACACCGGGCAACGGTGGCAGCGCCATCACTAGGCACCAATACCGCGAGAAAATAGGATCGGGCGAGTTCGGCATCGGCAACTGGACCAACATCTCCAACAGTGCCGAAGGTCAGACCAACGCCCACAGCGGTTGGCGACTCTGACATTACGGTGACTGTGCGAGATGCTGTAGATGGTGAGGCATCAACAACGTTTGACCTGTTTGTTTCTGCGGTTACCCAGTCCTTGAGGGTCGAGCCAATAGCGGATGTGATAGCCACTCAGGATGTAGTAATTACCCCCATACAGGTAGCAGCTTCAGGCGGTAACGGGTCCTATACGTATTCGATAGCGAGCAACCCTGCTGGTTTAATAGCGAGCGACCCCTGACGAGGATTCTGGTCTTACTATTGATCCGAATAGTGGTCAAATCAGGGGCGCACCCACAGCGAGTGGAAATTTCACGATCACAGTGACCGTAGAAGATGGAGTTGGTAGCCGTGATTTACCCACACAGGTAAGTCGTTATTTCTCCATGACGGTAAATGCGCCCACGCCCGTCTCGACGCCCCTGACAATCGCAGAAATAAATGATATAACAGTCCAGATAAGTGCTGTACAGACGAACAACCCGATTACCCCTATTCAAGTGTCAGCATCAGGGGGGCAAACGCCATACTCCTATTCCCTGTCCAGCAACCCTGCCACGGGTGCCGGTCTGTCCATCAACTCGATCAGTGGACAGATCACAGGCACACCCACGCAGGCAGGTAGTTTCACACTTACTGTGACTGTGACCGATAATGAAAGTACGACTGCAACTGAAAGTTTCTCCATGGCTGTCAGTCTGATAGGTGATTTTAATGGTGATGGCGCGGTCAATGTATCAGATTATTTACTTTTTGTAGCCGTGTTTGGTCTATCCGAAGGTGACGATGGTTTTAATGCTGATATGGACCTAAATGGCGATGGAACCATTGGTATTCCCGATTTTTTGATCTTTGTAGAGCACTTTTCAGGCACCGTTACTCGGTTTTTTTAGTGCAGGAGATATCTCATTGACTTTTGAACGGAATCAATGAGATACATTTGTCTCAAAAGGAGAAATGTATGAAAAAATTAGCTGCTGTCTTTGTAACCACGACCCTCTTGCTCAACGCGATGGCTCCCACACTCGCGTATGCAGCCACATACCTGCAAGGCACAGAGGTCAATGCCAACACACTCATTCAAGATGCCTACGTTGTAGTCACCTATTACGATAGCAAGAATAAGCAGAAATTGGCAAAGGGCTGGATTGATGCTATTGGCGAGACCACATTTCAGATTCGTAGCAGAGCACTTTTTGGCAAGGGGACCATTGCTTACGACAAAGTCCTGTCAGTAATCATGAGCAAGGAAACAACCACACGAGGAAAGCAAATCAATGAGGTGGATCGGTTTATGCGAGAGATGGAAAAACAAGAGACAAGAGCGCAAGAGACAGAGCAGGCTGCTATCCAACTGCTCAATCAAAAGACCGTCACGATCATGCCACGAGGACAGATTGACCCATCAGAGATCCTAAAGGGATGGTATGCCCACATCGTCTATACATCTCAAGGTGCTACAGGAATAGCAATTAGCCAGATTGCAGACAAGGACTCAAGCCATATCGCCCTCAAATATGGGTTTGATACCCATAACATAGCATACAACGATATTGATACCCTCATTGTCGCCAAACACATGCGAGAGATCGAGAGATACCGAGAAACCGGGGCGGAATACAATGTTCGAGTGCGTGTGCGGCTCCGATCATTTCAGAAGGAATGGATGGTTGGCAAGCTTATTAAAATGAAGCAAGACACACTCGTTATCCAAAGAGGACGTAGCTTTTATCAACTACCTGTTTCTTCAATCTCTAAATTCGACGTCAGCATCAAACATTATAGAAACACAGGCAAAGGATTGATAATCGGTCTTGCTACCGGACTTGTCATCTTTGCAGTCTCATACGCTTATGTAATAAACCTCGAATCTCGTGAACCTGAAAATATCGACGGTCTAGCCGTATTCATATTTGGGACTATAGCCGCTCCATCGGCCTTTGTTATCTCCACTCTGATCGGTGCAATAACAAAATCCGACAAATGGGTTGAAGTGTCACCGAAACACCTCAACCTGAGCCTTACACCCACATCCAGTAAAGGGCTTCGCGCTGCGCTCACATTCAACTTTTAGTGATGTAAATGAGTCAAGTATAGAGTCGAAGTGAGTCAAAACAACCCATACCTTTTCATCCTATTCCTCAGAACCATCCTCGAGATACCCAGAAGCGTGGCTGCGTGGACCTGATTCCCCCTGTTCGTCGCAATGCCCCTTGAAGCATATCCCTGTAACACTCATCGTGACTGTTATCAATGCACATCGCAGGACAGGAACGCGCAGTTTCTCCATCGCTATCAGTCTGATAGGCGATTTCGAAAAGATTAATGAAAAAAGCCTTACAGAGGATTCTGCAAGGCTTTTCATACAATAGAGGACAGCACATTGGTGATCTTTATTCGCTTTCTTCGAGTGCCTCCAGGTCGGCCAAATCTTTTTGGCGACCAGTAAGACGTTTGTTTTTCACCAGTTGAGGTCTCCCGATATAAAAGACCTCAATGCCGCCATATATTCCCGTTTCCCTATTTTCTGCTACTTCTTCCCATGAGACACCTGTAATTGACGTAATCAGATCAATACGCACGGGAGGATATCCAAGTTGAATGACATGATCGGGCACGGTAAAGTCTGTCAATTTCAATTTCAGATTTCCGAATCCAAATTCAGATAAAGCATCTAAAATTCGTCGCGCATTTTCGGCTTCTGCCCGAATCAAAATGTCCAAATCTCCGGTGTATCGCGGTACACCATGATGTGAAAGCGCGTAAGCACCCACGATCACATATTCGACATCATGCGCGTTTAATAATGCGAGCAACTCTTTGAAGTCTTCCTGTACTTCCATGGTGTTGTCGCCTGAGATATTCTACAGCCAAAACCCGCTCTTCTGCGGGCCGACTCAGCCAATAGGCCAGATCTTCTTTTGCCTGAGAATGCGTTGTCAGGTTTCGTTTTTGAACGACTTTTTGTATCATCCGAGATCCCATTGTTTTTATAAAGAAATATAGATTAAATTCCTCAAAAGACAATCATATAACTGAGGGGTGTGCATACTTCACACCCCATCACGCCCAACCGTGTACACCGTGGCCGCCGCCGGGAAACCAGATCAGATCAACAATAAATGAAACGAGCACACCCGTGGCCCTGCCTGCAATAATGCCAAAAAAGAGCGGCCGGTATTTTTGGTAGAGGGAAACCCCGCCCACCCGAATAACGATGGCTTTGAACAGCCAGACAATAATGAGAGACGTGATTTCGTGGAGGATGCTGGTCGTCGTAATAATAAAACCCACGGGATGGATGGGCCACCAGGGCATACGATACCGAAGAGCCGTGAGAATCGCAAAAATGAGACCCCCTAAGCCGAACAGCACCATCCGTTCCCATGAAGCCGGTTCTGGAGATTTGATATTGTTCACAACAGCGTCGTAAAGACGGGGCGCGTACCGGGTAAAAGGATATTCCGTAAAATTGTACGCCCCGTGTGTATAGCCCAGATAGAGCACCATCGAAATATTGACCACCAGCGCACCGCCCAACCCCAAAAGCAGCACCCAGAAAAGCGCGCGCTTATTGCCCGGCACACGATCAAAAACTTTGGCACACTGCGACAGAGCCGGCATAAACAGCATCCAGCGCAACGCGTGGGCAGTAGAACCCACGGCAATAGTCCTCGGATCAATGGTAACAGTGCCAATGAGTTGAAATCCCATATCGAGAGGCGTTGTGGGAATACCCAGGTACAGCGTGCCCGACTCGCACACAAAACGGGCAAGAGCGAGATAGATCACAATAGCGACCGGTATGGTGATAATCAAAAGCCCCGGCGCGACCCCCGCCTTCAAAAGCCAGGCGATGATATAGGCAATGCCAACAATCAGACCACTCACCGCGGCGCGATAAGAAAGAAGCTCATCCGCGTCATCCACATCGGGATCGTCGTTCCAGGCCTTCCGAAAAACCGCCTTCAAGTGCCGCCGCGCTGTCCAAAGCCCCCATGCCACAAACACAAAAAGCGCGCCCATACACTGCCACTGCACCAGGGGATCGCCCCATCCGCCGCCCTTCTGGTGCATGCGCCCAAACTGAAAACCGGTCTTCCGAATAAGCGCAATCTCGCCCATCAGCAAAAAGTGGAAAAACCATATCGAAAAAAGAATTTCCAGATTCACAAAATATCCAAAGCCAATCGTATAAGTATTAATATGCGTCAACAACGGCGGGAAGAGACGCGCAAAATAAAAAAGCCCCGCATTGGGACTCATACTAATGCGGGGAACCGTCGTATAAAAATGAGTAATAATATTCCACCCGATAATCCCAAAAGCCAGCCCAAAACCAATCCAAAAAAGATAGCCCCGAAAAAGGACCGGCCAGCCGCTTCGCCCCGAAGAATCGTGCGTTTCGGCAACCATCTCGAGAATAGGCGCGAGCAAAGGATAATCCAGGCGCTCGCTCTCAACCCATTGCTTGCGAAGAATAACCACCAGACAAAAACACACCACAAACCCGGCCAAAATAAGCGTAACCCACCAGAAAACCGGACCCACCCAAACCTCCCACGGAATGGGCACGCCAGATGGCAGACCCTCGTACAGAAACGTGGTCTGGCCATGTTCATTGGAAGGAAAGAGATAGGACGGAAGATAGGGCTGAACATTGTCAATCCACCCGTTCTCCGGCGTTGCCAAATAATGAGGCGCGGCCATCAGCCCCAGCCAGACACCGGTTAGCCCACGCGCGGGAATAATCGCACCGACCAGGCCCATAGCAAAAATAACAGCCAGTTCTCGAGAAGCCAGACCCTGTCTGTCGAACCGAATTTTCAGGAGCGTATTGGCGATAAAAACGCAGAGGAAAATGGCGAAAATAGAAACGGGAAGATTGGTGATATTTACAGCGGAAGTATTTGCAGCCGTGCGGGAATACGTCACCCATGCACTGGCCAGACAAGAAATCAGAAGCCCCAACGCGACACTGCGAGGCGTAATACGCGCCTCTTTTCTTTGGGCATCTTCAGATATGGAAGACAGAGTTTTGGGAAGGGCCATAGTGTTTTCGAGGAATGGACTTTTTTGCGTTTGAAGCAAACCCAAATTTTCTTGTGTTTCAAAATATGTCATGTAACTTTGCGATTGAGTTGGGCTAATATAGTCACACATAGCGGTGATAAGCCACGAAAATTTACCGCTCTAAAAAAACAATAGTTCGGACATTTTTTGATCTTTATGCGGGCCTTTGGCACACCATAAGGAGAATCCAGGCGCATAGCGTGAAGGAGGATGCATGCAGGATAAAATAACAATCGCCCCACGTTACTACCGCTGGCATGTTGACAAAGGCGTGGTCTGGGCCGAAAAGAATACGGGCTATGCCCACCTCAATTGGGAAATCCCGATAGCGCAAACAGCACTGGTGCTAATCGATGTGTGGTCGCACCACTACCTGAAAGATACGGAAGCTCGGTCTGAGGAGATCGTACACAACAAAATGGAATCTTTTGAAACGCACGAAAACCTCGGACAGACGCGGGGTGCCGTGCTTTTTCTCGAAATGTTCGGACACTACTCATTGACATCCAGGGAACTGATCGCGGGATTGCCGGGGTAACTATGCTATCATTGGTTGCTCATGACAGTATCTGTTCGGTGGTTCCTGTTCCCAGCCCCTTATGAGCGCAGAACAAACATATCCAATCGCAGCGCCAGATCCTGCGAACAAAGGGGTCACAGTCCGATCGCTGATCTTTGGGCTTGTGCTGGTCGTTACAATCAGCGCACTGGCAACAGTTGTGCGATACATCTTGCACAGCTCCTTCATGGCCTACAGCCACATGCCCATGGGCAATTTGATGCTCACACTATTGTGTCTGATTGTGTGCAGTGTGCTCGCGCGGTGGTTTGGCAAACCCTTTGCCTTCTCCTCGGGCGAATGGCTCGTAATCTTTTCAATGGGCTTTATCAGTTCCCTCGGCCCAACATACGGCGTAAGCGGATATCTCGTCGGCGTCATTGTAACCCCCTATTATTTTTCCACACCCGAAAACCGATGGGCAGAGTTTTTGCACCCGTACTTGCCCGATTGGATCATACCGTCCAATCGCGACGGCGCAATGAACTGGTTCTACGACGGCTTGCCCGCCGGTGCGCCCGTGCCCTGGTCCGTCTGGCTCGGTCCCCTCTTCTGGTGGTTCTCCTTTATATGTGCAATAGCACTGGCCTGCTTTTGTGCCTCGGTCATCATGCGCAAACAATGGGCAGAATACGAAAAACTGGTCTATCCCGCGATGGAACCCATCGTTGAACTGACCACACGGCCCGGCACCGGGCGGACCTATTTGCCCGAATTTATGCAGGGTCGGATGTTCTGGACCGGATTTGGCGTGGTAGGCGTAATATTCGTCTGGAATATCATCGCGTGGTTTCATCCCGCACTGCCAAAATTTCCAACCGCTGGCGGCACCTGGGTACCCATTGGCCGAAACTTTCCGCCGCAGTGGGTATTCGTAAGCACAGTGGGAATATGCTTTTCGTATTTCGCGAGCCTGGAAGTATTGCTCAGCCTGTGGCTCTTTGATCTCATGTTCACCGTAGAATCCGGCATCCTGGATCAACTGGGCATACCGGCCTTTCACCGCTACTATGCCACCAAACGCTATTCCTGGCAAACAACGGGCGCTTATGTCGCCCTATCTCTGTGGTGGGTGTGGATTGCGCGGGCACATCTAAAAGAGGCATTTCAAAAAGCCCTTTATCCAAAAAGCGAGCATATAGACGACAGCAGAGAACTCCTGTCCTATCGCGCGGCCTTTTGTGGCCTCGCCGTTTCAATCGCCTACGCTCTGGTCTGGTTGTCCGCATCGGGCATTGCGTGGAAAGTCATCGCCATCCTGTTGCCAACCATGTTTTTGACATACGGTGCCGTATCGAAAATCCTCGCCGACTCGGGACTTATTTACGTAAATGCGCCGGCCTCAGCCTGGACCCTGACAACCGCGCTCATGGGCGGCGCCCGCGCCATTCCAGCGGCAACACACGCCATGCTCTATCCCGCATCTGTTGCCATTAACCACTTCCGCGGATTTACCTTTTCCGTGGGCACGCACCTCAACCGCCTATCCGACTTCATCCCCGGCAATAAACGCCCCCTCTTTGGCGGCCTCTGCGTGGCTTTTGTAGTCGGCATCGTCTCATCCACCCTATTTACAATATGGCTGGGCTATCGCATTGGCGGGTATAATTTCTCGCCAAACTGGCTCATCATTCGCGCTGGCGTAGGCGGATATCAAAATTCCGTCAACGCGATCGTATCGCCGCAACCCATGGAAGTAATCGACTATTGGTTCTTCCTCATCGGCGCACTTGCCATGTATGCCCTGCTATTCTTGCGATACCAATTCACATCGTGGCCCCTGCACCCCATCGGACTCGCCCTATCAGGCACCATGCTCGCCCGCCTCACCAGCTTCACCATCTTTGTCGCCTGGCTGATCAAATTCACATTATTGCGCATTGGCGGAGCGCCCTTTTACCGCCGCTCAAAGCCGTTTTTTGTCGGCATGCTCGTGGCATACATCTTATCAACCGCACTGGGCCTCATTGTAGATGCCTTATGGTTCATGCCCCAGGGACATACGGTTCACAAATGGTATTGATCGAAACTATTGCTGTATAAAGCTGTATAAAGGGGTAATGACCTGAGTTTGATTGTTCAACATGTGCCAATAGGAGAATGACATGATTAGAAAAAACTATTGGATAATGCTCTGGCCCTTCCTGTTTCCGCAACTCTTGTGGGGGCTTGAGGATCAGCAGGCACCTGATATAGCGCAATTGAATATCGAGGCATTAACAGACTCTATTGAGGTTCTGACATCCCTTTTACAGACTAATCCCAAAGATGGAGATGCCTGGATGCAATTGGGTTGGCTTGCGTTGAAGCGAGAAGACTTTAAGCAGGCCGAAGAAGCATTTAAAAAAGCCATTCGTTACAAAAAATCAGCACAGGCGTATCGCGGATTGGGCTTGACATACGCGAATCAAAAAGGCAACCAGCGGAAAGCTTTTTATAATCTTCGTCGCGCACTTGCCATAGATCCAAATATGACAGAAGTAAAAATGGATATTGTACATCTGCAAATGAAGGACAAAAGTACCGATGCCGTATCAACTCTAAAAGGCATTGTCAAAGATGATTCTTTATATGCACCTGCCCATATGGCACTTGCAGAATGGTATGCCGAACAAAAAAACGAACAGAAAATGCTGGCATATTTTAAATCCTATCTTCAGTTAGTTCCACAAGATGCGGACTTTCTGTATCAAATGGCACTGAATTACGCAAAGGACTATCGGTATAAGATGGTTTTAGAGATTATTGAACAATTACCAGCAAGTCTCGCGGACAAAGACTATTGGTTACCGCTTCAGGCCCAAGCCTACGCAGTCATGGGTGAAGTAAAGGTGGCTGATTATTTATTTCAACAATTCCTGCGTTTGATTTCAGAAGATGAGCGCAGATATTACGATAATATCACATTGATGATGTCGCCCGAAGAGCAAAATACCTTTAGCAGCTTAAAAGAAGAAGAAAGAGGACAGTTCATAAATGAGTTTTGGAAGAAGCGAGACCCCTTATTGAGTGTAGAGGCCAATATCAGGAAAATAGAACACTATAGGAGAGTATGGTATGCACGCCATTTTTTTAATGGTAAACAACCCTGGGATCGGCGTGGCGAGGTGTATATCAAATTTGGTGAACCGGATCATAAATTTGGCGGCAATCATGGAGGCACAGTTCCTCCCCTATCTGTTGAATTTTTGAAGGAAAGATTGGCTTACGAACTTGCTTTAAATATGGAAAGGGCTGACCGCAGAGAGCAAGTTCCCGAATGGAACACCCTGAAGCGCAGGCAGAGTAAAGGTGCTCTGACAGATCCTATTTATCCCATAGATCGCCACCCCGATGGTTCGCCCAGATTCCCCTGGGAATCGTGGATTTATCTCGGTATTGGCAAAGGCATAGAAATTGTATTTACAGACCACTTCATGAATGGCGGTTGGGATTTTCCGCTCGCCCCCGAGGATCCTAAAATAGCAGTCCCGACACAAAATTTTCATCCTCAATTTGTTATTGGGCATCATGCCAAAGAGGCACCGGATTTTTATAATGGAATACCTGGCACTGATATTTTGAACTTTTACTATGACCTGGTGACATTCCGGGGAAAGAACCTCGAAACAGATCAGAATATTTATCTCGGATTATTGCCAAAAGATATTTTTGCCCAAAATGATACCTCAGCAACCTCTGCACTTGTTAACTGGACGGCATCTCTTGTGAATGAGGAAGGTGTTGTCATCAACAGCGCTCAACAGACGGTATCTTTGTCAAATATGCAATCCGGTATCGCGATTGATGCAATGTCTCTTAAAGCTTTATCGGGAGACTATCGCCTCATCATTCATCTCACGGATCAAAATTCTGGAAAATGGGGGTTCTATCAACAGCAAATTCACATCCCGAATTATGCTGTTGATTCACTGAGCATAAGCGATATTGAAATGGCCTGGCAAATTTTCACCGAACCCCAATCATACAAGTTTCAACAGGGCGATGTTTGGGTCATTCCCATGCCCACACGTAATTATCTGAGAAATCAGGCCGTTAATATTTATTATGAAATTTACAATTTGCAAAAAGATGCATTTGGTCAAACGAAATTCCGCATTAAATACACGATATGGGAAGATGTACGAAAAAATGCCAGTTTATTGGGCAGCATATCATATTTCCTGGGTCAATTAGTTACCGACAAAAAGCCAGAGATTTCGATTAGTTCTGACTATAATGGAACCAGCACCACAGAGCCGGTATATATTGAATTGGATACACAAAAATTAAAACCGGGTCTCTATCAGATTGAAGTTGAGGTTCATGATTTGATAAGCCTGCAAACAAGCTCTCAAGAGGCACTTTTTATTTTAAACAAAAATGAAATCAATAAACGAGCAACAAAGCGAGATGAAGAAGCTCTTTCAGATAGATTCCAAGGGGCCATAGAAAGAATTATGGAACAATAATTAAAAACTATCCATTTCTCTGTTCGCAAATGTAGCTATGTCCTGTCAAAATTTATTCCCTTGCTTTCAGATATGCGCTTTGCTAATTTATTTTGCCTTGTTATTGTTTAATTGCACTTTCTCTAAGGCAGATAACATTTTTGTGTGGTTTTACCCATAAAGGCAACATATATAAACCACCAAACGCATATAAGACGGCGGTAACACGTCACTCCGAAATACAAAGAGGAGAAGCCCATGAACTTGAATTCAAGCTCTGAACTTTGGGAAGAATTACAAGATACGGAATATCGGGAAGGTTATGTCGAGGGACAGTTTGATATTGAGGTCCCTTTCCAAATTCGAGCACTTCGGAGGGCGAGAGGGTGGACACAAGAGGATCTTGCAAAGCACAGTGGCATTCCCGAGAGCCAAATAGCCGAATTGGAGGACCCTGATAGTGGCCCACCATCAGTACAAATATTGCACAAACTTTGTGCAGCATTTGATGTGGGACTACTTGTTCAATTTGTCTCATTCAGCGAGTTAGTTCGCCGAGAATCAGAATTTGATCCAGAAACCTTTAACGTTGTCAGCTTTTCAGATGACAACATCGATACAGAGCCACAAACTGCAATTATATCCACAATGGTGCCATAGGTGACACACTCAAACCAAGCTATTGGTAAGCTGGGTTCTGAGGAATAATCTCAGACTCCAGTAAATATCTTTATATAAGACTTTGGTAAAAAAGGCAGACTTGTTCGCACGGATCATTAAAGAAAGCGCGACCTGGCCTGCCTTTTTTTTAAAGGTTAGAAGTCTTAATTTTATTTGGAAGAAGTTGTCTTTTTATGCATAATAGTGTTTGATTTTTGGATTGCACGGCACATCGCATTTTTGAAAGGACCCCCATGTATCGTCGCATAGGTTGGCTGGCATTACTTGGCGTTATCGTATTTGGGTTTGGCGCGGTCATCTTAGGACCCGGTACGGTCAATCCATTGTTACAGAAAGCACTGGGATTGCATCCCCCCGAACCCGTAGAACCAGTGCCTGTGCCGGGTGCCGAAGTCGTGGCTGATCGCGTCAAGCGCGAAATCACAGAAGCAGAAGTCCGCGCATTAATGGCGACCTTTACCCAATATAAATCTCGCGTACCCGGCTATCCGGGTCACGATGCCGCCGCAAAATTTATCGAACAACGCTTCCGGGCACTGGATCTAAAAAATGTGAAAACAGAAACATACGGCGTCACATCGCCCGTAGATGAAGGCAGCCAATTGACCATCGTCTCATCCGGCGAAGTATTTCCGCTTTCCGGACTATGGCCCAACCTGGTGAAAACCTCCACCTTGCCACCGGATGGTGTGCGAACGCGCTTGATCGACGGAGGCGATGGCGAATTTAAGGCGTATAATGGCAAAGACGTGGAAGACACAGTCGTACTCCTTGACTTCAATACCTGGAACAAATGGCTCAACGCCGCAGTCCTGGGCGCGCAACAGATCATCTTCATCGCGCCAGACTCCACGTCTTATACGCAAGCCGAGACAAAATTTTTACAAGTGCCCAACAGCACAGAGCGATTCTGGATCGACCGCGAACACGGAGAAAAATTGCGTACTCTCCTATCAGACCAGGGCGAAATAGACGTACAACTCACATCTCGGATGCCCTGGAAGAAAAACGACGTATCCAACGTATTGGGCTGGATCGAAGGATCGGATCCAGTAATGAGCAAAAAAATCGTAGTCATCAATGCCTACTACGACGCCATGTCTGTCGTACCTGCACAGGCACCGGGCGCTGAAATGGCGTGTGGCATTGTCGGGCTTATGCGTCTGGCCGAATATTTTCAAGCGCATCGCCCCAAATACACCGTGCTCTTCCTCGCATCTTCCGCACACCACCTGGGATTCCGGGGCATTTGCGATTTTCTGAACCGGCACTCGCGCAAAGAAGAACACTTTGCCGCACTCATGACCGACCCCATTGACATCGACCTGTTTATCGGATTGGATCTCTCGAGCCAAACAGACGAAATGGGCGTATCAACCCAAACAGCGGGATTTGGGGTCAATACAGCGGTCAATTATTTCTCCACGCAATTTTTTGCCACATTTAGCAAATCCTTTACACGCTATGCAACCGCCATTGCCAAAGGCATAGGCGCGACGTCAAAAGATGTAATGGTCGATGGGATCAACCCCAAAGGCGGAATGACCTGGGATATGTACATCCCCGGCGAAAATATCAAAAACGACAGCGAAGTGGTGCTTTATGCAGGCACCCCAGCACTGTCATTGACGACCATAAACGATGCGCGATTCCGGGTGGATACGCCTCTGGACCAGGCCGAGTTTGTGAACTACACCAACTTGACCACACAGATCCGCGTGCTTGCGGGCATGCTGGATTTGTCGTTCAACAGCGAGGAATTTTTGCCCGATTACAAGCTGGATCCCGACGATCGCATGCGCGGCCTCAAAGGATTTGTACGCACATTTCCGCGGCGCAGTATCACACCCGATAAATCGCGGCCAGATGCGATAGCCGCCATGCGGATGGGCTTGGAAAAATCGGTCAAAGGCGTGCGGCGCATTTATTACGACCTGGCAGACGAAAACGGCGAATACTATATCCCGGGCGTAGCAGAGCGCCGCGTACATGTGCGGGCGTACTATATCGATCCGCACAGTGGCGAAATTACGTACGCACCCAATCAGGGGCGGCAGGGCAAAATCTACAGCGGCCATTTTAATATGAACTGGTGGATCACAAAGCAAACGGTCATTCTATTTCCCTGCGTATCAACCGACTTTTACGGCACCGTTGATCCGCGGTATTTGAACACATTATCCAATATCAGCGTATATGGCCCGGGCAATACCGCGCCACAAGAATACGGTTATGACATCGGATTTGGGCCAGATGAACCCGTCGGCGTGGTCTATACATCGCCCGGTGAAAAAATAAAAATAGCGATGCGCGCAGGGGCGATTGGCGTGCGCTATTTGTTGCTCAACTCAAAAAGCGCGGATAACGAGTGGGATGCCCGGGGCGAAGGGTTTCAAACCCTGTCATCGGGATCCTTAATCCGCACCCCCTATCAGGCGGCGCGCGATATGTGGATGTTAAATGAGTCGCGCATGCGGAAATTGCGCCAATACTCAATTGAAAATCAGCGACTGGAAGTATTGCACGCGCAGGCCAAACAACATTTAGACGACGCAGAAGCCGCGATGCAAGAAAAACAATGGGATGCTTTTGTCAAACACACGCGCGCGGGCATGGGCATTGAATCGCGGGCGTATCCAGACGTAAAAACAACGCAAAACGATGTGATTCGCGGCGTAATTTTCTTTATGATACTGGTCATTCCCTGTGCGTTTTTCCTCGAGCGATTGATTTTTACGTTTTCCGATATTCGCATGCAAATCGGCGGGATCGGCCTGGTCTTTGTCATAATCTGGATTTTTCTTTCGCAAGTACACCCCGCATTTGATCTCTCCAATCCCTTTGTAATTCTGCTGGCTTTTGTGATTTTGGCACTGGCAATTTTTGTGATTTCGATTTTAGCGGGCCGGTTCAACGAGAATATTCGGCGGCTGCGCAGTGCCGAGGTATTATTGCACGAAACCGATGTGGGGCGGATCAGCGCGTCAGTGGCGGCGTTTCAGTTGGGCATCGCCAATATGAAAAAACGCAGACTGCGCACAGGGTTGACATTTGCAACCCTGGTATTGCTAACCTTTACCGTGCTATCCTTTACCTCTATTAAATCGGCATTGGAATTCCACCAGCTTCACCGCGATGCGGAAGGCGCGTATCCCGGCATATTGATCAGAAGCAAATTCTGGGGACCACTGGAAGACACGGCTTATGATTATGCGCGGATAAATTTCAAAGACAGGGGCACCGTAACGCCTCGAAGCTGGTATGTTGCAACAAAAGAAGACAAAAAATCAAAAGCTGTGGTGCATTATAAAAAGAAAAATTCTCGCGTCCAGGGGGTCCTGGGTTTGGCATCTGAAGAGGCGCAAGTGACGCAGATTGATACCCTGCTGCGGGTCGGACGCTGGTTTCAACCGGGCGAGTCGGCCTGTATTTTGCCCGATCGAATCGCGGAGACCCTGGGTATAACAGAGCAAGAGGTCGGCAAAGCGCCCATCCGCCTTTTTGGCAAGCAACTCACGGTGATCGGATTGATAGATTCTGAGAAAATGCGCGCGTTTGTCGATCTGGATGAGGAACAGATAACACCGGCAGATTTTCAAGTTACCGACGACGAGTTTATTACCGTCATGTCGCAGACCGAAAACCGCGAACGGCAGGGATTGGAGCGCTCCGAGGTCGAGACCGTGCCGTTTGAGCATCTGGACCCCGATGATATTTTGATCGTACCTTATGCCTTGCTGCGCGATGTGGGCAGTCCATTGCAGTCAGTGGCCGTGCGATTTCGCGAAGAAGTGGATGTAGAAGCCGAGATCAAGTCGTTTTTATCGCGATTATCGGTGGTATTATTTGCCGGCATTCCAACAGCAGACGGCGGCATACGCGTCGCGGTTTACAGTTCGCTGGGGGATACATCTTTGCAAGGCATGGCAAATTTGTTTATCCCCATTCTGGTCGCCGCGCTAATTGTGCTCAATACCATGATGGGATCGGTGTACGAGCGTTTTCGCGAGATTGGCATCTATTCTTCTGTGGGCTTAGCACCCGTACACATCGCCTTTTTGTTCATTGCCGAGGCATGTGTTTACGCTGTTTTGGGAACCGTTGGCGGATATCTTTTGGGACAGAGCGTCGTCAAAATTTTACTGTGGCAAGATGCGTTGCAAGGGCTTACCGTGAATTATTCGGCACTCTCGACCGTGGCGTCCTCCATGCTGGTGATGGTGGTGGTTTTGCTGTCGTCGCTCTATCCCGCGCGTCAGGCATCACTCATGGCCGTACCCGACGTGACGCGCCGATGGAAGTTCCCCGCTCCTGAAGGCGACCGCTGGCATTTTGAATTTCCATTTACCGTAAGCGGCAAAGACGTATTTGGTCTCTCCGTGTTCCTGGTCGATTATTTCCAGGCACATGCGGGTGAGAGCCTGGGCACATTTTATACAAATGGCGCGCGCTTTGGCTCAGTTGAAACAGGATCCGGACAGAGACACACCATTGACACGACGATCTGGTTGGCACCTTATGATTTGGGCGTGAGCCAGCAGGTACATTTTGAAGCTGTGCCCACAGGTGAGCACAATATTTTTGCCATGACATTGACGATAGATCGGGTCTCGGGCGATGCCTCGTCATGGCGGCGGGTCAATCAAAACTTTATGAATCTGCTGCGCAAACAATTCCTGATCTGGCGCACCGTAGCACCCGAAGATAAGGCGCAGTACACGGAAAAAGGTCACGTGATGCTTGCTGGGGCTGTGGTTTAAACTGGAACTTTTTTTTAAAAAGCATTGACTTCTGAGACAATAATGGGTATCTTTGCCCATGTATAATGGGTACTTGTACCCAATGTATTGTGAATATGTTGTTTTGTTTCCTGTACAATCGGCTTGAAAAGACGGTATGGCAAGAATCGAAACTCCTGATTCTTGCCTTTTTTTTCGTTCTGATGTGCAATTTTCGATGTAGAAAGGTGGTGAAGTACGTTGGCAGAAGGAAGAGTTAAGTGGTTTAACGACGCCAAGGGTTTCGGCTTTATCGAGCAAGAAGGGGGCGAAGATGTTTTTGTCCATTTCTCGGCAATTCAAGCGGAGGGCTTTAAGTCTTTAGCCGAAGGTGACCTTGTCGATTTTGACATTACCCAGGGGCCTAAAGGTCTCCAGGCAGCGAATGTCACTAAGCAATAATCTGAAATAAATTCAGAATTAGGCAAAAAGCACCATCTCGTTTTGAGATGGTGCTTTTTTTTGACAGGCCCGGCATCGCGGCATGCCGCGATCCAGAATGTTTTGCTGATCGCTTAAACGCTTTTAATACAAAAATCCGAAAAACGTATCCAGTGGTCGCCTTCTTCCGGGCCATTGTAGCACTGAATACTCACCTGATCATCGCCCGGAGGAGGCAGTTTCCCATCGGCTGCGGTTTGAAATGCGGTCTCACCCTCAGCGCGATACTGCGCTTCCCATGTGCTGGCGGTAACAACAAGACGCAAACGAACGCTCTGCGTTGGCATAGGCTGCTTCCCAGGAATAATGTAGAGATCGCCGTCAATGAGTTCTTTAACTTCCTTGAACACGGGTTCCCCATTGTGATACCACGTAATGCCCGCCTGTTCGTATTGCTGCGTCGGCTGGGTGTGATTCGCGATCGTGACCTCAACGGCATAAGCACCGCGGTCTGGCGCGGATCTGAGCAAAGCATTTTGCACCGTATCTTTAACGCCGGGACGCACGCAAATCTCCAAACCGCCATCCCGAATCCGCCAATCATCGGGTTGTTCCCGCAACCACGACCAACCGCTATCGAGCCCGCCGTCGAATGTGTCTTGAAAGATGATTTCCCCACTGCTCATAATAAATCTCCTATCGAGAATTGTCAGATGATTGCCCGCGCTCATGGTCGAGAAATTTCAGGCGTTCTTCAAGTATTTTTTTTCACCCCTTCCTCTCGCATACGTCCTCCTTATTGAGACATTATGAAAAAATATCTCTTATTCTCCATTCTCCTGTTGTTATTGGGCTGCCAACCACAAGTCTCTGACAAACAAATCACAGTCTGTTCTTTCAACATCAAATTTGTCGGTCTATATAAAAAAAAGGACAACAAAGCGCTCGCCCAATTGGTCGGAAAATATGACATGGTCATCGTCCAGGAACTCGTTGCACCACCTGATAACGGTCAATACTGCGATGGCACATCCTATCGCGAAGACCCCGAAGCCAATGCATTCTTCAATGCCATGAGCGCGCAGGACTTTGATTACTCCCTATCTTGTGAAGACACGGGAAGAGGCGAAAACATACACAAAGCCGGATCGAGTACCGAATGGTCCGTGGTCTTTTACAAACCCGGCAAACTGAAAATTGCAGATGATCTACCCCACGGATTCCTATCAGAAGACCGCTCTGCCCATCTCGTATATCCCCGCGTACCACACGCCCACAGCTTCCGCACCATAGATAGCAAAATGGACTTTGTCGTCATCAACGTCCATTTGTCCCCCGGCGGAAACAAGAAAAAAGAACGCAAAGCAGAGCTTTTGAGCATAGCCCAGTGGATCGATCTCAATGACGCGCGGGAGCAGGACTTCTACATTGTAGGGGATATGAACATCGAAAATACAGCGGAGCTACAGGCAGTAATGCCGGCGGGGTTTATATCCCTGAATGACGAATGCCGAAAGACGAACACCGCGGCTGGGAGCAGTAAACCTTATGACCACGTTATGTATCGCCCGGCCCAGCGTGCTGCATTAGACGAAATAGATGAGGCATTTGATTTCCAGGTGATTAACCTGATCGACCAGATGCGTGGTGCATGGCGAGGCAACAGTGCCTATCCCGGCGACCCGTACGATAAGAACTTATTTCCACAGTATTACTCGGATCACCACCCCGTGTTATTCCGCCTGAACATCCCGAGCCAGGATGACGACTGACGAAGAGCAGACTCGCGGAATCATGTATCTTCCGACAGAGCCGGGACCCGGGACTCAAAAAAATCGGCCGCGAGCATAATTTGATCTTGCTGGCGCGCGACCAGCCCCTTAACGCGAGGCAGATAGTCATTAACCCATCGAGGATCGCTGCGGACAGCCTGCCGCGCCTGATCAAAATGGGTATAATCGCGATACGCCCAAATGTGAACCACGCGATTTAATTTCCCAATATCGGTATAATACCACCCGGCAAGTTTGACACCATAGTCTTCGCGCAGAGGAAGCGCCACCTCGCGCACCGCATCCATATAGGCTTGCAATGCACCGGGATTCAGATCGTAAGTTCGCATGTCGTAAATCATAGGAAATCTCCAGGAAAGATGAGAAAATTAGCCTCTCGGAAAAATGGTTACCAACGGATGAGGTAGTTAAAGCCAAACCACATGTGGCCTTATTTGACACCAAATGCGCTTGCGGCCCGTCTAAGTGTTCGATCAGCGTTAATACGTATCCCCATGAAAACAGCGACCGGGCCGAGATATCCCTTCACTCCATGCCCGGTCTTCGGGGGCGGCAAGGTAAACAGTATCCCTCCCTGCCGTCCCCTCATTATTTATTTGACCCGACTTTGACCACTGCGGCCCAGTATCCTTTTTTTTCCGGCGTCATCAGTCGCAGGTAGTGCGTTGGTGCGGCTACTTCTTCGTTCAGCCACACGCTCTGGCGAATGTCCAGCCAGCGCACGTGGAGTTTTTTTCTTTTTGCTGCTTCCACATTCAGCAGTACGCTGCCACCGTCGGGAAAAAAGAGGGCGTACTCGACGCCGGGGTTGGCCGTGCAGTAGGCTTCGTTGGAGTTGCGTTCGCCGAGCAGATCGTTATGGGGCGTGCAAGTGAAGATGTCTATCTCGGCGGCGAGGCTGCGCAGCGAGCGGATATGGGCCTGGGCAATTGCTCCCAGACCCAGTCCCGAAGGTGGGCGGTGGAAGCGTGCAGAGGCCAGGCCACCAAAGATGTTGCGCCAGAAGCGTTCTTGGCCGTCGCGATCGCTGCCGTAGGAACCGGTACTGGCACCGTAAACCTTGACACTGTTCATCGGGCGGAGCTGACCAGAGGCGATGAGTTGCTGGCGGATGTATTGCGCGTTTTCCCAGTGCTCGCTGTCGGCGCGATGGTTGTTTTGCGAGAGGTCGCAAAAGCTGTATAGTTCCGGGTGATTGAGGGTGTGGCGGTGCTGCTCGGATTGCAGGTCCCAGGCGTCCCACATCTCGGTGGTCTGGACGCTGGTGTTGCCGGCCTGCTCCTTTATGTAGAGCGCCCAGTACCGGCCCCATGCAGGCGACTCATTGGTTTCGTTGTCCATGCAGTAGAGCACGTTGGGATAGGGCAGGGCGCGGGCGAGCAATTCGCCGACCTGGGCGCGCTGGTATTTGAGCAATAGCGCGTTGTTTTCCAAGGCGGGGACAGTGCGGAAGAAGACGTTTTCCCTCGCTCCGGGATGGGAACTGATCTTTTCCTTCAAGCCGGACTCCTCGGCGGTGTAATTGCGGTTGTTTTTGGGGTTGTAGGGATTGTCCTGCCAGGGGGCACGCGCGAAGTCGAAGCGGTCCCACAGCTCGATTTGGAGGATGATATCGCGCTCGGCGCACAGCGCGAGGAAGTGCTCGAAGCGATCCCAGTAAACCTGGCCTGGTTGCTCCAGGTCGTAGAGACCAGTCACTGCGTCGCGCTCGAAGGGCCAGACATCGCCTTCGTCGCGGCTGGACATGGTACAGCGGACGTAGTTGCCCCCAACCCTGTGCAGGAGGTCGAGATGAGCTTCTACCCCGGCAATCTGAAAAAGATTGTCTTCGACGCTGCCGCCTAAAGGCAGGATGGGCATGCCCTTATATTGCCAGTAGAAGGGGTTGCGCAGATAGGGTTGGATGCGGTCGGAAGTGGCCATGGTCGCTGGGCTGGTATTGGGGATTGGTTGAGCGCTGCAGGTGGTTAGCAGTGCAAGTGCGAATATATATACTTTGTAGAACAAAGATAACCTCCAGAGCAACAATGAGAACTATTAAATGGACTTGGACTTGACCCGTTTTGGTGTATAACAGTTGGCATAAGATGTTTCGGTAGAACCTTCTACACTATACACTCAAACGGGTGAACTCCACTTCTGTTTTCTGATCCCATGATTAAGCCACACCATCTCAGGCGTCTTGTATTTTGTCAGGAACACCCCAACACGGCAGAAAAAATGCGTAAATCCAACACCGCCCACATTATCCATTGAGATAATATCAGAAAAAATTTACAGCCGCTATATTGCCCCATGTATTCAATTTCCTTATATTGATTTGGCTTAGGCAAGTTATTTTCCAGTCCCGCTGATTGGACGATGGATAAAACGGCCATTGAGGAAAACCTGTGAACACCACGATTCATACGATAGAAGACCTCATTCGCATCCTGGACGACCATCCTGAGTGGGCGGATGCCCTGCGTGCCCGGCTGTTGACGCGGGAACTGATTGAACTGCCCGAAAAGTTCACCCAGTTTGTCGCTGAAGTAAACAGGTTTGTTGAAGCCACGAACCGGCGCTTTGACACGCTTGAAAATAGAGTGATGTCTATCCAGGAGGATGTCAGCACACTCAAGGGAGATGTCGGCATACTCAAAATCAGGGTGAAGTCCATTCAAGATGATCTCGGTCCGCTCAAAGGATCCCACGCCCGGGATGCCGCTCTGCGCGAGGCATCCATCCTTGCCGAGGACATGGGCTTTCAACGGGCGAAGACCCTCACCCAGGATGATCTTGGAGCGCTGCTTGCCCGCGCTGACACATCGGGTATTCCCACAAACGAGTTGAGAAGCTTTCGACGTGCCGACTTGATTATAGAGGCTACGGATCCAAATGGCGCAGCTTGCTATATCGCCGTGGAAATCTCCTTCACCGTTAATGGTCGAGATACCACGCGAGCACTCCGAAACGCTGCGTTCCTGACTAAGTTCACAGGTGATCGGTCTTATCCCGCTGTTGCTGGCCTGCGCCGTGATGACCGGATACATGGTCTCATTGACTCTGGCGAGGTGTTCTGGTACCAACTGGATCCAGAAGTTCTGGAAGCGGAATGACCACCTGATATAGTTTGACCACGACAATCGAAATACAAAAAATATGCCCCAGCACAACGATGCTGGGGCGTTCTATTATTAAAAAAATTGGTTGCCCGACTGATGCACTCACTGAACTTTTTACCGTATGGGACCACTTCCCCATCCATCACATCCGCAGGAACTATAAGCCTCTAATTGCAATCGGACATAAAACTAAAAAACAATTGGTTACTCAAAAACTGCAACATCCCAATTATCTAAAAAGGGCCCTGTATTATCAAGAACTTCTTGAAAAGGGTCACGTTCAATCTCAGAGAATACTTGCAAAACAGGTGGGAATATCGCAACCCAAAATCCACTTGATTCTACAGTTGCTCAAACTGGATGAGGAAATTAAAGACTTTATTCTGAAACTGTGTGACTCAGACCCAAGACTGGATTTCCTGGCGGTCTATCGGTTGCAGCCCCTACTCCAGATAAAAAGCAAGGAGATACAAAGAAGGAAATTTTGGAAAATGATCGAGGGACAATATCCAGACCAAAGCACCTGCTATGAGCAGGTTGCGCTATGAGGTGCGCCCCTATAGTTGAACCGGTATAAAGGCTAATTGTCATCGAGCATCAGGGTGATATTTTCTCACACAGAGATAGGGATATACAAAAACGACTTGATCAGTATCTACAACAATCTTTGCTCCTCATATATAGTCCTTGAGCGGGAAAGAGGATACGACGTCTCCCCTTCAAAAATTCTAATCGTTTAATATCGGGGAAAAATTTACTCCTACTATCGAAAGGGGAGAGAGGCACTCCGATTCGCTTATTGCGATAAGGGCAACAAGGATTTTCCTGATGTGAATTTGTTTTTGCAGTGATGGCTAGGCAATAGCAATCAAGAGAGTATTGACATTTGCAGACTATTCTCGTAATCTATGCGAGTACAAGCCAAGTGTAAATCCCCAATCCCAAGGAGGATACAACATGAACACACCCACTGAAGTAAAAGATGACACGCACGATTACTACTGGGAACTGAAGAAGGCGAAAGAGCAGTATCAGCAGTATGTAGAGCTTAATGAGCTTTTTGACTCAATAAAACGAGAAGAAGAGGAGCCAAAATCAGATAAGGAGCAGAAGCATTACCCTCTCACAATCCGTTCTTTACTTCTAATAGAGCTTAATCCCCCCAAAATATAAAGGAGTATTTTATGCCTGGATGGCATGATTTATTAGGGAGCTATAATGAGCATGCGACCATAAATCCTGGCAACGTATGGCTTATCGAAGAATTAGTAAAGTCTTTGCAGGCTGTCTCATCTCATTATGATGCTCCTGTTATCGTTTACGCATCAGCCTTTCTGCAAAAACCAGGAAATAACCCCGATATATCTATTAGAAGTGAGGATATAAATGGCTTCATGAATGCACTTATCGGAATGCCGGCTGACAAAGGTCTTGTATTGATACTTCACACTCCTGGGGGAGACATAAATGCAGTTGAGAGCATAGTTGAGTATTTGCACTCTAAGTTTCAACCGATAAATGTGATTGTGCCTTTCTTGGCAATGTCGGGCGGGTCAATGATAAGTCTTGCAAGCGATACGATTGTCCTCGGGAAGCAGAGCCAGCTAGGGCCTGTTGATCCTCAAATTCTATTTAATAATCAGTACCATTCGGCTCGAGCTCTTCAGGAAGGATTACAGCAAGCGAAGAAAGAGATTACAGATGATATAAAATCAGCACATTTTTGGGCACATATTTTGCAACAAACGACACTTTCTCTTATTTTAGAGACCGAAAAATCTTTAGCATACAGCAAAGGGTTAGTGACAAAATGGCTTGCCAAAAGAATGTTAAAGGATATAAAATGCAAAGAAGAGAGAATCCAAAAAGCTAAGGACATCGCAGCATTTTTCAATGCAGAAAAGACATCTACACATGGACAAATTCATGTTCACGGCCAAAGGGTTGGGGGAGATAAATTGAAAGAATTAGGGCTCAATGTGGAATTTCTTGAAGATAAACAAAAATTACAAGATGATGTCCTGACAGCCTATCACATAATGACCTTGTTCTTTGAACATGGGAATGCTATAAAATTCATTGGAAACGATAGTGGAAAAATGTGGATTAAACCGGACACCTAAAAGTTATCGGACCGCAGGCATCAAGGGGGCCTCACTCCTCCCAATAAAAGGGAACGCACTCGCGTTCTCCTTTTTTATTATGCCCTTCAGATCTAAAATATTAGGGGTATATTTCTATTGTCGTCACTTGCTGCTTTTGGGATGACTTGCGATAGATGTCGCGTTGGACTTGGCCCATTTTGGCGTATAATAGCATAAATCACCCATCACCTATGAAAAACTGATGGCACAGGATGACTGGAGTGAACCTTCTACATTATCCACGAAAGCGGGGTAACTCCACACTGGACTTGACCCGTATTAGTGGACAACTTATCTCTTTCAGAGAAAGGAGTCCAAAATGGGAAGAAAAAGATCATATCCAACAGCATTTCGTCAGCAGATGGTCGCTCTAGTGCATCGTGGCAAAAAAGGTTGTCCATATAAATAGTATGTGCTTATCTTTGGGAGTCTCTCAAAAGTGCCTCTAAATTCCTCTTGGAGGGTCCCATGCCCGGTTACTATAAAAGAGCAAGTGCCTTGCCCATAAGCGTGATCCAACGCGCCGTATTAGAACAAATTGTCCAACGCCATACCAGCCAACAGTGCCATGTCAAACGTGCCAGCATCATCCTTGTGAGCAGTGAGGGGATGAGCATTACCGAAGTGAGCGCGCACCTGAATGTCCACCGCAAGACAGTCTCTTTTTGGCGAAAGAGGTGGCTTCGTCACCAAGAACACCTCACCTTGATCGAAGTCGAAGCCGACCAACAGGCCTTATCGGAGGCGATTCTATCCACGCTTTCTGATGCACCGCGCTCTGGCACACCTGTGACCTATACCGCACAGGTCGTCTCTCAAGTCGTGGCTCTCTCGTGTGAAGACCCCAAGGCCTGTGGGTATCCCATCAGCCATTGGACGCCTCAAGCCTTGCGAGAAGAAGTCATTGCACGCGACATTGTAAAGGACATTTCCATTCGCAGTGTGGGACGTTTTTTAAAAGGAGGCCGATCTTAAGCCTTATCGTGTGCGCTATTGGGAGCGTCCCCCCGATTTAGATAGAGAAGCCTTTTACCAACAAAGCGAAAAGGTCTGTACATTATATCAGTCGGCTCCTGCGCTTCACGAACAAGGCGTACATGTCATCAGCACAGATGAAAAAACGGGCATACAGGCCAAAGCGCGTGCCAAGCCAACTTTGCCGATGAAGCCGGGTCGGGTCGAATACCAGGAGTTTGAATACAAAAGGCATGGGACGTGTTGTTTGCTTGGCAATTTTGAAGTCGCCACAGGCAAGCTGATTGCCCCAACCTTATCCAAGACGCGAACAGAAGCAGATTTCAAGACCCATATTGAACAGACCTTTGCACAAGACCCGCAAGGCGAGTGGGTCTTTGTCGTGGATCAACTCAATACCCATAAATCTGAATCCTTAGTCCGATGGGTTGCCCATGTGTGCGACATTCAAGACGAGTTAGGTGAAAAAGGCAAATCCGGGATTCTAAAATCCATGAAAACGCGTGCCAACTTCCTGATAGATGAATCCCATCGTGTGCGCTTTGTTTATACGCCTGTGCATGCTTCCTGGCTCAATCAGATTGAATGCTGGTTTTCCATCCTCGTGCGACGCCTGCTTAAGAGAGGTAGTTTTACATCCATTCAAGACCTTCAGCAACGTATCTTAGATTTCATTGACTTTTTCAACAAGACGATGGCCAAGCCTTTTAAATGGACTTACACCGGCAGACCTCTTAATCTATAAGGAGTAGCACTTCTGCCACGATGCACTAGTCAGATCCGGTCGCAGTGCCAACGATTTAGCTAAAGAGTTTGAACCGACTGCTCAAACAATCAGTGCCTGGGTGCGTCAAGCAGACCGCGATGAAGGCCGTAGAGAAGATGGATTGACAAGCCGTGAGCGGTCAGAGCTTCAAAGGCTACGCAAAGAGAATAAGCGCTTGCGTCAAGAGCGCGAGATCCTTGCAAAAGCCGCGGCCTGGTTCGCACGGGAGACCGATGCGATACCCCCCAAATCTTCAGATTTATAAGAGCGCATCAGGCCGTCTATCCGATCACCGTGCTATGCCGAACGCTGGACGTCTCCACCAGTGGGTATTATGCGTGGTGCCATCGTCGTGTATCTAAACGGGCACAGGACGATAAACAGTTGACAGAACAAATAAGGACCTTTCACCAACGTTCCAATGGGACCTATGGTGCCCCTCGTATTTTTGAGGATCTCCGTGGCATAGGGGTTCGCACCAGCAAGAAACGTGTTGCAAGACTGATGCGACAAGCCCAGATTTATGGTGTGAGCCGAAGAAAGGGTATGACGACAACACACCGATCTTTGACTGAAGAAAAAGCGCCTGATCTGGTCAAGCGAGACTTCAAGGTTGACAAGCCGAACAAGCTGTGGGTCGCTGATATTACCTACATACCAACCTGGTCTGGCTTTCTGTATCTATCCGTTGTGGACTTGACCCGTTTTGGTGGATATACTTATCACCTATGAAAAACTGATGACACAGGATGATTGGGTTGAACCTTCTACACTATCCACTAAAGCTGGGTAACTCCAACGACACCTTGCTATGTTGAGAGTCGGTTCTTTTTTTATTTTTCTTGAGCCATATAGAATTTTTCTCCGTGAGGGATACAACGATCTGTATAATAATCATGTCTTACCAGGAATCCATTGTCTATGATGTGCTCATAGAGATAATGTAATTTCTTATCGCTATCGGAGCCATAACGTTCAATAATGCCTCTTTCAAGAATATCTACATCAACCATGGGTTTTTGACACTCGATACAATGTTTTACTGCGGAAAATGTCGTTAAGCGAGATAGATTCACATGATAATTAGGCCCTTGCTTCAAATCGTTTAGGAACTCGTCCAGTGAAACTTTTATAGCCATTTTAACCCCCATGTTAAGTTAAGAAAAAAGATACGGTCTCCTGAATGGAATCAAGAGACCGAAATTTGTTGGTATGTCTTGAGTCGCAATTTCCTTTCCAATTGAACTGTGACCCTTTGCACTTATATTCCTACCAAAAATATAAGATTTTATTTTTCTGTAGGCCAGTTAAAAAGTTAAATTTGTCATGAACCAATACTGTGAACAATTTCAGACATCACCAAAAAGCACGATTAATGACCCCTTACTTGCCAAAGGCATTGACAAAGATCAGAAAATCGCCGATTCCAATGGTATTATCGCCATCCAGATCATACCGTGCGTCATACCCCACATCACCTTGACTTAAACCAAACTGTTCGACAAACTGCAAAAAATCGGCAATATTAACAGTACCATCGCCATTAAAGTCGGGATTAGGGGTTTGGCGTTTGATATAAGACGACATATCCCACAGCAAAACCATGCTATCCCAGGCTCCAGAAGCGAGAGTTGTGCCATCAGGTGAGAACACAATAGAATAGACCTCAGCCACATGCCCAGATAGTGTGGCGACATTGCGCCTTGTCGCTACATCCCACAGCTTGACCTCTCTATATGATCCTGAAGCGAGTATACTCCCATCAGGCGAATATGCAACAGGATGAGAATTCGCCCCAGACTCGGATAAGGTGGCGATATTGCGCCTTGTCGCTATATCCCACAGCTTGACCGTATCATTTCCCCCAGAAGCGAGGGTTGTACCATCAGGAGAGAACGCAACAGAATAGACCTGATCTAGATGTCCGAGGGTTGCAACACTGCGACTTGTGGCAACGTCCCACAATTTGACCCTACCATCTCCTGATCCAGAAGCGAGAGTCTTCCTATCGGGTGAATATGCAACAGAATAGACCCAATGCTCATGCCCGGACAAGGTGGCAACATTGCGCCTTGTCGCTACATCCCACAGCTTGACAGTGCCATCTCCTGATCCAGAAGCGAGCATTGTACCATCGGGCGAATACGCTACATACCCACCTCCCTGAAGTGTAGCAATATTTGTTTGCGTTACTATGTCCCACAGTTTGACCGTGCCATCTTCTGAGCCAGAAGCGAGGGTTGTACCATCCGGTGAATATGCTACAGATTGGACTCCCCACCCTGCATGTCCGAAGGTAGCAACATTGCGCTTTGTCACAACATCCCACAATTTGATCGTGCCATCCCCTGATCCAGAAGCGAGTATTGTGCCATCCGGCGAAAACGCTACTGTGCTAATCCAATCCTTATGCCCCGAAAATGTAGCAATATTTTTACCTGTCGCAACACCCCACAGTTTTACCGTGTTACCCTGCGCTGCCCCTGCGAGCATTGTGCCATCCGGCGAAAACGCAATAGCCCCCCACCCTGAAGTGTAGCGATATTTGTTTGCATCGCAATGTCCCATAGTTTGACCGTGCTACCTCCCGACGAGGCGAGTATTGTGCCATCCGGCGCATACGTAATGGAATAGCCCCCCTGCTCATGCCCGGACAGGGTGGCAACATTGCGCCTTGTCGCAATGTCCCAAAGCACAATCAGGCCATCCCTTAATCCGTAAGCGAGTATTGTGCCATCCGGCGAAAACGCAACAGATTCGACCTCCTCCATATGCCCAAGTAGTGCTAGTTCACGAGAGGTCGCCACATCGTAAAGCCAGATGCCAATACTACTTATCACAGCGAGGTATCGACCATCGGGCGAAAACGCCACTTGATCAACGGTTCCTTTACCCAAGCGGGCGATTGCCCCCTTAGGTAAACTCCATGTCTGATAATCACCGGCTATGCTTAATGGCGTTCCCACACCCACAGCGTTAAGAATCACAGGTTCAAGACCAGGAACCGTTACTTCAATAGTGTTTGTTCCCGGATTTGGACCAAGCGTGAGCATACTTTGTGCCCTGCCATTGGCATCGGTTGTTGTATTCTCAACAGTGAATCTTTCGCCGAGTTTCCCCTCGCCCGATATAACAGTAAACGTGACCGGAATACCTCCAAGCACAATACCATTCTTATCCCTCACCGCAACGACTAATGGCATCGCCAACTCTGTACTAGGCGTTCCTTGCTGGTTATCGCCCGATATTTTTATCAGTGCCAGAGGACAATTTTCGCAAATCAGTTCAAAATATTCATTGCTCACATTTCCTTCAGTATCAACCGCTTGAATAAAAATCGGATGCACATTGGGATTCCAAAGCCTCGTAAAGTCATCAGATGGAACAACACCGTCATAATCGAATCCAACAATGGCATCTCTTTCACCTGACAATCCGAGACATGCTTTCACTTCATGTGCCCCAGCGGCAGAGGGTGGTTCTCTTGTTCTAACGAATAGAAGCATCTGGTGCAGTCCATCTAAATCGCTGACTTTGAGTTGGATAGGCACGCTGTTTGAGCCTGCTAAATATCCAAGTGATGAAGCGCGTTCGATTGTTGGCAGAGGTGTCTCTTCATCATCTCTATCGGTATTAAAATAGGGATGCACTGACAAGAATTCGGCATGACAGGCAGATAACTGATCCTCGACGCTTGGGCCATACGACATAATGTAATTCCCATCCCTGAAATCGTGTGACAATCCGAAGGCGTGTCCAATTTCATGTGCCACCGTTGTCCAATAAAATCCTATAGAAACCAACGCAACCCCTCTATTTCTATCCCCCCCGCCCGTTCCGGCCACCACATTGCCACCGCCAATACCAATTGCATCTATACTATTATCCATGACGACAAGATAAACGTTGTTCGCCTGGGTATCAAACTCCTCGCGAATATCGGGCCAGGGATTTGTGTTATCGAGATAGTGACTATCGGGATGTTGACCATCCATGCGATAAACTATCGGTTCGCCCCGCGCATCGGTTTCAAAGCGAAAGGTTTTGTTGCCGTATCCATGCGCCCGCATCTGCTCGGCATAAAAGGTCTGAATCTGGCGAATTGTCACTTTCATTGAATCAACCACTTCTTGACGAAAGGAACGGTCATTGGGCAAGAAGTAGATCATCCGCACCGTGCGGGGTTCGCCAACGTTCAAATTAAGCACGTGCTTTGTAGCGGCATATATACTATCGCGTGCCTGCGTGTCTTCTAAATTAAGTAGCAGGCAAAAATGCACTTCATTCGATGGTTGCGGAGAAGCATGTCCAATAGACGAGAGGCAGAGTAACACAAATATGCACGCGCTCAACACACTTAGGGATGAAAAACAAAGAATGGTTTTTTTCATCGGTTTGTGCTCCTTAACCACAGAGGGAATTGATATTGTGATTTGAAGTTTTTGATAGAGTCCATATATTTCTGTAAAAAGCAAAAAGTCACCGTAGCTCCGAGAAAAATCTTAAAATAGGGGTGACACGTATTCTAACCCCAACTTGGAGGCTACGATGACTTACCCCAAAGATATTAAAATTTCCCAAAGAGAGCAATTTGCAGAGGAGTAGCTGAAAGCGAGCCTGTTTTATCAACGACTGCCGATGCTCTGTATGCTGATTATCAAGACAACGAAATTAGAGCAGATAGTGAGTACAAGGGGAAGATTATAGAAGTATCTGGAGTTGTGAAATCCGTCAGTAAGGACAAGAACGGGTATCCCTTCATTTTCTTGGGAACAAGTCAGACAGTAATTATAGGTATCCAGTGCTTTCTAGGTGAATATAACTACGATGATGCAATGAGAGTATCCAAAGGTCAGAGAGTAAGAATTAAGGGTGAAGTTGCTGGTAAGTCCGCCAACGTACAACTACACTACTGTCAGGTTGTTGAGTAATCCTCACCCAATACTCAAAAGATCGAGTAACCTACGATTCGGATCTGTGACCCAAATTAGCCTACAAAACAATTCAAATTTTGGGTCACAGATCCGGCTCTTGTATTTGGAAAGACTACCCGAATACTGTGGTATTAAAACACGTACGTCCGACGACTATCTTCCCGTAAGGCTGGCTCATCAGAGAGTATTCTCCGACCACCTCGCCCTTGAAACAGACCTCGTGGATCCGCGGCTGTAGTCAGGAAGGAGTGTTGCAAATGTTTATCAAAAAAGAATTCCTATTTCTTACCGCCCTTGCATTGCTGGCCTTTGTGGGTCAAGCCTCTGCCGGCCCCAATGCAAATGCGACATTATCGCTTGACCTTATTGCCGATGGCGGGCCGGGCAATCAGACAAATGATGGCGTTACTTCAGGTACAATCTCTGGACAGAGCACAAAAATTGCCGTGGAAATCTTCGCCGGAGGTGTGACTACAACGCTGATTGCTGCGAGAGTAGAACTTGACTTTGACGCTTCTATTTTGAAGCTAGACAGCGCCAGTAACAGAATGTTTTCGGGTGCAATTCCAGAGTTTCAGGATATACTCTTGATAGTCTTGGCAGGTTCTGTCACCTTGCCGGAATCTGGTTTTCTGGCACGCGCTGAGTTTTCTACTGTAGCGGATGTAACGGATAAGGCATTTACCCTTGGCATTAAACGGGTTATACTTGCTGATACTCGGTCATCGACCGATGTAATCACAACGACAAATGTCATATCGTTTAACGAGCATGCTCGCAGCGATTTCGACGGCATGCAACTCCATCTCGACACACAAATTGAAACACCCGCTGTACAGAACAGCAGATTGACCATCCCTGAACAAACAGCTGGTGATACGATCCAATTTCAACTCTTTGTTCCAATGGCCGCAGGCAAACAAATTTACGGTTACGAAATAGAACTCGACTTGTTGGGCACGGTATTTTTCTACCGCATCGGTAGCATATCGGGCACGGATTTTACAGGTGCTTCCTTATTCCCAACACCAGGTCGTCCTATCCTATCCGCGCTATTGCTTTCTACCCCTGTTGTGCCAGCTAATGGTTATCTCGGCCAAATTGACTTGCAAGTGAACAACATTCTTAAACCGGAGACACCGCTCATTGTTAAAACCGCTTCAATGGCCGATCTGAATAGGCGACAGGGCCCATTAGATGTATCTAACGCTGTGATCATCACCGTTACTGCCATTTCCCATCCGGGTGATTTCGATGGCGACCTCGATGTTGACTTTGCGGATTTTCTCGCCTTTGCCGGGGTTCTTGGATTATCGTCATCAGATGCCAATTACGATGCCCGTATGGATATGAACAGCGATGGGTTCATTAATTTTTCCGATTTTCTCGTCTTTGTTGACCTTTTTGGCACCACATACTCATAGTGGGCGCCTCATACTAATATGCTAATCTATCATTCCGCCGCATGTCGCAGTGACGAAAAATGGAGTTACCCCATTTTGATAAAGTGTTTAGGACTTGCTCCCAATTTTAACGGTATAGAATCACTGGATTAAAGCGTTCCAGTGCAGGCTATTATGGTGCAGGGTCTTGACGATTATGTAGCCGACAGCATCGTGACATTGGCTGGTCTGCATTCTCAATTAAAGGAAATTATATACAATAGTGCCAATTAATAATGTGAAAAAAGGGAGGTTTACATGTTGAGAAAAAGATTGTGGCTGTCTTGCATTCTGCTTTTTGGAGTCATTGTGATTGCGTCTGGTGAAATCGCGTCTAGTGATGAACCATCCGAGAAAGTCACGGTTGAACAGTTATCTCGCAAAGTGGATGAGTTATCCCGCACGGTTGAACAGTTATTCCGTATTGTGGATGATTTATCCCGTAAGGTTGAACAGTTGTCTCGCAAGGAGGATCAATCATCTGAGACGGTCATGCCTACACCTAAGAGGAGTGTATCTGATCGCGTTCAAATTCAATTCTTGGCAACTGGAAGAACTTATGCGCCCTGGAAAGGGCAAGTAAAAGTTTTTGAAGTGATTGCCTTTGGTGTCAGATATGAAGAGGTCGGGCGGATGTTTATTAAAGTAGTTGGGCTTTCTGATCCGCTTGAAATTATGGAAGTAATACGAGAGGAAGCAAAAAAGAAAGGTGCTAATGGAGTGATTCTTGATACGTCTTTATCATCATTGCAATCTCTGTTGAGTAGTGCCCCGTTGCGTATTAAGGCTGGTTTGGGCGTAGAATTAGGATTGACGGCGGAAGCAATACGAATTCGTTGAAGATGAAGTAAATGGTTATTTCAAGTACAAATGGTTATTTCAAGTACAAATTAATATTTTGGAAAATTAAATGGGAAAAATCAGGTCAAGTCCAAAAAGTTCTGTAAAAAGGTAGCTCCGTGATAGGGGTCAGTGATTTTGTTTCAAGTACGTCATGTCCAGATAGCGTCTGCCAGCGATCCACTCGTCAGACCACTCCATACACAAGGCGCCGATCAGGCGTTCACAGGCTTGCTCGTTGGGGAAGATCTGGACAACATCGGCACGTCTTTTGATCTCACGATTAAGTCTTTCCAAAAGGTTGGTCGTACGGATGCGTTTGCGATGCTGTTGTGGAAAGTCGAAGCACGTCAGGCAATGGGCTACATCACGGTCGAGTTTGTCAACGAGTTTGGGTAGTACATTTTCATAGGTGTCCATCATGTCCGATAGGCGTTTCTGTGCGGTGTTGCGATCGGGCGCGTTGAAAACGTCTTTGAGCGCATCGGCGACCTGGCGTTGATGCTTGGGGGGTGTGATGCCTCTGATATTTCTATGAAAGTGTGTTTGACAATGCTGCCAAGAGGCCCCCTGAAAGTGTCGTTTGACGGCATACTGAATAAAACCATTTCAGCACATGCTTTGTAAGCCTTTGTGATGATCAGAGATGACGAGTTGCACCCCCTTTAACCCTCTTTTTTTAAGGTCTTTAAACAAGGATGTCCAAGTGGCTTCTGTCTCGGTGTGTGCCACATCGAGTGATAGGATTTCTCGGTGTCCACTCTCTGCGATCCCAGTCACGATTAAGACCCCTTCAGAGACGACCTGTCCCCCAGATCGGATGTAGAGATAGGTCGCATCAATGATCAGGTAAGGGTATGCCTGTTCAAGCGATCGCGCCTGCCAGGCCTGGATGTCTGCATCAAGTTCTTGACACAGGTCAGACACCTGAGACTTTGAAAAGGAGGTGCCACACAACTGTTCTGTAATCTTTGTCACTTTGCGTGTGGAGACCCCTTGCAGATACGCCTCTTGAAGCGCAAGAATCAAGGCTTTTTCACTGCGTTGAAAGCGTGCAAATAACCCACTGTGGAACCGTCCTTCCCGATCTTGAGGGACGCTCAGTTCGATACGGCCTACACGCGTTTTGACTATACGAGGTTTATATCCGTTACGATAGCCCGTACGCTGTGTCGTGCGTTGGTAGGGTTCTGCCTGTAAAAACGTGGTGATCTCCGCTTCGAGAAACTGCTGGAGGAAGCGTGTCACGGCCTGATTGAGAAAATCAGGATCATTCAAAAGTGCAGAACGATGTACAACTGGTCGCAGTCCAGACCAGTTCATTGCTCTGGCGCAGAAATTTTAATATCTTTAGGGTAAGTCATCGTAGCCTCCACGTTAGGGTTTATAATACTTCGTTACCCCTATTTTAAGATTTTTCTCGGAGCTACGGTGACTTTTTCAATTTTACAGAAATATATGGACGCTATCCGTATAACCATCTATAAAATGAGGGATGGGGTTAATAATCAATTCACAAGAGGACTGCTTGAGTGGTAGTCCTCTTTCTATCTCAAGGGGTTTGATATGTGGACTTTCATAGGTATAGTATTGGCTATCATATTTGGAATAGCTTGCATTGGTAGTATCGTAATGATGATAAAAGGTCTGAAGTCTCCAGAGTCGATAGTAGATGAGGGTGAAGAAGTATCCTCAAGAAGTAAAATCTTCTTCAGAGGTATAATGATGACGGCTATTACAGGACTGCTTTTTATACTAATGATTGTCCTACTAACAGCCAATGGAGAAGAGAGTGATATTAAGACTACCAGAGAATACTTTGAAGAGGCTAAGTCAAAAGGTCTCGTCATAAGTGAGCAGGATTCAATAGATCAATGGGAGCAAGCATTGATCAATCGTAAGATAGATTCTACCAAAGTTGTAATAGAGAAGCTGGAGAATGATCAACCTAAGACCGAGGTTCTGAGCAAGGTCATAGAAAAGACAAGAGGCGAAGTTCGAGAGAAGATGAGCAAGGTTGCTATAATAGACTTCCCCGATAGGTGGAGTTGGACAAGACACGGATACAGGGTAGAAGCTATAACAATGAAGGGAGATATAATAGCTAACTACCGAATAACCTACGAGGTTGAGTATCTCCACAAGGGAGTTGCACGAACAACGAAGGTGAACGCCTCTATCTATCACAATACTACTAAGGATACTTGGGAGATCAAGAGAGTTGAGATTCCCGACTTCAATAGGTATTGGATAGATACTCCAGAGGGTAGAGAAGAAGTGAGAAAGTCTGCCGAGAAGATTTACGAAAGTATAGTAACTAACTCCGAAGTCGATATTAAAGTATCTGCTGACAAGCTGTTCAAAGACTACGATGCTAACGAGATTAAGGCAGATGATAAGTATGGTGACAAGACTTTAGAGGTATCTGGGACTATAAAAGATATTGGCAGAGATAGAAAAGGCAACCCTTACATACTCCTGTCAACATCTTCGAGGATATTTGGTATCCAATGCTTTCTCGGAAAGAGTCATTACAAAGACGCTATCGAAGTATCGAAGGGTAGCAGAGTGAGAATAAAGGGTAGAATAAACGGCAAGTATTCTCACATCCAAATGGCATTCTGTCAGGTTGTTAAATAGGAGTGACAATGAGAACAATACTGATAGTTCTGATATTGACTGTCGGAGCATACGGAGCGAGTATTTACTATCGCGGTGATTCTTATACAATAGGCAATCGAGTTGAAACAACCGAGCAAGATACAAAGGTCTCTGGTAAGCACTTGAAGGGATTGCAAGAGATATACCCTAAAAGACAAGTGTATGGAGTTGTAACCTCTGTTTCATCAGAGGGATGGTTCTTACTAATCCGATGCGTAGTAAAGACGCGGGATAGACCTGTGAGAGAAGTTTTAGCAGAATTGGATGTTGAGTCTTACAACCCTGCAAGTTCTAATTATAGGAGAGTAAAATCCTTCAACATTGCTATATCCGATACGATACCTGCAAATGATATGAGAACCTACGTATTCAGGAAGCATATAAGTATTATAGAGGCGTCAAATGATCCAGGACTTCAAATGCTATGGAATAGGCATCTAAGAATAGATGATACTGGATCGTTTAGATGGACTTTTGATGTGAGGAGAATTAGATAGTGAGAGTTATACTATTTCCAGAGGATGAGATAGGCTACGAATCGTTAGGTCAAGTCCTATTTTTAGTTGAAATAATCGAGGCTGGTTAGTTTTCAGTCAGCAGCAAAAGCGTCTTGCCAGTCTGTATCGAGCTTCAAGTCGTTCTGAAGCGCGAGCCTGAGCCTGGGAAGGCAACGGAAGCCTTTGATCCTTCGCAGGCGGGGTTCAATATCCAACAGTGCGGTGGCTAACCAGCGCGAGCGTTGATTAGAGTTTGTCCATCGCTTCACATTTCTCGTCAGTTGCGCTACCATTGAGTTGAGGGACTCAATGCAGTTGGTGGTACGAAAGGATTGCTTCAACTGCGGCATGAGTCTTAGGCGATGCAGGCTCAGGGTTTCTTCGAGTCCTTCTTCAAGGCTTTTTGTCGCGTCTTCATTGATCAAAGTGAGTTCAGGTTTGAGTGCATCAAGAGCAGCTTTGGCTTCCCGATAGGTGGGCAGATCGTAGGCATTTTGGAGGGCCTTTTTGATCTCATCTTGCTTGCCTTTGGGCAGATAGGACGTGACGTTCTCGCGTTTGTGCCACTGGCAACGTTGGATGACCACATAACCGTCCAATGCCTTTGTAAGGGCAGCATACAAGCCTTTTGAGCCATCAATAAGACACAGCAGGCCCTTGTGATAGACCAGGTCACGATTTATGAGGGACTGTATAAACTGTCGACAGACGCGCTCGTTCTCGGTAGCAGCCTGGACAAAGCCAAGTGGGATTTTATCGCCTTTTATGGTCACACCAAGGGCAATGATCATCTCATACTCTGCAAAGGTCTTCCCATCTATAAACAGGGCGACGAGGTCATACTGTGCTAAAGACCGATTTTGAAACTGCTTCAACTTTTGTGCCGACGCCTTGATAAAGCGTCTCGACACGGTGGATGAAGATAGCCCAAAGGCCTCCGGTACCGTCTCGGCACATTCTTGATAAGCGCGTGTGGCAATGCCTTTTATCATGCGAAGGAGCAGTCCTTCATCCATATGTCTGGGACGCTGGAGATGATGATAGGTCTGTAAGGAGACTTCCTCATCGGTCACGACATTACGTACCTTGGGAACAGGTATGGGCACTTTCTGATCGGACAGATACACAGACCCTTGTTGACTACCCCACCGACGATTGGGATTTTGGGTGTCTTTGCGTGTGTATCTATCACCTGCCAAGCGGCTCACTTCTTCTTGCAATTCTTCTGCCACGGCGTCTAATCCTAATGGGATCAAGGCCTGGATCAACGCGATGCGTGTATCCAGTGCGCCCAGTTCTTCTTCAAGGAGTGTCTGTGGCGTTGAATGATCTTTGTGGATGGCCTTGACTTTGGGGGCTTTGTGCGATACTTTTTTCATCACGGGCTCCTTTGGTTGAGGACACAGCGTTTTCGGGCTTGAATATGCTGTATCCAATTTACATTGGAGCCTCTACTATTTCAACTAAGATAGGCACATCGTCAATCGTTAGATAGATTCTTCTTGCTTATCGAGTTTGAATTTACTGGAGTTACCCCGTTTTGGTGGCGTATTTAGGGCTTGGGTATCAAGCCTGTGATTGATGCAGCTTTTCATAAGCTATCGGTGCATGGTAGGCGATGGAAGAATGCCTGCGATGTGGATTATACCACCCTTCAATATATGAGAAGATAGCCAAGCGCGCTTCCTTATGCGTACGGAAGGATCGGCGAATCGTTCTCTAAGATAGCTGCTTCAAGGAGGCAAGTGATGCCACTGATCACAATGTCAGGAAGTGATGCCCTGGTCTTTTTCTTATTCTGGTTCTTGGGATGGTTCGCTATTGGGGTGGGCCTTATATATCTCACGCTCAAAGTGTTACGCAGAATTTCTGAGAAGATAGACAGTGGTCGTGTTAGAGAAACTTCTGCTGGCCTTTTGGAGGCACTGGCAGACAAACTCAAAGGCGACAAAAGATGACATTTTGAAGAATGAATATGGCGGTCAATATGTTGTGTTACCGCGGCCAACTGCATCCACAACATCTTAAAGAGGCGACCATTAGGCGCCTCTTGGGGGTCGATCAGAAAAAGCGGGTGTATCACAACGGGCGGCCAATTCTCTCATTGACGGGCTTTCTCCTGGACCACACACCGCATATTTAGGAGTCAGGTGAAGGCGTACCTGTTCTCGCTGAATTGACAGGGCGGGCAATGTCAAGATGTGGAATTATATACTAAAGTACGTGATGTGTGACTTCAAAACCGCCACATAGTAATACCGATAAACAGATATAAGAAAGTCAAAACCACTGGATTGCGGCTAACACCCTGCCGCAATGACGGCTCTAAAATCCTTGTTTTGCTGACAGCTGACCACTGATTGCTTGTTTTCTTGACCATTATTCAAAAGTCACACATGACGTACTAAAGTGTCAAAAATAGTTGACAAAGTGTCAAAAATAGTTGAATTTGTAAATAATTAACCACCCCTGTTGCTTCGGGAGCAGGGCGCGAAGCCGTATAGAATTCTATACGGCTTCTGCATTTTTGGAGATTTAATGAAAACAAATATCTATATTGATGGGCTTAATCTGTATTATAGGGCTGTGCAGGGAACGCCTTATAAGTGGCTGGATATAGTTACATTATTTCAAAAAATGGTTCCTCAAAACACTATTTGTAAAATCAAGTATTTCACTTCGCTTGTAAGTTCACGCCCTAATGACCCAGGAAAATCAATGCGTCAACAGATTTACTTGCGGGCTTTACGCACTTTTCCAAACATTGAGATTATTCAAGGTCACTTTTTGACCAGCAAAGTCAGAATGCCACTGGTGACGCCTTCCCCCAAAGGATCAAAAACTGCGGAAGTTTGGAGAACGGAAGAAAAAGGATCAGATGTCAACCTTGCTGTTCACCTATTAAACGATGCTCATAACAAGGATTATGAGGTTGCTATTGTGGTATCAAACGACTCCGACTTAGGAGAGGCACTCCGAATAGTGACTAAAGATATAAACTTGAAAGTAGGTGTTGTATTTCCGGGGGGCGCGATTGATACGTACACTGGCACTCGGTATAAGCTCAAAAAATCAAAAACGCTTCTAAAATATGCCTCGTTTATACGGCAAATTAGACCTGGCGTTCTCTCACGTAGTCAACTGCCTAATACATTGACTGATGCGAGTGGCACTTTTCACAGACCACCAGAATGGCAATAAAGAAGTCCAATACAATGGAAGTAAAGCCTTCAACCTCTCAGCACTATATGTGAAATGGAGTTGCCCCGCTTAGGCGGAGTATTTAGGGCTTACAGAGCCTTTATTGTGATTGTTACGCAATGAAGCAACTCTGGCAGAACTAAAACAAAAGGCCGTAAGCGTTGCTCAGATGGAGCAAAAACTTACGACCTTTGAAGATAGATCAAAATTCAGCGAGAAGATATAGTTGGTTGCCCCCCAGGGATTCGAACCCCGATTCTACGGTCCAGAGCCGCATGTCTTGCCATTAGACCAGGGGGCAAAAATGTAATTAGAATTTCGGGATAGCACGCACCATCACGACCCCAAAACCTCCAGTGCCTTTTTCAACCGACGAACACAGGTTTCCCTTCCAAGCACAGCCATCAACTCAAACAACCCCGGCCCAAACCCAACGCCACAAAGCGCGAGACGCGTTGGATGAATAAGCCTGGAAGCCGATATGCCCAATTCACCAGCCAACGCGCGCGTCACACCTTCAATATCGCCTTCGCCAAACGAATCCAAATCCTGCAAACGCTCAATCATCATATCAACGCGCTCGGGTGTATCCGTCTTCCAGTTCTTCTTAGCCGTCTTTGGATCATACCCTTCCGGATCAACAAAAAAATAACCCGTATGCTTCAAATCTTGAAGCGTATGCAATCGCGGCTGCAACAACTCGGCAATCCTCATCAACTCATCCCGCCGCTCAGAAGCCTCTGCCTCCGTAAGCCACCCCTCCGCAATCCAAATCGGTATGGCATCGTCCAAAACCGCGCTCACCGGACGAAGACGCATATGCTCGCCATTGAGCCAGACCAGCTTCTTCTCATCGAAAATCGCATCTCGCTTGAGCAACCCCTCAACAGAAAACACCTCCGCCAACTCACCTCGCGCAAACACCTCGCGCTCATCCCCGGGAGCCCATCCCAACAACGCGAGATAATTAAACATCGCATCCGACAAAAATCCCCGATCCCGATACTCCGAAATCGTAGTCGCGCCATGGCGCTTTGACAACTTACTGCCATCGGGACCCAAAATCAGCGTCGAATGCCCGTACTCCGGCACCATCCACGAAAGCGCCTCAAACAGCATAATTTGTTTGGGCGTATTCGACAAATGGTCAGCAGACCGCAACACCATATTCACACCCATATCGCGATCATCCACCACCACCGCGAGATTGTAAACAGGCGAGCCATCGGGCCGCAACAAAACAAAATCCTCAACCTCGGCATTATCCCAACGCTGCACCCCTCGAATGCGATCATGCCAGACCGTCTCGCCCGCTGGCACCTTAAACCGCACAACCTTTGGCCGCCCCTCGGCTTCATAAGCCGCTTGCTGTTCCGGTGTCAAATCCCGATTATAGCGCACGCGCCGCTTCTCTGCCTGAGCCTGCCTGCGCATCGCATCAAGCTCTTCCGCAGTCTCATACCCATAATACGCATGACCCGTCTCCACCAAACGCGCCGCTGCCTGCTTATGCGCCTCGGCATTATCCGACTGAAACACTGGCTCGGCGTCAAAATCAACACCGAGCCAGTTCAAACCATCCAAAATCGTCTGAAGAGACGACTCTGTAAATCGCTCTCGATCTGTATCTTCAACGCGCAACAACAACTTTGTCTTGTATCGTTTCGCGTAAAGATGATTAAAAATCGCCGTTCGCGCATTGCCCACATGAAACCCACCAGTGGGAGACGGCGCGAATCGCAAAACCGTATCGGACATTGAAAATGACCTATTAGCTATACTGGCGTTGTGCTGCGCGTGCAGAGATCAGTAGGGACAACCCCCTGTGGTTGTCCTGCGATGACATCACGCGATTCATCGGGACGGCACAGGGACCGTCCCCTACTAAATATTTGGCGGAGAGGGAGGGATTCGAACCCTCGGTAGAGGAAAACCCCTACAACAGATTAGCAGTCTGCCCTGTTCGGCCACTCCAGCACCTCTCCGCGATCAACAACAGAACAGCAAAAATTAACAAAGGATATATATAAATGCAAGGTAATTAGAAGTTAGAAGGCCCCGCCCTGCTCCCAATTTTTAATTTTTAATTTTTAATTCTTAATTCCTAATTTTATATGGCGGTGGGGGTGGGATTCGAACCCACGGACCCGTGAAGGTCAACGGTTTTCAAGACCGCCCGTTTCGACCGCTCGCGCACCCCACCGCATCATCCGAAAAGTATAGACAAGCGCATCATCTGTGTCAAGCGGTTTGTATCAACTCAGCTTAACCACGCTTAAACTTTGTTTTTCTTTTATTTAGCAATCACATACCCAATAATCTCCAATGCTTCCATCCGCCCAAAAAGGGTTTGCGTTGCCCGTGCCCTTCCTGTATTTTTAGGCACAAACCCGCAACATGACTTAGAGAATCTCACACCGCGCGCTCGACCTCGCACCCTCCCCTATGACTGAGCTAATCACCGGCTCCCAGATGGCATCCATTGACCGTCGGGCAATTGACAGTGGTGTGCCGGGCATTGAACTCATGGAAGCCGCCGGCCAAGGTATAACCCGGGTAGTAGAAAACCTCTTGGGCGAACTCCAAAACCGCCACATCGTCATCCTCTGTGGCAAAGGCAACAACGGCGGCGACGGATTTGTCGTTGCCAGACAAGCTATCCAACGCGGCGCCAAAGTCCAGGTATTCACAGCGACATCCGCAAATGAAATAACAGGCGATGCCAAAACCAATTTCAACCGACTACCGTCAGACAGCGTACAATCAGTTGACCGTATCGCAACCGTGCAAAACGCACTAACCAATGCCGACATCGCCATTGACGCGCTATTGGGCACGGGTATTCGAGGTCCTGCCCGTGGCATCTATGCCGACCTCATAAACGCCCTCTCCCGCGCCAAATGCCCCATCGTCGCCGTAGATATACCCTCTGGACTCAACGCCGACACGGGCAAAATCGAAGGCCCCTGTGCAACCGCAACATGCACAGTAACATTTGCATTACCTCGCATTGGACACTTTTTTTATCCCGGTCGCGCCCAATGCGGCAAACTGCATCTCATCGACATCGGGATACCGACCGCAGCAATTGAAAACGAGCGCATCAGCACTTATCTGATTGACAACCGTCGCTGCGCGCGCCTGCTCCCTCGCCGCGCACCCGACGCCCACAAAGGAGATTGTGGCAAAGTATATATCCTCGCCGGATCAGTTGGACTCACAGGCGCGGCTGCACTCTCGGCAAACGCGGCACTCAGAGGAGGCGCGGGCCTCGTCACACTCGGCGTACCCAAAAGCCTCAACGACATACTCGAAATCAAAGTCACCGAAGCAATGACCCACCCGCTTCCCGAAGTGAAAAAAGTCAGATGCTTGTCCCTGCGCGCCCGGGGCGACATCCAACGCGCATATCGCACAGCCGACAGCATCGCAATAGGCCCCGGCCTGGGCACCCATCGAGAAACAGTCGCACTCATCCGCCGCCTCGTGCGCGACCTGAATTGCCCCGCAGTCATTGACGCCGACGCACTCAACGCCCTCGCCGGCGACCTCGATGCAATCCGCGCCTGCGAAACACCCCTGGTACTCACCCCACATATCGGGGAATTTGCGCGCCTGACCCAGTGCAGCATCGCCGAAATACAGCGCGACCCTATTGCACTGGCTCTGGAATTTGCCTCCGATGTCGATGCCACCATACTCCTGAAAGGCGCACCGAGCATAGTCGCAACGCCAGAAGGCCAGGCGCACATCAACCCAACCGGCAATCCGGGAATGGCCACCGGCGGCACAGGAGACGTACTCACCGGCCTATTGGCCGCACTCATAGGTCATGGACTCAACACCTCAGACGCTGCATGCACAGCCGTCTATCTTCACGGCCTCGCCGCCGATATCGCAGCAAAAAAAACGGGACACATAAGCCTGATTGCCAGCGACATCATCGAAAACTTTGCCGCTGCCATTCACCAAATACGCAACGACGCCAGTAATGACAAAAAACCTTCTGGATCGCGGCTTTAAACATGCCGCGATGACGGGACGGCACAGGGACCGTCCCCTACAATCGAATACGATCATTGCAGTAGGGGCGGTGTACTCACCTCTTACCGCCTTTCACTAACCGCTGAAAGCTCTTTATGCCCAAACGAACCGACCTCAAAAAAATAATGCTCATCGGCTCTGGTCCCATTGTCATCGGACAAGCCTGCGAATTTGACTACTCGGGCACACAAGCCTGCAAAGCCCTCAAAGAAGAAGGATACGAAGTCGTGCTGGTCAACAGCAATCCCGCCACCATCATGACCGACCCCGAAATGGCTGACCAGACTTATATCGAACCCGTCACACCCGAAGTATGCGCGGCAATCATCGAAAAAGAACGCCCAGATGCCCTCCTCCCAACACTGGGCGGGCAAACGGGCCTCAACACCGCTATGGCCCTGCACGAACAGGGAACACTCGAAAAATTCGACGTCGAAATGATCGGCGCAAAACCACCCGCCATTGAAAAAGCGGAAAACCGCGAAGCCTTTCAAAAAGCCATGGGCAAAATTGGCCTCGACTTCCCCAAAGGCCGATTCGCCTACACCCTCAAAGAAGCACTCGACATCACATCTGACATTGGATTTCCAGCCATCATCCGCCCATCCTACACCCTGGGAGGCACAGGCGCTGGCACCGCGTACAATATCGAAGAATTTAGACACGCCGCTGCACACGGACTCAGCCTATCGCCCACCTCTGAGATCCTCGTCGAAGAATCCATCATCGGCTGGAAAGAATTCGAACTCGAAGTCATGCGCGACCGGAACGACAACGTCGTCATCATTTGCTCCATAGAAAACTTCGATCCAATGGGCGTTCACACAGGCGACTCTATCACCGTAGCACCCGCACAAACGCTTACCGACAAAGAATATCAGGAAATGCGCGATGATGCCATCGCCTGCATCCGCGAAATCGGCGTGGAAACCGGCGGCTCCAATATCCAGTTTGCAGTAGATCCCAACACGGGCCGGCGCGTCGTCATAGAAATGAACCCCCGCGTATCCCGCAGCTCTGCGCTCGCCTCAAAAGCCACGGGCTTTCCCATAGCCAAAATAGCCGCCAAGCTCGCCATTGGATACACCCTGGACGAAATACAAAACGACATCACGCGCGAAACACCCGCCTCATTTGAACCCACCATCGACTATTGCGTCGTCAAAATCCCGCGCTGGACATTTGAAAAATTTCCCCAAACCGCTGACCTGTTGGGCACACAAATGAAATCAGTAGGTGAAACTATGGCCATAGGTCGCACGTTTAAGGAAGCACTGCAAAAAGGATTGCGCTCGCTCGAAATCGGGCGCGCGGGTTTTGGCGCCGATGGCAAAGACATCCATCCCAACACCCTCACCCGCGAAGCCCTCGAACGCGGCCTGCGCGAACCCAATTCGCAACGCCTGACCTATCTCAAAGCTGCTTATGACGCCGGACTATCAGTACAGGAAATCTTTGACGCAACCAAAATTGACCCCTGGTTCCTCGACAACATGCGACAACTCGTCGAAGTCGAAAAAGAACTCGCCGCCCTGATGGACTAACCATGAAAAAACAGCACACCCTCAATGACTTAAAATCGCGTATCTCTCACGCTGACCTGCTCAAAGCCAAACGCCACGGCTTCTCCGACCGCCAACTGGCACACTTGTGGCACAGTGATGAATGGGCTATTCGCGCCCTGCGCAAAGAACTCGGCGTCACACCCGTTTTCAAAACCGTAGATACATGCGCGGCCGAATTTGAAGCCTATACACCGTATCACTACTCAACTTATGAGACAGAAACCGAAGCCATTCGATCCAATCGCAAAAAAATCATGATCCTGGGCGGCGGTCCCAATCGCATTGGACAGGGCATCGAATTCGACTATTGTTGTTGCCACGCCTCCTATGCCCTCAAAGAAGACGGTTTTGAGACCATCATGGTCAACTCCAATCCCGAAACCGTCTCCACGGATTACGACACATCCGACAAACTCTACTTCGAACCGCTCACTGTCGAAGACGTACTCAACATTGCCGACGTTGAACAACCCGACGGCGTCATCGTTCAATTTGGCGGACAAACGCCGCTCAACCTCGCGCGCGACCTCGAACGCGGGGGCCTCAACATCGCCGGCACATCGCCCGACGCCATTGACCTGGCCGAAGACCGCAAGCGCTTTGGCGCACTCATCAAAAAACTGGGCATACGACAACCCGAAAACGGCACCGCAGTAACCACCGATGAAGCAGTCGCTATTGCCGAACAAATCGGATATCCGGTTCTCGTGCGTCCCTCTTACGTACTCGGTGGACGCGCAATGGCAATCGTATATGACCGCGACGCCCTCATCGCCTATATGCGCAATGCCATAGAAGCCTCCCCTGAACGGCCCATCCTCATCGACCGATTTTTAGAAGACGCACAGGAATTTGATGTCGATGCCGTCGCAGACCCAACAGCAGTCGTCATCGGCGGCATCATGCAACACATCGAAAGCGCGGGCGTTCACTCTGGCGACAGCGCCTGCGTACTGCCCCCGTATCAGATATCCGACGCCAACCTGGATGAATTGCGACACCACACGCACGCACTCGCCAGAGCACTCAACGTGGTTGGCCTCATGAATATTCAGTTTGCCATTCAAGGCGAAGACGTATTTATTATCGAAGTCAATCCCAGGGCATCGCGCACCGTGCCCTTTGTCAGCAAAGCCATTGGCGTACCCCTGGCCAAAATCGCTGTCCGCGCAATGGTCGGGCGCACACTTGTAGAACAGGACTTCACCCGGGAAGTGTCCATCAATCACATCGCCGTCAAAGAAGCCGTCTTGCCCTTCAACAAATTTCCCGGCGTTGACACCGTACTCGGTCCCGAGATGAAATCCACAGGCGAAGTCATGGGCATAGATACCGACTTTGGCCTCAGCTTCCAAAAAGCGCAACTCGGCGCAGGCGTGCGCTTGCCCCAGGAGGGAACGGTATTTTTGAGCGTCAACGACCGCGACAAAGAAGGGCTTATACCGATTGCCCAACAACTATCCGACATGGACTTTTGTCTCATTGCCACACGGGGAACTCACGCCTTTCTCAAAAGCCACAACATCGCCTGTAACCTCATCCTCAAACTTCAAGAAGGGCGCCCCAATATCCTCGACGCCATCAAAAACGGCGAAATTTCTCTCATGATCAACACACCTGCAGGAGAACAATCTCAAGCCGCCGACCCCGAAATTCGCAAGGCAGCCATTCAATACGGCCTGCCCTACACAACCACCCTATCGGGCGCGGCTGCCGCTGTTGCCGGCATCCAATCGCTCAAAAACAACAGCACAATTCGCATTCGGTCACTACAGGACTTTCACAATTCATAATGGACTGGTCTGAACTGCGACCAGTTGTACACCGATCCCTATGTCTCGTCTCATCTACATCGCGTCTCTCTGCATCCTCTGTCTGGCCTGCAAAAGCGTGTATTACAACACGTTTTACAATGCCAAACAACGGTACAGCATCGCCGACCAAAAGCGCGTCGAATCCGAAACCCCCGGCAGCCGAATCACAACTGAGACCTATCGCGCGCTCTATCAGCGAGCCATTGCCAAAGCATCCATCGTGCTCAAATACTATCCCAATAGCAAATGGTTCGACGACAGCTTGTTACTCATCGGCAAAGCGTCTTATTGGCGCGGAGATTACGCCGAAGCACTGACCAAATTTCAAGAACTGCAAAAACTCTTCCCACAAAGCGAACTAATCCCCGAAACGCGTTACTGGCAGGGCCTCTCGCTCTGGGCAATGAACCGCACCAATGAAGCACGGGCTTCATTTTCTCTCTTTGACAAAAAAACCAATCCCGATTTATACGGCCTGGCAAACCTGGCACTGGCGGAAATGGAAGCCTCACAGGACAATAGAGAAGACGCGATTATATCCTATAGAGCACTGCTCGAAACACTCGACAAAAAGCACAAATTGCGTGCGCGGGCCTGGCAAGGCGTGGGCAATAATTTGCTCGAACTAAACCGATACGATGAAGCACTTGAAGCCTATGAGAATGTGCTAAAATCAAAACCCGACACCAGGACAAATTTTGAAACCCGCGTCAAAATTGGCGATACCCTCGAACGCCAGCAGAAATACGACGAGGCTTTGGACACCTACAAAAAAATATTAAAAATCAAACGGCTTCGCATTTACGAAGCCGAAATCCAACTCAAACAGGCCCATATATATCAGATAAAAGATCAGGTTGAAACCGCGGAAGAAATTTACAGCGACGTTGGAAAAAAATACCCCCGTAGCGAATACAGCGCAGCAGCTTTTTATCGCCTGGGCCTCATAGAACAAAAGTCGCGAAAGAACCTGGAAAAAGCCAAAGAGCTATTTGAAAAAGCCGTCCGCGAAGACCGCAATTCAGACGAGGGAAAACTCGCTTTGCAACGGCAAAAAGATCTGGTCGCACTCGAACGCTATCAGACGCAAATAGAAAAAGCCAAAGACCCGCAAAGAGCACTGGCACCGCTTTTTGACCTCGCCGAACTATACCTCTTTAACCTCGGCGAACCCGACTCAGCCCTGAGTATTTATCAGCGCGTATTGAGCCTATCCGACAGTTCTGATCTCGCGCCCAAAGCGCATTATGCCATCGGCCTTATTTATGCCGACAGCCTGAAAAACGAAACCGCAGCGCTCGAACAATTCCAACTGCTCTTCGACCGACATCCCAACACGCCTTACACCATTGAAGCCCGGACGCGCCTCAATCAAAATCACGCCGATGATGCCCTGGCAGAAACGCGATTTTTAGAAGCCGAAAAACTCATCCAGGAAGGCACACCCGCACGGGATATCGCACCCATATATCGACAAATAGCCGATGAATATCCCCACAGCCTCTTTGCCCCAAAGGCCCTCTTTGCCCTCGCCTGGACCTATGAAAACGACCTGGACGAACGCGAACAGGCAAAAACCATATACGAGCAAGTGCAGGAGCGATACCCCCAGACACAGTACGGCAAAATAGCAACTGACAAACTCAAAGGCAAATTTCTCGACCCTCCCGAACCCGAACCAACGCCAGCGGACTCCACCCAAACCCAACCGTCGGATACTCAGTCAGACACAACGCGATCTAATCCAACGGATGCTCAGCCCGACACAACAAAGACGAGAACACAAAAAATAATCCGAACACAAAAAACAGTCTCCCCAAAACCCGCCTTCAAACCCAATGTAACTATCGGAGGCGGTATCATGGAAGCCGTAGATGCCGACGAAGAACCTCAGATCATAGAAGAAATCGAACCCGAATACCCCGAAGAAGCCAGAGCCGATGGCAAACCCGCCACAGTCATCCTGCGATTGCTCGTCTTAAAAGACGGCAGCGTGGGCGAAGTCCATGTGATCTCTGGACCCGAATTATTTCACAATGCCGCAGTGGAAGCCGTAAAACAATACACCTTTGAACCCGGCATACACGAAGACGCCCCGCGCGATATGTGGACAGACATATCCATCTACTTTGAACCGCCAGAGTAAAGAATGCCCGAAATCCCAAACTTCATCTCCGAATCTGCCATCGTACAAAAAAACGCCCCCATTGCACAGGGCGTATATCTCATGCGCCTGCACGCGCCCGAACTTGCAACCACCTCTCGCCCAGCACAATTCCTGCAAATCCTGACTGATCCTAACCTATCGCCATTTCTTCGCCGACCATTCAGCATCTTGCGCGCAGATCGCAAAGCCGGCTGGCTCGACCTCATCTACGACGTCATCGGACCCGGCACCGAGCACTTATCCGCTGCCCAATGTGGCGACCAATTTGACGTCAGCGGGCCACTGGGCCGCCCTTTTGCCCCCCCAAAAACCAAACGCATCCTATTAGTCGCCGGTGGCGTCGGCCTCGTCCCCCTCGCATTTTTGGCATGGGAACACCCCGACCGCCGTCCCGACATGATCTACCTGATGGGCGCGGCAAATACCGCGCGCCTGCCCGACATATCCGCACTCTTGCCCGCAGATCTACCTCTCCACATCGCCACCGATGACGGCAGTGTGGGCCACCGCGGTTTCGTCACGGAACTCATTGCCGAACACACCCTTCCAAACCAAACCACCATCCTCACCTGTGGTCCCCATCCCATGATGGCGCGCGTAGCCGACATCGCCGCCGAATTAGACACCCCCTGCTTTGCCTCCCTTGAAAACCACATGGCCTGCGGCTTTGGAGCCTGTGTCGGATGCGTGGTCGAATACAAAACCTATCCAACCGAAGACCGCCGCTATCGCTGCGTCTGCCTCGAAGGACCCGTCGTCAACGCCCACGAAATTGTGTGGTGAGAGCGGTAAGAGGTGAAGCGGTGTACAACTGGTCCAAGCCAGTTCACACCATGCCACAATGACAATCGTCACGCCTGCATGCTTGAAGCAGGCGTCCAGGCTGGAGATCATGCCCGGCACTATAGTCCATTGACTTTTTATTGTGATAGCATATCTTCTTCACAGGGAGCCGATCCCTCTCTCCAAAGAGCTACAGGAGATCTGTTATGGCTGAAACACCCGAATCTCAAGCGACCACATCCTCGGATAATACCCATTGGGGCATTGCTTATCTGCGCGAAGACCTGCAAGACATGCGCCTACAGATGCGCGAAGACAGCAAAGAATTGCGCGAACAGATTGGCGAGACAAATAAGCGCATTGATGAGACCAACCAATCACTGGGACAGCGCATTGACGAGACGAATAAGCGCATTGACGAGACCAACCAGTCCCTGGGACAGCGCATTGATGAAACGAATAAACTCCTTGAATCCCGTTTCATCTGGATCATTACCACCATGGTCGCACTAACCGGCATTCTCATCGCCGTGATCAAACTGTAAGACCCGTTCTTTGATACTAAACAAAAGCCCGTCGATCACCACCGATTGACGGGCTTTATTATTTTTTTAGTAGCGGCAGAGGGACTCGAACCCCCGCTGTGCATCCGTGACACTAACGCGACGTTGCTTGATCATCGCCGAGAAGGCATTTCCGATTTCTCAGGAAATTGCACAGCCTGTTCCATAGCATCGATTTCCTCATCCGCCAGATCGTCAAAGTGGCTTGCGCGTTTTCGTGCGGACAGGCGGCCGTTGTTTTGGAGACAGAAACGAATGAACAGGTCAATCTGTCGGTCGGGCATATCTACGATGTTTTGGATCGCTTGTTTGGTCGCATCGTAATTGGCCAGAAAGGCCAGTTCATCGGCGAGTTCTGTATCAATGGTCTGATCAATGAACCGAAACAGTGCCTCCGCCTGGGGGGTCATGTCGATATAGCGGTACCATATAGCGGTATCGTTATGCACAGTCAAGCGGCCATCCTGGTCGAGGGTGTATTCCACCAGAGGCATGAGTTGTCGGGAAAACGCATCCAGCGAAGCATCATAGTCGGCTGGATTCTTCAGCATAGCCGCCGATATGGGAAACATAACGCTTTCGGGAGTAAAGCCTCGCCGAGCGAGAATATTGTGGATCAAGAAACGGTGGATTCGACCATTGCCATCCTCAAAGGGATGCAGAAAGACGAATCCATAGGCGATGGCAGCGGCTTGAATCACGGGTGGGACAGCACCGGCTTCCATGCGTCTGTGGGTGGCGATCAGCCCTTCCATCAGGCCGATTAAGTCATCGGGCTTTGGGGCCACAAAGTGGATATGCTCTCTCTGCCAGGCCACGCTCTGCCCGACGTAATTTTGGGTAATACGATAGTCGGCATCGCGGAACCGGGCGTCAACGATGTGGTTCTGCAAGTCAATTAACCGCGGTTTTCGGCAAAAATCCTCTTGCTCGGCCAGTTGGAGCAGTGCCACGAAGCGTTCGGTTCGAGTAGAGGTGGGGTTGATGCGTTCGATTTCATAAGACGATTTCGTTTCCTTGGTGTACAGGTAGCTGAGCGCACGCTTCAACAATTCTGGCGCATAGCGAGACACGACTTTCCGACATCTGGTATGCAACTCATCCGTTTCAAAACCTCGAAGAATATCGGTGCGACGAATTGTTGGACAGAAACGGCGTTCACCAGGCAGATTGTCATTGACCCGTTGACGGCGGATTTTGCGGGCCGGCTCGACCGTATAATAGGCATCCGGTTCGAGGAGATCGATGTAGTTTCCTTGCTTCAGGTCATCCAGCGGGAGTATCTTCCCAGTCAGGAACTCATAGAGAAACCACAATCGCCTGACATACTTACCGGTCGGTTTCGAGCGGACATAGTCGAGGAAATCGTCCTCTGATACTTTCTGAAACAAGCTGGCGAGAATTGCCAGATTCGTCCCGTCATACTTGAGCGCAAATTCCAGATGGTCGCCCAATGTCTCCCCGGGCCAGTACCTGGATGGATAAACTTCTTTGATGATGCCTCCGAGGGAATCAATCCTGTGGGTTCCTCTAATAGTCACCATAGACGTGTGCCAATTCGGGATGACGTCGAGGTCATACTGCTCAATCAGTGCCGCATACCCCGCCAGCTTGTATATCGCTTGATTTTGATGGTATTTAGCCATAGCGCGTCCCGGAAAAATGGTTATTAAATAAGAATTATAGTTATTTTTCGGCAAATAGCAAGAAAAACAGTTATAAAAAATAAAGAAGATACATCATGCAGAGCGTGATCAGAAGTATTTTCGTTCTATTTTTACTGGGATTTTTCACGGTTGAATCTGCCCAACTGCCGCCGGAGGTCATGGCGGACAAATATCTATCAGGATGACAACGCCCAACCAGCCCCCAGCCCCCAGCCCCCATATAGTCCATTGACTTTTTGCTGTGATAGCATATCTTTTTTACATGGAGCCGACCCCTCTCTCCAGAGAGCAACAGGAGATCTGTCATGGCCGAAACACCCGAATCTCAAGCGACCACATCCTCGGATAATACCCATTGGGGCATTGCTTATCTGCGCGAAGACCTGCAAGACATGCGCCTGCAGATGCGCGAAGACACCAAAGAGTTGCGCGTGCAGATGGCTGAGACGAATAAGCGCATTGACGAGACGAATAAGCGCATTGACGAGGTCAACCAATCCCTGGGTCAGCGCATTGATGAAACGAATAAACTCCTTGAATCCCGTTTCATCTGGATCATTACCACCATGGTCGCACTAACCGGCATTCTCATCGCCGTGATCAAACTGTAAGACCCGTTCTTGTAGGCAATTGAAGAATGCCCACGATGCGGATTATACCACCCTTCAATATGCTATGGAGGTATATCGAATAAAACCATTGGTTTTTCATATCATTTGAAAAAGCCCGACTTAGTCAGAACAAGCCGGGCTTTTTTTATTCTTCTAAACGCTGTTTAAGGCGCAAGACAGGCCCTGTGTTCTTCAGGGCATTTTTAGTGTACTCTCCCCAATAATCCCCCTGTCTCATTCTAATCTCTACTGTTTCAAATGACACACTTACTGTTTCATTTGAAACAGTTCCCCACAGGCCCTTTCAGCGATATTTTTTAAAAACACGCTCTCCTGCAATCAGTTACGGGTTATCCGATAGTTTGGCATGGTCTTTGCATTATCTGAAGACCAAACTGCAACCCTAACCCACACAGGAGGGCGTTTCTCATGATACACCAATCAGTGGAGCGAAAAGAAAAACTCCGTTTAATAGAAGAAAACCTGGCAAAACGTATCGACACCCTGCTCATCGGTCCCATCGGCATAGGCAAAAGCCATTTGCTCGCACAAGTCGATGCAGACCATGTGCTCAAAGTAAAAACCCTATCGCCAATAAAAGAAGCCCTCATAAATATTGCGGAAGAACTCCACAAACATGGAAAACTATATCCGCATAATGAGGACTTTGAAAAAATCAAAAAACGACACGCCCGCGAGACCATTCAAGCCTGGACAGATATGGTACTCAACTCAGTAGAAAAAAACGAACTCGTACTAATCGTAGATGACCTGTCCTATATGACACCCTCCGTCGGGCGACTAATCGACAAACTCAACCGCAAATACACCATCATAGCCGCCCTGCACGAAGTCAAAAAAACGTATGAAAAACACTTCTGGAAATTCGACCGCATAGAGATAGAGAACCTATCCACCCCTGAAGCCAAAAAACTCATTCGACAGCATGCTACCGGCGCCGATATCGAAGACTACCGCATGACCGAAACTTGCATCTTGCAACAAAGCGCTGGCAACCCGCGCGCCATCATCGAGATCGTAGAACGGCTTCGCAAAGAACCCGCCGTAACCCGATCCACAGTAAGACATGTATCTCACACCGGCGCCCGAAACCAGATCGATCTCACAGTCGTCGTTGTCCTGCTCTTGCTCGCAGTGGTCGCGGCCCGATTCTTCATGCGCGGCATCGGCAGCATGGAAGGCTATGTGCTGGCCGGCATCGGCAGCGCAGTTCTGGTAGGCATTCGATTCTTCATGTACAGGTTCAAACGATGACAGCACCCACACATATTGTATTTGGACTACTTACTGCAGCGGGATCCTTTTCGCTCTTTTCCATGCCCCTTCACCGCAATCTTCCCGCAGTCGCATGTGCCATCCTGGGCAGCGTGCTCCCGGATATAGATTCTCCGAATAGTTATATCGGTCGCGTGCTCCCTTATGCATCCATCCCCATCGAGAGGCAATGGGGACACCGCACAATCACACACTCGCTGCTCTGTCTGCTCGCCCTATCGGTTATCATCTGGCCCTTGCTCGTCTGGCAACCCGCGTGTTATGTGGCCCTGCTCCTAAGCTATATGAGCCATTTAATCGCCGATTGTGCCACCAAAAGCGGCGTACCCCTGTTCTATCCCTATCCCGCAGTCTGTGTTTTCCCCGGCAGTGCGAAATACAGAATCAAAACCGGGTCTTCTGGAGAAGGTATTCTGTTAATCGGACTCGTATTTATGCTCCTGGTGTTCATGCCCATATTGAACATGGGTGGCATCTGGCAATCATTCAGATACCTGATGGCCACGCCCTCTGCTGCATACTCAAATTATCGGCGATCCGGCACAGAGACCATCTTAACATTTGAAGGACGCTGGCGACACACGCGGGAGCACGTACGCGGAGAAGGTGTGATCCTCGATGCCAGACCCGCAATGTTCTGGATCATATTCAACGGACAGGTTCAAACGTGCGGAGAACACGGCACCATCTTGCCGGACAAAGTGCGCGTGCGGGAAACGGATCGCCCCGTGCAAATTCAGACGCTCCAGTTAAAAGACGAGACCTGGCCGGAACTAATAGCGCAAATCCCCCAAAACAGTTTTGTATTTGGACGGCTCGAAGCATCTGATACTTTTTTCCCCGGGCATGGAGCCATCAGTGCGATCTCCATCACCTCCCGGTCATTTAAATTTCAATTTGCCCGAAAAGAAAATATCTCGCGGTATCCGCCCGTTCTCCAAAATTTTTCAGAACGCGTAAAAAATCTATCAGAAGAGATACAGGAAATATATCAGAAATTGGAAGCCACAAAAAGGATGCATCCGCCCGTTCACTACCTCGAACTGAGGCGGATGGAGCAAGAACTAACAGAGAAAGAGAAAGAGATCGAAACACTGAAACGCGCACATGTGCGATTCAGCGGCACATTATACATTCGCATACTCGGAGACATATCATAAGGCGCGGAAAATGACACACGGGACGGCACGGGGACCGTCCCCTACAACACCATAGCCTGCCCCTGCATGGTTTAAGCAGGAGCCGCGATGACGGCTTTACAACCCATACCTCTTCACCCTATTCCTCAACACCATCCTCGAAATACCCAGAAGTGCTGCCGCGTGGACCTGGTTCCCCTCTGTTCGCCGCAACGCCTCTTGAAGCAGTGCCCTCTCAAACGCGGGCAAATTCATCTGATCCTCTACCAGCGACTGCACCACCTGTTCAACGCCACTATCTGCAATCGGGGCACTCTCAACCAAATCAAAACCCAGATCATCCGCCTCAATTTCCCCATCACCGCACAAAATAGCAGCCCGCTCAACCGCATTCTTCAGCATACGGACATTACCCGGAAACACCTGCCGCTGGAGCAAATCCTCAGCCTCTTTCGAAAACCCCATCAGCGGCTTCCGCAGATCGCGGGCATAACTCTTCAAAAAGTGCTGTGCCAAAAATAAAATATCCCCCACCCGCTCGCGCAACGGCGGCACCTGAATCGCGAACACATTCAACCTGTAATACAGATCCTCTCTAAAAGCCCCTTCCCTCACCGCCACAGTAAGCGCCCTATTGGTAGCTGCAACCACGCGCACATCTACTTCCATCTCACGACTACTCCCCACGGGTCGGACGCGTCGATCCTCCAAAGTCCGTAGCAAACGCACCTGCATCTCAAGCGGCATATCCCCAATCTCATCCAGAAACAGCGTCCCCCCATCTGCCAATTCAAAATGACCTTTCTGATCTGCCTTCGCATCTGTAAACGCGCCCTTTTTGTGCCCAAAAAACGCGCTCTCAAACAAATTGCCTGGAATAGCAGAGCAATTCACGGGAATAAACGGGCCGCCAGCGCGACCACTTTCGCAATGCACCGCTCGCGCAACCAGTTCCTTCCCCGTACCCGTCTCCCCAACAATAAGCACCGTCGTATTATCAGTCGCCGCCACCTGTCGAATCTGCGCCTTCATCTTCACAACCGCCTGACTCTCCCCTATCAGCGTATTCAAACCGCTTCTCTTTCGCTCCTGCGCCTCAAACCGGTCCAACCTCGCCACCACCCTGTCCTTTTCTTTTCGAAGCACCTGATAGCGTACCGTGCGCCGAATAGCCGCATGCAGCTCTTCCACTTTGAAAGGTTTATTAAAAAAATCAAACGCCCCTTCCCGCAACGCCCGAAATGCATTCTCAGACTCTTTCACCCCGGTAATCACAATCACCTCGGTCTCAGGAGCAACAGACCGCACCCGCCGAAGCACCTCAAACCCATCCATACCGGGCATCTTCACATCTGTAATCACAATATCCACAGCCTGACTCTCCACCACCTCCACACCCTTCTCACCATTCGCCGCCTCAATAACCGTATGCCCCCTCGCAATGAGAAACGTCCCAAGAGAAGCCCGGATATGTGCATCATCATCAATCACCAAAACCGTCATACTGACCTGCTCTGCCATTCTTATTTCCCCCACATTTTCAATCGTATGCTTGAAGTCTTGGGAAAATAAGACGGGATTTGGAAAAAGCAAGATCACTTATTCAGAATACGGGCAATTTATGTTTTCGTGCATTGTGATGTTTTTATGCATTATCCCTCGTCTCAATGCGCTTGTTGATATCCGCCGCGACCTCGATAACCTCCACAGGCGCACGAACCACCTCGCCGGCACGCTGTCGCAGGGCAACGACAAGAGGTGCCAACGCGACGGCATTCGCTCTCGACAGGACCTCGACAAGATCGCGCTCCGAGACACCGTTTGCGATCAACTCGGGAACAAGCTGTAGCACCTCGGACAGCATCATTTCATTATCGGGCACGAACACAGCATACGCCGACCGAAACACATCCATCGCCATCAGTTGTCTCTTCTTCAGAAGTAGTGCCAAAGCATGTACATATCTTGCTCGCCATGTAAACACCACCTTCTCATTATCGGTCAAGGCACCGAGTCTTCCTTCAAGCTCTCCACACATCTGCAAAGCTTCTTCCGCACGACCCATCTTAATTTGCACCATACCCTTTTGGGACAACACCCAGGCGACCAGAATCTGAATCTCTAATGCATCGCTGCTGCCAAAGCGTGAGATCACCTCATCATACGCCAATACCGCCAATCCCAACTCACCCAGTTGCACTTGCATATCTCCCCTTTGGGACAACGCCAACGCGACCAGAACCTGGAGACCAGGCGCGTCGCTGCTGCCAAAGCGTGTGATCACCTCATCATACGCCAATACCGCCAATCCCAACTCACCCAATTGCACTTGCATATCTCCTTTTTTTACCAACGCCAACGCAACCGGGAACTGAAAGTCGGGAGATTTGCTGCTGCCAAAGCGCGAGATCACTTCCCCATACGCCAATACCGCCGACGAGAACTCCCCGAATTCACATCGCGCTCTTGCCCCGTGGATCAATACTCGGGCCATTCGCGCCAGGAGTGCTTGGTCACTCGTATCGTCGAATCGCTCAACCATCTCATCGCAAACCGCGATCACCCCCTGCAAATCTTCCAATTTCTCATAAGCAATAGCCTTCATATGCAATATGTAGGCGATGAGTGACTCTGGCATTAGAGATGAATCCACGCCTCCTGAAGCCATAAAATGATCACCAATCTCGATAACCCTTTCGAATTCTTCCTCCTTGAGTACCGTTTGGATTTCTTCTTTTAAACGCAGTTCCGCCGTGAATTGAACTTTTTCCGTCGCTTTGTCCGATATATGTCTGATGGCCGACCATGCCACGCGCAAAAAACTGTCCTCAACATGCGGTTGTTCGGCCAGCGCACGCTCGATACCCTCGTAAATGATCGCCGCCTCCAAACCCGGCTGACCGAACATCTGGTACAATTCGCCTATCCCGTAGAACGCCACCATGAAATGAATCAGATTTCTCACAACCGTCGCCTCGTCGCGCTCGCGTCGCAACTTGTAGTAGATACTGTAGAGAGGTTCCGCAACAGCGTACAATCGCTTCCTGCCACTACCCTCAAATCTGACCGCACCCCGGCTGACAAGTCGTCCGAGCATAGACGACACGGGCCGAACCTCCATGCGCGCCCGCGCCGCAATCTCGCCCGTACTCGACGGTCGCCAGAGATCAATCAACGCGAGATACACGCGGCGTTCACCCCTGCCCAGGACCTCCAGATGACCCCGAAAATACTCGGTATGATCGTCGATCAGCATCACCAGTTCTTCCATCAACTGGCGCAGTGATCGGTGCTGCGCGAACCCGGCAACGATGACCAGAAGGCGGGGATTACCACCGGTCAAGATCTCGAGCGGCCTGATCTCGCGCACGCTCACCGCATCGCCGCTGACGACCTGCCACAAACGACGACATTCTTCGGTACCCAGCGATTCCAGATCGACGATCCGAAACAACTCGAAAAACGGCTCACCCGCGTCTTCCAAACCCTCAAAGCGACTCGTCGCAGTAGCGAGCAGCATAATCCGAGGCTCAGACTCCAACGCCTCGCGCAACTTCCAACCGAAATCATCATCTACGTCTTCCCAGAGCGTCTGCAGGTTTTCGACCATAAGAACGAGTTTTTTGCCCAGCCGGTCCGCCGCGTCCAGGACAGCGGCACGAACGAGATCCGCGAGCGCCTCCTCGCGCCAGCGATCGGTCAAATCGGCATGCGTCTCTCGCAACTCCCGTGCGAGATCGGGATCGTACTTTGCACTCTCCAGCGCAAGATGGAACAGGGTATCGAGCCAAAAATCGGCGATATTGAATATCTCTTGACTCTCTTCCATAAACCGAACCGGCAAAAGACACCCAGAAAGTTCCTCATCAGTATTCAACTCCGCCGCAACCCGCGCGAGCAACATGGTCTTTCCCCGACCCCGAGGTGCGACCACCAGAACGTGCTCGCACAATGGTGAATCGATATTCCCGCCGAGGACCCCAAGCACCATATCGAGTTCGCGCCTCCTCACCGCGAACTGTTCGATCACTTCCTTGTCGGATTGGAACGTCCCCGGATTGAACTTGCGGATTGGGCGATCAAGTTTGTTCATTGCGCGTCTCCCGGTGATTCATTACTCTTTTAGAGAAATCATTGTCAACTAAACAGTTGACAAAATAATATTCAAAAAAAATTTGTCAACCAAATAGTTGACAAAAATTGAGGCGCGATACAAGTCGTTCTCTGCCATTGGGATATAAGTACGCAATGCTTGCGTCCGCATGATAGTATTTGACATTAATAACGTCGTGCGTTATCATATGTAAATGATAAAAACGTTCCGCGATAGAGAGACCCATAGGGTGTTTCACCGTGAGAGATCACGGAAATTCTCGGGAATATTGGCTCGCTCGGCGTTAAAGAAGCTCCTTCTGTTGGACGCAGCCGATTCGATACAGGACTTGCGGTCGCCACCGGGTAATCGTCTGGAGAGACTTACAGGAGATCGCAGGGGACAGTATAGTATCCGCATAAACGAACAATGGCGTCTTTGCTTTGAATGGAAGGCAGGACGTGCGACCAATGTGGAGATCGTTGATTACCATTAGGAGGTATCTATGCCTACAATGCCCCCAATTCATCCGGGAGAGATTCTGCTCGAGGAATTTCTCGAACCTCTGAGTATTAGTCAGTATCGTCTGGCAAAGGATATTTCAGTGTCTCCTCGCCGGATTAACGAGATTGTTCACGGCAAGCGCGCTATCTCGGCAAACACAGCACTTCGGCTGGCACGCTACTTTGGAACCACGGATCAGTTCTGGCTCAATTTGCAGACGCGCTACAATTTGGAGTTGGAGAAAGATCGCCTCGGTGAGCGATTGGAGGATGAAGTGCGAGTTTTAGAGCGTCAGACTTGACAATGTAATGGGAATAGAAAACCACACAAAAGCCCAACGGCCTCCTCTAAACCGTTGGGCTTTTCCTATTAGAGCCTCAGATATGTAAAACCTGCCAGTCGCCCATCTCAATTCGCCATTCTTGCCTCGATATCCTTGCGGATATCCACCGCGACCTCGCGGACTTCCACAGACGCACGAACCTCCTCGCCGGTACGCTGTCGCAGAGCAACGATGAGAGGTACTAACGCGTCCAATTTCTCCTTGTCGCTGGACAGAATCTCTAAAAGTTCACGCTCCGACGCACCATTTGCAATCAAATCGGGCACAAGATGTAACATCCCATACATCATCGTTTCGTTGTCAGGCACGAACACAGCATACGCAGATCGAAACGCGTCCACGGCGGCCCGACGTTTTTTCTGGACCAGTAGTGCAAAAGCCCGCACACACCTTACGCGCCATGTAAACTCGATTTCTTTGTTGTCGGTCAAGGCACCAAGCCTTCGTTCAAGCTCTTCACAGGTATGTAGAGCTTCTTCCGCACTGCCCATCTTGATTTGTGTCATACCTTTGTCGGACAGCGCCCAAGCAGTCAGATACTGGAGATTGGGTGCATCGCTGTCACCAAAGCGTGTGATCACTTCGTCATAACACGTTACTGCAACCACAAACTCGCCGAGTTCCCCGTGCGCTAACGCCTTGTAAATAAATGCCAGAGCGATTAATGGCTCTGGCACTCGAGACCAATTTGCGCTCCGAGCAGTAAAAGCTTGCCCCACAGTCTCGATAACCTTCTCGAATGCCCCCTCTTTTAACGCTGTAGTAATCTCTTCGAACAATCGTTCGACGTTCTCATTGTCGATTGACATAGCGAGATCAGATGCCTGATCAATGCTTGGCTGCGCCATGTTAGAGAACACACTGCCGACTTGCGGTTGTTTTGCGATTGCTCGTTCAATACCCTCGCGAATCACCGGCAATCGCGCCGCCTCCGCAATCAGCTTGTCGGACATCTCTGCCAGTTCCGCTTCGCTATAGAACACTGCCATAAAGTGGATTAGATTTGCTACAACCGCCGCCTCGTCGCGCTCACGCCGTAGCTTGTAGTAGATGCTGTAGAGACGTTCCGCGGCAACGTACAGCCGTTTTCTACCAGTCCCCTCCACGATGACCGCACCCCGGTTGACGAGGCGGCCGAGCAGGGTTGATACGGTTCGAATGTCCTTGCGCGCGCGTGCCGCGATCTCGCCCGCGTTCGACGGTTGCCAAAGATCAATCACCGCGAGATACACGCGACGTTCGACACTGGCCAGGACCTCCAGGTGACTGCGAAAATACTCGGTATGGTCGTCAATCAGTGTCACCAGTTCTTCCATCAACTGGCTCAACGACCGATGCTGCGCGAACTCTGCAACGATGACCAGAAGGCGGGGACTACCTCCGGTCAGAATCTCGAGCGGCCTGATTCCATAATCGCTCACCTCGTCACCAGTGACGACCTGCCACAGACGGCGGCAGTCCTCAGTAGTCAATGGTTCCAGATCGAGGCTTCGGAACTGCTCGAAGAACGGCTGCTCCGCGTCATCCAGACCCTTGAAGCGACTCGTGGCGGTGGCGAGCAGCATGATCTGAGGCTCTGATTGCAACGCGCGGCGGAGTTGCCAGCCGAAATCGTCATCCACATTCTCGTAGATTGACTGTAAATTTTCGACCATGAGGACGAGTTTTTTGCCCAGCCGGTCCGCTGCGTCCAGGACAGTGGCAAGAACGCGATCCGCGAGTTCCCTCTCGCGCCAGCGATCAATCAGGTCGGCGTGTGTCTCTCGCAACTCCCGTGCGAGTGCGGGATCGTACCTGGCGCTCTCCCGCGCAAGGTGGAACAAGGTTTCGAGCCAGAAATCCGCGAGATCGAGTATCTCGTGACTCTCCTCCATAAATCGAACTGGTAAAAAACACCCGGAGAGTTCGTCATCAGTATTTAACTCTGCCGCAACCCGCGCGAGTAGCATGGTCTTTCCTCGACCACGAGGCGCGACCACCAGAACGTGCTGGCACGATGGTGAATCGATATTTCCGCGCAGGACCTCAAGCACGATATCGAGTTCGCGTTTCCTGACCACGAACTGCTCGATCACCTCTTCGTCGGATAGGAACGTCCCCGGATTGAACTTGCGAATTCGTTGATCGGACTTGTTCATTGCGCGTCTCCCGGTGTTTCGTCGTCGGAATGGCGGTTTTCGAGAGATATATAGTGATCGCTGAAACGCGCTGACCACCAGTTCTTCAGCAGGCGCGATGGAAAGCGATGTCCATCGTCGCTGGCTTCGAGATATCCGTCGTGCATCAGAATTTCAAGTGTATCTGCGATGCGCCCCTGTGCATCGTCAACCACCATGGCGTATAGACCTTCGAGGCAACGACGGGCTCCTGACGTAACTGATGTTACGCACTGTTTGAATAATGGTGTATATTCAGAAGTTGTAGAAGACCATCTCGGTTTAGTCGAGGCTGTCCCCTTGAAAAATTATACTGGTAGATTGAAAATATGGACAAAAAACTGTTAGAATTGTATAGCGATTATCTGCTCTCTTCCTTTGGCGCGACGACAGCGACGGGCTTATCGGCCCTGTTGGAAGGTGCCATAAGCCATGATCGGGTCACGCGTTTTCTCTCACAAGCCGACTATGATGCCAAAACGCTGTGGCGACACGTCAAGGGCATGGTATGTGACATCGAAGCGGACGATGGGGTGCTCATCATAGATGATACAATCCAGGAAAAGCCACATACAGATGAGAATGACTTAATCTGTTGGCACTATGATCACAGTCAAAATCGCACAGTCAAGGGTATCAATTTGCTTAATTGTGTCTATCACGCAAGCGATGTTAGCTTACCCGTGACTTACGAGTTGATCACCAAACCGGTCCTCTATACCGATGTGAAGACCCGTCGCGTCAAGCGCAAGAGTCTGGTCACAAAAAATGACCTGATGCGGGAGATGTTGTCTGTTTGCGATAGGAATCGGATAAAATATCGCTATGTATTGGCCGATAGTTGGTTCTCTTCAAAGGAAAACTTGCAGTTTATTCGCAATAGATTGGATAAACACTTCGTTGTCGCACTCAAATCCAACAGGACGGTTGCCTTGAGCGAACAAGACAAACGACAAGGGAACTTCGCACGCATTGATGCACTAAACTTGACAGAAGATACGCCTGTGCAAGCATGGATAAAAGGATTAGATTTTCCCGTCCTTTTACTTCGGCAAGTCTTTACAAACAAAGATGAAAGCACAGGAGAGATATTTCTGGCTTGCAGTGATCTTCATTGTGATGGCGAAACCATCGAAACGATCTATCAGAAACGGTGGAAAGTGGAGACGTTTCATAAAACGCTCAAGTCCAATGCTGCCTTGGCTAAGTCGCCCACGAGGCGGGTGCGCACACAGAGCAATCATTGTTTTATGGCCATTTACGCCGCCGCTCGATTGGAAGGCTTGCGCGTCAAACATCGCCTCAATCATTTTGCCCTCAGATCAAGACTTTATCTCAAGGCCATTCGGTATGCTTTCGATGAGCTACAAATTCTTAAAACTGCGTAACATCAGTGACGTAAATACGTTCTGGGTGGCTGCCTCGGCGAGGATCTCCATGGCGATGGTGTGGCTCTCATCTTCCAATGCCTCCTTGAGGCGCGTCTCGTAGTGTACGATGATTGATACGATCAGGTATGCCGAGCCGATTTACGAGAGGTGTAAGCCCAATGCTGCCGGATACGATGAGGACCAGGGAGCCATCGCCGATGCCTTGAAGCACACCGCGCAACCAGCTCAGAAACTCATCGACTTGTCTGGCACCGTCGTCACCCTTAAGCATTCGGTTGAGAAGAATCGGCAGCTCATCAATGACGAGGAGCACCGGCTTGTCCTGCACAGCGCAATCGCGAAGCAGTTGCTCCCCATAACGGCGCCAGCTTCCAGCATCCAGACCGGCACGGATCTTGACGCGAAATTCGTACGCGTTGATTTCCTCAATGTTGTTGTCCAACCAGCGTTTCATCCCGGTAACAAAACGAGACGCGATGGGGCGAACAGGATACACAGCCTGTGCTATGTCCGCGATCGCGTCCTCTGCACAGGTCGCTCCCTCGACATCAGCAAAAAGAAAGATCCATCCCTTAGCCTCGAGCCGTCGCCCGAGTTCTTGGACAATACTGGTCTTCCCCATGCGCCGCTGACCAGTCAACAATACGTGGTTGCGGTCGCGGACCCGTGTCTCCAGTATCCGCAACTCACGCTCACGATTAAAAAAATTGTCGCCGCTTACCCAGCGGCCAGTTGATGAATTCATTGCTTCTCGCTTTCTTTTTTTATTCGACAGAATTGTCGTCAACAGAATTGTCGAATAATATATCAAACAACAAAATTGTTGTCAACAAATTTGTCGAAAGACTAAAAAGTATTATAAGTCGTTCCCTATCATTGGGATATGACACGCAATACCGCGTATTGCCACTGCGTGAGCACTATGCAAAATCGGTCTTGATAAATTCGATTCTCAATATATCTTCATTGTACCTACGACTTAATGGATGAATCTTCAACGAAATTACGATCTGGCTAAGACCCGACTACAGAAAAAGATTCCAAAACTTCAACTTAACCCGTTTTAAGGACTTGTATCGCATTCTCGCCAAACAGAATGGGAATAGAAAACCACACAGAAGCCCAACGGCCTTCTCTAAACCGTTGGGCTTTTCCTATTAGGACTTCAATGGAACACGCTTGCCTATCGCGCCCAAAAATATATTTTAGGCGCGAGTCTCTTTTCAACAACGCACAGAAAGGTGCAGAATGAAGCGTTTGTGTATCCTGCTTGTGGTCATTGCAAGTTATCTATGGACCTGGCTACCTCTGGCGCACGCATCACAATCCAGCCCTCTCCCCGACTTTGACCAAAACGGCATTGTGGATCTTCCAGACTTCTTGCTATTTGTCGAACACTTCGGGACAAGTCGTGGTGATGAGACGTATGAAGACCGATTTGATCTGGATAGCGATGGCGCGATTGAATTTTCAGATTTTCTGATCTTTGCCAGCAACTTTGGCAAAACAGTGCCCCAGACGGTAGACGCGATAATAAATTTTCCGCTGCGCGCCATCCATGCTGCGGGTAATTGGGGAGATACTGGCTATGTTGTAGATAAATGGGAAGCCGCTGGAAGGGTTGGAGCGCTCATACCTCTGGACTATATCGAATGGCTAAAGAGCCTGCATGTAAACTGGATCGGCCTTTCCGTCGCGCTGCATTACAACGACAGCATGGATAGCACGGTCGAGCGCGTGTACTCATCAGATGTAGATATTCGCACTTTTTCAGATAAAGCACTCAGACAATTGATCCGAGAATTTAGAAATCACGGGATTGACGTATATCTGACCCTGGCATTCGAAGCCGATAAGGCTGAAACCGCCGCACGCTCGATACGAAGATGGCAACTCGGAGACCCGGCACCTCCTCACACCGGCGGCGTTCCTCCTGATGATCCGAATATCTTCGGGTTGATATTGCCCCAATTCTGGCCCTGGCGTCCAGATCATCCGGATCACCGGCGTTTTGTCGCCGAGTTTTGGGCGACCTATACGCAACAGGCAGTACATTTTGCCAGAATAGCAGAGGACGAGGGGGTGCGTTTATACTCGTTGGGCACGGAGACTGACCGGCTCTTTCGCACGCGTTCGGGACGTTATATGACGAATGATTTTGGTCGAGAACTCAGATTAATGGTGGAAAGTGTGCGTGCCGTGTACAGTGGCCTGCTAACCTATGACATGCACTACGACGTACTCGCAGCATCCCACTTTTACGGACCGGGATCGGGCGCAGGTCATCTATGGGCAGACCTGGATCTCGACATCATTGGAATCAGTGCGTGGTTTCCACTAACGGACTCCCGTCCATCAACGGTACTGAGCGTCCAAAGTTTCCAGGCGGGTTACAGGCAGATATTCCAAAACCAGCTTATTCCGCTTGCGAACACAAATCCCGATCGGCCCATTGTGTTTACCGAATACGGTGCTATGGATGTGGTTGAAACATCCGAACGACCAGGTGATACATCAGCGCAAAACCGGCGATTCGTATTTACCGACTCGAACCGCAATGGGCTGGATGACGGGCGAGAAACTCAGGCCAACATCTACGAGGCACTCATCAACACCATAGCTCAGTACCCCGGGATAGTAAATGGTGTCTTCTTTTGGGATAATTGGATAGCCAGCGACGAACGGTGGGCGGGATACTGGGCACGTCGCCGCAATTATGCCATCCGTGGCAAGCGGTCCGAAGAAATCGTGCGATCAGCTTATGCGTCCTATGCTGAATCATCTAAGAACGACTAAAGATCTCAACTGGAGTTACCCCGTTTGGATGGAGTATTTAGGGCTTGGGTTCAAGCCTGTAATTGATGCAGCTTGCCGTATAGAATCATTACGGCACATGCTTCGTAAGCTATCGGCGCGTGATAGGCGATGGAAGAATGCCTGCGATGCGGATTATACCACCCTTCAATGTAGAAGAAGATGGCAAATCTTGAGACTGGTCAGCGTTGGATTGTGGGGTTGCTCTTTACACTTCTCATTGCCAACGTCGGCGCGGCCATCACAATCGTTTTGACGCTTTCGAAATAATGGGGATACCACAGTGGTTCCTTGCCTTTTCATCACTGGATAGAACCCTCCCGTGCGGACTTCTGTAAATCCTGATCCGCCTTTAATCCGCGTTCATCTGCGTTCATCTGTGGTTACTTTCGTCCAACACCGGCAACATCACCCTGAACATCGTCCCCACACCCTCCTTGCTCTCCACAGCGATCTCCCCATCGTGATTGCGAATAATCGCGTAAATAATCGACAATCCTAAACCCGTACCCCGGTCGGCATCCTTTGTCGTAAAAAAAGGCTCAAAAAGACGTTGCCGGGTCGCCTCATCCATTCCAATTCCGTTGTCCTCCACCTCAATAACAACCGCATCGTTCTCAATGCGCGTTCTGATCCAGACCCGCTTATTATAACCCATCCCTTCCATCTCAGCGCGATCATCCACTGTATCGCGGGCATTGGACAACAAATTGAGAACCACCTGCTCGAGCGGATGCGGATGTCCCCAGACCTTTGGAAGCGCGTCAGAAAGATCCTGCGAGAGATCGACCCCGTGATTCTCAAGCTGTGTACCCATCATCTTCAGACTGCTCTCGATCACCTCATTCACATCCATCGCCTGGCGCGGCTCCTCGGATACATCGCGCGAAAACACGCGCAAGTGATCAACAGTACCCGCCATCCTATCGACCACATCCCGAACACCCTCCATCATCTCCCTGAGTTCATCTGTCTCAAGCGGCAGGCCCTCCATCAAACGCAAACAAATATCCCCAGCCGTTGTTTCAACAACCGTCAGGGGCTGGTTGAGTTCGTGCGCCACACCCGCGGCCATCTGCCCCAGCGACACCAGACGCGCGGACTGCAGAAGCTGCATCTCGAGCTCGCGCGCTTCCAGTGTTCGTGCAAGCTGGCCCGCGGTCTCGTCCATCAGCGCCCGTTCCTGCCCCTCTGTGAGTTCAATCCCGCAGTGAAGCTCCAACCTTCCCCGCGCTTTTCCCACAATAGAAATCGCCCGCGTATAGCTTCTCTGCCCATCCTGTATCTCATCTCCAAATTCCCACTGCTGCCCATCGAACACGACACAAATCTTGGCATTCAAAACAGACATCATAATATCTCCTGCGCGCTGAATCACGGCTCGAGGTGACCTCTCCCCATCGAGTTCCGACCGCAAGCGATACAGATATCTCAGATTCTGAAGCTGATCGTCCAAACGCGCACGCTCATCCATCGTCTGCTGAAGCTCCTCATTCGTTTGCAGCAACCTCCGATCTCGGGCAATAATTCGCGTAATTAGATAACCCGTAATGATCACAAATCCCAGAATCAACCCAATAAACCACGAGCGGCGCCACACCAGCGGAACAACTTTGAACGGCATCGCAGCCGGTGTGGGGTCTTCGTTGAACGCCACATCGCGCGCCTTAACTTCAAACAGATGCGCCCCCACGTCCAGATCCTCAAAAGATCGGATCATGTTTCCGCTATAAGGCGACCACTCCCCGCCGTCCAAACGATAGGCGTATTGCAAATCTTCGCGCAATGTACTTCGCCAGAGATCTGTCCCCGTCCAGGAAAGCGTTATCTTTTTATCCACAGAGACTTTTTCCGGAACAATAGTCATTCGGGTATCCGGAGGATCTGTCTCTGGCACATATCGGATAGTACGCAACGTATAAGAAGCTGCGGCGTCCCGCGGTTCTGACCGTCTGAGCCAAGCATCTACACCAGACACAGAATTTAGCCAAAGTACCCCATCTCGAGACTGAAGAATGGGATCATAAAACTCCGTGCGAGGGAGCTTTGAAGGCAAGGCATTGGGAAACCATGTACACCCATCAAACCGGCTGACACCCTCTGCTGTACCCACCCAGATCGCGCCATCCCGACCCTGAAAAACACTTCCCACCCTGTTGTCCGCCAGCCCATCTTCGTAACTGAATCGCTGCCAGGCTGTCCCATCATGGCGAAATACCCCATAAGTTCGGGAACCCAAATAGAGGTCCCCCTGTGGCGTGGTATAGACAGCATCAATAAAGTCTCTGGTCAACTCCCCTGGCCCTGTAAATTGCACCTCTCGCGCTCCATCAAAGCCGAAGAGTTTTCCGCCAAACCACAAGATCCCATCCGAAGATTGCCCGATCCCGTAAGCATAACGCGTCATGCCTGGATAGGTGTGATGCCGCCAGCTTTTCCCATCGAAGACCACGGCTCCACCGAGAAAGTTGCGATCGCCATATAGCCACCAATCCACGGCCGCGGCAAACCACAGGCTACCATCAAATGCTTCGTAAACACCGCGCGGATCAATGCCCCATGAAAGCTGGGGATGGCGTTTCAAAACCCATTCAGAACCATTCAACCGCGCTGTAGCAGCGGCATGCCCATGGCTGCCCGAGGCCCAAAGCGCGCCACTTCGGGTCACAAAAAACCTGCTCGGCGTATCCATCAACCCATCCGCCACACCAAACCGCGTCCACCCCTGCCCATCATAACGCACAACGCCGTTATCCCGTGAGATAAACCACTGTGCTCCATCGGACGTATCACACTGAAAAATGAGTCCGTCATAAGTCTGATAGTGGTTCTCACTCAGATCCAAACGCACAGCTTCTTGTCCACGGCCAATAATCCACAGCGCGCCATCCCCTGCTTCGTAAAGTTCCGTGCAGTGCGAAGGCAAAGACACAATATCTTTGGGATCATAGACGCGCCACACACCGTCCTTATAGGCAATCAGACGGCTACCACCAATCCAGAGCGTCCCATCGCGGCTTTCCAAGACCGATGTATAATCGTGACCACCGCTAACATCACCAACCTCAAGAGAAGCCCACTTCTCGCCATCAAACCGATTAGCGCTTTTGCTATTCTCGCCATACACAACCCAAACAGTGCCATCCTTTGTCACACACATATTGGGCTTCGCGCCCTGATCGATCCCATCTTCCCCATCGAAACGCCGCCAGGCACTGCGCTCGTCTGATCCAAAATCAAACCGAATAAGATCGCCATCGTACCCCCCAAACCAAATCGCTCCGTTGGGAGCTTCACACAGACTATAGACCATCAACCTCCGATTGTGCAAGACCCGATCTGGAACCGCAACAAAAGTGACAGCATCAGACACACGCTGCCGAATACCCATAGTATCTTCCGCAGCTACATACAGCATTGCCCCCTCTGCCGTCAACCTGAGCGCGCCCCATTCCGTACCCGCCCACAAACTCCCATCCTGTGCTTCTATCAAATCATAGGTATTCCATTCTCCCTCAGATGGAAATACCCGTTCCCATATCCCGTTCACGAACCGACTAACACCCCGGTCAGACCCCACATAAACACTTCCGTCCCGAGCGACATAAAGCGTGTTGATCTGCGCCCCCTCCATCCCCTCATCAAACGGAAAGAGATGCCAACTCATTCCGTCGTAGCGATAAATACCATCATCCGTTCCAAATAAAAAATTGCCATCCCCATCCTGCGCCAAACACGACACCCTCTGCCCCTTCAATTCTAAAAAAGATCGCCAGCGCCAAGACTCATGCACGGGATCCGGATGACGAGGTGTAAAAGGCGTTGCCGCAAAACACGCACTCGCGCCCAAAAGTATCAGGAGAATCAGACATTTTGCGTATTGGTCAATCATACTCAATTTTTCGTCCGTGACCCTGCATTGGCTTACTGTGCGAGTCAAATATGACGCGCTGAGTTGCACAGTGATGTTCTTCGCGTCTTGCATTGAATTGCATTTCAACATAACTTTGAGTATATTCCAAATCGTTGATGTGTGCTTTGGATTACATGATGAGGAACAAATGCTATGGCTGATACATATACAGCAACTGGAACACTGGTTGATGGCCGCACAGTAACACTGAATCAGGAAATTCCAATACCAAAAGGCAAGGTGCGCGTTGTCGTCAAGTCTTTGGAAGAAATCTCAAAACGTCCTGTGCTCGATGTGCTTTCAGATATTCATAAAAAACAAAATGCCCGTGGTCACACACCTCCAGTGCGCGAGCAAGTAGATATATATTTGCAAGCTGAACGCGATAGTTGGAATTGATTGATCATGCGACTGTATTTGGATACAGCCCCGGTCATTTATGTTGTTGCGAGTGAAGCATCTTGGCAAATTTAGCGGGGATTAGTCTTGTTCTAAAGCCATGCTCAAAGTTGAGCGTGGCTTTTTGTATATCGACAACGGAGCGGCCTTCTCAATTCATTCACTAAAAAAAGGCGGCACTGGCGATAAATATCACCAGCGCCGCTACACACTGTCAGCGGCTCATCGTTAATCATGAGTTCCTGTGCTCAAGTGCTTGTCAACGACAAGCGTGTTGACTGTACCTTAATTGCTCGGGGCAGTGCCGACTTGAATCCAGTGGCAGTTATTTTCGGTATTGGATTCTCCAGCAACCGCATCGATACACGCAATATAATACGTGCCATCACTCGGCTGGGTGGTCAAATTGATCTCTTCACGACTGGTGCCAGAAGCCGCAAGGCCATCCACGTCGTCCGTACCGACTTGCGTATCGTCAGTAGAATACGTCGCATCCGTTGAACGGTAATAGCGCAACGTCGTAGCTGCCGACGGACCATTACCCTCGTTTTCGACAGTCGTGGTTAGCTTAAATGCAAAGGGTACACTCAAATCTTCTAGGAAGGGGCTGCGGGTCACGACAAGAGCAATAAACGTCAGGTCTGGTGAATTGTCCACTGGTGGCGAATCGTCGTTATCCTCAACCGTTACACTCGCCGAGGAAGTACTGCCCACTGTATAGCCCGTTCCGCTTTGAACTTCCGCGGTTACCACACTATTGGACTCATCTGCTTCATCATTTACCGTATTGACTGTCAGTGTGATCTGACCAGTGGTACCGATAGTGACGCTCGAAGACGGTGCGCCACTGATCACATCGCCGGTCTGGGTGACGGTCACATTCACCGTCAGCGCAGAGGTCGGTGCAGGGGATGCGGTAATCGTAAAGGTCGCAGATGTACCTTCCGTAACAGGGGTAGTACCCGCAGAGATTGTCACCTGTGGTGGCGGCGGTGGTGGTGGTGGCGCAGGATTGTCGTTGTCATTAACAGTCACGCTCGCCGAGGATGTACTGCCCACCGTATAGCCTGTTCCGGTCTCCACTTCCGCGGTTATCACACTATTAGATTCATCTGCATCATCATTTACCGTATTGACCGTCAGTGTGGCGGTGGTATTATTGGCGTTGATGGTCACTGTCGAGGGCGCTGTACCGCTTATGACATCGCCATCCTCGCTGACATCCACATTCACAGTCAGTGCAGAGGTCGGCGCAGATGACGCGGTGATCGTAAACGTCGCAGCCGTGCCCTCAGTCACAGGTGAGGTACCCGCAGAGATTGTCACCTGTGGGGTCGGAGGTGGTGGTGGCGGTGGTGGCGGGGCAGTGCCGACTTGAATCGAGGTGCAGTTGTTGTCCGTATTCGATTCTCCAGAAACTGCATCGACACAGGCAATATAATACGTGCCAGCACTCGGCTGGGTGGTTAAGTCAATCACCTCTGTACTGGTGCCAGAAGCCGCAAGACCATCCACAGCGTCCGTACCGACTTGCGTATCGTCATTAGAAAACGTCGCATCCGTTGAACGGTAGTAGCGCAGCGTCGTAGCTGCCGACGGACCATTGCCTTTGTTTTGGACACCCGCGTCCAGCCTAAATGAAAAGGGTTCATCCAAAATTACGTCAAGGCCGTGGGACACAACCATAGCATAAATCACCAAATCTGGTGAATTGTCCACTGGTGGCGAATCGTTGTCATTAACAGTCACACTCGCCGAGGATGTACTGCCCACTGTATAGCCTGTTCCGGTCTCCACTTCCGCGGTTATCACGCCATTGGACTCATCTGCATCATCATTGTTCGTTGCTACCGTCAGCGTAGCGCTGGTCTTGTTCGCATCTATGGTCACTGTCGAGGGCGCTGTACCACTGATGACATCGCCATCCTCGGTCACCTTTACACTCACCGTCAGCGCTGTTGCAGGTGCAGGATCCGCTGTAATCGTAAATGTCGCAGCCGTCCCTTCCGTCACAGGTGAAGTACCTGCCGAGATTGTCACCTGTGGCGGATCGTTGTCGTTAATTACCACCGGTGGATTCACCGGCTGTTGTGGTGGCGGTGGTGGGGGAGGTGATGGTGGGGGTGGTGGAGGTGGCGTACCTCCTCCTCCTCCGCTTCCCGGAAATACTGGTCCCGCTGCCGGTATCACCGGGATGCCTGAAACAAGCGCGGACCATTCACTCATCCCCCCATCGACAAGTGTGCGGACGCTCACCAAATACGCCTGACCGTTGAGCAAACCCGTGATCGTCACACTCGTCTCCAACCGACTGCTCGTCTCCTGAATACCTGCCCATTCATTGCTATTTTCTCGTGGTGGATCGAATGGGTCTGGACGCTCCCGATGACCCACCTCATAACCGGTTATAGGCGGCTTGCCCTCCTCGTCTGGCACCGCATCCCAACGCACCGTCAATTTGCTATCCCCCTCTTCCACGACCACATTCGAGGGCACTATCGCAGACGGTTCTTCAATGTTATTGATGGTAATATTCACCTCAAGACTCGCGTTACCACCCTCCCCATCGCTGACGATCACCGTCACGGAATAGCTGCTCTTTTGCTCAAAGTCGTATGTTCCTTGTGCCGTTATCTGTCCTGTGCTCGCATCAATGGCAAAATTATCGGCATCGGCACCGCTGAGACGATATGTAAGGATATCGCCATCGCCATCGGTCGCAGAGATGGGGTCGCCTATGGGCTGTCCGGATGGCGTGCTCTCATCCACGGAGCGCATCACGGGAGGTTCTGATGTGAAGACCGGCACGCGGTTCACCTCTTTACCAAAGCTATCTATAAAGATCAGAAAATCGGGAATCCCTATCTCGCCATCGCCATCCAGATCGTATTTTGCATCATATTTCTCTTCACCTTCCTTTGACCCGAACAAATCGACAAAGATCAAAAAATCGGGAATATCCACAGTTCCATTGCCGTCAAAGTCCGGAGAAGGTGGGCTGTTATCCTGTGAAAAAAGGGACAAGGGAGAAATCAAGAGCAGAAGGCTCAGCAAACCGGTGATACTGAGCGTGGAGAGACGAAATTTCGGATATTGGTCAGGACTAATCATTACAATACCTTTTTAAAAAATATACGTGATGTGTGACTTCAAAAGTGACCGAGTCATCTCAGTTCAATTATACATACGATTGCATTTTTCAAGATACAAACAGACCTCAGCAATGCAAGAGAAACGTCACACGTCTGCAATTGTCAGCGAATTGATGCCTTGCTCAAAGAGATTCAGCTCGATAGGCACAGTGCTCGTTGTGCTGGTCGCAGAAAGAGACGAACTCTCTTATTGGTATTAGCAGATTGGCGTATGCGTAAATACATACGTTTGTTATAATATAAAAATAAATTACAAAAATCAAAATACAAAACTTTAGTAAATTTAAGTCGTATGACTTTCTCTGCAAGAGTTGCTGTGAATTTTAGCATATAGCGAACGATTTTGATATTGACGAGTGCTCAAACGTTTAGTATGATCTGCACAGAATATAACCTGACCGTGCGATGAGGAAATAATGACAAGCGCTAATTCAGAACAGAAATCAACCGGATCGCATTACACGCCTCCTGCTCTGGCTGCATTCGTTGCAAAAGAAATGCTGAAATTGTGGAAACCGCCAGAGAACATACGCAACATCAACGTATTCGATCCCGCTCTCGGTGACGGTGAATTATTACTTGCCGTTCTGAAAAATTTACAAGAAATAGATGTGAATCTATCCGTAAGCGGATACGAAACCAATCAGTCCGAGATGCTTGCCGCAAAAAAAAGAATAAAGGGCCAGTTTCCAAAAGTTGCTATTAAGTTCCACAATCGGGACTTCCTCGCTCAATCAGCGGGCTGTTTCTCCCAGTCTGACCTTTTCCAAAGCCGACGACCAGAGCAATTCGATCTCGTAATCTCAAATCCACCTTATGTGAGAACCCAGGTAATGGGGGCAAAAAAGTCCCAGGACATAGCTCGTCAATTCGGATTGGCAGGAAGGGTGGATCTCTATTATGCATTCATTGTTGCGATAGCCCAATATATTCATCCAGAGGGCATTCTCGGAATAATCGTATCTAATCGATTCATGACGACCAGATCTGGGGAAACTGTAAGAGCCAGAATTAAAGAAATGTATGAGGTCGAACATATTTGGGATCTTGGCGACACAAAACTTTTTGAGGCGGCTGTGCTTCCAGCGGTCCTGATGCTAAAACCAAAAACCTCTGGAAAGCCATCAATTACTGCCAAATTCACTTCAATTTACGCTTCTGATCCCGTCAAAAGAGCGCGCAATTGCGAGAGTCCAATCAAAGCCCTTCGACGCAGCGGGTATGTCAAAACAAAATCTAACGGATACTTCAGGGTTTTGAAGGGAGAGTTGGATTCAGGGCGAAGACCAGAGGACATTTGGCGAATCACTACAAAGGAAAGTAGAGAATGGCTAAATAGAGTTCGCAGAAACACCGCCGCCACATTCAAAGATCTTGGCAAAATCAGAGTGGGCGTTAAAACAACCGCTGATCGCGTATTCATAAGATCAGATTGGGATGACATGCCTTTGGATAAACGACCAGAGTTGCTAAAAGATTTGACAACCCATCACATCGGAAATCCGTACAGGTCAGAGCCTCCCAAAAGCAAGATTCTTTATCCTCACACCATTCTTGAAGGAAAGCGTTGTGCCGTCAACTTGGCGAGTTACCCAAAATCGAAAGCCTATCTCGAAGAACACAGAAATCAGCTTGAGAGCAGAAAGTATGTCATTGAGGCAGGAAGAGAATGGTACGAAATATGGGTACCTCAAGACCCAAAAGCCTGGGAAAAAGCCAAAATCGTTTTTCGGGATATAGTTGAACATCCAACATTTTGGCTGGACCTGGACGGCACCGTGGTAAACGGAGACTGCTATTGGATTTCATGCTCTGAAGAAAACGAACTTACCTATCTGGCTCTTGCTGTAGGCAACTCCTCTTTTATAGAGTGCTTTTATGACCGGAGTTTCAACAATAAATTATATGCCGGAAGAAGACGATTCATGACTCAATATGTTGAGCAGTTTCCTCTCCCGAGAATAGATTCGGCACCAGCAATCCAACTTATCAAAATGTCAAAACAGGCTTTTGAATGCACATCTGACAAAAAAACAGAACTTATTCACACAATTGACAAATTGGTTTGGAAAGCATTTGGCTTTTCAGATAAAGAACTCTGAAGGTAGCGGTATTTGAAGTTTTTTGTTCAAAACTTTGCCTTCAAAACGTCTAAATCTTAAAAAGAAGTCTCTTCCGGTAGTCAAGTAAAAGTTCGTAATTCTTACGCGATTTCCAGTCAATTCGCCATAAAACAGTGCATATCTAACATCACAGTGCCGAAGAACGGTATTTCCATCCATCGCTGGATAGTCAAGTGCCTGTAAGCCGTCGGGCGTCACAAGACCCAAATCTATAGTCCGAGAGGTCTGGAGTTTAATTTCCAAAAGTTGATGTGGAATGTCCGGGAACGTGCCTTTGTCTGCATATTCAGGATAGCCCAACAGCTTAGTGACAATCTCGTGCAGTAGTGATCCGCGATTTCTCTCTTGATCCATTCCCACGTAGTCAATTTCCATCCCAATCGTGCATTTTAGAATTCCAAAGAGTGTTTGAATAGAAATAAGCGAACGCAATGAAGGATCTTCTGTCGGATCAATTAGACGCGCTGACGATTCCTGCCCAATGAGTTCCGCTGGTATTGCATCCTCCTTTGATACCAATTCACATGCCTCGGCTCCAACATCGAGAGTAGCCTGGTATTTTTGAGTTAATGTACCCGTCCTGTCCATTCTCGCGAGTTCTGCACCGGAAATCACCCTGACATTTCCTACCCGATTGTCCTCATCTACCCGCACGATGACATACCTGCGCGATGCATCCAGTTCCTCATTCCAAATCTGCAGGTTATTCGACTTCTGAATATATACATCAAAGTTCTGTCCCGGGAACCTCGGCTGTGTCCTCTTGAAAGATCCAGGTACTGGATAACCTATTGCTTTGCATACTTCAGTCTTAACGACTTTTGATCTGGTCCGTAACGCAAGGCCAATGAGGGAAATGCCAACGAGACTTTCTTCCAGCATTTCTTCGAGCTTCTTGCTTGCGATATATAGATCTGGTCTCCCTGCGGGAATACGGTCATAAATCGTGAGGCCGCTTCTTCTAATGGCATTCTTATCGGGATAAACCATGTCTTATTTACTCCTATTTTTAAGAGCTAACGCCTGTCTATAATTTTGGAAGATGCCATAAATATACCAAGAAAATCACGGCTTGTTAGATTTTCGCCGAATCTTAAATGGAATAAAAAGCACGTAAAATAACACCAGCGCTATACCATCAAGGAATAAGAGATACCACGGCCAGGGCGCAAAGAAAAAAGGCGATTTTGTAAGGGGTGATTGGCAGAGGAACATATAATTGCTCCCCAGCATCAAATTGACGCCAATCAAAACAACAGCCAGAACATTGAGCAAAACAAAAACGCGCAAAACCGATCTGCCTGTTGGTCGCATGCCCAGGCCCCACGTAGCGAACAGCGCAGCAGCCACAATACCGCCATGCGCGATAAAATATTGAAAAAAGCGATACTGCGGATAGCCGATCTCAAGCTGAGGCGTAACAACCGCATTCGTCGCGCCGACAAGCCCCCAGAAATAGGCAATCTCGTAAGCCGTCTGCCGCCGGAAAACGAGCGTAACGACAACTGCAAAAACAGTAATACCGCAAACATGCAACGGCATATACTCCCGCACGAACTCGTGTACCCCAACCGTCGCTATGCGATAGCTCCAATTCAGCACCTCATTGAGCGCGATCACCCCCGCAAACCCATTGCAGATAGCCCGAGTCGCCCTCGCCGAATTGAGCCATCTGACAACAAATGTTAAAATAATCGGCACGGCGAGTATGACGCCCATCACAGCGATGTGAGCAAAACCAAAAAAATCAAACTGGTTTAAAGACATAATTGTCCCTGAATTTTCTTTTTTTTTAGATTACTGGCGTAATGACAAACAAAACCTTCTGGATCGCGGCTAACAGCACGCCGCGATGACGTACGGGACGGCACGGGGACCGTCCCCTACAACACCTCAACGCGATGACAACCAGAACCTTCTATTTCACATTCACCCTCACCCGATTATTCACGCGCGTAATCTCTTCCAACTTCTCCTCGGGATCGAGAACCACTGCAATGGAATCCGGCATATCAGAGCCAATGGAAAACGCGACCTGCTGTGTTCTCGGCAGCAGATCCTGAGGAGCTTCCAAATTCTGAATTTGCATACGGCCGAGCGCGTTTTCACCATCGTACAAAGCAACCGTTAAATTTTCAACATCTACGGTGCCAATATTATGCACCGTAACCCGTACACTATCGCCATCCACCACCACATCGCGCGCGGAAATCCCAGCATCTGGCAAATAATCAGCTACCTTTTGAACCTCACCTGTAAGATCAATCGAAATCCGCGTCAACTGCCGTGCGGGCAAATCGACCTCAACCTCCGTCCCCCGTCGGATACGCACGCCATCTCGCCGAAAAACATCTGCCTGCCCCGTCCCTTTGCCGACAACCGAATAAACCCCATCCTTCAAACGCCACAGATGCATGCCCACTGTCCTCTCGGCCTCAAAATTATAGACCAACACACTGAGCGCTTCATCGGTGCTCTCTGTCACCAGCGCGGCAAAATCAGCACCCGTATTCTTCCACGTCACGGCAAAACTCGGAAAATCTCCCGCCCGGGTCACATCACCTGTGTACATCGCCAGCAAATGCTCAGCCCCGCGCACAAACACGCGATCCGTAAAATAAATTTCTGAAGTCAGAAACGGGCGGTTAATCCGCATACTATTAATACTACTCTCACAACCCGAAACGAGATACGACACATCTCCCGTCAATCGCCAGCGCAAATAACTTGACCCACCCTCTCGAAACAGCGCATCGTATCGCGCATCACCCGTAAGCAACCGATAGCTTGAGAAGCGTCCCGGACTCAGCACCCGGCGCAAAGCCCATGCGCGAGAACCGACCTCGGCATCGGCGGGCAGATCATCCAGATTTTCAAGAATCGCCAGCCCATCGCGGTGCGGTTGCAAAAAAGCCTCGTCTCCCGTAATCCACCAAACAGACAAAAGGTGATCGTAAATCATCCCCGAAGCACTCGGAAAAGAATAGAGCCATCCCATACCCGTATCATACCACGTATCACCCGGACCATTCAGCTTATTTTCCGGAAACGTAATCGCCGCCGGAATCACCCCCGCGGGCTTTCCATCTGCCTCCCTACTGATCGCATCAATCCAGCTTTTTCCCCACTCCGAAATCAGACGCACAGCCTCTGGATGTCGATTGTACCAGGCCAACCAGCGAATCGGTTTCACCGCCCGCGCGTTATACGGCAAATCCACATTATACGGTGCCCGTTCATCCACCTCGTGCGCCCCAATGCGCATCGACTTAAAATGCAAATTGCCCCGCTCGGTCTTACCCACCCAAACATCGCGCATCACCCGCGCCGTTGCCATCGCGCGTTCCACATACTCCGGATTCCCGTATTCCGCCGCCAGAAGAATCGGATGCGTATCGGAAATCAGCTCTGAAGAATGCTCCACATCATACGCGCGCTTGCTGTACCCATCCGCAATCAAATCGCTATTCCAAACACCATCGGCCATACGCCGTATTGCTCTGATTGCGCGAGCATCATCTGCTGCAAAAAGAGCGGGCTGCCAATGCCGAAACATTTCGCAATCGTCTTCATAATGCCCCCCCATCTCGCCGTTTTCAGCCTGCCGCTCATCCGTCCAGTAATGAATCACATCGAGCAGTCGCTTGAGCGCTTCGCGCTGTTTGGCCGCCCAGACCGGAGCATCTTCTGCTCCTTCAAGGTGCAGTGTTCGCGTTTCGAAATGCCGATGCTGCACCCTCAAAATCTCCGCGATAATAGCTGGCAAGCCCCTGTTGCAAATCAGGTGTTAATACAACATCCGGATCAACCGACTCTAAACGGCCACCCACCCATTGAAACACATGGGGATATCTGGGGCGCAATGCCACGGACATCAGCCCCACCCGCTGCGCCTCATAGAGCTTGCCACTGCCCACACCCTCAATGCGAATCAGCACAGAATCTCCCGACACAGTCACCGGAAAACGCAACAGTGCCGGTGGTGTTTGATCCCACCGATGCATGGGACTATCCTGGGTACGCGCCGCAAAAACGCCATTCACATAAACCTGTAGCGACCGCGCATCCGGGCCATCGGGCACACCGACTTCAGCCATATAATACCCCGCTGGCACATCCACCCGAAACACCAGACCCTCTCGCGCATAGTCCCGACGCCCATAACGCCCACCAACCCCATCCATCAACAATGCGCCAAACCGGGAAAACGCCTCCGCGACTTCAAACGCACTGGAAACCCGCGTGGTAAACCCATACCCGCGCTCGGCCGTATAGACATCACCTGACGTCACCCGTGTATAGCCCGATGCCACCTTTGAATCTGCAGCACCCATATCGTATAAATAGTTCTTCAATTCACCGGCACTCGCCAAACTCGCTGTGCTCGTAAAAATTATGAATAGAATTAGAATTTGCATATAATACTCCTGTTAAACTGAGATCGCGGCTAACACCATGCCGCGATGACAAACGGGACGGCACGGGGACCGTCCCCTACGACACCTCAACGGAATGACAAACAAAACCTTTCTTCAAAATATGAAAAATTTTAACCACCATTAAAACTTTTCGCCTCAACCAAACGTCTTGAAGGGTGAATATATACACAGAACCCCAAAATAGGTCCACTGAATGAACGATGCGGAATTAATTGCCCAGTTCCGAGCCGGGCAAATCGCGGCCTTTAACACCCTCGTCAAACGCTGGGAGTGTCCGATCTACAACTTTGTCCTGCGCTATGTGGGCAATCGAGACGACGCACGCGACCTGTGCCAACAAACCTTTATTCGCGCGTACAAAAGTATGCGGCGTTTGCGCGACCCCGACAAATTCACCTCGTGGATCTATCAAATCGCGCTCAACGCCTGCCGAGACGCTGGTCGCCGTCGCAGCCTCGTCTCCCTCGACACACTCGCCACCCCTATTGCAGACACATCATCTCCCCCAGACGCGCTGATACACGAACAAAGCGTTCGGGACCTGCTCAACCGCGCACTGCAAAATCTGCCCGAAGAACAGCGCGTGGTCATCATCATGAAAGAATATCAGGGACTAAAATTCACCGAAATATCCGAAACACTTAAAGTGCCGATCAACACGGTCAAATCCAGAATGTATTACGGCCTCTCTGCCCTCAAAAAAATCTTTGACCGCTGGCACATCAGCGAGGACATGGTGCGTTATGAACTGTGACATCACCCGCGGACAAATAGTCGCCTACCTCTACGACGAAGACATCCATCCAGAATCGCGTGAACGCCTCAAAGTCCACATCGAAACCTGCTCTTCATGCAGCCAAACCCTTGAAGAACTGGGCAGCACATCCCGCATCCTCAACGCCTGGAGCGACGAACAACCCAACCTGGACCTCGTCTTCGTACAGGAGCACCAACCCCTCTGGCAAAACCTGCTTCCCACGAGATTATCCAAAACCTGGGCAGCCGCGGGAATCGCCATTGCCGCAATCCTCATCTTCACCTTTCTCAATATCGAATTTGCCATTCGAGACGGCGCATTCCACGCCGCCATTGGCCTGCGATCCAGCGATCCCCCTGAACGGATTGCCATTGCCGACACCACTGAAGTCTCCTCATTAGACACCCCCATCACCCTCGGTGAATTTATCGCCCATCAACAAAACTTGATCGACTACACCAATCGCCTCGTCCAAACATCGCAAAACCAACAGCGCGATGAAGTCAACAGCACCTTCACCCGCCTCGTAGGCGAACTCCAAACCCAGCGCCAACAGGACCTCCTGCGCATTGACCGCGGGTTGCAAATCCTCTACAATACACAGGAAACCCGCTACGACCATATCCTGCAACAGATGATCTCTGTCAAAAAACAGCTATTCCTCTATGATGACGCAGTTGAAGTTTACGAGGTACCTGTAGATAACCGACCATACCGCACGATTCCCACAAGAGGAAAAACCCCATGAAGCGCAAAATCGGAAAACTCACAGTACTGATGACAGCGCCGATCTTGCTATCTCTGGTCTGGAATATTTACGCATCGGACACACGGGTAAAAACCGCGCAACCTGATACAATATCGGCACCCTATACCGTACAACTCGATTCCTTATACAAGGTGCAACTCGATACCTTGCATTGGAGAAGCCTTATTCCGGAACGCTATACATTTCGCTACAAATCCAACACCCGCGACTTGCTCCTGCGCCCGGCTGACAAAGCCACCTACACCACAAGCGACCTGCTTCTGAGACCCGATGACAATATCAATTCTATATTTATCTCGCGTCATCCCGCGCAGGCACAACGCTAAAAGGAGAAATCAAAATGAGACATATCAAGACAAAAACCGCGCAAACCATCCTCTTTGCGGGAATAGGCCTCTTTGCCTTTTGTACTTCAGCCCTCGCCGACATGGACTGGAAACGCATGAAACGCGACCTCGCCATTCAGGAAGGCATACTCGACCAGTTCCTCGACATGGAAAAAGGCTCTACCACCGGTCTTTATGTCGAAAAGCACGGCGTCTTGCTCATTGCCAGCAGCGGGACAAAAGACAGTGAAGGCAATATGCTTCGGATGCATACGATTGGTGCCGAAAACGTTGCCATTTTGCAAATGAAGAGAGGCGACAAAGTTTGGCACATTGAGAAGAAAAGCGACAAAAGCGGTGAAAATGAAGAGGAAGAAATCCTGGAATTTTTTGTGACCGGAAAGAAACCAGAAGCCTCTCAAAATGAAAAAAAAGAGCAAAATGAAGCCATTAAAAAACAAATCACCGAATTTTTAAGCATCTATGGAAATACCATTGGACAACTCAAAGATGACGATCGCGTAACCATTCTCTTGCATTTGAAAAAAACACAGGAAGGCTTTGGAAAACAGATAGAGACTTTCGAAAAAAAATCGGAAACTTCCAAAAACATGGCATTCAAAATTGTAGCCAATACCAGGCGCATCCTCCTCGAAGCCACCACCACCAAACGCGACATTGAAGCGTATAACCGGGGCAAAATTGACGAACAAACTTTCCAAAATAGAATCACCTTCCGCGAGCACGAACCACAGCCCTCGCGCGATAAAAGAATCGACATCATGGCCGACATTTTGTCCAACACACTCAAAAACGATACGGATCTCCGATTTTTGAGCGGCACCAAAAGCGCGGGCTTCTACCAAAAAGGCATCGGCACGCTCTTTTTCGTCTCACAAAAGGACAATCTATTTGGGTACGATTGGTACAAACAAGAATCCGACCCCGACCGAGATGACGGACTCGACGCACTCAAGACCTCAGTTATTGAAACCCTCGCCGACTACGGTCCCACCCTGCGAGACCTCTCGCCAGAGGAATCTATCATCGTTCACGCCAACCTCATCAAAGACAGCGACCATAAAATCACGCGTCTCATGCGTATGAAAAAAGACAAACCACCCGAAATTAAACGTCCCGATCGCATCCTTTTCCGCGTGGCCAAACGCGACATTGACACTTATGCCAGCCAAAAAATTGACCTCGACACATTTCGAAAAAGAGTTGCTATCACCGAGATGTAAAGCAATGGAAAAATTATAAAAGAAAGAATCCCATCCTGTGTTCAGGATGGGATTCTTTTTGTAGCGATAACACACGGGACGGCACAGGGACCGTCCCCTACTCAATTCCCACCACCACCGCGCCCGCCACCACGACCACCTTCACCACCGCGACGGCCCTGCTGACCCTGAGGCTGTCTGGGCGGACCCGCTTCAATCGTAATACTCACGCGCACCTCATCCCCCAGCACATTGGCAAAATTCGCCCAGCTATTCACGCCAAAATCCGAACACAACAACGTCAACTCAGTCTCAAAACCAGCCAGAGGTGTATTGCGCTGCGGATGCGTGCCAACACCGAGTACCGTCACCGGCAACGTAACGCTCCTCGTCACGCCGTGTATAGTCAAATCACCCGTCACCAGAATTTTTTCACCATCCATTTTTGCCGACGTGCTCTTAAACATAATCGTCGGATAAGTCTCCACCTGAAAAAAATCTGCACCGCGCAAATGAGTGTCGCGACGCTCATTCCCCGTATCGATACTCCGCGTCTGGATCGTCGTTTCAATCATCGTCTTTTCGGGCGCGGCCGGATCGTAATCAACCATCCCATTAAACTGATTAAATCTGCCCGCCGTACGGCTCACAAAGTGCCGAATCGAAAACCCGACCGACGAATGCGCCCGATCAATCTGGTACTTATCGGCAAAACTCGTATCCGCCATCACAAGCGACGACACCAGCCCCAAACACAACAAGCGTATAACTCTCGACATTACATCCTCCTGTAAAAATTAGCCCCGGCTCTATTAACTACCATATGACTCCTCTGCCATCACCACCCGCGACGCCGCCAACCCATCTACCCTGGCGATCTGCCCGGTCGCAGGATCAATCTGTCCAAACGTCAACACACCCGTCGGACAACTCTGCACACATGCCGAACACCGCACGCACTCCGGGTCTTCCATAGGCAAACCCTTATTCGCAAAACTCATCACATCAATACCCTGGTGGCACACCGACGTACACACACTGCACGAAATGCACTTCTTCTTATCCGCAAAAATCCGGAACCGCGAAAACCGCGCATAAATATGCATCAGAGCAGCTAAGGGACACGCAAACCGACACCACATCCGCCCGCTAAAATGCCAGTAAAAACCCACCCCAATAATACCCGCCAAAAACAAATCCACAAACCACTGATAATTCAAAAACGTCAGCGGAAACACCAAACCGCCCCAGTTCACATCCTTCCCCATAAACAGCCCCATATATCCCGCATTCACCCAGTGGTCATAAGGCAACAACCAGCCCGCAATCCGCAACGCCAAAAGCACAAAAGCCAGAACCAAAATCACCTGCCCTACCATATTCATCCGATTCCAAACCGGACCGTGCGGCATCTTCTGCCGGTGCATATCCCCCATCGTCTCTGCCAGTGCCCCACACGAACAAATCCACCCGCAATAAGCCCCCTTGCCCCAGCGCCAGATAATCAATGGAATCACCACAAATGTCTGCACCAGACTAATGCCCAACCACCACCCCAGCGGCTGACTCGTAAACACATTCCAAAAAAACAGCGGCCACGCCAGAATAAAGCCCAAACTCCGCCAGTATTCCCGCCCGTGTGCATCCCACTCCGTCGCCGGAAACAACGCATCCGCCACAGGCTTGAAAAAAGCACCATCGGAAAACCACCCATTATGCCCCAGCCACGGCAAGAAAAAATAAGGCAACAAAAACAGGGGAATACACTGAATAACCATCAGCGTCGCCGTCTGCACCGTCACATAAGGCGTCTGCCGCCGCTTAATCCTGCGAATCCCAAACCCCACCACACACGCACAATAAGCCAACGAATAATAAAAGCCCGGCTGCGTCATCGACGTCCAAACCGTCCCGAAAAGACCCGACTTATCCTCTGCAGGCGTCAAATTAAACGGAAACAGCTCTGCCCCCTTAAACCACTCGTAAATCGGAATACCCGCCCCCGTCTTCCAGTGATACACAAACACACAGGCCAGCATAATCAACCCAAAAGACACCCATGTGCCCACGCGCCATTCCCCTCTAATCGGCACGCCTGACCGCCTGAAAAAATCCAGCGGTGCCTCGCGCCCAATCATAGCAAACACCGCATCATTGGGCACAGCCTCATCCCCCTCACCCGTTGAAAGCACCACCTCTTTCTCATCAATAGTCTGCACCTCGCTCGCCAGTGCCATCCGCAAGTGTTCCCCACCCAAAAGCACGTCAATCTTCTCCACATTCTCGGGCTTGGGACGACTCAATTCCGCACGTCGATACGACAGCGTCACCCGCCCACCACACTCGGCAATAGCAATCGCGGTCTCCAGCGCACTATCACCGCCACCTACCACGAGCACATCCTGGTCCGCATAATCCTTTGGATCGTGCAACCGATTCATCACCTTATCCAGATCCTCGCCCGGCACATTTAACTTTCTAAAATTGCCCGACCGTCCAATCGCCACAATCACCCGATGCGCCAGCAAGTCCTCGCCCTCGGGAATCACCACCCGCAACACATCCCCCTCCCGCTGCACACACTCTGCGCGCGCAAACACCGGTTCAATATCCACAGTTCGCTCTTCCAATTCCTCCAACAACCGCTCCTTCACATCTGCCCGATCCGAAAACTGCAACTCACCTGCGGGAACCATATCCGTCGGATACGTGTAAATCGGTTTGGCCTTTGGAAAATTCACCACCGTAGAAAACCGCTCCGCCGCCTCCAACAGCACAAAATCCAGCCCCCGCTTTTGCGCCTCAATACCCGCCGCCATACCCGACACACCCCCACCAATAATCACCAGATCGCGCACCTCGTCCCTTTGCGTTCGCCTCTCAAACCCCGCATCATCCACAATCGTCTGCACCGCCCGCGCCCCCGTATCCGACGAAAACTTCAACAGCGGAATCCCCGTCAAATCCCCCACAATGTACAACCCCGACACCGCCGTTGACCCATCCTCATTCATCTCGGGCAACTTCTCCACCGTGCCCGAAGGCCACCGCGTGTGCAACCAATGCATATACCGCTTCAAAAATCCAAACATAATTTTCCTTTCGATAAAACGTATAGAAAATTCGCACGCATAGAATAGTTACGCTATCTCACATCGTCAACTCCAAAATTTGCAATTAACCATAAACCTCATCAATCAACGCGCGGATATACCCAATCGCATACGCTTTGCCGTGCAATTGCGTATGTGCAGAATGGGCAAAGCTCGGCGTATGATCCATCATATAGGGACCATTGAACCCATTATCGCGATAAACCTCCATCGCGCGCTTCATATCAACATCACCCTCATCCATAAAAACTTCCACAAACCGCGGCAACTGCCCCCTCACATTGCGGAAATGCACCCACACAATTTTGTTCTTAGAAGCCATTTCGGCAATCGCATCATAAACGCCCTGACCGAGCAACTCCGTCATACAACCCTGGCAAAATAACATGCCATTGTGCTCGCCTGGCGCAATCTCAAAAAGGGTGCGCCTGAACTGCGCCAGCGAAGAACAAATCTGCGCAATACCACCCAGAGGCTCTGGAATCGGCGGATCATCGGGATGCAGTGCCATACGCACCCCCGCTTTCTCTGCAACGGGAATCACCGCCTGTAAAAACGTCTCCATATTTGCCCACATCGTCTCTTCTGAAACAGGAGAATGGTATTGTTCTGGACGATTCTGACTAAAATATTCGTAGTCAAACGTACTATATCTCACCCCACCGCGACCCGTATCTGAAGGCGTCCGAAAATTCCCCATCGGCTTGAAATTCCAGCCCAAACACGGAATCCCCGCCTTGCCCAGCGACTCCAGCATCTGACACCAGAATCCGATCTTTTCATCCCGATCTTCCATAGCCAGCGCAATCTCTTCCCAACACGGCATAAAAATATTATTCAACTTCATACCATGGGACGCCACCAACTCCCGCGCCTTCTCAAATTCCTCCGTACAATCCTCTCCCGCGCGAATCCGCTGTGCCAGAGCCGTATTCGCCACGCCCGTACCACTGCGTTTGGCCGATTTTGCGGGCGGGCGACCACCCCGCAATTCGAGATGAATCGAATCCACGCTAATTGCGCGATAAAAGCTCAAAATCTCATCGCCCAAATCATTGTAATGAACCTGATCTTGAATGTACATTTTTATCACCTTTCACCTTTCACATCTCAACCTCGGCATCAGACACCCGCCGTTGACCACCTTGCCGCCGTTCTCTCGCATCCACAATCTCGGGCACATACCCTTCAACATCCCGAATATACCCGAGCAACCGCGCCTTCATTCGGTCTGCAACGGGACGGTGGCTGTCATAGCCAATCAAATTGCGCAACTCGTAAGGATCGGCCTCCAGATCGTAGAGATACGCCTCGTCATAACTTCCCGCACCATCTGCACCGGGCGGCACTGCATCGCTGTGGACGGCGTATTTCCATCGCTTTGTGCGAACGGAGCGGCCAATACCACTCTCTGAAATCTGCACAAACACATCATCCGGCCATGGATCTGCGAGCGATTTGCCGCCACCACCCAAAATGGAAAGCGCGGAACGCCCCGACATCTGATCGGGAATCTCCAATCCAGCGCCATCCAATAACGTCGGTGGCAAATCCACCAAACTCACCAACTCGCCCAATGTGCCACCTCCCGTAAATGGGCCACCCGTCAACACCGTTGGAACGCGGATAGAACTCTCGTGACACGAACGCTTGTATTCCCGATTGCGCGTGCGGAAATGGCAGGCGTGATCAGAAGTAAACAACACAATTGTATCCTCTAACAAACCCAAACTCTTCAGCGCATCGAGCAATCGCCCATAAGCCTCATCCAAACGCTTGATCATGCCCCAGTACCCACCCAAATGCTGCTGCGCACTCCCCCCCGTGGGAACCGCGCCGGGATATTCGCCTTCGGCAGAAGGATGCGTGGGCAACGCCGCCAGATCAGGCGGTGTCCATCGCCCAGCATACATCTCTCGGTACCCATCAGGCGGCGGATAATCGTCCAGATGATTCTGATGATGGGGTTCTAAAAATGAAATAAACAGAAAAAAAGGGTCATTCTGCCGTTCATCCACATACCGAATCGCCGCATCGGTCAGCGCATCTACCCGATAACCGGGCAACTTCACCTCTCGGTTGTCATTATCATAAACAACGCAATCATACGTATCCGATGTGCTCTCCAGCGCATTGGCCGCGAGCCAGTACTGGTACCCGCCGCGCGCTTCTTCCGGCACAAAACCGCGCCCACTCGTCGCCAGATGCCACTTCCCAATATACCCCGTGTGATACCCCGCATCATTAAAACACTGTGCAAGCGTCTTGTGATCGGGATTCAGCCCAATCCCATTGCGATACACCCCCGTCTCACTCGCGTACATCCCCGTTTGCAAACACGAACGCGCCGGACCGCACACAGGCTGACATGTAAAACTATTATAAACATGTGTCCCGTGCTGAGCCGCGCGGTCCAAATTGGGTGTAATACCCAGTGGATTGCCGTGCGCTGCCATGCAATCCCAGCGCTGTTGATCCGTAAAAAATACAACAACATTTGGTCTGTCTGCCATAGCATCTCCTTTCGTTCATGCAGATCGTGTAATTCTGGGATTATCCATACGCGTACAGCGAATACTCTCCCGCATTAAGCGCGTCAAAAGATCGGCCTTTACATTCCGCGTCTCTGAATGATCCCACAAATTTACTTTCTCGCGTGGATCATTTTCCAGATCCACCAGCGCATTATGTCCAATACCCGAGGCATCCACCACAATTTTATAGCGCTCTGTAATCAATGTCCTCATGGACCCCATCTCGACAAAAGCCGCGCGGTCAGATATATCTGCGCCATCATTAATAAAAGCTCTCAGCGACTGTCCTGGCAACTCAAAACCCTCAACAGCCCAATCCTCGCGCCGAAAACGCATCGCAATCTGATCTATCCCCGCATAATCCAGCACAGTAGGCACCAAATCTAAATTGCTCACCACATCATCGCAAACACCTATCTGCCCCCCCGGCACCCTCCAAATACATGGCACGCGCAACAACTCTTCCCACTGCCAGGGCGTCTTATGCCACAAATGGTGTGAACCCAAATACTCGCCGTGATCTGCGATAAACGCAATAACCGTATTGTCGTACAAACCCTTCGCCTGCAAAAAATCAATCGCGCGACCCACATTGTCATCAATATGTGAAATCATGCCATAAGTCTGCGCCATCACCTGCCGCAACTCCTCCTCATCGCCATTAAACCAGGCGGGACCGACTTTCCGCAGCAAGCTATCAGGGGCTGGATTTTCATCCACAACATAAGTTTCCGGCAGCGTTAACGACGCGGGATCGTACATCTCGCTGTACGGTCTGCAAGCCACAAAAGGATGATGGGGATCGGGAAAAGAACACCACGCAAAAAAATTTTCACCCTCACCCAAACCATCTATAAAAGCCATTGTGCGATCTGCAATCCAGTGATTGTAATGCAACTCAGCCGGAATCCCATCGATCTTCCAGGTCTGATAACCGAAATTTTGATACGCCGAAAACTGAGCATAAGGAACACAGGTTGAAGGACCGTCTTCCGGATGATCCTTTTGCGCGACATCGGGATATTCTTCTTCCAACCAATTTCGATAATCGCCGCAAACGTAATTCACATGTCCACCCACATAATCCGTCTCGCCAAAACCGTAATACCCCTCGGGCAAATGGGTCACCTCACCGCTGTACCACCGATATCGGTTCTCCCAGGAATCACCACCCGAAAAAGGCTGCAAATGCAACTTGCCCGCCGCATGCGTGCGATACCCCGCTTCGGACAATGCTCCCGTCACAGTCGGCATTTCCTCAGACAGACTCATGCCATTTTGTATCAACCCGTGTTGCGAAGGCGTCAATCCAGTTATCAAAGAAGCCCGCGACGGCTGGCACACGGGATGCGAGCAATAATTGCGGCGAAACAAAACCCCATCGCTTGCCAAACGATCCAGATTCGGCGTCTTCACATCCGGATGCCCATTGCAACTCATACAATATGCCTGCATCTGATCCACACAAAAAATCAAAAAATTCGGTCGCATATTATCCCTCCGTGTTTATATTCATAGCCCTGTGTGCATACCAATATAAGACCAATACAAAAATTCGCGGTAATATTTAAAGACCCTGAACCCGCCCCATTTCCCTCAACAGGAGCACACCATGCGACAATTAATCACCATCTTTTTCGCTATCATTTTCATCGCGCCAACCCATGCAGAAGTAAAACCCTGGGATGAAGCATTCAAGAAACAATGGTACGCGGGACTCGCGGAAATCACCCGCTATGAACTCAAACAAGCACAATATCGCGATGTTTATGACGGCGATGCCGTACTCATCTTTGTAACAGAGGACTTTCTCGCAGACAAACACGTCAAACGCGAACGCGGTGACGGGCCGAGTATCTCCGTGCTCAAGCTCAACGCCATGCGCAAATTCACAACGGGTCTCTATCCCTATTCCATCATGACCTCTGTATTCACACCCGTGGCACCCGAACAAACGCGATCGCTCAAAGTCACCAGCACAGCCCAAGAATGGTGTGGACACACCTTTACCCAATTAAACCATCGCGACGGCAAATACAAAGCGACATTGCGATCTTATTTTCAAAGCGATGGCGACCACGACCTCACATTGCCCAGCGCCATACTCGAAGACGAAATCTGGACGCGCATCCGATTGGCACCCGAACGCTTGCCCATTGGTGAAATCCAGATCATCCCGGGCATGCTATTTCAGCGACTAACACACGCCCTACCCGATGTCCAAACCGCCAATGCGGAACTCATCGAAAGCGACACAACCCGCGTCTATACCCTCGCATACACCTCTATTGGCCGCAAACTCGCCATAACCTTTGAAAAAAACTATCCCCACGCCATCCTCGGCTGGGAAGAATCCATTCAACGCCGGGGCCGCTGGACCACCACCACAGCGCGCAAAACGCATGCCACGATGATCGATTACTGGAGCAAAAACAAGGCCGAAGACATAGCCTATCGCGCACAATTGGGCTTAACTAATAGCCCGTAAGTCCCAAATGCTTCAGCTTTGGGTCGCATGGCGAAGGGCTTGTGGTTTTGGTCTTGCTTTAGCGATAAACAGCTTGACAAAGTATACGCATAAGTGTATATTTTTATTATGCTTAAATCCTTCAAATACAGATTGCGCCCAACGAAAAAACAGGAGAAAACCCTGTTGGCGCACATAGAAGAATGTCGCTTGTTGTATAACCAACTTGTCTGTGCAAGAGTACAAGCATGGGAAAAAAATAAAGAAAGTTTGTCGCGCTATGAGCAACAAGCGACATTGCCAATGCTGAAACAACAGCGTAAATCTTTTTCTCTTGTCTATTCTCAAGTTCTCCAGCAAGTATGCCAGAGAGTAGATTGGGCGTTCAAAGGATTTTTCCGCCGTCTCAAAAAGAAAGCAAAGACGGGTGAGAAAGCAGGCTTTCCCAGATACAAGGGGCAGAATCGCTATGATTCTATCACCTATCCTCAGTTTTCCAATGGATGCCGATTGGACGATAAGGGCTTGCGGCGGAAGAGGCTGGTATTGGATTCAAGGCCGTCAATCCTAAGCACACGTCACAAGACTGCTCGGCATGCGGACATAGAGAGAAAAAAGCACTTTCTGATCGTGTGCATCATTGCAAGGCGTGTGGCTATACAGCAGACAGAGACCTCAATGCTGCGATAAACATATTGACGCTGGGGCTACAACGTCAGGTGGCTTGACCGCCAAGAAGCCCACTCGCAGAGAGCTTTAGCGTTGGGAGTAGTCACAATAGTTGTTAATTTCAAGCGACTTATCTATCTTTACTCTTCTGAGATCCCATTGGTAGCCAAAAAGCGCAGAGGTTGAAATGACCACCAAAAAAATAAAATTCATCGCGGGATTTGCCGTCATCGTCGCCAGCTTGCTCACCCTGGTCGTGTACAGCTCTGAAAAAATGTCGCTGTACTACCTCACCGTCTCCGAATTTGAAGCGCGCGAAATCGAATTTGCCAACACCCGCTTCAAACTCGCCGGCAAAGTCATCCCCGGCACTATCATCTACCGCGACGGCAACCGCACCGTTGAATTTGCAATCTCTGACCTCATCGACCAGGACCACTCTTCCAACAAACGCACCATCCGCTACAGCGGCGTCGTACCCGACACCTTCCGCGAAGAAGCCGATGTCGTACTCGAAGGCAAAATCGGACCCAACGGCATCTTCGTAGCCGAAAACATGCTCGCCAAATGTCCTTCAAAATACGAAAGCCAGAGCTACGAAGAGATCAAAGCGTCGTATGAATAAAGATCCTATTGTTGAGGAAATTCGTCAGCACCGTAGCGCACATGCTGCTGAACATGGGAATGACCTTGTACGCATTGTTCAAGCACTCCGCAAGCGCGAACGGGAATCTGACCGTCCAGTGCTGAATCCGGGGCCCAAGAAGCTGTTAAACCCAATCGAGCGGTAGCAACTTCGATGACTTTCTCAAAGAGGAAGGTATCCTTGAAGAGGTATCAGCAAGAGTGCGAAAGCGATTGAAAGAGCTTGCAATGCAAAGTTCGCCAAATGGCTATCTACCGAAGGACTGAGGATGCTGAATCTGCTGTTCTGGAATCTAAATAAAAAATCCTTGGCAGAGTCTGTCGGACTATTGGCTGAGGAAAGGGAGGCTGACATTATAGTCCTCGCGGAAATGCCGCAAAGTACAGAGGGAATCCTCACTCGGCTCAGACAGTACAACAGCGATTTTATGGCAAGCGATCAGATACTTCCCCAACGCCGAGTAATTCTGTATTATCGGTCTTCTTCTGCTCAAGTACAGTGCCTTCACGACGCCAAATTTTGGACCATCTACCAACTGTCTTTGTCTGATGGGGAGTCTCTTATATTAGTCGCTGTCCACATGCCAGCAAAGTCCAATCGCGGATATATCGGATCAACCAATCGCCTCCCACTATTCCAGCAGCTATGCCAGGACATTCTTACAGAAGAAAGGTCATCAGGAACAGACAGGACAATCGTCATCGGTGATCTTAATCAAAATCCTTTCGATAACGAGGTTGTTCATCTGGATACACTAAACGCTGTCATGGATCCAGATGTGGCTAATCGTGTTAGCTGCCAACGGGATGGTCAAACGTACAAGTACTTTTACAATCCAATGTGGACAGCGTACGGACGCAGTCAAGCACCGATAGGAACCTACTACTACCAGGAGCCGGATTACGTCCGTTACTACTGGCACGTATTCGACCAGGTACTATTGCGACCCGACCTGATACCAGCTCTGAGTAATGAAATGCCAACCGTCATTACAGAGTTGAGAGGTGAGAGCTTACTTCGAGCCAACGGCAGACCAGATAATAGCCGATTTTCGGATCACCTGCCGATAGCTCTCTCATTGAATATCATTTAACCACGAGGAGTGTTTTGATATGGTAACACCTGACTACTGGGGTGATCTGCAGGTTATTACTGGGCCGATGACGCCTGTCCAGATACTACGGGAGCAGGCAAGTGCTTTCAACGAAAAAACCTCATCACTGATTAGAGCATCGGTTGCTACAAGTGCGCTGTCAGCCACAACACAGAAATTCCGCTCAACTTTAGCTATTACAGTTCCGTCTTTGGATCGCTATCGTCTGGATATTGTTACGGTGATCTATCCACTGAGAGACTACTATCCACTTGAACTGTCTGATGATCTTGCCAACGAATATGATAAGCAGTCTGAGGTGAACTGTCATAGCGAACAGGAACTTCGTGAAGAGTTGCACCGAATTTTGAGTTCACAGCGAACAACAGACACGTTGAAAAGTTTGATGTTATTGACCGCAGAGAAAGTCCTATCCCGATAACACGAGACCCAAACACATGCTCCCACAACTCGGTAATTTTCTCCTATATCTCGCCCTATTCACCTCGGCTTATGCGGTAATCGCCGCAGTTTTAGCTGCCAAAACCCGGCGAATGGGCTTTATTCTGAGCACTGAACGCGCGGTTCTCACGGGTTTTGTGCTCTGCCTCTCGGCCATGGCCATTCTCGAAGTGCTCTTTCTGACAGACCGCTTCGATATCTACTACGTAGCCACCCACTCCAGCCGCGACCTGCACACCGGCTACAAATTCACAGCTGTCTGGTCCGGCATGCAGGGATCGCTATTGCTCTGGGCACTTATCCTATCCGGATTCATATTTTTTGCCGTCATCAAAACCCGTGCCTTTCGCGGACCTCTTGCCTCTTATGCCACAGCCATCATGTCCTTCACGCTGGTCTTCTTTCTCGCGCTCATCTGTATCCACGAAAATCCATTTGTCATTATGCCGCGTGCCATGCCCGATGGAACGGGCATGAACCCCCTGCTCGTCCATCCCGTCATGGCCATCCATCCCCCAATGCTCTATCACGGCTATGTCGGCTTTACCGTACCTTATGCCTTTGCAATGGCCGCCCTCTTATCCAGACAAATTGACGAAGAATGGATTCGTACCACCCGCCGCTGGACCCTTCTCGCCTGGTTCTTTCTGGGCACGGGTCAGCTCCTCGGTGGCAAATGGGCTTACGTCGTACTCGGCTGGGGCGGATACTGGGGCTGGGACCCGGTCGAAAACGCCGCTCTCTTACCCTGGCTGACGGGCACGGCCTTTTTGCACTCCGTAATGATACAAGAAAAAAAAGGCATGCTCAAAGTCTGGAACATGATACTCATCACCGCCACCTACACCCTGTGCATCTACGGCACCTTCCTCACGCGAAGTGGCGTGGTATCCTCCGTACACGCTTTTGCCCAGTCCCCCATTGGCCCCTGGTTTGGCGCACTGGTCGTCCTCATCGTCATCTTCTCAAGCCTCCTGCTCGTCTCGCGCCTGGACCTGCTCAAAACCAAAACACAATACGAATCCCCCATCTCGCGCGAAGGTGGCTTTTTGCTCAACAACTTGCTCTTCCTCACCGCCACATTCGCCGTCTTCTGGGGTGTCATGTTCCCGGTGATCTCCGAAGCTGTTACAGGTGACAAAATCACCGTAGGCCCGCCCTACTTCAACACCGTGATGGTACCCATTGGCCTGCTCCTGCTCGCACTCACGGGCATAGGTCCCCTGCTCGCCTGGCGGCGCACCTCGGGCAAAAGCCTGAGAAAGCACTTCACGGGATCGAGCATCCTGGGACTGATCTGCGGCTTTGTCGCCATCGCCCTCGGTGTACGCGACATCTACGCCATTATTTCCTTCCTCTTCTGCGGCTTTGTCACAGGCACCATCATCACCGAATTTCATCGCGGAGCGCGTGCGCGCGGCAGCAGTTCTGGCGAATCCTATCTTCGCGCAATCGTCAACCTCACCCGGCGGAATCGCCGCCGATACGGCGGTTATATTATCCACTTCGGCGTGGTCTTGATCTTCATCGGATTTACCGGCAATGCATTCAACAAAGATGCGCAAGTCGAACTCAAATACATGGAATCCACCGAAATCGGCCCCTACACGCTCACGTATGAAGGCATTACCGAATCCGTCAACCCACTCACTGCGGACATCGTCGCCCAGATCGGCGTCTATAAACACGGGGAGCGATTGGGCACCATGTGGCCGCACCAAAAAGTCTATTACAAGCGACAAGATCAACAAAGCACCACAGAAGTCGCCATTCGGTCCAATTTGCGAGAAGACCTCTACGCGCTCTATCAGGGTATTGACATGCGAGACGGCGAAGAAGTCGCCCTCTTTCACCTGTACATCAACCCCCTCGTCATGTGGGTCTGGATAGGCGCGTGGATACTTACAATCGGCACCATCATTGTCATGTGGCCCGATAAGCGCGAAAAACAGGCATTGCAAACACGGGAGGCGATGGCATGAAAATTGCGATCCTCATCCCAATATTCTTTCTCCTTTTCGCAATACCTATCCACGCCGAAGTGACCCGGGAACAGATCAAAGAAGTCGGCAAAGAACTCGCCTGCTTGTGCGGCGACTGCCCGCGCCGCCCCCTCGACGAATGCGTCTGTGGATATGCACAACAACAGCACGAACGCATCAAAAAAATGCTGGCCTCCGGTCAAACGCCGCAGGCCATTGTCGATGCTTATGTGCGCGAATCTGGCCTGGAAATCCTCTCCAAACCCCCAGCCAAAGGCTTCAACCTCGCGGCATGGCTTATGCCGCCCCTCGTTCTACTCCTCGGTTTCTTGGGTGTACGCAGCGTTCTTCGCTCCTGGTCAAAAACAAAAATTCCCGCCACACCAACAGCACAACCCGCGCGCGATGACCCGTACTTCGACCGCCTTGAAAGCGATCTCAAGGAGCGCGAGTAATGATCATTGCCGCTTTTATCCTTATCGCAGCGGGCGTCTTGCTCTTTGTATTCACACCCCTATTCGACACCCGCGACACCAATACCATCGCCCAGATCTCCCGCAGAGAAGCGCGACGCCGAGAACTGATCGAACAGCGCGACATGGTCTATGAAGCCATCCGCGAACTCGACTTTGACCATCGCATGGGAAAAGTTGAAGAAGACGACTATCGGCAAACCCGTGCCCGTTATACAGCACAGGCAGTAGAACTCATCAAATCCCTCGACAAAGTCTCCAGCCAGACAGACCGTCCCGCGCCCGAACCTCAGGGGATTTCCGATCAGATAGAAAGTGAAATCGCCGACATTCGCCGCACGAAGGGAAAACGCGGATGAATACTATCCGCAGATGAAAGGCGTGGAGCATAAAAAAATTAAAAGCAACCACAGCAGAAAAAAAATAAAATGGATGATAGTTTCGATACCAAAGAGTGTCCCTATTGCGCCGAAACCATAAAAGCAGCCGCTAAAGTCTGTCGGTATTGTGGACGAGATTTGGAAGAGGTCGTAGATTGGGAAAAGGTAGTAGCTGAAATATCCGGCAACCCTACAATTGAAGAAGTGCAATCTACATTGTCCTCAAAAGGTCTGATAAATGCTGCAAGACAGTTTGGTATAACAGTTTCGGAACTGGACAAATTGAGATACAAATACGACCTTAAATTGCCAAAAAGCCCAGTTGCACGTAGAAGTTTAAAAAAACTTAATTTTGCTTTATGGCTGGCCATATTTTGCGTGTCAATGTTCTTTGTTTTATTTCTTTGGAACAGTGGCGGACGTGACAACGGAATCGAAAACACGCCAACCACAGCGAAGGGTGGGGACTGTGGCGATATCGAAGTTGCCATGCATTTTGGTTCAGCGATATTTGTAAAGAAAATATCTGGGGCGTCTATCATCAGGTTAGAGCAAGACAAAACGTCACTCTCGGAATATGAGAAAAGGCGGGCTGAACAAATAGGCGGTATCTATTGGTTTGAGGTTTACTATACTCGTTTTGGCAAGACGAAAGTAGGGCGCATGGCCGTGAATAAGGCAACTTGCATTACGGTTGTTTCAGACTAATTACAACTGGAGTTGCCCCGTTTTGATGGAGTATTTAGGGCTTGGGTTTTAAGCCTGTGATCAATGCCAAAAGCGTCAATTTGTCGCTTTTTCGGCGTCCGAACATAAGTATTTAGAGCTTGGGTTTTAAGCCTGTGATTGATGCAGCTTTTCATAAGCTATCGGCGCGTAGTAGGCGATGGAAGAATGCCTGCGATGCGGATTATACCACCCTTCAATATATTTGTCCGCCCTCCCATGTATTCCTCTGATTTTTCAAAAAATTTCCCATCAAACAGGTTTCAATCCTCAACAAGCGGGTAATCCTTCCTGATGTATAGAAAAATCTTATGATTGAGTCCTATCCTATAATAAAAAAATATGTTTTTCAGCAACCAATTTGACCACTGACCTGCTATATGGAGGTGCGAGGCAATCACGCCCGCAAACCCTGCGAGGTTGGCACTTCCGATAAATTTCGGATTTAATCAGCCTCGCAACTCCAACCAGGAGGTAGTAAAATGGCAACAGCAACAAAGAACACGCAGGCATTCGCATCTTTTGATATTGAACGACTTGAACATCTCCCCTATGATGAAGTGTACGATTACGCAAAGAATCTTGGAACACTTTACGAATCTCTTGATGGTGGAGTGAGACGTCGTAAACCTGGCGAGTCCTACATTGTAGGCGCGACTTTCAGAGTCTTGAAGTCTCGAACACCGTACGGACTATCAATACTTCGGACAGTTTTTATGATCTAAAGGATTGACAAAAAAGTGCCGTTCACTCAGATTAGATGTCAAAGATATTCCAAATCACTGACAACCCAAACGAGTGAGACGGCACAATGGCAATCGCAGAAAAGATACTCAATCGGCTCAACATTTCCAAGCCCCAAAAAAAGTTTCTCATGACCCTATTTACTACCATACTGATTGCACGGGGTAAAATCAATTTTCGCAACCTGTCACGGTATTCTCACCTTTGCGAACGCACATACACCCGTCAGTTTGACAAGCCCTTTCGATTTATGGATTTCAACCGTGCCATCATCAATGAAAGCAGAGACCAAGACCAAGCACATGGGCGTATTCTGGTCTTAGATGCCTCCTTTGTGCCCAAGTCAGGCAAAAAGACCTATGGCCTAGATCACTTTTGGAATGGCTGCCAGTCACGTCGAGAAAAAGGCTTAGAAATCTTGGGGGTTGCGCTTGTGGATGTGGATAAAAACACAGGCTTTACCCTATCGGTTTGTCAAACCGTACCCAAAACGGACACCGCGAAGGGGAAAAAAACCACTGCCACAAAGACGAATAAGAACGCCCAAACAGAGGATGAAACCCGAATAGACCAGTATTTAGCGCACCTGCGAGAGGTCCACCCTTGCCTCGAAGCCGATGAAACATATCTCGCGGTGGATGGCTATTTTAGCAAGAAGAAATTCATTGATGGCGTCGCCAACCTCAAGCTACACCAAATCGGCAAACTGCGATGCGATGCCAACATGCGCTATCTTTACACAGGCCCCAAGCGTGAGAAAGGCAGTGGCAACCAAAAGACGTACGATGGAAAAGTCGACTGGCAAGACTTATCGCGCTTCACCTATCATCACACACAAGATGGGATCGCGCTTTACAGCTTGGTGCTGAATCATCAATGCTTCAAGCGCAATGTTAAAGTCGTCGTCCTGGTCAATGAGAAGATCAAAGAGACGAAAAAGAAAAATTATGCCCTCTTGTTTTCTACCGATAAGAACTTGGATGCAAAAACAATCGTCACGTATTACAAAGCGCGATTCCAGATTGAATTTATTTTTCGAGATGCCAAACAGTTTACAGGCTTGTCTGACGCTCAGACAAGAGATAAGAAACGCCTTGATTTCCATTTCAATGCATCTCTTTCAACCCTCAATTTAGCCAAAGTAGAGCACATAAAAGCCGATTGCGATACCCTGCCAAACCCTTTTTCTATGGCAAGCATTAAAGCCTGTTATTTCAACACATTTTTCCTCGAAAAGATTTTTTCAATGTTTGATCTCGACCTTAATTGCATAAAAAAATCGTCTCAATATCAATATCTACTCAATTATGGCAATATCGCCGCTTAAAACTGTCCGAACCATTGGACTATGGGAAATCTCTCTTAAAGAAATGGGGCTTATACCAAGATCAATTCAACGTTTAATGTATGTTGCTGACGGTGTGGACGATTTTAATCTGAACGTTGAAGACTTTTCTTTTACAAATGAAATTATTGATCATATACGTTATTTACGAGGTTAAAGATTGTTGTTCTAAAGGCAAAATGCTTGCGTGCCCAAGTCAGAGCCGTCAAACCCGTTGCCAATTTGTAGCTTAACTATAACACTCAAAATTCCAGTTTACTTTGAACCATTACAGTTTTGGTGGATAATAGCATAAATCCCCCATCACCTATGCAAAACTGATGGCACAGGATGATTGGGGTGAACCTTCTACACTATTCACCCAAGCGGGGTAAATCCACTTGACACCAGACTGAGGAGGTTTTCTATATGATGAATTTGTCTGTTTGTTTAATATCTATGCTTGTTATCGTATCTTGTGGTTCTTCTTTAGAAGAACATCTGAACGAGGTCAAAAGACTTGAGTTGCTCAAGCAGAAGGCTTACGATGTGGTTCTTGCTCGACAACTTGACTACGAAAAATCCTCAAGACAGGTTCTACAAAATCAGGAGGACATAAAGCTCGCTAAGAAAGACATCACTAATACTGAGCAAAGTATTGAAAAATTCCACGAAATCCTCAAAACATCTAAGTCTGAATTTTTGAACAGACACGCATCAAGAACTCTCTCTCAATTTCAAGAAGATTTGCCTAAACTTAAACAGTATTACCTTGAGCTTATAAACCTTCAAGGTGAGACCATCCCTCTCGTGGCAGAGTCTCATAATGAACTTCTTTTGGCTAAATCCTTCTACGATAGTATAGCCAGTTTGCATACAGAAGCAGTTATTCTTCTTCAAAAGCAGTAAAAAACGCGCGTCTCAAAGGGAGACGCATGCAATCTCAACAGACACTTGCTGACCAAGCGAAGTGCTTGTTTTAATAAATAATCAGGCACCCTCCTGGCGGCAAGTGCAAAGGAGGAGGTTTAGATGGTAAAAAGAACATTTAGATTGGTGGCAAAGGAACATAAGGTCGGGACTGACATTATTAAGAATGAAATTCACCTTGTTGTAAGCGAATATGACCTTCCTTCAAAATCGGAATTGGATCATTTGGAAAAAGGGCAAGCAGATATTCATCTGATTTTGACCCTTCTGGAAGCGGAAAAATTATCTCAAGAATTATCCAAGGCCATTGCCCATTTGAAATTGGACTGAAATTCGGGACATTTCAAAATCTGTGAATCGGTCACTGAACAAGAGAAGGGCGTGAGTCCTGCGGGGGACTCACGTCCAAACACCCGTAATTACATAAACCTTTTTGCCAAGTTGAACCAGTGGCAAAAACCGAAACCGGATACAAGTGGGTGCAAGGACGTGTCGCACTTATGCGCCGGGCGGGATTGACCCCTTATTCGTGGATCGTGGACGAGATTTGGAAGGGAAGGGGACTATATAGGATAGTGCCGAAGTAGGGTATGTGAAAAGGCTACGCCTCGAAAGACGTAGCCTTTGTTGTTTGCCATCGGACGTGCGATTGAGCATCACGGCCGATATATATTAGATATATCGGATCTGATTTATCATTTCCTCTGCTGTAACGCGATTTAAGATACCCAAAAGTCGTTGCACAATTTCGTAAGGAGAACGACGGACAGCAATAATTATCCCCCAATGTGTTTTATTTTTTTCAAAATATGACCTGGCAAGAATCTCGAAGTGAACGCGATTATGAGTAAGAAATGCCCTCTGTTGTCTGGTTGCATAAGCCAATTGATCTGCATCGCGATTCTGAAGTTGGTCTGCATCTCTCGTTGTAAGTGCAGAAAAGTCATAAGCTTTGAGTAAATCGGCAATAAGGACATCGACATCTTCATCGAGATATAATTCAATAAATAAACTCATTGTGTTGCGTGTGTTAGGGGATCGATCAATCTGTTTGGAATGCGATTTTCTTCAATATATTTTTCTATTTCCTCTTGATGGTCGTTGTAATAGTTCAGGGCATCAAAAACTTGTCTCAAAGACAAATGTGGTAGGTGGTTTGGAATATTTTCGGGGTGTGTGCCCAAACGCAAGACTTCAATAATCGCCCGAACAGGTGTGCGCGTATTTTTTATAATTGGCTCTCCGCCCAAAATCTGATTATTTGTGATGATATGGGGATGTTCCCTGACACCCTCGAAATCCCGTTTTGTAGATGACATACTGAGCCTCGTTCTGGTTCATTTTTAGAATCACGTACATCCCGTTGGCAAGCCCGAGATTTTACACGCGGCCTTTCCCTTTATCCTTTTGACAATACGGTATTAAGGATTACAGCGCAACCGATTTTTCAAAAATTTCCCAAACCGCTCCACACAAGGCCCAAAAACGAAGCATTATGGAGTTGCGTGGATCAGGCAGAAAAATTTAGCAAGGGAATGAGAAAAGGCTACGCCTCGGAAGACGTAGCCTTTGTTGTTTGCCAGAAGTTATAGATTACGCAAGAATCATCCCGGCAGCCACAGGGCAAGCGGTACATATCTTTCACATAACCGCCCATTCATCGCTCAAAATGTACCCTTGCGCCTTTCATCTGTGCCCATCTGCGCCATCTGCGGATTTAAATTCAGGTTGTGAACAAGTGTGCAATCCAGCATATTTAAAGCACAATACGATGTTTAGACATCTTCCAACGCAAATTATCGCTCAACTTCTGGAGAATTACCATTTTTTGGCTTGCCATTTGCTTTGTGTCTGAGTGTTGCGCGTGTCCCACGTACTCACTCCATCAGACGCGAGGCATCTCACATGGCCGAATATGACACCATCTCCAAACATCTCATCCAGACCTATCCACACGACTTCATCCGATTCACACTTGGACGAGACGATGTAGAAGTCCTCGATATACTCGACACAGAGCAAACTACCGTTGAAGCACGACACACCGATAGCCTCATCCGCGTCCACATTGCGGGCAAGGAGGCATTGATACATCACGAGTTTCAAACGACTGACGATCCATCTATGCCGCTCCGCATGGCTGGCTATATTATACGTGCGATTGAGCATCACGACCTGCCGATTTATTCCAGTGTGATCTATTTACGGCGCAGTGCAGGTCGGCGCGATCCAGGGTATTATATCCAGGATTTGCCCGGCCATCGCGTTTTGATAGAATACACAGTGATTCGGCTCAGTGAGATAGAAGGACAGGACATTATTGATGGCGGGCCTTCGGGCTTGTTTCCATTGAACTGCTGGCGCAGTTGTACACCGCTCGCACCCTTGATGAAACGTCCTGTTGGGATAGATTCTGAGACGTGGTTGCGTCAATGTGTTGACGCGACGAATGCTCTGCCGGTGGATGAATCAATAAAGGTTGACTTTTTGGGTAGGTTGATGATATTGAGTGGGTTAGAGTATGATCCAACACTAATCAATCGTATTCTATCACAGGAGGGTCTTATGGATGCCATTATGCGCGAATCATCGTTTGCACAATATATCAAGCAACAAGGCAGAGAGGAAGGTTTTGAGCAAGGGGGCAGGCAACGCGCCATTGAAGATATCCTCGATGTGTTGGAGATTCGATTTGACCTGAGCGAAGCACACCCCTTGTCCACCCGCATTGCCGCCATTGATGATTTGCAACATCTCAAGCAGTTGCTCCGTGCGGCGATACAGGTGCCTAATCTCGAGGCATTTCAGCGCGTGTTAGATGCGTGACGTGATTTCCCAGCAACGATCTGCCAAACTCATTAAAAGCATTGACCGCAGTCTTTAATTCTTCTATATTCATGGCACATCTTCTATATAAGAATTTTGCTCCGATGGGCCGCGCTCCTACACGCGGCCTTTCACTTTATCCTTTTGAGAATAAGGCATTAAGGATTAAAGCGCAACCGATATTTTTTGAAAAAACAGGGGGGTACATGGGGCGGCGGACATATGTAGATAGTCTTCGAAAAGAATGGGACCATCGACCATGATCACACTGGTTACTCACCTTCATACCTTGTTCCGTCTCTTACTCGCTACGCTGGGTTGTAGGCTACGCCTGTGCGTCTATCCATGTATCGTATTCCTCACACTTGTTACCTCCATCCCTACCTTCGCGCTCACAGGTCGCGTCATCAATCAGACCCTCAACCGTCCCGAACCCGATATTGAAGTCTCTTATATCCTCCACGAAACCGGAGACATCTCTGTAGTGCGCGACACCACCGACAGCAAGGGCCAATTTATCCTCGACGTCTCCTCAGACCCGGGAGCCGAACCACCGCCCATGCTATTCGCCCGATACAATGGCATTGACTACCCGGGCAATCCTGCACCAGCGGGCGACACCGTCGATATTCCCGTATTTGAAACCACGGATTCCGATACCGCCATCTCTCTATCTTCACACCACATCCTCATCGACGCTCAGGCCGGCACAGCCACATACATCATCATCGTACACAACCGCGGCGACCGCACCTACCTCACGGGCGGCGACCACGGACACGGCCTGGAAATACCCTTGCCCGATGGCGTAACAGACATTCTTCGCGCACCGCAAGGCGTACACCTGCACGGCTCATTGCTCGTTGATCCGCGCCCCATCATCCCCGGAAATAGCCAGACCTTTTTTACATACCCACTGCCCCCGTCCAACCGCATCGCGCAACGCATCACCTATCCCACCGCAAGCATGGACTTGCTCGTCCAACCGACCGATACCCCCATCTCCACCACAATACTTCAAGATCGCGGGATCGTAAACCTGGGCAATAATTCCTTTCAGCGATTTGGCGCCGAACAACTCCCGCCAGGCACACAGATCGACATCAATCTCTCATCGCCCGAGATCGCATCCAATTTACAAACCCCAATATGGATCGCTGCTGCCAGTGCAGTCGTAGTCGCAATCCTCATCATCTACATGCGCTCGCTCAGAACAACCCCCAATCGGCGCACCATACTGCTCGAACAAATCGCCGACCTCGACGAGCGATTTGAAAGCGGCAAACTCTCAAAAGCCGACTACAAAAACAGGCGCAATGCCCTCAAAGCCGAAGTCATTGATCTATCAGCTAACAACTAATGAACACCTCGGCCATAGTCATACAGAATATAACCCGCCGTTTTGGTCATATCACGGCCCTGCAAAACATAAACCTCACCGTACCAACGGGATGTATTTTTGCACTCTTTGGCCCAAACGGAGCGGGCAAAACAACCCTATTGCGCCTGATCGCCACACTGGCAAAACCGTCATCGGGCGACATTTGGGTCAGCGGTATAGACACCCGACGCAATCCGCATGAGATACGCAAAAACATCGGCTTCATCTCGCATCAAATCATGCTTTACGACGACCTCACAGCTCGAGAAAATCTCGCATTTTACGGACGCATGTACGGCCTCCAAAACCTCAATGCCCGCATTGGAGAAGTCCTCCTCGCCGTTGGCCTGAAAAACCGCCAGCGCGAACGAATACACAAATTCTCCCGGGGCATGAAACAGCGGTTGGCCATTGCCCGGGCCATCTTGCACCACCCATCGATCCTCTTGCTCGACGAACCCTTCACCGGCCTCGACACATCGGCTCAAGCGATATTAGCCAACATGATCACCACCCTCAAAACAGAAGGGCGCACCATCTTCCTGATCACACACGACCTCGCGCGGGGCCTCGCGCTCGCAGACCGCTTTGGCATCCTCTTCCAGGGCCAATTAGTATACGAAGCATCGACAAAAGACATCCATCAATCCGAATTGCAAACCCTGTACAAAAACAAAACCACCCTCTGAAAATGCCTCTTTTCTTTATACAAACCCTCGCCATTCTTCAAAAAGATCTCAAAACCGAATGGCGCACCAAAGAACGCCTCAGCGCTATGGCTTTCTTCGCATTTCTGGTCGTCATCATCTTCAATTTTATATATGAACCCGGATCCCCAATCATAAAAACCGTAGCCCCCGGCATCTTCTGGATTGCCACAGCTTTTGCAGGACTGCTGGGCCTCAGCCGATCTTTTGCCATCGAAAAACAAAACGACTGCCTGATGGGTTTGCGCCTCACACCTGCAGATCCGGGTGCGATCTTCCTGGGCAAAATGCTGGGCAACACCCTCACCATGCTCATACTCGAAGCACTCATCTTGCCCATCCTCGTCATCTTTCTCAACCTGCAAATCGCAGAGGCACTCCCGCGTCTAATCCTGCCCATCTTGCTGGGCACCCTCGGTCTTGCGACTATTGGCACCCTCTTTTCTGCGATGTCGCTCAACACCAAATTGCGAGAAGCCTTCTTGCCATTGCTCACACTGCCCATTTTCATCCCGGCACTTCTCGCAGCAATTGAATCCTTTCGCGCTGTTCTGGAAGGCAGTGAAATCACAGACTGGCTCGTACTCAGCAGTGCTTTTGTCGCGCTCTACATCGCTGCATGCCTGCTCTTATTTGAATATGTCCTGGAGGATTGACAATGCGCCAAAAACCCTACATCCTTCCCTTTGTCTTCGGTATCCTCGCGCTCATCTGCCTATCTATTGCGCCCTACCTGGTATTCGTTTACGCCGGAATAGAAAAAGAAATGGGACTGGCACAAAAAATTTTCTACTACCACGTTCCATCTGCTTTCTCAATGTTCCTGGGAAGCTTTCTCTGCTTCGTCTTTAGCATCTTCTATCTGTGGAAACGCGACAAAAACTACGACCTATGGGCAGCTTGTTCAGCCGAAGTGAGCTTGCTCTTTGGCACCCTGGTCTTGATCACAGGAGCGATCTGGGCAAAACCCATCTGGGGCGCGTGGTGGGTCTGGGATGCACAACTCACGCTGACCCTCATACTCTGGCTCATTCTCGCAGCGTATCACATGTTGCGCACCTACATCGAAGATGAGGTTCAAAGTGCGCGCTTTCGCGCAGTTCTCGGCATTATCGGCTTCCTAAACGTACCCTTCATCCACTACGCCACCAAACTGTGGCGCACGCACCATCCCGAAGTGGTTCGCGGCGAAGAAATCAGCCTGCCACCCGACATGAAAATCGCGTTCTTCTTTTGTGTCATCACCTTCTTCGCGCTCTTTTTAGCCCTGCTCTTCAAGCGCGTATCACTCGCAAAAGCACGGTATGAACTCGAATCGCTCAAAGCCGAAATTTGAAAAATAACTTTTACGGAGGAACTTATGCAACACCTCGAATACATGGCCGCGGCGTACATCATAATATGGGCCGCCATCTTGCTCTACTTCTTGAGCCTGTCCAAACGCGAAAAAGCGATATGGGAAGAACTGCGTGAATTGCGCGCTACCATCACCAAAAACGATACCCCATAGCCCCATGCCCATCAAAAACGCCAAAAAAATTCTGAACCTGAAACGCCGCAAAATGCGTCAGGCAGAACAAAAATACCTCATAGAAGGCATTCGCCTCTGCGAAGAAGCGCTCAAAAGCAGCGACACACTCGAACAACTCATCTTCTGCCGCGAAAGCATCGCCCGCAACTCACGCCTCGAAAACCTCTACCAGACGGCTCTTGCACAACGCATCCCCATCCAGCAAACCGACTGGCGCGCCTTCAAACACATGTCAGACACGGACACACCGCAAGGCGTCCTCGGCGTGGTATCGATGCCGACCTGGGATCGCAAAGCCGTCCTCAATACTCGTGGCCCATTCCTCATCCTCGACCGCATCTCTGACCCCGGCAACCTGGGCGTGATCATGCGAACAGCCGAAGCCGCCGGATGCAAAGGCATCTTTCTCACCCGGGGATCGGTCGAACTCTACAACCCCAAAGTCGTGCGCGCCACCATGGGCACCATCTTTCGCCTGCCCGCCTTTCCCCTTCAAGACGGATGCGATCTGTTACACCAACTCCGCCAACACAACATCCAGATCATCGCAGCACATACCAACGGCATCTCCTTCCACAACCTCCAAACCAAAACCCCCGTTGCCCTCCTCCTCGGCAACGAAGCTTTTGGCATCGATCCCACCCTCCTCGCCCTATCCGATCACACCGTCACCATACCTATGGCCGCCCCCGTCGAATCGCTCAACATCGCAGTCGCAAGCGGCATCCTCCTGTATCAAATTCACATCGGGACGGCACAGGGACCGTCCCCTACACCTGAATGATTGTTTGTAGGGGCGACCCCCTGTGGTCGCCCGTCAGATGGCATAAAAAAAACCCACCCGCTATCTTCGCGAGTGGGTTTTTGTCGTTCTCATCGTCCCATCAGTCAAATTCCGAAAGATTGACCGTGCGGCCTTCCGATGCCGACAGATCCGCGGCAAAATTGACGCGGTGGGTCTCAAAAGCGATATCAAAATTCGTGCGCGGCATCGGCTCATTGGCATTGATACCATCTACAAAAGCCTGGAACTGCGGCTCATAAGGGTGATCTGCCACATCGCCAGAGTCAATCAGCGACGTCTCGAGCGTACTCCACTTACTCTTGTCCATACCGTGCAACTTGTGTGAATAGATGCGATTGTCCAGCAAGCTACCTTCGGAACCGACGAGGTGAATATGAAAATAATAGGGCTGCAAGCAATCGACACACGAAGTGACCTTTGCCGCATTGCCATTGGCAAATTTGAGAATAGAAACAGTGGTCGTATCGTATTCATAAGGTTCAAAAATATCGGACCTCGATTTCGTAGCCAGGCTGGTCACTTCCTCGACATCGCCATCCATAAAGAACAGACACGCATCCAGGGCGTGACACCCTGCTGTGAGCAGACTCGATCCGGCAAAATCCTTCTTCACATTCCATTCAAATTGACCATACCAGGGACCAATGCCGTGGTAATAATCAACCTCGCCATAGTGCAACTCGCCGAGCAAACCCTCGTCAATAATCGAGCGGATCATAGAAAAATGCGCGCTAAAGCGACATTCAAAACAAACGCAGGATTGCACGCCGGCTGCTGCAATCGCATCGCGCACCCGTTTGAGATCCTCATAAGACAAACATATAGGTTTTTCGATAAGCAGGTGTTTGCCCGCCTCGGCAGCCGCAACCGCCTGATCCGCGTGAAATTTGTGTGGCGTGCAAATATCGATAATATGAATATCGGGATCTGCGATCATATCATCGTAATTTTTATACGCTTTGAGAGGCGTGCCGTACTGTGCCGCAAGATCGTCTTCGTTGTGATCCCGGCGAGAACATATCGCCGTGACATTTGCACCGCTGACCGCCTTAAATGTGTCAATATGCGCCCCAGCTACCCAGCCGAGTCCAACAATGCCGACATTGAGATCGCTCATGAAAGCCTCCGTGTTTAAATCGCTAAAAGGATTTGGGAATGGGTTTACCCAATTCGCTATAGGCTTGTATCATTTCGTTGAGGGCATCTTGTAATAGTTCTGTGCATTCTCGTATTGTCGCCCCTTCCGTCACCACTTCTGGCCAATCCAAAAGCTGCCCCATGTAACCCGACGGAATTGGCGTGTAGCAAGCGTTGTATTCTATCATTTTAATCGCCTGAGTTCGAGCCGGAGCTTTCTATGCCCCGGCTCATTTGTTTCCCCCGCAACTCCAATTTAAGAAACGCGACTTTGAATATGCGGTTGGATTTCCTCGTATTCCGGAAAGCGTTTCTCCTTGAGCTTGGAAAACACGAGTTCGCCATCAACCGTAACTTCAAAGCGACCACCGCTGGACGGAATCAGGGTAATAGCTTCGATATCCTGCTTAAACGCATTGACAATTTGATCCGTCATCCCGACGGATTGTTTTTCATAGCCTCATGATGCACAATATTCGATTTCTACTCGGGCCATGTGACGCCTCCTTTTGAAGAGAGTGAAAAAAGAGTGAACGACCTTGTTAAAGAGGCCATTGATTTTCGACATGAAATGCCTCCTTACAACTTAAAAAATAACCTGTCTAAAAAACGCCCCCGTGCGTTTGGGCAAAAAAGACGCGAGATCTTCGAGATCGAGATCCACGCCGAGATCTCTTGCCGCATGGCGTATATTTTGCCAGTAATCCGCACAGTCATCCCCGGCGAGCAACCCATCGACTTTCCTCGAAAAATCTCTCGCCTCGCGGCGATCTACAGGGAAAGGATAATCAGCCGTGCGGAAAAAGTCACCAACAAAATCATAGTGCCGCCGACGTTCGCGAGAAAAATCTGCATCCTTGCGATGTACACAAAGCCATTCCGCCGCGCGAATAAGATGATATCCAAAGTATGCCATTGCCGGATTGGAAATCCGCGCCTTATTGTGTTTGGGACTCTCCACATGCACACTGCGAATAACAGGCCCGGGCCAATAAATATCTTTGCGATACCGCTCCGTGCGGCGGTCATAGCCAAAACCATCCAGCACAAAACCACTCGTCGAGCGAATGGTCAGCGCCAAACGCTTTTCTGAAAACCGATCGGGCTGGCGCGTCAGAGCCTCACGGGTAAAATCGGGAATCCCAAACAGCGCGCTATACGCATAACAAAACGCGACATAAGCATGCGACACGGGCAACCAGAACAAATCGCCGAGCCGCCGGGATAGGGCATCGTATTTCTTATCCAAAAAAAACCGCCCATTGGACAGCGCATCAGCTACACACACGGGTTCTGTTGAAAACGTATCGACAAGCACCTGGATAATATCGCGGTTATTGCTCATGCATCAATTTCCGATTGTGATGCTTCAGAGGATGCTTCAGTTGCTTTGGTTTGCATCAAGCGTGCGAGGTCAATATCGTTCATAAATCACTCTTCCCTCTCGCAAACTTCGCGCAATAATGTGATTGATGGAATTTCGCCAGGTATCGACCTCACTCTGACTATACACCAGAATATCTTTGGGAACGCGATAGGACGAAAGGGAGCGTCTGATCCGTTTAATCTCTTTGTAACGGCTACGTTGTGGACCAAATGGCTGTTCTTCTACGACAAGCAAATCCACATCTGAATCTGATTTCGCATTTCCTTTCGCTTGCGAACCAAAAAGAATAATCTGCACGGGATCGACTTCATCCACAATGGCTTTGACCATTTCTGCAAGCATATCTTCTGTGGCAACTGTCATACTGTCCTCACATTGTTTTTCTTTGCCAGTCTATATCTATTTCAATGAGGATATGTTCATAATGTTAATAATTTTGATCATCGCCCACACCCTCTGACTCTTTGGAATCAGCGAATTTGTATTTGCCAGATCGCCTGAATTCTTTCTCTATCTTTTGGTAATGGGCGACCAATCGACCGATATCGTGTCCAAATCTCGCTGAAATTTCATGTCGAATTCTGCGAACTTCATTAATCTCTTTATCTCTCATTTTAATCATCTCCTCCCAAATAATTTAATGGTGTCGTCAATTCTGGCATGGATAATCCCAGTTCTTGATTGATCTGCCTTATGAGATTAATCTTGTTAGCATTGGCAAGATGCCTACAATTCCAGGTTAGAAGTGCATCCACATTATGAAACGAGGCAATTGCCAGATGAAGCGCATCACCAGATGGATCTTGAGGCATTACCAACCTGTCAATATAGATTCGTGCGATATTCTCAATATAACCTGTAATTGGCAGCAGTTCGACATCTTTGAGCAAGTCAAGACGATCTTGAATTTTATCACTCGTCCCCCTGCTGATTTCCTCAATGACGGCGACACTTGATGTCAAGGTAAATATGCCAGCATATTCGTTCCACCATTGACGAGTCCAATTTTGTCTGACGCGAGATTCGACGTCGGTACGCAATGTGTGGTAGAAACTGGGAATTGTCGTTTCAATGTATATGCGTTTCTGAAATTCCCCATTCATTAACATTGACTCCATCTTTCACATTCTCTTCCCTGTTTCTTACAAAACGCAAAATACTCCTCAATTGACTTCTGCATCTCTTCCCTCAGTTCCGCTACGGATGATCCATAGAACGTGATCACATCATTGATATTGTTCACCGTCCCGTGAAATGCATCAATCTCAGGATCAAACACAACATCCCCGAGATAACCTTTGTATTCAATCATATCATAGCACCTGAATTACAGACTGCCCACACCATAGTAACGGCATCAAAGCTCTTTCTTTTTTGCACAAATTCTGAATACATAGTCCTGTATTACGAGCCAAATTCCCTCATACAAATTTTGCCATTGCGCTTCCAGATTTTCTGAAACCAGGTTAGCTACCAATCTTTTATCAACAATCATTAAGCCCGTATTCTCATAAATGACGAGAATACATGGTTTGATTTTCGGAGTAATACCCTTCTCTAATTTTTTATTTCCCTTCTTTATCTTTTCTGTAATTGCCTTACAAATAGCTTTGCTTGTTTTATAGTCATTAACATTGCTAAAGGTGGCATATTCGTAATAATTACAGGATCTCTTGATTCTGCTCGTATCCATATTTTAAAATTATAGTTACAAAAAATCTCACCTTTATCCAATCGACTCTTAATCTCTTGATAATTTTTTCGTAGTTCTGACCAATTAGATGGATCATCAACATTAATAGTAATTGGTACGCCAGGGAAATCCTTCTCAAGTTTTTGCCTTACGATTTCTCCTTCTTTCTCTTGTTTGTTGGATTCCTCTAACGGTGCTTCCGTAATCTCAATACCGATCTTATTTCCTTGTTTATCTATTACCACGAAATCAGGAGGGTCATCGCAAGGCTTTTCATAAAACAAATACTTCGTTTCGGTATCCTTACAATAACCCGGCAAAAATAATAGAAAAGTGTAAAATTCCCGATCAAGAGTCTCACGTCCGACTCTACCACCAACTTTACACAAGTATAAATGATTAAATGAAATGATCTTCCTTTTTAATCTTTTCTTTTTTATCTCTTCTCTCTGACTTGTCATCCACGCCCATCGCGTGAGAATCTCATGTTGTTCAATCCATGGTCTATTTGAAATATGCCGTAAAACTTCCTCTCTATCAAGATCCTGAACAAAGAGTGAGAGTGCCTGAATAGAGAATAAAGTATCCTGAAAGGAATAATAGTCATTTACAAGGACTTCAGCAGCTACTGCCTCATCTTCCTTATCTTGCGAGGGATTCCTTATCAATTCTTGTAAAATTTCAAGACTGCCCTTTACCATCACGATAATCTCTCCACACTGATAGGCATTTCTTGTTCTCGAATATCGCGGTCAATCTCTGCGCGGTGCGCCTCGTAGTATTCCCGCACGAGATTCAGGTGATCAATAGTGAGTGCAGGATAAGCCTGCAACATATCTTCATCGGTCGCGCCCTGCTGAAGAAAGCTAATAAGCGTCCACACGGGAATGCGTGTGTCGCCCACACATGCTCTGCCGCCGCAAACACCGGGAGTTTTCTGAATTTTAAGTGAGATTAAGGATAGCATAGAATAAAAAACCAAACTGGATTACTGGCGTTGTGCTGCGCGTGGTGGCTCAAAACCATGCCCCAATGACAGAGAGGATAGCATCAGGGCAATTTCTGCGCGGTGCGCCTCGTAAGAAGACAAGCCTCACAAAGCATACTCAGAATTGTGTATTCTTTCAAGTGCTTTTCTGACTTTGCGCTCAAATTTCCGGGTTTTGAGACCAGAGGCGCGACGGATACCTTAAGAACCGTGTTTGCGCTTGACGGGTGCATGGAAGGCACTTAGATTTTGGCCTATTGTGCGTCGCATTAAAAAACCATCACAAGGAGCAAAAATGGCCGATGTCAAATCTACATATCACCGGTTAATAGCAGAAATAAAACAAATTTCCCTATTGGGATCCTGTGCCGGTGTATTGGGTTGGGACAAACAGACCTACATGCCCAAAGGCGGAGCCGGGCATCGCGCAGAGCAACTCGCATTGCTCGTGGGCATGATACACGAACGCGCAACCGCCCCTCAAATTGGCGACTATCTTGAAGAAATAGAAAACAGCGACCTGATCTCCGGCCCCCATTCCGAAACCGCAGTCAACACGCGAGAAATCCGCAGGGACTACGATCGAGCTATCAAACTGCCCCGATCCCTCGTCGAAGAACTCGCCCGAGTAGCTACCATCGCGCAGCAAGTATGGCGAGAAGCCCGCGAAAAATCGGACTACGCCCTGTTTCAACCCCACCTCAAAAAGATCCTCGATCTAAAACATCAACAAGTCCGTGCGCTCGGCAACGGCAAAACCCCTTACGACACGCTATTAGATGACTATGAACCCGGCGAAACCTCGGAAAACCTGACCCGGGTCTTCTCGGGCTTGCGCGACGAACTCGTCGAACTCGTGGGCGCAATCGCCGAATCCGGCAAAAAACCCGACGAAAATATTCTAACGCGCACATATCCCATAGAACAACAAGAAGAATTTGGAAAAACCGCAGCCGCGCAAATCGGCTTCAACTTTGACAACGGGCGTTTGGACATCACCACACATCCATTTTGCAGCGGCATTGGACCGGGCGACACCCGCCTGACCACGCGGTATAATACACACTTCTTTTCCGAATCCTTTTTCAGCATCATGCACGAAGCAGGCCATGGCATTTACGATCAGGGATTGAACGACGAACATTACGGAACCCCCATGGGAGGATCTATATCCCTGGGCATTCACGAATCTCAATCGCGCATGTGGGAAAACTTCGTCGGCCGCAGTGAAGCATTTTGGACACACTTCTTCCCCAAAGTACAAGCCGCATTTCCAGACGCACTAAGCGATGTATCCGAACGCGACTTCTACGCCGCAATCAACGCCGTCGCCCCCTCATTTATTCGCGTAGAAGCCGACGAAGCCACGTACAACCTGCACATCATGCTCCGCTTTGAACTCGAACAAGCACTCATCGATGGCGGACTAAAAGCCGAAGATATCCCCGGCGTCTGGAACGAAACATTTGAAAAATATCTGGGATTAACACCCCCAGACGATGCCCAGGGGTGTTTGCAAGACATACACTGGAGCGGAGGAGGGATAGGGTACTTTCCAACTTATGCCCTGGGCAATTTGTACGCCGCGCAATTCTTTGAACAAGCGCGCCAGGATGTGGGCGACCTAAACGCGCAATTTGCCGAAGGTGTATTTGAACCGCTGAAAAACTGGCTGACGGAAAAAATCTATTCGCACGGACAACGCTACCGGGCAAGTGAACTCATCGAAGTCGTAACGGGAAAACCCCTGAGCCATGAACCCTTAATGCGGCATCTGAGGGCAAAGTACGAACCGTTGTATGGGATTTAGTAAACAGCAAAACCTTCTGGATCGCGGCTAAAAGCATGCCGCGATGACGAGGGCTGGAGCTGACCGCTTAATGGAGCAACCATTGACCAAACAACCCGTAATTTTAGATACCGACCCCGGCGTGGATGACGCGCTGGCCATCATGCTCGCCCTGGGTTCTCCGGAACTCGACGTAATCGGCATCTGCACAGTAAGCGGCAACGTACCCCTTAAAACCGGCACGCGCAATGCACAGGGACTATTGCAACTATTGGAACGCGCAGAAATACCCGTCTTTGCGGGCGCGGACCAGCCCTTAAAACGCGACCCCGTATTTGCCACCGAAGTCCATGGCGAAAGCGGCATGGGACAAGCCGTATTGCCAGAACCATCTCAAGAAGTAAAAGGCGACGCCGTCGATTTCCTCGTACAAACCCTATCCGATCAACCAGGAGAAATCACACTAATAGCCGTCGGCCCCCTGACAAATCTGGCACTGGCCGAACAACGCTAGCCCGGAACACTTCAAAAAGCCAGACAGGTAATTGTCATGGGCGGCGCCATTGCAGAAACGGGCAACTCAACACCCGTGGCAGAATTCAATTTTTACGCCGACCCCCACGCTGCCCAAATAGTCGTACATTCGGGCGCGACACTTCTACTCGTACCATTAGATGCAACGCGTCAGGTAATATTATCCGAAACGGATATCGAAAACCAAATCGCCCCCCTGAAAACAGTCTCATCTCAATTTGTCGTCGATGCCGTGCAAAACGTACTCGCACTCTATCGACAACTCGGACGCGAGCCAATCGTGTACCTGCACGACCCACTCGCCGTAGGCGCGGCTATCGCACCCGAACTACTGCGCGTGGAAACCCTGTACATCGACATAGAAACATCGGGCGACCTCACCCTGGGGCAGGTCGTCACAGACCGCCGCGGCCTGCCCCCACCCTGGCTTTGCGGCAAACCTGTCAATTGCGCGATGCACGTCAATGCCGAAGCGTTTTTGTCCCTATTTCTGACACGGGTTTTTTGACCTATCAACAACGGGCGGGCACGGGGGCACCGCCCCTACAACTACGGTTTCGCTCGCAGCCTCATATAGCTCTGATAGCGTTCAAGCGCGATATCGCCATCATCCACAGCCGCCCTCACCGCACAATTGGGTTCGTGAACATGCGCGCAATCGCGAAAGCGACAGCCGCCGAGAAACGGGTGAAAATCTCGAAAAAGAAAGGGAATATCTTCGGGACTTATATCGTACAGATAAAACTCTCGAACACCGGGCATATCGCCGACAAACCCTCCCCTATCAAGCGCGACCAATTCCGTATGGGTCGTCGTATGTATGCCCTTGCCCGTGGCCTTGCTAACAAGTCCTGTACGCAATTGCAATCCGGGTTGCAGCCAATTGAGCAAACTCGACTTTCCAACGCCAGAAGCCCCCATAAGAAGGGTAATTTTCCCGCGCAGAAGATCGTAAAACGCCTCTTTACCCGCATCGGAAATAATACTGGTATAAACCACGGGATATCCCATTGCCCTGTACGGACGCATAACCCGATCTGCCCAGGCCTCATCGGCGAGATCGAGCTTGTTGAGACACAGTGACACCGGTATTTGCTGCCACTCTGCAATACCCAGCATGCGATCCAGCAAAATCCAGTCCGGGGCTGGCTCACCCGCAGACACAATGGGAACAACCTGATCGATATTGGCAGCTAAAAGTTGCTCTCTATAAGACCCGCCAGACGCGCGCCGAGAAACCTTGTTGCTGCGGGGACACACCTCGCGGATCATACCCCTATTATCGGCACCCTCAGAAAAAACCACGCGGTCTCCAACCGCAACCGGATCAATCACCCGCACCCGCCTGACCGACTGCACGCGGCGGCGGCGCGAACCCGGCGCGGCTTCGGGGTATTCGAGCTGTTTCCGCAAACGAGTCGAAAGCGCGCACAGCACCACGCGATCGGCGGTCTGGACGATATAATGACCGAGGTCATGACGGATAACAGTACCTTCATTATCAGATTTAGACATATCTCAACAATCAGACTAAAGGGCCTTCCCACTGTGATGAACGCCCCCAAATAACGCCCATCAGATGTAATTGTCAAGTGCCGTAGTCCTTGCAAACGGGTTGACTTTTAGTGGGGTTTTCTTCATATTTCCCCGACATTTACAGATTTACATTAATAAAGGAAAAATAATGAAACGCGACCTCAGCCCATTTTTGTCGAACTGGGATTTTGACCCCACCGATATTTGTGTACGCAAAATACAGGGCCTGGACGGACGGGGAAAATTGCAAGTACGCCTGGACCTGGGCGTAATGCAAATGGAGTTGAATGATCGGCCTGACGGAACATGTCCGCACGGCCATTTTTCATTGCTGGAATACTATTTAGACCAACTCGAAATCGAACAAGCTCAATCTGGCACAGATGAAAATTTTTATCTCGACAGAGAGGCGTGCCTCGAATTGAGTCAAGAGGGATTGTTATTTTATCATCGCTATGTCTGTTTGATGCGGTTGGGCGATTTTGAAGCAGTCGCGCGCGACACTGCCCACAATCTGGCACTTCTGGATCTCGTACGGGCTTATGCCGAAGATGAAGAAGACCAAAGAATATTTGAACACTATCGGCCTTATGTACTCATGATTCACACCCGTGCGCGGGGTGAAATTTGTCTGCAGAGTAGCGACTATGCCGGTGCCCTGAATCACATTGAAGAAGGAATCGACAAAATTCAAACCTGTGTGGCAAATTCTGGTGTCGAAGCAGACGAAGAAATCGAAGTCCTTTCGGCATGGGCCGAAGAAATAGATCGCGAGCGCCCAATAAGCCTGCAACAAAAACTGGCACAAAAACTCCAAAAGGCCATTGCCGAAGAACGATATGAACAAGCGGCCCGGTTGAGAGACAGGCTCAGTTCGCTGGAAAAAAACAATTTGTGAAAATCACAACCCGAGCATCACAATACAAAAAGATCCTGATTCTAAATACCAATGTGTTTCTGAATCGGGATTTTTTGTATCTCACCTATAGAGACCATCAATGAGTTATGAATGGATCATAATCAGACGACACCTCTTCAGCACTGGTCGTCGCATGGGATTAACCACGATCATTGCCATCATAGGCGTCGGACTGGGAGTTGGGGCACTCGTCATCACCCTATCGGTAATGAATGGCTATGCAGATATGATCTTTGACCGCCAGGTGAGCATCAATCCCCATGTAACCGTGCGGCGCCCGTACAGCGAACGCATCGAAAATTACGCGCCCATCGTCCAGTTACTCGAAAAACACCCGGAAGTGGTCGGTGCCAATCCCGTAATAGAAACAGAAGGGTATGTACTGGGCAGGATCAAAGGTGTAGGTGCTGTCACATCGGGCGTATTGGTGCGGGGGGTAGAAGGCATTGTGAAAAGCAGCGACATCGTCCATCATATAACCGAAGGAAAAATGGAATTGACGCGCATTGAAGGCAATACCTTTGGAATTATCATAGGCAAAACACTTGCCGAAAAATTGGGCACCTCAATAGGATCAAAAATTCGCCTATTAGTCGCCCCCAAAGACCTGCCCACAGCGCTTATGCCCCCCCTTCGCCAATACGTGATAACGGGTATTTTTGAAACGGGATTTTACGAATTTGACGCCTCGCTAATCTATGTACCCCTCGCGGCTGCACAACGGGACTTACAATGGGGCGATCTGGCAACGGGCATTCAAGTGCGCCTCGTCGATGCATTTGAAGCCAATCGCGTCAGCGTTGAATTGCGAGAGACATTGGCGGCGACGTATTCCGACCTGTTTCCCACCTCGTGGATGTATGCACAGGGCAATTTGTACGCGTGGATCTGGTTGCAAAAATGGGCGAGCTTCGTGGTCTTGAGCTTGATCGTAGTGGTCGCAGGATTCAACATCATCAGCATACTAACCATGGCCGTGAATGAGCGCAGACGCGAAATCGGCATCTTAAAAGCAATGGGGGCAGCACCCAAAAGCATCGCCCAAATTTTTTCTCGAGAAGGTCTGATAATCGGTGCAAGCGGTGTATTATTAGGCAACATATTGGGCGGGGGCCTGTGCTGGATACAAAAGGTCTATGCGCCCATATCACTTTCCGGCGATGTTTATTTCATCAACGCCCTGCCCGTAACCATAAACATATTGGACTTTGCGATGATCTCGGCTCTAACATTATTGCTATGCCTCGCATTTGCCCGCTGGCCCGCAAAACGCGCGGCAAATCTGGACCCCATAGAAGCGATTAGATATGAATAATACATACGAATTCTTCATCGCGCGACGGCTTATGCGCACCATGCGCCGGCAGCGTCAGGTATCGTTTACCGCAGCCATTGCCATAGCAGGTGTAACCATTGGGGTTGCCGCCCTCATCATTGTCCTGTCCGTCTTTAATGGCTTCTCGGCGTTATTATGGGACAGCCTATTGAGTGTAAGCCCGCATGTAATCGTACAAAAACCCCATGCACAGCCCATGCCGCCCAACAAGGCACAAATCGAACAAATGGAAGCATTGCCCTCTGTACGCGCAGCAGCACCTTTTATCGCGGCCGAGGGATTCGCGCTTCGGCGTCCCCCCGGCGGCGAAATGATTCAAGCTGGCGTGGCCGTGCGAGGGATAGACGCCGCGCAATTGGAAAAAATAACAGACCTGAATGCGTATTTATGGGCAGGAGACCTCGACCTGAATATCCAACCATTTGACCCCGATCAGGCCACGCCCGCCACCAGACGCGCCAAAGTGTATGGCACAGCCATTGGACGCGTACTCGCAGACCGGCTCGGCGCAGTAGTCGGCACCGAAATTATGCTGGGACTGGTACCCAAAGAAGTCTTGATGGGGCAACAACCGCAGTTATGGCCCTACAAAGTAATGGCCATTTTTCACACGGGCCTGGACGAACTGGACTCCGCACTGGCCTTTGTATCGCTTGAAGCAGCACAACGCGATCTGGGATGGCACAACCAAATCTCGGGCATTCAAATTCGGCTCGCCGAGCCATTTGAAGCACATCACATCGCGCCCACCCTTCCCATAGGAACAGATTTTGACGTCGTAACCTGGATGGATACACACCGCAACTTATATGCCTCCATTCGTCTGGAAAAATGGTTTAGCTCCCTGGTATTATGTCTCATTGTAATGGTAGCCGGATTCAATATCGTCAGCATTTTGACCATGACCGTGGGCGATAGACAACGCGACATCGGCATCTTAAAAGCCATGGGTGCAACACCGCGTTCAATTGGCAAAATCTTTACCCTCAAAGGCCTGGGCGTTGGCCTGACCGGAGTCGTTTTTGGCAATGCGATTGGCTACATCCTGTGCTGGTCGCAACAGACCTTTGAATGGATCAAACTACCCAGTCAAATTTACATCATTCAGGCCCTGCCCGTAAAAATGCTAACTATTGATTTCGTAGGCATCTCTCTCGCATCCGTGGGCCTGTGCTTCGTATTCGCGCTCTTGCCCGCCCGCAGAGCCGCCTCACTCGCGCCCATTGTGGCATTGAGGGAATAAAAGTAAGGGCGGGTTTAGAGCGGGGTACAACTGGCCGTCTCTCAGGCCAGTTCAACCCGCCCCAACCAACCATGCAAAAATTGAATTTCCCAACCTCATCCACTCATGACATCATAAACCGCGACGGAAGCGAGATGATCTTAGATCCCCTGCGCCAAAAGTACGTGGTATTGACACCCGAGGAATGGGTACGCCAGAATTTTGTGCGGTACTTGATCGAAGGACTGGGCTATCCGCAGGGACGCACGGCAATCGAAACGGGATTTGTATTTCAGGGCATGCAGTGCCGCGCCGATGTACTCGTATATGACGCAAAAGGAAAAGCACTGTTAATGGCAGAATGCAAAGCCCCCGAAATAAAAATCACCCAACAGGTCTTTGACCAGATCGGGCGATACAATACGGTCGTACAGGCCACCTATCTCATCGCAACAAATGGATTGCAGCATTATTGCTGTGTAATTGATCGAAAAAACAACTCATATCGCTTTATAGACACACTGCCGCGATATGAGGACATTACGTGATGTGTGACTTCAAAACCGCGACAAATTAACACCGATAAACGCCGACGCTTTTGCAGCCGCGATTGAGGCCACTGGGGTTTTAAGACAGCTTCTAAAGTCACACATGACGTTCTTTCTACATCACTGACAAGCGTTATTCCGCAGTATGAATCGTCCAACTATTGCTGCTACTATTTCTCGATGCATAAAAGTTCCAACGCACGCCATTTATCGTCGAACCCCTGGCGTCTATGCTATTGCCAGCACTGAAAAACGAGATAGACCCCGTTCCAGAGCTGGAAACAGAGAAGGTAAAGCCTTTGTAAGTACAACTTCCGCCAGGATTTACAACCAACCCAGCAGTACAGGCTCCGCCGCTATCACCCCCGCCACTCCCGCTACCACTGCTACTGTCAAATTCTACTGTAACGCCTCTGCGCTGAAGGGCTGGAATATGCGTATTGATGGATGTACTGCTCAACGGATTGCTTTTCAAATCAACCGTGTCTCCACTGCCCAAGCCCGTATTTGCCACCAATGGCGAAATATCTGAGATGCTGTTGCGGCTAAGACTAAGCACTGTCAGGTTCGTCAAGTTGGACAGTGCTGATATGTCCGAAATACTGTTTTCCCAAAGATACAGCTCTGTCAGGTTGGTCAAGTTGGACAGCGCAGATATATCCGAGATGCTGTTGTCGCTAAGATACAGCCTGTCCAGGTTGGTCAAGTTGGACAACACTGATATATCCGAGATGCTGTTGGAGTAAAGAAACAGTACTGTCAGGTTCGTCAAGTTGGACAGCACAGATATATCCGAGATGCTGTTGTTGCTAAGAAACAGCACTGTCAGGTTCGTCAAGTTGGACAGTGCAGATATATCCGAGATGCTGTTGTCGCTAAGACTCAGACTTGTCAGCTTGGTCAAGTTGGAGAGGGGCGAGAGATTAGATATATCGTTGCTGTTGACCCACTCATCATTCACCCTCACACGACCAAGCTCCAACGTTTGCAAATTGGTTGCATGCTCAAGTCCTGTCAGATTGCGAATGCCCTTATTTGGCGCGTCAATGCGCGTCAAGGTCGCCATCTCTGCTCTCGTGATCGGCGCACCCCTCGCCTTGCCCAGACTATCCGCAATGACCGCACGCAGGTTCGCATCTGGAATGTCAACTATCCCTGTACTGCCACCGCCACCACCAGGCGTAGATACTTCTTGGCCAAAGCTGTTGCCAAAGATGAGAAAATCGCCAAAGCCAATTGTGCCATCGCTGTCCAGATCGTATTTCGCGTCATATCTCCCATCACCCTGACGTGCTCCAAACTGACCCGCAAATGCCAAAAAGTCGGCAAAATTAACCACGCCATCGCGGTTAAAGTCTGGTGTAAGGACCTGTAATGTTAATTCAACGCGCACATCTATAGTCGCGCTTTCAATTTGTCCGCCTCGACCGAGTTCGGCACGCACCAACCGAATCGCTGTGCCCGAAAACGCAGCCGTTGCGCGAAAGCGAACTGTGCCCAATAGACCGCTGTTGGATGTTGTCTGACCACCAAAAGACACAAGACTGATCTGGACAAAAGTTGGATTCGTGCCCTGCTCTGGGAGTGCTTGAGCATTGGGCAACGTATCACCGACGTCAAAGCCGTCGTAAGTCACCTGACTCGCGTCGTATTCAAAGCGAATAGAAATACCATTTGCATTCCGAATATCTGTGCCAAATATCTGAATGGCGACCATCTCTTCTGTGGATACAGCGACAGAGGTAACTGCTTGATCACCTGTGCTACCATCCACATCCAGTGATAGAGAAAAGTTGGCAGGTGTGGGTGCCCCTTGCAATGCAATGCGAATATTCGGCATGATGGTCTCAAATCGTCCACCCCGACCGAGTTCGGCACGTACCAACCGAATTTCCGTGCCCGAAAATGCGGCTGTCGCGCGAAAGCGGACCGTGCCGACCAGACCGCTGTTGGTCGTGGCTTGGCCGCCCAAAGACGCAATGCCGATCTCCACAAAAGTCGGATTTGTGCCCTGCTCTGGCAGTGCTTGAGCATTTGGCAAGACATCGCCAGCATCAAAGCCCTCATACCCCACCTGACTCGAATCGTATTCAAAACGCACCGCAAGGCCATTCGCATTTTGTATATCCTTGCCGAAGATCTGAATAGTAACAATCTGATCGGCGGATACATTAAGGGACGTGACTGCTTGATCACCCGCGCTACCATCCACATCCAGCGAAAGAGAAAAGCTATTCTGCGCCGAGAGATACAGGGGATATATCAAAAGTGCGAGTGTTGATAAGGTTGACAGAATCAGTTTACGCATTGGGTCCTCCATGGAGTTACAAATTCCTTTCGATTAATCCTCACTCGTTCCAACATGGTTGCCAGTTTTTGTCGTGCTTTTGATCTCACGCCTCGCTTTGTCTTGCAAGCTCAATTTCCTGCTGATCATATCCTCCTTCATCTCCATCTGCTTGTGATACCTGTACTCTGCTTCCTCTCGCTCTCCAACTCCAAACTGTTCCATCACCGCACGGGGCATGCGTCGCTCGTTTTCCTTCACCGCAGGCTTCGAGGGCATGCGCGTCTCTTTCTCCGCAACCGCGGGCTTTGATGAACCAACGTTTACAGTAACCCCCCTGGCCTGAAGGGCTGGAATGTGCGTGTTGAGCGATGTGGCACTCAATGGGTTATCCTTCGGATCTGTGACCCAAAATTTGAACCAGTTTGCAGGCTAATTTACGCTAAGGATCAGCCGTGATATTTCTCATAAGAATTGCCTGCACCACTTGTTGTGGCGTACGATAGCTCAAGGCAGAATGCCGTCGGCCTTGATTGTAATACGTCATTTGCTTCCCTGTCACATCCTGAAGTTCTGCCAAAGAGTCTGCTTGCATAATCAAACTGTTGTTTTCCGTCTTAAAACGTCCCCAAAAGGACTCAATCCACGGATTATCCTTTGCCCCGTTCATTGCAAAAGAAATCCCTGCACCTTCTTCAATCAACACACGATGTAACCAGTCGTATGAGGTATAAACCGAATCGCGGTCGTGATGGATGAGGATGTCTTTAAGTCTCCTGTCCAAACAGGCCAAGTTATTTTGTAACTGATCCAGACAGAACAGTGATAGGGCTCTGTTGCGATGTTCTGCCACCCCAAACCCTGCGATCCATCTGGTGTGGATGTCCAAAAAGGCCATTAACCACGCCTTTTTCTGACCTTGGCAATAGAGCAATTCTGTAAAGTCGGTGCAAAACACACGCAACGGATTAACAACACGTTTTTTGACTAAATTGGCGTCTTGTCCAACCTCTTGAATTAGCTTCAATACCGGATTCTTGCCACGCTTTGGCAGATGACGAGGCAAGTTTAGCTCATAGGTCGCCAAGATCTTACGCAACCGCTTATGATTGACCACCACCCCAGCGCGGTCTGCCAAGTCTTCCTTGATGCGACGATACCCATAATCGGGATGGTGCCTGATTGTAGTGACGATCTCGTCCTTTATCTGTGCATCTGCTTGTGAACAAGATGCCCGACCGCGACGATAGGCAAGCGTCCCTTTGGACAAGCCTAAGGCACGGCAGCACGTATTCAGACCATACCGGGCTTTATGCCTTTCGACCAGTTCGACTTTGTCAGACACGCTCAACGGTTGCCTAAAAAATTTTTGAGCAGCGCCAGTTCAACTTCTTTCTGGCCTAACAACCGCTCCAGCTCAGAAAGACGTGTCTCATACGTTTTGACTGTATCATTACCTGAGAAAATCTCGGCACCACTGTCGAGGAACTGACGTTTCCATTTTGACAAACTCACCGGATGCACATCGTAAGCACGAGCGATCTCTGCATCCCCTTTGTCCGAGGTCAATGCCTCTAACACGACCTGGAACTTGAGTTTAGCGGAATAGGACTTCTTGGATTTCTTCGGCATGGTATCTCCTCCTGTTGGGTGAGAAAATACCACGCTGATACCCAATGTCAATTAGCCTTTATACCGGTTCAACTATTGGGGCGCACCTCACAGCGAGGATATATCCGAGATACTGTTGTCGCCAAGATGCAGCCATGTCAGGTTCGTCAAGTTGGACAGCGAGGATATATCCGAGATGCTGTTCTGGCTAAGACTAAGCTCTGTCAGGTTGGTCAAGCGGGAGAGTGCAGATATATCCGAGATACTGTTGTCCCAAATACTCAGATATGTCAGGTTGGTCAAGCGGGACAGCGCAGATATATCCGAGATACCGTTACGGTCAAGATACAGTATTGTCAGATTCGTCAAGCCAGATAGGCTCGAAATGTCCGAGATGCTGCTAGAGCCAATATATAACTCTTTCAGGTTCGTCAAGCGGGAAAGGGGCGAGATGGACGAGATACTGTTGCCCCAAAGATACAGCCTGTCCAGGTTGGTCAAGTTGGACAGCGCTGATATATCCGAGATGCTATTTCTGTTAAGACCCAGCACTGTCAGGTTGGTCAAGTTGGACAGCGCTGATATATCCGAGATGCTATTCTCCCAAAGACCCAGCCATGTCAGATTGGTCAAGTTGGACAGTGCAGATATATCCGAGATGCTGTTGTCGCTAAGACTCAGACTTGTCAGCTTGGTCAAGTTGGAGAGGGGCGAGAGATTAGATATATCGTTGCTGTTGACCAACTCATTATTCACCAACACATAACCAAGATCCAGCCTTTGCAGATTGGTTGCATGCTCAAGTCCTGTCAGACTGCGAATGCCCTTATTGTACGCGTCAATGCGCGTCAAGGTCGCCATCTCAGCCCGGGTAATTGACGCATTACGCGCATTGCCCAAGCTATCCGCAATAACCGCGCGCAGGTTCGCATCTGGAATGGTCACAATCGCACCGCCACCAGAAGGCGGCACCTGTTGACCATAGCTATTGGCAAAAATTAGAAAATCAGAAAAACCTATCGCACCATTGCCATCCAGATCGTACTTCGCCTGGTATCTTCCATCCCCTCGCTTTGACCCATACTGGCCTGCAAACGCCAAAAAGTCAGAAAAACCAACCATATTATCGCCGTCAAAGTCGGGAGAAGGTGTGGCATTAAACGCGATCGCATCTGTTGTTGTGATGACATCGCTCGACGCCGCACTTTCGGCAAGCGTCACCCTCTTAATGCCAAGCGTAAACTCCCGACCCGTAACATCCGCCACTGTGGAAAACTCAGCCCGTGCCAAAAAACCGGAAGATGGCAAGGTGACAGGTGTAGTCGCTGCAAGGCTTGCACCCGTAGCTTCTGGAATAGCAAACAGAAACGCACTGTTCTCGGCTTTGTCAAATTTCAAAACAGAAGCATCAAAATCAAATTCGATCTTCACACCGACCAGCGGCGTGGTCACACCCAGGGCGAAAACCTCAACGGCAATTTTCGTGCCCTGTCCAGACACTGTTCCCGACGTGACGCCATCATCTGTCTGATTACCCGCCCCGCCATCGGTAATAAGATCAATCGTCACCGTCGCATTTGAATTGGGACCAGCAGCAATTTTTGCACGCCATTCAGACACCTTGTCCAAAGGAAGGTCAGACTCTATCTGATCATAGATGCGACCATCGGCACTCAGGTCAGGCGATGGCTTAGCATTGACATTGGGAGCGTCAGCAGCGGCGTGCCGACCCGCCAGGACCAGCAATGCCAGAACAGTCAGCAGCAATCCAGTTGTCAACAGGTGTTTCCGCATGGGAAGCCTCCTAAAAAAATGCAACTGATTTTCGGTTTTGCAGCGTGAACCGCCCACTGAGTGGCCCTTCACCCCAATTGTCCTGCAAGACGTTGCATCACATCCTTCTTCCCGGTCAGGTGCCCGGTATTCACCATCGAACTATCCGGGGTTTACGAACCGAACGCATCCACAAACAGGAAAAAATCCGCGGAATCCACCGTTCCGCTGCCGTCGAGGTCAAAGCGCGCGTCGGTACCGCCATACGCATCCACAAACAGGAAAAAATCGGCGAAATTGGTCCGCCCGTCGCCGTTGAAATCAGTGGTTGTTGCAGGAGGCAAGGTGACCAGCCGCTGCGGGTCTATGTCGTCTGTGTCAACGTCGCCATCGCCGTCAAAGTCAACCCGCAGCACGGGGTAATCGAAGGCAGTCCCGAAATCCCAGGGATCGTCGTTAGCGCTGTCACCGTCCAAATCCAGGTTCCAGTTGGCGTAGATGCCAGCGTACCCGGTGGGCGTCACCAACTCCACAGTCGTCTTGCCGGTGCCGCCGTCACTCGTAGCCTGCCCGGAGGTCTCGGTATTCCAATAGCTATCGTTGATGCTGTTTCTGCTGTTGAGGTTGGTAGAGTCTTGCCCCACCAGCCCACCGACGTTGCCATGGCCCGAGCCCGTCACCTCACCGGTCGCGTAGCTCGCGGTGATGATGCCGCCGCTGCCTGGGCCTCCGCTGAGGTTCTGCCCCACCAGCCCACCGACGTTGTTGCCGCCGTCATAGCCCGTCACCTCACCGGTCGCATAGCTGGCACTAATGATGCCTCTGCAGTCGTTGCCGAGGGCGGCGACCCGCCCCACCAGCCCACCGATGTCGCTGCCGTCTAAGCCCGACACCTCACCAGTCGCGTAGCTCGCGGTGATGATGCCTCTGCTGCCGTTGCCAATGACGCCGATGAACCCCACCAGCCCACCGACGTTGCTGTCTTCCGAGCCCACCACCGCACCGGTCGCGTAGCTGGCGGTAATGATGGCCCTGGCTCTGCTGTCGCCCGTGCCGTGTAACCCCACCAGCCCACCGGTGCTGCCGTCGTTCAAGCTCTTCACCGTGCTGGTCGCATAGCTGGCGGCGATGATGCCGGTGTTGGACCCCGCCAGCCCACCGACAGTTGCTTCGTTATCCGGCCCACCCACAAACCCGGTCACATAGCTGGCGACAATGTTGCCGTAGTTGCGCCCCACCAGCCCACCAATAACGCTGTCGCGGCCGTAGCCCAACACGGAGACCTTTCGAACCCCCACATTCCGCACCTGTCCCCTGGTGCCGACAACACCGAACAAACCGATTGAGGAAGTTTCGCGGGCGATATACAGGTTGTCGATGGTGTGCCTATTGCCCTCGAACATGGCGACGAATTCGTTGCCAGAACTCCCGATAGGTATCCAGCCTTCTTCGTCGTGCCAGTAGTTGTCGGCCGCATCCACGGTGCCATCGCCATTTGTGTCGAAGTTCAGATCGGCCATCAACTCGTACCCAATGCAGTCGTTATCATCGGCATCATCTGCCGTGGTGGGGCAGCCCATACCCGCGACGGCATTCGGAAAAGCATGGGCGTAGGCGGCTGCGTACGCGCCGTTGTCCACGGCACCGTCGCTGTCCAGATCCCATCGGATGGCGTTCAACTGCGCTAGGCTGCCAATGTCGATCAGCCCGTCGCCGTCGCTGTCGTAGGAGTTGAGTGCCGAGCCGTTCACACCGATCATCAGGACACCATGAAAGGAAGTCCAGGTTGCGTCCGTGACGGGCTGCCATTCGATGCGGCCGTCGTCAGTTCTAACCAAGCTCACTCTACGTCTCACCTTCAGGTTATTTCCCATGCTCCAGCTGGCCGACGCTCCAAAGTCCTCGGCGTCTGAAGTGGTGTACGAGAAGTAGTTGTCTTTGAAGGGGTTCTGTATGAAGAACTGAACATTGGCGCTGTTGTCGAGCCAAACGACGTAGCTCGTGTTCGCTTCCAGTTCGATACCGTCGGCCGGTGCTTCGAACCTGTTCAATCCAGCGGTCAAGTCGCCTGATTTCGTCAACTCCCCGAGCGTGGTGCCTTCCGGGACGCCATTGTTGGACAGATTGATCTTGACGGACGGCTTTACGTTGCGGGCAGAGAGACCACTTTCAAATTTGACCTCGATACTCGTCAGCCTGTAGCCAGCGGTGTTGCTGCCAGTGGTGAACTCTTGGGCAAAATCGTTGGCGATCGCGTTGTAGTTCCCGGTTCTTGTCTGGCCCGTGTTACTCACAAGAACCTGGGCGTACGCCGGTTTAACGACGCCCGCGAACAGAAGGACGGCGCAGAAGGCCGCCAAGACCGGGACCGGTACGTACACTGTGCGATTTATGAGTGTTGTTTTCATGAGTCGGCTGCTCGGACCTATTTGTTTGTAAAGACGCTGCTTAGTTCTTTCTACTGCAAAGGGCGTTACTGCTCGATGGAGCCACTTTGGCGTCCAATATTGTGGCCCGTGACATTCCAGAAAGTTCTGCATCTGAGTGTAGATTCGCTCGTGGTAATGGTGCCGGTAATCGTGAAATCTACGGATTGACCCGGCGACATAGCACTGAGATTATAAACGCCCACCAACTGCTCATTGGCATATCCGGTAATCGTACCGGATATCACGGTTTTGAGCGCAGTGATCGTGCCTTGCATTGTGACCAAAACACTATTGGAATTGGGACCTTGCCGCGTGCCAGAACATCTCGTATTCGTCACCGTAACCAGCGGCTCCACTATCACCCCCACCGCCAGTCCCGACGGATCGACAAGCCCGTCGGAGCGGGTGAGGAGGTCTTCCACGTTGGAACCATCCAGATTCGCGCGCTGAACCTTGTCCGCATCGACGTCCGTCCAGTACATCTTGCCACCGGACACATCCAGATCCAAACCGGTGGGCGTGTTCAGGCTGCTGGTGATCAGGTCTTCGATGTTTGAGCCATCCAGATCCGCACGCTGAATCTTGTGTGTGCCGCGATCCGTCCAGTACATCTTGCCGCCGGACACATCCAGAGCCAGACCGGTGGGACTGTTCAGACCGCTGGCGACCAGATCTTCCACGTTGGAGCCGTCCAGATTCGCGCGCTGGATCTTATCCATGCCCGGATTTGTCCAGTACATCTTACCACCGGACACGTCCAGGGCAAGTTCACCGGGAAACGCCAGGCCAGACAGGATGAGGAGGTCTTCGACATTGGAACCATCGAGATCGGCACGTTGAATCTTGCTCGTCTGCCGATTCGTCCAGTACATCTTGCCGCCGGACACATCCAGAGCCAGACCGTACGGTACGCTCAGGCCGCTGGTGACCAGGTCTTCCACGTTGGAACCATCCAGGTCCGCACGCTGGATCTTGTTCGTCCCTACGTTCGTCCAATACATCTTGCCGCCGGACACATCCAGAGCCAGACCGTCGGGGCCGTTAAGTCCAGTGCCACTGACCAGGTCTTCCACGTTAGAGCCGTCGAGGTCGGCCCGTTGAATCTTATCCGTGCCCCAGTCCGTCCAGTAGAGCTTCGATGTTCCCGTGGCGGGTGGGGTCACCGTCGCGACCGTTACACTCACGGCATCGGAGCAGTTGTTGCCGGTATCGGACTCTCCACTGACGCTTTCGACACACGCACCGTAGTAATACGTGCCTGCACTCGATGGCGCATTCAAGCTGATGGACTCAGCACTTGTGCCAGACGAATCGAGACTGCCTACGGCGTCTGTGCCAACTTCCGTGTCACGACTCGAGATGGTCGCGTTGTCCGAACGGTAGTAGCGTAGTGTAGTCGGTGTGGAAGAACCCGTGCCCTGGTTGCGCACCGTCGCGCTCAGCGTGAAGGACGCACCCGCTTCCGGGTCGGTATTGCTGACCGAGGGCGATTCTACAGTCAGGTCGGGACGACCCCCGCCGCCCCCGCTACCCTGTCCAATGGCCGATGTAGTCCCCTCAGAAATCGGAGACCACGGGCCCGGGGAGCCGGTATTACATGACGACGAATTTCTATATCGATAACGCATCTCATAGGTGGTGTTTGGCAAAAATCGTGACAAACCGAGCCATATGGACGCATAACTCGTAACTGAGTTGTTTGATGAGTTTTCATATGTATTACAAATTGTATTCCAATTCCCTTGAGGCGTTTTTTGACGAAGTTGAAAATCATAAGCCCGAGTTTGTCCGGCACGCCAGGTATCCAAAAAAACAAAAAAAAGTGTGTCGGCATTAGCTCTCGTAAAGACAGAAGTCGTGAGATTGGATAGCTGCCAACGCTCCACTTCACCGGTATCTCCATTGTCACAGGTGAAGCGTAAAGTACCTGTGGTCGTTGAAGTAAAGGTCAGTTGGGTTGTGCAGCGGCCACCAAACAATCCTGCATCATAGTTTTGCGTAAGTGTGCCCGTATTCGCACCCGTATTCGAATATGTATAGCGCCCCTCGTGCCTGCGGAAGCCTTCCATAAAACGACCGGCAGACTCAAAATCGATAAAATAAGTGTCTGCTTTTATGCGTTTGCCAACGAAAAGCCTGTTGAAGGCATCCTGATCTGCCGGTGATAGGCGGGAGGGTGTCTCAACAACGGTCCCGAAGGCTTCGGCGAAGATCAAAAAATCGGAAAAGCCAACGGCCCCGTCGCTATCCAGATCGGTCCGTGCGTCATACTGCCCATCGCCCTGCTGCGTCCCGAAACTTTCCGCAAATGTCAGAAAGTCGGAAAAACCGACGCGACCATCCCCGTCGAAATCCGGCGACGGCGCGACCGTCCCCGCTAACAACTCGATGTTGACGTTCAGGGGCAGGCGTTCGATCGCTCCGCCCCGGCCAAGTTCGGCGAGCGTAAGCCGGATCATCGTACCTGTAAAGTCCGCTGTCGTGCGAAAATGGATCGTGCCCACAAGACCCATCGCGACCGTGGCGCGACTGCCCAGCGACGCAAAGCTGACCTTAACGAAGGTCGGATTTGTTCCGTTTTCCTCAAGCACCTGCCCATTGGGAAGAACGTCGCCATTCTCAGACGCTTCGTAAACGACCTGGCTCGCGTCGTATTCAAAACGAACGGAAATGCCCCGCGAATCCTGAAGGTTTCTTCCGAATACCTGGATCGAGACCCTCTGTTCCGGTGGTGTATTAAGTGACGTTACTCCCTGATCGCCCGGCGCAACATTCACGTCTGCGGTGAGTGTGAATTGGGTCTGAGCGTCGGAAAACCCCGGCCATGTCAACATGGCGAAACACAGGACAACGAGAATCGCGCCGGGTATCACACAACGGCTCGGAGATTGACGACACTTTGGAAATGGGTGATTCGTGTTCATTTTGATTGCCAGATGAGTGAGTACCCTCGGCCCGATGTCGTCACAGAGGGCATATAACTGCCCCCAATGATTTTATGTAGGGTTACGCACTTCCATTCTATGGCGTGGTGACAATTCTCCATGTCAAGGTACCTGGGATCAGGCTGGCACTGAATGATTTATCATTATTAGTTCGGGATATTTCACTTTTTGAGGTATTTGGAGTAGGTGCCTCACTACAAAGATCTCCAATACACGCTGATCCATCCTGCCTCACCTGAAATGTACCCACTTCATCGGCCTCGCAACTCTCTCCCGGCCCCAACACTTGTCCTACACGACAGGCATTAGCGGACAGTGTTGGGGAATTGCTACCGCACGCTGCGAAATAGACAGTCAAAAGCATCGTGCTCAGCACGCACGCCAAAAGTCCCCAAAACCTCTGCTTATTCATCTGACCCTTCCTTACGCATTGAGACTGCCTACGGCGTCCGTGCCAACTTCTAATTCGTACGGCCTATTGAGATTGTAAACGCTGATTTAACTGGCAAGGTATATTGGGCACAATGTCAGTTCACTATAAGGGTATTCTCGCTGGTATATTTTCCTCTAACACCGTTAATGCTCATTTCTACAACCAATCGATATTCGCCAGCACTGGTCGGTGAATAGGAACACATTTCTCCCGTGCGTTCTGTTCCTGGAATATCAACCCAGGAAGCCCCAGACCTTTTCTGCCACTTTGATGTATGAATCGTGTATCTAACCCCATTAATGGTACCATTTAGGCTGATACATCTCCCTGCTGAAAAAAATAAATATTGAATTCGGCCATTCGATACGCGTAACCCATCTAACGGTGTATAACTATCACCACTACCACCGCCACCACCGCCACTACCGCTGCCAGTCTCTGGCGTAGTACCCTCAACAATTGCAGACCAGGATCCAGGAGAGCCGGTATTACAAGACGACGAATTTCTATACCGATAATGCATCTCATAGGTGGTATTAAGCTCAAGTCCAAAAAACCGCACTGAGACGTAAGTAGTTACTGAATTGCCCGATTCATTCGGGTATGCAACACAGCCTTCATCCCAAGACCCTTGTGGCGTTTTTTGACGAAGTTGAAAATCATAAGCCCGAGTTTGCCCAGCACTCCAGGTATCCAGAAAAACAAAAACAAGTGTGTCGGCATTAGCTCTCGCAAAGATGGGGGTCGTGAGATTGGATAGCTGCCAACGCTCTGCTCCACCAGTAAGTTCATTTGCACAGGTGTAGCTTAAAGTGCCTGTGGTCGTTGAAGTGAAGGTCAGTTTGTATGTACAGCGACCACCGTATAGTCCTGCATCATAGTTTTGCGTAAGTGTGCCCGTATTCGCACCTGTATTCGAATATGTATAGCTTCCAGGATGTCTATCAAAGCCTTCCCTGACACGACCAGCAGACTCAAAATCGAGAAAATAAGTGTCTGCATCTATGCGTTTGCCAACGACAAGACTGTTGAATGCTTGCTGGTCCGCTGGCGCGAATCCAGAAGTCGTCCGCGAGACAGTTACTCTCACGGCACTGGAACAATTGTTATCAGTATTACTCTCCCCACTGACGCTTGCCACGCACGCGCCGTAGTAGTATGTGCCGGAACTCGACGGAGCATTCAAGCTGATGGACTCAGCACTCGTGCCCGAAGCCGACAGCCCGTTCACGCTATCTGTGCCGACTGACGTATCACTCGTTGAGATCGTCGCGTCTGACGAGCGGTAATAGCGCAAGGTCGTTGCGGCAGAAGACCCCGTGCCCTGGTTGCGAACTGTTGCACTCAGGGTAAATGATTGTCCTGTCGTCAAGGTATTGTCGCTGACCGATGGCGATGTAACAATCAGATCCGGACTGCTACTACTCCCACCGCCACCACCGCCAGAAGGCGGCACCTGTGTGCCATAACTACTCGCAAAAACCAGAAAATCGCTAAATGAGATCGCGCCATCGCTATCCAGATCATACCTTGCTTCGTACTGCCCATCACCTTGACGTGCCCCGTACTGACCTGCAAATTGCAAAAAGTCGGAAAAGCCAACCGTCCCATCGCCGTCAAAGTCGGGGGAAGAGGTGGCATTAAACGCGATCGCATCTGTTGTTGTAATTACGTCGCTCGATGCCGCGCTTTCGGCAAGTATAACCTGCTTAATGCCAAGCGTAAACTCCCGACCCGTGACATCCGCGATAGTAGAAAACTCGGCGCGTCCTATAAAACCAGACGCTGGCAAAGTAACAGGTGCAGTACCTGCGAAGTTTACTGCCGTCGGCTCTGGAATAGCAAACAGAAACGCACTATTCTCGACCTTATCAAGCTTTAATTCTTCAGATTTAAAATCAAATTCGATCTTAACACCGATCAGCGACGTGGTCACACCTTTTGCAAAAACTTCAACGGCAATTTTCGTGCCCTGTCCAGACACTGTGCCCGACGTGACGCCATCATCTCTCAGATTGCCCGCCCCGCCACTGGTAATCAAATCAATCGTCACCGTCGCATTTGAATTGGGACCTGCGGCAATTTTTGTGCTTCGACCGGATATCTTATCCGACGCAAAGCCGGTACCTGTGTCACTCCAGAATCCGCCATCGATATTTAAGGTATTTGAGAGTTTCGCGGTAGCATTGAGGTCGGCGGCAACGTATAAGCCCCCTAAAATCAGCAATGTTAGCACACTCATCCATAACCCGGATTGCAAATAGTAACGCCTCATACCTCCTCCTTGTTGATTGAACCGCTATAAAGGCTGTGACATCAAGGATCAGCGTGGTATTTTCTCAGCCAAGTACATCCAGTGAGTTTGTCAAAACGGAAAACAATCGTTTGCTTATGCACGCAGAATCTTTGGCAGAACTTCAGGATGTGACAGAGCAGCATCTGCCTTGAGTTATCGTACGCCACAACAACTTGATGCGTATGGTGTGCCCGTATTTGCACCCACACAGGCAGGGTAGCCCTTTCGCCATTACTTCAGCAACATCATGCGCTGAACTTGAGAAAAATCGCCCACACTCATGCGATAAATATAAATTCCACTGGCTACTTGCTTGCCAAATTCATCTGTGCCATCCCAAACGACCGAGTGAAAACCCGCATCCATTGACTCCTGAACTAAGGTGCGAACCTCCTGTCCAAGCAAATTGTAGATCACCAATTGGACGTCACCGGCTTCGGGCAACCGATATTCAATTGTCGTGGAAGGGTTAAAGGGATTCGGGACATTTTGCCCAAGAGCGTAATCTCTGGGCATGGGCTTGAGGGAGCCAATTTCAATATTGGTAATCGCATCAATACCGCCGGCCAAATCAACCATCACACCGTCGAGGATCTGAAAATCAGAGGCAAGCGGTGTCTGTGTGGTTTTAAACGTAAACTCGACCAGACCACCATCGCCGCTGACCGCCTGACCATCGACCTTCATGGCACCAACAGCTACTTGTCCAGGCGTCTTGTTAGACGCGAGAAACAGCGCGAGTTGCCCGCTGTTCACATCGAGCAGATTTTGATCAACCTGGCGTGCTTCGACAAACTCATACTTGGATTGATCGTACTGCAGCACAAAGCCATAACCCTTTAATTTCTGTGCGTGATTGATAGCGACCTGCAACTTCAAAACGCCATCTTCAGCAACAACATTTTGCGCGCGTTTCAGCACCAAACCTGCCAGGCTATTTTCGCCGCCTGTAAATTCTATACCCTGTGTCAGAGGTCCGGCAATGGCCGAGCCAATTAGTCCCAGTCCCAAACCTGCAGCAATAATCAAACGCTTCATAGCTCTTCCTCCTGTTGAAAAGTGTTCATGGCAATACGGTGTGCAGCCATCAGCTATCAGGGCCCCATCCATCCGCCCAAAAGCCTGCGTTTTGGGTTTTTCTGACTGCTGACCGCTTGTTTTGCTCATCACTATCCTAAAGGTACAAAATACTCCCAAATTAGGACAACTAATAAAATTTGTCCTATCGTTCAGAATTTGTCCCAGTTTCCATTTTTTTGCGATATGTGGCTGGATTATCCCCCTACTTTACTTTCAAAATCTTGTTAAAAATTGATAAGGACGTAAAGCCACACTGATGGGCAATTTCTGAATTTTCTCTGCATTTGGAGATCATAAGGCGATTGAGTATCTTAAATGACTGAGGTTACGCAGTCGTGCATTTATAGTGTTATATTCAAAGCATGGCTGAGAATGACTTAATCTGTTGGCACTATGATCATAGTCAAAATCGCATGGTCAAGGGACTGAACCTCCTCAGTTGTGTCTATCACTCAGGCCCAAATATATAGGCCAATTTGAGTTTGTGCAAATACTGATTTGCGTATAAAATGTTATTTTTAATAAAGATACAAAACAAAAGCCAGACGAAATATCGTGCCATTGGATGATATATCACCCCATGGTACGAGCAGTCTGGCTTATATTCTGATTATTAACAGGTTGTTATAAATTAAATAAGCGATATAATTTATCTTAAGACGATATATCGCCCATAGTAAAGATATTTTTCATCCTTACATGCTTTCTGTCCAATCCAAAATGCATGTCCCACTGTGCGATACAAGCAGATATTTCAGAACACCTTTCCCTTGTTCGGGGAGGGGTGCTGGAGTGACGAGAGAGATACAGTCGCTGCGTAACATCAGTTAAATGATTTCTATCGAATCTATTCACAGGATTGATAATAAGGAGGTTATACATGATTGATCTATTGGGCTTTATCGTCGTAATATTGATATGCGCCGGAACCGTATGGGCAGAAGAAAATTACAGCAAATTGGTATATCCGGGACCTGACGGACAACTGGTCTATTTGCCAGACGAAAAGGGAAATATAATTCCGGACTTTTCACACTGCGGCTATATGGGTGGTGGTGTGGCACTACCAGATGTACCGGTAGTCCTGGCGATTCAGCCACAGGCCGAAGGAGACGACACAGCGCGATTGCAAGCGGCAATTGATAACGTATCCGAACGCGCACTGGACGCCAATGGATTTCGCGGCGCCTTATTACTCCAGCGCGGAAAATATCGAATTGGCGGAACCCTGCAGATACGGGCAAGTGGCGTCGTACTGCGCGGTCAGGGTACAGGTGAAAATGGCACAGTATTGATTGCAACGGGAAAAGAACAGCGCACATTGATCGAATTTAAAGGCCGAGGGCGCAGACCGCAAGAAATAGAAAACACACGACAGGCAATAATAGATGACTATGTTCCGGTAGGTACAAAAACATTTGCCATAGCAGATGCTTCGGATTTTGCATCAGGCGACGCGATCATTGTACATCGGCCCAGCACGGCAAAATGGATTGCCACAATAGGGATGGACCGCATTGAAATGAAACATTCCGGGGTTCAGCAATGGAAACCAGGATCTTACGACTTTCGCTTTGACCGCACCATAACCGCCATAAATGGCAATCGAATAACAATTGACGCGCCAATAGGCAATGCGATTGAACGCGAATACGGCGGCGGGTGGATTTACAAATACGAATATCCCGGGCGGATTGAACAGGTCGGCATCGAGAATTTGCGCGGCGTATCGGAATACAATAACCGCGAAAAAGATCATCGGCGGGCCGATGAATATATCGATGAAGATCACGCCTGGAATTTTGTCGTATTTTCCCAGGTACAAAATGCGTGGGCGCGCAACATAACCTCAGTTCACTTTGGATATGCGTGTGTGACAATTGGCACCCAGGCAAAATGGATGACCGTACAGGATAGTCAATGTCTGGACCCCGTGTCAAAAATCACCGGATCGCGGCGCTACTCTTTTCCAATCCACGGACAATTATCACTCGTGCAACGGTGTTATACCCGGCGGGGACGTCACGATTATGTGCTACACGCCCGCGTACCGGGACCAAATGCATTTGTAGATTGCGTAGCGGACATCGCACACGCCGACACCGGACCCCATCACCGCTGGTCTGTTTGCACCCTATTTGACAACGTAATCGTAAACGGCAACGCCATCAACGTACAGGACCGGCAAAGCTCGGGTACCGGCCACGGTTGGGCGGGGGCGCAAAAAGTATTGTGGAATTGCGAAGCAGAAAGTTATATCTTGCAAAAACCCCCAACATCGCAAAATTACGCCATTGGCTGCATCGGCGAAAAACGAGACGGGCGGCACGAGCGCGAGGACGGATATTGGGAATCGCACGGGCAAAAAGTACACCCGCGCAGTCTGTATTTAAAACAACTCGAAGACCGCCTGGGCATAGAAGCCGTAAAAGCTATAGGCGCACAAATCGGGGAGGAAGATTAAATGGCAAAACGCAAACGACAGCCGCAAGCAGGACCGGAATTTATGCGGCGCACGCAGTTCAAAAATCTGGCCCCAACCGGGCAGGCGCGCAGAGAACCGCCTCCCATGCCCGAATTGCATTACCGGGGCGAAACCGTAGATCTGCCCGACCCCGCGCAGATCGAAACCACGGAAATCGACCTGCGCCGAGCCATAGACGAGCGCAAGAGCGAGCGGGTATTCTTCGATGAACCCATAACACTGGATGCATTGACGTACCTACTCTGGGCAACGCAGGGCGTGAAGGAATTTGAACAAGGCGAAACATTTCGCACCGTACCATCGGCGGGTGCGCGTCACGCATTTGAAACCTATATCGTAGCAAATAACGTGGAAGGACTGGACCGCGGATTATATCGATATTTGGCCATGGGACACAAACTGGGAGTGATCGACCAGTCAGAGGAAATTGGCGATAGAATTGCCAATACCACCTTACAACCAGAACTGATCCAGACCAGTGCCACCACATTGATCTGGACAGCAGTAGCTGCGCGAATGACCTGGCGCTACGGCGACCGGGGATATCGCTACATCCATCTGGACGCCGGTCATGTGGGACAGAACCTGTATCTGGGCGCTATGGCGGTAAATTGCCGTGCATGCACCAGTGCGGCAGTTAACGACGACGAATTAAATCGCGCACTCAAGCTCGACGGCGTCGAACATTTTGCCGTGTATTTTGGCTCGGTAGGAAAATAGAAACGGAGGATAACGCCATGAAAATTGAGGCACTCGACTTTCTAATCCTGAAAAGCGAACCCGTAACCCCGGAATGGCGACCACTGCGCACCATGCGGGAATATCCCAACGCGCACAAAGTGCGATTTGGTCACCGACTCTTTCAAGGCGAGGGAATTCAGCTAACAAAAAGGCCAGCTTACCTCACCCTGCTTCGCATCCGCACAGATACAAACCTGGAAACCTGCGGTATTTTTTCGACGGGCTGGGCACAAGAAGACCTCGAATGGGCAGCGCGCACATTCAAAGTTCAATGGGAACCGGAAATCGCAGGCACTGATGCGCTGGACCGGGAGTATATGTGGCACAAAATGTGGATGGCGCGGCGGTATTTTCACATGGCATCCACCGCGCCACTTGTCCTCATTGACTCGCTCCTGTGGGATCTGGCCGGTCTTCACGCACAATTACCCGTCCACAAATTGCTCGGCGGATTTCGGAATCGCGTCCCGGCATACCTCACCGAAACCGGCATACCCTATGAAGACACCCTAAAGTCCGCCCAACGGGCTATTGACGAAGGCTTCAAGGGCTTCAAAGATCACTCCATGCTGGGCGTGGAAACCAACCTCGCGCTCGCCAAAGACATCCGGGACCTCGTCGGCGATGAAATGGTGCTCATGCACGACCCGGTACAACAATACTCCGTCGAAGATGCAATCGTAGTCGGACGCCGCCTCGAAGAACTGAATTATCTCTGGATCGAAGAACCGCTACAGGAATTCGACATCAACGGCCTGAAGCGGCTGTCAGACGCAATTGATCTTCCAGTGATGGCATTGGAATCCATCCAGGGCAATCCCTATCTCGCCGCGCCGTATCTGGCGAACGGCGCCATCGACATCGTGCGTCAAACAGGACTGGGAATCACGGGACAGATGAAATTGGCCAACCTCGCGGAGATGTTTGGGCTAAACTGTCACGGGGGAAATCCCCATGTCGTAGCCGCGATTCGAAACGACGATTGGTGGGAAGTCTCAGCCTGGCCGCCCACGGGCGCAGACAGATCCATCTCGGCCGCCTTTGCCGGCTTGGTCGAAGACACGACCGAAGTCAGAGACGGTTACATGTACGTACCGCAAACGCCTGGGCTTGGACGCAAGATCGATAGGGAACGAATTGAAGCGCAGACCGTAATCGAGATTTGAAAGGAACATATCTTTCAAAATACCGCTCATTCATCGCTCAAAATATACACTTTTGCATATAATATCTGTTCCCATCCGATTGTGTTTTAAAAGTAATCCCTAAATTCAAGTGGTAAACAAGAGCGCAACACAGCATATTGAAGGGATAATGAGATGCCTGGAGCTTTTGCCAATATGATTTGTAACTCAATTTTGTGACATTGGCCTGATGTTTGCTAAGGATATGACTGGGATATGTTAGACGAGTGACGCGATTTCCAAAAAACTGATATCCCGGTTTAGCCGTAACAAAAGGAGAATGCATGAACGAAACTACAGAATTAAGAGACCGACAAAGCCAACACGCGGAACGGCTGATTAGATTGGAAACCCTTATTGAGCAGAACCAGGAACGTGTGAACCGCTATGAGGAAGACCAGAGGTCTTTTGTAAGCCGCTATGAGGAAGACCAGCGGGAAGCGCGAAGCTGGCAAAAATGGACTGTCACCCTTATGTGTGGCAGTTGGATTACGCTTATGGCGGCTATTTTGTTGAAGTAAAAGGAGAATCATGAACGAAACTACAGAATTAAGAGACCGACAAAGCCAACACGCGGAACGGCTGATCAGATTGGAAACGCTTATTGAGCAGAACCAGGAACGTGTGAACCGTTATGAGGAAGACCAGAGGTCTTTTGTAAGCCGCTATGAGGAAGACCAGCGGGCTTTTGTAAGCCGCTATGAAGAAGACCAGCGAGAAGCCCGAAGCTGGCAAAAGTGGACTGTCACCCTTATGTGTGGCAGTTGGATTACGCTCATGGCGGCTATTTTATTGAAATAAAGGGCCACAATTGGGGGGGAAAAAGAAACGCCCCTTTCGGGGCGTCGAGCCAACGATACTATCGTTGGGGTGGTAAAAGAAATCTACCTAAATATGTTATTTTGTCAAGAAAGAATTTCTGTACACCTATGTGTAATTTCATGATAAAAAAATACCTTATGTCCCATATTAGACAGGGAGAATCCATTGATGCAGCGCGTAATCCAGAAAGACATGACCTGTCGGAAATGTAGCGCGACCTGGAAAACCTACGAGGAAAAGATGACCGACGTGAATATCGCGGTCGAATTTCTCGGCGACGCTCAAGATAATGTCTTTGACACGGCAATCATCATCTCTGGCGACAGTGACCTAACTCGCCCTGTAATCTCTTTCCACAAACGCTATCCGGAAAAACGGGTGGTTATCGCATTCCCACCGAGGCGTGTTTCTAAACACTTGCGTAATGTTTCGTCGTTTTTGTTCAGTCTTTGGCCGTTTTCAATACGCTGTTGCATTACTTCTACTTCATTACAAAATCTCTTATAGGAATCATGCCAGCCTTGCACTACGTGTTTACGGTTATCAACAAGATCTCTATAAAGATTCTTAAGCCTGCTCATTTTTGTTCCTTCTCAGCTATATTTTGGGATTCGCTATCCCAACCACCGCTTCCGGGAAAACCGCGCGTATATGTACTGGCTGTCATACGTATTATCCTCCGCGTAAGACGAATGCCCGCCCAGCAATTCACACGCATATCTTTCGATCTCTTCATCCACCAGATCAACGCCCAGTCCCGGACCCTCGGGAATCGCGATATAACTATCGACCACCTCTGGTTGCGGTGCCATCACCTCATACCGCGCCTGAACATCGCCTGTTCGATGCTCCCAGATCAAGAAATTTGGCAGAGTCGCACACAGATGGAGAGACGCGATTTCCCCCACTGGACCCAGCGATCCATCGTGCGGCGCAAACTGGATATAGTGCGCCTCGGCCATACCCGCGAGCTTCTTCATCTGAGACAAACCGCCGAAACGTCCAGCATCTGGCTGAATAACATCCACGATCTCGCGTTCAATAAGCTCGCGAGCACCGTAGATATAGGCGAGCCGTTCCCCGGCAGCAAGAGGGATATTAATCGCTTCGGACACGCGCGCAAGCGCCTCCACATTCTCGGGCGCAACCGGTTCCTCGTAAAAAAACACCCCGAATTCTTCGAGTCTGCGGCCCATTGAGATCGCATCGCGCGTCGTCATCCACGGCATGCCGTGCAGATCGACCATAATATCGATATCGTCTCCCACTTCATTGCGTATCGCCGTAATATCTCGGATACAGTGTTCAATCCCCCCCATCTTGAGTCCAGTATAGCCTTGATCTACGAGTTCCCTGGCGCGCTCAGCCGTATTCGCGTGCGTGTACACGCGCAATCGCTCGCGCATTCGACCACCCAGCAGTTGCCAGACCGGCATATTAAATGCTTTCCCCTTGATATCCCACAGCGCCATCTCAATCGCCGAAATAGCACCCGCGCCCACAATGCCCGACATCCCGTGGGTTTGCAAAAACATCTTGCTCCACAACCGCTCGATATTAAAGGGATCCTCACCGATAATTACGCTCGCCTTGTGATGAATCTCCGTCTGAATACTCGGCCACCCAGACGCCTCTCCCACGCCATAGATCCCCTCATCCGTAAAAACCCTGCAAAACAAAAAATTCCTGCCATCCTGCCCAGCAGTATAGGTCTTGACATCCGTGATTTTCATTCTCTCACTCCGCGATCATGGATCGCAATGGATCTCGTGCCCTTCTCCGGGAAACCAGAAAACATCGACAAACACCCCCAGAAAAACCCCGGCGATATAGCCCATAATCATACCCAAGAAAAAGGGTGCATAGTGCCGATAGCGTTCCAAACCACCCAACTTCATAATAATCGTCTTTACACCCCACATCAGGAATATACTAAACGAATTATCCTGCATTTCGACCATGCCACAGATTGTAAATCCAATGGGATGAATCGGAAAGCCCGGGAAGCGATACCGCAGAAAGTAGAGCGTACCCGTAAAAATGCTGCCGATGCCCATAAACAAAAAGCGATTCCAATCCGTAAACAGCACATCGCCCTGAATGCGGGACACCGCCAGACGACTAAAACCCGCCCCATTGAGGGACCCAATACCCTTAAATGTCGTCCGCCCAAAATTGGCACTGCCAATACCGTAGTATCCCTGATAGAGAACAAACCCCACCACCACCGCCGCGCCGAGCAAACACCCCACGAGCACAGTCGGTGCCACAGACTTGCGACTGCGTTTTGCCATTGCCATGCTCAACCGCGGAACATGCGCCATCTGCGTTGTCGCAAACGTCTTCCCATCGGCGACAAGACTCATCGTAAGCGTCAAAATAGAGGCACCAGCAGGCCCCAGGTTTCCAACGCCGAGAGCATGCCATGTAAACCCCTGCGCCGTCAAAGGCACCCGAAGATAGACCAGACCGCTCTCCACGACAATACGGGACATCCCCACAAACAGAACGAGCATAGCAAACGACCAGGCGAGAATCGGACCCGCCCCCATACCCGCACGCCAAAGCCACAAAAAAACAAAACCGCAACACGCCAGCAAGAGCCAAACAGCCGTGCGATACGGCATAATCTCTTCGGAATCATCTACACTTTTGTCGTTCATAAACGCTTTGCGAAAGACGTCTCGAAAATGAGACCGCGCGATCCAGAACCCCCAGCCGACAAAAATAACCATCCCTCCAAATGTCATCCAGCCAATAGCCGGATGGCTCGAACTCCACGGATCGTTCGCACCCAGATCCAGGCCAAATCGGTTGAACAGCCCCACCACACAGATCTGAACCACATGGAAAAACCACAGGCTGAAAAGCACCTCCAGCTTGGTAAAATACCCCAGACAAAACGTGAGCAACACAAAAGTGGTGACAATACTCGGAAAACCCGGCGCAACCGAAATCACATGCCGCCCATATCGCCCCGCCAAAAACGGAAACATCGGCAGATTGACCGTGAACCATGTGAACACATTCCACGCAATAATGGCAAACGTAAGGCCAAATCCCCATTGAAAAAGGCGATTGCGCACAAGCGTCCTGAGTGTACCCGTCGTACCGGAAACACCCGTGAGTTCCAGCAACGCGGTAGCAACCGGGAAAGACAGCCGCTCGTATTCCATCCACTGTTTTCGCAACAAAACGCTGAGACACAGGTGAATCGTCAAAATACCCGCAATCAGAGCACCCCACCAGAAAAGCACCGAAAACCACTCGCCCCACGGGAAAGCTGCACCGGGCACTTGCCCCTCGTAAAATCCGCGCACGGCATCGCGGTTGGTAATGGTCGTCCAACTCGGCATATAGGGCAAAAGCAACTCGTCGAACCGGTTCTCTGGCGATGCGTAATACGCCGGCATCGTCAGCATCTGCAAAAACCACACCGTGAGCCACTCACCCTGCATAGTAGATGCGACAAAGCCGATACAGCAAACCGTGAGCAATTCCGTTGGAGAAAACCCGATACCGCGCCGCTCGAGGAAAGCGTTCAGAATTAGAAGACCGACAAAAGGAATAAGCATCGCCATCGAAAGATGCGAATGATCAGCCCGCGTTGAATTCACGACAAAGCTGGTATAAGTCGGCCACAGGGGCATGAGCATAGCCATACCCAGCCCAATCAGGAGGGATCGTTTGGTAATAACGGAAGAGCCTTCGGCGGCTTCGCGTTTGGAAGGGCGCGGTTCTGGAGATGCAGACATAGAAAAGGCGAGGATTTAGGTTGGGATTGATGGGGGACCACTGGGGACGGCACGGGGACCGTCCCCTACAATTATTCTTCATTAACCGCTTGCAGCAGCGCGTGGATGTACCCGTACGTGTACGCAAAACCGACCTGCCTGGCTTCGGGACCAGAAATACCCGGCACGTGATCGGGCATAATCATATATTCGTAGCCGACTTCTTTGAACGTCCGCAAAGCCTTGAGCATATCCACATCGCCCTCATCGGGAAACACCTCGACAAAATTGCGAAGCCCGCCCTTGATATTGCGGAAATGTACATTGAAAATTTTCTTGCGCTCTCCAAAATATCGGATCACGTCATAGGCTTCCTCGGCGGGATTTTCCAGGCTCTCTGACATACAGCCCAGGCAGAAATTCAATCCATTGTACGGACTATCGTACAAGTCGATAAACTTCTTGAACCCATCCACCATGCCCAGCACACGCGCGACCCCCCGATACGTCGTCCCATATCCAATACCCGGATCGGAAGGATGACACGCCATCTGAATTTTGTACTCCTCCGCCACAGGTATAATATTCTGCAACCAATGATCAATGCGCGCCCACATCTCGTCTTCATCCGCAGCACCGCCTTCAAACTCGCCCAGAGATTGATCCAATTTGTCGTACTCGAACGACGACAGCCTCGCGCGCCCGCGTCCGTATCGCGGGTCTGTGCGCATATGTCCCAAAATCGTGATATTGTAATTAAGCCCGCGCAATCCCGCTTCCCCCGCCATTCTGACCGTCTCACACATGCGCTCAATAGCGCGGTCGCGCTCGTCGCTGGGACCGAGGAAAATCGCGCCGGCTTCGTTTTTGAAAGCACTGCTAGAACCCAACGGAATGTGCATCATCTCGAGATTGATGCCGTATTTGTCAAATCGGTCGCGCAGGGATTTCATTACATCCACTGTCCACTCCGACCAGGGTTCAGACGGCGTTTGATCGACATTAAACACCCCGAGTTGCGAGAGAACCTCAATATCCGTGTCGTTCCGACAACCCGCCTGTGTTCCGATGTACATGGTAGCCTCCAATTTGTGAAGTTAGATACACTTGACAACTCCATATGCATAGTGCGTTGAATACCCAAAATAAGCTCTTTTTATCAACTCGCAAATCAAATCAAACCGGGCAACATACACAATCGCCCCAATGGATTATATTCTATAGGGGCGATTGACAAAGACAAATGTAGCGGCACATCAATCCCAGGGAAGCGGAACCCCCAATCGCGCGCTAACCTCGCGTGCATTTTCCTGTTCCATTTCGCCATAGCGAATACCCTCGGCGCGGTGGAAGGCCATGCGCTCTTCTTCAATCGCACCCGGCAGCAACGCGCGATCATTTCCCGGCATCGGCTCGTACGTATCCCGCACCTCTCGCACCATGCGATCTGACTCAGCCCGAAAGATCTCCTCGGGAATCGCATTATCAACGCGGATCGCAATAACGCAGCCACCCGCACCTGACGCACTCCATCTTTCTTTCATCTCATAAGAAGACGGCAGACTGGTACCGGCCAACCCACCCCCCATGATCGAAGCCACAGCCGTGTACCCAATACTCTTAAAGAAAGCTGCCGGAATCATCTCGAACAAAGCCTCAAACTCCGGCCCCCGCTGGTAATCCGCCAAAATACAAGTCGCCGCGTCGAGCACAATCGGAGGCTCGTCGCCAGAAGGAATCGCAAAACATATTGGAGGATTGCCAAAATAGCCGAGTAGTGGTCCCCTCCCATCCGTCTCTGCATTGCCCTGCTGCCTGCCCTGCACGCAAAAACCAATACACCCCGCCTCGGAACACATCCTCGCATAGTGACCCGCCGATCCAATATGCCCCACATGCCGCGCCAGGCCCATACCCATACCGACCTCCTGAGCTTTGCGAATCGCGTACTCTGCCGCGCGCACCATCGGGAGATACCCCACCGTACCATCCCCATCAATAACAGTACACGTCGGCGTCTCGTGAACCACCCGCACATTGGGACGCGGATTGAGACGTCCATCTTCAAAACTCTTGCAATAGCCATTAACCGTTCGCGTACCGTGGCTGCGAACACCCCGCAGATCGCTATTGACCAGAAGGCGACTGATAACCCTCGCGTGATCGGTCTCAAGCCCGGCCTTTTCAAAACAAGCCGCGGCAAAATCCAGCAGGCGATCTTCATAGACGTGAACAAATAATTCAGGAGGTTGGTTCATAAAAATAATCCAAAAATTAAAGGCGTACCTCTAAGACCACACATAGACCTCGGGGTCGTCCTCAGACATACCGATGAACGATGCCAGCACAACGCGAGGCTGCGAGCCTATGACAAAAGGAACTTCATGAATCGTCTCGGAATAAAAAAAGTAGAGATCGCCCGGTTCCAGACAGACCTGCACACGCGCAATGCCCTCCTCCTCCGCGTATTCGCGAAACCGCTTCTCCTCAAGGGGGCGTTGAAACGCCGGCGACATAGGTGCCCTGTAAAGAATGCCCTCGCCGCTATCACCTCGATCTTCGCTATTCTGAAAACAGAGCACACCTGCAAACTGATGTCTAAACCGGGAAACCGTGAAATCGTAGCGTTTGGAACGCTTGGACACAGAATCGTAGTGCGGATAATGCCCCACACCCTCGTGATAAGTTCTAAAAATAGCGGGACCGTAAAGGCGACCATCAACGCCTCGAGCCGTCATAACCCGTTTGTCTGGAAGCATCATGGCGAGCGCATCGTAAAGCGTCTTCACGGGATCATCATACCCGTCAAACAGAGATGAAAAGAGATCATGCGTCTGCCGAGAATGTTCGTAAAAGGCATCTGGATCATTCCCGTGGTGCCCCAGGCTCGTACCGATATCGACCCGACGAGGACTGCCATCACCCTCATTGCGCGGATCGTAGAGCAACCCGCGCTTGTAGAACCGCTCCATAAGTGCCGCACAGTGATCCGACGGAAACGCGCGGCGCACAATAACAGCGGGTATCTCGCTCGCCATCATCGCATCGAACGGCCGCGGAACCTGCGCGAGAATCTCATCAACAGTGCCCTCCACAGGGGACCAGATCGCTATTTGAGACATCGTGATTTCTCCTCTCACAGCTTACACAGAACTCAAAGGCTCTGAAATCGCGGCGATCTTCTCCTCGTCCAATTCCATCCCCAGACCCGGGCCTTTTGGCACAATCACATAACCCTTCTCGTATTGTATGCGCTCTTTGACCACATCGCTCTCGTAAAGCATTCCACCCGTTGGATCGCCCGGATAATCGAGATTTTCCACCACAGAGCCAAACATCGCCTGAGCAGCCACACCAATGGACAACTCCTGCGTCGTTCCCACCAAACACGACAAGCCAGCCGCATCGGCCACCTGCGCGATATGCAGCGCATTTGTAAACCCGCCCGCGCCCGACAAACTAATATTAAAAATATCGACATACCGGTGTCGGGCAAACTCATACGCCTGATTCAGCGAACTGACATGCTCGCTAATCGGCAGATCTATACGCTTTCGCACCTCGTATTGTCCCTCGAGATCTTTCCGATCAGACACGGATTCCAGATGGAAAGGCCTGTAGTACCTCAGCAGAACCTCCAGTGCCTGCACCACCCGTTTCCATTTGTGCGCGCCGCTAAAATCGAGTGACTTCAATACAAACTGATCACCCCAAGACGACTTCACCCCATCCAAAAATATCTCATCTGCCTCCACATTGCCGCCGTGATACAACCGAAACAGATCCTGCCCTTCTTTCATCCGGCGATTGACGCGCGCGATATTCGCCTCGGCATCTTCCCTGGAATAATTTCTGAAAATCGGATAACACACGCGCCACTTATCCCTCAGTGACCCGCCAAACACACCCGCAACCGACTGACCTTGAATTTTGCCAATCAAATCGAAAAGACCAATCTCAAACCCCGCTCGAATCGCCCCACCCATTCGGAGACGAGACCTCGCCTCAATCGCAATCGTGCGCCACGCCAGCGGATCCCTTCCCACGAGCAACGACTCATAGGCTCCCTTGACATCATTGAGATCGTACATAACACCCCAGTCGCCCACATCGGACATCTCCCCCAAACCGATCAATCCCTCATCGGTATGCATGCGAATAATAACGTGACGAGACAAATCCCCAGTCTCACGCCTCGACGCAACAGGCGTCAAATCAACACTCGTGATTTTCATAGCATTCCTCCTCTTGTATAGATCTGAACACTACAGATTATACAGTATGAGAGATTTTTATAAGCTCAGGACGCAAGCCTTGGAATATCCAAAGGTGCCTTTTCTTGGAAATCATTCAAACTTGGATACTGTTTATCAGCGTTCCTGGTAAGGTAAAGTCTTTCTTTTCTTCCTAGTTCCTCCATATCTTCATGCACAATGAGACTGATAAATGGCAATTGTGCTTTTTGAAATTCCAGCAACAGAATGGCTGCATTTTTTGCTTTATCGTTGCTATGTACCCCGAAAACATAGAGATTGCGATTGTTGTGCCTGAGATACCAATCCACACTGATAATATCGTAATCAGCCAAAGGGGATTCGTCAGGCTTGGGGTTGAAAGCCTTCAACTTGGTCAGTGTGTAATCCTTCAAATCCTCGTAAAATGTGCTTCTGACAAGCTCTCTGCTCCAATAGTGCATATTGCATACCTTTTGAACACAACCTGCAAATTGCAGTATGCCCTCATAAAGCATTTCAATAGTCGTATCTAAATAAAGATTCCCTCTATCATTTTGAACGCCATTGTTTATTAAAATGCTGTCAAAAATTCTCTGACGAGAATCCGTATTTATCTCGTAAGTGTAAGAAAGGCGCATGACTGCCATGCCAAAATCACAGATACGGATATAGTTTTCACCTTTAGGGCTATCTTGCAGATAGATATCTACCATGTCGCCATCTTCATGGCATATAGGAACTATGAGCTGATATTTCTCTGGTCTTCGCTCATAAATATCAAAGCCTGTTTTGGCCCTGTCGCGAAGTAAATTTATTGCTTTGCTGGTGTTCATTGAAAAAGAGACCTCTGAAGCAATTCAGGAAAGTAATCAGAATAATTTATCACGCCAACGTCAGAAAAGAAAATGCTAAGAGCCTCTTCAAGTGTGTTATATCTGTCAGTATTTTCTCTATGACTTTCCTGTGGCTGAATACTACCCGATTCTATTTCTTGAGCGGTTATACGGTGTATATGTGGTTTAGCATAATGACCATCTTGACTCCGACTTGTTTCTCCATGCGGACCATTATAGCGGACAAGTGTCACAGACCCCAACATTCTATCATTTGTTTGGTAACGCAAACCAATAGAGAAGTTCTCCAAAAAAAAACTATTTTGGCGTATAAAAACCGAAAAGAACTTGACCTCCTCATCTTCAATGGTTTCTAATTTCAAATTGCACCGTCTGTGACCATTTTCTTCCTCATATTCTCTGATAGGAATCTTTTCTTTAATTTCTTTGGAAGATCTTATCAGGTCTTGAATTTCTTGATCTGTCAGCATATAAATCCTTAATTCAACTCATCCAGATATATCGTTCTTTGATGTATTTTTGCAAGCGTATTTACGCACCATCTTGTGGTGGGATTTGGGGAGCAGGACAAATAATCGTGTGTTAAAACACAAAATATAAAGTCCTAAGTACGTTTTCGAGGTGGTATTCTTCGATGCTCATACTTTGCCTCGAGTATTCTGATGGTGATTAAGGAAAGCATAGGAATTCTTTCGTTCTCCCTAAGGATGCTTTCTATATCCTCGGCTGTTTCATTCGAGAGCATTGTTGTGGACAACATAAAATCGACATTAAGCAGATCTTTGATGCTTTGAGCCTTTCTAACCAGATATTGTTTACCTTTTGGTATATTTCCAGACTTAAAGATACCGTCGATTACGTTACCGGCCTTAAAAACTTTACCTATTGTTAGATCGCTACGATAAAAGAAATCTTTCATATCATGGAGGTACCGCTCTTTATTCTCCAACGGGAGATGTCCGGCATCCTCCTTATTTATCACCCTTTTTTGGAAATTGAGACCTCTATATTTCGATTTGTTCAACTTAAAACTCCTTTTGGTGAATATGTCCTACAACACGTTTGTCAAAATTGCTGACAGACTGCTGCCTACAGCCCGTCAACGCCTACACCTTTAACGCTCGCAAAGCTCACAAGCATCAAAGGTAAAAAAACTATCCTAATCCCCTTTCAAAGTCAAGACTACCCTAATTTTAGCGTTCTAACCTCAAACTAACGCATTTTTCAGGCAATATCAAGTAATTGGATCGCCAACCGCTTTAATACTTTCTCAAAAGGGGATCTGCACCAAGAACATCGGAATGGGCAATTGCACTGCGGAGGGCTGTATAGAGAGGATGAAGGCACTCGACATTTTGTGCGAGGGATCGTATCACAAAAAGTCGGACCTGGGAGAAGAGAAGGAAAGCAAGAGAGAACGCTGCGAGGGCTTCAATAATTGATATCGGCCTGGGCTGATAGCCCGTGTCCATAATTGTAGAGCAAATCAACGTCCAATGATTTCAGAAAGATTAAACAGAGATAAACTCGGGGTTTCTTTGTTTTTTTTATTTTGAGCTAAAATTTGAAGCCATTACTCTTTTTCAACGTGGATTTTCTGCTGTATTTGGAATATCTTACACATGGCCGTTGACAACGGCGGTTCTTTATCCATAAAATTAAATCGCAATATTTTCTCAGAAATGAGGTTCCAATGACGATTCCAGAACGAATTGATGAATTTCTCAAAGGAAAAGTATTCGGTGTTATCGGCGCATCGCGAGATCGGGCAAAATACGGCAACAAGATCTTGCGGTGTTATATACAGAACGGATTGACGGCTTATGCCGTAAATCCCAAAGAGACGGAGATTGAAGGACAACCGTGCTTTCCCGATTTAAATTCACTGCCCGAACCCGTTCACGGCATTTCAATCATCACACCGCCGCATGTAACAGAGACCATAATCCCTCAAGCTTTCGAAGCGGGCATTCAACATGTGTGGATGCAACCCGGCGCTGAGAGTCCAAAGGCGATTTCAATAGGAGAAAAATTGGGACTTTCGGTTATTGGCGATGGTTCGTGTTTGCTCGTGGTATTGGGCTATCGAGAAGAATGAATAACTATTGCAATGAAGCAGATATTGGATGGTATGAATGAATAAGGTGAAAATTTGCGTAATCTTACTCTCTTGTTTGCTCGCTGCTGGACGGTGTGAAGCCAATGACAGGGTTGAGGCAGCCAAGAGGCAAACCTATGAAGCCATTGATCTACATCCATTGAGAGATGGGATGAGCCACTGGCGCAAGCGGTATGGACGCGACCGCAACGACCCGATGTACGAGCCCTCGCAGATTGTCCATATTGCCGAGAACATGCTCGCTTACCAGAATGCGGATGGTGGCTGGCCCAATAATGTAGATTGGCAGGCGCAGATTGACCCCGATACAGTCAGAGCGATCAAGGGTGAACGGCGGATGGTCAGCACATTTGACAATCACAATACGTTCTCACAGATCGATTATCTGGCGAAGGTGTACGTTGCAACCGGCCTGGAACCGTATCGCAATGCAGTCGAAAAGGGTTTGGGCTATGTATTCCGCGAGCAACATCCCACGGGTGGATGGCGCGGTTGGGATGTAGATGCTATTACTTATAATGACGGTGTGATGATTGGGGTGATGGCGTTGTTGAGAGATATCGCGGATCGCAAGCCTCAATTTGCATGGGTAAGCGATGATTTGCACACCAATGCCAAAGCCGCACTGGATCGAGCGATTGATGTGACGCTGAAATGTCAGATTGTCGTCGAAGGGAAAAAAACGGGATGGTGTCAGCAACACGATCATGTGACTTATGAACCCGTAAAAGCGCGCACTTATGAATTGCCGTCCATTACAGCGGGGCAAACAGCGAATATCGTGCGTTTTTTAATGGCTGTTGAAGACCCGAGTCCTGAGATAGTTGACGCAATTGAAAGTGCGGTGCAATGGTTTCAAAAGGCAAAGATAGAAGGCATTCGACTCAAGCGCATTGAAATAGACCCCATGCGTTTCAGGAATCATACGGCGACCATAGATCTGATCGTTGTCAAAGATCCAGACGCACCGCCTTTGTGGGCGCGTTTTCACGAGATTGGTACAAACCGCCCCTTTATGGCGAACCGGGATGGCAACAAAGTCTATTCTCTATCAGAGGTCGCACTGGAACGGCGCACCGGATATGCTTGGTATGGCTACTGGCCTGCGCGAATTTTGGAAAAGGATTATCCCAGGTGGAAAAATAAAAACAGGAGAAAGCAATGATCTATCGAACATTTGGCAAAACGGGGTGCCGCCTTGCTGGATGAGGGCTTGTATGGGAAATTGGGAGCTATTGCATAACGTCATTTACATAACCAGAGGAAAAATCTAATGCAAATACGGATTCCTTTTAATGAGTTAAAAGAGGCATTTGTTGCGGCACTCCTGAAGGCGGGATTGTCAGAGGATCGCGCGGAATTGTGCGGGCAATTATTCGCAGAGAATCAGCGCGACGGCGTATATTCCCATGGATTGAACCGATTTCCCGGACTATTGGCAAAACTGCGCGAAGGACGATTAGATGGCACTGCCGAACCCGAGTGCGTAAAAACTCTGGGCGTCATAGAGCAATGGGATGGCAAAATGGGGATTGGGCTGGTCAATGCCCATCTTGCGATGGGACGCGCAATTGAAATTGCAAAAGCAAATGGCATGGGATGCATAGGCTTGCGCAACACAAATCACTGGATGCGCGCCGGAGCTTACGGCCTGCAAGCCGCCGATGCGGGATGTATCGGCATGTGCTGGACCAACACAACCCCGCTCATGCCGCCCTGGGGTGCAACAGAAAAACGCATTGGAAATAATCCAATGACAATGGCGATCCCCAGAAAAGAGGGACACATCTTGCTGGATATGGCAATGAGCCAGTATTCCAATGGCAAATTAGAAGTCTTGCAAGCGCGAGGAGAGACCTTGCCTATCGCCGGTGGATTTGATACCAAGGGCAATCTGACCTGCGACCCCGGCGCCATACTCGATTCAAAACGCGCCCTCCCAATCGGCTACTGGAAAGGATCGGCACTCGCGATCGTACTCGATACCCTGGCCGCGCTATTATCGGGCGGTCAGGCAACACACAATATCGGCGCACAAGGCGATGAACATGCCGTATCGCAAACCTATATTGCAATTGATGTCACGTCATTAAACGGACGGGAATGGTGTGAACGAATTGTAAACGGCATAATCGACGACCTGCATGAAGTTCACGAATCTGCACGCTATCCCGGCGAGGGCATGTTGCGAACGCGGCGCGAGAGTCTGGAGAAAGGGGTGGTGGTAGAGGAGGATCAGTGGGAAGGATTGTTGAGAATAATAACTGATTAAACCATTTTTCAAGGCCGAACTTTCTACAGGAGTGTTTTTATGTCGAACCCTTTATTACCCACGACCAATGCCGACGGCTTGCCCGTTGTGCCGATGAGTGAAGAGCAGAAGTATCTGTTTGATCTGAAGGGGTGGATCTGTTTGCCCAACTTGCTAACCGAAGAAGAACTCATACCCGTGCGCGAACACCAGATGAAATTTCTGTACGAACGCGACTCATTGCCCCCTGATGAACGCGACAATCACGGCGGCGCATCGCAAATTCTACTCGACCACCCGGCTGTGGTCGGTGTATTAAACGAAATCATTTCACATCAGGCACTGGCAAACGAAACGTGTTACGGCTTTCGGTATGACCACACCTATACGAGTCATCGACAAGCCGGTCACGACAACTTTCGCCCCCATGGCGGGGGTGGATACTTCAACTTTCTCGGAAATTCCCACATCTATCAGATGCAACCGGGGAAAATTCACGCGGGATTGATTCGCGTCGTCTGGGAATTAAATGACGTACGAGAAGGCGACGGCGGCACGATGTTCTTATCGGGCAGCCACAAAGCCGCATTCCCGCGACCTGACACGCTGAGTACGCGCGAGAGCGATTTATGGGAAACATATTCATGCGCGGGAGGATCCGCACTGATCTTCACCGAAGCCCTGTGTCATACGGGCACAAAATGGGGCAACGAAGAATGGGATCGGTTGAGCCTATTCACATGTTATAACACGGTAAATGCAAAATGGGGCAAAGGATGCCCGCCGCCTGAAGTCATTTCGGCGATGCCCCCAAAGCGACAAACCCTGTTCCGCGGCGTCTGGCACGGCATGCGCGCAGTGCCAAATGTGAATAGGTATTACGACGAAGCAAATATCGGACGGTATGTATAAAAACAGGAGCAAACCATGAACGTATTGATCACCTCGGGCAAAACAGCGTTAGCCCGGGAATTGGCAGCGGATTTGTCGGAAGCACATAAGGTCGTATTGACGGATCTTGTGGAAGTGGAGACAGATTGCGATTTTGTTAAATGTGAACTGGGGCACGAAGGAGAGACAGAAGCCCTCGTACAGGGCATGGATGCCATTGTACATCTCGCGGAACTGCCCGAAGAATTGAAAAGTGATGAACGGGAAATGGATTTTCAGACGCGGTGTACTTATAACATCATGCACGCAGCGCGAGAAAAGAACGTGCCGCATGTCATCTATATCAGTTCCCTGAGCTTATTCGCGTCATGCGATCCCAACTGGAATGTCACAGAAGTCTGGGCACCGCGCCCCTCGACAGAATCGGCACCCATGACACGCTACCTGGGTGAATTTACCTGCCGAGAATTTGCGCGAGAGCATTCGGTGCGCGTAACGTGCTTGCGATTTGGAGATATAGACAGCGATGGCGACACAGCGTTATCAGTGGAAGACGCGGTAAAAGCCATTGGAAAGGCACTCGCGACAAACGGTCCCATGTGGCAGATATTGCACGTGCAATCAGACGTTGAAAATGCTCGGTTCCCTACAGACCAGGCAAAGCAAGTATTGGGACTTTAGGATAGCGGTCAGCAGTCAGCCCACCCAACCACCCAGTGGATTGCGGCTAACACCATGCCGCAATGACGGGTGCTATTCCTATCGTCACGCCTGCATGCCTTAAGCAGGCGTCCAGAGTATTTGGCAATAAACTTTTTTAGACCATTTTAGACAACAAACATAGATGAGGTAAACATGAAAGTCGTAATCTACGGAAGCAATGGCCAGTTGGGACCGCATGTAGTAAAAGCTCTGGAAGGACATGTGGATCTGCGCTTAACGGACTTAGAGCCATTTGACACCCCGCACGAAATGATGCCAGTAGATGTATCAGACCCCGATGCGGTCACGCGCGCGGCAGAGGGAATGGATGCGATCATCAACTTATCGGTCTTGCGCCCCCACCGACAGATCGCCTTTGACGTAAATACCATGGGATGTTACAACATCATGCGCGCAGCAGTTGAACACGGAATTCCGCGGGTAATCAATACAGGACCGCATTTTACCGTACAGGGCGCACCCTATGAAGCGTGGGATTACAACATCGGCCCAGATGTCCCGCCCAAACCCAGCACAAATCTGTACGCCCTATCCAAGGGCCTGGGTCAAGAAATCTGCCGAATCTTTGCCGCGCAGAGCGATGTCTATGTATTGTGTTACTTATTCTACATCTTCTGCTATCACGACGACCTGTCAAGACCCGGTCGAAACCGCCCATTTCTCGTAACGTGGCGAGATGCAGCAGCGGCATTCTTGCCGGGCCTGACCATCGACCTCAAAACCCTGCCATCGCAATGCGAGGTCTTCAACATCTTTGCAAATCGACCACACCAGAAATTCTCAAACGAAAAAGCAAAGCGCATTCTGGGATGGCAACCGAAGGATGAATTAGAGCATACGTATCTCAAATAGGGGACTGGGGCTGGGGAAGTGTGAAACAGATGAGAGGTTAAAGGCAATCGTCATCGCGGCATGATGTTAAGCCGCGATCCAGACTGTAGGGAACGGTCTCCATGCCGTCCCGCACGCGCAGCACAACGATAGTAATGCCGTTGTGCTGACTGCTGATTGCTGGAAAATAGAGCATACGTATATAAAAATGCATATAATTACTCGGAAAAGACTCCAAGAATTTTGGCAGGAGCATCCTGAGTCAGAGAACCCTCTCAGAGCGTGGTTCTCCATCATGAGATTAAAGCACTATTCTAATCCACATGAAATACGCCGGAATTTTCCTTCTGCCAGTTTCCTGGGACAGTGGCGCACGGTTTTCAATATCGGCGGCAACAAATATCGGCTAATTGTGGATATGCGCTATGATTTGGGAAGGGTCTATATTCGCCAGGTCCTCACACACGCAGAATACACTCGTCGCACGCGGGAAGGCACGTTATAAACAAGGATTACCTAATGGCTGACATACTCGACTTCACCAAGCCTCATGTGTTGAGGAACGAAGAAGAATACGATTGTGCTGTCGCTGAAATCGATACCCTCCTCGACATAGATCTTCAGCCCGGATCGGAAGCGTATGAGCGGCTGGAGTTTTTGTCTGTACTGGTGCAGGCTTATGAAGACACGCATTTGCCTGTCTATGAGCAACCGACTCCTCAGGAAGTGGTTGACTTTATGCTGGAGCAGAAGAGGCTTTCCCGGGACGATCTGGCAAAGTGGCTGGGCAGTAGCAGTCAGACAGCAGAATTTTTTGAAGGAACCCGGTCTCTCTCTATTGAACAAATTGGTGCATTGCGAGCGCATCTGGGCATTCCAGCGGATTTACTGATGTAGTTTGATGTTGGGTAAGCTATCCTCTTGCATCTCATGACCGCCCACCGTCATCCTGATCGCAGTCAAAGGAATAGAGAACAGTTATGACCATACCTGCAATTCATCCAGGAGAACACCTCGCCGAGGAATTGAGAGTGTGTGACATGAGCGCAACATCACTCGCACGACAGATTGAGGTGCCCGCCAACCGAATCGCCGAAATCCTCAATGGGCGATGTGTAATCACTGGCGATACAGCCCTGAGAGTGGCTCATTTTTTTGACACCAGTACAGAGTTCTGGCTAAACTTGCAGAAGCTCTATGAGTTGCGGATTGCTAAGGAGAAAATCCGATGATTACATCGATTCGCCTCGTGAATTTCAAAAACTTCGCCGACGAAACCCTGCGCGTAGGACCATTCACCGTAATCGTGGGCGCGAACGCCAGCGGCAAAAGCAATATCCGCGACGCCTTCCGCTTCCTGCACGGCATAGGCCGCGGCTATACCCTGGCGGAGATCATCGGCGGAAAATACGGCCCTGGCGGTCACCGCGAATGGGAGCCGATTCGCGGTGCAGCCAATGAAATCATCCGCTTTGGACAAGAGACGTTTTCTATTGAGGTTGAGATGGAATTGGGCGATGGAAGAATGCATACTGAGAAGGTGTATTACATAATTGAGGTCGGTACCCACGAAAGAAAACCCGGTGAATTTCAAGTAAAAAAAGAGAAACTTAAAGTCGAATCAAAGACGATCTACATAGCTCACAGTGACGGTGAGAATCTCAGGGTTCGCGGCGCGTGGGATAGAGAGCAGGAAGAGATTTCGCTTAAATCAAATCGAGCAGTTCTGATGCAGATCATAGGAAATGTTAAGGTTGTAATGGAAGAGGAAGCATTTAGCAAGTTTATAACAGAGATAGCACAGCCCTATTCCATATGAATCTGGATGGATGGAGAACGCGCTTTATTTCACCGAAGACTACGACGAAAAGGACTTCGTTGCGGTTGACCAACTCCGGGATAAGATGAGAGACAATGATCCCGATTACGTCGAGACACAGATCGTGAAAGCTGTTGCTGAAGTCAACGCCAAATCATGAGATACCTGTGCCATTTGTCGCCCATCATAAAGGATGCTTGTGTACCAACTTCTGCACTACCCACTAAAGCGGAGTAACTCCAGTATAAAACTGGTATTGCTCAAGTATCCAATCGGTGCTCAGAAACTCCCACTATGGGAAAAATTCGGGTTTGATACACCGGTTGGAGGTTTTTTAGAATCACCTGACAATGTCCTCCGTGTACTACCATCTTCTGATGTATGCCTTCTTCAAAAAATCAGTAACAATGACTCAGATGTGCAAGAATTATCTGAAGCGATTCACAACATGCCTGATTTAACAGAGGAAGAAATAGATCTTCAACGCCAAAGATATCGTTAAATGTATGAGGTCAGGGCGCATCATTGAATTAAAGCGTGAACTGGCCTGGACCAGTTGTACCCCGTCCCCAATGCAGGTTCTTGCCGATTATGTCCCGATGCCGTAATTTGTTAAAAAGGCCGCAAATGCCTATACTACGGAAACTCGGGTTGATTGATAACGGCGCCATTTGACTCGGTCCAAGATTGAGAATCTGACAATCGTATTATTTTTATAATAGTCTATAGTGGAGACATACATGGCACTTCATAGTGCTAAACAAAACGTCGCGAATATGCAGTGGTTGAGTGCTCAGGTAGCAGATCCCACTTGCCGCGAACTTTCGCGGATCAATCCTCGCCGTCTCCTGGGGGCGTACTACACCCCCGATGCACTCGCAAGCATTTTGGCAACATGGGCACTCGCCCCTGGGAAGGGCAATGTCTTGGATCCGAGTTTTGGCGGGTGTGCGTTCCTTAATGCGGCTACGACGATTCTGGCCTCCAGGGGTGTTTCAGAACCCGGCAAGCGGGTCTTCGGCGTTGATGTGGACCCGACGTGTATAGAGTATGTACGCAATGATCAAAATCTCGTCGAGAAAAACTGCATTATTCAAGACTTTCTCAGCTTGTCTCCGAAGGATATACCCGGGGCACCGTTTCACACTATAATCGGCAATCCTCCCTACGTGCGTCACCACTGGTTCAATGGAACGACCCGAAAGGCAGGCCGGGCAGCCATAGCTGCCGCAGGAGTGGCACTTCCCGAGACTGCGAGTGCCTGGGCGTATTTTCTAATTCACACACTGAGCTTTATCGCGAAGAACGGTCGGCTCGCAATGCTTGTTCCTGAAGCGATCCTTCAGGCTGACTATGCCACTGTCGTCAGAGACTTGCTTACATCCCGTTTTGATCATGTTTGCCTGGTTCACATACGTGACCGTCTGTTTGAAGGCACAGACGAAGCCGTGGTCGCAGTCGCCGCTTCGGAATATGGCGGTAGAAAAGGCAACTTGCGCGTTGAAGCCGTCGAGCGGTCTGAGGACCTGGCAGCAGTCCTGAACACCCCAAAAGGCGGGAGTTCTACTTCCCATTTGACAACCCCAAAAGGTCGCCGCATTGACTCACAGGCTGTCCAATTGCTCGGTGAATTGGAGCAACATTCTGCGTTCAAGAAGATCTCTGATATCGCAACCGTGAGGGTTGGTTTGGTCACAGGTGCCAACAATCACTTCATCCGTAATGCCAAAAACCTGAAGCAACTCGGTGTTCCTCACGAGTCCTGGGTACGACTAATTTCTCGTACGCGATGGCTATCAGGACTGGATTTCACCAAAGAAGATCTCCAGGAACTCGTCGAAGCTGACCAACAGGCCATCCTGGTTCGGCCCACACTGGCGTGCGAAAATGCTCCCGGCATCCAGCAGTGGATTGACGAGGGGATGGACGCCGGTGTTCACGAGCGATATAAATGCACCATACGCGATCCCTGGTTTCGTGTCGATCTAAAGCCCGTACCAGACGCCTTCGCCACATGCGCCCGTATGGGTGCTCCCCTGATCGTTCTTAACCAAGCCGGTTGCCAATGTACCAATGCACTCCATGCAATGTATTTGCATTGCGGAAGCGATGCCTCTCTACCGACCATCGCCGTGGGGTTCCTCACAAGTGCCGTGAGTGTCTGGGCAGAACTCCACGGACGTCGGTACGGAGGAGGCGTCTTGAAAATGGAACCGGGCACCTTGAATAAAACGCCGGTACCAATAATTCAGGATGCGGAAGACACCTTTGATGAATTGAATAAACTCATTCGAGATGGGCAAGAAACCGAAGCAAGAAAACGGGCGGACGATCTCATTCTCGGCGATCAATTGGGCTTGCCAAAGAAAGATATTCAGCGATTACAGCAGGCACACATCCAGTTGATGACCCAACGCCGACCCACCAGAAATGGAACCACCCATGGCTAAGTTCACTGTTGACACCCACTTGTTCCGAGAACTCGGGGAACTACTGGTTGGGCGCGACTCCACAGCTTTGATCGAATTGATCAAGAACGCCTACGACGCAGATGCGACCGAGGTCACTGTATATGGCGAGCGCCTCAATAATCCGAATGAGGGACATATCCTGGTAACAGACAACGGCGTGGGCATGAATGCGGAAGCGTTCGAGAAGGGATTTCTGCGGATTGCTTCTCGTCTGAAGGAGCAAGGAGAGCGGTGGTCCGCCCTGTTTCAACGCCGTTACACTGGCGCCAAAGGAATCGGCCGACTCGCTGCCCATAAACTTGCGAGAAAACTTGAAGTTGACAGCGTGCCACGATTCGCTGGATCGGATGGGATTCGAGAAGCTCTGAACGCCACAATAGATTGGGACAAAATCGAGCAGTACGAAACCCTGGATGAACTTGATTCTACTGACGCGATTCGTCTAGAAACGAAGCCGATACGCGAGAACACTCTTTCAGGAACGACACTTCTTTTATCGCGGCTACGAAAAGCCTGGACTGAGACTGAGCGTGCAAGGTTTTTTGCCGAGGTTCAATCGTTCGATCCTCCCTCATTTCTACATGAGCCGCTCCCGCAATCAATTATCGAAAAACCACTGCTGTTCGACACACCAGTTATGCGAGACCAAGGTTCCGATGCTGTTGTCTCTCCATTCCAGGTGAACCTTGAAGGGGACTTTGCTGCTGGCGAGGACTACTTGGCACTTGTTGCCGAAGTCGCGACCTGGGTACTGGAGATACAGGCGGTTCCCGGCAGCGATGAAGTGCATTTTGCCGTCGCACCAACGAAGAGTAATCGAGAGGATAACCCGGAAGCGAGAGGATTCAAGCAGTCGATCCCTCATCCCACTCCTGATAAAGGTCCGCATTTTGAGGCTCGCATCCTGGTCCGAGAAGGGCGTTTTAGGAGACGCACAGATCAACGAGTGTGGGGGACGCACGTCAGCGGGATCCGAGTTTATATGGAAGGATTCCGCGTCTTACCCTATGGAGATCAAAAGGACGACTGGCTCTCGATTGACGCTGATTATACGAGGCGCCCACGACAACTCGAGATGCTTGAAAAACTCCGTCTTGATGTGGAAGTGACCGACCCCGATGAGGGTCTCACCCGCATGCCGAGTAACAACTACTTTGGAGCGGTTTTTCTTACCCAAGAACGCTGTCCCAGTCTGCGCGTTCTCGTGAACCGTGAGGGATTTATTCCAGAGGCTGGATTTGACACATTAGTGCAGCTTGTGCGGACAGGTATTGATCTTTGTACGCGAGCAAGGGCAGCAGCGGGTTATGCCCGCCGCCAACAAAGAAGAGAAGACCGCCGTCGAGAATCAAGGGCTATAAAGGATCAGACGGGCAGGGTTGAAGCCGATGGCGGTACGGATGAGCCCCTTGAGACGCTTGAATTGCCCAACCGGCTTCGAGATGTAGATCAACTTCTGAAAGAAGCTCACGAGCATCTCAACGAAGGAGATACTAAGAAAGCCAAGGTCGCAGTCAGCGCAGCCATGCAAAAGCACGGTGGAACGCCGGAACTTACCGCGGACCTGTGGTCCGAACGCTCACTCTTACATGTCCTGGCGTCCGTGGGGACGCAGATGGCAGCTTTCGTGCATGAACTCAATGCCCTGCTGGGAGCGGCGCAAACTATCGAGTACGCTCTGGAGCGCCTACTCAAAGAGGGAGGGTTGTCTCGCGAACAGCGACGGAGCCTTAGGCTAATATTAACGGTCACAGTGGATTTGAAGCGTGGATTGGAACGCCAGGCTGCTTACCTGATAGATATCGAAACCCCCGATGCTCGCCGCCGCCGGTCTCGCCAGCGTTTATGTGAACGTTTCGACGCCGCGGTTCGTCTCGTACAGCATCAAGCAGAACGCCGAGGCATCAAAATTGATAACCAAATTCCACCCGAATTGAGGTCTCCCCCGATGTTTTCCGCCGAGCTTACAGCGATATTCGCCAATCTCCTGACAAATGCGGTTAAAGCCGCTGGAGAGGATGGACATATCCTCGCTTCAGCATCCAGTGCAGATGATCAGGTTTGGATTCGCATCCAGAACACTGGCACAGTCGTCCAACTCAATGAGGCTGAGCGTTGGTTCAGACCCTTCCAATCAACGACATCTGAAGTAAACCCCGTGTTGGGTCAAGGGATGGGATTGGGACTACCCATTACACGGAACCTGTTGGAGAACTATGGCGCAGTTGTGAAATTCGTCCGGCCAGATAGCCCGTTTGCAACTGCGGTCGAAATAGCCTTGCCAAGTAGGAGTTAATTGTAATTATGAAAAATATCGATAAGCCGTCTATTCTTGTCATTGATGATGAACCTGACAAACTGCGCTATGAATTCAATCTAAGGCTGGGGGACCGCGCAACGACCGATGTAATTCATCCTCAGGAGGTAGAAAAATCGGATCTGAAGGATGCTGATCTGGTTCTGGTGGACTATCGACTGGAAAATTGGTTGGAACGAGATGGTCTGTCGATCATTTCACTCCAGCCATCAAACGGAATGGCTCTTGCGGTTGTGTTACGAGAGCAAGTGGACCAAAATGAAAAAGACAAATTAACGGCATTTGCGCTACATACGGGTCATCTTGGAGATATTCAGGGACGGTTTCCTCCTGCAACTGCCCAACACGTTCTTGCGCGTCTGAACAATCTGGAATGGATATTCCCGAAGATAGACCCTAATCGCTATAGCCAGATGCTTCTTCTTGCGGACGCTGTCCGGCAGATTCCTGGTCAATGGTCGGAGGATTCGGTTGATTCGACTGAAATGGTGAAACAACTTCTCGCTATGGATGAGGACGACGAATCGTTTGAGCGCTGCTGGCACGACGTTAAAGATTGCCGGGTGCCAATTGAAGAGTTGTCCGAGGGAGGACATAGCATCCTTTTTATTCGATGGTTGCTTCATCAAGTATTGCCGTATCCTTGCTTTCTGTGGGCGGAACACTGGGTTGCGGCGCGTTTTGGGATTTCCATTGAGGCCCTGCGTGAGGTACTGGAGGGAGATAGCGAACTGGCGAAAGACTTGGAGTCCATGCGCTATTCTGGGATTCTCGCGGATTTTTTGGGGGATAGGTGGTGGCGTGGTGCTATTGAGGACTACGCCTGGAATTTAGTGGAAGGACACACGGCTAATTTACAACAGTTGCGAGATGCGTTGGCCGAGCGTGCCGGAATGAAACTGACATCAATTAACGTCAACCCCGCGGTGGTTTGCGTGGATAAGAAATGGCAGCCCATCGACAAGTTCCTATCGCCAATGGATACCATAACCCTTCACCCTGACCATTGGCCTTCGTTTGCAGACTCAGCCTGGATGGACATCGAAACTGTGCAAAATGACACTCCCCTGTGGCCATTGGTGGATCCCCTTGACCAGCACCGCATCGTGAGTGATGAAGAATAGGACGATGAGAATGGCTGGGCTTCGTTTTAAGATCGCTGAACTGGAACGGGAAACCATAGCAATGAAGACTATGGGAAAAAGATTCCTTGAGCCGCAAACGTCGTGGGTTTTGGATCGTTTCTTAAGCAACCTACAGAGTATAGGTGGGGCACATAAAGGAAAACATAAAGGGAAAGATCACTCGTTGGAACTTCAATGCCTTCGCACAATACCAAGCGACCAGTACGACAGGAAAGTCAGTAGAGAGATATATGCGGTTATTTCAGGTATTTGGGATTTGCGACCATTAGAGAAGGGCGAAATAGAATTCTGCGGGAAGGCTTCAACGAAGATCAAGTTGTACGCTTCTGACGATTCTAAGACAAAGACACGCTTGGCAATGTGGCGCTTGGAACTGGGTGATGAGAAAAGCCCTGGTTGTTATGTCCACGCTCATATTCTCGGAGCATTGCCTATTCCCAGATTGCCCAGCCTTTTCGTCACTCCGATGAGTGCTATTGAGTTCGTTCTCGGCGAACTCTTTCAGGACGAGTGGGCTAAGGCAACCTCCAGCAATGCTAACGACACGCCATATTGGCGAGAACTCCAAAAAAAGCGGCTTCAGAAGTTGCTTTCATGGTACCAAGACCAAATGAAGAATCTGGTCTCCTCTCCGTGGATATCATTAAAGCAGGCGAAGCCAGAAGACGGCATGTTTCTCTGAAAATCCAGAAGACAGAGGCTGTGACGGAAACGAGCAATAAACGTAATCTCAGATACCTTATCGGTGAAGCCCGCAGGATCAGACAGGTGGGCGTTATCATTCAGGTACGGGGCGATCTGTGGTGAGTGTATTCTTTGATCGAAATATGAGAGGAAATTATGAAGATGCATGTCGATCCTGCGCTTCAGCCTTATCGAATATCTCGATACCCGCGTTGTTCCAATACTCATACGCTAAGCAGAATCAGCTACTTCCTTCCGGGAGCGTATGGAACATAGCAAAACGTGGGAATCGGGGATTGCCACTACCGCGCTACTCTTGGGGTGTCCGCTTGCCTCGGACGACCGTGACTTCTCCGACATTCCCAGCTTGGAGTTTATCCGAGCACCATGATCACTCTCTCCGAACATGTGCCAATGAACCCGCTCAGCGCCGATTCCCAACATTTGAATATACCCTCTCTGACTATTCACTCTCTTTCAGGTATTTCAACGCATCGACAGGGATCACACCATGCTTTTCTGTGGTACGAGCACTCTGGAAGTCTTCAGTGCCAGTTACCGCTATACCTATTACTTCATTGCTTTCATTCAAAACAGGGCCTCCACTATTACCGGCAACTATATTAGCACTTATTAATATCCGCCTGATGGTAGATACATTTCGAAAAGCAGTAATTTTACCTTCCGCTATGTACGCTGTATCGCCCGGCCAATAATTTGGAAATCCTGCTATCGTGATTTTATCTTCACGGGATAGGTTCGTGCAGTCACCAGGCTTAAGACCTTGCGTGTTTTCTCCTTTGATTTTTAGGATTGCTAAATCAATATGTCCATTTTCAGAGATGACCTCAACTGGGTATTTCTTCGGAAAATTATCTGCTTTGAAAGCATGAGTGTCTTCTTCAATAACATGCTGGCAAGTGATAAGTCCTATTCCTTCGAGCATAAATGCTGTGCCCTGCGAGGATTCTTTTTCAGATTCCAGTACCCAAAGATTGCTTTCGATTTCCTTTATAGGGTCATCAAAATATGGCGGAAATGGCTTCCCAATTAAACAATTGTATTGGTAGGCGTATTTCCGATAGATAGCCGATTTTTCACCGCGGACCATCTTCAGAAAATTTAATTTTCCGTCAACAACTCGACAAAAAACAGGGGGTGGTCTATTAGGATGACAACGTTTTCTACAATATTTCTCATGATATTCTCGCTCGGCGTTTTCATAACCATATTTTTCCCAAGCATGTAGCATTGCTCGTAATTGTCGAATAAAACGGCGGTTTACATTCGGCATGTCATTGACCGTGATTCCCGTAACCTCTTGTCGCCTGTCTGGTTTCTGAAGACGTATCTTGCCCTCATGAATGCGAAAACCGTTGTCTTCAATACATTGTTTGAGCGTTCCTCCTAATTCAATACCAGATGCAGTTTCGATTGCTAATGTTTTTGGAAACTCTGGCGTTGTTGATGAAAAAGTGATGTCATCAGCGTACCTGGTATAGATGCAATGAAATCTCTGTGCAAGCCGCTGTAATTCTCCATCAAGTTTACTGCATATCATATTTGATATGACTGGCGAAGTTGGAGCCCCCTGTGGTATATAGTTGTCAAAGCAACAAATTTGGGCCAATATAGTTGCGAGTTTTTTAGCCCGAAAAATTCATAAAATCTGAGAAATTGGCGTAAATACTGGACTTCCCAGTTATTGCATCGAAACAAATATTTTTGGCCTAAATTTCATAACCATTTGTAAAAAATAAAATTATGGAAATTTTAAGCAAATTCATGAATTAGTCGGGTTAGGGACTTTATAGGGTTTCGACAAAAACATGCCCCGTACACGTCCAAAATTAATTGAAGGAAAAAAGTCTTTAATATCCACATTAAGAACATAATTCTTTCTAATGTGAGCGCGAGCATTTGTAACAATACTTCGTTCCCGAGTAAATCCCTGAACACACGGTCGGGGTTTGTAAATTAGCTGAAGAACATAGTTCAATTTTCTCTGTAAGATTTTCAATGTTGATATTGGAGCACAGATATCGCGGAATCCACCGGAACGTTTTTTTATTTTAAATGTAGTATAATTTGTTTCTGATTTTTTTCGATAGATCAGGTAAGCTAGATCGCTATATTTTATTTCAAGTAAATGCGCGACATCTTGTGGTGTTTTAAGCGACGCAAATTTTTCTTTAATCTCATCATCATTTGCTATCAAATCTAAATTCATTCGGTAACTCTCCTTGAGAAGGGCACATACGGATCAATTCCGCTTATTGCAAAATCAAATTTCAAAAATTAAATTTGCAAAAGGCAATCGTGCGTACGGCACCCCTTTCATATATCCCTTGACAGGATCGCAAGGAAAAGTCAATTGGTTTCCGTATGTGCCCTGACACTAAAATACAACTCAAATGTATAATAAACAAGCTCTCTTGGACTCATATGGAGGCGGTCTTTCTCGATAATCCCTTGTCTCTTTCTGATCTATATAGTTTCAAATTGGAGTTCCCCGTTTAGAAGGAGTGTTTAGGGCTTGGGTTTCAAGCCTGTGTTTGATGTTGCTTTCTTTTGGATTCCCAAGTGAGACATTTTGAAGGCGTTAATTTTTCAGTATAATGTCATTTATACTCAAAAACACCATTGCAAACCCCTGTTTTCGCACTTAAATTGCAGATATTTGTAGCCGAATTCTGACATGGTTCGTATCTCCGCACATCTGCTGCCATTTCTCACCTGTTATATATAGTCACAACTCCTATCACAAGGAGAAAAAAATGAAAATCCGACCCGACCTCGTTCCGGAGACCGAGCAAAACAACCTCGAAGTCATCCAACTCACGGATGAATCGGTCCCATCATCACATATCTATATGGAAGCACAGATCTTCACGCCCGATTCCCAACGGCTGATCCTGCACCGGTCTGCACATCCTCACGGCTCTGATCCCAAGGACCCGGAGCACCAGTTTCTCATCTGTAACCTCGAAGACCATTGCAATTTAACGCCGATCACCACCGAACTCGGAACCACGGGACCATCCATCTCACCTGATGGCGAATGGCTATACTACTTCGTCAATGAAACAGAGCCTGGAGGCGGACGGCTAACGCTCAAGCGCGTCAAAATGGACGGAACAGAACGCGACGTCATCTATGTCCTGGACCACGCGATCCCGGACACCGACTTCAGATTGAGCCGACCGTATCCGCTCTCGACAATCTCAGCCGACGGCAAGCGCATCGCAATCTCGGGATTCCTCGGCGACGGCAAAACCGCAGGCGCGCCCTGGGGTCTCCTCGTCTTTGAGATAGAGGAACCATCGGTACGCCTGATCTTTCAGGGTCCCTCCTGGTGCAATATTCACCCACAATACACGCGCCAGACAGACCCTGAGGCCTCCCATGACATCATGATCCAGGAAAACCACGGAAACACCGCATCAGCCGACGGCAGCATAGAAACGCTCGTCAGCGGGCGGGGTGCAGACATCCACCTGATCCGGGACGACGGCACGGCACTGCGCGACTTCCCCTGGGGACGGGACGGAAACGAATTCTGCCAGGGGCATCAATGCTGGCAGGGACAAAGCGACATCGCCATTACGAGCACGAGCACACGCGAACCCGCTGAAAGACAACTCATATCGGGACGCGCCGCAGCTCACGTCGGGGATGAAGGCATCAACACCCCGGGCGGATGGCGAAACGACCTGTCCCGCTCCTTCGACGCGCCCGACTTCTGCCACTTCTCAACAGACATTGACGGGAAGCGGCTGATCACGGACGCAGGCCCGATAGATGCGGGCGGAGCGGTCTGGCTATTCGACCTCCCCGAAAAAGAGGAAGGCGCGCTCGCAAATGCGCGCAAAGTCGCAGATCCCGGATCCTCCTGGCAAAAGCACACACACATCCATCCATTCCTCTCCCCGGATGGACGGTCGGGCTTCTTCAATTCTGATGAAAGCGGCATACTACAGGCGTATATAGTGCGCGGTTGGCTTTAACGAGAACTACATGAAAATCTCCCTTGACCCCATCCGCGACGATTTGATCACCTGGGCGGAATCCCTCTACCTCCCGGACACGGGAGCCTTCCGCAATGGCGGCGCACCCGCGACCAGTCTTCCGAGCACCCTCTTCATCACCTATATCCTGTACAGCATAGACGCGCTCGACGCAGTCGCGCTTGACCGCGCAAAATGGATCGTCTGGATCCAGTCACAACAGAGCGAACGGGACGGATCTTTTGCCTTCCCACCCTCAGGCAAACGGGGGATCGCATTTTGGAACGCAGTTCGCGCACTCAACATGCTGGGCACTCAGATTCTGCGATTCCCCGACGACCAGCGCGGCGCAACAACCATCGCCGGACTCCACCAGTGGTTCAAAACGTGGAAAACATCGGGCGACACCCATCACGAAGTACTCGCGCGCGTACCCATGCTCGTCAGCCATCCAGACCCCGCGTGGACCCGGGCTTTCTTCGACGAACTCGCCGCACAACAGCACCCCACGCTGGGGACATGGCCCGGTGAAGGCCCCACCAACATCAGCCGCACATTTGCCTACAGCCTGATCTACACGGGAATGGACAAACTACCGCCGCAGGCTGAGAAAATCGTAGATGCCATGCTAAATCTCCAAGAAGAGAATGGCTTCTGGCACGGAAGTCCAAATTTTTCAACCATGGACGCGGTCTATCTGCTATCGCGACTGCCAAAATCCACCGGGTGGCGCGAGGCAGATGCAAACGCCGCGCTGCACCGCACAGCAGATGCGCTCGTGCCCTATTACAAAGCGCACGCAGAACGCGACAAACAGGACACCCATCAATTCGCGGCCACCGTACAAACTTATGCCCTGCTATCCGAAGCATTGCCTCAGCGATTTACAACATCTCACCCGTGGCGATTCGGATGGAGCAACAAAGCGTTCTGGCAGTGCCGCGTGATCGAAGAAGCATTGGCTGATCAGGGCAAAGCATAGATTAAAACGAAAGAAATTATCGCCTTGGACGCATTATTTTTTAGAAAAGGCATATACTCCCATATCTTGCAATATAACACATGTTATATAGATATTGACATACACCCGATCATAATATATATTCCGGTTAATCAGAAATTAGGACATGACATGTAGAAGGATATATCACCCATGATTTTAACTGATCCACCAAGCGATTACGCCCGCAGAATCAAAAACATCCGGGGCGTCAAAGAACTGACCCAAACGCAGTTCGCGGAACGCATTGGTGTTTCCTACGCCTCCGTCAACCGCTGGGAGAACGAACAGTCGCGTCCCAACAATCTGGCCTGGCAACGCATTTTGGAGATGGAAGCGAGTGCCCATGAAGACATTGACGATATACCAGCAATACCCGAAGCGAGATCAACATCTCCACTGAGTATGGACTTCTCCGCTAACCCGGACGCTATTTCGGCAGTCGCTGAGGCACATCGCCTCACCTATGGGCATCTTTTTAACTCCGCGTTTGCCGCTGAAACATCGCTAATTGACCCACTCCCTCATCAGCGCATTGCCGTGTACGAACAAATGCTGCAACAGGCCCCCCTGCGATTCTTGTTGGCCGACGATGCGGGCGCCGGTAAAACGATCATGACGGGCCTGTACGTACGCGAAATGTTGTCCCGCAGACTCATCCGGCGCGTGCTCATCGTCCCACCTGCTGGCCTGGTTGGCAACTGGGAGCGAGAGATGCGCACCTTGTTTCACCTGCCATTCCGCATCATCAGCGGCGCGGACGCACGAGCCGGCAACCCCTTCCTGGGAGCAGAGAGCGATCGAGCAATCGTCAGCATCGACACCTTGGCCGGGGAACGCATGTTCAACCACCTCAAAGACCCGCAAACTAACGCTTATGACCTCGTCGTCTTCGACGAAGCGCACAAGCTATCCGCGAATCGCCTGCCAGATTTCCGTGTTCGTAAAACGGATCGTTACAGGCTGGCAGAAGCCCTATCTGGTGCTGAGGTAGATAGTGAAGACTGGAGACTCCCCTGGTCGGTCCAACATCTGCTATTGCTCACCGCAACGCCCCATATGGGGAAGGATCATCCCTACTACTATCTATGGCGTCTGCTGCTGCCCGACGCACTCTCTACCTATGATGCTTTCGATGAGTTTCCCCGTGAATCTCGGCAGAGGCACTATATCCGCCGGACCAAGGAAGAGATGGTCCACTTTGACGGCTCTCCGCTATATCCACAGCGAAACTGCGACACATTGGGCTACGCTCTCTCACCAGGACCAGAAAGTGAACAGGAACTCTACGACGAAACAACGGAATATATCCGGTACTATTACAACCGCGCTGGCATTTTGAATCGCTCTGCCGCTCGTTTGGCGATGAGCGTCTTCCAGCGCCGTCTCGCCAGTTCCACCTACGCCCTCCTGCGCTCCTTCGAGCGTCGTCATGGGAAACTCGAAGGACTGATCGACGACATTCGGAACGGATGTCTCACCGAGGAACAACTCGCACATCGACAACGACGCCTCGACAATCTCGACGATCTATATGAAACGCACACCGCCGATGAGGAAGATGATGGAGAGCAACAGGAGACGTTTGAGAGCAATGCCCTGGGCGGCACCATCGCGGTCAATCTCAGCGAACTGGAGGCAGAGCGTATCAAGGTCGAAGAACTGCTCAACAAAGCCCAGAACCTGTACGATACTGGTGAGGAATCCAAATTCGAGAAACTCCGCGAAGTGCTCAGCGATCCGCAATACATCGACGAAAAGTTCATTATTTTCACCGAACATCGCGACACAGCGGAGTTTCTGGTGCGCAGGCTCGAAGGTCTCGGCTTCACCGGTCAAGTCGCCCTGATCCACGGCGGCCTACCCTATCAGGAGAGAGAGCGACAGGTCGAGTTTTTCCGCCGACCGGCAACGGAAGGTGGAGCCAACTACCTGGTGGCTACCGATGCCGCTGGCGAAGGTATCAATCTACAGTTCTGCTGGCTAATGGTGAACTACGACATCCCCTGGAACCCGGCGCGGCTCGAGCAGCGGATGGGCCGCATCCATCGCTACGGTCAGAAGCACGATCCGGTAGTCATAATCAACCTGGTAGCCAGCGGCACGCGCGAGGGACGGGTATTGAAAACGTTACTCGACAAGCTGGAGATAATCCGCCAGCAACTCCAATCCGACAAGGTTTTCGATGTCGTGGGCCAACTGTTTGAAGAATTCTCCATGAGGGACTATCTCGAGCAGGCCATCACCGGAGATGCCGATACCATTGCCGCGCGACTGGAGGGCAATCTCACTGAAGATCAAGTCCGTGCTCTCGAACAAAAGGAGCGAATGCTCTTTGGAGAAGGTGGCGAAGTGCGTAGCCGATTACCCCATCTCAAAGAGGAAGCAGAGCAGGAAAACTATCGCCGGCTGCTGCCCGGATATGTGCGCCGCTTCTTGGAGAGAGCCGCGCCGCTACTCGATCTGCACATTGAAGGAGATCCCGAAGAAACCTTCACCCTGGTACCTACTCGGCCTCGTGCAGCCGATCCCCTACTATCCGCACTTGAAATATATTCCGAAAGCGCGTGGAATCGACTGACAGTGTATAAGCCGATGACCCGGGAAAACGCAGTCTGGCTACACCCCGGCGAGCCAGTATTCGACAGCATATCGGCGACGATCCTAAATCGTTTCGGACGCGATGGACTAAAAGGAGCCATATTCACCGATCCTTATGCAACCGAGCCGTATCTATTCCACATCGCGCTAATTTCCGTCGAACAACACAGCCAGGCCAACACAGAGCAGACAGATCTGCTATCTGCCCTCAGCAACGGTGAAACAGCCCCGAAACTGATCGAATCGCGACTCGTCGGACTGCGCCAATCAAGCGATGGTACCGTAGAGGAATGTGCGGTCGAGCATCTCCTGCTACTCAAAGGTGCTCACGGCATTGCGCCAAGCCGAGTACCACTCGCTACTTTTGCTCGAGGAATGGCTCTTGATGCCGCCAATTTTGCCCGTGATGAAGTCACCCAACGACTCGCACAAACTCATCGACAGCGCATCCTCAAAGATCTGCCCTCGCGCATGGCCTTCGTCAACCGCGGCTTCGACTTCCAGGCTGCCGAACTCGCCGCAGTCCGATCCCGTCTTACTCAAATGGCACGCACTGGTGATCGGCACGCCAATACAGAACTCTCCAGAGTCAAAGAACAGCAGCGGAGCCTGACGGATCTCCGCAACCGTCGCCTCGCCGAACTACAAGCCGAACCGGACCTCATCCAGGCCGGTGAGATGGAATTCCTCGTCCATGCCCTCGTAGTGCCCGTCCAGGATTCCGAGGAAGCCGAGCGTTACGATGCCGATGTCGAAGCCATTGCCGTGAAGGTCGCCACCGCTTATGAAGAGAGTTTCGGCGCCCAGGTCCAGGATGTCTCACGACCCGAACTCGCACGGCGTGCAGGACTAACCGACTGGCCGGGCTTTGATCTCAGATCTCGCCGTCCTGCAAGTGACCACGGCAACGCAGAAGAACGCGCCATCGAAGTCAAAGGCCGCGCTGGCTCCGGTAATATTGAAATGAGCGAAAACGAGTGGGCAAGAGCCTGCAATCTTCGCAACGATTACTGGCTCTACGTCGTCTTCGACTGCGCCACACCACGTCCACGCCTCGTGAGAGTGCGCGACCCGTTTGGCAAATTACTCTTCAGAACCCGCGAATCTGTTACATTTACAGTTACCTCAGGAGAACTGATGGAAGCCGCTGAGTAACGCAGACGCAATCAAACTCATAGGGTAAATTGTGAGGCAGCGGTCTTGGAGGGATACCTCTTGCCTTCAACCACAGGAGCAAACTGAAAGGAGATCAAAATGGGAGCCACGCATGTAACCGTTACAATTCGAAATCCGGCTGAGCCGCACAAAACCTGGGAAGCCCTCTTTCTCGTTGACACTGGAGCGACTGATTGTCTCGTACCGAGACCACATCTGGAAGCGATTGGTCTCAGCCCCAGAGGTCAGCGGGTGTATGAATTGGCCGACGGTAGTGAGATCAAAATGGATATTACAGTAGCGGAGATTGAATTCATGGGTGAGATCGTCGGCGGAACGATCCTATTCGGGGAAGCAAATACCGAACCGCTGCTCGGGGTGACTGCCCTGGAGTCCGTAGGCATCGAAGTTGATCCGCTCAACCAGCGACTGAAAAGGCTACCCGCTGTACGCCTCAAGAGCTTGAAGACCCCATTTCGCCAAAGCAATACCTCAATTCAACTAACGGAGACGACGATATGACGACCAACAGCATATCTTCCAACGCGGCATCCCACAATGGCGTATCCCAGAACGACACGAGCATGCCGATGGAATTATGTCTGCACATAACAGACTCAGATTTATGCGACGAACTGAGCGGGTACCAGGAAGGAACGGAGCGCGATAATTTTGCCCTCTCTGCGCTGAAGATAGGCGTCACCGCCCTGCGTCAGGCGCAAGGCCGCATTGACGCTGAACAGATTCATCAGGCGGGGGATACCATTATCCAGAATATGGCTCAGGCTCTCGACCAGCATCAGCGTGACGTAACCGATAAAATCGGCGTTTTTCTCAAAGATTACTTTGATCCGGAAAACGGGCGGTTCAACGAAAGAGTGCAGCGGCTAGTGGGAAATGACGGGGAGTTGGAGAGGGTCATTCGCCCCCTGGTCGAAGGTGACGGCTCCCAGCTAGCCCAGACGCTCATCGCCCATGTGGGCAAGGATAGCCCGCTAATGCAAACCCTTAACCCCGACTCCGCCAGCGGCCTAATTGCCCAGCTTACACAATCCACTGAGACCACGCTGAATACGCAGAGCGAGCGGATACTCAGCGAGTTCTCACAGGATAACAAAGACAGTGCCATTAACCGCCTGATTGCACAGTTGGAGAATAACCACGGAGAAGTTGGCAAGGCGCTGGAAGAGCGCATCAGCGCGGTAGTCAGCGAGTTCTCGCTGGACAAGAAAGATTCAGCTCTTACCCGCCTGATGAACGGGGTTGAACAGGCGCAACGTCAAATCAGCAACGAGTTTGACCTGAACCAGGAAGGTTCTGCGCTTGCCCGGATGCGCAAAGAATTGCTGGACAGCATCGAGACCCAACGTCAGACCAACGAGCAGTTCCAACGCGATGTAATTAAGCAGTTGGCTGAAATGACTGCCCGCAAACAGGAAGCCCAAAAAGGCACCCGCCACGGCCTGGAGTTCGAATCTGCCGTTTTCAATTTTATCAACGAACAGAGCCAAAACGCTGGCGATATCGCCACCCACACAGGCAATACGACGGGACAAATCAAGAACAATAAGAAGGGTGATGTGGTCATTGAGCTTGGCCCCGAATCTGCCGCTGCCGGAGCCAAGATAGTGGTTGAAGCCAAAGAGGACTTTTCCTTTAACCTGACGAAAGCACTGGAAGAACTGGCGGTTGCCCGAAAGAACCGAGACGCCGACATCGGCCTCTTTGTCTTCTCCAAGACCACCGCGCCGGAAGGACTGGATGCGTTCAACCGCTACGGAAACGATATAGTGACCATCTGGGACAAAGATGACACTGCCAGTGACATCTTCCTTAATGCCGGGCTGTCGGTCTCCAAAGCCCTCTCCCTGCGCGCCAAGTCCCATAGCAAAGAAACGGGGGCTGATTTTGAGGCGATTGAAAAGGCGATCCTAGAAATCGAACGGCAAGCTGGTGGACTTGATGAGATTAAGACTTCTGCCGAAACCATCCGGAATAGCAGCGACAAGATTCTTAATCGCGCCCGCATAATGCGCGAGGGGTTGGACAAGCAAATCGGCGTCCTGAACAATAAGGTAGATAACTTACGCGAGGCAGTCGGCAGCGCGGTCTGATTCGACCGACAGATACGAGAAATGCGTCGTCCACACGGCCGAATCGCCGTGGAATACAATATCTCTATACGACTCGACTGGCGCAACGCAGGAGGTGAACATGGCAAAGTCATCGCGGAGCTTGACGATTACAGGCGCGATCTAAAGCAACATTGGTCTCAGTCGAGATTTGAGAAAAGAGAACAACATGAAAGTACGACAACCGCGTTATAGCAAAGAGGAGTTTGCCCGACGTGGTCAGGCGATCTATGAGCAACAAGTGAGGGCGCAGGTGGAAGAAGGCAACAGCGGCAGGATCGTGGCGATTGATATTGAAACAGGCGAGTTCGAGGTAGCGAACGACCCACTTGCCGCCTCTGACCAACTTTTTGCGCGTTGTCCAGATGCGCAGCCGTGGTTAGTGCGCATCGGCCACCGTGCGCTACATCGGTTCGGACACTCTCAGGGCTATTGCCTCCGTCAGACAGAGGGTACCGTAGGGTGGTCATGATGTGCCGGAGTCGGTTATTCGTCGCCGACTACCAGAATTTGGTAAATAAGCGGCAATGTACGACAACTCGGAGAATACCTTGTAGTATATATCAGAGTCTGAAAAATGAACACTAACAGAACCATACAGGCTCTCTCATCTATCACTGATGAGGGACTATTTGAGCGTCTTGCTATGACTATCCTGCGTGGGGCCAAACCACTTTATGAGTCGCTTGTTCAAACAGGAGTCAATGTTGATGGCAAGACTGTTAAGGCACCCTTAGACGGAATCTGCTTTGTCTCTGGAGCCAGACCACCACATCTAATCGCGGTTCATCATACGACTTCCGCACGTAATGAACTAAAAAGGAAATGGCTATACGATCCAGATGCAGCGACACTTCCTAATAAATCGAAGAAATCATCAACGCCGCCTGGAGATTTTATTAAGACAGCCAAGATGGTAGCAGAAAGACGGAAAGCGATTCCAGACTTACGCAGTACCCTGGTATTGACAACAAATCGAGAACCTTCTGAAGAGGTGATAAGCGAAGTCGAGGCCGCGGGATATGCTCACGATATTGAAATTGATCTTTGGTCATGCTCAAGGCTCGCACACTTTCTGGATAATTACCCAGTTGGTCATTGGATTCGACGCCAGTTTCTGAAAATTGAACAGGAACTCCTTTCCCCCGAATTGCTGCACGAACTTTCGCTCAAGAGCTTGGAAATTAATCATCCACCTGATGATGCCAAAGCCTGGATACCGCGTGCCCTCGACGAAACTCTCGCATTAAGTCTTCATCGCGACGTAACCTTCGTAGTGGCAGGAGCCGGTCAGGGTAAGTCAATAGCTTGCTATCGAAGGCTTGCCTCGCATGTGCAAGCGGGAGGATTCGGGCTGGTCCTGTCGCACGATGTCGTTGCTTCAGCAATGACACTTGATCAGGCAATCGCTGACGCGCTACGCCAACTCCATCCGGCTCTGGCATCTGGTGAGGAGACAGCTTTATCTATTTGTTCTCCCGAACACCCGTTGCTGCTGGTCGTCGAAGACATCAATAGAGCAGACCAAACGCAGTTTTTAGCGGAAAAAATCGCAAGCTGGAGCCGCACACAAGCAGAGACAGAAAACAAGAGTAATTGGGGGACCAAATGGCACCTCTTATGCCCCTTGTGGCCAGAAACGCTCGCTTTGCTGAGAGACCAGGCCCGCAAAATCATTGAACCGCTCCTTGTATTCGCTGGTGGCTTCAGCGAGAACGAAGGTCATGATGCAGTTATCGCACGGGCCAGACTGGTCGGTAATGAACTCAGTTCATTGAGCGCATTGTCTATATCTCGGTCGCTCGGCCACGATCCTCTCCTCATCGCTCTCTATTACTTCGACAATACGCCTGACCCGGGCAAGGTAATCGGCCAATTCATCAACAACTCCCTATCTCGGACTGCAGCAGCAGAAAAAGAATATCCACCAGCCGAATACCGCAAGGCACTACGCTTACTCGCCGAAGAGATGCTCGCCCATCGGCAAATTGACCCACAATGGCTTAATATCAGTGAATGGGCGAAGGTTCAGGGCGAACCGTTGCGTTTAATTGGCCGCATTGCACACGGCGGCGCACTGATTCGTCTCACGGATTCAATTATGAATCAACGACTCGTATTTCGCCATGACCGGGTGAGAGATTGGCTCCTCGCCGACGCTGCGGCAGAACTTGAGCGCAGAAATACCTTGCCAGCTTGTATTGTTGCGGAACCCTACTATGCCGAAGTGATAGGGACTGTTTTGGTTTCAGATTCACCAGGATCTGACTTCCTCCGTCGTGTTGCCGAAGCCAACCCTCTCGCGTTATTCCACGCGCTGCGTCTTTTCGGAGACGCACCCCAGTCCTCATACGATGCTATACTTCAGGCGATTGATAGCTGGCTCGACAATCCAGCCACACATGACCGCTCCAACTTCCACCTGCGATTGGAGGCGTTAGCCATGTTGGCGGAAACGGACTCTCACCACGTCCCTGCGATCGTCAAGAAGTTCTCAGAGCAAATATACAGCGGTCAACTCGCCCGTCTGCACAACGGAGACATTACTGGTGGAATTGAGCTATGTATGAGATTGGAACCGGGCGTTGGTGCTCCGTGGAGGGACATCCAGATAGAACACGCAAAACTTCGTCACGGTGCCAAACTGAGCAAGGACCTTGACGGTTTCCTCAGGAGGAAAGATCTGAACGGTCCGACAAGATTAGGAGCTTTGCGTCTGGCTGGTCATATCGGCGATCCAGGCCTGGCTCGCGCTATAGAAATCTGTTGGAATATCGACGAAGAAAAACTTAATCATCTCACCGAATATCTCTGGGCTTTCGGACAGTGCTGCGGAAATGAGCCAGCACGTTTTCTTGGGCCAGTTTGTGACGCTTGGGCGACGTTATCGGACAAACCCAAAAGGAAAGGTGGATACTCGCCCCGCAACGCCTTAGCAGCCTATGGGCTTCGCTTCGCCTTTCGTAGATGGCCACCCCACGCAGCAATTGACTACTTTGTTCAGCGTGCAACTCATAACGATCTGAAACGGCCAATCACTATTATGCTGAACGATATAGATCATCCAAAGGCGTTAGCATTCAGGGTACAGGAGCGTGCGGCAATTTGGCGACAGACTGGAGAAATCAATTCGTTTTCTTATTTTGTGTTCAGGGCGACCAATGAATGGCGACGTGCCCAGGAAGAGGGGCGTCCTATGTCAGATGAGTCGCGTGAACTTCTCCTTAGCCTTTGGCAGAATGATGAGAACGACAAATTTCTTCGGTCTGCGGCGTTTTCGCTATGGGCCGCAACCAAACGAGAAGATGACTTGGACGTACTCCGCAGGATCTCAGTACCAGAGTACCTTGCCGACCACGTCCTCGAGCAACGACTGGTCCGTGGAGACCAGCAAGCAATCCCGGATCTGATAGGAAAGCTGAGCACGAACAACAAGGACTATTGGTGGCATCAGGCGCGCTACCTATGGTCACCGGAACTGACGGACGAGTTAGATAAATTCTTGAGCAATCGCGATGGGGGGGACAGTATTACGAGTGAACTCATCATGCGATTACCAACTAAGGAGGCCGAGCAGCTTCTCCTCAAACACTGGGATCACCTCCGCTTCTTACCCGACTTTGTTCAAGCTGCGTTGTATGTTGCGACAAAGCCTCTGTTAGAGGTCGCAGCCGCCGCGATCAAAGACTGTTCAAAGCCAGCCGCACTTATGATGTTTTTGCGTACGCACTTCGGAATAAAGGTAAAAGGCCATCCAGGCCTCAAACGAGAGAATCAAGTGCTCGCTCTCGCCCCTTACTTGGACTTGCTGTCTGACTTGGACATCTCAATGCTTTGGGATGAGTGCAATGATCGTGGCTGGTTCGCTACACGTAAGAAGCTCTTGGATAGTCGGTTACGGTCGTCGTCCGCACACCGAATATGGAATCGCGATCGTGCTATTAAGGAACTCGACAGAATGGTTGAGGAAAAGCAGTCGCATTGGTGGTTCAATCACTGGATTGACCAAAATCTTAAGACCGATGTTTCCTGGAATGAGATTTTTGAAACTCTAATGTTGTGGCTTGAAGCTCGGCGATCGCTTGAAGCGTTAGAAGTTGTAGCCTCGGCTGTTGCGTTTAGAGGGTCGCGCGAGGATCTAAGCTTGCTGAGGACCTATGAAGACATGAACGAAAATAAAATAAAAGAGTTGATCTACGATACTGAGTTCGCAGTACGACGGCGAACGCTCACCTAACAACACGGTATAAAGGCCACACTATGACTACTAACAAACGCTTAATCGAAGTCGCCTTTCCGCTCAAGCAGGTCTCGCTGGACTCTGTCCACGAGAAGAACGTGCGGCATGGGCATATTTCCACACTGCATATATGGCCGGCGAGGCGACCACTGGCCGCGTCCCGGGCTGCGCTGATTGCGACGCTGCTTCCCGATCCCGGCAATCCCGAGAAACGGAAGGAGATCCTGGAGCGCATGGCCGGCAGGGTGATTGAGAAAATCGAACGCAAGCGCGTAGGTGGACGTACAGTCGAGAAAGTTAAAGAGGAAACGATCGGAGGTATCCTGCACTGGAAAAGGGAGAATGACCCGGATATCCAGTGGTTCCGCGATGAGATTCGCAAAGCTTATGGTGGTCGTGCGCCCAAAGTACTGGACCCGTTCGCTGGTGGCGGTGCCATTCCACTCGAAGCCATGCGCCTGGGCTGCGATGTGACCGCTATGGACATCAACCCGGTGGCCTGGTTCATCCTCAAATGTACCCTCGAATACCCCCAAAAACTCGCTGGTCAAACCCGCCCGTTGCCCGAATTCGCGCTGAAGGACCCCGAATTTATGGAGGGCTTTCTGAAAGCGAAGGGATTTAAGGGAGCCAGTTTGCGGACATTCCTCGAACGGCTCGGTCACGGCGATGGCGGCGAAATCCAACTCGACTTCATACAGTACGACGATCCGATACTTGAAGCAGACCTCGCCTATCATGTCCGCGCCTGGGGGCGATGGGTACTGGCAAGGGCACGCAAGGAACTATCTTCGCACTACCCCACATACGCCGAGTTCGAGCCATTGGAACCGGACAAAGAATTTGAGTCGCGTTCCATACAGCTACTGGAAGTTGACGAAGAAGGCGTACCGCAAGTCGATCCGCTCAACGCCGAGTTTGACGACGCCTATCTCAAGGACAAGCAAAACCCGCGTTGGATCGCCAAACCAACGGTGGCTTATCTCTGGGCGCGGACCGTGACCTGCAAACAGTGCCGGGCTACGCTACCGCTACTCAAAACGCGCTGGTTGTGCAAAAAGCCCCGAAAGCGCGTGCTGCTCACGATGGAACCAAATGCCGACCAGACAGGTGTCGTTTTCGGCGTGCAGAATGACGTACCACAAAACGGCGGCAATGCGGCACAGCGACGAGAACACGACAAGCGCATCGGGGCTGGTACCATGTCTCGCACCGGCGCAACCTGTCCATGCTGCGGCACGATCATGACCATGGAAGATATCCGCCTTGAAGGTCGCGCTGGACGCCTAAATGCAACGATGACGGCTGTGGTGGTGGATGGAGGAAGGAAAAAGGGTAAAGAATACCGTTTGCCGACCGACCATGAACTTGCGATGGCGGAAGTGACCGAGGAACGACTTCAGGAACTGTATGCGGATATCCCATTCGGGTTGCCGGAGGAATCCTTGCCAGGCAAAGAAGCTCTCGGGTTTCGTGTTCCCCTGTACGGCCTCGATACATGGCGAAAGCTATTCACGAATCGGCAGTTAACCTTGTTAGCAGCCTTCTTAAAGACTACAAAAGCGACTAAACGAATTGCCTGGTCGATTGGCAATACCGAAAACTGGATAGAAAGCATTAGTGCTTACTTAGCCTCAATGTTAGATCGCCTCACAAATCAAAACAGTAGTATTTGCCGGTGGAATAATAGAGGAGAAAAAGTCGAAGGGACTTTCTCAAGATTTGCCCTACCAATTGTGTGGGACTTCGCAGAAACCAATCCTTTAGGAGCGACCACGGGTGGTTATCATAGCGCGTTGGAATGGGTATCGCGGGTGGTGTCACACGCTTGTTTAGCTACAAGCCCTGACTCAGAATCTACTGCCCTATGTCAAAGCGCACTAGAACCCTCAAGTAAAGAATTTGACATCATTTTAACTGATCCACCCTATTACGACGCCATCCCCTATTCTGACCTGATGGACTTTTTTTATATTTGGCTTCGGCGAGCAACCCACGGGTTGTCTTATCAAATAGACTCTATTTTTTCCGAGGCACTTGGCCCCAAATGGAGTCACGATTCAGAAGATGGCGAACTCATAGACGACGCCAGCAGATTTGGTGGGGACAAAAAGCGTTCTAAGCAAAACTATGAAGACGGCATGGCCCGTGCGTTCCGCTCTTGTCACACTGCATTGCGACCAGACGGGCGGCTCGTAGTCGTGTTCGCCAACAAGCAACCCGATGCCTGGGAGACGTTGGTAGCCGCTCTGATTCGAGCTGGCTTCGTCGTCGATGGATCCTGGCCTATTCAGACCGAGATGAGTACCAGGACTCGTGCGATGTCCTCTGCCGCCTTGTCCTCCTCCGTCTGGATCGTCTGCAAGAAACGCTCCGCCGCCCGCCCCGGTTGGGATAACACCGTACTCAATGAAATGCGCGAAAATATCACGCAGCAACTCCGCGACTTCTGGGACGCGGGTATTCGAGGACCGGACTTCGTGTGGGCCGCAACCGGGCCAGCACTCGAAGCCTTCAGCAAGCACCCCGTGGTCAAGAAGGCGAACGATCCGAACCAATTTATGACAGTCTCGGAATTTTTGCGCGAGGTACGGCGCATGGTCGTCGATTTTGTCGTCGGTCGCGTCCTGACTCACGATGACGAAGAAGCTATCACTGGACTCGACGATGTAACCACCTACTACTTGCTCCATCGCCACGACTTCGGCATGCAAGACGCGCCTGTAGGCGGCTGCATCCTCTACGCACTGTCTTGCAACCTCTCGGACTCGGCCCTGGTCAATCAGCACGATCTCCTGGCCCAATCGGGCAAGGGGGGATCCAGCGATGAAACCGAAGAGGGCGACACAACAGAAGAATCGGAAACCACGGGCGGCGGCGCAAAGGTCAAACTCAAACCATGGAGCCGACGCCAGGGCCGCAACCTCGGCCTCGAAGCATCGAGTGGACGGCCCGTGCCATTGATCGACCAGGTACACAAACTAATGCACCTCTGGCGCGCCGGAGACCAGGTCAAAGTTGATGATTATCTCGACACAGGCGGCCTCCAGAGCAACGCCCTGTTCAATCAGATACTCCAGGCACTCATCGAACTGGCCGATGTCGGTTCCGATGAGCGATCAATTCTCGAAGCCCTGAGCAATCACGTAGTTGCCCGCGGCAATGTCCAGGCACCGAGGCAGAGACAGTTGCAACTTGGATAGGTATGCGAACTATCACTAACGAGGTTTGATATGACGCGAACTCCCCCCTATAAACCCTGGCATGAGGTCGTGCAACTGCACGACGACCTGAAGACAGGCGAACTCTCGCTGGCCGTATTTGCCGCTGATCTGTACGACGTGGTCATGCAAAAGGGCCAACGACCAGTTTACGAAGACCCCGACAAATTCTTCGCCCTCACCTTCCCCACCTACAACCTGAGGGAACTGGTCAAAGATGTGTGTCTCCGCCTGGCCGGTCAGACCGACAAAGCGTATCGAAAACTCTCCGTCAACTACGGCGGCGGCAAAACCCATACACTCATCGCGCTCAGACATCTGGCACACGACCCAGCCGCTCTGCCCGATCTGCCGGCTGTCCGGGAGTTTGAGGCCCACATTGGCTTCAAGCCGCCAAAGGCACGGGTCGCGGCACTGTGCTTCGACAAGATCGACCTGGAAAAGGGCGTCGAGACAACGGGGCCAGATGGAACCACCAAAATGCTCAAGCATCCCTGGAGCATCCTCGCCTTTCAATTGGCGGGCGCGGACGGCCTCAGACTCATCCACGCCGAGGGCAAAGACGAGGAGCGCGACACACCACCCGCGGAACCGCTCATGGTGGATCTGCTATCGAGGCCACAAAAAGAGGACCTTTCAACCCTGATTCTCCTCGACGAGGTGTTGATGTATATCCGCATACAGGTGGAAAATGACCCGAGCTGGCGTGGACGGTTAATGAGCTTCTTCCAATACCTCACGCAAGCGGTTGTAAAGGTAGATCGCTGCGCCATGGTGGCTTCGCTACTCGCCTCCGACCCCAGGAAGCACGACGACTTAGGAAACGAACTCCTTCGAGACGTATCCCAAGTCTTTGGCCGCCAGATGGAAGAAGACGCCAGTCCCGTGAGCAAAGAGGACGTGGCGGAGGTTCTGCGACGCCGCTTTTTCAAACCCGAATCCATTAGCGATGAAGGCGTTTTCCGTCCGCATGTGACCTCGGTGGTGGGCAGCATTGCCGCACTTGACGAACAGACCAGAAAAGAGCGGGGAAACGCGGAAAAACGCTATATAGACAGTTATCCCTTTCACCCGGACCTCACCGAAATCTTCTACACCCGCTGGACCCAACTCGAAGGATTCCAGCGCACCCGCGGCATCCTGCGGACATTTGCCATTGCCCTGCGCGATGCGGAAAAGTGGGACACAAGCCCGTTGGTGGGACCAAATGTGTTTTTGAACGACCCGGAAAAGAACGACTTAGCCGAATCCGCAGGAGAACTTGCATCCTTTGCCAGCGTTGACACAGAAACCGGCAGGCATCAGGAATGGCGTCCCATTCTCGAAGGCGAACTTGACAAAGCGCGTGCGATTCAATCCGAGGCAACAGGTCTGCGCCACCGGGAGATGGAACAGGCAGTCATTTCGGTATTTCTCAGCTCTCAGCCAATCGGTCAAAAGGCATCGACGCAAGAGTTGATTGTACTACTCGGAGCAACCAACCCAGACAAGATAGAATTGGAAAAAGCCCTGCGTCGCTGGACCGAAGTGTCCTGGTTTTTAGACGAAGCGGAGATCGCCACAGGGGAAACCGACTCGGGCGACCAGTTGCCGAAGGCATGGCGACTGGGCAATCGCCCCAATCTGCGCCAGATGCACCACAATGCCTGTAATACGCGCGTACCACCCACACTCGTGGAATCACAGGTCATCGATGCCATCGAAAAACTCAAGGAACTTACCTCGGGCGCATCCGCGGCGGGGGCAAGAGTCCACACCTTGCCGGAACGCCCGCAGGATATCGCGGACGATGGCGAATTCCGCTACGCAGTCCTCGGTCCAAAAGTAGCCTCAGAATCCGGCAAACCCAGCGCGGAAGCGAAACGGTTCATCAACGAGACAACCGCGGCTGACCGTCCCCGGGTTTATCGCAATGCAATCGTCCTCGCCGTTCCCTCCAGAGATGGTCTCGATGCCGTGCGTACACGAGTTCGAGAGTATCTGGGTTGGGTAGAAGTCCGCGATCAACTCAGGGGCCAGCAGATCGATCCCATTCGTGAACAGATGCTCGCCGATGAGATAAGGACGGCAAACAAACGCATCCCGGATGCCATCAGGCAGGCATATTCCATAGTAGTGACCGTCAACGAAAGCAATGATATCCATGCTTTCAAAATCGTGGTGACCGACGAACCTTTATTCACCATCATCAAAGCCGACAAACGATCACGCATTCAGGAAACAGCGATCAGCGCAGAGGCGATGATGCCGGGCGGCCCCTATGACTTGTGGCGAGAAGAAGAACCATCCCGCCGGGTCAAGGATCTGGTCGGTGCTTTCGCGCAGTTCCCAAAGCTGCCTAAGATGCTACGTGGAAAGGAGATTCTGGATACTATCGTGCAAGGGGTTCAGCAAGGAATCTGGGTGGCGCAGATCGTACGACCAGACCGCACAGTCAAAACATTCTGGCACACGACTATTGATGAGCCTGCCCTCAAAGACGCCAGTCTGGAGGTATCGCTCCCCGAATTTGCCACACTGAGCGAACTCGCGCCCGATTTATTGGCATATCAGAAGCTCCCAGTGCTCTGGTCAAGCAAGGAGATCAGTGTCCAGGATGTGTACGACTACTTCGCAGGTGGTCACACTGTTACCTTGCCCAAAGAGGGCTATGAAGACATACTCACCATCCCGAAATGCGAATCAGCAGATGTCGAGACCGCGATTTCGCAAGCCGTAGAGCAGGGGCTGGTGTGGCTGACCAGCGGACCGGCGTCAATTTTGAAGGAGCCTGTCCCTGCTGGCGTGCTCAGTGCCTCTGCGATATTGCGACCCCCACCCGAGCGGATCGACGTTGCCGCACTAATGGCCGATTCAATCCCAGATGCATGGAAAGACGATAAGGCCAACGCCCTTGCCATCGCCACTGCGCTCTCGACCCAGCGAGGTCTGACCCTCCCCTGGTCCACAGTGAAGTCGGCGATAGATGATGGTATCCGTGCGCGATGGATCGAACTCAGCGACAGCAACATCACGTGGCCGTGCGACATCAATGGTGCCCAGCATGTGGTCCTTCAGGTTCCACAAAACCAAAAAATTCGCGAGGATGAAAAGGGTCCCTATCAGACGAAGCCCGGAGGAATGCTTACTGCAGAAGCTACCCTGGAAGCCAACGGTATCCAGGATTTGGCAGATCAGATCCCAGACATAGCTAAGGCAGCAGTCGGCAATAGCCTTAAGTTTAACGTCCGTATCGAGTTCAGCGGAGAAACCACTCCCGATCCGGAGCAAGTACAAAAGATCAACGAGTTGCTCTCTGAGGTATCCGACGATCTAAAGCTCACTTGAGATGGACGCCGATTTGGGACTTATAACAAAACAGGAGCACATCAACCATGAAAATCATCGACGTGGAAACCATTGTAATCGAAAACATCCAGCCCTATCGCGGGGGAAGATACTGGCTCTTTGTCCAGCTCATCACCGACGAAGGCATTGTGGGACTGGGCGAGCGACCCTCGGGCAATGCCACCAATTTAGACTCGCAAATCAGCCTCATCAAAAACCTGTGTCAGCAATTCGCCATCGGCACAAGCCCCTTTGACATCGAAAGCCTGTGGCAGCGCATCTTTGCATCCCGACACGACTATCGCCACCCCGGCCTCGACGCCACACCCGCCTTGAGCGCCATCGAGATGGCGTGTTGGGACATCATCGGCAAAGCCCTGAACCAGCCCATCTACAATCTGCTCGGCGGCAGGGTTCACGACAAACTCAGGGCTTATGCCTATATGCCGACCGACGGCATCTGGGAAAATCCAGAACGCGCAGGAGAGATAGCGACCCGCCTGATTGCAGACGGAAATACCGCCTGCAAATTCGACCCCTTCCACCCCATCTTTCCCAATCCGCGCGACTTCTCACTCAAAACCATCCGCCACGTCGCCAAAATATTCAAAAGCATCCGGGACGCAGTCGGCGACGAATTGGAAATCGGCATCGGCACCCACGGACAATTCAGCACATCTGGCGCAATCCGCGTGGCAAAAGCACTGGAAGAATTCAGCCCCTTCTGGTTCGAGGAACCCGTACCTCCAGAAAACATCGACGAAATGGCCCGCGTCGCCGCCCATACCAGCATCCCAATAGCCACGGGCGAACGACTGGTCACCAAATACGAATTTGCCGAACTCCTCAAAAAACAGGCCGCGCAGATCCTCCAATTAGACGTGGGACAATGTGGCGGGATATTGGAATCGAAAAAAATCGCCAGCATGGCCGAAGCCCACTACGCCCTCATCGCGCCCCACATGTATTGCGGACCAGTCGCCGCGGCAGCCGCAGTGCAACTCGACACATGCTCGCCGAACTTTCTGATCCAGGAATTCAACACCAACACCCTCCACAGCGAAATATTCATCGAGCCACTCCAATTTGAAAGCGGCTATATCACCCCGCCAACAGGACCTGGATTGGGAGTGGAACTCGACGAAGCAGTGGTTGCGAAACATCGCGCGTAAGGTTGCATAAAATTGCAATATCTGCTATAATTTATTGTTTTCATGTCATCATTATCAGATGCTAAGGAGAACAGCATGAAAGTACGACAGCCGCGTTATAGCAAAGAGGAGTTCGCCCGGCGTGGTCAGACAATCTACGAGCAACGAGTGAGGCCGCAGGTGGAAGAAGGCAACAGCGGCAGAATCGTGGCGATTGATATTGAGACGGGTGAGTTCGAGGTAGCGGACGACCCACTTGCCGCTTCTGACCAACTTTTTACGCGCTGTCCAGATGCGCAGCCGTGGTTGATCCGCATCGGCCACCGTGCGCTACATCGGTTCGGAGCCTCTCATGCCGGGACGCGCTATAGTTAAAATAACAGCAAAAAAGAAAACGCCCCAGCATCGTTATGCCGGGGCGTTTTTGAAAGAGATACACCGAATCGTTCAGCGAAACGCGATGCGATAAGTCAATGTATTTTCAGCGTTGATGTACGCCGTCACGACCTGGTGATCGCCGGACTTGAGATCGGTTTCGGAAAAAGTGAGCGCGTGTTCGGTTTCAATATGGAGCGAAACATCACCGCGCGTGAGAACCGCTCCGTTCTTTATTCTGTCCATTTCTCCTTTCAGAAGCGGAAGAACCTCGATAAATGCGCCGGGGTAGTTGACAGAAACAGTGATCGCATCGCTGGCAAAGAGAATCGTCTTGCTGCCAGTGTAGAAAACAAAAAGCGGTGATCCGAAGACCACCGCTTTTTTGCGTTTACTATAAGCACCTACTTGCGATGCAAAATTTGCCACAAACGCCCGAATTCGCGTTGCAAATAACTCATGTGTTGATAAACCGCTGCGTCTTCGGGCTTTACCAGCGGTGCTGGCCTCAAAGCTACCAGAGCAGAGCTATCCATCTGATCCAGTTCGACCTGTATTGCCACCACCCGTCCCGCGCGTCGAATACCCAGCGTTGCGGTCTCGCCCGGCGTACTTTCCAGCACCATCCGCTTCAAATGCACCGGACCACCAATAGCGCGCCCGCGATATGAAAGCACCACATCGCCCGGCTGAATCCCGCCCTCAGTTGCAGGACTATTGGCCTGCACATCAACCACCACCACCTCGTTGCCCCGTGGTTCAACCTCCACACCCAATTTGCCATACGCCACCTGCCCATGTGCGACCAGTGCACGCGCTACCCGCATCGCGCGATTGATCGGAATGACAAAAACCGACGACGGCATGGGACGCCATCCAAATAGCGAACCATCGTCCTGTGCAACAGCGCGAATCGGGTCTTCATAGCGCCACACCATACCTCCAACCCGTCCATTACCGCGAAACACAGGTGCCCCGCCATAACTGCTCTGCACGCGGGCCGACACCTGAAACAAATCCGTATCTCGATAGATTTCGTACACCATCCCAACAGCAGGCACCATATTGCCAAAGTCATTGCCCAACAAAAGGGCGTAATGCCCAATTTTAATATTCTGTGAATCTCCCACCACAACCGTGGGCAAATTTTCTGCCTCAACGCGAATAACAGCAATCCCCGAAATCGGATCTGCCCCCACGAGCGCCGCCCGCACCTGCACGCCAGTAGCGAGCGTCACCCGAATCTCATCGGCATCTGCAATAGCGGCTTCAATCGTTAAAATATAACCCTGGGGATCAAAAATAAACCCCGTACCATGGGTAAACACCGAACCAAACGGCCCGCTATCTGCCCGCGCACGGGGGGGATACAGTGTGTGAATCCGCACCACACTCTGACGATTATTTTCCAAAATCGTCGCAATTTCCTCTTCAAGCGCGCACAATAGGCTGCGTTCTTCCGTCCATCCCTTGCCCACAACAAGCAGGCACAACGCCATTGCGCAACACACAGATCTCATGATCCCGCCTCTCTCCATTTGTCGAGTCAACGTCAAAATGAATACGAAACGGGAACCCGTTTCACGCGGCGCAGATCGCGCATATCCGATGGCAGCGGCTTCAACCGCGATGCGGAATCCACACGCGCCGAATCCCGATAATGACGAGATTCCAGACTATAAGACTCCTTGGACAACTGCTCCAATTCCAGAGCACCTACATCGACACTCGGCAATCTCTCGCCCGGCACCAGCGGAATCCCCTGGCGCTCCACTGCCACTTGTGGGATAGGTGTTGTATCGCTATGGAAAACCACCTGAGTCAACCCCAGGCCGATCACCACAGCCGCAGCCAGCGTTGTAATCGTCCGCGAGATAGAAGAAAACATTGCGCGCTGCGCCTTGTTCAAAGGCTGTTTTTCTTTTGCCATAGCCATTGCTAAATGGCTGCGAAGAGCAAAATCAAACTCAGCCGATGGGCGCACCTTTGGCAATTGCGCCATGTGCTCCTTCAAAGCTTGCACATCGGCCAACAAAGCGCGACAATGCTCGCACTCGGCAGCTTTGTGCTCCATTTCTGCCATCTCAACCGGACTCATCTCGCCATCTATATAAGCCGAAACTCGCGCTTCAAAATCGGTAACGGTCATGTCTCGATTTAACCTCCATTTCGGGATATCTCAAACATTCAGGCCCACATCTCGGCCTTCATTTTTCAATTTTTGTTGCAGTTTTAAGCGCCCGCGATTGACGCGCGATTTCACCGTCCCAACCGGACACTTCATAATTTCAGAAATCTCATAATACGACATACCTTCCACATCGCGCAACAAAATCACCTGGCGGTAATTATCGGGCAACGAAGCAATGGCATTCTGAATCTCCACATTGAACAGCGAAGTTTCCGCCATGTGATCGGGACGCATAGATTCATCGGGCAATTCCATGCCCGTATCTGACTCCTCGTCTCGATGCAGAGAAAACAACCGCCACCGCTTGCGCCTTCTCAACTCACTTTTAGCCAAATTCCCGGCAATCGTAAACAGCCAAGTCGAAAAATTGGCAATGGCGCGATATTCCTTGCGTTTCCCAAACGCACGCAAAAACGCCTCTTGTACGATATCTTCTGCTGTTTCCCGATCACTCACAAAGCGAAAAACAAAATTGTACAACCGCCCTTGATAGCGCCGCACAATTTTTCCATAAGCATCAATATCCCCAGCAGATACCTCAGCTAAAATATCCGCATCGGGCTGTTCGTCAAGTCCATATCTCGACTTTGCCATAAGCATGGAATCCCTCCCTCTTCAGGCCTATATCCCCCTCCCCTCCCAAACCTTATATCCTCAATCCTAATGATTAAACCCCCCATGCGCCTTCAGAGTTCCCAAAAATACGAGCCGCCTGCTTTTCCGCATTGCGCCCTGGTCAATCCCGTCTTATATTCAACATCCCAAATCCGATCCGTCTGATGACATTCACGTAAGAAAGCGAGGAATTCCGATGGCAGCAAATCAGGTGGTCGAACAAAACGGAAAATATATCCCACCGGAAAAACTCAGCACCCATGCACATGTCCCCAGCATAGATGCCTACGGGAAACAATACGAAAAATCGATTGCCGATCCCGAAGCATTTTGGGCTGAAATTGCCAATTCATTCCACTGGTACAAAAAATGGGACACCGTACGGTCCTACAACTACAATATGGACAATGGGCCAATCTTTATCAAGTGGTTTGAAGGGGCCAAAACCAACATCACGTACAACTGCATTGACCGTCACCTCGCGTCTCGAGGAGATCAAACCGCCATCATCTGGGAAGGCAACGAGCCGGGTGAAGACGCCAAACTCACCTATAATGAACTGCACGAGCAAGTCTGCAAATTTGCCAACGTACTCAAATCTCGAGGCGTAAAAAAAGGCGACTGCGTCTCCATCTATATGCCCATGATCCCCGAACTCGCCATCGCCATGCTGGCCTGTGCGCGCATTGGCGCCATCCACTCAATCGTCTTTGGCGGCTTCTCTGCCGAAGCACTGGCAGACCGCATTGTCGATTCCTCCTGTCAGATCGTACTCACCACAGATGGCATGTTCCGCGGCGACCGCCCCATGGAACGCAAACAACCCGCCGACGAAGCCATTGCATCGGCAAATGAACGTATGGGGAACACCAGCGTTCACACCTGCATCGTCGTCCAGCGCGTGGGTGAAGACAGTGGCATCGCGTGTCCCATGCAAGAAGGGCGCGACTTATGGTGGCACGAAGCCATATCAGAAGCGATTGCCGACTGTCCATGCGAAGAAATGGACGCCGAAGACCCGCTCTTCATCCTCTACACATCTGGCTCCACGGGCAAACCCAAAGGCGTGCAACACAATGTGGGTGGCTACATGGTGTACACGGGCTACACGCACAAAAACGTCTTTGACTATCAGGACGGCGACATCTACTTTTGCGCCGCCGACATTGGCTGGGTCACGGGCCACTCCTACATCATCTACGGACCGCTATCAAATGCCGCCACCACCATCATGTTTGAAAGCACACCCGTCTATCCCGACCCGGGCCGTTATTGGCAAGTCATCGACAAATACAAAGTCAACCAATTCTACACCGCGCCCACAGCCATACGCGCCCTCACCCGAGAAGGCGAAGAATGGCCCGCCAAATACGATTTGTCATCTCTCAAAATACTCGGAACAGTGGGCGAACCCATCAATCCCGAAGCCTGGCAATGGTATCACCGCAATATCGGACGAGAGCGGTGTCCCATTGTAGATACCTGGTGGCAAACCGAAACCGGGGGCATCCTCATCAGTCCCCTGCCCGGCGCAACCCCCACCAAACCCGGATCGGCGACCCTGCCCCTCTACGGCATCAAACCCGTAGTACTCGAACCCGAATCTGGCAAAATCGTCGAAGGCAATAGCGTCGATGGCGTACTCGCCATCTCAGAACCCTGGCCGGGACAAATGCGCACCATCTATGGCGATCACAAACGCTTTGAAGAAACCTACTTTCAGCAATACAAAGGCTTCTACTTCACAGGTGACGGCTGCCGCCGCGACGAAGACGGCTACTACTGGATCACCGGCCGCGTAGATGACGTTATCAACATCTCGGGCCACCGCATGGGCACCGCCGAAGTTGAAAGCGCCCTGGTCTCACACGCAAAAGTGGCCGAAGCCGCTGTGGTCGGTTTCCCGCACGAAATCAAAGGACAGGGCATCTATGCCTACGTCACCCTCAACGCGGGCGAAGCCTATACCGACGAACTTAAAGCCGAACTCGTCCAGCAAGTCCGCACCGAAATCGGCCCCATCGCCACCCCAGACATAATCCACTGGGCACCGGGCTTGCCCAAAACGCGATCGGGCAAAATCATGCGCCGAATCTTGCGCAAAATCGCCGAAAACGACACCTCGAACCTCGGCGACACCTCAACCCTCGCCGACCCATCCGTCGTTGACGACCTCCTCGCCAACCAGTAGAGATAGAAAAGCGGGCATGATTGCGTGCCCGCTTTTTTAGATCCCCCTTCCCCTATCCCTTCAGTTCCACAATAATATTCCGCCAGGGATCATCGCCCACATTGATGGCCTCGTGTATATCTTCGCCATCCACATCTCGCCATTGCACATGACCGTCCTTCATATCGCGGGCATCGCCTTTGGCGCCGTCTGATGAGACACCCTGGAGTTTCCCCCCGCCGATAACCACGTACAAATAGTCATTCTCGTGTCGATGCATACCCGTGCTCTCGCCCGGACCAAGCGCGAGGTCCCAAACGCGCACGCGATCGTTTTCAAAGAGCAGTTTGGTCCCAATATCTTCAGATATATTCATAGCTTTGATCTCCTGTAGGTAAAATGTCAGACCGAAAATTTCTGCGCGACAAAAATATCGGCGCGCCGCCCCAGCACCGCGATATCTTTAATGTGCTCAATCGGCGTGAGATTGGTTCGCGCCAGCGCACTTTTGATCGCATTCCACTCGCTCGAAAGAATCGCAACCAGACCATTGGGGCGCAAAACCCGGTCAATCTCCGCAAAAGCAGATGCATAAAGCGCGCGAAGCTCAAAAACAGATCCGACCTGACGGCCCCAGGGCGGATTGGTCGCAACCTTGTCAACAGATTGATCCGGCAGTGGCAATTGACGCGCATCCCAGTGATAAACATCGCGCGGCTTGTGGCGATTGCCAAAATTTTCCAGCGTATCTGCAACAGCTTGTTCGTCGATATCCCCACCATGAATCAGGGCATAGCGACCCGCAAGAGCGCGTTCAATCATAACCGTACCCGCACCGCACATAGGATCCAGAAAAACATCGCCATCTTCTGGACGGGTAAGCTGTACCAGTGCCCGCGCAATGGTGGGACGCAGCGACGCGGGGCGGTTGGCGGTCTTGTACGTGCGATGGCGCATCGTGCGATCCGTAAGCCGCAACCCCAGACGCACCTGCCTACCCGTTTGTTGCAGCCACAGTTCCACATTGGCATTATCGGGCACAAGACGCCATTTGGGAAAGCGGCGCCCCACACCCCGTTCAACCGCTTTCTGCATCTGATTGCGGCGGTATGATTGCCAGTCTTGCATAGATGCCTGAACAATAACGCGATATTTTGTGCGCCCTTTGGGCAACCCATTGAACTGCCTGTGGACATTGAGCGCCGGAATCAGATCGGGTATTTCACCCAGCGTATTGAGATCCTCGCGCTCTCCGCTCAGCGGTATATCGACAAGCCAATAAAAAACATCCTCCACAGTGCCGAGTTGGCGCAACGCGAGCGGATCGCCCTGCCAATGGAACTGCACCAAATCGTAATCTCGCACGCGGTCTGTCCGCACATTGGAAAGGCGGTTCCCAAAACAAAACCGCAATTCCCGCGCGGTAATCTGTCCAATGCCCTTGAATGAAGTAGTATATAAAGTCGTCACAGTATCTTTACTCACCCCAAAATTAAATCAACATCAACATGCGCCTCAACCAATTCTACCATGCCCCCCAGACAAATCGCATCCACATCGACATCTGGATCATAGGGAATAGTACCCGACGACGGAACCCCAGAAATGCGCGTCACAACCCCCGGACTCATCTGCGCCGACACATCTGGTCCCTCCGGTGACAGCGTATTGTATATCACACTATTGACCTGCAGATCGCGTGCTCGCGCCGCCTCAATCGTAAGCAGCGTATGATTGATCGTACCGAGGGCTGCGCGAGCCACAATAAGAAGAGGCAAATCGAAACGAGCAACGAGATCTGCCACAAGAACATCATCCGCAATCGGCACCAAAAGACCGCCCACGCCTTCGACGAGCAAATAATCGTGAATTTTTGAAAGACGATTAAATGCGTCAAATACAGGTACGAGATCGAGTACTTTTTTTTCGCGCCTGGCGGCAATATTGGGCGAAAGCGGATCGCGCAGGTAAATCGGATTGATAATATCCAGAGACTCGTTCGATCGCGCAGCCCGTTTTAATAATTCTGCATCCGCGCGACTACCCGCTGAAATGGGCTTCATAACCCCAGCATTGATGCCTCGCCTCTTGAGCACCGCAGCCAACCCGGCTGTAATAGCTGTCTTGCCGATCTCGGTATCCGTACCCGTCACAAAAATGCCCCGCGTCACCCTGCAACCCCCTCTGTAACCACCAGAATCGCATCAGAAACAATATCCAGCATCTGGTCTATCTCGCGTTTGTTAATCGCAAAAGGGGGCATAAGAACAATCGTATTGACCAGCGGGCGAATGAGAAGCCCATTTTCTCGGGCAATATCGCACACCCGATGACCTGTACGGTCTTCAAAGGGATACGGAGTTTTGTCTGCCTGATCCAACACCAATTCAATAGCAACAATAAAACCCCTTTGACGAATATCCCCCACATGTGCAAAATCTCTGAACCGGTGCAATTGCTCCGCGAGATACGCGATCCTGTATTGCAATTTCTCCAGCGTGCGATCTGTTTCAAATTTTTCTATCGTTGCAAGCGCAGCGGCACAACCGAGCGGATTGCCCGTATATGTATGACCGTGAAAAAAGGTCTTCATCTCGGCATAATCGCCCAAAAAGGCATTGTAAATCTCATCCGTTGCAAGCGTTGCCGCCACCGGAAGATACCCCCCGGTAAGACCCTTGCCCAGGCAGAGAATATCGGGCGCGACATTTTCGTATTCGCAGGCAAACATCTTGCCAGTTCGACCAAATCCCGTAGCGACCTCATCCACAATGAGAAGCACATCGTATTTGTCGCACAACTCCGCCGCGTATTTGAGATAACCCGGCGGATGCATAAGCATACCGCCCGCACCCTGCACAAGCGGTTCCACAATAAAAGCAGCGAGGCGGTCGGCGTGTTCGGCGATGGTCTTCTCCAGGGTATCAAAGCACGTCTTATCACACGACCCATTACAATGTTCACACCGGTAGGGATGGGGAACAGGTGCGGAAATAGAAGAAAAAAGCAAAGGGTGATACACGCGGTGAAAATGCGCGATACCCCCCACGCTGACCGAGCCAATCGTATCGCCGTGATAGCTCTCTGTCAGGTGAAGAAAAGTGTCCTTTGCCCGACGCGGACGCACGCGCTGCTGCCAGTATTGAAACGCCATCTTAACGGCAATTTCAACCGCAGTCGCGCCACTATCCGAATAAAAAACCCGGCTGAGACCCCTCGGCGCGATTTGCACGAGCTTTTCCGCAAGTTGCACAGCGGGAATATTGGACAGCCCCAACAGCGTACTGTGCGCTACGCGGTCGAGTTGCTCCCGAATAGCACAGTCAATTTCCGCAACGCGATGCCCATGCACATTGCACCACATAGACGCAAAACCATCGAGATAGCGATTGCCATCAATATCTTCCAGATAAACACCATCGCCGTGCGATATAATAATAGGCTCCTCATCCGCATAATCTCGCATCTGCGTGAAAGGATGCCAAACAACCGTGCGGTCGATATCTTTCAAATGGTGTTTCTGCTCATCATCCATCGCTCATCATCCATCGCTCATCGCCGCGCCAACCTCCCGCGCAACGCGGGGGCGACGCAACTTCCAAATCATACCATCGTAGATAAAGTGCATAAACGACGTGCCATAAGTAAAAACGAGAAAGATCGGAAGAGAAAGAAATTTGAGGCCATATAACAAGCCGCTAACTACGATAATAAAACCCGTGGTATAAGGGACAATATGATTTCCCGCTCGCGTCAGCACAGGCGACGCAAACGCATCTTGTTTTGCCTTATTGTGAACCGTAAGCGCGACAAGGGCGATATATTCCGCGGCATGGCTAAAGCTGGTCGCAGTGAAAAGAGCATCTGTAGATAAAATGGGGACAATGCCATACATGAACGCGATCGATACAAAAAAAAGCACCTTGGGCCAGTTGATTTGCGCGTTCCGAAATTCGTAAATAAGCCACGCAATTGTAACAGCGATAGCTGCGACATATATCGCTTGCGCCCCCACAGGGGGAAGCGGCGTGCCAATAAGCGTATGCAGATAATGCATAACGCGGCCTTCAACATTGGCCTGAAAAGCAAACAGATAACCAAAACCCGCAATGCCCCAAAGATACGAAACCGACGCATCGAGCTGTTTGTGCCCCCATTGTCCCTTGCCGGAATAAATCCGCAAAATGCCATACTTTTGACGGACAAAATGGAAATAATTAAAAAGATACCAGAAAGCGAACATCTCGGGTTCTTCAACGCGAAAATAATAACACATCGCGACGAACCCCAGACACAGCACCGGGGTTATGAGATAGACCAGCCGCCGACGTTCAAATTCAATGCGGTCGAGATAAACGAGGGGAAAGGTGAAATACCGGTGGGCAACAAATGACGTAACCGCAATGAGACGGAAAGTCTCACCGTGGTCAGGGAGCAGATAAGGAGCGGCAAAAAATACCAGCCATCCGAGTGAAATACAGCACAAATCAACAGATGGGGAAATAATCCAGTGAGATTTTCTCATCGCACACTACACACGGGTCGCGCCCAGGGTTTCGAGAACTTGCTTGGGAATTTTACAAACAAAAGTATATGCGGGATCAAACATATTGCCCATATCGTATTCAACCGCTTCACCCAGCAACACATGCACGGTGCGCTCATCCAACCCAAAATCCGACACAAGCCAGCGGATCATTTCAGTCGTGGCGTGTTCGACGCACTGATCGAGCGGACGGGCATTGCCCACCGTAAAAACATGCGTATCGTTTTCACCCCGCGGCCAGTTGATGGTTTTGCTTTTGTGCAAATGAACCGTAAAACTCACATCAAAAGAAATTTCAATACCCGTACCCACAATTTCACCATCGCCCTGAAGCGCGTGCCCATCGCCAATGTGAAAAAGCGCGCCCTCGACAAAAACCGGCAAATAAACCGTTGTGCCCTCGTTGAACCGCTTGTAGTCCATATTCCCGCCGTGCGTGGATGAAGTCGCAGTCGAAATCGCCTGACCCCGCGGCGGCGCAACGCCAAAACATCCGGGATGCGGATTGAGAGGCAAGACCAGATCCTTTAATGGACGGGTAGCGGGCTTGCCATAACCGGGCGTGGTATGATCGCGGTCACGAGAAACCTCCACCGGGCGTGCCGTGCGATTTTCAAAATCCATTTCCCATAAAACCCGCGCAATATCATCGTCAAATTTGGGCACATAACCCGGATCGAGTACATTGGGCGCAATCCGCGCAGAAGTATATCCATGCGAGCGATTGGGCATCAAATAATCAAACACAACCGAAATCGAATCCCCCGGCTCTGCACCCTCAATATAAAAAGGACCCGTCTGGGGATTGCCACCTTCGGTCACTTGCGCGCCGGTCTTGTCCCTGCCACCGGCACAAACCGTAGAGGTCGAAATCGTATCGCCACTTTCAATGGTCAGAACGGGTTCGTGGGACCCGATGGTCGTATGATAATGCGTGGGGGTAAAGTTGTGATGTGCCATAAATGCTCCTGAAAAAATAAGGACCGCCTACAACAACAATTTATGTAATTACCGAATCAATTTATCATATTCGGCATGTGTTCCAATCCAAAACCAGACCAACCCCTCCTCAATTTCAATTGCTATAGTTCGATATTTAATGCCAATTCTTGCAGACCAATACCTGCCGACCTTTCCCCGTTTCACGAGAACATGCTTCAAATGCAAAGAAGGATGTCTCGAATCTCGCTTTAGTAATTTGAAATTCTCGTCTGCTAATTCTTGAATCTCTCGCGGAAGTCTTTGATAACATTCCCAAAAGTAAGGGTTTGTAAAATGATTCATACTTCTTTACAATTCCCCGCGCGAAAATCAGCAATGGCTTGATTCGCAAGGTGATCCAATTTGCCCAGCTTAACATCTTCTTCAAACTGCTTATCCCATACTTTTGCATCAAATTCCTCGAACCACGCTCTAAAGCGAGCCAGTTCATCCGCTGAAAGTTGGGCAACATCTGCTTGAAGTTCTTGAACCGCCTGCATATATTTCTCCTTTTCACGCAATCATCCGTATTTTATCCGGCGCCTCCCAAACACCCTCCCATGACATACCGCGGTCCGCGCTGGTATAAAGCATCTTATCAACAGCAGCCCATGCACAACCGCTCTGTGAAAACGCGATATGGAAAGTATCGATATTATGCGGGACCGTTGCTGGAAAACCCTCTGTGACGTGCTCCCATGTACTGCCCGCATCATCCGAGCGGTAAAGCTGGCCTGAAGCCTCTCCGTGTGGTCCCCTGCTAACCGTAGCCAGCACACAATCCGGATCGTCGGGATGCACGGCAATAGCGCGACCGTAATAATAGGGAAAACCCTCAGACCGGTGAGACCACGACTTGCCGCGATCTTCACTCACATACACCGCACGCGCCGTATTCGCATACACGCGGTCATCGTCCCGGGGCGATGTCGCCACCTGGTGTACATCATCGTGCAAATCGGGCGTCACGGGTTCCCATGTCTCACCCCAATCTGCCGAGCGCATGATATTACCCACGTGAATATCGGCATAAACCCACCCATCCGTTGTCCGGGCAAAACTGCGCACATCGGGCGGACCACCCCAGGGCGTGTACCATTTATCGCGCACCGAAAGTTGGTCAAAGGACTCAACGCGATACGTTTTCCCATCATCATAACAATAAATATGGGACTCGCCCGTACCGATAAGCAAGCGCAGGGGCTCTTCGTCAATAATAATCAGACATTCGATATCCTGCTCAATACCCGTGGCAACTGTTTGAGAACCCGTTGAAGTACACACAAACAAATCGCCACCCTTGAGAGCAACAACGCCATAAACCTCGCCTTTGGCAAGCGCGGCAACATCTCCCTCCAAAATCTGCACAGGAGCGACCTGCTCCTCAAAGCCCGCATGCACTGTTCGCGACGTAGCAATAAGCATAACGCACCTCCATGTTTAACGTTTAAGTTTAAAAGCAATTTAACGGATCGCCCGCACCCTGTAAACCCCAAAATCCATTGCCCGACAATTCTAAAAACTTGACAAACTCAGAAATGTTCAGATTATTTGTAATGTTTTTGCATCCTGCACAGAGGAGATCGATACCATGAAATATTGGAAACCCACCGACGAACAAAAACATCAGTGGGAAGAAAAGGGATTCTTTATCGAGCGCAATGTCGTACCAGAAGACACTGCTTTTGACATGCGCGGCGTCATAAAAAACGAATTGCTCAAACCCGAGCCAAGTGGCAACCCCAATGCAGACCCCATGGACCCCATGGGCGATACCCCAGACGCGCGCGCCCTGAGATTTCGAAAACTCGGCAATTTCTGCGTGGAATCCCCCCTCATCTGGCACACATTTCACGCCGGGGAAGAGATGCTCGCCATGGCGCGATATTTTTTGGGCAACGATATCATCGTCAAATTCAACAGCGTATTTGTAAAACCCGCAAAAACGGGTAGCGCAACACCCTGGCACCAGGACAATGGCCTCTGGCGCGACGGAGAAACCGAACCGTTTAATGCGTGGATGGCACTCGACCCGGCCACGCGCGAAAATGGGTGTATGCAATTTGTTCCGGGCAGTCACAAAGGTGAGATTGTCCAACATGTCATGTATGAAGACAGCATTCACGGTGAACTGCCCCGCGACCTCGTAAAAGCGCGCATAGAACAATGCGGCACAGAACATATCGAAGCCAACCCGGGCGATGTAGTCTGCTGGCACAGCAGCCTGTGGCATTACAGCCCGTCAAACCCCAGTGCAAATAGCCGCATTGCCATAGCGGGCGTGTGGACAAACCCCAAAATCAACGCTGGGTACGTGCGTCCTCTGAATCGCTGGGGCATGAAAAACGGCGAAAGATGCACCGCATTTCCCCCCGAGTTCGTCCAGATCCAAAACGGCGAACACCACCAGTTAGGAGCCTTTCCCAAAGCAATAAAACAATGAATAAACAGGGAACCATAGAACGTTCCATAGGTCTTGCAGGTGCTACGGGAGTGGGCATTGGCGCCATGGTCGGAGGCGGCATACTGGCACTTGCAGGCGTGGCCTATGCGACCACCGGACCGGCGACACTTGCCGTCTTCGCTGCCAATGGTGTAATAGCAATACTGACTGCATTGAGCTTTGCCGAGATGTCAACCGCATTTCCCCAGTCCGGCGGCACCTATACATTTGCCAAAAACGTATTATCCGTACGCGCGGCTTTCGCTTTTGGATGGGTGGGCTGGTTTGCATCCATCGTCGCCGGCGTACTCTACGCGATGGGGTTTGCATCCTATGCTGCGATAGCACTGCAAGAATGCGGACGTCTTCTCTTTGGCATTGCACCAGAATGGCTCGTTGGCCAGGCGATGGTTGCAACGCTGGCCATCTGTGCAACAGCCTATTATACCTTCGGCCTCATTCGCACGAGCGGGGGCGGGGACAACTGGATCAATTTTGCAAAAATGATCGTTTTTGCTGTGCTTATCGGCGGCGGTCTATGGGCACTCACAGGCCGCAGTCTAACGGCTATACACACCAGCCTGACGCCTTTTTTTACCCATGGTACAGCGGGATTTTTTCAAGCCATGGGATATACCTTTATTGTTCTCCAGGGATTTGACCTCATCGCCGCCGTTGCCGGCGAAGTGCGCGCCCCCGAACGCACATTGCCGCGAGCCATGCTCTTGTCTCTCGCAGCGGCTCTGGGCGTCTATTTGCCCCTGCTCTTTGTGATTGCGACTGTAGGTGTCCCGCCTGGACAGACGATTGGTGCCCTCAGTGCCAAACACCCCGAAGTGGTGGTGGCTCTGGCGGCGCGACATTTTTTAGGTGAAACGGGTTTCTGGCTGGTGCTGGTCGCCGCCATTTTGTCTATGCTATCGGCACTACAGGCCAATTTGCTCGCGGCTTCCCGCGTGGCCCTCACCATGGCACAAGACCGCACCCTTCCCGCACCTATTGGCGAAGTACACATTCGCTACAAAACGCCCATAACAGCAATCTGTGTCAGTGCCCTGACAATGGCAACGCTGCTGCTGGTCGTGCCCGATGTCGCGGCTGCCAGCGCTGCGGCGAGTTTGATTTTTCTCATCTCTTTTGCCATGACGCACTGGACCAGCATCCTGGCCCGAACGCGACGGCGAACACCCGCACCATTCCACACGCCATTTTTCCCGCTCGTTCCCGTCACAGGCGGTTTGTGTTGTGCCGGGTTGGCGCTTTTTCAAGCCGTGTCCGTACCAACTGCGGGGTTGGTCTCTGCAGTGTGGCTGGGTCTGGGTGGATTATTGTATTGGGCATTATTGGCGAGACGCGCGCGCGTTGTAGATGCCTCCGCCGAAGCACTCGACCCGCAATTGCTTCAAATGCGCGGCCGCAGTCCACTGGTCCTGGTACCCGTGGCCAATCCTCAAAATGCCTCGGCCATGGTCGCAGTTGCCCACGCGCTCGCACCGCCGGGCGTGGGGCGCGTATTGTTATTATCTGTCGTAGCCGCGCCCAAAGAGGAGTGGCGCGAGGAAGAACCTCCGCGCTCCTTACACGACACACAGACAGTGCTTCGAGAGGCCGTGACGGCCTCGTTTGCCGCTGAACTGGCGCCCGAGGCACTCATGACCATCGCACCGCAACCCTGGCCCGAGATTGTGCGGGTATCTCGCGCGCATCGCTGCGAGAGTTTGTTATTGGGTTTGAGCGATGTCAACAGTGCCCATTTAGAAGAACTCATCAGCTCTGTGGCGTGCGATGTGGTCGTTTTGCACACGCCACCGGGCTGGCAATTAAAAAACGTGCATCGCGTACTGGTGCCCACGCGAAGTCTTGGTGCCCACGACAAATTTCGCGCCCGCTTGCTGGGCAGTTTGTGCCGCACGGGCAACCGCGAAGTCACATTTTTGCAAGTATTACCCGAGCATGCCACCGACTTTCAGTGTGACCGCGCACAGCGCAGACTGATGCAGTTTGCAAATGAAGAAGTCCCCACCAATGCATCGGCTCTGGTCGTGCGCCACAACAAACCCCTCGAAGAAATTACGCGCCAGGCAAACAATTCCGACCTCGTGGTTTTGGGATTGGAGCGCCTGGACGAAAATCGCAGACAATTTGGTCAATTCGCACCGATTCTCGCACAAAATATCAATTGCGCCACAATTATGATCAGCAGGCGAGGGTGAGGAGTGGGAAGTGGGAAAATTAAGTCGTAGGAGCGGCATCCCTGCCGCGAATGCCACCAGCAAAGGAAAACACCATGGACGCGAAAAAATGGTTGCAATATTGCGCGACAGAAGCGCAACTCAGGCAGTTTAACGACGAGGGATATTTGATTGTCGAAGACGCCCTATCTCCCGACCTGCTCGCGCGATTGAATGACGCCGTCGATCGGGTAGAATCGCGGGAGCGCGAGGCAAAGGGGCTGAAATCAAATGCTCTTTTGGGTAAATTCCGAACCGTTGTGGAAGACGATGCCTTTTTGGAATTGCTCGATAATCCCAAAACATTCCCCTTATTATGGGATATTTTGGGATGGAATATCCAACTCTACATTTCCCACCTGATCGTGTATCCCCCCGAGAAAAAGAAACGCGAGATTCACCCGGGCGGCTGGCATCAAGACGGCGGACGACCCGTGCCTGAGATGGAACGCCCCCACCCTCGCTTATCGCTAAAGATCAGTTACTGGCTAAGCGATGTTGACACGCCAGAACACGGCGCAATGGAAATTGTGCCGCGCAGTCACAAACTGGACACAAAACCCGAAGGATGCGATGCCGACAAGGGTGTAATGCCCGTGTGCATCAAGGCGGGAACAGCCGTACTCTTTGACCGCAGAATGTGGCACCGGCGAGGGATTAACACATCCGCTGTGACGCGCCGCGTGCTATTCTTTGGCTACAGTTATCGCTGGCTGCGGGGGCTGGATTACAACCTCATACCCGAAGATATACTCAGCAAATGCGACCCCATCCGCCGTCAGCTACTCGGCGATGGCATAGACGTCAAAGGATGGTGGCAACCCACAGAAGCCGATGTCCCCCTCAAAAGTTGGCTGCGCGAACACAGAGGCGAAGAATATCTCAAGGCATTGGGATAGACAGAGTAAGCCATAACAGATAAATGTTATGGCTCTTTTGTTTTATAATATTAAGGGAGAAATCCCACCAGATTCTCATCCGCGCTCATCAAAAGACCACAATTTGAGAATCGTCTCACACAAAATCCATTCGAGATCGTCATCGGTAAAAAACATATGGTTGCGTATCAAGTCCAGAGACCCCCTGTACCCACAACTCCTGAACACATGGGGAAAATCCGTGCCCCACATCAACCGCTCGGGACCGTACACATCGTATATGCGCTTGATCATATCATGCGTATCGCGGTGCGGATAGGGCATTGTGGATCGCTGCTCCACATTGGAAATTTTGACATAAACATTGGGATATTGCCCCCAATTGAGCAAATTATTGAGCAAGGGCTTGGGATCGGGCTCATCCGCGGGGATATTGGCAATGTGATCAACCACAACATTGACCTCGGGAAACCGGGCAATAATAGGTTCGATAGGCGCATGATCCTCAGCCCCGCCAAACAGATTGAAGCACAGACCGAGATCCCGGGCACGCGCCCACAGCGGATCCTTATCATGTGCAGCCAGACCTGCAGGATCGCCATAACGCGACAGATGAATGCGCATCCCACCAAACCCCTCTTCTCTATGCAAACGCTCCAGCTCATCCGCTGCATCGGGTGATGTGGGATCCACAAGTGCCTGCGCCGCGAGCTTATCGGGATACCTTTTGAGACAGTCCGCGACATAGCGATTATCAAAAAGATAGTGGATCGGCTGAACAATAACCGCTTTATCCACCCCCGCCTCATCCATCGTCTCAAACAAAAGCTCCACCGAACCCGCCTCGTTGGGACGGCTGGGACCGTAGGGATAGGTTTCTTCGTCATCGCTCCACACGTGGAGATGGGGATCAATAATCATGATAAACCTCATTGCGTTGTCAGTTGTCAGGAATAGAAACCAAAACGCCAATTACCGACCTTCTGGCGTATTTTGCAAAATTTCTTCAATACGTTCCAACTCATCGTCCGCAAATTCGACATCTGCCGCGCCCACGTGTTCTTTGACCTGATCGGGATCTTTCGCGCCAACGAGCACACATGTAACTTCCTCGCGGCGAAGAAGCCAGGCAATGGCGAGTTGCACCATCGTGATATTTTTATCGGCAGCAACGGATTTTAACTCATCTGCCACTGCGAGATAACGGGCAAATAAATCGCCTTGAAAGCGGGGCGAACCGGCGCGCTCGTCGTCTTCGGAAAAGGCGTGGTCGGGCGCGTATTTGCCCGTGAGCAAACCTTTTCCCAGGGGACTATGGGCGAGAATGCCTATGCCCGTTTGTCTGCAAAAATCCAGATCTTCGGCTTCAATATTGCGGTCAAACATATTGTAACGCGGTTGGTTGGAGTGAAATGGGGCAATATTGTATGCCTGTTGCATCTGTGCGGCATTGAAATTGGAAACCCCGATAAAGCGCGTTTTGCCCTGTTCTTGCAGCCGGGCCATGGTTTCCATACTCTCTTCAATGGGATATTGCGAGTTCCAACTGTGGATTTGGTACAGATCTACGCAATCGACATCGAGATTTCGCAGACTGTTTTCAATGGCGTTTTCAATATCCTGGCGAGAATATTGACGACTGACTTTGGTGGCGAGAAAGCACCGCTCGCGATAGCCATCTTTCAGTGCCCTGCCCAACGTGGCTTCGCTGGTGCGATATGCCTGCGCAGTATCGAGCAGGGTAATACCGCTATCAATAGCAGTACGCACAGTGTCAATACAATCCCCATCGTCCAGGCCGCCCATACCGCCGCCAATGGGCCAGGCACCCAGGCCAATAACCGGGATGTCGGCACCGTCTTTGCCTAATTGTCGATACTTCATGAGACCTCCTTAAAGTTCTGTGCTTGATATTCAGCGTGTGATGTGATACCTTGATCTAAAAAACAAGCTATTAGCGGTCAGCAAAAACCTCCTGGATCGCGGCTCAACATCATGCCGCGATGACACACGGGACGGCACGGGGACCGTCCCCTACAACACCGTGCCACCACACCGAAGGTACAACGCCAGTAATGGCAACCAAACCCTCTGGATTTTTAAATGCCAATAATCGATACACCCGACGCACTCGAAACCCTTGTCAACCGCGCCTTGAACGCGCCCTGTGTGGGCATTGATACAGAATTTGTCTGGGAGCAAACCTATTATCCGCGCCTGGGCATTGTACAGGTGGGACTTTCAGAAAATGATTGCCACCTGATAGACGCCGTCACATTATCGGATCTATCACCTCTGGGTGCGTTAATAGCAGATCGCCACACAGTAAAAATTTTGCACGATGCACAGCAAGACCTCTGGATATTGAAACGGATAACAGATGCGATACCCTGCAATATATTTGATACGCGTTGTGCAGCGGGTTTTGCGGGCCTGGGTTCAACCCTATCGCTGGGCAATTTATTGCGCCTGTGTCTCAATATACAACTATCCAAAACAGAAACGCGCACAAACTGGTTGAGGCGACCATTATCGGATAAACAACTCGCCTATGCCCTGGATGACGTGCGATATTTGCCCGCCCTTCGCGAACATATCCTGACCGACATTCATCGACGAGACCGAGAAAACTGGTTGGCAGAAGAACTCCTTCAGTACGATGTTGCCAAATTGTACGATGACCGCATGCCCGAAGAACAATATACGCGCGTAAAAGGCACGGGACGACTATCAAGACGCGATATGGCCATCGTGCGCGAACTGACCACATGGCGCGAAAAAGAGGCCCAACAGACAGACAGACCCAGAACCTGGATCATGAGCGATGACGCGCTCGTACAAATTGCCCGGCGCAAGCCGCAATCAACCCAATCGCTGAAACGGTTGCGGGGCATTGCAAGGGCAACCATAAATCAGCACAGCAATAGCCTCTTCAACGCTGTACAGCGCGGATTGGCAATCGACGAAGAAAATTGCCCACCCATATCGCCACCTGAGCGACCCAATCCCTTTGACGATGCGCGTCTCGATCTCGCCATGGCTTTTTTGCGCGGACAATGTCTATCAGAAGGGATCGATATCGCAATGGTCGCATCGCGATCAGAAGTCAAAGAATTCATCTCTCGAAAAAAAAATGCGCCGGATAATCCGTTGCACACAAGTTGGCGACACGAATTTTTGGGCGCAGACCTCACCGCGCTTTTGAATGGCAAACACGCCATCGGCATCAATCCCGACACCCGCTTGCCCTGGTTGTTGCGGGACGAAGTATAATATCTCTCCTCACATCTCTTCAATCTCTGCCCCTCCTCTGGTAAGATCCCTCATCGCCTGCTTGAAAAGCGCAATTTGTTCTGCGGGCACGGCCAGTTCGCATGTAATATCGGCCCCAAAATCTTCAGCAATAATACGCACTTCAAAATCCGGAAGCAACCGCTTGAAAGATGCATAAGTCGCATATCCGATAGTCACCAAAACAGTGACGCGCGTCACCCGCTCCGCGCACTGAACCCTCTCAAGCGCGTGTTGAACGCCACCTGAATAAGCCCGCACAAGCCCGCCCTTACCCAACTTTGTCCCACCAAAATAACGGGTAACGACCACCGTCACATCGCCGAGATCCGAATGCGTGAGCACGGTGAGCATGGGGCGACCAGCCGTACCGTGCGGTTCCCCATCATCGCTCATTCCCACATTGCCCGTTGTACCTGGTGGTCCAATGCGAAATGCCCAGCAATTGTGCGACGCATCGGGAAATTCGGCGCGAATTTGATCGATAAACACGCGAGCGTCTTCCCGTGCCGGTGTATGCGCCAGAGTAGTAATAAATCGACTGCGCTTAATTTCATCTTCTACGCGGCATGTTTTGGCGGGAATGGGATAGCGATTGGACATACGCATTACCAACCGTGAACAGAATGCCCGTCTTCGGGGAAAAAGGTGAAATCCATAACAGAAGACACACCCACGCCGACCACATAACCGATCACAAGGCCAAAAAACAGGGGAATACAGCGCCGATAGAGCGAAATGCCTCCGATGCGCAAAATAATGAGTTTGGACGCCCATGTCAGAAAAATACTAAAAGCATAGACCCGAGAACCCGACATCTTTTGAAAAGCCAGACCCAGGGGATGCAAGGGCCACCACGGGACGCGATTGCGAAGGAGCATAAGCAGACCCGCTTGCACAAGCCCAAAAACCCAGACCGCTATTTTGCCGGGATCAAAAACCGTTTTATCCGCGCCAACAATAGCAGTAACCATGCGATCGTACGTGCTAATATTGGACCCGCTAAAACCCGACAACCCCAGGTTCTGACCCGCGTAGTTATATCCCAAATGCACAATAAAAAGACAAGACCCGAAGAAACCTGAAGCAAAGGCCAACAGAACAATCCAGAAGACCCAGCGACGGCGGACATCATTCCCCAGAAGTTTGAGGTGATGAGGCAGCGCGGGCCATGCGGGAATGCGTGAATTGCCAAAAAATGCACTGGAGTTAATCACCCCCAATGCAACGGCATTTTTTTGCGTGAGCGTTGCCGTCCCCGTAAAAATTTCGACAATCTGCCCCCCCTTGCCGGCAACCGGAAAAAGATAAGAAAAGCCGCTGGCCGCAGTGTATTTTGCCACAGTGAAATACGCTGCATAGAGCAGTAAAAGATGGAAAAGGGCGAGAAAAGGAGACAGACCCACTGCGACGAACCAGCCAAAAACAAAAATAGTCGCCGCAATAAAACCGAGCAGGGCTAAACGATAAGATATGAGACCGTCATCCGCCTGTCCTGTCACGGCTGCGCGAAGAACATGCCGCAAATGGCCTCGCGCCACCCAGACCGCCCACACCGCCAAAAAAATGAAAGCACCATGAGATTCTAAAATCAGAATCTCACTCGCTTCTGCCTGTTGCCCGGAAATGCCCACATTAAATCCCGTGCGAGCCATCACCCCTTCTTTGACAATGGCGATAAGACGAAAAGCCCAGAAACTGAAGAGGATGTCCAGATTACACATATAAGTAAGGCCCAAAACAGGTGGCAGAATACGCAAATAGAACGATGGAAAATTGCGCGCAATAGGCACCTCTTTGGTCAGATAACCGTCGTAAATGCCAATTCGAGGCAAACTGATGGCAAAATAACCGAGAATATTCCAGGCAAAAACACCGAACACAATAAAAAAACCCGCCCAAAAGAGCTTGTTGCGAAAAATGCCGGGTATAACACGGCCGGGTTCGTCAAAGCCCTCGGTCAATGCAATTGGAAAAGCCGCGAGAGGAAAAGTGAGACGCTCGTTCTCCTCCCATTGCTTTTGAAAAATGACCGAGAGACATAACCCGGCAACAACAAGAGCAATAGATACGGCAAACCACCAGTGCAGCGAAGCCAGCCATCCGCGCCAGGGGATACTCGCGCCATCGGGAAGGCCCTCGTAATACGTGCGAATAATTTCGGGCGTTGCCTGGGGCAAACACCACCACGGCAAAATGTCAAAAAGGACTTCTTCCCATCGGTTTTCGGGCGAAGCGTAATAAAACGGCGTACTGACAATACCGCCCCAATAGGTCGTCCACCCACTTGCCGAAACCGTACCCACAATCCACGACATACTGTAGATAACGAGAAGTTCTGTGCTGCGCAAAGCCATACGCGGCCATGCGAGCTTTAAAATGAGATTGATCACGAGCCATGCGACAAAGGGCAAGAGCATGGCCATAGACAATTGCGACTTGACCAGCGAAGCAGACCCCAAAATCATGCCGGTATAGTCGCTGTAAATATTGAGCAACGCCGCAGTAGCCGCACCCAGGATAATGGATCGGACGGTAATACGCCGCGCACGCGCAGGTTCGGATTGTGATTTTGGAAGTGCCATAATGGTATTTTGGGTAATGATATATCGCGCATTTGTCAAGAATGTATTGTAATGGTTATCGCTATAGTTGTTGTGGAGGGGTTTTATTTTCGACCAGATAATTTTCTGAAAGAGGCGAAAAATGGACCGCAACTTCGACCCAAATTGCGTTGGCTACTCAATAGATGGCGTCTTGATTTTACAAGAATTAAAACCATAGCTAATTGATCAGGTCAACCTTCAAAAAGCGCGTTCACTTATAGTGAGCGCACTTTGTATTTTTTATCTTTCCTAAAAACGCGATATGTTCTACATTATCAGGCAAATGCTTCATTTCCCCCCAATATCTTGTATATCCTCCCCCTCTCAGTTTTTGTTATAAGAACTGTATTTCATCCATTGATTATAAAAATTGGACGATATACCGCATAAACGGTATGAAATTTCGTCTGCATTTTTCTTTTTCAATTATTCTATTTTAATTAAAAATAATAAGTTATGCGTATAATCGCCTGAACAGACTCGCATTGGCACAGATATTGCAAATAACTATCGGATCCTATCTTGAACAGCGTGATGGGACAGGCCTCAAACTTGCAGAGTATAACTGTCTGTGCCGCGCCGTACTTGAGGATTGCGTGACATCAGTAAATTACTACAAGCTGCATAAAAAAATATGATGCTCAAAAGGAAAAAATAGATGAGCACACAACCCAATGGCTTAATAGCCGTGGTTAAAGCCGCCCAACGCATTGAAGTCGGCGCGCTCGAAGACGAAATAGAAACCTGTTTTGAACGCGGCTGGAGCGATGGCCTGCCCGTCGTCCCTCCCACCGAAGAACGCATAATGCGCATGCTATCGGGAACAACTCGCTCCCCCGACGAATTGGTGGGCATCGTTCCCCCCAATTACAACACATGCACCGTTGAAAAAGTCGCCATCAACGCTGTTCTGGCCGGATGCAAACCCGAATACCTGCCCGTCGTACTCGCAGCGGTTGAAACCGCACTCACAGAGGCTTTTTGCATGCACGGACTGCTCGCCACCACATTCTTTGCAGGTCCCCTGATCGTCGTCAACGGACCGATCACACGCGAAATCGGCATGAACGCGCGGGTCAACGCGCTCGGGCAGGGCAATCGCGCCAACGCGACCATCGGACGCGCCCTTCAACTCGTCATCCGCAACATCGGCGGGGGCGTCCCCGGTGGCATTGATCGCGCCATGCTCGGCAACCCGGGCAAATACACCTTCTGCTTTGCCGAACGCGAAGACGATTCGCCCTGGGAATCCCTCGCTGTCGAAAGGGGATTTTCACCCGACGCATCCACAGTCTCACTATTTGCAGCCAGCGGCGTCACCCCCATCATGGACCAGGCGTCCCGAGATCCAGACGCGCTTTGCCGATCCTTCGCCGCCTGCCTCAAAGCCGATGGCCATCCCAAACACGCAAACAGCCCGCCCCCCGTACTGGTCATATCGCCAGAACACACCCGCCGCTACGCGGACGTGGGCTGGTCAAAAACCCGATTCCGCGACACACTAAATCAGTATCTCCAACTCCCCGTCGCAGAACTGATCTCAGGCGCGGGCGGCATCCCGGAAGGCATTTCCGAACAACAGATAAAAAACAACGAAACAATACCCAAATTTCGGAACAACACATTGCACATCGTCCGCGCAGGCGGAGACGCGGGCTTATTCTCTGCCATCATCAGCAGTTGGGGTGGCAGCCAATCCATCACAAGGGAGATCACGCCATGAACACACGCTTGCTGGACCCCACATCCGAGCAAAAACCAACACAGAGAGAACGGGTAAAACGCCCGCAATCACTCGACGGATTGACCATTGGGCTTTTGGACATTTCCAAAAGCCGGGGCGACGTATTCCTCGACCGCATCGAAACGCATCTTACGCAGCGCAACCTCAAAGTCAACCGCTACATCAAACCTACATTCACGCGCCCGGCACCCATCGAACTCCAGCAACAAATCGCCATCGAATGCGATGTAGTCGTCGAAGGCCTGGCCGATTGAGGGTCCTGTACAACGTGCAGTGTGCACGACACGACCAACCTGGAAACGCGCGGTATTCCGACTGTCTTTGTCGCATCCGAGCCGTTCCGAGAAGCAGCCGATGCCCAATCGACCGCCCTGGGATTTAATCCCGCTCGCGTCTTTGTCGCCCATCCCATCCAGGATCGCACCGACGAAGAAATGCAAGCACTTGCCGATGGCGCTATTGAGCGCATCTTGAAAAGGATTCGCGCATAAAAAGGACATATCCCCCAATGGACGACGAAAAAATCACCAAAACAAACGAAGAATGGCGGGCGGAACTCACGCCCGAACAATACTACGTCTGCCGTCAAAAAGGCACAGAACGCGCCTTCACCGGCATGTACTGGGACTGCCGCGAAGAAGGCCTATATCGCTGTATATGCTGCAATGCCGAACTCTTTCGCTCAGAACAGAAATTCGACTCGCACTGCGGATGGCCCAGCTTTTTTGACGCCATGGACCCCGACCGCATCAACCAGCACGAAGACCTGAGCTTTGGCATGCGCCGCATCGAAGTCACCTGCGCCCGCTGCGATGCCCACCTGGGCCACATCTTCGACGACGGTCCCGCACCCACGGGCTTGCGCTATTGCATCAACTCCGTAGCCATTGATCTGGATCGCGATGCAGAATCCTAAAACACATTCTCCACAAGAAAGCCTCACGGACCTAAAAAAAATGTTCTCACAAATTGAGCAAATTTTCTCGCACATCACCCGCACCCGCTTTGCGGCATTCTTCATGCTCATGCTGGCTCTGCCGATCGCGGCAAGGGCTCAGGAGGTGACGATCAAGTCAAGTCCTACGAGCATAATGGAAGGCAATAGAGCCACATTTATCATATCGGTGACACCAGCCCCAACCAGAAATCTGAGGGTGAACATAAAAGTGACCAGCGGAGGCCCCGTCCTCCCCAACAACTACACGCCCCCTACTACAATCACCATCGGTACCTCCGGCCAGGCTACACTGACAGTACCAACCGTAGATTTCACGGAGGTTCCCCCCCCCGCCCCACCCCGGAAGACCCGAACCCTGCGCAGAATGCAAACTGGGGCTCGGTGCACGTGAGAATAATAAAAGAAGGGACTGGCTACACGGTCGGTGAACAGGGAAGCGCGTCCGTGTATGTGATTGACGAGGATGCGGATGAGAATCCGCCGACAACGGTTGCTCCGCTTCCGGTATTGACGCTTTACGCAGCCCCCACGCGGGTCGCAATAGGCGACGTGGTGACGGTCACAATAAAGCGCACCGAACCTTACGATAAGAGGCATCGAGTAGATTTCCGGGTGAGCGGACACTTGCCGGATATTACCGAATGGCAACCGATGGTGACAATCCTTCATCCGCAGTCGGCAAACAGGCATTCGCCGGGGGAGAGATCGTATTCTTTCCGCGTGCAGGAAGAGGCCTGTGGGCACACGCAGGGACGCAAAACTGAGGCCTTTCTCTTGGATGCCTACTACTATGGAGACAACATTCCACAGGGGGCGGATACCGGGGACACGGCTTACAAAGTAGGCGATCCATCCTCAGTAACCATAGATGTTTATGCTCCCCCAGGCTGGCAACCGGCAGGAGCCCCAACAATCAGCGGCACGCTCGACGTGGATGAAGAATTAACCGTCTCCCATGACCTCAGCGGTGTGACAACTATTCAATGGATTCGCGTGCAGGGCAGTACAGAGACCAATATCGGGACGGGTAACACCACGTATACAATAGTGTCAGCCGATAATGATCACCGACTGAAAGTTAAGGTAACCTTCAATGACGGTACGTGTGAGATCGAAAGCGCGTTGACAGGAGTCGTAGGTGGAGAAACGCCAGTCGGGACAATTGTAGGGAATCCCCCAAGCATCACCGAAGGTCAATCTAAGAGATTCAAAATCACAATGATCCCTGCCCCGACGGCTCCACTAAATGCAGAAGTGCGCGTCAGCCAGATCGGCGATTTCATCACTGGCTCACCGGGCGTGGGCACGCACACAGTCAACTTCAGCACCAACCAGAGAACCGCCACACTAACAGTCAATACCGAAAATGATCAAGTAGATGAATTAGATGGCGAGATAAGCGTGGAACTGTTGAGCGGAACAGGCTATAAAGTAGGCAACCCAGCCATCGCAACCGTCACCGTCAATGACAACGACAATCCACGGATGACAATCGAGGCAGGGCCCTCACCCATCACCGAAGACACGCCTGCGGAATTCACAATCACAGCGGACCCCGCACCGGCAACCCCACTAACCGTGACCGTAAGCGTCACCGAGACCCGAGATTTCATCAGAGACCCACCGGGCGAGGGCACTCGCACCGTCAACTTCAGCGCCAGCCAGACCACCGCCACAGTGACAGTCGCAATGGATGACGATGATATAGATGAGCTGGATGGTCAGATAAAAGCGCAACTACAGAACGGAACAGACTATGATTTAGGCTCTCCGTCCTCAGCAACCGTCACCGTTGAAGACGACGACATGCCAGAGCTATCAATCGGCGCGGATCAGAGCGCTGCAGAGAGCGCGGGAAGCATGGAATTCACCGTGACACTGGATGGACCGAATGCGCAGACAGTAACGGTGGATTATGCAACATCGGACGGCTCAGCGACGGTGGGTGAGGACTATACGCAGAGGAGCGGCAGGCTGACGTTCTCCCCCAGCGGAGCGCGCACACAGACCATCCGCGTGACGATCCGGAATGACGATATAGATGAAGATAACGAAAACTTCACCGTGACGTTGAGCAGTGCGAGCAACGCGACGATGGGGGCTGCCTCTGCGACCGGAACGATCACCAATGACGACACCCGTGGGGTCAGAGTGGATCCGACGGCACTGAACGTGCCGGAAAATGGCAACAATACCTACACAGTAGTGCTGACCTCGCAGCCGACCGAGAACGTGACCGTGACGGTGGGCGGAGCGACAGGAGACGTGAGCGTGAGCGGATCGCCGCTGATATTCACGACGAGCAACTGGCGTAACCAGAAAACAGTGAGGGTGAATGCGGTTGATGACACCGACTCGGATTCAGATCCACCGGTGACGTTAACTCATACAGTCAGCGGCGGCGACTACACCGGGGAGCCAGCGGCCTCTGTGACAGTAACGATCGTCGAAAACGACATATCGACACTGAGCATTGACAATGCAAGTGCGTCTGAGAGCGTCGGGACGATGTCGTTCACGGTGCGTCTGAGCGTGGCGAGTACCCAGCCTGTGACAGTGGATTACGCGACAGCGAACGGCACGGCTATAGCGGGACAGGACTACACCGCGGATAACAGCACACTGACGTTCCCTGCCAGCAGCACGGCGTCACAGACGATCAGTGTGACAATAGACAACGACGATATAGACGAGGACAACGAAACCTTCACCGTGAGGCTGAGCAATGCCAGCAGCAACGCGATGCTGGCGGGTGGGAACAACACCCTCTCGGCGACCGGGACAATTCGGGACAACGACACCCGCGGGGTGAGGGTATCACCCACCACCCTCACGGTGAACGAGGGAGATAACAATACCTACACGGTACAGCTCCTGTCGAAACCGACGAACACAGTGGCGATAGGCGTGTCAGTGACCGACAACCAGGACGTGTCGGTAGATAAACCAAATCTAACGTTCATGACCAATACCTGGAACACGGCGCAGACAGTGACGGTGGAGGCGGACCAGGACGATGACTCGACGAACGACACGGCCACCGTGCAACACACGGTCAGCGGCGGCGACTACGGCAACGTAACGGCGACCTCGGTGAGAGTGACGGTAGATGACGACGAAAATCCGTCGCCTCCACCTCAACCACCAGTGCAACCACCAGTGCAACCACCTACGCAGCAACCACCTACGCAGCAACCACCTACGCAGCAGCCAACACCGGGAACTCTACAGGTGACAATCACAGCGGATACGTCACCCGTCACCGAAGGCACGGCTGCGACATTCACAATCACAGCGTCTTCTGCACCCACAACCGACCTGACCGTGAGTGTGAACGTCAGCGAGACGGAAGATGTCCTCAGCGGTACACCGGACGCAACAGTCACCATCAACGCCAACGAGACCACCGCCACACTGACAGTAGCAACAGATGACGATAATGTAGCTGAAGAAGCCGGCGTGGTAACCGCGCAAGTACAGGTCGGAACAGGCTATACAGTAGGCGCCCCATCCTCGGCAAGCGTAACCGTCAACGACAACGACGGCCCAGGGACAAAAGCTCCACCGCTGCCAGAGATGACAATCACAGCGAACCGTGCAAGCGTCACCGAAGGCACCGCTGCGACATTCACAATCACAGCGGACCCTGCACCCACAACTGCACTAAAGGTGAGGGTAAATGTCACCCAAACTAGCAAGGTCCTCAGCGGCACACCGCCATCAACCATCACCTTCAACGCCAAACAGACCACCGTCACACTCACAGTAGCAACGGATGACGACAATGCAGATGAAGTCGCCAGCGAAGTAACCGCGCAAGTACAGGTCGGAACAGGCTATACCGTAGGCACACCATCCTCGGCAACCGTCACCGTCAATGACAACGATATTCCACGGATGATAATCACAGCGAATACGTCACCCGTCACAGAAGGCACGGCTGCGACATTTACGATCACAGCGAACCCCGCACCGGCAACAGCAGTAACCGTGAACGTGAACGTCACCCAGACGGAAGATGTCCTCAGCGGCACACCGCCATCAACCATCACCTTCAACGCCAAACAGACCACCGTCACACTCACAGTAGCAACGGATGACGACAATGCAGATGAAGTCGCCAGCGAAGTAACCGCGCAAGTACAGGTCGGAACAGGCTATACCGTAGGCACACCATCCTCGGCAACCGTCACCGTCAACGACAACGACATTCCGCAGGTGACAATCACAGCGAATCCTGCAAGCGTCACAGAAGGCACGGCTGCGACATTTACGATCACAGCGAACCCCGCACCGGCAACAGCAGTAACCGTGAACGTGAACGTCACCCAGACGGAAGATGTCCTCAGCGGCACACCGCCATCAACCGTCACCTTCAACGCCAAACAGACCACCGCCACACTCACAGTAGCAACAGACGACGACGATGTAAGAGAAGACGACAGTGAAGTAACCGTGCAAGTACAGGTCGGAACAGGCTATACCGTAGGCACACCATCCTCAGCGAGCATAACCGTTAAAGACAACGACACGCCTCCAAACTCGCCAGCGGCAGGTGCCCCAATAATCATCGGCGAACCCGAGTTGCGTGAAACACTAACAGCCGATGTCTCGAACATCCGGGATGCCAATGGCCTCACCAATGTAACCTATGCCTATCAATGGATCCGCGTAATGGGCAGTATGGAGACCCAGATCCCCGGTGCCACGGGCTCGACGTACGAAGTCGCAACAGACGACAGTGGTCACCAACTGAAAGTTCGGGTGAATTTCACCGATGATTTAGACTATCCCGAAGAATTGGAAAGCGCGTTGACAGCGATGGTGGTCATACCGGGAGTGACGCCGGTAATAACAATCACAGCGGACCCCCCAAGTGTCACCGAAGGCATGGCCGCGACATTCACAATCACAGCGACCCCTGCACCCACAATCACACTCACCGTGAACGTAAGCGTAACAGAGACCGCCAATACCCTCAGCGGCACACCACCCTCGACCGTCACCATCAACGCAGGCCAGACCACCCTGACAGTAGCAACAGACGACGATAAGGCGGACGAACACGCCAGTGTCGTAACCGCACAAGTGCAAGCCGGAGCAGGCTATGTAGTGGGCACGCCATCCTCGGCAAGAGTACTCGTGCTGGATAACGACTTGCCACCAGCGATAGACGCAACGCTGAGCAGCCTGACAATCAACCCCGGCGTACTGATCCCGGCATTTGACCCAGCGACATTGTCCTACACCGCCCTATTGCCGAATGCGGCCTCAACCGTAACAGTTACAGCAACACCCAATAACCCGGACGCAACTGTATCCATCAACGGTCAGAACACCACCTCATTGGACGTGCCATTTACCGAAGACACGATGGACATCACAGTAACGGTTACAGCCGTAGATAACATCACGCAATTGACCTACACCATCACAGTCAACCGTGCGCCAGCAGGGATTCCACAAGTGACCATCACAGCGAATCCCACAACCGTCACCGAAGGCACACCTGCGACATTTACGGTCACAGCAAACCAGCCATCGGTAACCGCGCTGACTGTGAACGTGAGCGTAACAGAGACAGCCAATACCCTCAGCGGCACACCGCCCTCAACAGTCACCATCAGCGCCGGCCACACCACCGCCACGCTGACAGTCGCAACGCATGACGACGATGTAGATGAACACGCCAGCATGGTAAAAGCGCGATTACAAGCCGGAACAGGCTATACAATAGGCGACCCATCCTCGGCGAGCGTACTCGTGATGGATGACGAAGTGACAATATCGACAGACGCAACGCTGAGCAGCCTGACAATCAACCCCGGCGTGCTGAACCCGACATTCGATCCGGAGACATTGGACTACACTGCCACAGTGCCGCACGCGACCTCGACTATAACAGTTACATCAATACCCAATAACGCAGGCGCAACCATAACCATCAACGGGCAGAACGCGACCACATTGGACGTGCCATTTACCGGCGACACGATGGACATCGCGGTAACAGTTACCGCCGAAGACAACACCACACAATTGACCTACACCATCACAGTCAACCGCGACGCGCCATCGACAGACGCAACCCTGAGCAGCCTGACAATCAACCCCGGTACACTGAACCCGACATTCGATCCGGAGACATTGGACTACACCGTCTCAGTGGAGAACGGAATCTCGACCATAACGATTACAGCAACAGGCAATAACGCAGGCGCAACCATAACCATCAACGGGCAGAACGCGACCACATTGGACGTATCACTTGTCGAAGGCGAGAACACCATCACAGTAATAGTTACAGCCGAAGACAACACCACACAATTGACCTACACCATCACAGTCAACCGCGACGCGCCGGTCCCACAGGTGACAATCTCGGCAAGTACTACAACCATCACCGAAGGCACGGCTGCGACATTCACAATCACAGCAACCCCTGCACCCACAACAGCAATAACCGTAAGCGTAAGCGTCACCCAAACCGGCAATGTCCTCGACGGCACACCGCCCTTGACCACCACCATCAACGCCAATGAGACCACCGCCACCCTCACAGTAGCAACAGACGACGACAATGTAGATGAAGAAGCCAGCGCAATAACCGCGCTATTACAAGCCGGAACAGGCTATACAGTGGGCGACCCATCCTCGGCAAGCGTAACCGTCAACGACAATGACGCTGCTCCCAACTCACCAGCCACAGGTGCTCCAATAATCATCGGCACACCTGAAGTGGGTGAAACACTCACAGCAGATGTCTCGAACATCCAGGATGCCGATGGCCTCGAAAATGTCGCATATACCTATCAGTGGATACGCGTCATGGGCGGTGTAGAGACCGAGATCCCCAATGCCACAAGTTCAACGTACGAAGTCGCAACAGCCGACATTGGTCACCAGATAAAAGTTAGGGTGAACTTCACCGACGATCTGGGCCATGCCGAAGAATTGGAAAGCGAATTGACAGCAATCGTCATTACACCAGTGGTACCAGTCTTGACAATATCGGCAAATGCAAGCGTCACAGAAGGCACGGCTGCAACCTTCACGATCACAGCGACCCCTGCACCGACAACCGCGCTAATCGTGAACGTGAACATCACCCAGACCGGCAATGTCCTCAGCGGTACACCGGCCTCAACCATCAGTTTCAACGCCAGCCAGACCACCGCCACACTAACAGCAGCAACAGACGATGATAATGTAGATGAAGAAGCCAGCGCGGTAACCGCAGCACTACAAACCGGAACAGGCTATACAGTGGGCGACCCATCCTCGGCAAGTGTAACCGTTGAAGACAACGATGTACCTCCGAACTCGCCAGCCACAGGCGCCCCAACAATCATCGGCAAACCCGAAGTAGGTCAAACACTAACAGCGGATGTCTCTAATATCCAGGATGCCGACGGCCTCGAAAATGTCGTATATACCTATCAGTGGATACGCGTCCTGGGCGGTGCGGAAACCGAGATCATCGGAGCCGCGGGTACGACATACGAAGTCGCAACAACCGACATTGATCACCAGCTAAAAGTCCGGGTCAACTTCACCGACGATGCCGGCCATGCAGAAGAATTGGAAAGCGCGTTGACCAGCGCCGTCGTTGCGCCAGAGGCGCCTGTCCCGGTAAAACTGGACGCATGGCTGGCGCGATTCGGGCGAGTAGCATCGGATCATGTAATCGCGACAGTGCGCGAACGCGCGAGGGGTCATGTGGGCACCGACCATGTGATAATCGGCGGGTACAATCTGGATCAGATGAACTATGATGGACTATTCTACAATCCGCCATGGATGCCGGACCCGTTCCAAATGAGATATGGCGGTAATGCGTCTGAGAATGAGCGCAGGAAAGAACTGATAAGACAAATCGTATCGAGTACATCATTTGCGCGGTCTGGCAAATTTGGTGGACCGTACAGCGAACCTCGATGGGCAGTGTGGGGCCGAGGCGCAGTAACGCGCTTTAGCGGCACTGACGACGGTCAAACAGTAGAAGGCGACGTAACATCGGTCATGCTGGGCATCGACTATGGGGATAACTGTTTCCAGAGTGGGCTTGTCCTATCCTACAGCATAGGCGATGGGATTTTGGGCAGCATCGCGAATCTCCGCGACGAATGGTCAGTAGAGACAACGCTGACGGGTCTTTATCCCTGGGCACGCCTCTCAGTGACAAACCGGCTCTCTATATGGGGGTTGTTGGGCTATGCGGGGGGCGACATGCCCCTATCGCTGGAGGGCATAAGGGAAATCGAGACAGGCGCGAACATGACAATGGGAGCAATTGGTGTCCGCAGCGATTTGGTCGGATCGAGTTGGCATGACGGATTCTCACTGGCACTGGCATCAGATGCGGTGATATCGCACGCGCATTCGGACGCTCTGACGGATTTTCTGGCGTACACGGGCAGCGCGAGTCGCGTGCGTGTGTTATTAGAAGGATCACACGTACTCTGGCTCTGCGGGGGGTCATTGCACCCATTGGCCGAGTTGGGAATGCGGTATGATGGCGGCGATGTAGATACGGGCCTGGGAATAGAAATCGGGGGCGGGATGCGCTATGTACTGACCTCGCTGGGTCTGATGATTGAGGGCCGGGCGCGCGGCCTGATCGCACACCAGGATGGCAACTATAAAGAATGGGGTGGTTCGGGCACCATCCGCCTGTCTCCAAAGCCATCAGGCCAGGGGCTGTCGATGCGGGTATCGCCAACGTGGGGCAACGCATCTGGCAGCGCGCGTGCCCTGTGGTCGCGGCCCGACATGAGCGACATCGCATCTGGTCGCAGTACGGGACTGTACTCATCTAATCCCGTTTCCGCCGAAGTGGCCTATGGGATGCCGGTATTTGGCGATAAATTAATGGCGACACCATTTGTCGGGCTGCAAGGCGATTACAAACGGCTCGGTCTTGGCTTGCACAGAGGTTCGTTATTCGGCGTTGCGGTCGAGGGCCTGCAAAATAATCGGGACCTTGCCCTGCGGGTTCGCGCGGGTATGCGTACTCACCACGTCATCCTGCGCCTTGAAGGCAGCCTCGATACTTATGGTCACCAGGCCTATTTCAGATTACAGCGCGATATGTAGATAAGGAACCCCATGTCCGACAAACCCAACTTCATCGTATTTATGAGCGACGATCAGGGGCACCGCGACCTCTCCTGCATGGGCGCGACCGACTTTCAAACGCCCAACTTTGACCGCATAGCATCGCGGGGCGCAAAACTCACCCGGTGGTATTCCAATGCCCCAATCTGCTCCGCCGGGCGCTGCGGCATACTCACCGGACGCTATCCCATTGCCGCGGGCATCCCCGGCAACGTAGGCGTAAATGCCGACGGCCTGTCCCCGGATTTGCCCACCATTCCCAAAGCACTCAAAAAACTGGGCTATCAAACCTGCATGTCGGGCAAATGGCACCTGGGCAACCGCGAACCCTTCTTGCCGCACAACCACGGCTTTGACCACTGGTTTGGCTTCACCAACGGCTGCATCGACTACTACTCACACACCTTCTATTGGGCACTAACCTCAAAAAACCAGGCGCGCCACGACCTCTGGGAAGACGGGATAGAAGTGTATCGCAACGGCACCTACTTCGTCGATCTCATGTGTGACAAAGCCATTGAATACATCCAAAAAGCCAAAAACGACGGACGGCCGTTCTTTATGTATGTCCCCTTCAACACCCCGCACTATCCCCTGCACGCGCCAGAAGAATACATGGAACGCTTTGCCCACTTGTCTCGCTCGCGACAACTCATGACCGCCATGCTCACCGTCATGGACGACGCCATCGGCAAAATCCTCGACGAACTCGAACACTTAGACCTCTTTGACAACACCTGCATCTTCTTTCAACCCGATCACGGCCCCTCGCGCGAACCGCGCAACTGGACCGACGGCACAGACCTCCCCTATCCCGGCGGCGACACAGGTGGCCTGCGCGGGCACAAAGGCACCCTCTGGGAAGGCGGCATTCGCGTACCCACCCTCATGAGCTGGCCCGCGCGTGTACAGGGCGGAAAAACCATCGACGAAATCGGCATCGGCATGGACATCTTCCCCACCATCCTCACCGCTGCAGGAGGCGATCCCGAACAATACAACCTCGATGGCACGGACATTCTCCCCATGATCGCCGACAACGCCCCCTCACCTCACGGCGACCTCTTCTGGACACAAGGACCCAAAGGCAACACCCGCGCAATACAACGCGACCGCTACAAACTCCTCCTCGACCAAAACGAAATACACCTCTCCAATCTCAACACCGACCCCAACGAAACCACCAACATCGCGGGCGACGAACCCGACTTGACCAATGACCTCCTCACCCGTCTCAACACATGGCATGCTTCTGTAACGCAATAATCCCAACCCCTATCCTCTCCCTCCCTTCACACTCCACACCGAACCCGTCGTATAAGTATTGCGCTCGGAACACAAAAACTCAATCACCTCAGCCTCCTCCTCAAGCGGGCTGGACTGAATCCGATCTTCGGCGGCTCAAGCTCGTTAAGTAAATATTGGAAGGATGAAAAAATCTTTACTATGGGCGATATATCGTCTTAAGATGAATTATATCGCTTATTTAATTTATAACAACCTGTTAATAATCAGAATATAAGCCAGACTGCTCGTGCCATGGGGTGATATATCATCCAATGGCACGAAATTTCGTCTGGCTTTTTGTTTTTATCTTTATTAAAAATAACATTTTACACGTAAATCAGTATTTGCGCAAAATCAAATTGGCCTATATATTTGGGTCTGAGTGATAGACACAATTGAGGAGGTTCAGTCCCTTGGCCATGCGATTTTGAATATGATCATAGTGCCAACAGATTAAGTCATTGCTTTGAATATAACACTATAAATGCACGACTGCGTAACATCAGTTCGTAAATTAGACTTGCCTCATCATCTGTTAGGTAAGCATCCCGTATTGAAGCTGATTTAAGACAACCGTTTGGATAAACTGACAAAAAAATAGCCGCAGACATACTATATATCTGCGGAGACGGCAGAAGGCCGCCTGGGTTGGTAGCCTGTGGCCTTCTGCCGAAACATACAGAGAGGAAAACGGTCTTGCAAACCGCAACCCACTCTGATTCACAATGTAAAGTTCCGCGACCACAAAATCAAGTCGCATTTTTCCGCTTTCCGCTTTGAGGGCCTGCGCTGGCATCAGGGCGTATGAAGGAGAGTAATTTGGATACAATATACAGGGATAAGGCTTCTGCCCGTGTCCCAGGCCCATGCGGACTGACCACAATGCTGCCCCGGTGCTGCTCCGCCGCACTGGCGCTGATCCTGATGTGCGTCCTGACGGTCACTGATGCCGCTGCCCAGACCGTCACCCTGTCGCTATCGCTGACAAGCCCAAGCCTGACAGAGGATGACGGCAGTGAAGACATCGCGGTGATGGCCACCCTTTCCGCAATGCGGAGCAGTGCCACGACCATCACCCTGACGCTGGGGGGCACGGCGGTTGGGGGAGCGGGCAAGGACTACACGGTGCCGGCCCCGCTGCCTACCATCACCATCTCCACCGGACAAACCACGGGCAGCACGACTCTCGTCATCTCGCCCGTGGATGACACCTTCTGGGAAGGGGACGAGACCATCGAGGTGAACGGCAGTGCCGGTAGCCTGACCGTGACCGGTGCCACCCTTACCCTTACAGACGACGAAGAGAGACCTGAACTCGTTCTGAGCCCCAATAGACTCTTCGGAGTCATTGCCGAGGACTACGGTACTGTTTCCCAGAATATCCGGGTACTGCTAAGGGGCAGCGCAACACTCGATTACGATTTGAGCCTCACTATTTCTGTTGATGAGGATGCATCTACAGCAGAGCAGAGCACGGATTTCACTTTCTCTCCGTCTATGGTCACAATCCCGGCTGGCGAACAGTCAGTAGATGCAACTCTGAACATCACGATCGTGGACGATGCGGTGGCTGAAAACGTTGAAAACGCTAATCTATTTTGCCGCGCGCAAGACCACCAGGGCATGGAACTGAAGAGCAACCCTATGGGGTTCTCCATAATAGACTTTGGCGGAATAGTGGTGTACTTATCCAGCACCCCCCCCTGGATTCTGGAAAACGCCGAGCCTACCGAACTAACGATAACAGCAACTATATACGAGGACTATCCATCAGATGTCACTGTTACTATGACATTCTCTGACACGGAATATGCTACGTTCGATATCTTTGAGATAGTGTTGACGATCCCCGGGGGAATGGGAAGAAGAACAGCCACGGGGACGATCACGGTGACGCCGATCCAGGATACGAAAGAGCTTGATAGACTTCTGGGCTTCGGAGGGGCGGCTGAAACAGATGACAATATAAGTGTCAACTCTTCCGCCCGTCTCCGCCTGCTGGACGCCGGAAGCACGGTGCGTATCAGAAGTGTATGGCGTTCGCGTAACCCTCCGGGCCATCAAGGCAGAGATCCCTCCATTCACCTTTTGGGAGATGTAGTCGGTCTGCGTGTTTCCTTCAATCGGGGCTTCAGGACGACTGTTGCACCCCATCTGTCAGTCATCCTTGACGACGGGAGTACGCGCACTGTCGCGTGCACCTTGGGCGGCATCAGTGATATTTCCTGCCCGTACACTGTTAGTGCTGGCGACATTGCTCGCGACGGCTTCGTCCCGATGGCGTTCAGTTTTAATGGTGGGACCCTGACCGACCACTATCGCACAGGAAGGACGTTCACAGGGGACGAAACTATCCCATCTTCTCAATTAGTAAGGTTTGACCAAGCCAACATGTTAGGCTGGGAAGGTGAAGTTTCTCTCCTGACCAGCAGGGAGAGTCTCCAGGAAGGGGGCGGTTCAACCGAACTGACCGTTGAGGCGACAATTACAATGGGCCCCGCCCCCATGCAGAATGTCACGATTCCCCTCGTGTTCACCGATATCACAACCACCGGCTCGGACTATACAGTTGATGGCCCGCAGGAAATTGTCATTTCTGCCGGATCAGGCAACGGCAGGACGACGCTGACTTTTACACCCGTAGAGGATTATGTAAAAGAGGGACGCACCGAAACCGTGCAGATAGCGGGCGGGATGTCGGAATACTTCGTCGTGGGCACCGACCTGGACATCATTGACGCGCCGAGCATCGTGTTGTCGGTGGATGATATGAGCATCACCGAGGGCGGCGGCGCGCAACAGGTGGTGGTCACTGCGGCACTTGGGGATCCGACCGACGCGAGTCGCCCGCGTCCGATTCCGGTGACGCTGAGGCTTTTCGGCAGTGCTGGCGGCGGCGACTATACAGTGGCCGAGCCTCTAATCGTGACCATTCCGGCCGATATGCGGTCGGCATCCAAGACCCTGACCTTCACGCCTGTGGATGACCTGCTGTTAGAGGGGGACGAGACGATTGTGCTGCGCGGCTCCACGCCCGGGCTGACCGTGGAGGGTACAGAGCTTGTGTTGGAAGACGACGATGAGGTGCCGGAGGTCATGCTGATCATAGACGACAACACGATTGCGGAGAACGATGACCTAACGCAGGTGATGGTGACGGTAAAACTGCATCCGTCGCTGGAGGTGAACAATAATACGGTCGTGACCCTGAACCTGATGGGTTCGGCGATACAGGCCGAGATCCCTAACGGAGACTATACCGCGACGTGGAGTCCGAAAGAAAAGATGATCACGGTCCCGGCTATGTCGTTTTTGGGCACGGCATCAGTGACCCTGACGCTGACGCCATATGATGACGACATAGCCGAAGGGGATGAGACCATCGAAGTGGAAGGGATGGCTGTGGTGGGGAACACGGGGGTTCAGCGGATCGTTCAGGTGGCGACCATCACGCTGAAGGACGACGACCTGCCGGGTGTGGTGATCGATCCGACGGCACTGGCGGTGCCGGAGGGGGGCAGCAACACGTACACGGTGGTGCTGACGACGGAGCCAACGGCAAATGTCAAGGTGGAAATGACCGCGATGCTGACGGACATGGACATATGGATAGATAGGACAGAGCTGACGTTCACGCCGAGCAACTGGAACCAAGCGCAGGAGATGACAGTGCGTGCGAAGGAGGACAAAGACGCGATCACGGACGATCCGGTGACGCTGACGCACACGGTGAGTGGCGGGGGCTACGACGATGTGGTGGTGGATGACGTGACAGTGACAATTACAGAGAACGATGCGCCGGAACTTAGTATCGCGGACGTGAGCCTGCAAGAGAACGCCGCGAACATGACGTTCACAGTGGAAATGGACCGGGAAAGCGGCAATTTGGTAACGGTGAAGTACGCGACCTCGGATGGCACGGCGACAGCGGGGGACGACTATACCGCGGTGGCGCTTACCACACTGATGTTCTCGGCGGGGACGACCAGCCAGACCTTCACAGTGCCGATTCTTAACGACGTTCTGGACGAGGGGGACGAGACCTTCACGGTGACGCTGAGCACGCCAATCAACGCGATCTTCAGTGGAGGAGCAACGACCGTATCGGCGACCGGAACGATTATAGACGAAGACCGGAAGCCGATAGTGACGCTGACATCAGCGGCCCAGAGCGTTGCAGAGGACGCCGGGACCATGGCGTTCACGGTGAGTTTGGATGCGGAGAGCAGCAAGGAAATCACGGTGAATTACGCGACCTCGGACGGGACGGCAAGTGAGCCTGCGGACTACGAGGCGAAAAACGGCATGCTGACGTTCGCGGCGGGCGAGACGGAAAAGACCTTCACCGTGACGATTGAAGAGGACGATATAGACGAGGACAACGAGACCTTTATCGTGCGGCTCAGTGCGCCGGTAAATGCGGCGTTTGCGGGCGATGTGAGTGCCATCGAAGCAACGGGAACGATCACAGATAATGACGACACGCCGAGTCTTAGTATCGCGGACGAGAGCCTTGAAGAGGCGAACACCAACATGACGTTCACGGTGACCCTCAGTGCGGCGAGCGCGAAGACCGTGACGGTGGATTACGCGACCTCGGACGGCACGGCAAGTGACCCTGCGGACTACAATGAGACAAACGGCACCCTGACATTCAGCCCGGGCGAGACGGAAAAGACCTTCACCGTGACGATTAAAGAGGACGATATAGATGAAGAGGAAGAGGAGACCTTCACGGTGACGTTGAGTAACGCGAGCAACGCGACGGTGGCGGATGCAACCGCAACCGGCACAATCGATGACGACGACATTCCGCAGGTCGAGGTGTCCTTTGAACTGGCGACCTATACGGTAGATGAGGGAAGCGCGGTGACCGTGACCGTGCGCCTGAACGTTGATCCGGAACGAACGGTGTCGATTCCGATAGGGGAAACACACGAAGGCGGGGCGACACCTGCCGACTATTCTGGCGTGCCGGGGCACCTGATCTTCAACGCAGGCGAGACGGTAAAGACCATTACCTTCACGGCTACCGATGACGACATAGATGACGATGACGAGAAGGTGGTGATCAGCTTTCGTCAACTGTCGTTTATAGGGATCAACGCGCCCGGTACGGCCACGGCCACGGTGTCGATTACGGATGATGACGATCCACAGGTGACCGTGTCCTTTGATCAAACGACCTACACGGTGAATGAGGGAAGCGCGGTGACGGTGACGGTGAGGCTGAGCACCGATCCGGAACGCACGGTGACGATTCCGATAGAAAAGACGGATCAGGGCGGAGCGACATCTGCCGACTATTCTGTTGTGCCTGAAAGTATGACCTTCAACGCAGGCGAGACGGTAAAGACCATTACCTTCACGGCTACCGATGACGACATAGATGACAACAACGAAAAGGTGGTGCTCAGCTTTGGCACGCTGACGGATGATAGGGTTGGGAAGGGTAGCTCCGCCACAGTAACAATCGCCGATGACGATACGCGCGGGGTGACGGTAGAGCCGACGAGATTGAACGTGCCGGAAGGTGAGAACAGGACGTACACAGTGGTGCTGAAATCGGATCCGACCGCCGATGTGACGGTGACGGTGAGCGTGCCGTCGGGCAGGACGGGAGACGTGAGCGTGACCGGATCGCCGCTGACGTTCACATCGAGCAACTGGAATGAGGCGCAGACCGTGACGGTCACCACGGTGGACGACAACTCCGTCACGCCGGATGCGGATGTGATGCTGACGCATGGGGTGACCGGCGGGGACTATGCGGGCGAGTCGGCGTCCTCTGTGATCGTGACGATCATCAACGACGATAGTCCAACCCTGACGATTGATGACGTGCGTGCGGCGGAAAACATCGGCACGATGATATTCAATGTCAATCTGAGCCAGGTAATTAGCGAAGCCGTGACGGTGACTTATCAGACGTCGAATGGCACGGCGACAGAACCTGGGGACTACGAGGCGGTGTCGGCCACTCCGCTGACGTTCTCGCCGGGGACGACGAGCGAGGCCATCACAGTGACTATCACCGACGACGCACTGGACGAAGAGGATGACGAGACCTTTGCGGTGCGGCTGAGCAATGCGAGCAACGCGACGATAGCGGACAATGAGGCGATCGGGACGATTGAGGACAACGACGACCCGCCCGTGCTGAGCCTCACACCCGCGAGCCAGAACGTTTCGGAAGACGCGGGCAGCATGGCGGCGTTCACAGTGAGTCTAAGTGCGGTGAGTGCGAAGACCGTGATGGTGAGCTATGCGACGGCAAATGGCACAGCAGAGGCGGGCAAGGACTACACAGCGACAAGCGGCACGCTGACCTTCGCGGCGGGGACGACAGATCCCAAAACCATCACGGTGATGATCACCCACGACGCGCTGGACGAAGAGGATGAGGACTTCACGGTGAGTCTGAGCAATGCGAGCAACGCGACCTTGAGCGGGGGTGGGACAACCCTATCGGCGACCGTGACGATTGACGACAACGATGACCCGCCGGTGCTGAGCCTCACACCCGCGAGCCAGAGCGTTTTGGAAGACGAGGGCAGCATGGCGTTCACAGTGAGTCTAAGTGCGGTGAGTGCGAAGACGGTGACCGTGGATTACGCGACGGTAAATGGCACGGCGAGTGCCCCTTCGGACTACACAGCGGCAAGCGGTACGCTGACCTTCGCGGCGGGAACGACGGGACCGCAGACCATTACCGTGCCGATCAAGGACGATAACATTGACGAGGACGAAATGGAGATGTTCACGGTGCAGCTGATCAATGCGAGCAACGCGACCTTGAGCGGGGGCGGGCAGACTCTGGATGCGACCGTGACGATTGACGACAACGACGATCCGTGGGTGACGGTGAGATACCATAGGACAAGCTACCAGATGAACGAGAGTGAGACGGTGACGGTGACGGTGCGCCTGTTCCCGGATACGGATCCCGAACGCCAGTTGGAGATCCCGCTGACAGTGACACCCGTCGCCCCGGAGGCCAGCCCTACCGACTATTCGGTTGACTTCTCCGGGGGGTTGCCGTGGTTAGTGACCCTCAACAGCATGAATCGGAGCAGGACCTTCACGTTCAAGGCTATTGACGACAATATAGATGAAGAGAACGAGCGGATCAAACTCGGTTTTGGGACGCTGCCAGAGCGGGTTTTCGTAAGTACGGGGATTCATGGTAATCCTGGCGTGCGGATCTTTGACAACGACGAGGCAAAGCTGTCGATTTCGGACAGGAGTGTTGGGGAAAGCGCGGGCAACATGACGTTCACCGTGAGCATGAGCGTGCCGAGCAGCAGAGAGGTGACGGTGAACTATGCGACTGCGGATGCGACGGCAACAGTGGGGGTGGATTACGAGGCGAGGAGCGGCAAGCTGACGTTCTCGCCAGGGACGACCAGTCAGACCGTTACGGTGCCGATTAAACAGGACGCTTTGGACGAAGAGGACGAGACCTTCACCATAACACTCAGCGGAGTATCCAACGCAACGATAGAAGACAATGAGGCGACCGGGACGATTGAAGACGACGATGCCCCGCCAGCACTTTCGATAGCGGATGAGAACATAGTGGAGGCGGATGCCGATATGGTCTTCACGGTGACACTCAGTGCACCGAGCGCGAAGACGGTGATGGTGAGCTACGCGACCTCGAATGGCACGGCGACAGCATCTTCAGACTACACGGCGACGAGCGACATGCTGACGTTCGCGCCGGGCGATGCCCTTATGCAGGAAATCCGGGTGCCTATTCTGGATGACGCACTGGACGAAGAGGACGAGACCTTCACCATAACACTCAGCGGGCAATCCAACGCGACAATAAGTGATGCGAGCGCGACCGGGACGATTGCGGACGACGATGACCCGCCAGCACTTTCGATAGCGGACCAAAGTGCGTTGGAGGACATAGGGACGATGACGTTCACGGTGAGTTTGGATGCACCGAGCGCGAAGACCGTGCGGGTGAATTCCGCGACGTCGGATGGCACGGCGAGTGCACCTTCGGACTACACAGCGACAAGCCGTATGCTGATGTTCCCGCCGGGCGACACGGAAAAGACCTTCACGGTGATGATTGTGAACGACGCTTTGGACGAGGAAGACGAGGAGGACTTCACGGTGATGCTGAGCCTCCCGTCCAACGCCAATGCGACGCTGCGAGATGCGGTGGCGACGGGCACGATTGAAGATGACGATGACCCGCCAGTGCTTTCGATTGCGGATCAATCTGAGGGTGAAGATGTCGGACCGATGACGTTCACGGTACAACTGAATGTGCCGAGCAGCAGAGAAGTGACGGTGCGCTACACGACGATAGATGGGACAGCGATATTGGCAGATGACTACGAGACAGAAGTCGGCCTTTTGACGTTCTCGCCGGGACAGACCACCCAGCCAATCAGGGTGATGATTATAGATGATGAACTTGACGAGGAAGACGAAGACTTCACCGTGCGGCTGAACCTGCCGACCAACGCGACGCTGTTGGGCGATGGGGAGACGCTGTTGGCGACCGGGACGATTGAGGACGACGATGACCCACCGAGTCTGAGCATCACGGATGCGAGCATAGAGGAAGCGGACGCCTCTATGGTGTTCATAGTGGAACTCAGTGCGGCAAGCGCGAAAACCGTGATGATGAATTACGCGACCTCAAATGGCACGGCGACGGCGGGTGAGGATTATACGGCGAGGAGTAGTATGCTGACCTTTGAACCTGGCGACCCTCTCGTGCAGACGATCTCGGTGCCGATTATAGAGGACCTGCTGGACGAGGAAGACGAGGAGACGTTCACGGTGACGCTTAGCATGGTATCCAACGCGACGCTGACTGACGCGAGCGTGACCGGGACGATCAGGGACGACGATGACCCGCCGGTGCTGAGCATTGGCGCAGACCAGACCCTGACAGAGGCAGATGCCGACATGGTCTTCACGGTAACACTCGATGCGGCGAGCGCAAAGAGAGTGACAGTGGCTTACGCAACGTCGGATGTCACGGCAGAATCGGGCAAGGACTACACGGCGAGGAGCGTCACGTTGACTTTTGAACCGGGTGAAGGTCTCATTCAGACGATCTCGGTACCTATCTTTGAGGACGCGATAGATGAAGCAGATGAGGAGACATTCACGGTGACGCTGAGTAACCCGAGCAACGCGACAATAGATGACGCGAGCGCGACCGGGACGATCACCGACGATGAAGCGACACCCACGGTAACGCTGACACTGGCACCGACCTCAATTGGAGAGAACAGTGGTGTCAGCACAGTGACGGCAACGCTCAGCGGTGCGTCGAGTGAAGCGACAACAGTGACCGTATCTGTGTCAGCAGTATCCCCGGCAGTGGCGAATGATTTCACGCAAAGCGGTCAGAGGTTGACAATTGTAGCGGGTCAGACGAACAGCACAGGTACGGTGACGATCCGTGCGAGGAACAACGACATTGACGCACCGAACAAGACCGTCACGGTATCGGGAAGCGCGAGCGGGGGGCATGGCGTAGTGGATCCGACTTCTCAAACCCTGACGATAGAGGATGACGAAAATACGCCGACGGTGACACTCAGGCTTAGTCCATTGTCGATAAGTGAGAACGGCGGCGTGAGCACAGTGACAGCGCGTCTGAGCGGACGGTCAAGCGAAGACGTGACTGTGACGGTGTTTGCGTCAGCAGTATTCCCGGCAGTGTCGGGCAATTTCACGCAAAGCGGAACAACGCTGACGATCACAGCGGGTCAGACGAACAGCACGGGTACAGTAACCATCACAGCAGAGGACAACGACACGGACGCGCCAGACAAAGAAATCACCGTATCCGCAAGCGCGAGCGGAGGACTGGGTGTGGTAGCACCGGCTTCCCAAACGCTAACGATCACAGACGATGAGGCGTTGCCGACGGTGACACTCATGCTTAGTCCATTGTCGATAAATGAGAACGGTGAAATCAGCACAGTAACAGCGATGCTAAACAGACCGTCGAGTGAGGCCGTGACCGTGACCGTGTCTGCGGTGGCAGTATCCCCGGCACTGCCGGGCGATTTTACCCTCAGTGGTCAGACGCTGACGATCACAGCGGGTACAACATCGAGCACGGGTACAGTAACGATTACTGCGGAGAACAACAACACAGACGCGCCAGACAAAACAATCACCGTATCGGGTAGCGCGAGCGGGGGACGTGGCGTGGCAGCACCGGCTTCCCAAACACTGACGATTACCGACGATGAGGCGTTGCCAACAGTCACGCTGGAACTGTCACAAACCCCAATTGCGGAGAATGGTGGGGTCAGCGCAGTAACAGCGATGCTGAACAGACCGTCGAGTGAGGCCGTGACCGTAACTGTGTCTGCGGTGGCGGTATCCCCGGCAGTGTCGGGTGACTTTGACCTGAGCGGAACAAGGACACTGACGATCACAGCGGGTCAGACGATGAGCACGGAAACGGTGACGATTACGGCAAAGAACAACGATGTGGATGCACCGAACAAGACCGTCACAGTATCCGGCAGCGTGCGTGGAGGACGTGGTGTGACAGCGCCGGCGGCAGTGACGCTGACGATCACCGACGATGAAGCGACACCGACGGTGACACTCAATCTGACGCCGCAGGAGATAGGAGAGAACGGTGAGGTCAGCACGGTGACAGCAACGCTCAGTGGCAAATCGAGTCAAGCCGTGACCGTAACCGTGTCTGCCGCGGCAGTACCCTCGGCAGTGGCGGGTGATTTTAACCTGAGCACGAACAAGACGCTGACGATTGCGGTGGGAGCGACAACGAGTACGGGTAGTGTGACGATCACGGCGGTGAACAACAATGTGGATGCACCAAACAAGGAAATCACGGTGTCAGGGGCAGTGACGGGCGGTCACGGGGTCGTAGCACCGGATGCCCAAACACTGACCATCACCGATGATGAGGGGGCACCGACAGTAACACTCAATCTGACGCCGGATGAGATAGGAGAAAACGGTGAGGTCAGCACCGTGACGGCAACGCTGACCGGACCGTCGAGTCAATCCGTGACCGTAACCGTATCTGCGGTGGCGGTATCTCCTGCTGTGGCGGGTGACTTTAACCTGAGCGGAACAAGGACACTGACGATCACAGCGGGTCAGACATCGAGTACGGGTACAGTAACGATTACTGCGGAGAACAACAACACAGACGCGCCAGACAAAGAAATCACGATATCTGGCAGCGCGAGCGGGGGACGTGGCGTGGCAGCACCGAATGCCGTGACACTGACGATTATAGACAATGAGGACTTGCCAACAGTCACGCTGGAACTGTCACAAACCCCAATTGCGGAGAATGGTGGGGTCAGCGCAGTAACTGCGAGTATGAACAGACCGTCGAGTGAGGCCGTGACCGTAACTGTGTCTGCGGTGGCGGTATCCCCGGCAGTGTCGGGTGACTTTGACCTGAGCGGAACAAGGACACTGACGATCACAGCGGGTCAGACGATGAGCACGGAAACGGTGACGATTACGGCAAAGAACAACGATGTGGATGCACTGAACAAGACCGTCACAGTATCCGGCAGCGTGCGTGGAGGACGTGGTGTGACAGCACCGGCGGCAGTGACGCTGACGATCACCGACGATGAAGCGACACCGACGGTGACACTCAATCTGACGCCGCAGGAGATAGGAGAGAACGGTGAGGTCAGCACGGTGACAGCAACGCTCAGTGGCAAATCGAGTCAAGCCGTGACCGTAACCGTGTCTGCCGCGGCAGTACCCTCGGCAGTGGCGGGTGATTTTAACCTGAGCACGAACAAGACGCTGACGATTGCGGTGGGAGCGACAACGAGTACGGGTAGTGTGACGATCACGGCGGTGAACAACAATGTGGATGCACCAAACAAGGAAATCACGGTGTCAGGGGCAGTGACGGGCGGTCACGGGGTCGTAGCACCGGATGCCCAAACACTGACCATCACCGATGATGAGGGGGCACCGACAGTAACACTCAATCTGACGCCGGATGAGATAGGAGAAAACGGTGAGGTCAGCACCGTGACGGCAACGCTGACCGGACCGTCGAGTCAATCCGTGACCGTAACCGTATCTGCGGTGGCGGTATCTCCTGCTGTGGCGGGTGACTTTAACCTGAGCGGAACAACACTGACGATCTCAGCAGGTACAACATCGAGTACGGGTACAGTAACGATCACCGCGGTGAACAACGATGTGGACGCGCCGGATAAGGAGATCACGGTATCTGGCAGCGCGAGCGGAGGTGTGACATCACCGACTTCTCAAACGCTGACGATAGAGGACGACGAAGATACGCCAACAGTGACATTGGGACTTAGTCCGTCGTCGATAGGTGAGAACAGTGGCGTGAGCACCGTGACGGCGAGTATGAACAGACCATCGAGCGAAGCGGTGACCGTGACGGTGATGGCGACGTCTATGGATGTCACGCTGAGCACGAATAAGACGCTGACGATCACAGCGGGAGCGACGACGAGCACGGGTAGTGTGACGATCACGGCAGTGAACAACGATGTGGATGCGCCAGACAAAGAAATCACGATATCTGGCAGCGCGAGCGGGGGACGTGGTGTGGCAGCACCGGCTTCCCAAACGCTGACGATTACCGACGAGGATGCGTTGCCAACGGTGACGTTGGTATTGACGCCGGACGAGATTCCGGAGAACGGCGGGGTCAGTGCAATAACAGCGATGATAGACAGACCGTCGAGTGAGGCCGTGACCGTAACCGTGTCTGCTGTGGCGGTATCCCCGACCGTACCGGGTGACTTCACCTTGAGCGGAACAACACTGACGATCACAGCGGGAGCGACGACGAGTATGGGGACGGTGACGATCACGGCGGTGAACAACAATGTGGATGCACCGAACAAAGAGATCACCGTATCCGCAAGCGCGAGCGGGGGACGTGGCGTGGCAGCACCGACATCCGAGACACTGACGATCCCCGACGATGAGGGCGCACCAACAGTGACATTGGTGCTGAATCCGTCGTCAATAAATGAGAACGGCGGGGTCAGCACGGTGACAGCGAGTATGAACAGACAGTCGAGCGAAGCCGTGACCGTAACCGTGTCTGCTAATGCGGTATTCCCGGCAGTGGCGGACAATTTTACGTTGGACGGAACGACGCTGACAATCACACCGGGTCAGACGATGAGCACGGGGACGGTCAGGATTCGTGCGGAGAACAACAATGTGGATGCGCCGGACAAAGAAATCACGGTATCTGCAGACGTGAGTGGGGGAGGTGGCGCAATAGCCCCGGCTCCAAAGACGCTGACGATTACCGATGATGAAGATACGCCAACAGTGACATTGGGACTTAGTCCGTCATCGATAGGTGAGAACAGTGGCGTGAGCACCGTGACGGCGAGTATGAACAGACCATCGAGCGAAGCGGTGACCATGACGGTGATGGCGACGTCTATGGATGTCACGCTGAGCACGAATAAGACGCTGACGATCACAGCGGGAGCGACGACGAGCACGGGTAGTGTGACGATCACGACAGTGAACAACGACACGGACGCGCCAGACAAAGAAATCACGATATCTGGTAGCGCGAGCGGGGGACGTGGTGTGGCAGCACCGGCTTCCCAAACGCTGACGATTACCGACGATGAGGCGTTGCCAACGGTGACGTTGGTATTGACGCCAGAAGAGATTCCGGAGAACGGCGGGGTCAGTGCAATAACAGCGATGATAGACAGACCGTCGAGTGAGGCCGTGACCGTAACCGTGTCTGCTGTGGCGGTATCCCCGGCAGTGTCGGGTGACTTTACGCGGAGCGGAACAACACTGACGATCACAGCGGGAGCGACGACGAGTATGGGGACGGTGACGATCACGGCGGAGAACAACAATGTGGATGCACCGAACAAAGAGATCACCGTATCCGCAAGCGCGAGCGGGGGACGTGGCGTGGCAGCACCGACATCCAAGACACTGACCATCACCGACGATGAGGGCGCACCAACAGTGACATTGGTACTGAATCCGTCGTCGATAAATGAGAACGGCGGGGTCAGCACGGTGACAGCGAGTATGAACAGACCATCGAGCGAAGCCGTGACCGTAACCGTGTCTGCTAATGCGGTATTCCCGGCAGTGGCGGACAATTTTACGTTGGACGGAACGACGCTGACGATCACACCGGGTCAGACGGCGAGTATGGGGACGGTCAGGATTCGTGCGGAGAACAACAATGTGGATGCACCGGACAAAGAAATCACGGTATCTGCAGACGTGAGTGGGGGAGGTGGCGCAATAGCCCCGGCTCCAAAGACGCTGACGATTACCGATGATGAGACGACACCGACGGTGACGCTGACATTGACACCGACCTCGATTGGAGAAAAAGGCGGCGTGAGCACGGTGACAGCGAGTATGAACAGACCGTCGAGCGAAGCCGTGGCAGTAACCGTGTCTGTGCCGGTGTCTGGGGACGTCACGCAAAGCGGAACGATACTCGCGATTGCAGCAAGTACAACGACCAGCACAGGTACAGTAACGATCACCGCGGTGAACAACGACGTAGATGCTCCGAACAAAGAAATCACGGTATCCGGCAGCGCGAGCGGAGGACGTGGCGTGGCAGCCCCGGCTTCAAAGACGCTGACGATTACCGATGAGGACACGCGCGGGGTGACGGTCTCGACTGGCAATCTGACGGTGACAGAGGGCAGTAGTGCGAACTACACGGTGAAACTGGACACGGAGCCAACAGGAGATGTGATCATCGCGGTGAATGTGCCATCGGGTTCGGAGGTCTCGGTAGATGATGAGACGTTGCGGTTCACGACAAGCAACTGGAACAGTCCGCAAACCGTGACAGTGAGGGCAGAAGCGGACGAGGACGCAGTGGCCGACGCGCCAGTGACGCTGAGCCACACGGTCAGCGGCAACGACTATCAGGGGGTGTCTGCCGACAATGTGACGGTAACGATCATCGAGAGCAACACACCGACGCTGACGATTGCGGATGTGCGTGCGGCGGAGAACGTCGGGAATATGGCGTTCACGGTGACGCTGAGCGTAGCCAGCAGCAATGCAGTGACAGTGGATTACGCGACCGCGAATGGCACGGCGACAGCGGGGGACGACTACACGACACGAAGCGGCACACTGACCTTCTCGCCGGGCGGGGCACTCACCCGGACGATCAGCGTGCCCATCATCAACGACACCATAGATGAAGAAGAGGAAGAGACGTTCACAGTAAGCCTGAGCAACGAGAGCAACGCGATGATAGGCGATGCGAGCGCGACCGGAACGATTGAGGACAATGACGTTCCGCAGGTCCAGGTATCATTTGCTCGAGACACCTATACGGTGAACGAGGGAAGCGCGGTGATGATGATCGTAACGCTGGACAAGGATCCGGAGCGCACGGTGATCATTCCGCTCCTGACGTCACACCAGGGCGGCGCGACAAATGCCGACTATTCGGGCGTGTCTGAGCGTGTGACCTTCAACGCAGGCGAGACAGAAAAAACCTTTGAGATCACCGCGATCGACGATGGTATAGATGATGACAACGAGACCGTCACACTCCGTTTCGGCAACCTGCCCAATAGGGTCAGTTCGGGCAGCCCCTCCACTGTCGCAATCGCAATCACCGATGGCGACATTCCCGCGGTGACCGTATCCTTCGGCGCGGCGAGCTATACGGCGAATGAGGGCGGCAATGCGGTGACGGTACAGGTGCGCCTGAGCGCGGATCCCGAGCGCACAGTGACCATCTCACTGACGGCGACGGGGCGCAACGGCGCCGAGACCGATGACTATTCGATGCAACCAGCGAACCTGACCTTCAACCCCACCGAGACAGTGCGGACCGTCACCATCACGGCCGAGGACGACGAGATAGATGATGACGGGGAGACCGTAGAACTCGGCTTTGGCACTTTGCCAGACAGGGTCAGCGCGGCTTCAATCCGCCCGACCACAGAGGTGTCCCTGACCGACAATGACACACGCGGGGTGACGGTGCATCCGACGGCGCTGAACGTGCCGGAAGGCGGCAGCAATACCTACGAGGTGGAACTGACCTCACAGCCGACCGCTGATGTGATGGTGGCAGTTGTGGGTGCTTCAGGGGACGTGAGCGTGAGCGGATCGCCGTTGACATTCGCGCCGAGCAATTGGAATGAGGCGCAGACAGTGACGGTGATCGCGGAAGAGGACGACGATGCTCTGGCCGACGACCCGGTGGAGCTAACGCACGCGGTCAGCGGTGGCGACTACGGCGCAGTGACGGCTGATGCTGTAGAGGTGAGAATTATCGAAAACGACGCGCCGGTCCTGACGATCGGGGATGTGCGTGGGGCAGAGAACATCGGCCCGATGATGTTCGAGGTAACCCTGAGCCAGGTTAGCAGCGACGCGGTGAGGGTGGATTACGCGACACAGGGTGGTACAGCCACGCAGGGAACGGACTACACGGCGACGAACGGCACGCTGACGTTCTCGTCGGGCGATACGGAAAAACAGATCGCGGTGGCGATTCTGGACGACGCGCTGGACGAAAACGAAGAGACCTTCATCGTGACATTGAGCAATGCACAAAACGCAGAATTGGCAGACACTGAGGCGACCGGAACCATCATCGACAACGATGAGCCGACGCCGACGCCGCCACCTCCGCCACCTCCGCCACCTCCGCCTCCACCTGCGACGCCACCCCCTGCGCCACCACCTGTCTCCTCCAAAGAGGTAACCGTTTCCTTTGGTGAAGCGAGTTATGAGGCGACCGAAGGTGGCAGCGCGGCGATGGTGACCGTGACCCTGAGTGAGGATCCAGAGCGCGAGGTGGCAATACCCCTAATTGCAACACCTGCCAATGGCGCGACAGAAGATGACTATTCAGGTGTCCCACAAAACATCACCTTCACCAGCGGCGAAACAGAGAAGATCTTTGAGGTGATGGCAGTAGATGATGAGATAGATGATGACGACGAGACCATAGAACTCACCTTCGGCACGCTACCCGATGACGTGGAAGCGGGCAGTCTTGCCACAGCCACGGTATCTCTTGCAGACAATGATGTTTCTGTGGTAACCGTTTCCTTTGGTCAAGCCCGCTACATCGCAGCGGAAGGAGGAACTGCGGCGACCATAATGGTACGCCTGAGTGCGGATCCCCAACGCACGGTGGCGATTCCACTAATGGTGACGCCTGCCAATGGTGCGACAGAGGCGGATTATTCTGGTGTGCCGGAGCGTGTGATCTTTGATAGCGGTGAGACTGAGAAGACCTTTGCGGTTGTGGCAGTAGATGATGATATAGATGATGACGATGAGACGGTGGCGCTGAGTTTTGGTATTCTGCCGCACAGGGTCAACGCGGGGAATCTCTCAACAACCACGGTAAGTCTTGCCGACAATGATGTTCCCATAGTAACCGTTTCTTTTAATCAAGCGCGCTATAGAGCAGCCGAGGGCGGTAACACAGCGACGGTGCGGGTATCTCTGAGCGCGGATCCAAAGCGCGAGGTGGTGATCCCCCTGACAGTCACGCCTGCCAATGGCGCGACACAGGCGGATTATTCCGGCGTGCCACAAAGCATCACCTTTAATAGCGGTGAGACGAGAAAAACCTTTGAGATCACCGCCACCGACGACAGTGTAGATGATGATGGCGAGACGGTAGCGCTGAGTTTTGGCGCGTTGCCCGATGGCGTGGAGGCGGGCAGTCCTGCTACATCGACGGTCTCTCTTGTCGATAATGATGTTCCTGTGGTGAGTGTTTCCTTTGGTCAAGCCCGCTATAGAGCAGCGGAGGGCGGTAGCACAGCGATAGTGCGGGTATCTCTGAGCGCAGATCCCGAACGCGAGGTGACAATCCCCCTGACAGCGACGGCCAACAGGGCCACAGATGCCGACTATTCCGGTGTGCCACAAAGCGTCACCTTCACCAGCGGTGAGACGGAAAAAACCTTTGAGATCACCGCCACCGACGACAGTGTAGATGATGACAACGAGAGCATAACACTCACCTTCGGCACGCTACCTGAAGGCGTAGAGGCGGGCAGTCCTGCCACAGCCACGGTAGCACTTATCGACAATGACGTTCCTCTGGTAAGCGTTTCCTTTGATCAAGTGACCTATGAAGCAACCGAGGGTGGTAGCGCGGCAATGGTGATCGTAACCCTGAACACGTATCCCGAGCGCACCGTGGCAATACCACTCATCGTGACACCGGGCAATGGGGCCACAGAGGCCGACTATTCCGGTGTACCCGAGCGCGTGGTCTTTAGTAGCGGTCAAAAGAAAAAGACCTTTGAGGTGGTCGCTGTCGATGATGATATAGACGATGACGACGAGACCATGACTCTCACCTTCGGCACCCTGCCGCAGAAAGTCCGCACAGGGCGTCCCTCAACAACCACAGTGAGTCTAATCGACAACGACGATCCCATAGTCGAGGTCTCCTTCGAGCAAGCGAATTACGAGACAACCGAAGGTGGCAGCGCGGCATTGGTGACCCTGACCCTGAGTGCGGATCCCGAACGCGAAGTGGCGATCCCACTCATCGTGGCGCCAGAAAATGGGGCGACGGATGCCGACTATTCCGGCGTACCTGAGCAAGTGACCTTTAATCGCGGTGAGACGGAAAAAACCTTTGAGATCACCGCCACCGACGACGATATAGACGATGATGACGAGAGCATGACACTTACCTTCGGCACATTACCACACAGGGTAAATGCGGGCAATCTCACAACAGCGATAGTAAGTCTGATAGATAATGACGATCCCATAGTCGAGATCTCCTTCGACCGTGCAACCTACGAGACAACTGAGGGTGGTAGCGCAGTGCAAGTGATCGTGTCTCTGAGCGCAGACCCCGAGCGCACGGTCGCCATCCCACTGATAGCGACGCCTGCCAATGGTGCCACAGATGCTGACTATGCTGGCGTACCTGAGCAAGTGACCTTTCATCGCGGTGAGACGGAGAAGACCTTTGAGATCACCGCCACCGACGACGATATAGATGATGACGACGAAACTGTAACACTGAGTTTTGGCACACTACCACACAGGGTCAACGCGGGCAATTTTTCAACAGCAATAGTAAGTCTGATAGATAATGACGATCCCATAGTCGCGGTCTCCTTTGATCAAGTGACCTACACCGCACAGGAAGGAGGCAGCGCAGCAAAGGTAATCGTAACCCTGAGTGCAGACCCCGAGCGCACGGTGGAAATACCACTCATAGCAACGCCTGCCAATGGAGCCACAGATGCCGACTATTCCGGTATACCTGAGAGCATCACCTTTAATAGTGGCGAGACCGAAAAGACCTTTGAGGTCATGGCTATAGATGATGATATAGATGATGACGGCGAGACCATAGCACTCACCTTTGGCACCCTGCCACACAGGGTCAACGCAAGCGGCCAATCCACCATAACGATTAGCGACAATGATGAACGCGGCGTAACCGTGTCGGTGACAGAATTAGCCGTTCCCGAAGGAGATACCCGCACCTACACGGTCGTGCTGCACAGTGCGCCGACAGCGCCTGTGACCATTGATATAACCGGGATGGCAAATACGGATGTGTCGGTAGGTACGGCGCAGTTGACATTCACAGCAGAAAACTGGAACGCACCGCAGGAAGTGGTGGTCGCGGCACAGGACGACGCTGACGCAGTAGTAGAACGGGCGACACTGAGTCACGCCATAAGCGGCGGGGACTATGGCGAAGAGGTGGTGACATCTGTTGTGGTGACAATCATTGAAGACGACACGCCGGTGATAATGATGGAGAACCAGAGCGTCATCGAACACGCCGGGGAGATGGTATTCACCGTCGTATTGGATATACAAAGCAGCAACGAAGTTACGGTGACATATACGACCAACAGCGGCACGGCACAGGCGGACACAGACTACACCGCAACACAGGGCACTTTGCGCTTTGCTGCCCTACAGACCGAGCAGACGATCAGCGTGCCAATTATCGACGACGATATAGACGAGGACCCCGAGACGTTCACAATCACGCTGAGCAATCCCATGCACGCGACCCTGCCCCGAGCCACCGCCACAGGCACGATTGAAGACAACGATGCCGCAGCGCGGGCAATGGAGATCCTCCTATCCAATGTGGGGCGGATGGTAGCGACAGATGCGATTGACGTCATCAGCAGGCGATTTGACCAGCGCTCATTCTCCAGATCTACACTCACGCTGGGCGGACGAACCCTGATGAGACATCACAGAGCGAGGACGGAGCAGTGGCACACGCTCGTGGCGGTGGCGCACAATGTGATACAGGCCCTCGGCGTAGATATCTATACGCCGGCAGACCTGAGCATGCGAGGTGCTCACCTGTATGGGATGAACACGGGTGTGCGGACGTTCCGACCCAATGCAGTGAACAGGGGGATGCAAACATCCCGACCACAGGGCATAGTACAATTGCGCCGGGTTACGCCATGGGAGTTGCTATCGCGCAGTGCCTTTAACATGCCGTTGAATCACATGGATAAAGGGAACAGGTGGACGCTTTGGGGTCGAGGCGCAGCGAGCGGATTTTCAGGCCAGCCGAGTGCCATACGCAGAATGACCGCAGATGGCTTCAGTGGATACATCGGCATAGATTACCAGGCGCGGGCAAATGTTCTGATCGGACTGGCGCTCACGCACAGCGTGGGCGACCTCGACTACAAAAGTAGAGATACAGTCACGCTGGTGCCCGTGGATTTCGGCATCACGAGTGTACTGCCTTATGCCCATTATCAGGTACATTCTCGGCTGGGGGTATGGGGCCTTCTCGGCGCAGGGCGCGGCAGTGTGAATCTGACAGACACTGAAGGCACTGTTGAGACAGATCTGCAATTGCTGATGGGCGCGGCAGGAGGTCGGCAAGACCTGATGAGATGGCGGAGAATTAACTTCGCGATGAAGGCAGACGCCTTTATCGCCACAATGGCATCGGGTGAAAACGCGAGGTTGCCAGAAATACGGGAGGACGTGGAGCGCGTGCGGGTGCTTCTCGAGGCGCGTACCACCCAGGCATCCGGCGCAATGTCGCGATTCACTCAGCGTATGGAAATCGGCGGACGGTGGGACATGGGACGTGTGGGGAAAGGCGCAGGCATGGACCTGGGCGGAGGGATCGAATACATGCACATAGACCGCGGGGTTGGCCTATCCATAGACGGGCGATACTTGCTGGCACATGAGCAAGTCGGCTACGGCGAATGGGGCGCGGGTCTGATGTTGCAGATCAATCCGGGATGGGGCAAACCCGGACTGGTCTTGTCTGTGGCACCGGGATGGGGCGCACCTATCCGCAGTGCCGAGGCTCTCTGGCGCAGCACGCCGGGACTGAGACTGGGACCTGTGTACAGACCACAGCGCACGCCAGGGATGGAACCCGACCGGTTTGAAGTGGATTTGGGCTATCGGCTGTTGACACACGCCGGGAATGGGCTGGTGACGCCTTATGGTGGGTTTTCAACCAGTGGGTGGGGCTATCAAAGCTATCGCATAGGCGGGCGTATGGAAGTGGGCAAGCGTATGGAACTGGGCGATGGCATGGCCCTGAGCGTGGAGGGCGAGCGCCAGGCACGGGGTCACGGCGAGGCAGCTTATGGCATCTATCTGCGCGGGCACATGCGATGGTAGTCATCGCGGCATGGTTAAAGCCGCGATGACGGGCGGGCACGGGGGCACCGCCCCTACAACACATGTAACAGTTGGCCTCTATTTACTTCTCACTTCTATCCTCTCCCTCCCTTCACACTCCACACCGAACCCGTCGTATAAGTATTGCGCTCGGAACACAAAAACTCAATCACCTCAGCCACCTCCTCCGGATCCGAATACCGCCCCATCGCCTGACCCGGGGGATTGGCAATAAACTCGGGCGAAAACCTCGGCACCACCATCTCTGTCAACGCGCGCCCCGGTTCCACACCATTGACAAAAACCCCATCCTTGCAATACGCATTGCCCAGCGCGCTTACAAATGAATACACAGCCCCCTTCGACACCGAATACGGCACCTGATTCGGGCTGCCATTTCGCGCCCCCGAAGTAATCGTCACACAGCGCCCCCAACCCCCTGCGAGCATATGGGGAATAGCAGCTTGATGAAAATGATAAACCCCGTACACATTGATTCGCATCACCCGGTCAAACTGTGCCACGGGTTGCTCAAAAAACGGCTTCTCCCATCCCAAAATACCGGCACAACACACCAGAATATCCAATCTTCCAAACGCCTCAACCGCTTCTGCCACACACGCCTGAACAGCGGACTCATCCGTCACATCTGTCTCCACAAACATCGCACGCTGTCCCAATGCCTCGATCTTTGCAACCGTTTCTGCCCCCTCTTTTGCCAGAATATCGGCAACAACAATATCCCGCCCCTCCTCTGCAATCCGAACCGCCGTTGCCCCCCCAATACCCCGCGCCCCGCCAGTAATAAGTGCAACCCGCCGTTCCTTTTCTGCTGCAAAACGCAAATTCGACATCTCACCCTCCTCATATTCTATTGCTCATTGTCGTCTCATCGTATAATATAACCCAGATTGCGACCAATTCCATACCTGAATACAAGGAGTAAATCATGAAAATCGACCAGGTCGAACACTTCCTGCTCGGCAACAGCTACGTCGTCCGCCTCACCACCGACACCGGCATCTCCGGCATTGGAACCTCCGCCTGCTGGGGCTATCCCGAAGCCATCCAATCTATCGCGAAAGTCTTCGAAGAATACCTCATCGGACAAAATCCCATGCGCATTGAACACCACTGGCAGCACCTCTACCGCATGGCACCCTTTCGCGGCACCGCGCTTTGCGGCGCAGTCAGCGCAATAGACATCGCCCTACACGACATCAAAGGCAAACACTTTCAAGTCCCCGTCTGGGAACTACTGGGCGGCAACTGCCGCGACAAAATTCGCCTGCACCTCCTCGCGGGCGGTCCCACACCCGAAAAAATGTATGAAAATGCAAAAGCCGCCGTTGCCGAAGGCTTTACCGCGATCAAATTTGATCCGATCACAGCCGGATACCAAAATCGAGCGCAATCGCGCATCATTCAAACCGCCGTCGAAATCGTCGCCGCTGCCCGCGAAGGCGCCGGACCCGATGTAGATCTCATCGTGGAAGTCCACCGCAAACTCACCCCAATGGTCGCCGTTGCTCTGGGCGAAGCCCTCGTGCCCTATCACCTCTACTTTATGGAAGACCCCATCCAGATAGACACCATCACCACCCAGGCAGAAATCGCCAAACGCATTCCCGTTCCCCTGGCCAATGGCGAGCGCTTTACCACAATATGGGAATTTCGCGAACTCCTCGAACACGGCGGTCCCCAATACGTGCGCCCAGACATAGCGCTGGCAGGTGGCCTGACCCACTGCAAAAAAATCGCCGCCATTGCCGAATCCTATCACTGCGCAGTCGTCACCCACAACTTTCTCAGCCCCCTGGGCACAGCCGCATCCCTTCACCTCGACGTTAGCATCCCCAATTTCATCACACAAGAATACTCCAAAAACGACGAAAGCGAACACAACGCCGTGTACAGATGCGCTCACAAACGCGAAGGCGGTTATATCCCCCTTCCCGAAGCCCCTGGCCTTGGCGTTGAACTCGACAATGCCAAAATCCCCGACACGCCCTTTGCCCCTTTGACCAAAACAGATACACCAAGGCGAGAAGACGGATCCATCGCGTATGCCGTGTGAAACAAATTACAAAACCGCCATACTCGACGCGGTATCAAACCCCGAGACCTTTCTCAGGCTTACCCTGAGCCATCCGCGTCGTGGCACAATCTGGAACAAAATCGCCGTCCGCCTGGTCCAGATCAAAAACGCGCCCCACCTCCAGATCGCGCGATTTAGCCGCACACAAGACATCACGGAAAACATCCCGCTAACCGACGCGAACACCGCGCTCGACGAACTACTGACCTTGCCCTTCACACAAATCCACGTACAAACCAGCCGCGAAGACCTCCACATTCGCATCAGCAAAAAAGGCCGCGCATTATTCAACCGCGCAAAACCCTCGCGTCCAAATACCCAACCCGCGCTATCGCACAACCGCGTCAAACACCATCCCCTATCCGACAACCATCCAGACGCCTTTTTACAGGGCCTCGGCATCATGGATCACAACGGGCGCGTGCGTGCATCCATGCGCGACAAATTCAAACAGATCAACGCCTTTCTCGGCCACTTACAACCCGTCATACCAGAAACAAATCACCCCCTCACCCTCATAGACTGCGGCTGCGGCAGCGCGTATCTCACATTTGCAGCCTATCACTACCTGAACAACATCCGGAACATCCCCGCGCGATTCATTGGCATTGACCACAACCCATCCCTCATCGCCAAATGCCGCGCCCTCGCCAGCGACCTCGGCTGGACAGACCTCGCCTTTCGCGAATCCAGCATCGCCGACTTCACACCCCAAACACCGCCCGACATCGTCTTTAGCCTGCACGCCTGCGACACAGCAACCGACGACGCCATTGCCCGCGCCGTACAGTGGCACAGCCCCGTCATCCTCGCTGCGCCCTGCTGCCAGCATGAACTGCGCCCACAACTCGACGCATCTGTCTTCGCACCCGTAATGGCGCACGGCATCCTCAAAGGGCGCACCGCCGACATCCTCACCGACGCCTGCCGCGCACAAATCCTGAGAATATTGGGCTATCGCACCGAACTCATAGAATTTATCGACTCCAAACACACGCCCAAAAACCTCCTCATTCGCGCAAAAAAAACCTCCCGAACCAGTGATTCAACCCTCGTTCAGGAGTATTGCACCATGCGCGACTTCTGGCACATCAAACCCAGCCTCGAGCGACTGCTCGACCGCGAACTCGCGCCCCTTTTATCTTGACACATGTACATAAAAATTTTTAAGGAGAATAGCCATGTGGAGAGATCCGATTGTAGAGGAAATACATTCTGTTCGCAAGAAAATCGCTGAAGACTGCAACTATGACTTCAAACAGATTGTCGAACGCCTTAGACAAAGGAAAAAAACCCATAAAGACAGGATTGTATCTTTCCCACCACATCGCATTGGAGAAACGCACCAATAAGGAATGCCGCACACTGATGCTGGTTCTGAATGGATCGGATTTTTCCGCGTGCCTCGCTTACCTCGTAACTCCGCCTTGCGAATCTATAATCCCTTCAACCGCATCCATCCAGAAACGTAAAAACGGGTAGAGAATATGACAATTCTCTACCCGTCTCTTGTTGTGTGTTCATGAAATTATCGCGCATGGATTACGTTTAAGTTGGAAACGCGACTAAACTCCCTTACGTTGAGGGTCAGTAATGCCAACCCATGCTGTAGTGCCGTGCCTGCAATAAGCGCGTCGTTGGGACCAATTTGCTGATTTTTTCGAGCCAATGCACCGTTCATTCGGGCGGAACGCTCCGCATCGGCGTATGTCAGTGGAAGTACTATTGGCTGGATTAGCGGCTGAAAACGATGAAAATCAGATATTCTCCCTGCCCTGGCAGCACCGTATTCCAGTTCATAGAGCGTGACGACGCTGATGTAAACGCGGTCGTAATCCTGCACCAGTTCTTGAAGGGATAATCTGCCTCGCAGATGGGCAATCAAAATGGACGTATCAATCAATACGCCTCGATTTTCTTCTGCCATTCATCCCATTCCTTTTCAACTTCTCGAAAAGCTGCCGCAATTCCCTCGTCGTCTTTCCAAATGCCGTGTGTCTGTGCCAGTGCTTCCAGCACCTTTTCTTTTTTTTGCGTCTTCAACTTCACGGGGACCTGTGGAGCGGTATGTGCCAACTCCTGAACCGTCATTTCCAATAGGCGAATACGCTCTGCCGTGGACAAGGGTTTGACATATTTTTTATAGATCATTTCCAGGTGATCCGCCATGCTATCTCCTTTCTCCACACCACACCGATTTTCTAATCGTCAGCAATCAAAATATGCGAACTCACATTATGGGAACAATGTGTCAAAAGGTAACATTTCCCAGTATGTCAGACAATACAAATCTCGGCATTGTGCCTATCTTAGTTGAAATAATAAAAACTTCACTGTAAATTGGATACCACAAATAAAAATACTGTGCCTCAACCATAGGAGAAACCGCATGAAACACTTTATTCTAATCTGTATCTTGAGCGCATTACATCACCCGGTATTTGCACAGGATGGAAAAGCACTGTACGCGACATATTGCGCGCAGTGTCACGGTCCCAACCTGAGAGGGGGCAATGCACCGAGCATGGTCGATGGCATCTGGAAATACGGAGATGGACGCGGCTATCGCATCCGCAACATCAAAAATGGACTTCCCGATTTGGGCATGCCGAGCTATGGAAAACAGCTCACAGACAGGCAGATTGCAATGATCGTAGAATTCATCGAACAACAAGAAAAAGAAGTGGGACAACCCAAACCCCCGCCACCCGACTTTATCCAAACACTGGACTACGATATCAATGTCGATATCTGGGTCCAGGGTCTAAAAATCCCCTGGGCAATCGATTTTCTCGACCCACAAACAGCATTGATTACCGAGCGGCCAGGCTCGCTGCGAATGGTAAAAAACGGACAACTCCTCGACCCCATTGCGGGAACGCCCCAGGTGGTTCCCGAAGGACAGGGCGGATTGATGGACGTGGCAATAGATCCGAATTACTCTGAAAACGGATGGATTTACCTCGCCTATAGCCATGAGATCGCCCGCGTTGAAGGACGGCGCCGATCCCCTGCAATGACGCGCATCGTGCGCGGTCACATCGAGAACAATACCTGGATCAATCAAGAAGTCATTTACGAAGCCCCACATGAAACCTATAGCACCACCCGGCATCACTACGGCTGTCGCATCGTATTTGACGCAGACGGATACCTCTACTTTGCAATTGGAGACCGGGGCGCGCAAAACCAGGCACAGGACTTGACCCGACCAAACGGCAAAGTTCACCGCATCCACACAGACGGACGCATACCCAAAGACAATCCGTTCGTAGGACGAGACGGCGCACTCAAAACGATCTATTCCTATGGCCACCGCAATCCCCAGGGTCTGGCAGTCAACCCGGTCACGGGAAAAATATGGGATGGCGAACACGGTCCAATGGGCGGTGACGAACTAAATGTCGTTGCCAAAGGAAAAAACTACGGATGGCCTGAAATTACCTACGGCCTCAACTACAACGGCACAATTGTATCCGAACGCATGCACCAACAGGGAATGGAACAACCAACCCTTTTTTGGCGGCCATCAATCGCCATCTGCGGCATCAATTTTTATCGTGGTAACATGTTCCCCAAATGGCAAAACAAATTGCTGGTAGCATCCTTAAAATACGAAGATGTGCGGGTGTTATCCGTTCACGGAGATCGCGTCATACACGAAGAAGTCATACTGAAAAACGCGGGGCGGGTGCGCGAGGCTATATCCGGACCAGATGGCGCCGTGTACGTGGTCCTCAACCAGCCCGATGTGATTTTGCGTTTAACGCTAAGTGAAGAGTGATAGCGTTACCCCCAAGGTCAAGTTCTGAATTGTGTTAGAAATCTATTTCTTTTATATTCATAAAGGAGAAGTATATCTAAGCAAGAGGTTGTGACAGGATGGCAGATAAAACAGACGACGAAAGAGTGTCTATTTGGAGCACTGGAGACACAGAGAGAACATGGTTGATATTCTTAGCCTCGGTATTCTTCTATCCTTCACTAGCATTTGTTGTTTGGCAGAGCATTGAAAATGACCTTTACAAAACAATCGTTAATGCAATAGAGGCTATTGGCCCAGTAGGCCTTTCTGCTATCACCTTAGCATTCTTTATTATAGAGGGGGTCAATCTTATGCTTATTTCAGTCGAAAAATACCGCGCAAAACAACGCCAGGAGGGACGGCAGGAAGGACAGCAGGAAGTGTATAACCAGTGGCTTAAATGGTTTAAGAAAGTTAGCACTGAACACCCCGATCTCCCGCAACCGCCTTTTGTCGAGAATGAGACGGACCAAAATGGAAGTGCGACAAACAATAAATGAGCACACCATTTTTCACGCGGTACAGGAAGCAATCAGGTTTTGATAAGTAAGCCTTGTAAAGCAAGCTTGTTCAAGCAGGTCATCGACGCGATTCATGGCCTGCTTTTTCTTTGGGAATTATATACCAAAGTGACAAAAAAATTCCACTTGGGGTTTTTAAAATACAAGTATAATGAGGCACATCAGCTTATGACGTGCCTCATTATTTTGTTGATTTTGTGACCATGTTATGTGTCAATAAGACTTCTATAAAAAATAAAGAGATGCAATTCAAACCAGGCTTCGCTGTACCTCTTCAAGACGTCGGTAAAACAAATCGCACAGGCTCAATCGTTCCCTTGCCGCATTCAGGACAGGGAATACCAAACATTCTATCATCCATTTTTAGGCTTTTCTTTACTCGGCTATGGTAAAAAAAAGGGGACTATATACAAAGGTGCCAGAATTAGGCATTTCCATTCCCTCTGTGATTTTTCCGTTTAGCCGTTTATCCTTGGCGGTAAAGAATCCATCATAATCTGTCGGCAATAGTCAGCGATATCGCTGGATGGCGTAATCGCATCGCAGAGTTTATCAAGTAGATCATGGATGGCATTTGGGTCCCCTGTGACGAGTTCATAGAACGATGCACCATCAATCTCAAAAAGATTTCTTCCTTCAGAGAGTGGTTTTTGGTAACGCTGTGGATGCCTGGGAATCACCAGAACCAAATATCCTGTCCAATTTCCTGATTTCTGCCGGACAGCCGTCCTTAGGGTCTGTTTCAACTTGGTACCTATTGGGTGCATTCATAGTGTTCCACTTATTTTTTACCTCAGCGACAATCCTGCAAGTAGAACATTCAAGATCATAGCCCGCATCATGGTTCTCCCAACCATCTACACTTCCAAGAATCTGTTGGTGAAAATTGCCAATTGCATTAGAAAGCCCCCTTATGGCTGACTCTACACGTTGCGTATAGGATAGTTCATCTCGCTTCCGAATGTCAAAGACAGAGGCGATAACCAAGGACTGAAAAGGGTCAATGACATTGTGGATACGGCGTTCCTCTGCTTTTTCCCACGCGTTTTGCGCTCGCTTTAATAAGGTATTTATCTCGTCAGACAGTTTCTCATCCGAAATCCAGACAAGCATTGCTCTCTATCCTCATCGGGGTGGTTTTGTCGATCTCGATACCAACAGGGACACGTTTCAGGCGTTCTGCAACACGATAAGTCGTACCAGAACCGAGAAAGGGATCAAGGACGACATCACCTTCATTGGTGAAAAGTTTGATAAAGAATTCGGGTAGCCATTCAGGAAAGGCGGCACTATGACCCGTGTTATGACACACTGGCGGGCGGTGTAGGACATTGCTTGGATAAACCATTGGGCGACCTTCCCAAGCAGATATCTTTCGCCCAATGTTGGAACCGGTTGCAGATTCCCGTCTCTCACGATCATTCGCGCTCATATTTGCCAAGCGCGTCTTTGTCCAATCACCTGCTGGCACCTTTACAGCATCTTGATTCATTCTTATTTCTGCACTCTTTGAGAAGTGTAATAACCTTTCCCAAGAGTCCCGAAACCGATATTTCCACTTCCCCGGTGCCGCTGTTGTCTTGTGCCAGAGATATTCCTCAACCCATCGGAAACCGATTTCCCGTTTAAGTGCCAAGATCAGGTCAAGAACATAGGTGTGGCGCTCCCCATTCACTGCCTTTTCTTTGATATTTAGGATAAACGACCCATGAGGTGCCAAAATACGGAACATCTGTTCCGCGCGGCCACAAAACCATTCCACATAATCATTGGGAGATATGCCCCCATAGGTGTGTTTGCGTGCATCTGCATAGGGCGGCGACGTGACAATCAAATCAACAGAGTTGTCCGGAAATTTCGACATTACTTTTAGACAGTCTCCATAGTGAACTTTTTCGCACCATGCAAACATTAAGAACCTCCTTTCTGGCTGTTCGGGAAATATATAAAAATCTCCCTTTATCCTTGATAGTAGCAAAAATCGTGGCTGCTTATACACGAATAACTTGCGAATAATCAATTAAGATAGAGGGAGAGGAACAATAGCGTGGTCAAGATTGTAGTTGCCGGAGTGAAGAACGGCATAGAGTCCTTTTAATTTTACCTCCTCTACATGGGTAAATATCTTCTTTGCTGAAGAAGATAAAGCAATAATGTGCTAAATTCAAACACTTTTCTTGACGGCATTTGTTTGTCTCTGTCAGGTGTTTGAGATTCGGGCTATTGTATATATTCTTAAAAAAAGGAACTCTTGACCACAATCCAAATTTTTATGATGCTTTTCTTTTCAGTTGTTTTGCCTGATAGACTGGATTGCGGCTAAAACCATGCCGCAATGACAATCAAACCTCTGGTTAATAAACAAACTTTTTTTTCTAATCATACATCCCATGGCACTCGCACAACCCGTAAACAACACCGAAGCCTTGCCCAATCGCGACCGCGTAACCCTGCGTTGTGTCTTGCTGGGGTTGGGACTGGTCGTGACTGTGAATACCTGGCCCATCTACGGACTCTATGTAATTCACATCAACCAGATGGTATTCAGCTACATGGCGATGGCACTCATGATCCCATTTGTTCTGCTATCGCTGGGGCTGAACGTATTATTGCGAAAATACTGGCCCCGTGCCGCGTTTTCGCCCCTCGAAATGGCCGTGGTATTTTCCATGGGGCTGGTAGGCGCATTATTTCCCCTGATGAATTTTACCGGACTGATAATGGGGCATTTGGCAACCCCCTATTATTTTGCCTCGGCGCAAAATCGCTGGTCCGAATTTTTGCATCCTTATTTACCTGAGTGGCTGTTCCCCACAGATGAAAACGGGGCGATGCGCCTCTTCTTCGAAGGCCTGCCGCCCGGCCGCGAAATACCGTGGGAAGTTTGGGTAGGCCCGCTGTTCTGGTGGTTTGCATTTGCCGGTGCAATTACCTGGACCTGCTTGTGCATCGCAGTGATTTTGCGAAGACAATGGTCCGAATATGAAAAACTGCCATTTCCCGCGGCTCAGGTCGCGTTGGAACTCGTACGAGAAGAAAAGGAGAAAGTATGGCCTCCGCTCGTAGGACGCCCGGCATTTTGGATCGGCATGGCAATTCCACTGACCGTAATATGCTGGAATATCCTATCGTATTTCATGCCCGATTTTCCAAAAATCCCAATCACGCGAGCAGGCGACGGCGTCACATTTTTGCATATTAGCCGATATATTCCAGATCGATATTTTTATATCGGAATACAATTTTTTATCGCGGGATTTGCCTACTGGACCAGCCTGGAAGTATTGTTCTCGATCTGGTTTTTCTATCTCCTCGTCGTCGCCGAAGTCTATACCTTTAACCGAATCGGATATACCATTGGAACCCCTGGATTGTGGTCCTCAACACACGCAGCCAATGCCTGGCAAGCATTTGGAGCACTCGCATGTATGCTGTGCTGGGGACTGTGGATGGGACGCGAACACCTCAAAGGCGTTTGGCATGCCATCCGAGGCCGAAAGAAATTAGACGACTCCGAAGAACTCATGTCCTACCGCACAGCGGGCATAGGTGGCCTGATCGGATTGTTATTCATGATCGGGTGGTTGCACACCGCGGGCATGGCCTGGTATGTAATTGTACCCTTCTTAATCGGCATGGGAATATTATATGTGGGCATAGCCCGGGTCATTGCCGAAAGCGGACTGGTGTATTTGCGCGGCTCCATGATGCCCCCAACCTTCGCGCTTTACACCCTCGGCTCGGCGAATATCCCGGCGGCGAGCATGGCAAATTTTGCATTCTCTTTTGCGTATTTTACAGACGCCAAAAGTCTCGTCATGGCCAGCATGGCGCATTGTTCGTGGATTACAGCAGCCATAAAAGGACGCAAACGCATGGTGGCGACTGCCCTGGTATTGGCAGGCATTGCAGCGGCCATTTCATCGGTGGCATTTACACTGTATCTGGGCTATGAGACAGGCGCGTATAATTTCAGAGCATTTGAGTTTCGCACGCATCCGCGGATCTTTGACTACTGGATTCGACAGATGCAAACCTTTAACCCACCCGACTGGAAGCGGATTGGATTTTTCGGCTTTGGCGCAGCCGGAATGGCACTTTTGACATTGTTGCGGTATCGCGTATCCTGGTGGCCATTGCATCCCGTTGGATTTGCCATCATGGAAACCCAGGCCGTGCGGGGAACGATCTTTACGATCTTTCTCGTATGGTTGTGCAAGCTGCTCATCTTGCAAATCGGCGGCATCGCGCTATACCGCAAAGGCCAGCCATTATTTCTCGGTATTCTCGTCGGGTTTATCCTCGGCGTGGCAATCTCCGCGACGGTAGATACAATCTGGTTTCCGGGCAGCGGGCATTCGGTTCACCATTGGTAAAGGTTCCAAAATGAATAAACACAACCCTGACAAATCCTCATCACTCGGCCAAGCCTATCGCAGTGTCGGTCCCTATTTAACCCTGGGCATTCAACTTATCGTGACAATATTGCTATGTATATTTGCCGGGCATTGGGCAGATGGCAAATTTGATACCTCGCCTCTATTGACCCTGATCGGCGGTCTGATAGGCATTGCCGCGGGATTTTACCACTTCTTTAAGGCCGTCTTAAAAATGGACCGCAAATCGGAGGAAGATGCGTGAGGTCTTTTGTCAAACAAATTGCCGTGGTCTTGTTGGCATTGTGGGTCCTCGGAGGGTACCCACTCTACCTGTGGCAGGGGACAAATGTAATCATTGCCGCAGGGATTGGTTGTGCGATATGCACACTAAATGCACTCGCCGGTGCATGGCTCGCATTGTGGGGCATGCGCCGGGATAACCGCACATTTATGACCGTCGTATTCGGCGGAATGGGGATTCGCCTAATTATTGTACTGATTTTCTTTTTTGTCGCTCTAAAATTAGGCAAACTTCACGTTTTTAGCTTGACTCTTTCATTATTTTTATTTTATGTAGTGTTCCAGATTTTAGAGATTCGGTTCTTCGTCGGGCGCCCGCCCGACAAAGCCAATAATTCAGGAGTCTGACGGATGGCAGCACAGGCAGAGGAGCAGCAAAGCGGCGGCAGTTTCATCCTCGAGCATATCATAGACCATCACGAGCTTCACCTCGGTCCACTCCATATCCCCCTTCCCCATATTGAGTTTTTTGGCATCGATATGTCCATTACCGGCCACCTGGTCATGATGTGGGTCGCCTCGCTATTTCTCATTCTTACCCTGACTATTTCTACAAAACGACGCGGTCTCATCCCCTCGGGCTTTGCCAATGCGATTGAAGCCATCGCCATATTTATCCGCGACGATGTCGCCGTGCCCAACCTGGGAGAACGGGACGGGCCGAAATACATGCCGTTTTTAATGACGGTCTTTTTCTTTATCCTGTTCTGCAATCTATTGGGATTAATACCCTTTGGACAAACCCCAACCGGCAATATCAATGTAACGGCCACACTGGCAGGTATTTCGTTTGCAATGATGCTCGGCGCGGGGATCAAACACAACGGCTTATTCGGCTTTTTCAAAGGCTTGATCCCCCCCAATTTGCCAATAGTATTGCTACCGCTCATGATCCCGCTGGAACTCCTGGGCCTATTGACCAAACCATTTGCCCTGTGCATTCGACTCTTTGCCAATATGCTGGCGGGTCATGTCGTAATATTGTCTTTGATCGGCATCATTTTTATTCTCGGTTATTTTGTCGCCCCCATTGCCATCGCTTTTGCACTGGCAATGTACATGTTGGAAATTTTCATCGCTTTTCTTCAAGCTTATGTATTCACGCTCCTGACCGCCCTGTTTGTGGGCCTGTGTATTCATCAGGAGCATTGATTGTATCAACTCACAAGGAGGAGTACTGTGGAAGGTCTTGGCGCTGAAGCTTACGGTTATTTGTCCGCTGGTATTGGTGCTGGGTTGGCCGCACTGGGCGCTGGCGTGGGCATCGGTCAAATTGGTCGAGGTGCAGTAGAAGGCATCTCTCGTCAGCCCGAAGCAGTTGGCGATATTCGATCAACGATGATTATTGCTGCAGCACTGGTCGAAGGTGTGGCATTATTCGGCGTGGTGATCTGCGTGTTGCTGGTATTTAAATAAACCGCTCAAACAGGACGCGGTGAAAGAGAGACATAACAATGGATTTGTTGAGTCCAAACCCCGGCTTGATCATCTGGACGCTCATCACATTTGTGCTCGTTTTGCTCGTTTTGAAGAAATTTGTTTGGGGACCGTTATTGTCGGCACTCGACCAGCGAGAAACGCGCATCCGCGAAGCACTCGAGCAAGCCGATAAAGCGCGTGCCGAAGCCGAAAGGTCCGCCGAAGAAAACAGGCAGGCACTCGCACAGGCACAGGCCGAGGCGCAGGCTGCGATTAACAAAGCGCGCGAAGACGCCGAGCAGATTGCCCGGGACGTGCAAGCACGCGCTGAAGCCGACGCCCAACAGCTTCTCGAACAGGCGCGCCGCACCATTCAACAAGAGCGCAATCAGGCTCTCCAGACATTGCGTCAGCAAACAGCCGAACTGGCCATTCTCGCTGCCGGACAATTGTTGGAGGAAAATTTGGACGATGAGCACAACAAAAAAATCGTAGATGATTTCATCAACCGCATGCCAGATACACAGCAAAACTGAACATCCCTGAGTTCGGGAGTTTTTTGTGAGCCAGTCAGCCGTTTCCATCCGATATACCAGCGCATTGATCGATGCCGCGCAAGACAGCGGGGTATTGGATCGGGTTGAAGCCGATGTGCAGGCATTGTTGGACTTATTGCACACCTCGGAAGACCTGCGAGGATTTGTCGCAGATCCGATGATGCAATCCGCACAAAAGCGCGCGGTATTGAACAATCTGCTCGCCGGAAAAATCGAGGATATAACCCTCAGATTTTTGCTATTGCTTTGCGATAACCGCCGCGAGCGCGTGTTGCCCGAGTTGCTATCGGATTTCCTATCCGTATTGGAAGACCGCCGCGGTCAGGCCACAGCGCAGGTGACGGTTGCTGCGCCCCTGTCCTCTGAACAGGAAGTGCAATTGATTGCAAAGCTCTCGACCTATTCTGGCAAACAGGTGCGATTGGAAACGACAATAGACGAACAATTAAAGGCCGGGTTTGTGGTGCGACTCGGTGACCGTGTATTTGATGGCACGCTGGCGACGCAACTCAATCGATTGCGACATCGCCTAATGTCCGATTAAAAGAAGGTAGGCAGAACAATGGCGACGAATTTACAGATTCGCCCCGACGAAATTTCGACACTGCTCAAACAGCAGATCCTGGACTCCAGGATTGAAATAGATGTCTATGAAAGCGGCACCGTACAGCAAGTGGGTGATGGCGTGGCCCGCGTGCAGGGATTGGGCAATGTGCGGACCAGTGAACTGGTCGAGTTTCCCAATGGCGTTATTGGGATGGCGCTCAACCTCGAAGAGGACAACGTGGGCTGTGTGTTGTTTGGCGATGATACATTGATCCGCGAAGGCGACGAGGCCAAACGCACCCAACGCATTGCCGAAGTACCCGTGGGCGAAGCCCTCTTAGGCCGCGTGGTAAACCCACTGGGTGTGCCGATTGATGGCAAAGGTCCGATTGACGCCGAAGCAGTACTTCCCATTGAGCGCAAGGCGCCGGGCGTCATTGACCGACAGCCCGTAACCGAACCCCTGATGACCGGATTGAAAGTAATCGATTCAACCGTGCCAATCGGGCGGGGACAGCGCGAATTGATCATCGGCGACCGACAAACGGGCAAAACAGCGATTGGCGTCGATACCATCATCAACCAGAAAAACAGCGATGTAAAGTGCATCTATGTCGCCATTGGGCAAAAGGCTTCGACAGTAGCCAAAGTCGTGGCCGAACTGGAGGCCAATGGCGCAATGGAATACACCATTGTCGTATCGGCTACGGCCAGTGCACCCGCTCCGCTTCAATTCCTGGCCCCTTATTCGGGCTGCTCAATGGGCGAGTATTTCCGCGATAAGGGCGAGCACGCGCTGATTATTTACGATGACTTATCCAAACAAGCGTGGGCTTACCGCGAGATGTCTCTGATATTGCGCCGGCCGCCGGGCCGCGAAGCCTATCCCGGCGACGTATTTTACTTGCACTCGCGCCTGCTCGAGCGCGCCGCCAAGATGAGTGATGCAGAGGGCGGAGGTTCGCTCACCGCATTGCCCGTAATCGAAATTCTGGAAGGCGATGTATCGACCTTTGTGCCCACCAATGTAATATCGATTACCGATGGGCAGATTTTGCTCAAACCCGAGTTGTTTTACGCGGGTATCCGCCCTGCCATGGATGTGGGTGCGTCGGTATCGCGTGTGGGCAGTTCGGCACAAACGAGCGCGATGAAAGCCGTTGCCAGAACAATCAAAGCCGATATCTCGCGCTACAACGAAGTCAAATCCTTTGCGATGTTTGGCACAGAGGGCCTGGATGTCTCAACGCGAAATCTGTTGAACCACGGCGAGAAGTTAATCGAAATTCTCAAGCAAGATCAATATTCACCGATGTCGTTGGAAGAACTCACCGTGGCACTTTTTGCCGCCAATCTGGTCGATGATTTGCCCACGGAAGACGTGCGTCGCTTCGAGCGAGAATTGTTGGCGCATATAGGCCATAGTGAGTTGATGAAAGAAATCCGCGAAAGCGAAGAATTGAGCGATGAAAATGTCGAAAAGCTCACAGAAGTCATCGAGAACTTTAAGCGCGGCTTCCGCGTTTCGGTATAAAAATTAGGGACGGCACAGGGACCGTCCCCTACACAGACACGATCATCGCCTGTAGGGGCGGTGCCCCCGTGCCCGCCCGCTAAAAAGGACCAGATGTGGCAACATTAAGACAACTGAGAACGCGCGTTGCGAGCATCAAAAATATTCAAAGCGTGACCAATGCCATGCAACTCGTGGCAGCGGCTCGCATGCGACGGGCACAAGAAGCCATTGCGGCTGCGCGGCCCTATGCACAGCAACTGGATCGCGTGTTACAGCGTCTCAGCAGCATGGGATCGCTTTCACATCCGCTGATGACAGAACGCGCGATCGACCGCACAGCTCTCATTGTACTGACCTCTGATCGCGGTTTGTGCGGCAGTTTTAACACCAATTCCTGTCGCCACGCGCTCAATGCCCTGTCCCCCGATGATGGCGTGATTGCAGTGGGGCGCAAAGGGCGCAGTTTTTTTAGAAATCGCAATTGCGAAATCCTAAATGACTATGAAGATGTGTTTCGCGACCTGTCCTTTGCATCGGCTATTTCTATCGCCGAAGACGCGGTGAATCGGTTCTTATCGGGTGAAGTCGATCGCGTGATGCTCAATTACAATGCCTTTGTCTCAGTCGCACAACAACAGCCCGTTTCAGAACAATTGTTGCCCATTGCACCCCGCGAAGGCGAAGCAACAGGTGTTTATTTGTTTGAACCATCGCCGGAAGTGTTGTTGGAGACACTGGTCCCGCGCCATGTGAATTTTCAGGTGTGGCGTGCCCTGTTGGAATCCAACGCCGGTGAGCAGGCCGCGCGGATGCGCGCAATGGACAATGCGACCAAAAACGCGGGTGATGTAATCGAAGAATTGACCCGCGAAATGAACAAAGAACGCCAGTCGTCAATTACGCTGGAACTGATGGATATTATCGGCGGCGCCGAAGCCGTTGCCCAGTAGTGGAGAGGCCAATTATGAACCAGGGTATGATCAAAAAAATCGTGGGCGTTGTCATCGATGTGGCATTTGAAGGCGACCTGCCCCCCATATACAATGCATTAGAAGTCGAAAATACCGACCCCCGGCTGGTGCTCGAAGTACAGCAACATCTGGGCGAGAGTATGGTGCGCTGTGTTGCAATGGATTCCACAGACGGACTGGTGCGCGGCACCGCAGTAGTGGATACGGGTGGGCCTATCACAGTGCCCGTAGGCGAAAATGTTTTGGGACGCTTGTTCAATGTGATTGGCGACCCCATCGACGGCAAAGGTCCCCTGCCCGATGATACGCCGCGGCTGCCCCTGCACCGCGATCCCCCCGAACACTCAGAACAGGTGACATCCGATCAAGTGCTCGAAACAGGCATCAAAGTGATGGACCTGATCTGCCCGTTTGCCCGCGGCGGTAAATTGGGCCTATTTGGCGGAGCGGGCGTGGGTAAAACCGTGATATTAAAAGAACTCATCAACAACGTGGCTTCGGGACACGGCGGATATTCCGTATTTGCCGGCGTGGGCGAGCGCACGCGCGAAGGCAATGACCTGATGCTCGAAATGATCGAAGCCGATGTGATCGACAAAACCGCCATGGTCTTCGGCCAAATGAATGAACCGCCCGGCGCACGCCAGCGCGTGGCACTGACCGGATTGACAATGGCGGAAAACTTCCGCGATGAACACGGCCAGGACGTATTGCTATTTATCGACAACATCTTCCGCTTTATTCTCGCGGGCGCAGAAGTATCCGCACTATTGGGCCGCATGCCATCGGCCGTGGGCTATCAGCCGACCCTGGCAACCGAGATGGGCGGCTTGCAGGAGCGCATTACGACCACGCAAAAGGGATCCATTACATCAGTCCAGGCCATCTATGTTCCCGCCGACGACTACACCGACCCCGGCGTGGTCACGGCATTTTCCCACCTCGACGGACGCATTGTGCTCGACCGCGCTCTCGCCGACCAGGTGCTGTATCCCGCCGTGGATCCGCTTGCCTCTTCTTCGCGTATCCTCGACCCCCGCGCGGTGGGCGATGAACACTACAATGTGGCACAACAAGTGCAGCAGATTTTGCAGCGATACCGCGACCTGCGCGAAATCATCGCAATTCTGGGTATCGACGAATTATCAGACGAAGACCGCATCGTCGTAGCGCGCGCACGACGCATCCAGCTATTCCTGACACAGCCCTTTACAGTGGGTGAAGTATTTACGGGTATTCCCGGTGAATATGTGAACGTAGATGACACCGTGCGCGGCTTTAAGGAACTGGTCGAAGGCGTACACGACGACTTGCCCGAACAGGCATTTTACATGGTCGGACCAATTGAGCAAGCAGTGGAGAAAGCGAAAACGCTTTAATGGCCTCTTTTCAATTAGACATCGTAACACCTGAAAAAACCGTGTACTCTGGCGAAATTGAGCATTTTCAAGCGCCGGGTGTTGACGGCAGTTTTGGCGTACTGGCGCGTCACCAGCCCATGCTGGCCGCACTGGGCATTGGTCGGGTCGGTCTCCGAGAAGCAGACGGCACCGAGCGCACCCTCGCCATCAGCGGCGGATTCGCCAATGTATCGGGTGATGGTGCAACAATCCTGGCAGAAGCCGCTGAATTTGGCGATGAGATCGATACAGAACGCGCTCGCGCAGCGCGAGACCGAGCACAAGGGCGATTGAACAATCGCACGCCAGACGTAGATGTAGAACGCGCACAAACCGCACTGGCAAGGGCGTTTATGCGGCTGCGGGTATCAGGGATTAAATAGTATTTCTACAAACAAAAATGAGAAAGCACGCTCTGTTTAGAGCGTGCTTTTTTTATTTAGAAACAAATATTCTCGAAAAAGGAAACACCATCTAGTATCTCCTTTTTTACCCAACTTGCAAAATGTCTGAAATATTAGGAGATGAATAATGACCCCCCTAACTATGAACCCGTTGATAAGGCTTGCTCTTAACCGTCAACAGCTTCCGCGCACAGCTTCAGCCCCAGAGCGTTCACCACCTTCAGAATGGTATCAAAGCTCGGCGATTGCTCTCCATATAGAGCCTTGGAGAGGCTATCTTTGGACAGACCGGCATCTTTAGCGATCTGAGACATGCCCTTGGCACGGGCAATATCGCCCAATGCTTTGGCGATGAAGGCCGCATCGCCATCCGCTTCCTCAAAACAGGCTTCTAAGTACGCCGCCATCTCCTCGGGCGTTCGCAAGTGCTCGGCGACATCATAGCGCGTTGTTTTGGTCCTGGTCATCATCTGCTCCTACAAATTTCGTTTGAGACGAAGGGCTGTCTCAATATCGCGGTTCTGCGTGCGCTTGTCGCCTCCTGCAAGAAGGATGATAACCTCGCGCCCGCGTTTCGTATAGTACACTCGATAGCCAGGCCCATAGTCAATCCGCAATTCTGAGACTCCCTCTCCAACTGACTTTACATCTCCAGGATTGCCCATCGCGAGTCGCTCGATACGGGCCTGGATGCGTGCTCTTGCATGCAGGTCGCGCAAACCATCGAGCCATCTCGAGAATCTCTCGGTCTTGAGAATATCACTTATCACTTGCAATCGACTGGTTTCCAACCTGGTATTCAGGTGACGAATTGTTCAATAACATATTTACGGCCATTCTACACGTTTTCCATTCGTGATGCAAGAACAGATACCCCGATTTGATGGGTCATGCTGTTTAGACAATGTACCGTATTACACAGCAGTGTCAACCCGCTTTTGCGCGTGCGCAGTTGTACAGGTATAAGAAAGTCAAATAAAAAAAGAGCCAAAAACGAGAGTCGAGCGGGTGATCCTCACAGGTATGTCTCAGGGCTTTACACAGGTATGTCATCGAGGGTCTATGCCCTTAAATTGCTTCATTCAAGCTCCTGAGACAGCGAGGCGAACATGTCACCGTTTCAGGGTCAAAGCCCGCATGTACAACTTTGTTCTGTCCCGCTCATCTCAGGAGCTTAAGCCGCTTTTTTTCCCTTTTGTGCTCCCTGTTCCTGCTTGGTGTTGAAGTTTAGGTTGAATGTTTCTTGTTTCTTGACCAGCGCGAAGAGGATGCGTAAGAGTTTTGAGCACAGTGCAATAATGGCTTTTTGACTGGGTTTTCCCGCGCTTTTGAATCGGTGATAGGCCTCTTGGAAGATCGGATTATGGAAGATGAGGGGAAAGATAGCGGTATAGAGGATGCGTCGAAGTCTCGGTCGTCCGCGTTTGGCGATGCGTCGTGTGCCCTTTTTATTGCCGGATGAGATTTCAAAGAGGTTTAAGCCAGCCAGTTTGATGAGTTTTTCAGGCGCATCATAAGCGTGAAAGGGGCCTGTTTCGCCCAGGATAGAGGCGACCGTGATGGGTCCCAGGCCTCGGATCGAGAGCATATAGCGTGCTTGGGGTATGTTTTGTAAGTGCGCTTGCAGTTGGGTTTCAATCTCTTCCAATTGATTTTTAAGAAGCGCTATTACCTCAAGGGTTTGTCTCAGTTCAAGGCAAGCACTTTCCAAGCCTTGTGTCACGCCTATGGAGGCGTTGGCCGCTTCGAGGATAGCCAAGGCTTTGGCCTTGCCGAGGCGACGATTTGAGGCTTTGCGGATCAGGGTCGTAAGTTTTTTCATACCAAGGGCTTGTAGATGCAAAGGCGTAGGTGCCGTTTGCAGAATCTGTCGTGCAGTTTTGCCTGATAGATCACTGAACAGGGTCACGAACTCAGGGAAAATCACATCCAGAATGCGTACGAGCACGTTTTTAGCCGCTGTGATTTTATCTTTCTTGTGATAGCGCATACAGGTTAATTGACGCAGATGAGCATACCCACCCTGTGGCACATAGGCCCTGTGATACTTGCCCTGGCGAACCAACTCGGCAATCAGACCGGCATCTTTTTCATCTGTTTTCAAGGGACTGTTATCTGCCATCTCCTTTGACCAGCGCACATGAGCGGGCTGAACATGGACGACAGGCTGCTTATGGGACTGGAGAAAGGAGGCCAATGGTCGCCAGTAATGCCCCGTCGGTTCCATCCCAATCAGGGATGATACACACTGATGCTGCTTTTCAACCTGTCGGATTCTGTGCAGCAATGACATAAAGGCATGACTTTCATTATACAGTTTGAATGCGGCGATTTCTACACCATCTAACATCATCTTGACAAAGTGAACCTGTTTGCCGATATCGATCCCAATGATCAAGGTGTTGGGAGCTACATACGGGGTCTGCTGGTAAGTCTTGGCCATGGTTGCCTCCTCGAAGAATATAATTTAATGGTTTTTGCTTTCTCTTCGAATTTGGCAACTATGGCCTTCATACTCAACCTTTTTTTCTTACCCCTTTATTATAGCAATCACCGCTCGTAATGGGTAATCGCCTATCGCGTCCAAATGCGCGCGGGACATAGTTTAATACGGCTCGTTGACACCCTTTTGGATTTGGGCTATATTGCACAAAATATCATCCGCAGAAGAATATCCTACACATTGACGGAGACACTATACGGAGACGCTATGATGACACAGGAACAAAACGAGAAAGTCCAAACTATTGTCCGCGAGACCATTGCGAAACGTTTCTCGTCGGACGAGTTCGTGTTCGATCCCATTGTAGTGGTGCCCATGGTCGATGAATTTGGTTCTGATGCCAGCGGCGAAACATATCTTCGCATCATTATTGTCTTCGATGGCGATCAGAATCGACTCGACTCCAGTTGGACATCCAGCTTCATCAGGCGCATTCGCCCGAAGTTGATTGAGGCAGGCATAGAAGAGTTCCCCAGCCCGTCATGGGTCGAGAAATCCGATTGGCAACATGTGTATCGCAAGTGGCGGCGCCTGCACCTGGAGGCGAATGTTGAAACCGCTTGATTTTATTGCGACAGCTCGGGATTTGGCTGGCGCGAACAGCAAGGGCAGGACACGGGAGACGAATATTCGCAGGGCTGTCAGCACGACGTACTACGCGCTGTTCCACTGTCTCGCAACTTCCAACGCCAATATGCTCGTTGGCGGACCCGGTGCCCACCGCAGTCAACCGGCATGGCGTCAAGCATATCGGGCATTGCAACATGGAACTGCGAGGCAACGCTGCGAGCGTCAGGGTATAATCATAAAATTTCCGGACGAGACAGGCGTGCCTTTGCGGTTTACGTCTTACCTCTCAGAACTGACTGAAACCGCCCAGGTGTGTGAAAACGAGCCAAAGTTACATTAGAGTTTAAGCGATATGGACAATGGAGATTATCGAGGCAGGATTGCGGTTGATCCCCAAATTCATTTTGGTAAGCCTTGTGTGGCAGGAACCCGGATTCCCGTGGTTGATGTTCTCGAATTGGTGCGTGAAGGAATCTCGTCTAAGACGATTCTCTCTGATTATTTTTCCGACCTTCAAGAAGACGACATACGTGCTTGCATCCATTATACGCTCTGAACTTGAGAACTGACTAAAACCTTGAACTAAAATGAAAAGAACGAGTCATTTTTGGCTCGTTCTTTTTTTGTTAAAATGCTTCGTTGATGACAGGCAAAACCACTGGATCGCGGCTAACAACATGCCGCGATGACAGGCGAGACGGCACGGGGACCATCCCCTACGACGGGGTACAACTGGCCGCCCCCCAAGCCGGTTCATACCAAGCCGCGATGATGGCTCTGGTGGGTCGGGAAAAGGATTTCCCTCCTACAGGACTGGATCGCAGGACGGGCGGGCACAGTGCCTGCCCCTGCATATTTTAAGAAGAGGGTTAAGTTCCCATCCCTCCGAAGCCCAAGCGATCAGCTTTCAGGGTCAGCCCCTCCACCCCAATCTCCAGTAGCCATTTCGTAACCTCCCATATCCATTCCCCAATCTCCAGTATCCAGCCTCTACTTCTTATCCGTCATGGTTGGTCAACGGATAGCAGCAGGTGGGACAGGAATGTCCCACCTGGTCCCTTTTACTACAGATCCCATTTTTCAAATCCAAAAAATTTCATGATAATAAATCATTGTAATAAAAAGATATATATCGAAAGTTGGAATATATGTCACCAATGCGATTTAAAGTGGCACATATTTCGCTCTTAAGTTTTGCAGCAAGATAGCAGTGCCAAACACAATACGGTGAACAGGTTGTTCTAACCTTGAAGAAAGGAGGGCCACAATGTCACGGAGTTTCATCGTGCTACCATATATCACCCCTTCAAGATGAAAGGAGGCAATGCAACACCGCGAAGATCCACAGTGATATTTGCAGGTCATACCTCAAAACTGTATAGGAGAATCGTCATGAAAAAAAGAATCAGGACAAACAGAATACACAGCCGTATCCTGGTCTCGGCACTCATCGTCCTGGTGGGCCTTGGGATAGGGATAAGCTGCTCCAAAGATACTGGCGTCTCCAGCAGAAGATTGGTTGGAACAAAGCCTGCTGTTGGGAGTTCAAATTATGCCGACTTCCATCCACAGACTAATGTAAATTACGATCCCCTTAAGGATATGAGCTTCGATGATCGCAAAGCGGCCATTGGAGGATCTCAGGAAGCTGAAAAATACCTTCAAGTGATTGCGCATCATTTGGCGCATGCGATGAATGATGCCAAATCACGAGCCACTCTTCACGAGGTCGTTCCCAAATCCGGCGAGGGGGCCATCCACATATCACGATTAGTTACGGAATATCCCCATCTTTTAACAGCCGTGTCCGGAGATTTTAAGAACTCCGTATCTTCTAAGGCCATAACAGGCACGTTGTCCCAAATCATTCAAAACACAGGAACTAATGGCGAAGCAATCCTGAAAGCCACAAAAGCGTTGTTCGAGTTGGAAGTAAGGCTCGTTACGCCCGAAGGGGGAGGGTGGGATTCTTCTGAAAAAATCCCGGTGTTCTATACGCCGATCAGTGATGAAACGATCATGCAAGGCGCGGATGCCAGCTTACAAACCATCACTTTCCCTATGCCGGAAGATAAGCAGACAGCACCCTATCCGTTTTTGCTGATAAACTTCGACGAAGACTTGATGGTGGTGTATAAGGGTATATCATCTACACCACACGTCCACGAATACGAATACGAAAATGTGTGGACATCTGTCTTGAACTCAATGAGCTTTACTTCTCCGGCCTATGCACATTATTCTTCCACCAACAACCCCCACCTGTCATGCTATCACCAGCAGATTCTACAACCTGTAAAACGCATTCTCATTTGGGAAACCGGCGAAGAATTTGGTGACGCCCCTGAGCTTTATATGGAGATTTACTGGAATGGTCCAAATGCGCCGAGGCGATTTTATGCGTCTCTTCCTGAAGTGGATGAGACAGGGGAGTATTATTACAATTATGACCATCTAAGAACCCGGCATGGGACGTGTCTTGCAGGGGTTTTGAAAAGTGTGGAGCTTTGGGACCTGGACTATTTTACTGACGACGATCTGATAGTAAGATGGAATCAACCCCAAATCCCTTTTGATGGTATCACCCCGAATCAGGTTGACCTCAGCGGTTCTGCGGCGACTCTGCGGATGAGGAGAACCGACGAAGATGTGCAAGGGTGAGGCCTTGCCACACCGATTGGGGCAGATGCAAAGGGGCATCTGCCCCAATCTTTATTAACGGAGAATTTTTTACCATGTCACGCATTATCCTTGTCATTTCAATACTGATTCTCGCACCTCAAACCGTTCTTGCTCAGGCGCACACAAGGCGCGTAGAAGCCTTTGTCGCCCTCGGCAGACATGTGATACTCAATCAGAGCTTTTCAAAGAACGATAGTAGATATACGGCGGGATACCTGCTCTACAATTTTTCCGAAACACAATCCATTGGTGTGCGCTTTGGAAAAATAGCTTATGAGAGTCCGCTCTCGCTCGTCGAGTGGCTTGCCACACATAGGTATAGCTGGCGGGAAAGACGATCCGTGCGGATTTATCTCGAGACTGGAGTAGGCATAAGCGAAGCTATTGATGCTTACGATCCAGGTGGCAGGTTCTCACTCACCATTGCTGTGGGGATAAAGCGTTTTTTGGGCAAGCATTGGTCTTTGGGCATAGAATCCAGAGGTGTAGGCTTCAAACAAAAAAAGTCTGCAAATGCAGACGAGATAATAACCGCTAATGAGCTAACACTCGTATTGGGATATTTGTTTTGAAAAAGGAGAGGTCCGATGGTCGCAAAAACCGTGTTGTTCGTATTCGCCATTCTATTTCTTCCGATTCAAAACAGCGATGCACAAGATCAATTCAGGCACGTCGAAGTCTTCCTCTCGCTGGACAGACACTTTGTTCTCAATGATCTAGTCCCACAACCCCGGGACTCAGACGGGTATTTGGGAGCCCATTTGCTCTACAATTTTACCGAAACGCAATCCATTGGTGTGCGCTATGGCAGTGCGGATTATGATGGTCAGCCGCGTCGTGTCGGCACAAATTATGATTATGAAGGTGTGCGTTATTCGGCCTGGGTGAGCGATTTGTATGCCACCTATCGTTATAGCTTGAGAAAGAGAAAGCCCTTACGCATCTATTTTGAGGTTGGATTAGGCGTAAGTGGGGCCATCCATCCTTACGACACGGGTGGAAGTTTGCAATGTGCTTTGCGGTAGGATTAAAGCGTTTTATAGGTCAACATTGGTCTCTCGGATTGGAGTCGAGAGGGGTGGGTTTTACGCAGTATGTGCCACCTGAAAGCCGCGAGAATGCAGATGTGGTGATGACTGTCCATGAATTAACCCTCGTATTGGGATATTTATTTTGATGAGGGCATGTCGTCGCCCCAATAAGGAGCAAAACATGAAATACGCCATGAGTATCCTGGTCTTGTTGACAATGTCTTATTCTGCTCCTATTTTCGGACAGCACATAGTTGCTGTCCGGTGGGGTGGAAATATGACAAAAATCGGTGGTTTTGATCATCAGGGCACGCCGCGCAGAAGTATGAGGATAGGCGCCTCTGTAACCATTCCAATACAGAACCGCTTTAGCCTTCAAGCTCATGGCGACTATGTCCCAAAAGGAGCAAGAGAGGACGATTTTTATTATTATACCGGATTATACATTGACTACATCGAACTTTCAGGATTGGGAGTTTTTACAGTCTTCGCTCCTTCTCGGGGACCCTCTTTGTCTATACTCGCCGGGCCTACGATAGCATTCAAGATCAAAAACCGAGGAGAAGAAATACTGGCAAAAAGATACGGGCAGGGCCAAAATCGCTTTGAATTCAAATCTATAGACTTTGGTTTTGCTGGCGGGATCGGTACACAGATAGCAATTTTCAAACCATGGATAGTCACAACAGAGATTCTATACACCAGGAGCATCCGATCTATCAACAAAACCACTTTCTATATCATAGATTTTGATTCTCACACAGCAGAAAAACGTGGCCTGATGAACCACGCCCTTTCCTTCTCTGTTGGGCTCGGTTTTTCTTATGGCAGAAGAACGGGAGGTTAAAATGAACTCTGTCATGTCAACATATATTCGCAGGATCCTCGTGTTAGCACTGACTACTGGTGTGATGGGGAGCCCTATATGGGGGCAGGAGATAGAGACGGCTGTGACCTCATTTGTGATAGGCGGCGTGACACTCCAGGAAGATGTGAAGAATCCACCCGTGCCGAGTGGCATGCAGAGATTTGAAATCACAATGAATAAACCAGTCGTAACTTTTAACGAATTGAGGGAACCTGAAACTTTGCCCTATTTCGATGGCGACAGCATCACCCAGGTAACTATCACTAAGTACTTTGATATTGACCGAGATGTTATTTCCTATCCTATTGACCTGCTTTTAGATATCACAATCGCGCAGGATCTGGCCATTAGTCCAGATAGCTTGACATTAACAGGCACCATCAGCCTGCCAAAAGGTGCCACCTATCAAGTCCTTTTTGGTGAGTCAGACATAGATCCTATTGATGAACAGCAGCAGTATTTTTTTGGGACCGCAGAACTGCCGAATGCTGTTGTTTCTGGTGTAGGCATTGTGGACACCTTACCTGATGGTTTTACAGTAAGCGGTGATCGTTCTGCTGGGGCTGCGCTCATTGACCCTGAGCGATTTAGACATATTTTCCCATTACTCGAAGAATTCGATGATTTTATTCTATGGTCTTTTGTCCGCATTACCGATTCCAATGAACAAATGACATTTGATTTGAAACATGTGCCGGATGGATCTTACGCGATATTGATGGCACATCGTGCAGTGAACGAACAAACCGGCCAGGAGATTCAGATATTTGGGTATAAAGGGGTCAATCTCTTGACAGGCGAGATCGATCTTACAGAATTGGTTCAGGTCGTCGATGGGAAAAGTGTAACTGATTTACAAATTATGCTCCCAACGGAAAGAGAGCCAGAAATTGTGCGGAATGGTGATCTGGATGGTGATGGAGATGTTGATTTCTCTGATTTCCTGCTCTTTGTTTCTGCCTTTGGCACGATTGAAGGGGGAATAGGATACAATCCCGCGGCAGATTTGGATGGGGATGGCGTAATCGAATTTCCAGACTTTCTGATATTTGCCAGTGCCTTTGGCAAATCCGTGGGTTAGGAGTATGGTATGACACGCAGTAAACAGCCCAGGAGATGATCCTCTGGGCTGTTTTCTTTTTCTATAAAATAAAAAGAGCGAGTCCTTTTTGGCTCGCTCTTTTTTTATTAAAATGATTCATTGTGCTGCGCGGGCATAATTTAATACGGCTCGTTGACACCTTTTTAAATTTGGGCTATATTGCTCAAAAGATCACTATAATTATTCAGGAATACGACCTTAGAGGAGAATGATCCAGAGAATGAATACGCGCAATTGGACATTTATTGATTTGTTTGCTGGCATTGGCGGGATGCGTATTCCGTTTGAAGACTCAGGTGGCACCTGTGTGTTTAGTTCTGAGTGGGACGAACCGGCTCAACAGACCTATTATCACAACTTTGGCGAAATGCCAGCGGGCGACATTACGCAAATTGAGGAAGCTACGCTTCCGGAACACGATATTTTATTGGCGGGGTTCCCTTGCCAACCGTTTAGTATTATCGGTAACAAACAGGGGTTTGAAGATACGCGGGGTACGCTGTTCTTTGATATAGAACGGATTTTGAGAGCAAAGCAACCACAGGCATTTCTTCTTGAAAATGTGAGACAGTTGGTGAGCCACGATAGTGGAAGAACTTTTCGGGTGATATGCGAACATCTTCAAGAACTGGGGTACACCATATACCATAAAATTTTGAACGCACTCGATTTCGGGGTGCCTCAAAAGAGAGAACGGATTTTTATTGTTGGATTTCGTGAACCCATCGCATTCACTTTTCCGATCGGAAACGGGAATTATAAGCCCTTGTCAGAGATTATCGAGCCAGATAGCGAAGTAGATCCAAGTTTGTTTGCCTCGGAGAGAATCCGAAAATCGCGTTTTGAAAAATGCAAAATTGAGCCGTTCTATCCCTCTGTCTGGCACGAGAATAAAGGTGGTAATATATCAGTATTGCCGTTCTCATGTGCTTTGCGAGCCGGGGCATCTTATAACTATCTTTTGGTAAATGGCATTCGTCGCCTTTCAGGGCGAGAACTCTTGCGGCTACAGGGTTTCCCCGAAGATTTTAAGATTGTCGTAAATATCACACAACTTCGGAAGCAAACCGGAAATAGCGTGGCGATTCCAGTAATTCGCGCGATTGCCGAGAAAATGCAAGAAGCCCTGCGACAACGAAAACGCCCGGAACTTCCCGCGAAACAACTCACCCTTTTATAAAAACATCGGGACTTATACTCAATGGACAATCGTGCTGCAAAACGAAGCCTGGATACTGTGATCAAAAAAGCCCGGGTCCATCTCTACAAACCGATACAGGTTGCAGAGATACTCTACAGGGATAGAGTGGTCGGCGACATTGATCTCGAAGATGTGGAAACGTATCGAACGCAGTCAAGAAAATGGCGCGATGAGGTTTGTATGAGAATTTTGGGAAGATCTTCGACCTCAAGCGCGCGATTCCAGGACAATCTTTTTGATTTAAATGCGACACCTCCGCCCGTTCTGGTGACATTGGGAGAGATAAATCGCAGATATAACGGCGCAGTAGAAGCCTACATTTACGAGGCTTTTAGACAGAAACACGCCCAAATGTCGAAATGGTTAGATTATGTGAGATATTCAGACCGAACGAGTTTCAAATTGCAGAACTTTATTGCGGGTTTCAGGCGCGACCCCGGTTTGGCGAGAAGCGTCGATAAAATTTTTGAAATTGTGGTCTATGCCTTGTTCTCAACGCTTTTAGAAGCTCTTGAAGTAAAAGTCGGTGTGAAGATTGAGAATATTGAAAACGCGATTCTCCGGGATTTTTCCGACTTCACAAAAAAAGTGCTTGGATTGTCTCAAGCAATGCCCGAGACGTATCAAGAAGCTAAGGTCTATAGAGTTGGCGTGACGAACGCCGCTGATAGAGGGCTTGATATGTGGGCAAATTTTGGCGTCGCTATTCAAATAAAGCATTTATCCCTGACGCCCGAAATGGCAGACTATATTTCTAATAACATTTCAGCCGATAGAATCATCATTGTTTGCAAAGCGTGCGAGAAAGACGTTCTAATTTCGGTATTGCGACAATTTGGTAGTGCAAACAGAATTCAAAGCGTAATAACAGAAGATGAGCTTGATGTATGGTACGAAAAAGCCTTACAGGGAAGATCGGCAACACTAATAGGCGACAAAGTCCTGGAAAGATTGGAGAACGAAATCACTGTTGAATTTCCTTCCACGGTCGAGTTTGATAAGTTTTTTAAGTCGCGGAGCTACCATCAGTTGCCAATTCTCGATATTTGGCGCGATTAAGAAGTGTGAATTGGAGGATTTAAGTCATGAATACTTATCGCAGGCGTCTTGTAGTCCAAGACCCCAAACAGATTGTGCTTTCTGATGTTCCTTTTCAAACAGGTCAAGAAGTGGAAATTACCCTGCGTTCAGTAGAGCAGCCCACAGTAGAACGTAAGAATGATTTACGCGCTCTGTTGAAGAAAACGCAGTCACTTCCTCAGATTCAAACTCTTACAGAAGAGGATATTCTTGCTGAGATTGAAGCCTATCGGAATTCTTCGTATCAGCTAACTGCTGCTCGCTGACCTCTATCCTACAGTTACACATGACATGAACTATGAAACAAAAGGCAGTACGATGCTGGACCAATCAACCCTGAACGACATCATCCGGCGCATTGTAGAGGTCGCTCATCCGGAGAAGATCATTCTCTTTGGATCCGCCGCGAGGGGCGACCTGAACCGCCATAGCGACGTTGACCTGCTCGTCGTAAAAGACGACAGTGATCCGTGGACTGTTATGGGTGACATCTACGGAAACCTGCGCGGTGTTGGCGTGGCGGTGGACGCAATCGTGGTCACGCCAGCGCAGGTGGAACGTTACAAGGATAGCCCATGCACTGGTGATCAAGCCCGCGCTACGGGAGGGAAGGGTCATATATGAAGCCGCCTGAACGCTTCCCGCCCGACGATCCCCGTGAATGGCTGAACCGCGCCAGAAGCAATGAGGAGCGGATATGAATCAGGAGAGGGATTTCATCTCCTGCGGAATCGTCCTCTGTAATCTGCCCAGAAATCAATAAAATGAAAAGAGCGAGTCCTTTTTGGCTCGCTCTTTTTTGCTTAAAATGCTTCGTTGATGACAGGCAAAACGACTGGATCGCGGCTAACAACATGCCGCGATAATAGGTGGGAGCCTGTCCCGTAGTGCCTGCCCCGTAGTACCTGTCCCTGCACGTTTTAAGTAGAAGGTTAAGCCCCCATCCCTCCCGAGCAATCAGCTTTCAGGGTAAGTCCCACCCCTCCAGCCTCAATCTCCAGTATCCATTCCTTAACCTCCCATATCCATTCTCCAATCTTCAGCATCCAGCTTCTTATCCGTCAAGGTTGGTCAACGGATAGCAGCAGGTGTGACAGGAATGTCCCAAAAGTGCGACAGGAATGTCCTACCTGACCCCTTTTACTATAGATCCCATTTTTCAAATTCAGAAAAATTTTCAGGAATAACTCATTGTAATAAAAAGATATATAGAAAAATTGGAAATATATATCGCCAATGCAATTTAAAGTGGCACATATTTCGCTCTTAAGTTTTGCCACAAGCCAACAGTGCCAAATACAATACGGTGAACGGGTTGTTCTAACCCTGAAGAAAGGAGGGCCACAATGTCACGGAGTTTCATCGTGCTGCTATATATCCCACCTCAAAAATGAAAGGAGGCCATGAAGCATTGTAGGTCGTAATTCATCGCAATTTTATTACAGGATAACCTTACAAGCTGTTATAGGAGAATCGTCATGAACAAGCGAATCAGGACAAATCGACTGCACAGATATATCCTTGCCTCGGGGCTCATAATGGTGAGCTTTGGGATATGGATAAGCTGCTCCAAAGATGTCGGCGTCTCCAGCATAAGCCCAACCGACGATGGCGTCTCCAGCCGAAGATCGGTTGGAACAAAGCCTGCTGTTGGGAGTTCAAATTATGCTGACTTTCATCCACAGACTAATGTAAATTACGATCCCTTTAAGGATATGAGTTTCGATGATCGCAAAGCGGCCATTGGCGGGCCTCCAGAATCTGAAAAATACCTTCAGGTAGTCGTGCGTCATCTAGCACATGCTATGAATGATGACAAAGCCAGGGTCATTCTCCACCAAAATGTTCCCAAACCGGGCGAAGGGGAAATTCGCATATCGCAGTTGTTCATAGATTATCCCGACCTTTTAACAGCCTTATCCGGAAATTTTAAGAGCTCTATATCGGATAAGGCCATAGGGGGTAGGCTGTCTCAAATCATTCAAGATGTAACAACCGATAGCGAAGCGATCTTAAAAGCCTCTAAAGCTTTGTTTGATCTAGAAATCAGGCTTGTAACGCCCGCAGGAATGGCGTGGGATTCTTCTCAAAAAATCCCGGTATTCTATACGCCTCTCAATGATCAGGAAGCTACTGTCATGGTAGGCGTGGGTCCGAACTTGGAAAGGATCACGTTTCCCATGCCCAATGATAAGAAGACAGCCCCATACGCTTTTTTGCTGTTAAACTTTGATGAAGACTTGATCGCGGAATATTACGAGAGTGAGCTTTCATCTGTCTTACATCAGCACGAAAGTCTATGGTCGTGGCATAATCTCTTTGGTTCTATCGGCTTTGCTTCTCCTGCCTATGCTCATCATCCTGAATGGGGATGGCTCGGACAGAATATGCCACCACACAATGACTGCTACCATACCAAAATCCTCCAACCTGTGAAAAGAATTCAGATCACGACCACCAGCGAAATCTTCGGTGATGATCCTGAGATTTATATGCTGATTGACTGGAGTGATTATGATGATATCGACCCGGATAAACCACGTCGATATCGCAAAGATCTCACAGTGGTAAATAATACGTATACGTATTATTACGATTATGCCTACCTGAGAACGCCTCATGGAACATGCGGCTCTACGCCTCTTCATGTCGTCGTTGTTGGAGAATATGATATCTATGATCTCAATGGGCATGATATACTCGGAAGATGGCCGGGTGCGACAATTCCCTTTGGTGGTATTGTTCCAAACCAAGTTGACCTTTCGACTTTAGATACAACCTTGCGGATGAGAAGAACAGACGACGATGCATTTTGAGGAGAAAGAACATGAAGTGGTTCATGTTTGCTCTAGTATTTATGGTTCTGTCCCTTTCAGCTTCAGCGCCTATATCGGGACAACCTGTAATCACTGTTAAGTTCGGGTTAAATGAAACACATATCACCACCAGAGATTATCCGTATAAAAGCATGAGAATGGGTGCTTCTATAGCCATTCCAACACACAATCGTCACGGCCTTCAATTTGGCATCGACTACGTGCGGAAGGGAGAGATCGGACTGGAAATTGCCTATATCGAATTTTCAGGACTAGGAACTGTCTTGGTTATTTCATCCAGTCACGGACTTTCTTTATCCATACTTGCTGGACCCGCAGTAGCCATCAAAATTGGGGACGACGACATCATCAGGCTCAAAGCTGTGGACCTGGGCATTGTTGGAGGCGTTGGCATGCAGATGCCTATTTTCAAAACAACGACACTCAAAACAGAAGTGCTATACACCAGGGGCATTCGATCCATCAGTGAAAATCCCCACCTGAAAAATCGAGTGCTTTCTTTCAGTGTCGGCTTCGGATTTTCCATTTAACTCCGAATAACTTTCAGTTCACAAGGAAGCCCACAGCCAAAATGACTGTGGGCTTCCTTTTTTCCCTCAAAAGCAAAAGCCACTTGTGAAAAAAGCGATATGACCTTAACGTTGAGGTAGAACATATTCGCGTCCTTATTACCGCTCGTTTTTATCTTGATACGGATAAGGCTTCTTCGGCACGCGAACAACTAGTGGGTCATTTGGTATGATTATAGCCAATGAGTAGTTTTAGGTTTATACTTATGCATCGGCAAAAGATTTCTCATTTTCGTCTTTATCGTGGAGGTATGATGGCCCGAAGGCAAAATAACCCCCTGCGTATTTTAACAGAAGCAGAACGCACCACCCTGTATGCCTGGACTTGATCCGTTTCGGTGGGTACCTTATGTGGCGATGACTTTCTGCGTTGGCCTCGGTTTTCCTTATGGCAGAAGGCAGAAGAACGGGAGGTTAAAATGAAATCTGTCAGGTCAACATATATTCGCAGGATCCTCGTGGTAGCAATAGCTACTGGTGTGATGGGAAGCCCTATATGGGGGCAGGAGATAGAGCCGGCTGTGACCTCATTTGTGATAGGCGGCGTAACACTCCAGGAAGATGTGAAGAATCCACCCGTGCCAAGTGGGATGCAAAAGTTTGAGATTACATATAACACGCCCATAACACGCGAGCAGGAGGAGGAGAAATTCAGGTACGGGATTGCGGGTGTGCAGGTTCACGCCTATCCTTTTGAGTTTGCCTTGTTGTTCTACAATGCCATACGGGGGCCAGGTGTGGCGGTCAGTGAAGACCGCATGACATTGACAGGGATGGTTGACTTGCCCGCAGGTGCGACCTATCAGATGCTTATCAGCCGCAGAGATTCAGACCCTATTGATGAGCAACAGCAGTATTTTTGGGGCACAGCAGAATTGCCAGATGCCGAAATTTCTGGTAAGGCTATTTTGCCAGAGGGTGTTGTGCCGCTTACAATGGGAGAGGGTGGGATTGCCCTCATTGACTCTGAACGATATTTAAAAGCTCTGGAGAGTGAACAGGACTTTGACCTGTTTGAGCTTGCCATTGTTCGCATTACGGGTTTCAATGAACAGTTGGAGTTTAGATTGAAACATGTGCCTGATGGGGATTATGCGATAATTGCGTATCAAGAGGTGGTTGATGCACAGGGAAACAGAAAAGATACGGGCATTTTGAAAGGGATAAACGCCCTGACAGGCGGTGTTGATTCCACAGCACTCGTTCAGGTTGTCGATGGTCAAAGCGTAACGGGTTTGCAAATCATGTTGGAGGGAGAGCCAGAGCCAGAAGCCATTGATTTCTCAGAAGTCCGCATTGGTAGTGTCGATGCTGAAAGCTATTCGTTTTCTGTCCAGTTTCCTTATCGTCGCCCAAATATGATTGTGGATGCGTCACAGGCTCTCATTGTCAATATCCAGAAGTCTATTCAGGATATTGTCCCGGTATTTCTGTCTGGTAACTTCGATGACTTTCTCAATTTTGTGATCCCTTTTTCCGACTTGATGAAAGGCGATATTATCTCCGTTTATGGCACGTCTATTTCCGAGACTGAAATGCAAGCGATACTGGTGATACGCCACAGGAAACGCTCTGATTTCAATGGCGATGGCAATGTCGATTTTACCGATTTCTTATTTTTCGCTGATGCCTTCGGCACAAGAGACATATTTCCTGGCTACGTCGCTGAAGCTGATTTGGATGACGATGGTAAGGTTGATTTTCCAGACTTTTTAATCTTTGTCAGTGACTTCGAGGGGTAGAAATATGCTGAACCTACCCCTAAATTGCACAAACAAATTGCACATAAAAGCCGCCTGAACGCTTCCCGCCCGACGACCCCCGGGAATGTCCTATGTGACCTTCTCAAGAATCACAAAAATGAAAAGAGGGAGTCCTTTTTGGCTCGCTCTTTTTTGCTTAAAATACTTCATTGTGCTGCGCGGGGCGTAATTTAATACGGCTCGTTGACACCCTTTTGGATTTGGGCTATATTGCACAAATAAGAAGTGTGAATTGGAGGATTTAAGTCATGAATACTTATCGCAGGCGTCTTGTAGTCCAAGACCCCAAACAGATTGTGCTTTCTGACGTTCCTTTTCAAACAGGTCAAGAAGTGGAAATTACCCTGCGTTCAGTAGAGCAGCCCACAGTAGAGCGGAAGAATGAGTTACGCGCCCTGTTGAAGAAGACGCAGTCACTTCCTCATATTCAAACCCTCACAGAAGAGGATATTCTTGCTGAGATTGAAGCCTATCGGAAAGGCCAATGATAGTAGTCATTGATACAAGCGTTCTGGTTGCGGCTGCGTCGTGACCGCACACCCGAAGAGGTGATTCTATTTGTCACCGAACAAGACGCCTTTCATTGGATTGTTTCTGATGAAATTTTAGCTGAATATCGGGAGGTTTTAAGCCGCCCTAAATTTGATCTGTCAGAAGAAATTTTGAATCACTGGATAGAAATTCTGGAATCATCCACAATCGAAATAGATGTGGACTTAGAAATTGATTTTCCAAGAGATCGCAAAGACGCCAAGTTCATTGCCTGTGCCCTTGCCGCACAAGCGAATTTTTTTGTCACAGGAGATCATGATTTCAATGAGGCACAACAGATGATGAATACAACAATTATATCTGTGTCGCTTTTTAAAAGGACTGTGTGTGATAACTGGATATAATCATTTAATTGACAGGGACGCTATGATGACACAGGAACAAAATGAGAAAGTCCAAACCATTGTCCGCGAGACCATTGCGGAACGTTTCTCGTCGGATGAGTTCGTGTTCGACCCCATTGTGGTGGTGCCGACTGTTGATGAATACGGTTCTGACGCCAGCGGCGAAACGTATCTTAGCATCATTATTGTCTTCGATGGTGATCAGAAGCAACTCGACTCCAGTTGGACATCCAGCTTCATCAGACGCATTCGCCCGAAGCTGATTGAGGCAGGTATAGAAGAGTTCCCCAGCCCGTCATGGGTTGAGAAATCTGAGTGGTGGAGTCTGTATCCCAAATGGCGACAACAACACCCAGAGGTAACTATTGAAACCGCTTGATTTTATTGTAACAGCTCGGGATTTGGTTCATGCGAACAGCAAGGGCAGGACACGAGAGACGAACATTCGCAGGGCTGTCAGCACAACGTACTACGCCCTGTTCCACTGTCTCGCAACTTCCAACGCCAATATGCTCGTTGGCGGCCCCGGTGCCCACCGCAGTCAACCGGCATGGCGTCAAACATACCGGGCATTGCAACATGGAACTGCGAGACAACGCTGCGAACATCAGGGTATCATCATAAAATTCCCAGACGAAATTCAGGACTTCGCGGAACGATTTGCTGATATGCAAAAAAAACGTCACCGCGCCGATTACGCCCCTGATGCGACCTTTTTCAAAACCGATGTCATTCAAGACATCACGGATGCAGAGGATGTTATCCGCTTTTTCAACAGCGTCCCCGCCCGAGACCGGCGTGCCTTTGCAGTTTACGTATTGCTACCTCTCCGAACTGACTGAAACCGCTCGTTACGCGGTATGTCGCGATAAATCCTAAATGAGCGTAATCTTCAATATCCAGTAACCTCAACTTCCTCAACTGAAAAGACTTTGCAATTAAAAGAGAAAAAATGCCCAAAACCAACGAAATCGCCTTCAACGTTCCACTGTCAGACGTGCTACAGACCAAGCATCCGCGCTGGCGCGACCAGGTCGGCGTGGAACAACGGGATGTCCTCCGCGAGACCGCCCTACAGCCGGATATTGTCATTCGCCCTCCGGGCGGTGTACCAGTCATTCTCGAGACAGAGTTTATGCCAGCCCACACCGTTGAAGAAGATGCTAAGGCTCGTTTGGGAAAATTCTTGGAGTACAACGGCGACTTGATAGAGCAGACTATAGCTGTCCAGATCCCACAAGAACTGAGCCGTGCTCCGCAGAAAGACCTGGAGCTGCTAATCGAAGCCGCCGAGTTCCGTTACTGTACCTTTTCGCTGCAAGAAACGGATACCGCCGTGCGCTGGCCGTCTGAAGGTTGGCTTGTCGGCTCCATTGACGATCTTGCTACCTGCATTGAAAACGTCTCGCTGTCCGAACGCCTGCTCGCTGAGGGAACGCACATTCTGGAGCAGAGCATAGGCGAGGCCGCCGGCAAACTACGCGAAACGGCCAGTATCCATGCGTTGGAGAGAATGGCGCAGTCCCTCCATCAAGAGGATGGGGAGCAAACTTCGCGTATGGCCATGGCCATTGTCGCCAACGCCCTCGTCTTCCATACCGCTATTGTTGACGCGCACGATATCCCAACCATCGACGAATTGCGTATTCCTGGCCGCAACGATGTCAGCAAGAGCCGTTTGCTCGAATGTTGGCAGCATATTCTCGACAACATCAATTACTATCCGATCTTCCGCATTGCTTCCGACCTGCTCCTGCCTATCGCTGACAGCACCGCAAACGCGGTTCTCAATCGCCTCGCTCAGGCAGCCGGTGATTTAGCTGGCTTAGGGGCTACCACCTTGCACGACCTCTCCGGACGCATGTTCCAAAGGCTTATTGCTGACCGGAAGTTCCTCGCCACGTTCTACACACTACCGACATCTGCTGCCCTGCTCGGAGAGTTGGCCGTGTCACGCCTTGACGCGGTAACGGATTGGTCCGACCCCGATGCCCTCACCCATCTCCAGGTCGCTGACCTTGCCTGCGGAACCGGAACTCTGCTCTCGGCGGCGTACCGCGCCCTGGCCTCGCGCCATCGGCGAACTGGCGGTGACGATCAGGTGCTACACACTCAGATGATGGAACGCGCCCTCATCGCTGCCGACATCATGCCAGCAGCAACGCATCTGACCGCGTCCATGTTGTCAAGCACCCATCCGGGCACGACCTTTGGCAACACTCGCGTCCACACCCTGCCCTATGGACAGCAAAGCCAAGAAAAGCGGCACACCATGGCCCTGGGTGCTCTCGACCTCATTGAGGAGGACACTGCGCCCTCGTTGTTTGGTACCGGTGTCCATGTAGCACGAGGTACGGGCGCGGATGTGGAAGCCGAGGGAAGCCAGGACATGATCCTCCCCCCCGAAACGGCCGATCTGGTAATTATGAATCCCCCCTTCACGCGGCCAACTAACCACGAGAAGACCGAGGTGCCGGTGCCATCGTTTGCCGGGTTGGGTACGAGCAAAGACGAACAGCAAGCCATGGCCAAGCGGCTAGCTGAAATACGCTGGCGGTTAGACAATCCAGTCGGCCACGGCAACGCTGGACTGGCCTCCAACTTCGTCGACCTCGCCCACGTCAAAACCAAGCCCGGCGGCATCCTCGCGTTGGTGCTGCCGGCAGCGTGTCTGAGCGGTAGCTCATGGAAGAACGTCCGTCGTTTGCTGGAAAGCGAGTACAAGGACCTGGTCGTGCTGACCATTGCTGCACACGGCCAAACTGATCGGGCCTTTTCAGCCGATACGGGCATGGCCGAAATCCTCGTAGTGGCCAACAAGTGCCACGCCGGACAACAGAGAGGTAGGGAAACGCTGTTTGTCAATCTCTATCACCGACCACGCAGCCTCGCAGAAGCCTTTGAGATGGCGCGGGCGGTGCGCCGCCTTCCACCCCAAGCTCGGCAGGGACGGCTTTGCGTGGGTGACCAAGAGATAGTCGGTACGTACATTCGGGCACTTTTAAGCCAAGGCGGTTGCGCGTCCCTCCGCGAAACCGCACTCGCCGACGCTGCCCTCGGGCTTGAGGCTGGAACACTCCGGCTACCCCAAGGGTACTCCACGCCTCTTTCCACGATTCGCCTCGGGACTATTGGCAGAAAGGGGCTGCTCCACCGCGACATCTCCGGGAAAACCAGCAACGGATTACCGCGAGGGCCATTTGACATCATCTCCATTCAGGGAGTGCCGGAGTATCCGGTTTTATGGAGCCACGATGCCCAGCGCGAGCGGAGCCTTGTCGTCCTGCCAGATAGCGAAGGAAAGGTGAGGCCCGGCTACGATGTCCAGGCCGTATCCGTCTGGAAACGCACAGCATCGCGGTTGCACTTTAATCTCGATTTTCGGATCAACTCGCAAAGCCTCACCGCCTGTCTTACACCGACCAAAACGATCGGCGGAACAGCGTGGCCTAATTTCATTCTGGATCAAGACAAGTGGACCTTACCCCTCGTCTTGTGGGCCAATACAACACTGGGCCTCCTCGCCTTCTGGTGGATTGGATCTCGACAGCAGCAAGGCCGCGCAAGGCTCACGATCACTCAGTTGCCCGGCCTGACGGTGTTGGACCCACGCCATCTCAGCGAGGAGCAGATCGCTCAAGCCGAGGCAATCTTTGAGCGATTCAAAGAAGCGGAGTTTCTACCAGCCAACGAGGCGTACCGGGACGACACACGGAAAGCTCTCGACCGTGCGGTCCTGGTGGACCTGTTGCGCCTGCCTGAATCAACCCTCGAACCTCTCTCCATTTTGCGCGACCAATGGTGCGCCGAGCCGAGCGTCCGCGGTGGCAAATCGACGCGGATTGAGGCTTAGATCAGTGTCGCATATTAAGAACAGAAAACTGCTGGGGGCGATCAGGCCGACGACGAACGCTTGGTGCTTTGACCCTCTAAAGATGCGGCCGCCTTGTCTCACGCATGCTGGCCTAGTTGATTTAGCAATCCAGATATAGCTATGTTTTCCCGTTCAGCTATCGTACTCCGCTACTCGCTCGAGTACAACATAAAAGCCCGTCAATCATCACCGATTGACGGGCCTTCTTTATTTGTTCATTAACGCTGGCGTGCCATGGCCAGCGTTGATTTCTCAATGCCTCTAAAGTATATAATTCTCCGCTGTACAGGAACCCCATCAGTGGGTCAATTGATCTTAATGTAGAAGTACACGGATATGTTAGCGGGTCGTGTCTCATTATCGCCACCGGCTGTAATCGTCACTTGATGCTGATGCTCACCTGCCTCCGCGGTTTGATCCTTGCGACCTCGGTGCTTCGCTCTTGTGTGATTGCCTGCTCCAGCGCTGTAAGTAGAGGCGACGTCGAAGCCATGCTGATGTTCTCCTGATACGTCCGCCGTACCTGTGAATGGTGTGTTGGGGAGCTTGGTTGCTGTCGACTGGTAGGTGCCCGCCAAACGATTATTACCATCCGGGTCCTGGTTGCCGTCATTCCGACCTGCGTTTAGACCACGCAAAAACACACCTCGAAGGTCAGGCAGACGATCAGTACTTGCAATACTCACGTCGTTATTCTGGAGGATATTACTGTACTCACAATTCGGAGGAATAGAGCTCGCATCCGCAAGGCGCCATTTTTGCTCGCGACCATTTGTCAAGAATAGCTCCGGCTTCAAAACTGAAGCTATGATGGTGCCAGGCGGTAACGGATCTAAGACGCCGCTCGCAATTTTTTCGATTTCCTCCAATGCCTCTTCTTGCGCTTCTTTAATTTTCTTTATATTCAATCCATCGATTCTTTCCTCGAGTTTTCCGAGATAGTGAGCACCACCAATGATAGCAATCAACAGCGCGACCACTGGTCCGATTAACGATCCGAGAATACGTGATGACATGTTGCCCTCCCTTGTAGTCAGTGTTTACGCTCCATATTGCGCGGTGAATATTTCACAAGTTTATCTCTCAAGAATCTTACGAGTTCTGATTGTTTATACAGGCCCTTGCATTCTGTCTTAAACTACGGGGACTTTATATCTGACCGTATCACCAAATCTTGAAAGAGTTTACTTAAAAAATACCATATATTATTGAATGCTCATTGTCGAGTATTTCCTTTCACACGATTCACACATTTGAGAGTAAGTAATGAGTTGACATTCAGATAAACTGCTATCGCAGTTGTAAACCTGTCGTCACTCTGTCATTGGGATATAGCACGCAATACGGCTCGTTGACACCCTTTTGGATTTGGGCTATATTGCACAAAATATCACTATAATTATTCAGGAATACGACCTTAGAGGAGAATGATCCAGAGAATGAATACGGGCAATTGGACATTTATTGATTTGTTTGCTGGCATTGGCGGGATGCGCATTCCATTTGAAGAATCAGGTGGCCTGTGTGTGTTTAGTTCTGAGTGGGACGAACCAGCTCAACAGACCTATTATCACAACTTTGGTGAAATGCCAGCGGGCGACATTACGCAAATTGACGAAACTACGATTCCGGAACACGATATTTTACTCGCGGGCTTCCCCTGCCAACCGTTTAGCATTATCGGCAACAAACAGGGCTTTGAAGATACGCGGGGTACGCTGTTCTTTGATATAGAACGGATTTTGAGAGCAAAACAACCACAGGCATTTCTTCTTGAAAACGTGAAACAGTTGGTGAGCCACGATAGCGGAAGAACTTTTCGGGTGATATGCGAACATCTTCAAGAACTGGGGTACACCATATACCATAAAATTTTGAACGCACTCAATTTTGGCGTGCCTCAAAAGAGAGAACGGATTTTTATTGTTGGATTTCGAGATTCCATCGCATTCACTTTTCCGACCAGTAACGGGACTTATAAACCCCTGTCAGAGATTATCGAGCCAGATAGCGAAGTAGATTCGAGTTTATTTGCATCGGAGAGAATCCGAGAATCGCGTTTTAAAAAATGCAAAATTGAGCCATTTTTCCCCTCTATCTGGCATGAGAATAAAGGTGGTAATATATCAGTATTGCCGTTTTCATGTGCTTTGCGGGCCGGGGCATCTTATAACTATCTTTTGGTAAATGGCATCCGTCGCCTTTCAGGGCGAGAACTCTTGCGGCTACAGGGTTTCCCCGAAGATTTTAAGATTGTCGTAAATATCACACAACTTCGGAAGCAAACCGGAAATAGCGTGTCGATTCCAGTAATTCGCGCGATTGCCGAGAAAATGCAAGAAGCCCTGCGACAACGAAAACGCCCACAATTTCAAAATTTTTGAAATTGTGGTCTATGCCTTGTTCTCAACGCTTTTAGAAGCTCTTAAAGTAAAAGTCGGTGTGAAGATTGAGAATATTGAAAATGTGATTCTCAGAGAGTTTTCCGACTTCACGGAAAAAGTGCTTGGATTGTCTCAAGCAATACCCGAAACGTCTCAAGAGGCTAAGGTTTACAGAGTTGGCGTGACTAACGCCGCTGATAGAGGGCTTGATATGTGGGCGAATTTTGGCGTCGCTATTCAAATAAAGCATTTATCCCTGACGCCCGAAATGGCAGACGATATTTCTAATAACATTTCAGCCGATAGAATCATCATTGTTTGCAAAGCGTGCGAGAAAGACGTTCTAATTTCGGTATTGCGACAATTTGGTGGTGCAAACAGAATTCAAAGCGTAATAACAGAAGATGAGCTTGATGTATGGTACGAAAAAGCCTTACAGGGAAGATCGGCAACACTAATAGGCGACAAAGTCTTGGAAAGATTGGAGAACGAAATCACAGTTGAATTTCCTTCCACGGTCGAGTTTGATAAGTTTTTCAAGTCGCGAAGCTACCATCAGTTGCCAATTCTCGATATTTGGCGCGATTGAACCTTCAGGTTGTGCTGGTAGCGGATAGATCGGAATAAAATCAAAAAGCCCCCACATTATGCGGGGGCTTTTGTAGATTACTGCATCATTCACGATGGATATCTTTTTGCAACTACTGCGTCTTTATTGGCAATGTGAGTCGCATCCTGAATGTGGTGCTTTTGTCCTCGACGCTAAGATCAGTGCGGATTTTTGGATTGTCTTTATTTGTCATTGATATATTGCAAGGAGTTGTGAATATCATCTGTCTGTTGATTTGTTGGCTAATTTCAACGATACCGGAAAGAATATCAATATCAATCACTGCGTGTTGATTAACCTCGCGAACACTGTCAAAGGAACCGTACTCGCTTATTGCGCTCTCAGCCAAGCCGCCCACTCGTTTACAGGTCTCGACAGCGGCTCTCACAGAGGAATATTGCTGATTAACAGTAAATTTGACAAACTTTTGATCATTTTCAAACCTTGCAAAAGCATCCAAACCCCACAACTTCCCCTTATAGCTCCCCTTATCTGGTCCCACTTCTACTTTTTTCCATGTTTCCTCTGTTTCTTCTGCTCGGATGGATGACGTATGCGACATCACCCAAAAGAAACATATTGTTGCTAAAATCACACAAGCCCTCATAGCTTCCTCTCACCTAATATTCCCGACACCGGTTCGTAATGGGCAATCGCCTATCGCGTCCGAATGCGCGGGGTGTGATCTTAATACCCGGAGGTGCCTGCCGGCGTTTGTATTCGTTGATATCCACCGTGCGGATAACCCGGGTAACCAATTCCTCATCATAGCCCAGCGCGATAATATCTTGCAAACTCGCATCGTCCTCCACATACGCCTTGAGAATAGGATCGAGCACAGAATAAGGTGGCAGACTATCCGTATCTTTCTGATCATCGCGCAACTCGGCCGTAGGCGGTCGTTCGATAATCGAAAGAGGAATGACGGGATGATCCGACAGGCTATTGCGATAGTGCGCCAGATCATAAACAAGCGTCTTGTAAATATCTTTAATAACCGCAAACCCACCCGCCATATCGCCATAAAGCGTGGCATAGCCCATGCTCAGTTCGCTCTTATTGCCCGGCGCAAGCACGAGCGCGCGGAACTTATTGGCAAGCGCCATCAGCAAAGTACCCCGAATGCGCGGCTGGATATTCTCTTCGGCAGTATCAGAAGGCAAATCGCCAAACTCATCGGCAAGAAGACCGAGATACTGGTCGAACAACGCTTGAATCGGCAACGTGAGAATGCGAATATCGAGATTACCCGCCATCTGCAGGGCATCGTTAAACGTACCCTCTGACGAGTATTGGGTAGGCATCGTAACACACACCACATTCTCTTTCCCCAGAGCATCGTGAGCAATCACCGTGACAAGCGCCGAATCAATCCCGCCGGACAACCCGATGAAAACCTTCTCGAATCCATTCTTCAAAACATAGTCGCGCGTACCCAGAACAAGCGCATCGTAGATATTCTTCAGGCGATCAACAGGACGCGGAAAGTCGGGTATCTCAGGTGGAGAAATACATGTGGATTTGGGTTGCAGATCGGGCAAATCAATAGCAATCGGGGAAGAAACATCGCGTTTTTCCTTGCGCCGACGCGAATCGTGCAGCCGGTTGCGAAAAACAGCTTCAACGTCAACATCTGCCACCAGCAAATCTTCCTCAAACCGGGGAGACCGCGCAATAACGCGCCCTTCCTGATCGACAATCAGGCTACCCCCATCAAAAATCAATTCATCCTGCCCACCGACAAGATTGCAAAAAGCGAGGACAGCACTATTATCTGTCGCGCGCGTAGCAATCATCTGCTCGCGCAACAATTCTTTGCCATCGTGGAAAGGAGAGGAAGAAATATTGATGAGCACCTCGGCATCGCCGGCAAGTGCTTGTTGCCGAGCGGGACCGCCGGGATACCAGATATCTTCGCAGATCGTCACCCCAAAAGAAACGCCGTTGAGGCGGTACACACCCGCGGTCTTACCAGATTGGAAGTAGCGATCTTCGTCAAAGACGCCATAATTCGGCAAATAGGCCTTGTGATAAACATCGATCAAGCGCCCGTCGCAAGCAATGGCCGCGGCATTGTAGATATCGTCGTGACGATCCACAAATCCGAAAATCGCAACAACACCCTGCGTCGCCTGAACGAGTTCGTTCAGCACATCGATGTTGGATTGGATAAACCGAGGCTTAAAAAGCAAATCTTCGGGCGGATAGCCAGGGATCGCGAGTTCGGGAAAAACGACAATATGCGCCCCCAAATCGCGTGCCCTGTGAATATGATCGAGAATTTTTTGACGATTGCCCGCAAGATCACCTACGGTGACATTGATTTGCGCTAAGGCAAGGCGAATCACGTTGTCCTACCCTCTAATAATTTGCGTAGAAGAAGTGACGGTTATCGACGATTTCGGCATTTTCTCGCAAATCGGTAAACCACGCAGTGAAAACTTCCTGGCGTTTTTGTGAAAGCACCTGCTGCGATAAAGCCTCTTTTCCGGATGCTACTTCATCGACAGATTGTTTTTCGTCTAAGCGCAAAATATAAGCCCCGCGGTCAGTTTTGACGATCTCGCTGGTCTGACCCGTTGACAGACGAAACGCCGCGCCCACAAAAGCGTTGCGACTCCCCACATTGGGAACAAAGCCCGCACGCGCAAAAGGCTGTGGTGTCTGAACTGTAAGATTGAAAAACACAGCTGCCTCTTCGAGTGATTTACCCGTCTTAATCTGCCCCATCACCTCGGTCAACCGACCGGCTGCAACCTCAACCTTCTTTTTATTTTTCAGACTCGCCTCAATCTGCGGTTTAACTTCGTCCAAAGGCTGAGGACCCGCCTCGCGGATTTCTCGCAAACCAAAAACGTGGATGCCCTGATCATTTTCATAAACACTGGAAACATCGCCCGGAGAACCGCGCAGGAATTTATTGACCAGACCCGATGTGCTATTGCCCAACAGAGGGAAAAAACTACCAGCGGTAATAAACTCCGAGTCCTGACTTTGCAAATCCCTCTGATTGATAGCTGCGTCAAACCCGACATCAGTGGCTATTTCTGCAAACTCCTCGACAAGCACGCGCAAACTGTCGAGCGTATCGCGCCCGGGGCGCACCTCAATGAGAATGTGCCGCGCGTGAACCTCAAGACTGTCAGCCACGCCCTTCGTCTCCTCCACCTTAATCACATGCCAGCCAAACTGCGTTTTGACGGGATTAGATATATCCCCCGCTTTGAGCGCGAAAGCCGCATCTTCAAAAGGCTTGACCATGCGACCTCTCCCAAAGAAGCCGAGATCGCCACCGCGCGGACCACTTGGGCCATCGGAATACGCCCTGGCCAGTTCGGCAAAATCATCGCCGGCTTTGGCTTCGGCGAAAACACGATCAACTTCGGCTTTGGCTTCGGCTTCATCGCGTGCGGTTGCTGTTTTGGGAAGCGAAACAAAAGCAGCGCGTATGGCGGCATCTGCCTGGTATTCGTCTCGATGGCCCTCGTAATAGGTCTGAATTTCAGCATTGGAGACCAGCGCGAGCGAATCGGGAATAGCATTGGCATCAAAGCCAATATAGGATACGCGCACCTTTTCGTTGCGTTCGATATAGGCTTGTTTGATTTCCGCGTCGGAAACTCTGACCGAACCCACAATGAGGGTTTCGAGTTTTTGCGAAAGCAACTGGCTTCGCGCATTTTCTTCGGCAAAAAAAACAAATTGCTTCATTCGAGGATCGCTATAAGTGCCGGGATCGTCGAGCAATTGGTGGTATTTAGCGGGGTCAAATGCCCCATTGGTCTGAAAAAATTCTTGTTGTTGTATCCACTCAGCGGGTTGTGAGCGATTGATATGGTTGACTTCTGCATCGGAAACGATAATACCGTATTTCTCAATTTGTTGTCCAAACAGAGATTGCGTAACCAGGCGTTCCCACGTTTGAGAAATAACCTGGCTGACATCGGGTTCCTGATTGCCCCGCGCCTTGGCCTGCTGAAGGTCATTTTGGATCTCGGCTTCAAATTGCTTAATAGAAATAGCCTGACCATTCACAGAACCGACAGTGTCACCAACAGCGGCAAAACCCCGGCTGCTAAAGTCAGCACCCCATTCAAACACCATAAGGCCGACAAAAGCAACCGCAACAATAATCATCATAGCCTTGATAAAAATAGCACTACGCATTTGGGCGAGCATTGAGACTTTTCCTCCAGATAAGATCAGAATTAACAGGATTGACAGGATTGGGCAGGATGCCACCCAGCCACACCAAATTTGTAATCTACTCGTTGCACTTTATGCTGGCAAGGTTTTTTTCTATAAATGCAAGCCAATTCCGTTTCTTGACGAGCGCGAGCAAAAGCCCTATACTGGGACGGCACAGGGACCGTCCCCTACGCGGACACGATCATCGCATGTAGGGGCGGTGTACTCACCTCATACGTCTTATCTCTTACCGCTTTTCTTAAAATTCCCACATGCTTCGTCTATATGCCATAAGTTGTATTCTCCTATCCCTCATCATTACTGCACACGCAGAGAACTACCACTGGCCCATGGATGCCCCCCCGGCATTGACATCGACCTTTGGCGAATATCGGGGTGGGCGATTGCACGCAGCCATCGACTTGAAAACCTGGGGCAAAGAAGGGTACCCGGTAACAGCTATAGCCGACGGATACGTCTGGCGGGTCCGCACATCCCCCTGGGGATACGGCCGAGTGGTATATGTTCAACTCAACAATGGCCAGTTCGCGCTCTGGGCACATTTGTCGAGATTTTCCAAACGCATTGAAGAATACGTCCAACAAGAGCAAGACCGCCGCGGGACATACAGCGTAAACCTGTATTTTCGCCCCGATCAAATCCCCGTCAAGCGAGGAGAAGTACTGGGATATTCGGGCAGCACCGGCATTGGCGTTCCGCATTTGCATTTTGAATTGCGCGACGCGAAACACCGCCCCATCAATCCCCTGCTCCATGGATTCAATATCAAAGACACAATACCCCCAACCCTGCAAGCGATCGGCCTCGCACCCTTAAACGCAGAAGCACGAGTCAAGGGCGGACACGAGCCAGTATCATATCGCCTCACCTATCGGACAAAAGAAAAGATCTTCACACATCCCGATACCATAGCAGTCTGGGGTCGCATTGGTATGGGCCTGAAGGCATTTGACCGCGCAAATGACTCTGAGTTAACAAATCGCCTGGCTCCTTATCGCATGCGACTGCTGGTAAATGGCGAAGAGATATTTCAAAAAACCTGTGGGCTGTTTGGATACGACGTAACGCGCCATGGCGCACTCGCTTATGACTTTTTTATGAGCCGTCGCGGCCTGGGGCGATTTCACAGCCTGTATCGCAAACCGGGCAACCGCCTGCCCTTTTACGGCGATTACAAAGTGGGATCAGGCGTGTTATTTGCCGGGACAAAAACCGACGGTGCAGGCCATGAACTCTCGCCGGGCGTACATCGCGTAGAGATTATTGCCGAAGATGTGAAAGGAAATCGCGCAACAGCAGTCGTATTTCTGCGGGTGCAGAACGCGGATGGATTATTTCGGGCATCTGCCTCCTCCAAAAATTCACCAGCGCGTATAACCAACAAAATATCGTATTTCCCCACCTTCGCAGTTGTCCACATCACAGCCAGTCGGACACTGTCAGAAATGCCAACAGTGCGGGCACAATTTTCCAAACGGTCGATGCGATCCCTCGCGGTACGGCAGACGAGTTCGCGAACATACCAGACGGTCATTCCGTTTGATGAAAAGCACGCCAACGACATAGATGTGCAAATCGAGACAAACGGACAGACACAAAATCTGCGGATCACCCAACAAACCGTGACACAAAACGGGGGAGAAATCCGCTCGGATGGCGGATTGGTGCGGGTAAAATTTGAGAAAGCGGGCATTTACGAAACCCTATTTGGACGCATTGTGTCCGAGAACCAAATAAAGGACAAACGCATGGTCGGATCTGCGTTTCGGATCATGCCCGGGGATGTCGCATTCAAAGGGGCGGAAATAGCGTTTTTATACCCTCGGGATCATCCCAATGTGGATAAACTCGGCATTTATAAATGGAATGGAAAAAATAGCTGGACTTTTGTCGATATGGGGCGCGATTCAACGCAGGGTACTATAACGGGAAACGTGAGAAACTTTGGCGTATTCGCATTGCTAATCGACAATGTGTCCCCCAGAATTTCCGGAGTAACCCCCGCCAATGGCGCAGTACTCGCAGAGCGCCAACCCAGAGTTGCAGCTTCTGTATGGGATATATCTTCGGGCATTTGGCGAGATGAGGATATGGTGATGCGAATTGATGGCAAAGCCCTAATAGTGGAATACGACCCGGAAGAAAATCGCATTTTTGCCAGACCGCGAAAACCCCTGACACCCGGGTCGCACAAGTTGGAAGTTATCGTGCGCGACATCTGTGGCAATGAATCGCGACGCACCACTGCATTCAGGATCAAATAGCGATGATGATTCCCCTCAAAGACGAAAATCCTTCGCAAGGTGTGCCCGTATTGTTGATTGGTATTTTGCTGGGCAACGTGGGCATATTTGTGTACGCATGGTTGTTGGGCGATGTCGGATTTCATGTATTTAACGCACGGTATGGGGCAATACCCTTTGAGATAGCACACGGCGTTGACGCGATCTCCCCCACGCCCATCCCGATATATCTCACGCTATTCTCATCGATGTTCCTGCACGGAGGCATATTACATCTGGGCGGCAATATGCTGTATTTGTGGATTTTTGGGAACAATATAGAAGCCGCGCTGGGGCAGGCGCGGTTTTTGTTTTTCTATTTATTTTGCGGAGTAATTGCAACGCTGGCGCATGTGTTTTTCGAACCGGAATCCACCATACCGATGGTGGGTGCCAGCGGCGCGATTGCGGGAATTTTGGGAGGCTATCTGGCAGCATTCCCCGGCGCGCGAATATTGGTACTGGTATTCTATTTTATTCTTCGCGTGCCAGCGCTGATCGTACTCGGTGGGTGGTTTGTCATTCAGTTGCTCAACGCCTCAACTGCCAGCGGCACAAGCGACGTAGCCTGGTTCGCCCACATCGCCGGATTTGTCGTGGGCTATGTAATCATGCGACAATGGAAAAACAAGATCCCGGTCAAAAGAGTATATGAGCAGTGGGAGTATTAAAGCGGTAACCAGCTCCAAGCAGCGATCAGCAAAAGAAGCGCTCAACGCATAATAGATCCCACACTATCTACTTCCTCCGGAGTCGTCCCGGATTTCCATTTGTCTATCAGCGCGTGTATATCTTCGGAATTTTCAAGCGGCGGACCGAGGCGAAGCAGGTTTTCAAGCGAAGAGACAGCACGAGACATATCACCCGATTCGTAAAACTGGATGGCCAGCTCGCGATAGTGTTCGCCAACGAATCGCCTTGTGCCCGGGGTGTTGAGCGCGTAGGGCAGCACGCGTTTTTCGAACTCGGCAAGAATATCATAAGCCTCTTTGTGCATACCCAGTTGAATATAAGCGCGGATAAGACCATCAAAAAGAATCAAATAAGTCTCTGGGCTGTCGAGCGCGTACGGAGGCACGCGTTCTTCAAGCTCGGCGAGAACATCATAAGCCTCTTTATGCATACCCAGTTGAATATAAGCGCGGATAAGACCATCAAAAAGAATCAAATAATTGCTGAGCAGGCGACGCGCAACCGGGTCTTTGTGAACCGTACTATCCGCAACGCCGGTGTACCGATAGACCTCGAGCAAATTGTGTCTGATCTTTTCTTCGTCAAACTGCTCATATCCCCGGGTCTTGACCAGCTTATACGCCATGCCCTCCATAGACAAATAGGGCTTCAAACCCGCCATATTGATATTGGGCACAGTTACGGCAAAATAAATGGACCTATTGTGCCAGTTGTGTTTCAAAATACGCCATATCATCAAAGTATGGGGTTCCAGGGCGGGCACAGTCTCCCTACCCCTGCCCGTAGGATACTCGGCAATGGGAATATCCCCCGCCTCGAGTTTAAGACCTGCTACTTCGATGCCTCTATCGTATTCCCATTGAAAGCCCCCCAGCGCCTCATCAATCTCGTCATACTCCAGACCGAATTCAACACCGAGTCTTTTCAGTTGTTTGATGTACCACGGGGTCTTAATCAAACTGAGATTGACAATTTGAATATCGTTTCGCACACCCTCAACGCCCTGCAAGAACCACAGGGGATAGGTGTCGTTGTCGCCATTGGTAAACAAAATGGCATTTTGGTCACAGGTCGTCATAATATTATAGGCATAATCATAAGGCACAAAATCGCCCGTGCGATCGTGTGCGTGATAATTTTTCACCAGAATACCTGTGGGCACCAAAAGCATGAGAGCCGCGGCGAGAATCGCCAGCGATCTGTTTTGCATCCACGCAATAAGACCCGCTGCACCAATGCCCATCCATATACCGAAAAATGTATAAGCCCCCACAAAAATATATTCGCGCTCACGGGGTTCGGGATCGGGCATATTGAGATAGAGCACGAGACCCACGCCCATCAGGGCAAACATAGCAAAGAGGGACGCAAAGCGTTTCCAATCCTTACGCAGATGATACACGGCACCGCCAATGCCGAGCGCGAGTGTGACCAGAGAATAGTGAATGGTCTCATATTGGCCCGTGTAAACATCTACGGCGCGGCGGAAATATGCGGAAATCCCATCGAAAAACGGAAACTGCTGGAGAAAATATTTGATATGAATATTAAACTGAAAAGCCCAGGGTTCGGCGCGGCGTGGAAAAATAAAGTGGGTCCCGTATTGCTGGCGCCCCATAAATGCTTTGAAATTTTCCCAGGTCTCGGGATCGTTCATATCAATGATGGGATTGAGTCCCGACCGAATAAACAGGGCGAAGTATGTGGAAAAACCCAGCGCACCGATGATAATTCCCAAAAGCCAGAATTGGGGGTTGCGCCACGCAGGTCTCAAAATGAGCAACCCGATGATGACTGCCCCGGTCAGGAATGCGGCGACCGTGAAGGGAAAAATAATAGACAAAAACGGATAGAGAGTGAGACCGAAAACCACGAGCACCTGATGCTTGAGTGGTCGGTCTTCCATTAAATCGGTAAAGAGCAGAATGAGAATGCCGGGAATGGTGAGCAAACACTGGAGATGCACACCTGCGCCGAGTCCAAAAAGATAGGCAATAAAAAGCAAGAGGCGATCGCTATTGTGGTCTTTGTGCGCGTCATCCCAGCGCAGAGCCACCCACACCGCCAGCATAGTAATACACATCGACAGGCCATAAACTTCGGCTTCAATGGCATTATTCCAAAAAGAAAAAGAGAAGGCCGTGCTGAGAGAGGCAACCACACCCCCGACAAAGATGGCCATTTGTTGGACGGTATTCTCGCGGTCAAGCCATGTGGAAAGCAAACGAACAGTACACAAATAGATAAGAACAACTGTGGCAATACCAGCAGCAGCCGACAGGAGATTCACGCGGAAAGCGATCTCCCCAAAAGGCAATAGAGAAAAAATACGCCCCAGCAGAGTATAAAACGGCGCGCCGGGGGGATGGGGAATACCCAGAGTATAAGCAGTGGTAATAAACTCGCCACAGTCCCAAAACGCAACAGTAGGTGCCAGTGTAGAGAGATAGATAATAGTCGTGACAAAAAATACCAGACCAGCGACGATCTTATTGCGCTGTCCAAATCCGTTCATAGTGTTTCTGCTCGCAAATATGGGTTTTTACTCCGGAAGGTCTTCGGGTCGCTCAATCTCGATATCGACAAATGAGCCATCAATTCGGACCGTAACATAAAAAACTTCATCGCCCCGCAACACCCACACTGCGCTACCTGTACCGTGCATGAGAACGGGTTCAGAGGGGCCATAATCATTGGGAGGAAGGTCTTTGGGTCCATAAATCTGCACATTCCCATACGAGGGATCCCATTTGAGAAAAAAGAGACTATCGCCCTTCAAAACCCAGGCCCTGGAACCCCCACCAGCCATCATAACCGGTTCGGATCCTTCTGAATCCGGAAGTTCTTCAGGACGCTCGACTTCCAGTATGACAAATGTGCCTTCGCGTTTTGCAATGACAAAATAGACATCGTCGCCACGCAATATCCACGCAAAATCGCCCGTACTTTGCATGAGCAGGACTTCTTTGATATCCTCGCTACCGATTTCCTGGGGACCATAAATCTGCGCTTGTTCAAATTCCCTATCCCATTTGAGATAATAAATTTTATTCCCCTTCAAAATCCAGGTAGTCACCCCGCTACCGCCCATCATCGCGGGTTCTGGCACTTCTTCATCCTGAGCAAAAACTTTACATGCCAAAAGTAAAAACAAGGCAAAAAGTACGTAAGTGAAACGCCGATTAGACATGTGTGATTCTCCGGTTGAGTGAGAAAAAAATATACGAAGGATAAATGTATGGGTTCTGAAAGAATCCGTCAAGGAAGTAGGGGCGGTGCCCCCGTGCCCGCCCGTAGTCGCCGGACAACCACAGGGGGTTGTCCCTACACTATACACGCAAGCAAAGTGAAAGTTGCATACAAAAAAGAATAGGCCACATCGGGCGAACCCGTTTGTGGCCTATTGGAATAGCGGTCCGTGTTAATGCAGATACGATTTCAGCGGACGGCTGCGCGAAGCATGGCGCAATCGCCGAAGTGCTTTCTCTTTAATCTGACGCACGCGCTCTCGAGTCAATCCAAAACGTTCGCCAATTTCCTCGAGGGTAAGTGGCTGTTCGCGATTGATGCCAAAATAAAGTGTGATAACTTCGGCTTCACGGGGGGTTAGGGTAGCGAGGGCTTTTTCTATTTCTCGTCTGAGTGCGTCATCGAGAAGTGGATCGTCGGGTGGGGGTTGCACGCCGTCTTCAAGCACATCGAGCAAGTTGTTGTCTTCGCCATCTTTGAATGGCGCATCCAATGAAAGATGCCGGCTCGAAATCTTGAGCGTATCGCGCACTTCGAAATCATTCATGCCCAGTTCATCGGCAATTTCACCCGGGCTGGGTTCGCGTCCATACTCCTGTTCGAGGCCACTCGATGCCTTGCCAATTTTGTGGAGCGCACCAACCCGATTCAGCGGCAAGCGAACAATGCGAGATTGCTCGGCCAAAGCCTGTAAAATCGCCTGTCGGATCCACCACACGGCATAAGAAATAAATTTGAAACCCTTAGTTTCATCAAAACGTTTGGCGGCTTTGATGAGTCCAAGATTTCCTTCATTTATCAGGTCGCCCATCGAAAGGCCCTGATTCTGATATTGTTTGGCGACGCTTACCACAAATCTCAGGTTGGCTGTGGTCAATTCTTCCAGGGCACCTTGATCGCCCTTTTTTATGCGTTTGGCCAGCACAACTTCCTGGTCCGCTGTAAGCAAAGCGACTTCGCCAATTTCTTGCAAATACTGATCCAGTGATTCGTCTTCACGAGCATAAGGTCTTTTAGATAGTCTTGGCACTTCGTCAACCTCTCCTTCTTTGCACAGGGGATTTGTGCAGGCGGACAACTGTCGTCTTCCTGCAAGGATAAAGGACAAAGGTCTAAGAAACAACAAAGGGAGAATCTTACATCAATACCTCCTGTCTTTACCCGCTTACCAGTGCCCTAATCCCTTCCCTTTTCTCGACACTGTAACGGGCATTAACTTCTGAGTGGAGTCAGAAGTTTCTAAGCGTTGGTCGTACTATCTCCTTCTTGTAGTACTTTGAATTGCGCTTCCTGGTTTTGCAATTGCTCTTCGAGCTTGCAAAGGGTCTCAATCTGATCTTGAACCGCTTCCGTTTGTGCCTGAATAGCAGCTTCATGGTCTTTGAGTTGCTCGTATATTTGTCCGCCAAGTTCAGTAAATGCATCGTGAATGGTGTGGCGGGTGCGCGCAATGTCAAGACGTGCGCGGCCGAGTTTGCCCAGATATTCGGCTTTTTCCGCTGCTGTAGCCGCGCCTTCGCGAAGACCTTGCTTGATCTTTTCCCAAAGAGATTCGGTGTTCATTGTGTTTGCTCCAGCATTAAGCGTCGGTTTGATTTTCTTTTGCCCTGCGAAGTTCGGATAGTAACTGCGCTCGATTCGCACGTGAAATTTCCCGCCCTTGAATGGCAACACCTGGTGTTTCTCGAGCGATCTGGCGCAGGCGATGGACCGGCAGATTTTCGAGATCCGTTTCGTCCGTTTCATCCGTTTTTTTTATCAACCCAAAAATATCGACGAGATCTTCATGCGGATTGGGAATCACGTGATGTGCCACCAGATTGCCCACCTGTTGCGCGGCCTGCACGCCTGCTTCGACCGCGGCCTGCACTGCGCCAACATCGCCTAAAATACGAATCGAAATAATACCACCGTCTATTTTTTCAACAGCAGACAACTCAACGGCCGCTGCTTTGGTTGCTGCATCGGCGGCTTCGGTAACGCCGACAAAACCCAGCATTTCAATGAGTCCGAGGGCAGATTTCATGAGTGCTCATTCCCAAAGAAAAAAAACGGCTACTCAAACGCCATGTGCGTATGAAACAGCCGCTGAACGAATCAACGATGTGTATTTTTGGCAGAGAAAATGAAAATAGTGGTATGAGCCAACGGTAGGTTCATTAGACTTGCCAATCTACTAATGTGTTGATTTATATGGATACCGCGAAAGTCAAAAGTAACAAATTTAAGGTCAGATGTCACGCATTTTTTTACATGTGAAAGCTGTCCTAATGTTCTGTATTGTAATATAGTTATATAGCTTATAAAGTGTATGCCCGTGAGTCACCAATGAAAACGGCTAAGCCCCTCAGCCGTGCCAAACCAGACATATCCGCCATCTCGAAGAACAACCTGTACCCGCGTGTGTGCGAGACCATCGTACATCGTATAATGTGTCCAGAGATGGCGCGGCACATCGAGCAGAAAAGCCCCTGCGCCCGTGGCTACCCACACCCTATTGCTATCGGCCTCAATAGAGACGCGGTCTTTCCCACCTATTTCGGTGAGGGGATACTCGCGCCAGGTATTATCTCCCGGGCGGTATCGCACGACTGCTGATAGGGCTTCTGTGGCGATCCATAGATCGCCGTTGTGCATGGCCAGTGCGCGTATCCGGCGTTTGGCAATATTATTGGCCACAGGCCGCCAGGTGCGATCCCCTCGGGCACATTGAAAAAGACCGGATTCAGTACCTGCCCATATATAATTGGGGCCTGCAACCATAGCATGGATAATCGCGTATTCGCTTCCGTGCACATAGTCGAGCGAGTCGGCTTTGATATCCAGCATTGCCAAACCGCGTTCCGAGCCGATCCAGAGAACGTCGTTATCTCGTGCCAGTGCCTGCACCCGTCCCCAGCGGCGGGTATCGCGATATGTAAACCATTGTCCGGTGCGTCTGTAATACCGCATCAGGCCGTTGTGGGTGCCAAACCACACATTGTCGTCACCGGGTAATATGGTAACAATCTGGGGATCGTCGAGGCCAATAATGCGATTGGCTTCAAAATATTCCCACGTATTTGTGGCAGGGCGATATCGGGTAATGCCGCGCGCAGGCACGCGATAAGTATCTGCGCCCCCAATCCACAAAGCATCGCCATCGCGTGCAATGGCCGTGACATTTTCTTCCAACGGACCATAAGTGAGAAACGAAAGCTGACCATCGAGGAGTTCGGCCTGCCCCACGCCCAGACCCCATGTGGCGATCCAGAGGTGGCGCCAGGAATCAATCAACACATCTGTGATCGCATAATTGCGCCGAGGACCTATAACCTGGCGATCATCGAGATAATAACCAAAAGGCGGAAAAACAGGAGGAATTTGGGGAACTGACCGAGGGTTGTGGAGATGTGCAGGAGGCCTACCCCCCGGCATGACGCTCTGTACACCAGTGAGCCATCGGCCCACACCCGCCGGCGTTTCAAACCACAGGTCGCCTGTATCGCTATCATAAGCAATGCGCTGTACCCGGTTGTCGGGCAAACCATCACGAGTTGTTACCGGGGCCAGCCAGGTCTTGGCAAACCGATCATAGCGGCGAATGCCTCCCGTAGTCGCCAAAAAAATAACCGTCGGACTTTCGGCTATAGAGGTGACGTAATTCATGCTGGTAAAATTTTCCCAGCGATCGCGGTCGTAGGCGAGGGAAGGAACAGAAATCAGAACGGTCAGGAGCGCGATGGAAAATAGCGCTGCACGTCGGTGAATAAGAAACATTACAATTCATCCAGATCAATATAAGCGTCTTTATTACCTTGTTCTCTGTCTTTTTCTGCAAGACGTAAATCTTTAATAGCTTTGTCATCCAGTGGAACCTCGAACATATCCCTCGCCGCCTCAAATTCGGGTATAGATGTTTTGCCATTGAGGCTGAGTTCAGACAGAATGCGACCCGTGAGCGGGCCAAACTTAAAACCGTGTCCTGAAAAGCCCGCGCCGATGACCACATTGGGATTGTCGGGGTGGATATCGAGAATAAAGTCCTCAGTAGCCGTATTGGTATAGAGACAGGTTTCCCAACCGAGGAAACGCTCGACAGGTGGGACAAATTGCTCTTTAATAAATATGCGAAGGTCGTCAACCGCGTCTTCTGGCATCTGCGTGGGCACATCGTCGGGATCGTCGTCAACGCCGCTGACAATGTGTTTGGCGAGCTTGATCCCATCGCGCCCAAATTGGGGGAGACCGTAATAACTCATATCGCCTTTTCTCAGGAGATAACCCCAAACCGGAAATGCGCCGGGTTGAAATTGTTCCTGTGATCCCTCAAGTTGGAAATAACCAACGGTTTGACGAGACACTGCAACGCGCAATTTGAGAACGGGAAGCAAGCGAGATACCCAGGGACCAGCCGTGACAATAAGGCGTTCCGTTTCAAAATCTCCCACAGAGGTCTCGATGCGAATGGGATCGCGGTTGATGTCAACGCTCTGGACAGTCGTGTTTTCGCGGATCTCCACATCCTGCCTGCGAATCAGATGAATAAGAGATTGAACCGTCTGCGCGGCAGCCACGAGTCCGGCCGTGCGGTCATAGAGAACGCCAGCGGCATTTTCAAAGCGAAAGACCGGAAAGCGCCTTCGGCCTTCTTCCGGGGTGAGAGATTCAACATCCACACCGACCTCTGTCACAGCTTCGGCGTAACTTTTGTATTTCCCATAGGGTGGACCAAAAAAACAGCCGGGCGTGGGATAGACGAGCTGTGTGTCTGCATCGCGCTCGAGCTGGGGCCACGATTCGCCGTGTGCAATTTGCATGAGACGCACATAATGTGCATTCACATAAGCACTGCGAGTAATGCGCGAATCCCCGTGTGAACTGCCCCGGCCATGAGCGAGCGCAAATTGCTCAATCAAGCCAATATCGCGTATGCCCTGGCGAGAGAGATGATAGCCTGTACACAGGCCATTGATGCCCGCGCCGATGATGAGTGTATGGTATGTAGAAGACATAATAGTTAGCCATTAGCGGTTAGCAAAAACTTCCTGGATCGCGGCTCAACATCATGCCGCGATGACAAAGGCACTCGTCACGCCTGCATGCCTTAAGCAGGCGTCCAGGAGGGAGGTGCTTTTAACTCTTACCGCACAAATATAGTGAAACCCGCAACGCCTTTCCAGCGTGAAATTATATCAGACTGAGCCTGACACAACTGCCATTATGACGGAGATCGAGTAGCAAAATCGGCAATAATCGGATTAAATAATCGGAACAAATTTAGTATCCCATTGTAAATAAATCAATTAGCTAAATTTAAATTTTCAGGCACGGATATTGCTTTAAAGAATACACAGTTAATATACCATCATTCTAAGGAGCATATACATGGCAAATGACAACCCCCTGACAAGCGTGAACGCAATCGAAACGTATCGCATCCCATCCGAATTACCCATGCTGGTGACATCTGAAGTGGTGATATACCCCCTGATGGCTGCCCCCTTATTATTAGAAGACGAACGCGCAGTAAAAGCCGCGCAAGCGGCAATAGACGCCGGACACAAGGTAATAGCCATCTTTGGAGAACTGGAAGAAAGCGATGCCGAGGAAGATATCCGCCGAGAGTCTCTATATCCGGTAGGCACTGCAATCTACATTGCGCGATCCGCGGAAATGCCCGATGGCCGCATGCAAGTGCTCGTACAGGGCATGGCGCGACTAACACTCGTAGATGTGTTACAATCGCAACCATTTCCCGTAGCGCAAATTGAGAAGATAACGTCAGATATAGAACACAATACAGAACTGGAAGCCCTATCGCGCAATATATTCGGCCAGTTTAAAAAAGCAGTGGCACTCGCCCCCAATGTACCCCGAGAAGTGGTAGTGGCCTTAGACGCCCTTCCGGAGATATCCCACAAAGCAGACTTCATTGCCTCACAACTCAATGTGGGTTTTGAAGAACAACAAAAGATACTAACCGAGCACAATCTGTATCGGCGATTGGAAGCCATCAATCAATTTTTGAATCGCGAAGTTGAAATTTTGGAACTGCGGGAAAAAATCAGTTCGGAAGCCGCGGGATCCATGGAAGATGCACAAAAAGAGTATTTTTTGCGACAGCAACTGCGGGCAATTCAAGATGAACTGGGCGAAGGGGAGGATATCGGTGCCGAAATCGAAGAACTGCGCGAAAAGGTCGAAGCCGCTGGCATGTCCAAAGAAGCAAAAACAGAAGCCGAGCGCGAGCTAAAACGCATGGCGCGCATGCCCGAAGCCTCTGCCGAATACACCGTATCGCACACCTATCTGGACTGGCTCGTCGAACTTCCCTGGAATAAAAAGACAAGCGATCAATTGGACATTACAAAAGCCGAGCGCATTTTGAATGCAGACCACTATGGGTTGGAAAAGCCCAAAGAGCGCATTCTGGAGTACCTATCCGTGCGCCATTTGAAAGACGACATGCGCGGACCTATCTTATTGCTGGTAGGGCCGCCGGGCACGGGTAAAACATCACTGGGCAAATCCGTGGCGCGGGCACTCAACCGCGAATTTGTCAGAATGTCATTGGGCGGCGTGCGCGACGAATCGGAAATTCGAGGGCATCGCCGCACCTATATCGGCGCATTGCCCGGACGCATCATTCAGGGACTGCGTCGCGCCGGCACAAAGAATCCCGTATTTATGCTGGATGAGATCGACAAACTCGGCGCAGATTTTCGCGGCGATCCTTCCGCAGCTCTGCTGGAAGTCCTGGACCCAGCGCAAAACAATACCTTTGTGGATCACTACCTCGACGTCGCCTTTGACCTGTCAGAGGTTTTATTTCTCGCCACTGCCAATTCGCTCCACACAATACCACCCGCACTGATGGACCGGATGGAGGTACTGGAAGTATCGGGATATACCGAAGCCGAAAAACTGGAGATAGCGCGTCGGTATCTGGTGAAACGGCAAATTCCAGAACACGGGTTGACCTCAAAAAACGCGTCGTTCGACAAAGCCGCCCTGCAAGAAGTGATCCAGCACTACACCCGCGAAGCCGGAGTGCGAAATCTGGAGCGCGAAATTGCAACCGTGGCGCGCAAGGTAGCGCGCAAATTTGCTCAGGGCCGCAAACGGCGCGTGCGCATTCAAGAAAAAAACATCGCCGAATATCTGGGACCGCAAAAATTCCGTTACGAAGTGGCAGAAGAAGATCACGAAGTGGGGGTCGCCGCCGGGCTGGCGGTGACATCTACCGGCGGTGATGTATTGTTTGTCGAAGCAACACTCATACCCGGTAAAGGCGAGTTAAATCTAACCGGACAGGTTGGCGATATAATGAAAGAATCTGCACAAGCGGCCATGACCTATGTGCGGTCGCGCTGGCATGAACTGGGGCTAAACGCGCAGTTTAACGAAAAAAAAGATGTACACGTTCACGTACCCGCAGGTGCCGTGCCCAAAGATGGCCCCTCGGCAGGCATTACCATGGCAACAGTACTCGCATCGGTATTTACCAATCGGCCAATCCGCAAAGATGTGGCAATGACAGGCGAAATTACACTGCGCGGCAAAGTACTGCCCATTGGCGGCGTGCGCGATAAAGTTTTGGCAGCACACCGCGCAGGCGCGAAAACAGTAATTTTACCCGAAGCGAACCGCAAGGACGCACACGAAATTCCCGACACAGCGCGCAAAGGCATACGTCTGGTATTTGCATCGCACATGGACCAGGTCCTGGAAACCGCCCTGATGAAACGCCCGCGCAAATCAATGGTCGAAGCGGTAAGTATGAATTGAAAGGGGTTATCCCAACCAGCCCCCATATAGGCCATTGACTTTTTCCTGTGACAGCATATCTTCTTCACAAGAAGGCCCCCTCTCTCCAGACGAAAAGGGCGCAACAGGAGATCTGTCATGGCCGAAACACCCGAATCTCAAGCGACCCCCTCCTCGGATAATATCCATTGGGGTATTGCTTATCTGCGCGAAGACCTTCAAGACCTGCGCTCGCAGATGCGCGAAGACACCAAAGAGTTGCGTCTGCAGATGGTCGAGACAAATAAGCGCATTGACGAGGTCAACCAGTCCCTGGGACAGCGCATTGATGAAACGAATAAACTCCTTGAATCCCGTTTCATCTGGATCATCACGACCATGGTCGCACTAACCGGTATTCTCATCGCCGTGATGAAACTGTAAGACCTGTTCTTGAGAATCCATTGATAAACCAATATGTCAATCGCAGTCTATGATCCATAACCCCGTGTACTATCTACCCCAATATAGTCACGGGGTTTTTCTGTGGTCCCTCTTCTCTCTCACGTCTCAAAATACTCGAGAAATTTCTCAAAAACAGGTTCCGGAACATAGCGTCTCACAACATCTTGCCAGCCATCGGGACCCACCAGACCTTTGATAAAGCTGGAACTGATTTCAGCAATCTCTCGCGGGGGCATTAAAAAGATGGTCGTAATACTATCGTCGAGATCGCTATTGATATAGCGCATCCTGCGTTCAAACTCATAGTCGCTTTGCGTGCGAATGCCCCGCACAATATAATCTGCTTCAATGCCGCGTGCGTAGTTGACCAGAAATTGATTTTCGTAACTGGAAACAGTCACATTGTCGAACTGCGACGTAGTTTCACAAAGCAGGTCCAGCCGCTCCTCGAGTGAAAACGTGTAGCCTTTGTCCGGATTGATCCCAATAGCGACAACGAGCTGATCGAAAAGCCGCGCAGCCTCCTGAATAACCCACAGATGGCCGTGGGTAACGGGATCAAAGCTGGCGGCGTAAACGGCTTTTTTCATGGTTTTCCTCCTGAAATACTTGAATCAAGTCAATTGCCATGGAGTCAGGCCTCGTTGAGAACGGAAAGATACCAGTCGATATAGTCGCGATAGATATTGCTCAGGCTGCCGAGATCGATTTCTGGTTCGGGATATATTTCAATTTGGGATATGTATTCGCGAAAATGTGCCCGGTGACGCGCGACAACATCTGTACAGTGCGCTTCATCAGCGAGGTCTTGCGTTTCGAGCGGATCGTTTTGAAGGTCGTAAAGGCGCGTATTATCCCGTTCAATAATGCTTTTGTAACGCGCATCGCGCACGGCAACCGATAGCCGACCAATAGAAGTTTCGCCGATGACGTAGGTGCGCCACGGGGCATCGCGCCGTTCAAAAATGGGACGCCATGAACGCGCAACAGTGGTTTTGGGCAAGGGCGGTGCGCCGGCATAGTCGCATATCGTGGCGGGAATATCGACACCAGAGATGAGGTGCTCGGCATCCCGCACACCTTCGGGAATACGCCCGGGCCACCACGCAATGGTGGGAACGCGAAAAGCTTCTTCTTCAAGGAAGCCCTTGCTGGTATTGCTGTGAAAGCCGAGGCCATCGCCGTGGTCAGAGGCAAAGATGACGAGGGTGTTGCGAGCGTAAGACGATGCGCGAAGGGCGTGCATGACGCGGCCGATTTCGGCGTCAACCATTTCGACCATGCGGTAATACTGATAGATGTAATATTGCCAATCGCGGCGCGACCACTGGCGAGTACTGGGCCGCCCGCGCTGGGCGTATTCGTCGTCGAAATTGCCCGGAAGAGGCGGAAGGTCGCTCTCAATTTTCGATGCAAAAGCGTATTTGCCCGGGCCGCCGTGGGACATGGCGGGAAAGCAGCAGTCGTGCGGGTTGAGGAATCCAACGCTTAAAAAGAAGGGTTTATCAGCTGTGCGATTTTTCAGATAGGCGACGGCTGATCGGGCGACGTTGCCGTCGTTGAGTTCGCCCATGCCGTGCTGGGGTTGCAACACGTCAAAGCTCGCGTGCAGGTCGCGTCCCGTGACGTGCCATTTGCCCGTGTACACACAGTCGTAATTTTCGCGGCGCAGCCACTGGCCGAGGTCTGGGATGCTGGGGTCAATAGGATAGGAATTGACGACAACGCCGTGTTCTTTAGACATGCGCCCCGTGTACCAACACGCGCGCGATGGACAGCACTGGGGCATGGCGCAGTAGGCTTTGGTGAAGGTATAGCCTTCGCGCATGAGTTGGTCAATAGCAGGTGTGTGTACGTGTTCGCAGCCGAGCGCAGAGATCGCATCGGCGTGCATTTGATCGACGTGTATGAAGAGAATATTGGGTTTCATAAGCATTAGTGTTGGGCCACGAGGCGATCTTCATTAAGTAAATCGCCATCTACCCCAAAATGGCGAAAAATGAGCACGGGGATATTGTTTTCGCGATCCACCACCCCTTCCAGAAAACCACCTATGACATTGAGATAGCGGTGCTCCGGCAGACGCTTATCATTAGACCATCCGCCGGCGTGTCCATCGCTGGCAGGGCCACAGGAATATTCCCGCACCCCTGTTTCTCCATCAACAGAGACGTATTGCCAGTGCCGGTCGCCGCAAATAACAACCATATTTTTTTGCTCGTCGATAAATTGGCGCAATTCATCCCCTTCATAAGTGAACCCCTCGTTGGCGTGGTTGTCATTTTTCTTTTCGCGGTCGGGACCAACCACTGGCGTAGGACTGATAAGAATGCGGAACGCGGCATCTGAAGCCCGCACAGTCTCTTTGAACCAAGCCTTTTGCTCTTTTCCCCAGATGGTCTTTTCAGGTCCATCAAGCATAGGGTTGGGACTTCGAAAATCGCGGCCCTCAACCATCCAGATCTGCAGATCTTTTCCCCAGCGGACCGTTCGATACGTGCGGTCGCCCATCCCAACCTGCTCCCGGAAAACAGTTAGGCCCTGCTCAAAGGTAAATTCCCCCATGAATAGCGTCTGTTGACCCGGCCAACAATCGTTCATCCATGTATCGTGATCATCCTTAATAAAATAACTGGCAACCTCCCGGTGAAATGCGACATTGGTCGGCAGGCTGTACATCCGCGCCCAGTGCCAGCGCGCCAGAGACAGATTCTTGGCCCGGCTGTCGTAATAGACGATATCACCTGTATGAACAAAAAAATCGGGATCGCGCTTTAATATACTCGCGTAAATGCGATAGCCCCCCTCAGGTGCGTCTTGATCACCATAAGCTTGACCAGTGGAAACGTGAAAAACAACACGGGCAGATCGATCCACAGAAGGCGCCGTGCGAAAACGCCCCGAGACCGTTTGTCCATCTATCTCAGCGCGAGACTGCACCTCGATTTGATAGCTCGTACCGGGCTTTAGATCCGTCAGCTTAATTTGCCGCGTAAAATCGCGATTGGGATCCACAGCACGCCAGGGCGTACTCTTCCAGTCGTCAGACTTTTCAACAGCATACCGCACGCGCACATCCCCCAACATACCGGGAACCGCACCCTCAATCGTGTAGATATCGGCATTATCGGAAAATAGAACAACGGGTTTCAGACTGCGTCGGCCCCTGCGCGGTTCCAACTCGCCCGTTTCGGGATTTCGATAGCGAACAGTGGGCTTGGGATGGCTTTTATCCATCCGCTGCGGATTCCTGGTCAAACGCGCCCAGACAATAGCACTGGTCTGATCCACCTCGCAAATTTTAATCCCCGTCGCCTGATAAGGACCGCTGGCATAGCTATTGGCAAACAGTGCCAATATACAAAAAACAATAAATAGCGTCTTCATGCTTTTTCTCCTGTAGATCATCTCGCCGCCTGGGGCAACGTATCCCCTTCTTGATGCGGATTGAACATCGCCCAGGGAAAACCCTCTTCTGCGATTGTGTCGCATTCTGGAAAGTCGGAATCTTGAGACAGACGAACCGCGTATCGCACATCCTCGCCTCTCTCAGCGGGCCAGAGCAAAGGTGGAGGATTGCGGTCAACGCGCCTGTTATTAATCGGAGACGGCGCGATGCGAGGTTGGGCGTGGATGACTCTCATAAAAAATAGACTCACAGCTTTTGGTGATCGTTCAGATGAATTATTTCTTGCCATTGACATAATAATCGGCACATAGAAGTAATACAAGAAGGAAATAAAGTCCCACATTGACCAGCCATATCGATTGTGGTATATTTTTTAATCGAATAAAAAATATAAATCTGTGAGCTAAGGATAGTGCCCATTCATCCCAATAAACATATTCGCGAAGCGATAAGATATGCAGAGCGCAAAGGATGGCGGCTCATTAAAGCAAACGTCCGTGCTCACATCTGGGGTACCGTTTGGTGTCCACATAGCGATCGAACAGGATGTCGTGTTCGCATCATGTCAACCCCAAAGAATCCTGAAGCACATGCACGGGATGTCCGTCGTATCGTCAATCGTTGTCCCCATATCTAAAGGTTGAATTAAACATGAAAGTTCAAAAATTCACTCTGATTATCGCGCCTGATCCGACAGAAGAAGAAGCAGATAAACTCTACGGCCTTATTGACGATGGGACACTTGCCACTATCGCCGATATTCCTCAAATTCATTTTCATCGAGAAGCGATAACAATGGATAGTGCAATTCGGTCAGCAATAGCCGATGTGAAGTCTCTGGGTCTGGATGTTCTGCGCGTTGAAATTGAGCCAGAAGCTATCGCGTCATTGGCATAAAAATTTGGAAGATGAGCGAAAAATGACAAATGATATTCGCCTATTAGATGTGGTGGCATTAACAATTGACAAGCTGGAACACAAGTTGGTGCGTGGCGAAATAGGCACGGTCATAGAATGTCATCCTGATGATGGCTATGAAGTAGAATTTGTAGCCCAAGATGGCTACACCTATGCCCTTATAACATGTGAGGGTAAAGATCTCCTTCCATTACGCGAAAAACGGAAAGTTTACGACACCGCAGCTATTTCTGTGGGATCGTAATTTTTCAACAAGAGAAAATAGCAAAAGCCGATGTCTTAAAGACATCGGCTTTTATTTTTGTGAGCACCGCTTGCTATTCAAAACCGCAACGTAAACACAGTCTCTTCTTCCGGCCTGGACTGAACGCTTATCGTCCCGCGATGGACACGCATAATCTGGCGGGAAAGCGCGAGACCAATACCCGATCCATCGCGTTTGGTAGTAAAAAAGGGAATGAAAATCCGTTCCTGCACATCTTCTAAAATGCCTGGCCCATTGTCTTGCACGCGGATAATAACGCGGCCTCGCCCATCGAGTTGCGCCGAGAGATCCACGCGGGCATTGGGACGACCTGCAAGAGCTTGTACGGCATTCCGCATCAGATTGATCAACACCTGTTCGATGAGATCGGGATCGACGGTAAGTTCGAGCGTCCTGGGATCAATTGCCGTGTGCAGGGCGATGTCATTCTTATCGCATTCGGCCTGCATGAGAAAGACAATGCGGGCAAAGAGTTCAGAGACTTGAAAAATTTGAAAATCGGGACGCGATATGTGCGTGAGTTGGCGATACGCCTCGACAAAATGGAGCAGACCTTCGCTGCGCGACTGAATCGTTTGCAGGGCGGTATGTACGTCGGACAGGGTCTCGGGTTCAAGCGATGAAGCACCCGCAGGATCGGGCAAAAAACCGCGCACTGTGGAAGCAAGAGAAGAAATGGGCGTAATGGAATTCATGATCTCATGGGTCAACACGCGAATGAGCTTTTGCCACGCTTCCATTTCCTGTTCTTCGAGTTCGGTCTGGATATTTTGAACAGACGCCAAAATAAAAGACTCGCCCCGCATCCGCAGTTCGGTAGCATAGACGATAATCTGGAGGAGTTCATCCTCATCCTGGACTTTAACCAGGGCTTTGTCGCCCGAGCGGAGTTTGAGCAACGTCTCTGAAAACGCCTTACTAACGGTCTCCAATTCGCGCACATTGCGCATATGGGGTTTGCGAAGCAAACGCTGCGCCGCCGTATTCATCAGTTCAATGCGGCCATCGGGCGTGTAACAAATCAGACCAATGCCCACATGCTGGACAATGGTCTGGAGATACTGAAAATTCTCTTCTCTTTCTGCGCGCGTCTTGCGAAAAGCCTCGAGGACCTCGTTAAACGCATCCTTGAGATTATTATAGGCCGACCCCAACCCTGCACCTGTGAAAGATTGGGAAAAATCCTCATAGCGAATCGCCTGCAAAAATCGCGTGAGATCGCGCTGGGTGCGCTCAACATAGTGTATGAGTGCCCAGGTCTGGTAGAGCACACACGCACCAATGATAGCAAGCGTGGCGTAGTATTCGGTAAAAAAAAGACAATAAAAGAAAAGACAAGTGGTGACACACAGAAAGGCCACGCGCAAAACACATATCAGGCGAAAGTGTTTATAAGCCATGCTTTTCGAGCCTGCGATAAAGCGCGCTACGCGTGAGACCGAGTTCACGCGCGGCGCGACTGAGGTTGCCGCGGTGTTTCTCTATCGCTTTGCGAATAACGATTTTTTCCACGTATTCGAGATTGTAGTCGTCAAAATGAATATCGTCACCCGCGGCGGGTACCGAAACGCTGAACGGAAAATCTAACGGTTGAAGAATACCATTTTCATGCATAATCACAGCCCGTTCAATCGCGTGCTGCAATTCGCGGATATTGCCAGGCCATGAGTAATTCTTGAGGTGATCGAGTGCTGCTGACTGGATGGCAATACCCGGTTTATTGTACTTCTGACCGTACGTATCGAGAAACACCTCAACGAGCAAAGGAATGTCGTCAACGCGGTCGCGCAGAGGTGGCAGATGGAGTTCAACAGTGTTGATGCGATACAGAAGATCTTGCCGAAAGTCCTGGCTGGAGACCATATCGTGGATGGGCAGGTTGGTCGCACAGATCAAACGCACATCAATCTCAATGGGTAGGTTAGTACCCAAACGAATGACGGTACGATTTTCAAGCGCCGTGAGCAATTTGGCCTGAAGCGGCAATGACAGATTGCCGATTTCATCTAAAAAAAGCGTGCCACCCGACGCGATTTCAAAACGCCCCGCGCGGTCTTCTCTGGCGTCTGTAAAGGCGCCTTTTTTGTGCCCAAAGAGTTCGCTTTCAAAAAGGCTTTCGGAAACAGCGCCGAGATCAACGCGAATAAACGCCTCTGACGCACGCCGAGATTGGCGGTGCAGGGCGCGTGCAACAGCATCTTTCCCGGTTCCATTCTCGCCCAGGATGAGCACATTGGCGTCGGTAGCACCCACTTTTTGAATGGTTACAAAAACCTCGCACATAGCGCGCGATGTGCCCACCATATCGGGAAATTGACGGTCGAGATCGGCGCGAAGCTGTTCCTGTTCGGCGCGCAACTGATTGACTTCCAACTGAGACCGGCGCAACCGCGCAGCGGAAGAAAGGGTCGCGAGCAGTTTCTCATTTTGCCACGGTTTAAGCACAAAATCCGTCGCACCTTCTTTGATCGCTTGCACAGCGGTCTCAACGCCGCCATAAGCCGTGATGAGAATGACCACTGCCGAAGAATCAATCTCGAGAATGCGACTCAACCAGTGAAACCCCTCTTTGCCCGACGTGGCGTCCTGTGCAAAGTTCATATCGAGCAAGATCACGTCATAACTATCATTTTGCAACAAGCTGGGAATGTGGTTGGGATCGGCTTCGGTATCAACGCGTTCGGCATACTGCTTGAGAAAAAGTTGCGCGGCCACCAAAACATCGCGGTCATCGTCAACAATGAGAATTTTGTTGAAGGATTTCGATTCCATAACAGCCTCGGACTTACTTCTGATGGGCGACCACAGGGGGTCGCCCCTACATCCCATCGTAGGGGACGGCCCCTGTGCCGTCCCGATCGCTTCTCGCCCCTTTTATTTCCCGAGTTTGAGAATCATAATCCACATGGGTTGTTCGCCCACATGATAGACTTTGAGAGGCGTGAGATCGCCCGTCTCCGTGTCGATGCGATACCCGGCCATTTTGTCTGATTTTTGACCTGCTGCAAAAAGAAAATTGCCTTCGGGATCGAGATTAAATGGACGGGGAATGGGTTCTGTAGGCGTCTGCCCCAGTGATTTGAGAGAGCCGTCATCCTGCACAGCATAGCGCGCGATGCTATTGTGCCCGCGATTGGATATATAGAGGAATTTGCCCGAAGGATGAATGTGGATTTGGGCACAAGTATTGCGCCCTGTAAATCCCTCTGGCAGCGTTGAAAGATTTTGGCGGCGCGCGAGGGTTCCATTATCCGGATCCAAATCATACACCGTAACACTGGACCCATTTTCATTCGCAACATAAACCACATCTAAAGTGGGATGAAACTCGTAGTGTCGCGGACCTTCGCCGTAAACCGCATCGACTTTCACGACCTCATTCGCTGCCAACTCACCTGTGGTTTCATCAAAAGTAAATTGATAAATAGCATTGGGCGGCACAGTGTGCGGTACAAACAAATAGCGATTGGAAGGATCGGAAAAAAAACAATGCGCGTGTTCATCCGTGGGAATCCACTGGCGATGCGGAGCAAGCACAGCTCCGTTTTTGTCAATAGCATTCACGGCGACCGCGCCCTCGCCGTAATACGCAGAAAAAAGATACCGCCCGGTTTTGTCTGTACTAATATAACAAGAGCCACCATCAAAAGGCGCAGTGGCAATATGCTCAAGTGCGCCAGTTTTGGAATCAATGCTATAGGTGACGAGTTCTTTAGACTGGCGCAAGGCCGCGTAGAAATATTTTTGTTGCGGATCGGTGCAAAGCGGACCAATGCCGCCTTTAGCGGGAAGTTCTTCAATCAGTGTGAGGTCGCCGGTATCGGGGTCCATATCATAACGCAAGAGCTTCTCGTCTCCAGAGACAGCGACGTACATGTGATACTTCATATTTGGTTCCTTTCTATTGGATTGTTGGGCAAACAAACTGCTCGTTAAAATGGCAAACGAGATGGTAAAAGCAAAAAAAGTTATTTTCATGGACATACTCCCAAAAAGTAGTGGTAATTTGTCACAATATAGCATCGGATCAAGCGAATAAAAAGCAGAAAGAAACACCTGCTTTGGAGTGGTCGTTTCCTGTCTTGACTTTGTCGCAAGAGCAAAGTTTATTGATCGATTGAGATCCTCTCACACCTTCTTTAAGGAGAAAATATGAGGAAAAAACCCAATATCCTCTTCTTTTTTACAGATGACCAGAGATTTGATACCATCCGCGCGCTGGGCAATAGTGATGTGCAAACGCCGACAATGGATCAGTTGGTAGCAGAAGGCACGACATTTACACACGCGCACATACCCGGCGGGACATCGGGCGCGATTTGCATGCCCAGCCGCGCCATGTTGCACACGGGACGCACCCTATTTCACCTCGACGGCGCTGGCCAGGGTATTCCCAATGACCATGTGATGCTGGGCGAACATCTGCAAGCCAACGGCTATCGCACATGGGGCACGGGCAAATGGCACAATGGACCCGCTTCTTTTGCGCGCAGCTTTTCAGACGGCGCAGAGATCTTTTACGGCGGCATGGACGACCATTGGAATGTCCCCGCATTTAATTATGACCCCTCCGGCAAATACGACTCCGTACTGCCGCAGTGCCCGGATGCCTCCAAATCAAACGCCTTGAAAATTCGAAAAGGCGACCACGTAACCGCGGGCAAACACTCCAGCGAATTATTTGCCGAAGGTGCGATTGAATGGCTGGAAAAATACGATGCCGATAATCCATTCTTTATGTACATCTCATTTATGGCTCCCCACGACCCGCGCACAATGCCGCAAAAATATCTGGATATGTACGACCCCGAAGATATCCCACTTCCCGAAAATTTTATGGGCGGACATCCATTCGATAATGGCGACCTGAAAGTCCGCGATGAAGTACTCGAAGATTTCCCACGCGACCCCTACAAAGTGCGACAACATATTGCCGAATACTATGCGATGATCACCCATTTAGACGCGCAAATGGGGCGCGTGCTCGACACCCTGAGCGCGTGCGGAATGGCGGATAACACCATCGTGATTTTTGCCGGAGATAATGGCCTGGCCGTGGGACAACACGGGCTTTTCGGCAAACAAAACATGTACGAACACAGCGTACGCGTACCCTTGATATTTTCCGGACCGGGTGTGCCCGCGGGTGAACAGCGATCCGCCTATGTGTATGTGCTCGACATCTTTCCAACCCTGTGCGACTTAATCGGCACCGATACGCCAAGTTCTGTGGAGGGAACGAGTCTGGTGCCAGCACTCAACAATGGCGAGGAGCGAGTGCGCGATACCCTGTTCTCTGCGTATCGCGAGTGGCAGCGCATGGTAAAAGACAATCGGTTCAAACTAATTGAATACGCCGTGAATGGACGCCGCACAACGCAGCTATTCGATCTAAAAAACGACCCCTTAGAACTGCACAATCTATCAGACGACAAAGCGCACGCCGGCAAAGTAGCTGACCTGCGAAAAACCCTGTTCCAATGGCGCGACGACTGGGACGATGCGAAAAGCGAATGGGGAAAAACATTTTGGGAAGCGTTTTAAAAACAAGCGGAAAGGAGACGGCCATGGATGTTTCAAGTCTGGCGCATAGCCTAACAGAAGAAGAGCGGTTGCGGTTTGAACGCGAGGGGTATCTTATTATCGAAAATGCACTTGACCCCGATCACGTCGCGCGCCTGTGCGCTGTGGTTGATCGCGTGGATGCCGAAATGCGTCCCAAACAAGGCGTGGATAAGCTCGGGCGTTTGAGCGTCAGAGACTTTATCGGCCTCGATTGGGAATTTGTCGAACTGGTAGATTGGCCCAGGACCATTGCAAAAGTGTGGGATATTCTGAGCTGGAATTTGCAAATCTATCACTCGCATCTCAACGTCACCCCCCCGGTGCCAAAAGAAAATGATGGAAAGAATCTCCGCTGGCATCAAGATAGTTCCCTGCTCAATCGCGAATTAGAAACAGATCCCAGACCCCGCATTTCAATCAAAGTGGCCTACTTTTTAACAGATTGCAGTGAAGATGGTCGGGGCAACTTTCATATTATTCCGGGCAGTCATTTGACCAACGACTACGACTTTCCCAACGGCGACCGCACATCTGAACCCAAAGATGCAATACCCGTGCTGGTCAAGCCGGGAACAGCCGTGTTTTTTGATCGCAGACTCTGGCACTCGGTAAGTGCAAATTACTGGAAAGAAGCGCGTCGGGCATTGTTTTACGGATATAGCTATCGCTGGTTTCGCCCCCGCGATGATGTAACCATGGATCATTGGTGGGACCGATTAGATCCCATTCGCAAACAATTATTTGGCAATGCGCCAACCGGCGGGTATGGATTTACGTCTCCAACAGACGAAGATGTGCCCTTGCGCGGATGGCTATCTGAACACCTGGGCGAAGAAGCCGTGGCATAGCCAGAGCGTGAGACAACAATGAGGATAGAATTATGGACTGGGAACCCATTTTTCACGATTTTACATTCGGCGAACCCGAACGCGAAGAAATGGACCGCGAAGGGCATATCGCTTTCCCGGGTCTGCTGAGAGACGATGCACAGAAAAAGTTGACAGAATCCCTGTCCTATATTGAATCACTCAGATCACAGGAAAAAGAAGGACATGAACCCAATCGGTTCGCGGCTGAGTTTGACTGGTATCTCGAAAGCCTGATCGGCCATCCCCAAATGTTGAGATTAGCTCGAGATATTTTGGGCGAGAATATCCGGTATGATCACTGCGTCAGCCTCAACCGCGCCGGGGGCAACCGCGGAACACACTGGCACACACACGGGTATGGGGAAGAAGATCCCAGTCTGGGATTTGTTCGCATCTTTTTTTATGTCAACGGATTTGAACCTGACGACGGTGGGTTAAAAGTCGTGCCCGGCAGCCATCTGTTCCGCGACCGAATCGGGCGTATGGACTCAGACGAGGCATTGCAAGAGCAGTGGCTCAGGGGAAAAAACCACCCGATAACGGATGACCCCCTCCAAATACACGCGCTCTCCGCCCCGCCAGGAACCGTGATCGCCATGTGGACATTTGCCGCTCACGGCGTGAACCCGCGACAGCCGAGCAGCGATACGAGATGGTGCGTGGTATATGCCTACCGCAATCCTGGCCTGCCGTCAAATGCGCGGTGGATATCCGAAGAATACGAAAAACGGCGCGTTCCCGGCGCCGAGGGATTATTGAGTCTTTATTGAGCAGAACGGGTCGGCTCCTACATCGTTCTCTGTCGGGTACGCGCCAAAGTCATGCGATAGTCGGCTTCAAGATTGGTCCAGAACTGCGCGTCAATCCCGAGTACCTTCTCCAGCGCGATTGCAGTATCCGGGGTAAGGGCCTTTTTTCCCTTGATAATCTCGTTTATCGCCTGTACAGGCCAGCCGAGCCTTGCCGCGAATTCTTTCTGGGTCATTCCGCGAGCTTCGAGCTCCTCCGCCAATACTTCGCCGGGGGGGATCGCCATGTCCGAAAATGCACGTGAGGTCTTAGTCGTCATAATGGTTGCTCACCTCTTCTATGGTTACACCTTCCTCGGTGTCGCCCTTCGTCACGATGAGACGCCACCTGCCTGTTAGATAGATGGATAGTTCCCCTCTCTTTGATCCTTTCAGAGGATGCAGGCGCATCGCCCGAATATTGTACACTTCCTGAAAGTTCCCGATCGCATAGAGCGCGTTTATACGGGTGATATACTTTCGCCCGACATCCGGGCCCCATTGCCGGATAGCCCTCGCTGACTCTTCGTAGTTTCGCTGAAGTCGGTTTGTCCTGAAGGAAACTTCCATTATTCATCCTCTCGGTGAATATATTCAAACGAGCAAGCACTTGTCAAGCTGCCTGCGCTTGGGAATTTCTCCCTATGGCGCAAACGATGCTGTATAGTCCACCGAAATATGATATATTAGCAGTATCGAAAAAGCACCCGATAGCGTATGCGATAGCGTCGCGGTTTCATCTCGTAAAAACGGCGGGTATATTGCATATTTATTGAGTAGAAAGGAAGGGAGTATATGAACATCTTATTCTTGCGGCATTCAGCGGGTTTTGAACACAGCTATTTGCCCGATGCAGAAGTGGCACTAAAAGCAATTGGCAAAAAAAATGGATGGCGGGTTTTAACCACGCACCGATTGGACCGCATCTCGGCTGAGAACCTGAAAAAATTTGACATCCTCGCATTTGCGACAACCGGGAACCTGCCCTTTACCGATGAACAAAAAGCCGCGATCCTGAATTTTGTCCGCAATGGAAAATCATTTCTTGGCATTCACAACGCAACCGATACGTGCTATGACTGGCCCGAATACAGCGAAATGCTCGGCGGATGGTTTAACGGCCATCCCTGGCATCAAGAAGTGGGGATTATTGTCGAAGACACCAATCACCCCGCAACAAAAATGCTGGGCGACTATTTTCGGGTAACAGATGAAATTTACACATTTAAAAATTACGACCGCAACAAAACCCATGTCTTGATGCGGATCGACAACGAAACCGTAGATCTGAAAAAAGGCAACCGCGAAGATAACGATTACGCCATGGGCTGGTGCCACGAATACGGCAAAGGCCGCGTCATGTACACCGCCCTGGGACACCCCGATGCCCTGTGGCACGAAGACTGGTTCCACGCGCACATCGTGGGATGTATCAAATGGGCTGCAAGATTGGAGGATTAAAATGCCAAAATTTGTATTCATGCCGCCGCAGGACGACCTCAGGCGCGCATTCGCCGTCCGCTTGTCGGACGAACTCCCCGAATACGACGTCCTATCGCCCGAAACCGACGAAGACGCCATAGAGGCAATACGAGACGCCGACGCCGCATTCGGCTGGATACCGCCCGATGCACTCGCCGTCGCCGAAAAACTCACCTGGCTGCACAATCCAGACGCCGGTCCCTTCTTCGGATACTACTACAAAGAACTGACCGAGCACCCGATGACCATAACAAATCCCCGCGGCATATACTTCGACCACATATCCCACCACATCCTGATGTTCCTGCTCGCATTGGCGCGCGGGCTACCGTGGTACATGGACGCGCAACGGCGCAGGGAGTGGGACAAAACCGCGCGCAAATCGCCGTACATAGACCTCGCCGGCGCAACAGCGCTCATCAACGGCGTCGGCGGCATCGGACACGAGACAGCGCGCCTGTGCAATGAACTGGGAATGACCGTTATCGGCATCGAACCTCGACCCGAGTACGAACTGTCCTACGTCGAATTCCACACCCCAAACGAAATTGACGCACTCCTGCCACTCGCGGACTTTGTGATCACAACCGTCCCACACACTCCCGAAACCGAAGGCATGTTCGACGCGCGACGCTTCGCCCTGATGAAGCCATCGGCTTATTTCATCAACATCGGACGCGGCAAAGTGTGCAAAATAGACGACCTCGCCAACGCCATCGAATCGGGCACAATAGCCGGTGCCGGTCTCGACGTATTCGAGCAAGAACCTCTGCCCTCCGACCACAAGCTGTGGGGCCTGCCCAACGTAATGATGACCCCACACATTGCAGTCAGAGACGCCGGCAACTTAAACGAGCGACGCTTCGAAATCCTCATCAACAACGCCCGCCGATTCCTCGCTGGCGAAGAACTGACCAATGTCGTGGATAAATCAAAGTGGTACTGAGAGGCTATCCCAACCCCTTTCGATGGGTGCGGGCGCGGTACAAATACCCATCTATAGCCGTGACATAGAGCGACCGCAAGTCTTCATCACCAAAAGCGCAGTTAGTCGGATTGATGGGAAAAGGATGCGTTTCGAGCACCCGTCCGCTGGGCGCAAAAACGTAGATCATCGAGCCGGGACCGCTATCCGGCCAGCCTGCGGACGCGACAATATTGAGATCGGCATCCAGTCTCATACCGTCTATACCCCGATGGGGACCAAAATTGTGGAGCACTTCATACGCGCCGAGCGATCCATCTTCCTCAATCGGATAAGCGCGCAGTTCCCGGGCGGTTTCGGGAAGATAATCGCTTTGCGCCACATACAGAGTTTTCATATCGGGCGTGACAATGAGACCATTGGGCTTTGTCGTATCAAAAGTTACGCGCACAGTCGTGTACGTACCATCGGCCTGGGGATCGGCGCGATACACCGATTCGTGACCGATTTCCATACATGATCTATCATTGCCATATCTCGGATCCGTGAACCAGACGCGGCCTTTTGCATCCACAACGAGATCATTGGGGCTGTTAAAACGATTCCCCTCAAAATTGTCGGATATCACAGTCGTCGAGCCATCACTTTCGTAGCGCGCGATGCGACGCCCAGGACCATCCACGTATTTGTCACCCACAGGATCAAAAGTCCCCTCCGCACCATAAACCCTGCCCTGTGCATCTGTGGTCAGACCATTGGCCCGGTTAGTACCCGTGCGCCACTCATCGCAAACCCCCGTCCTGGGATCGTAGCGCATGGCGCGATCCTCCGGCATATCTGTAAATAACAGCACATCTCCTACCCACACTGGACCCTCGGTAAAACCAAACGGACCAGCCACCTGTTCAAAATTCCATTCCATAAAACTCTCCTTTGCTTCTCATCATAAAATTGCGCGATTTCGCCCCAAACATACGCGATTGCCAATACGAGACGCAATATTTTTATTTTCTATAAAAAATGTCGGACCATTCCCCGTGCCCGCCCGTATCTATTTCCCGTAGGGGACGGTCCCCGTGCCGTCCCGTGCGATCCAGAAGGTTTTGACCGCTAATCACAATCTGAAGGGTGGCGCAATTTCGCCTGATTCCGTACATTAAACCCTTTAAGATGCATGCCTACTGTGCAATATCGATTACCCTGAGTGAGGACCACCGTCATCGCGGCATGCTTAAAGCCGCGATCCAGTAATTCTATATAAACAATGAAGATCGAAAAACCACCATACACAATCACGCCGGACATTCTCTTCCGCATTGAAGAAATTGGTGAAGCGATTGGTCGCGCGACGGGCATCTCACAGGACTTGCGCCTGCGACGAATCAATCGCATCCTCACGATCCGCGGATCCCTCGCCATTGAAGGCAATATCCTCAGCGAAGAACAAGTCTCCACGATTCTCGATGGCAAGCCCGTTATCGCGCCACTCAGAGACATACAGGAAGCCCGCAACGCCATCAAAGCCTACGACCAATACCAGCAGTGGAACCCCGCCAGCGAGGCCGACCTGCTGCGTGCTCACGAAATCCTGATGATCGGTCTATTGGATGCGCCCGGACAATATCGTCGCACCGACATTGGCGTTATGGGCGGAGGCGAAGTCCATCACATCGGCCCGCCCCCCATGCGCGTGCCACAACTCATGGCAAACTTGCTGGCATGGCTGGGCAGCACCGATGAGCACCCACTAATTGCCAGTTCGGTCTTTCATTACGAATTTGAGTTCATTCACCCCTTTGAGGACGGCAACGGACGAATGGGACGGCTCTGGCAGACCCTGATTCTGACCCGCTGGAAACCCCTATTCGCCCACATCCCCGTAGAAAGTCTGGTCCATGCCCGACAGGGCGACTACTACAAAGCCATCAGACAGAGTTCGTCAGAGGGCGAGAGCACGCCATTCATTGCGTTCATGCTGGAAATTATTCTGGAAGCACTCCAGGTAACCGATCAAGTAACCGATCAAGTAACCGACCAGGTAGCGCGGCTACTCGCCGCCTTGCGAACAGGTCCAAAAACCGCCGCTGAACTCATGGCGGAAATGGGATTATCGCATCGTCCCACATTTCGCAACAACTATATTCACCCGGCACTATCCGCAGGACTCGTGGAAATGACACGCCCCGAATCACCCACCGCGAGAAACCAAAAATATCGCCTCACCGCACGCGGTAGGGAGATGCAATAAGCGGGCAACGCAATCAGGCCCGCGACGTACTTTTATCACGGTTTGTGAATGGAGAGATTTTAGTATGAATCAGAACCAGCAAAATGATAAACCAAAGCCGCGAACAATTACATTAAGACAATTTCTTCGCTATTTCGAAGAACAACAGAATCGAAAATTTTGCTTTATTTTAGGGGCCGGCGCATCCAAAAGCTCCGGCATTGACACCGGTGCAGAATTAGCAATTCAATGGCTCAAGGAGATCAAAGAAGATCTGGACGAAGATCAGTTTGAAGCATGGCTGGAAGAGGAGGATATTGATAAAAATGAGCCCGCCAGTTTTTATCACCAAATTTTTGCCAAACGCTTTGAGGTAGATCATCAGGGAGGCTATGATTTTTTTGAGAAGATTATGGAGAAAGCAGAGCCAAGCTGTGGTTATTCATTCTTAGCAGAGATCATGGCACAAGGAACGCACGACATTGTTATCACAACCAATTTTGACAGCTTGACCGAAGACGCGCTTTTCATTTATACAGCAAAAAAACCATTGGTAATCGGACATGCGGATTTGGCCGGTTTTATCAACATCCAACTACAACGACCACAGGTTATCAAGGTTCACCACGACCTCTTTTTTTCACCGCAAAACACAGAGGATGAAACAGGGCATATTGATGAAAAGCTGGAACGAGGTTTGCAGGATATTTTTCAATCTTATATCCCGATTGTAATTGGCTATGGCGGGAATGATGGCGGTTTTATGGATGTTTTGAAAAGAGTTTTGGATCCGGATAGGGGTATATATTGGTGTTTTACTGGGACAAAACATCCAAAAGGTAAAATCGAAGAATTAGTTATTGATAAACAAGGCTGTTTTATACCTATTACAGATTTTAACGAATTAATGGTATTGCTCGGTGAAAAAATAAGGATAGGTTTCTTAGAAGAAAGAATTCAGCAAATCGCTGACGAGCGAGTGAAGAGATATAGAAAGCAGATGCAAGGGGTTTACAATAAGATCAAAGATGGATCGGATTTGTTACCTGATGCGTTGGACAAAATATCTAAACTCGAAGAACTTGAGGAACCTAATTGGTTAATATATGGACTTTGGGCAATGAAAGAAACCGACCCTAAAAAGATAGAATCTATTTATAAAGAGGGACTGGAGAAATGTCCGGATAGTCATGTACTTATGAATGATTACGCCGTATTCCTTCAAAATACTAAAAAAAATTACGTCCAGGCAGAGGAGTACTACCAGAAAGCACTAGAGTTAGATCCTGATGATGCAAATACCAACCGAAATTACGCTGGGCTACTTACATATAATAAAAGAGATGACGCACAGGCAGAGAAGTACTACCAGAAAGCCCTTGCATTAGATCCGGATGATACGAATATCAACAGCCTTTATGCCCTGTTTCTTGCATTTCAAAAAAAAGATTACGTACAGGCAGAGAAGTACTACCAGAAAGCTCTTGAGTTAGATCCGGATAACGCAATCATCAACAGCCATTATGCCGGGTTTCTTACCTTTCCTAAAAGAGATGACGCACAGGCAGAGAAGTACTACCAGAAAGCTCTTGAGTTAGATCCGGATGATGCAAATATCAACAGCCATTACGCTCGGTTTCTTACCTTTCCTAAAAGAGATTATGTACAGGCAGAAGAGTATCATCAGAAAGCCCTTGAGTTAGATCCGGATGATGCAAATATCAACAGCCATTACGCTCGGTTTCTTACCTTTCCTAAAAGAGATTATGTACAGGCAGAAGAGTATCATCAGAAAGCCCTTGAGTTAGATCCGGATGATGCAGACATCTACAGCCATTACGCACTGTTTCTTGCATTTCTTAAAAGAGATTACGTACAAGCAGAGGAGTATCACCAGAAAGCTCTTGAGTTAGATCCGGATGATGCAGACATCTACAGCCATTATGCCGGGTTTCTTACCCTTCACAAAAGAGACTACGCACAGGCAGAGGAGTATCACCAGAAAGCCCTTGAGTTAGATCCGGATGATGCAATCATCTACAGCCATTACGCACTGTTTCTTACCCTTCATAAAAGAGATGACGTAAAAGCAGAGGGGTATCACCAGAAAGCTCTTGAGTTAGATCCGGATGATGCAGACATCTACAGCCATTACGCACTGTTTTTGTTACAACAAGGACATTTTGAGCGAGCAAAGACTTTTATCGATAAAGCATTTCAGCATATTGAGGCATATGACAAGGAACTGGAATTGGAATTATGGTTTTACCGCTACGCCTGTTTTTATCAGGATTATCCCGAAAGCAAGAGTAAGGTTGAGAGTCTGTTGCAGGATAAGATTTGGTTGCCAAGATTGCTCTTTGAAGGCTTGCTGGAAACAATAAAAAAGATTGTGAAACACCCGGAATATGATCAAGTGGCTGAATTTGCCAGGCAAATATCCGAAGTGTGAACAGAAAGGTGTGAAATCAGATTTCCCAGCTATGAACGAAAAAACACTCTCCAACATAACCGCCCTCGGCGAAGGCTTTACCACAGAGTTTAAACGCTCCATGCCTTCCAGCCTGGGCCGTGAAATTTGTGCCTTTGCAAACGCGACCGGTGGCGTCATTCTGATCGGCGTAACAGACGATGGCGAAATCGTGGGTGTTGCAAACCACAACAGACTGAAGTCGCAGGTCCAGTCCATCGCGCGTTCAGCGGACCCGCCGATAGCAGTGGAAATGAACTCCGTCAATGGCGTGCTCTGCATCATAATACCCGAACAGCATGGCAAGCCTTACTCCTTAGGTGGCAAGTATTACATCCGCGAAGGCGCGAGTACGCAGCAGATGTCACGCGACGAAATCCGCGAATTCTTTTTCAAGGAAGGCCTGATTCGATTCGACAAGACGCCGTGCCAGAACTTCAAGATAGATAGAGACCTGACACCGGAAGCATGGGCGCGGTTTGCGGCGCGGGCGCATATTCCCGAGGGAATGGATCCAATCGTGGCATTGGAAAACCTGCACTTGCTCGAAGGTGGGACCATGACCCATGCGGGCGCGTGGCTGTTAGCGGAAGACATCACACGCTACACATTGACAGCGGGCGTGACCTGCGCGGTTCTTCGCGGCGTGACCAATACGCATATCATCGATCTCAAGAACTTCACGGGCGATATATGCTCCATCTACGATGACTGTATAGCCTACATGCAGGCGAAGCTGAACACAGCCCTGATTCCCCATGCTCACGGACGGGACGAACGGCTCGAACTACCAGAAGATGCACTCCGCGAGGCAATGGTCAACGCCATCGCCCATCGAGACTATCGATCCACCGCTAAAGTGCAGGTACACATATTCTATGATCGGCTGGAAATTGTCACACCGGGCGGGTTACCAGCGGGAATGCGAGAGGAGGCCCTCGGAATCAGAAGCGTACCGCGAAATCCCCTTCTATTCGGAATGTTCCACCGCATGGGAATGGTAGAGCAGATCGGCAGCGGCATCCGGCGCATTAGACAGGAGTGCCGTGACTACGGAGTAGAGGAACCTGTGATTGAGGTTTCGGATAGCTGGGTAGTCACCACGTTCAAGCGGCAGGTTGAACATGCGATAACCCCACACGTCACCGAACAAGTACCCTACAGGTACCCTACAAGGCCAGAGCAAGTCAAGACCAGGCTTGAGTCAGGGCCAGAGTTAAAGCCAGAGTCAAAGCCAGAGTCAAAGCCAGAGTCAAAGCCAGAGTCACTGGAATTGCGCGTCTTGGCACTGCTAATCGAAGCACCTCTTTCAAAGTCCACCATAGCCAATAGTTTAGGGCACCAATCTGTGTCGGCGGGCCTCAACAAGGTGATTCGCTCGTTGAGAAAAGACGGATTGATCAAATACACAATTCCAGCAAAACCGGGAAGCCGGTTGCAGAAGTACCAAATTACGAAAAATGGTAGAAACAGATTGGCTGAATTAGCAAATTGATGTGTGCATCAATGGAGACACGAAACATGGATACTGAGCAAGACACGATATTCGGCGATTCCAGCGAGAGCCAGATCTCATTCGGAATTGATGACAGAAGTGGCCTTCGTGTGGTCAGCGCGAAATTCAACTCAGAAAAGAAATTCGACTGGGACGTATTCGATGGATTCGACAGCCTGCGGGTGTTGACCTATTCAGTAAGCGTGGATGCCATCCTTAGAATGCTCGATAAATACGCTTTCACGACCTTCGAATGCGTATTCGGCTATGAAGGCATTATCCGCGACATGAAAGACATTCTCGCATTTCAGAAGACAGTAGTCGGCGATACTCGCGCCGCAATCATGGGCCTCAAAGACGAACGGCACATACAAATTCTCGAGAAAGTACATGCAGGACAAGCCCACTTCAGAGTCTTGAGAAAGTCCATAGCCCACGCAAAGCTCTACCTGCTATCCAATTCGGATGGCCGAAAACGAGTAATAATCGGATCCGCCAACCTCTCGGAACGGGCATTTTCCGGCGACCAACCAGAGACACTGGTCATGTTCGACAATGATGAGAACGCCTGGGAACACTACAATAATATGTTCAACACCATCCGAGACTCCGCATCAGACGAAATCGAGCTACCCGATGAGAAAATAACGCGAGCAGAAATAGAAATTCGGGAAACCCCATCTATGAACAACGGACCGGCCACACTCATAATTGAGCCACCTGCACCGGATGAAGTCGAAACCTCCTTTCCGGTTCAGGTAGAGCGCGTAGAGAAGGTCCGTGCCTCTCTTGGCCCTGCGCTATCATCGGTCATGCCACCCATACGCAATGGCAAGCAACGCATCACCCAGAACATCAAACGCCAGATAAATCGCGTGGTCCTCGTCAAGTCTGCAGAGGAAGTCGATACTCGCAACTTCCATATCGACAGAACCACGCGCCAGGCCACCCTATCGGGCGATATATTCCCGCTGAAATGGGATGACGATTCGGTAAAAACAGATGCGCGTCTGCTCCTGGAATACTTCGAGAACTACGCTGCCTTTGAGGGAAACGTAAAACGGCTACAACGGGATTACTTCACCTTGATGGCGTGGCTGTATTTCTCCCCCTTCATGTGCGACATGCGATCACTTGCCATGGTGCGAGACAGCGACGTGGTCCGTTTTCCGTCCTTTGGCATCGTCTTTGGAAAATCCAACTGCGGCAAGACCAGCCTGATCGATACGCTTATGACATCCATGTTCGGTTATGCCAACACAGTGGATAAACGGAGTTTTACCACATCCCGACTTCGCGGATTACAGGCGTCGTACAAGCGCTTCCCCGTTGTGTTTGATGATATAGGGCAACGCGCCTTCAACCAGTATGGCAGGGATATGATTAAAGAAGAATTACAACCCCCTGTTTCTGAATATCCGTGCTTCGTACTCGCAATGAATGCCGAACCCCAATCATTTCCCGACGAAATAGTCAAGCGCAGCCTGATGATATACACCACAACTGCACTGCCCTCTCACGAAGAGGAAACCCGGCAGCGTTTGCAAGGCGATGTACAGAAAATACGTAGCAGTCTGACGGGACATATCTATAAGCGATACCTCGCTGAAATTATGGAACACATTGCCCCTGGACACCTTCCGGATGATTGGTTGGCGATTTCATCTCAGGTTATAAGCGACATTATATCTGAAGGAACAGGCAAAACACCGCCCGAATGGTGTCGCAAAATAACCTGGCAAAACTATGCGGGAAAGCGATACGACAGAGTCAAAGCAGCCCTCGAAAGTCTATTGCGTCCGGCGTCTTATGTAAAAAAAGAAGGCGATGCATCCAAAGGATGGACGATTGACGGAGAGAAAGTCATCGTCTGGGAACCACGCGATGCCTTTGGCAGGCGTGCATTCAACTGGGAAGATGTTCCCTCTACACTAATTGACCAGGACGCCAGCCACGGCGACACGACGATTTTGCATAGGACCAGCTTGCAGAAATTCATAGGCCACACGCTCTACCCGCCTGGCAAACTGAATAAAATAAAGAGTTTGTTCACTTATCGTCCCTGATATCGCAGTGCGCGTTGCAAACTTAAAACAAAAAAGGAAATGAACCTTGCCACAACTCGAACACATTGAAGCCATTGAAAAGCGCCTGTGGGGAGCAGCCGATACCCTGCGGGCCAACTCCACTTATGCCAGCAACGAGTACTTTCTCCCGGTCATGGGCCTGGTATTCCTGCGCTATGCGTACAGCCGATACCTATCTGTAAAGGACGACATTGAAACCAGTCTGCCCACCCGCGGCGGTAAAAAACGGGCACTCACCAAAGAGGACTTCTCCCAGAAAAGTGCCATCTACCTCCGGCCCAACGCGCAGTTCGATTACCTCGTCGCTCTGCCCGACAGCGAGGACCGCGCCAAAGCCGTCATCACAGCAATGGAATCCATTGAAGCCGACTACGAAAGCCTGCGGGGTGCATTGCCCAAGAGCGAATACCAGGAACTGGACAACGATGTTCTCGGCCAACTCCTCCGCACACTCAACCCCGACGAACTAAAACAAGTCTCTGGCGATGTCTTCGGACGCATCTACGAGTACTTTCTCACACAATTCGCCGACGATAAAGCCCACGACGACGGCGAGTTCTTCACCCCCGTCTCACTCGTTTCCCTAATCGCCCATGTGCTCGAACCCGACTGCGGCACAGTACTCGACCCGGCCTGCGGTTCCGGCGGCATGTTCGTGCAAAGCGCGCGTACTGTTGAAGAACACGGGCAGCATCCCACCGAACAACTCACCTTCCGCGGCATAGAAAAAAACGCCACCACCATTCGCCTTGCCAGAATGAACCTCGCAGTGCATGGCCTTGAAGGCGACATCCGCCAGGCCATCACCTACTATGAGGACCCGCACGAATTGCTCGGCAAAGCCGACTATGTGATGGCCAATCCACCCTTCAATGTCGATGAGATCGACGCCGACAAAATCAAAACCGATCCACGCCTGCCCTTCGGCCTGCCCGGCGTCAACAAAAATAACAAAGTCAGCAGCGGCAACTACGTCTGGATCAGCTACTTCTATAGCTATCTAAACGAAACGGGCCGCGCGGGCTTTGTCATGTCCTCCCAGGCATCGAGTGCTGGCAGCGGCGAAGCCAAAGTGCGCCAAAAACTGGTAGAAACCGGCGACATAGAAGCAATGATCGCCATTCGCTCCAACTTTTTCTATACCCGTACCGTCCCTTGCGAATTGTGGTTTCTCAACCGCGCCAGACCCGAAGCTCACCGCGACAAAGTACTGATGATCGACGCCCGCAACATCTATCGCCAGGTCACGCGCAAAATATACGACTTCAGTCCTGAGCAGCAGCAAAACATCCTCGCCATTGTCCACCTCTATCGAGGCGAAACCGAGCGATTCCTCAACCTGATATCCAACTACCTGCAGCGCATTTTGGAAGAAGCCCATGCGTGCTTCGAGATCAAAGATGGCGAAACCATCCACCCTCTACCCGACTTCGTCAACGTGCTCACACAGTTGCACGACCTGTTCGCACCATCCCTGAAAACCTTGCCGAAGAACGGACAGCATACCGAAACCCTCGCCGAGTACAACAAAGTGCGAACAGCGTTCCCCAAGGCCATTGAGCAATTCCGCACCGCCACCACAGAAACCGCACAAGATACCAGCACCGACCTGAACAAACAGGTGGCAGAGTTCGCCCTCCTGATCAAGACCAGCCGCGACCTATCCGAACGCACAGACAGCCTCTACAAACTCGCCATCCGCATAACAGATATCTGCGAGACCTCAAGCACAATCAATAACAGAAGCGACATCACCCGCGCCCGCAGAACCGCAGACGAGGCGCGAAAGGTCGCTGTCGAACAACTCAAACAGGTAAACTACTTCTACCAGCAGGCGCAATGGCTCACCGGGCGTTTCCCCGAAGCGAAACTGTGCGATGTAGAAGGACTGGTTAAACTCGTAGATCGCGCCGAAATCGAAGCCAACGATTGGAGCCTCACCCCTGGTCGCTACGTCGGTGTTGCACCCGAAGAAGAGGACGAAAATTTCGACTTTGCCGAGACCCTGCGCGAGATCCACGAGGAAATAGAAGAACTCAACGTCGAAGCCGTATCATTGGCAGCGACGATTAAGCGGAATTTTGAAGCACTAATTTGAAGTGTGTAGTAGGAAGTGTGCTGCCACATGGGATGACCGCCAAATTATGCAACGCACCGTTGCACAAATCCCCTGGGATCACTGTTTGATGCGCCATCCCGACGATGCTTTGAAGGGTAAAGGGTGAAATTTCCGCCATTGGAGCGGCATCCCTGCCGCGAATGTGTGAAGTGTGCTGTCGCATGAGACGACCGCCAAATTGTGCAAGAGGTACTTGCACAAATTATCTGGTATCACTTGCTTGGCGCGCCATCCCGACGATGTTTTGAAGGATGAAAGCCTACCCCGTAATGCTTTTATACTGGGTGTGAAACTGTGCAGCAACTTGCTGCACAATTTCCATTGGTCGAATCGCTGCCAACCGTTGAAGAGATAGAGCAGGAACTAAACAGCGCTGGTGAGATGCATGACAGCTAAGAAAATCATTATCATTGCGGGACCAAACGGAGCCGGCAAGACGACCTTTGGACAGGAGTATTTGCCCAACGAAGCGGATTGCCCTATTTTCGTCAACGCCGATCTGATAGCAGCGGGGCTATCTCCCTTTCGTCCTGCTGACGCGGCCATCCGCGCCGGGCGGCTGATGCTTGAGGAAATTGATAACCACGCCCGTGCGGACAGGGATTTCGCCTTTGAAACGACGCTATCCGGCCGGGGTTATGTGAAAAGGATTCGTCAATGGCGCGCTGATGATTATACGGTAAAGCTGATATTTCTATCTCTTGCAACGCCCGAAGAAGCCATCACGCGCGTAAAATCGCGTGTAAACCAGGGCGGGCATGATGTTCCAGAAGCCGTTATACGCCGTTGTTTTCACGCCGGTCTGAAAAATTTTTACGACATCTATCGCCATTGCGTCAACCATTGGCAAAAATTCAACAACAGCGGCGATACGCTTGTTTTGGAAGAGGAAGGAGAGAACAAAACATGAAAAAAGAAAAACATCAAATCCCTGTGTCCAAACTGGACGATCCCGACATGCAAGCGACACCCGCCGCGCTTATACGAGCCGCCAAACGCGCACACAAAATCGCGCACCAGACCGGCACCAAAGTTGTGGTCATGCGCGATGGCAAAGTCGTGGAAATTGAACCGGACCCGGAGATGTATAACGACATTTGAGTTTGTTGGGCAATCGCGTCACGCCTTTGAATCTAACATGCCCTCGAAGTCATCAAGATTGGACACCTGTATCGCCGCACGGTGCAACTGCTTGAGGTGCTGCACATTGTCAATAGCCGCAATGCGGTCAGATATGGGATGCGTCTCGCTCAGGCCAAAGCGAATCTCCAACACTTCGAGGATAGCTTCGAGCGTGCTTTTTCTTTCCCCTCGCGCAATACCCTGCTCAATGCCTTCCTCAATACCTTCCTCTCTGCCTTCTTGCTTAAAGTATTGGATAAGGGATGATTCGCGGATCAGATCCATGAGACCCTCCTTCATAATGATTTCAGAAACCGTTTCAGAAGCATACACCAACTCGCTCAAAACCGCCATGCCTGCCAGATAATTGGACTTGCGCGTCCGTTCTATGCGGCGCGTCTGAGCCGTGTGAATACACTGATGCAACCACGCTTCTGAGGCCATCCCCTCAGGTGGTTTCATCAAGGGCGTGAAAGGAATCAGACCCGATTGCCCCGATTCGAGGACACGCTGACCTTCTATCTCAATCAGCCGGATCACATTGTATTGAATCACAACTTGGTAGCCGGGACGCTCCTGAACATAGTGCCCCGGATCGGTCTTTCCCGCATTGGGACGCAGGTAAATGACGTTAGAATAGATCGGCAAACCGTGATGCTCAATGGCGCGTCCGATATACCCTGCCATGCGACGCGGCATGGGGGGATTGGTGCTGTCCGTGGTTTGAAATTCATGGTGTACCAATACTTCTTCGTCGCCGATTCGCACGCGGATGAAGCTGTCGCTGCGACGGGCTTCCACCGTGGTTTGCTCTGTTTCGATGACTTCAATGACCTCGACATCGTCTCGTGCGAGGGCAAAATGGGCGAAGTGGTCGGGATAATGTTGAATCAGGTATTTAGAGATGGTATCAATATCTGCCATAAGCGATGCTCTGGGTCTGAGGGTTGGCGTCTTTTTAGAACACGAACAGTCAGAATCCCAGCAAACATCAGGCCAATGTCACAACATCGTGCAACAAATGGTATGGACAGCTCCAAATACCCTTATTTTGTCTTCAATATGCTGTATCGCGCCCTTTTTTTCAACTTGAATTTAAGGATTGCGTGTTTGGCGCAGAACAGTCTCTGTATATTTTGAGCGATGAATGGGCGGTCATGTGAAAGATATGTACTGCTTGCCCATTTTTTCGCCGCGGTGTTGCTTGTGTAACATCATTGAGTTATCTTTTGCTTTCGCGCTCATACGAGCCGCCAAACGCGCACATCTAATCGCGCACCAGACCGGCACCAAAGTCGTGTTCATGCGCGATGGCAAAGTCGTGGAAATTGAACCAGACCCGGAGATGTACAACGACATTTGAGATAGAGTATATCTACCCATATAAATGGGCAGAGGTGGCACGATTTCGCATGATTCGCTACATTTATTGTATAGTGGCGTTTCAACGAAATCTTCGGGCTGAATGGGACGGGGTTGGGAGAAATGAACTCTGAACGTTTTGTGATAGATACCAACAGTTCACTCTGCGCTTCAATGATCGTCTGGCAGAATTGTTGCCTTGTGGAAAAAGGAGGATATATGAAAACTCAACAATTGAAAGTCTGGAGATGGACACCAACGGGATTTCGAACAGCAGATGGTGCTTCGGTTATCGCAGAAGGGCAGACCACGACTTATGCGACATCGGCGGGATGGCGTTTTCAAAACCGATCTGAAATGATTGCTGCAATAAAAGAAGGATTGCCAGTATCGACATTTGACGTATTAAAAAATGCTATAGGCATTTCTGAACAAGCTCTGGCTTCTGTAACCAAAATTGCGGTACAGACACTGACACGTCGAAAAAAAGAAGGACGGTTGCATATCGATGAATCAGAACGACTGCTGCGTATTGGTATGCTGTATGATCGGGCTGTAGAGGTTTTGGGAGGACAGGAAGTTGCTCGTCAATGGTTTGTAACGCCATTAACTGCTCTTGGCTGCGTTTCTCCACTGGATTATGCAGATACCGAACCAGGTGCTCGAGAAGTTGAAGACCTTTTGGGACGCATTGAGTACGGGGTATTTTCATGATGCTGACAGCCTGGCGAATTGTGCAGGCACAGCGATACGGCGGACGCTGGAACCACAAAGGCATACCCATAGTATATGTAGCTGGCTCCCTTTCATTAGCAGCACTGGAATTGCTTGTTCATCTGGAATCTAGCCAAATTTTGAGTATTTACGCAAGTATTGCCATAGAATTTGATGACCATCTGTGTCTTCGTTTGGAACCGTCACATTTACCAGCAGACTGGACTAATTGTCCAGCGTCTGATTCAACGCGAAATATAGGTACAGCCTGGTTCAACAGTGGTGATTCAGTGATTCTTGCTGTCCCCAGCGTTATTGTACCTGTAGAGACAAATTATTTGATCAATCCTCTTCATCCCGATTTTAAAAAGATAAAGATAGGAGATCCTGAGCAATTTGAATACGATCTGCGTTTAGTGAAATGAGCAATTCGAGACATTGATGACCCGGTGGCATTTCAACGAAATCTTCGGGCTGAATGGGATCGGGGTTGGGAGAAATAAATAAAAGTTAGAGTTTAGCGATCAAGTAACCGACTAAGTAGCGCGACTACTCGCAGCATTGCGGACAGGTCCAGAACCGCCACCGAACTCATGGCAAGGGACTGTCGCATCGTCCCACATTCCGCAAAAACTACATTACGACCTATGCTCACTCTGAAAAACTCGCGCCACTGGTGCGAGAAATAGGTTGGTCACATAATCTAATCATCATGGAGCAGTGCGAAGACGATGAAAATTTTAGAGGGTTGGGGATATGAGTAGCGTCAACAAGAAAATCGGTCACGTTGCTAAAGTCAAAGGGGGAAAGCGGCTTCCCAAAGGCATGTCAGTTTTGGACGAAGCAACGGAGCACCCATATTTGCGCGTTGTTGATTTTGGAGACCACGGCATTAATCGCTCGGATATCAAGTATATTGATGCCAAAACATTCGACTACATCAAACGCTATACCATTGATAGCAGCGATATTTACATCAGTATTGCAGGCACAATAGGACGTGTTGGAATCGTACCCAAAGATCTTTCAGGGGCCAACTTAACAGAGAACGCAGCTAAGATTACCGATATTTCAGATGATATCGATCACAGATATCTCATGTACTACTTGCGTAGTCCTATTGGCCAAGGCACAATCCGAAATCGAACAGGGGGAACATCTCAACCAAAGCTTGCACTGTACAAGATAGCCGATATTGATTTTCCATATCGCCCGCTGTCTATGCAGAAGTCTATCGCCTCCATCCTCTCCACCTACGACGACCTGATCGAAAACAACCAGCGGCGGATTCAATTGCTGGAACAATCGGCACAGCTACTCTACAAGGAGTGGTTCGTCCACCTCCGCTTCCCCGGGCATGAACACGTCACCATAACCGATGGCGTGCCGGAGGGGTGGGTGAAGAAAAATGCCCTTGATGTAATGGATGTCCTGAGCGGGGGGACACCTAAGACGAGTGTGCCCGATTATTGGAATGGTGAGATTCCGTTCTTCACGTCAAAGGACACCACAGATTATGCATACATTTTTAGTACGGAACGAACGCTTACAGAAGAAGGACTGCGTAATTGTAGCAGTAGGCTGTACCCAAAAGATACCGTCTTCATCACTGCACGAGGAACAGTCGGCAAAATTAACCTTGCCCAAACTGATATGGCGATGAATCAATCCTGTTATGCTCTGATAGCTAAGCCACCACTGAATCAGCAATTTCTCTACTTCGCCCTGGTAGAAAACGTTGAACAATTTCGCAGTCGAGCAGTTGGCGCGATCTTCGATGCGATTATCCGCAACACCTTCAAGCTCATTCCTTTTGTGGTTCCCGAAACCAAGTTAATCGACATGTTTACAGGCATTATATCGCCGATCCTTAGACAAATTGACATACTTTCTACCGAAATCCGCAAACTAACCCAAGCTCGTGACATTTTATTGCCGCGGTTGATGAATGGAAATATAACACTTTGAAAATCAAACAAATCAGAATAGAAAATTTCAGGAGTTTTCAGGACGAAACCATCAATCTTAACAGCTACTCCTGCTTTGTTGGGCCCAATGGTGCGGGTAAATCAACTGTGTTGGCAGCTCTGAACGTCTTCTTTAAGGAGAGTAGCTATTCGCTTACCGATGTGAGCAAACTCGACGCTGAGGACTATTTTAAAAAGAGAACCAAAAATCCAGTAAAGATTACTCTTACATTTGAGGATATCAGTGCGGAGGCAGAGGCAGAACTCTCTGATTACGTGCGACAAGGAGAACTTGTCGTTACTGCCAAAGCGGTATTTGATGAAGCGGCCGGATTCGGGCAAGTGAGATACTTCGGACAACGATCGGGTATGCAAAAATTTCGGCGATTCTTTGAGGCCGATAAAGCTGGGAAAAATGCTCCGGAACTCACCAAAATTTATAATGCGTTGCGTACTATTTTCACTGATCTTCCGACGCCTCCACGGTCAAAGGGCGATAAGGCTGCTGCTCTTCGCAAGTATGAATCAAAACATCCGGATAAATGCTCACTTATTCCCAGTGAAGATAATTTTTATGGTGTGAACAGCGCTGGGAAATTAGCCAAGTTCATACAGTGGATTTATGTGCCCGCTGTTAAGGACGCTACTGAGGAAGGCCGAGAAGGAAAAGACACGGCATTTGGCAAATTGATTGCCAGGACTGTTCGAACCCGAACGAATTTTGATGAAGAGTTGGATAACCTTAAGTCGTCCACTCAAAAAAAATATCAAGAAATCCTTGAAAACAATAAAACAGCTTTATCCGAGTTATCACAGTCTCTCCAACAGCGCTTTGAGTCTTGGGCGCATGGGGGTGTTCGCTTGGATCTGGAATGGTCGTCTGATCCTGCGAAGTCAGTTAAACTGGAAGAGCCGATTGCTGGTATCAAAACCGGTGAAGGTGATTTTCTAGGTAATTTGGCGAGAATGGGACATGGCCTGCAAAGATCTTACTTACTCGCATTACTCCAAGAACTTGCAGCTTCCGAATTTCCCAATGCTCCAACCCTGCTTCTCGGTGTGGAAGAACCAGAACTTTATCAGCATCCGCCACAAGCACGCCATCTAGCCGACGTATTCGGTCAAATGGCGAAGGGGAATAACCAGGTATTGATAACGACGCACTCTCCTATGTTTGTCAGTGGTGATGGTTTCGAGAATACACAGTTAGTGCGTGCCCCCCAAAATAATACAGGCTCTAAAGTGAAATCCCTCACCTACAAGAGTTTGTGTGATAGGATTCGCACCGTTTCTAGCCAAGATAGGGAACTCCGTCTTGAAGGATTAGTTGCAAAAGTACATCAGGCACTACAGCCTAATATTGCCGAGATGTTTTTTGTGCGGGTCCCCGTGTTAGTCGAGGGACAAGAGGACGTAGCCTACATCACATCTGAGTTACACCTTTCCGACCTGTGGTCTGATTATCGACGTCTTGGCTGTCACTTGATACCAGTGAATGGTAAGAGTAACTTGATTAAGCCACTGGCAATCGCAAGAGAACTTGAGTTGCCAGTGTTCACTATCTTTGATGCAGATGATGATACTAAAGAAGACCATCGAACCAGACATAAACGTGACAATCAGGCACTCATTTCACTATTGGATGCGGATTACGACCCTTTTCCCTCCGAGAACATTATTGAAAAAAATCACGCGATATGGAAAACGAATATTGGATCCGTCGTAAAGGCAGAATTTGGGAATCATTACAATCAATTGGTAGAATCCGCCCGTGTACATTATGCCCATGAAGGCGGCCTTGAAAAGAATGAATTTTTTATTGCAGAATGGCTAAATATTGCTCGGGAGAAAGAGATCGTATCCCAGACATTACAGCAACTTTGTACAGCTATCCTTGATTTTGCGAGGACATTTCGAGCCTAAAAAACCTATCTAATCTGACCAACTCGGTTAGGGGTTACACAATGCGACGCGTACCTGTCATTTCAAGCAACATAGCCGAAATCGGCTATAATGAAAGTTCACAAACCTTGGAGATCCTATTCAGAAGCGGCAGTGTTTATCAATACTTTGGCGTGCCGGATCGAGTGCATCGTGGTTTAATGAATGCTGTCTCTCACGGCCAATATCTGCACCAAGAGATTAAGGGGAGATACCGGTACACACGGATATAATGTTCATAATTGAACAGGGGACAAACAGGCAAAACTTCGGCACCTACTTGCAGCCATTCGGTCACTTACTGGTCAGCAGAATTTCCTTTTTTATGCTCGAAAAAATTAGTTCTTTAAAGAAGATATCATAGATTCAGGAGCAATTTTTTGTCGCAATTATGAAGAAAGACCTTCACGGAGTTGAACTTTTGCAGATATCTGACAGAATCGCTGATATATTTATGGGGCAGGTCATTCCGATTGATCTTCAAATTGAGAAACTCTATCAGTCAAACGAACAACTCACCAAAGCCCGCGACCTGTTTCTGCCGCGGTTGATGAACGGGGAGATTTCAGTATGAACCACTCTTCCTTTGCTGCCATGATATATAATGGTCAAGACCGGCAGGTTACTTGGCGTGGGATAAAAATCGAAGACACAGAGAATTTCGATACCTTTATCAAGGATGACGTCTCATCCCGACTTTGCGATGCTGAAGGACAAAACGAGTTTGAGACGCACCTTCAAGGACTGGTCAATACAGACTTCGCCCAGGAAAGCCTAAACACTATTCTATCAGCACAGGTTTCCGAAGAACGTGACTGGGCAATTGGGGAATCCTTGGCCGAAGCCTATCTACATAAGGCTTATCAAGTCATTTGGCCTTGGAACATGGAGCGCGACAAACGGCATCCCAATGCAAGCCTTCCCGGCGCAGATTTGATTGGATTTAGGAGTGAGGACGGGGATACCTGTCTCGTACTTGGAGAAGTAAAATCATCAACTGACGCCAACACGCCACCGGGTGTAATGAATGGTCGAAGTGGTATGATACACCAGATTGACAATTTGGCGAACGATCTGTCTCGGATCTGCCAACTTCTCAAGTGGCTTTTGCATAGATGTAAAGGCACGGAAAATGAGAATTTATTCGACAAGGCCGTCAAACTCTTCTTTAATTCGGGAAACAAGGCCATTACCCTTATTGGTGTTTTGATCCGTGACACACAGCCAAACGAACGGGACCTACGGCCCCGAGGCCAAACCCTGGCTAAAAAGTTGCAAAACCCGACATTGTGTCATTTGATGGCAATATACCTGCCATGTGCTATTGCTGACCTTCCATCTCGCTTACAGGGAGGTGCATCATGACCCATTGGCTGCTTGAAGAACTCAACGACACGCGCGAGCAAGCTATAGAGCAGGCTGATCGTGCGCTGATTTTCCGCGAGCTTCTCAATGAGTCTTCCGAGTTAGATGTTGAATTGCTCAGCCGCTCTGCTGAGGCATTAGAGATGGTCGTCCTTGATCTTGTGTTTGAGGATATCACGGATGACAAGGAAAAGCAGAAAGAATTGAAAGGCACTGCCGCCGATGCCTTTCGTCTGCTACGTGCCTTGCCGCGACCAACTGACCCTCTTGACGCTGGAAAGTTTTTATTGCGGGCCGGAACCCTTGCTGTGTTGGGTGACAGGGGATTTGATGCAGCACGGTGGTTAAGAGCGCAACCCTGGTCCGACCTTCCCATGGATTCGGAAGATTGGAGCAAGCGCACCTGGGCAACGGTTTTGGACATCTGGCTACGACTTATTCGTAAGAATGGGTGGTCTGACCGTGATGCTGTATTGGAGCGAATCTCCAGTCTGCGTGATGCCCAATCTGATTTTGAAAAGGATTATCTTGAAGGACTGGAACCCGCCTATGCGAAAGCGACCGCACTCGAATTGATCGGGCTTTACCATTTGACGAAGGCCGCAGAGATATTTGCCCACTACATGACTAATGGTGTCGTGGATGGAAATTACCAGATCCATCAATTGCTAGACACGCATTTTGACCGTGTGAAGGACGTGTGTAAACATGCCCAAATGGTTGATCTGGAACCAATGTGTCGCCTGCTTGCCACAAGTGCTTCACAAATGGCTGATAACTCCATTTGGACCGTAACTCGTGCGGTAAATTCTCGGGTTACACAGTTTGTAAAAAATTTAGTAGCCCAAGGCCGTGGTGACCGTGCCATTTTTGACGTTCTTCCACCACAGCGCCGTGCGCTGGCTGAGAGAGGTTTACTTGGCTCTAGCCGTCGCGCTGTTGTTGTCAATCTGCCCACATCCAGCGGCAAAACACTGATTGCGGAATTTCGAATACTTCAAGCATTGAACCAGTTCGATCAGGAACGTGGTTGGGTCGCATATCTTGTCCCAACTCGTACTTTGGTCAATCAAATTACACGACAACTGCGCCGAGACCTAGAGCCTCTCGATATCATAGTCGAGCAAGTCAGTCCAGCACTTGAAATTGACAATGTCGAATCCGACTTGTTGAGTCAAGGCGACTCTAAAAGTGCTTTTCGGGTTCTGGTTACAACACCCGAAAAGCTAGATCTCATGCTTCGCCAAGGCTGGGAAAAGAAAATTCGACGACCTTTAACACTCGTGATCGTTGACGAAGCACATAACATTCAGAACACTGATCGTGGGCTCAAGCTCGAACTTTTGCTCGCTACTATTAACAGCGAATGTCAGTGGGCGCAATTTCTTTTGCTTACACCGTTTATTGACAATGCTCGGGAAGTTGCCCGCTGGTTAGGAGGGCAGAATGCAGAAGACATTAGCTTAGCCCTTGATTGGCAACCGAATGATCGAGTCATTGGAATTATCCAAGCCAAACAAGGCGAGTCAATCAACCGCCGGAGTTTAAACCACCAACTTAGCTTAGAAACAATCCCCACTCCGCAAGACGAGGCAATCAAAAACCCAAGTTTCGATTATCAACTTAGCCTGGAAACAGTCCACACCACGAGGCAAACCCTTTCTTTAAATGATCTGCTTCCCCTCCCTAAACAGGAAAAAATAGCGGATACTTATAGTAAAGTATCTAATCCGAGCACACTAGCTGCTGTTACTGCACAAAATCTCCAGAAGCGCGGTGCTGTGGTCGTGATGCATTTGCAGACGAATTGGGTGTGGTCACTCGCTGATAAATTTAAAATTGAAGAGAACCGGCAACCTCTAACAGACAAAACCAAGTTGGTTCAGGAGTTCTTAAAACTTGAATTTGGCGACGAATTTCCACTCGTCGATTTGATTGCACACGGCGTAGGTGTTCATCATGCCGGGCTTTCTGACGAGGTGCGTATCCTTATGGAGAGGCTGTTTGAAGAAGATGAACTCCGATTTCTTGTGGCTACGACAACTATTGCTCAGGGTGTCAACTTTCCTATATCGGGTGTGGTGATGGCTTCTCATCAGTATCCCTATGGAGAGGATATGCCGCCGGAGGATTTTTGGAATATCGCTGGTAGAACCGGACGAATTGGGCAAGAAAGTCTAGGGGTAGTAGCATTTGTCGCTACTAATCAAGAAAAGGCCAATATTTTACGTGAATTCATCAATAAACAATCGGGCGAATTAAATTCAGCACTCATCACATTAGCGCAAAAAGCGGGGGACCTACTTAATGACTTGGGAAAAATCGTTAAAAAACAGCCTGAATGGTCCGCATTTGTTCAGTATCTTGCTCACACCTATCGACAGATGGGACAGCCTGAAGGATTCGCCAACGACATTGAGCAAGTGCTTCGAAATACTTTTGGTTTCGAGAAACTGCGTGCAGAAGACTCAACGCTGGCGAACCGTCTCCTAAATGGGGTTCGTTCCTATACTGAGTATCTTCAGGAGCCCGACCAACCTATCAAACTCGTAGATAGTACAGGCTTTTCTCTTGAGAGCATTAAAACTGTAATGAATAAGGTAGAGCAAGCAGGTATTAAACGAGATACCTGGAACGCGGATTCTCTTTTTAGTCAGGAGGACCAAAACCTTCAGGCAATGATGGGCGTGCTACTACAAGTGCCTGAATTACGGAAAAACTTGAATGTGGTCACTGGTAAGGAGCTACTTAATGAGGACAAATTGGCTCTAATCATCAAGGATTGGGTAAATGGTGCATCCGTCAAAGATATTTCGGAGCGTTACTTTATGGTCAAAAATGGCGATGTTACGCAAGCGATGACCAAATGTGGTCAGAATTTGTTTGGCAAATTAACACAGACTACCGCCTGGGGGTTAGGAGCACTCCTTTCGATTACTGAAAGTGACATGCCAGAAGATCAGATGCACTCGCTCAACAATCTTCCTTCAAGAGTTTATTACGGTGTTAATGACGATGCCGCTATCGCCCTCAGATTGCTTGGTATTCCAAGATCAGCAGCGACAAGGCTTGCAGATAGCATGGGAGATGTACTGGATGAACCGTTATCCAATGTAAGAAGCCGATTACGTAATATGGACGAAGCAAATTGGTGGCAAGCTCTCGGAGAACGAGAGGGAGAAATCTATCGAAAGGTATGGCGTATGCTTGAAGGTTTGGATTGAGACAGGACTAAGAATGACACCATTTAATGAAGACACCCTCGTTCAACAGATCACAACCGATTATCTCGAACAAAAACTCGATTAGGCGTCCCCCTTTATGCCTACAATAGCGAGGATTTCGGGACAAACACTCTCTTGCCCCTGCTTGATGAACGGTGAAAAACCGCGGAAGATTTTTCGATGAGTACAAAGACTTTATTCCTTGCATGGCAGGATAAAAGCGGGGAGGGCCGACTCTGGTTTCCGTTGGGCAGACTGGACATTGAACCATCGCTTTATCGTTTCCGCTATTCGGGCGGGGCTGTGCGGGCACAGCAAGAAGTGAAGTTCCCGCCGTTGTGGGATTTTCCACAGCTATTGGAAGATTACAAATCTTTGGAACTATTTCCGCTATTCAGGAATCGAGTCATTGCACAAGGAAGACCGGACCGCGCGGACTATCTGGGTAACCTCGACCTTCAAGAGAATGCCGATCCATTCGAGATGCTATCTGTAAGCGGTGGCTATCGAGTAACCGACGATTACGAGGTCTTTCCAAAACTGGTCAAAGCCAAAGATGGAAGTTTTGTCTGCCGGTTTTTCCTGCATGGATGGCGACACACAAGTCTCCCCGCGCAAGAAAGACTGAATGCGCTGAAACCAGGAGAAGAACTTTATGTAACACTGGAACTTACCAATCCAGTGACTGGTCTGGCTGTGCAACTCCAGACAATGGACTACCACATGATTGGCTGGACCCCGCGTTATATCGTTTCCGAGATGGCCGCGGCAATGGCCGAATCGCCCCTGTCTGCGTGCAACGCACAGGCAGGCGGTGAGTACGCGGCGCATGTGGTGCGGGTCAATCCTCCACCGTCTCCGATGACACAGCGCGTTTTGATTGAAATGCGCTGTCGCTGGGACAAGTATGTACCGATGGAGAGCGAGGATTTCCGACCTTTGGTTGGTGATTGATCGTTCAAAATAAGTATTGATTTTACTGGATCGCGGCTAAAACCATGCCGCGATGACGGGAGCCTGCCCCGTAGTGACTCTATACGGGGGCACGGGGACCGTCCCCTACAACACCTTTTAGACTGCGACTAATCGCACAAGTTACCGCATAAGTCACCGCACAAGTTGGGGACCAGGTCGGGGTCGAAGCCAGAGTCACAGCCAGAGTCAAGGCCAGAGTCACAGCACAGATTGGTAGCGCTACCAGAATGAATTCAACCCCCTACACTGAAGACACCCTCGTTCAACAGACCACAGCCGAGTATCTCGAACAGCAACTCGGTTGGGAATCCGTCTATGCCCACAACAGCGAGGACCTCGGTCGCACCTCAGAGCGCGAAGTGGTACTCACGCGCCATCTGCACGCCGCCCTGCAATCTCTAAATCCCGACCTACCCGAAGACGCCTACAACGACGCAATCCGGCAAATCACATCCACCACCGCTTCGCAGAGCATCGTCGCCACCAACCGCGAAAAGTACGGCCTCATCCGCGACGGCGTATCCGTCACATTCCACAACGCCAATGGTAAGCGGGACCGGAAACGCCTCCGACTCTTTGATTTTGACACACCCGAAAACAACCATTTCCTCTGCGTACGCGAATTGTGGATAAAGGGCGACCTCTACCGCAAACGTGCAGACATCATCGGCTTCGTCAATGGCCTGCCCCTCCTCTTCATCGAATGCAAAAACATCCACCGAGACCTCAAAGCCGCCTACAACGACAACTACTCGGACTACCGCGACACCATCCCCCACATCTTCCACCACAACGCCATCGTCATGTTTGGCAACGGCGAAAAAGCGAAACTCGGATCCATCACCAGCGAGTGGGATCACTTCCACGAATGGAAACGCCTATCCGAAGAAGAACCCGGCGTCGTCGATATGGAAACCCTCCTCAAGGGCGTCTGCAACAAACACGACTTCATGGACATCATAGAAAACTTCATCCTCTTCGACGACACATCCGGCGAAACAAAGAAAATCCTCGCCCGCAACCACCAGTTCCTCGGCGTAAACCGCGCAATTGAAGCCGTGCGCGACCGGAAAGCACGCCAGGGCAAACTGGGCGTCTTCTGGCACACACAGGGTGCCGGCAAAAGCTACTCAATGGTACTCTTCACCCGCAAAGTACACCGCAAACTCGGCGGCAACTTCACCTTTCTCATCCTCACAGACCGCACGGACCTGGACACGCAAATCTACAAAACCTTCGCTGGTTGCGGCGTCGTAGATCACGACCGAGACCCCTGCCGCCCAGCAGACGGGCCACACCTGAACCAGCTACTGACCGAACACAAATCGCACATCTTCTCCCTCATCCAGAAATTCAATCAGGACATAGACACCAACAAAGGCTACACCCAGCGCGACGACATCATCGTCATCACCGACGAAGCGCACCGCACCCAATACGGCGACTTAGCAGCCAACATGCGCGCCGCCCTGCCCAACGCAGCCTACATGGGCTTTACCGGCACACCGCTATTCAAAGACGACGAAATCACACGCCGCGTCTTCGGCGAATACGTCTCCACCTATGACTTCCAACGCGCAGTAGAAGACAACGCCACACTACCCCTCTACTACGACGCACGCGGCGACAAACTCGGCGTAGCCATCGATAATTTGAACGAACGCATCGCCGAAAAATTGGAAGAATCCGAAATCAGCGACATCAACGAGGAACAGCACCTCGAGCGGGAACTCAAACGCGCTTACCACATCATCACCGCGGGCAAACGCCTCGACCAACTGGCGCGGGACTTCACACGCCACTACTCGGCCGCCAGGGAAACCGGCAAAGCCATGCTGGTCTGCATCGACAAAATAACCTGCGTGCGAATGCATAGATTGATCGAGTTCTACTGGCAAGAACACATCGGGAAACTGGAAACCAAGCTATCGCGGACAACGGACGAAGAGGAAAGAACAGACCTGCAGCAGAAGATCGACTGGATGAGCGAAACCCGCGCAGCTGTGGTAATCAGCGAAGAACAGGGCGAAATCGAAAAATTCAACAATTGGGACCTGGACATCATCCCGCACCGCAAACTCATCAAAGAGGGCATAGACTTGCCCGAAACCATGAGAAACAAACCCCAGTACCGCAACAAGCAACGCATGGAACTGGACGAAGCCTTCAAAGACGAGGAACACCCATTCCGCATCGCCATTGTCTGCGCCATGTGGTTGACTGGCTTTGACGTACCGTGCCTGTCAACACTCTATCTCGACAAACCACTCAAAGCCCACACCCTGATGCAGGCCATTGCCCGCGCCAACCGCGTGAAAGAAAACAAAAACAACGGCCTGATCGTAGATTACTGCGGCGTCCTCGTACACCTGCGCCAGGCACTCGCGACCTTCGCCGGCACGCAACCGGATGGAGACGGCGCACAGATCGACCCCGCAAGACCCGACGAAGAATTACTGACCGACCTCGCCGAAGCCATCGCCCTGGTGCAGGACTTCCTCGATAAGCGCAACGCACCACTGGACGACATCATCAAGAAAACGGGCTTCCAGCGCAACGCAGCTATCATAGCCTGCAAAGAAGCCGCCAACGAAAACGACGAAACCCGCAAACGCTTCGAAGTCATGTGCCGCGAAGTATTCAAAAAATTCAAAGCATGCGTCAACGTACAGAACATCAACACGTATCGCGAAGACCGCAACGCCATTGACATCGTGTACAAAAGCCTCCAGCAAGACCGCAACCAGGCCGACATCTCAGAAATCATGAGGGAATTACAGCGGGTAGTAGATGCGGCCATTGAGCCGACAGCCAGTACTGTGGCTGAAAACCCGCATCCTGATGAAGATCGACGTCTTTACGACATCAGCCAGATAGACTTTGACCGTCTGAAGCGAGAATTCGCGCGTATCCAGACAAAAAACACCACCGTTCAGAACCTCAGACAAGCAGTAGAACAAAAATTGCAACGACTATTGAACCAAAACCCATTACGCACGGATTTCCAGCACTACTACGAAGAAATCGTTGCAGCGTACAACCGCGAAAAAGACCAATTAACAATAGAGCGAACCTTTGAGGCATTGCTCAAACTGGTGCAGGAATTGGATGAAGAAGAAAACCGAGCGGTTCGTGAGGGACTTGATGAAGAATCCCTCTCAATCTTCGACCTCTTGAAAAAACCCGACCTGAACGCGGGCGAAATCGCGCAAATCAAGAAGATAGCGAAAAATCTGCTAAAAAAACTGAAAGTTAGCAAACTGCGCGTCCACCAATGGCGCGAAAAAGAAGCGACCCGGGACGCCGTGTGGTCTTCCATTAATGACTTTCTTTACAACGACCAAACCGGCCTGCCTGACAGATACACACTTGAGGACATAGAAACAAAAACCGAAGATGTCTTCCGCCACATCTACCGCGCCTACCCAAAATTGCCATCTCCATATTACGAAAGTGCTGCTTGAAGTCTGCCCATATAGATGTAAGGGGTAGCGCAATTTCGCGTGATTCCGTACATTTATCGCGTAGTAATATTTCTACGCCAATCATCTATTACAAGAGGGGAGGGGCATGGAGGAGAGGAATAATGCTAACCACGAAGAGGATTGTATGTCTGGCAAACTCGCGAAAACTACAATTAGTTTGGGAGAACCATATGAATCGTATTGCTACAAGTTGATTGCCGCCGTAATGGAGAAACCGCGATGAAAGAAACAATAAACAAAACGAGAATATTCACCGTGGGACACTCGACACATGCGTTTGAGCATTTCGCCTCTTTATTGGAACAACATAGCGTGGATGCTATTGCAGACGTGCGGTCGGTTCCATATAGCCGTTGGCAACCGCAATACAATCGCGAAGACCTAACGGAGGCCCTGAAGGCCCAGGGTATTGCCTATGTTTTTCTCGGCAAGGAACTTGGCGCACGCAGTGACGACCCACAATGTTACGAGAATGGTCGCGTGCAGTATCGCTCGCTCGCCGAAACCCCTCTGTTTCAATCTGGAATAGAGCGCATTCGAGACGGAAGCAGGCACAGGCGCATTGCCTTGATGTGTGCGGAGAAAGATCCGCTGGATTGCCACCGCACAATTCTCGTCGCTCGCGAATTGGTGGCAAGCGGAATGGATGTCACGCACATTCTTGAAGATGGATCACTGGAGCCACACGACGAGACGATAAAACGCTTATCTGAGCAGTTGCGATTGCCGGTACAGGATTTGTTTCTCACTCCTGATGAATTGGAGGACCGGGCATACGCGGAACAGGAACGACGCATTGCGTATGTTGATGCGGAGGCTACATAATGAAAATTTTCACCATTGGCTTCACCAAAAAGAGCGCGGAACAGTTCTTCGACAACTTGCAAACAGCGGGCGTCAAGCGGGTCGTTGATGTACGGCTCAATAACGTATCCCAGTTGTCGGGATTCGCGAAAAAAAATGACCTTGCCTACTTTCTAAAACAGATTTGCGGCATGGAATACACGCATCTGCCGAGCCTGGCACCGACAAAGGACATATTGGACGCCTATAAAAAAAGCGCGGCAGTTGGGCGACTTATGAACGCGCCTTTATCGATCTTATGGCCGCCCGAAAAATAGAAAACGAGATCGAGCAAGAAACCCTTGAAGATGCGTGCCTGCTGTGCAGCGAGGACAAACCCCATTACTGCCACAGACGTCTGGTAGCCGAGTATCTCCGGGAATACTGGGGGAATGTTGAAATCAAGCACCTGGGATAGAGGAAGGGAGAAGCCGTAAGGAAGATAGATGAGACGATGGAATGCAGGGGAATAACCTATGTGTCTGCCCAACATTGGACGAAAAAAATAAAAACCGACCAAGTAACCGACTAGGTAACCGACCAAGTTTGGGTCAAAGCCAGAGTCGAGGCCAGAGTCACAGCCAGAGTGGTAATATCACACTTTCACCCTTCAACCTTCACACCTGGATTGCGGCTTTAAGCATGCCGCAATGACGGGTCCTATCATTTCACACTTCACACTTCTCACTTCCTACTTCTTACCTATGCCCAAAACTTCCAACCGAAAAACCATTATCTCGTGGATGATGTATGACTTTGCAAACTCATCCTTTGCCAACAATGTCACCACATTTATCTACGCGGCATTTTTTACCAAAGTCATCGTTGAAAATGAAATCGTGGGCACGACTTTATGGTCTCGCGGCGTTGGCATCATCATGCTCGTCGTCGCACTGCTATCGCCACCCCTCGGCGCGTTGGCGGACCAGGGCGGATATCGCAAACGCTTTTTAATATTCTTCACATTCCTCGCCGTCATCTTCACCGCACTGCTCTATTTCCCGCAACAAGGGCAAGTCACCTTTGCAATAGCCATATACATTATCGCCTGCATCTGCTTTGAAATGGGCACAGTATTTTACAATGCCTTCCTGCCCGACATTGCCCCACCCGAACGCATCGGTCGCATATCGGGACAAGCATGGGGCGTGGGATATCTTGGGGGCCTGCTCTCAATGGCCGTCCTCATGGTCGGTTTTGTATCCGCAGAAACCCCGTGGTTTGGCCTGTCCAAAGAAACCCACGAACACATCCGGGCGACAAACATCGGCGTTGCGATCTGGTTTGCGATCTTCAGCCTCCCAGCACTCTTCTATTTACCAGAACCCCCTGCGCGACAAACCGGCGACAAACTCAGTTTGGCCGCATCCTACCGACGCATCCTGCAAACCTTCCGCGAACTCCAGCACTACCGCGAAATCTTCAAACTACTGCTTGCACGCCTCGTCTATAACGACGGCCTGGTCACGGTCTTTGCTTTCGGCGGCATTTATGCGTCAGGCACATTTGGATTCACATTTGAAGAAGTCCTGTTCTTTGGCATCATCGTCAACATCGCAGCCGGCATCGGCGCCTGGTGTTTTGGCTACCTGGACGACCGCCTGGGCGGCAAACTCACCATCCAGATCACCCTCATCGGATTCGTCATCGCAGCTACCATCGCCGTCGTACCCCAGGAAAAAATCTGGTTCTGGATCGCGGGCATTCTCGTCGGCCTATTTGCCGGCCCAAACCAATCGGCCAGCCGCTCCCTCATGGGGCGTTTTGTCCCCAAAAACAAAGAAACCGAATTTTACGGCTTCTACGCCTTCTCGGGAAAAGCCACGGCATTTCTCGGTCCTCTCCTCATGGGCGTCCTCACACAAGCCTTTCAATCCCAGCGCATCGGCATGGCAACCGTGGGCCTGTTCTTCATAGTGGGCGGCCTCCTCTTGCGCACCGTTGACGAACAAAAGGGCATCCGCATGGGACGTGAAAAAACGCCATCGGAGATAGACCCCTAACGCAAAATCTCGACCCAGCACCTCTTTGAACCTGAATATTGAAATAGAGGTTTCCCTTGACAATTATTTGTCTTATTGTCATATTATACTATGACAATAGTATAATATGGATCACATGACTCATTGAAGAGATCGAAAGACTGATAGCTGAATAAAAACCAATTCCACAGGAGAACAGTCCAGGATGCATTTTGAATTAGACCCCAAAAGTGGTATCCCTTTCTATCGCCAGATCATTGACCAGATTCGTTATGGCATTGCTGCTGGCAAATTGAAAGTAGGAGATCAATTGCCCACTGTTCGAGCTTTGGCCGTAGAACTCAAGGTCAATCTCAATACCATCAGCAAAGCCTATAGGGAACTGGAAATTAAAAACATTCTGGAAACACAGCAAGGTTCCGGAACATTTATCGCCCTGGTAAAAGTAGATATTTCCGACGATGAAAAGGAAAAAAAGCTAACTGGTATATGCAATGAATTCCAGAGCATTGCCGCGATCTACGGATTCAATCTTGAAGACTTAATCAAAGAACTACAACAACGACAAGGAGCAGATCATGAACAATAAAATTCCTCCGAACAGGCATGTCAATCTCGTCTCGATCTTCATTTTTCTTCTCCTCACATTGGCAAACGCGATCCTGCTCTATTCGGAACTGATTTCTTTAAACATTGCCCTGATCGGACTGGCTGTTGCGCTATTCATTGCCGCCACATTGAAAATCGCTGATCAGTGGGAAAAGGCCGTAGTCTTGCGTATGGGAAAATTTATTGGATTAAAAGGTCCGGGTTGGTTTCTCATTATTCCCATCATCGACCGAATTGACAAATATATCGACCAGCGAGTCCGGGTTACTGACTTTAGAGCCGAATCTACCCTGACAAAAGACACTGTGCCGGTCAATGTCGATGCCGTCGTCTATTGGACCGTTTGGGATGCTGAAAAAGCCGCCCTTGAAGTTCAGGAATATGAATACGCCGTTTCACTCGTCGCCCAGACTGGTCTGCGTGACATCATCGGCAAACACGAATTGGCAGATCTCCTGCAGAATCGAGAAAAAATCGCCGAGGCCCTGCAACAGACCCTCGATGAAACGACCAGTTCCTGGGGCATTACCTGTCAGAGTGTAGGCATCAAAGACATTGTTATTCCAACCGACCTTGCAGATGCCATGAGTAAGCAAGCCCAGGCAGAAAGAGAACGCCAGGCCCGGATCATCCTGGGCACAGCCGAAACCGAAATCTCAGAAAAATTCTCCCAGGCCAGCAAAAACTATCAAAATAACCCCGTTGCCCTTCAACTGCGCGGTATGAACATGCTCTTTGAAGGACTAAAAGAAAAAGGTTCTCTGATAATCGTGCCGAGTTCTGCCCTGGAATCGATGAACCTGGGGGCTATTGGTGGACTGGCTGCCCTTGCTGAGAACAAAACAAACCAAACACCCGACCCGACTGAAAAGACGGCGTGAGAGTCTCGAATCAATCACAGACACAAAAAAAGCCGCTCAAACGAGCGGCTTTTGCGTAAAGGACACAGGATCACTCCATTTTTTAATGGACGCGCTTTATCGTTCAAGTTGTAAAACTGTACTCAGACCGTCGCCTGCAACTCCTTCAAATAACTCAGCGTATCGCGAATACTCGCCTCTGTCGTATCCGACGCACCCTTCTCCACACACAGCGGGCCAGAGTAGTCCGCCGCACTTAAAATTTGCAAACACGTCTTCAAATCATAACCCATAGCTTTCCCATCCCGCTCCCATGCCTGCACGCCGTCGTCACTGTAATTAAACACCTTGACATGACACGAAAATGCACGCGGTGCCAGCACGCGCATGCCCGCTTCCCAATCGCCATCGGGAAAATTTGCCGTATCTGGACAGGTGCCAAACCAATCGGAATCCACGCCATCCAGAATCCGCTGCAAATTCTCAGAAGAAGACGACACACCCCCGTGATTTTCCACCAGCAATTTCACCCCCGCCTGCTCGCCCACAGCCACCAGCTCCCCATACCCCTCAATCACCCGCCCCATCGCCCCATCGTCATCCGCGTGCCCCGTATTAATCCTTATCGCCTCGGAACCCACAGCCGACGCCGTGTAAAACCACTGCTTCAACGCCTCCAAATCCGTGCGCCGCACAGCCTCATCAGCACCTGCAATATTGCCCATATCCACGGCGATATTGCGCACCGAAAGTCCATTATCAGCCAACCGATTCCGAAGCTCATTCAAATACCTCGCATCCTGAGACTCAAAAAACCGCGAACAAAGCTCCACCGTCTCCACACCATGCGCGGCACATACCTCGGGAAACTCGAGCAAAGTCAGCGACTTCTCCCGCAAAATTTCACCGCTAAGCACCCATCCGGCAATACCGACATCGAGATCCATCGTCATTTCTCCTTTTGTTAAGATCACTGAATATATCAACACATTTGCCCCGCACACCTATATTTATCATATTACATCACACGCCCCCACAACACAAGGAGGTTTTGCGTGGAATCCGTTATCGGCATCATCTTAGGCGGCGGAGCGGGGTCGCGCCTTTATCCCCTGACCAAATACCGCTCCAAACCCGCAGTCCCTATCGGCGGCAAATATCGCCTCATCGACATACCCATCAGCAACTGCCTGCACTCGGGCCTCACACGCATCTACGCACTCACCCAATTTAACTCCGCCTCTCTCAACCGCCACATCGCCCAAACCTATCGCTTCGACGCCTTTTCAAACGGCTTTGTCGAAATCCTCGCCGCCGAACAAACACAAGATCGCCTCGACTGGTATCAGGGCACAGCCGACGCGGTTCGCCAGCACCTCCACCACTTCATGTCCTACCAGATAGATCAATACCTCATCCTCTCTGGCGACCACCTCTACCGCATGAACTACCGGAACTTTATCGCCGAACACCGCGAAAAAGGCGCAGACCTCACCATCGCTGTCAAACCCGTCACACGAGAAATCGCGCCCGACCTCGGCATCCTCAAAGTAGATGCCACCGGGCGCATCATCGACTTCGTAGAAAAACCACAAACCGACGCCGAACTGGACGACCTCAAACTCGCCCCCGCACCCGGCAACAACCCCGACGAAGCGTATATGGCCTCAATGGGCATATACGTCTTTGAAAAAGACAAACTGAGAACTCTCCTCGCGGAAAACAGCGGCGACGACTTTGGCAAACACATCATCCCCGCCGCCATTCACACCCACAAAATCTATGCCCACCGCTTCGAGGGATACTGGGAAGACATCGGCACTATCCGCGCCTTCTACGAAGCCAACCTCGCACTCACAACCCCGGCGCCCCCCTTCAGCTTTTATCAACCCGGCGCCCCCATCTACACGCACCCGCGCTACCTCGCCGCGACCAAATTGGATGGATGCCACCTCAAACAATGCAAAATCGGCGACGGCTCCGACATACAAGACACAGAAATTGAACACGCTGTCATCGGCATACGCAGCATAGTTGGTCCCCGCGTCAAACTCACCAACACAGTGATGATGGGGGCTGACTTTTACGAAACACCCGAAGACAGAAAACGCAACAAACAAAAAGGCATCCCAAACGTCGGCATCGGTCCGGGGTGCGTTATTGACAGCGCAATCATCGACAAAAACGCGCGCATAGGGGAAAACGTCACCATTCAAAACGCAAAAAATATCCGCGAAGCAGAACACGACGCCTACTCCATCCGCGACGGCATTGTCGTCATCACCAAAGACGCCATCATTCCATCGGGAACGGTGATTTAGTAGGGGCGATCGTGGTCGCCCACTATTACCCGCGTTTTTGTGCAAATAGCCAGTCCCATACATTTTCGGTTTTGTCACATTGATCGCTGGCAAAGTGCGTGATGAATCCGCGTTGTGGATCGTCGCCTGTGTACGCAAATCCGTAGGCACCGGCATTGTGTCCTACATCTTTTAATTCCGTGTATTTGGTATTGGCATCTATCGCGTCTAACTGGCGAAAGGCGTCCTGGGTTAAGTCAACGGGTACGGTTGCATCGGCATCGCCGTGAAATGTCCAGATGGGAACTTCTACAATGCGGCTAATGCCATTCCAGGGTTCGCATCCGCCAGCAGAGGGAATCGCGGCGGCAAAGCGGTCGGGTTGTGCGCAAACGGCGTTCCAGGTGCCAAATCCACCCATTGAATGCCCGAGTACGTAGATGCGGTCTCGGTCAATTGGAAATTCATCGCATATCGTGTCCAGCAGGTCAAAGGCTTTGCCCAGGTCGCCGACTGAGAGATCGTCACCTCGAGCCAGCAGTCGCTTAACGCGCGTTTGCCAGATGCCGGAGAGCGAATCGATATATTCTTGTGTGATCTCGGGCATGGTATTGGGCATGAGCCAGCGCAGGGGCGTTTGCGGAGCGAGTACAAAACAGGGGTATTGGCGGCGGTGTGTTTCTTCGGCCAGTGGTGATTCGTTCCAGTGGCGCAGGTTTTTGATATTATCTGTGCCTTTGCCTCCCGCGCCGTGTAAGCTGAAGATGAGGGGATACGCTTTGTCGGGATGATCTGCGATGTCAATGGGTCTGAGCAGGCGATAGGGCATGGTGCCATAGTTTCGTTTTTCGTAGATGTCCATCCAGTTGTTCATGTTTATCTCCTGTGGGAATGGATTAACTGTTGCACAGATAAGGACGCAGGTCTTTTTCGGCCTCTTCCTCTAATAGGCCGACCTGCACGGAAATGTCCGCGTTTTTGAGGATGCGAATGCCGTGTCCGCGATTTTTGGGATGCGGGTCGATGAGTGCGACAAAGACATCCCGGATTTTTCTCTGTACGAGTGCCTGAGCACACGAAGGCGTGCGTCCGTGGAAGGAGCAGGGTTCCAGAGTGACAAATGCCGTAACATCTTCCAATGAACCCGTCACTTGTGTGAGAGCCATTGCCTCTGCGTGAAATTGGCCCAGTGGATTGGTATATCCCCGGGCGATAATTTTGCCTTCTCGCACAAGCACACATCCAACCGGTGGATTGGGCAAGCACTCGGGCAGCGCTTTTCTGCCTTCGACGAGCGCGGCGGTCATGAATTTTTCCAATTCAATTTGCGAATAATTGGACATTGGATAAGAGATTGGATTTACCTGGCGCGAAAAACGCCCCGGCACAACGATGCTGGGGCGTTCTCTGTTTGGACAGATTCCGTTTACTCCCCACTATAACCAATACAATACAAATATGTCGCCGTCCGAATAAAAAGCTGTGACCCGGATGACACGGGCGATGACAGCGTGTACGTGCCATCCAGTTCATTTGTACCCAAAACCTCAAATTTTGGACCAGCAGCCAGAACAGTAGTCACGGCATTTTCATTCAACAAAAACAACTTGCCATCGGCCAGATGAGGTGACGCGCTCACAACACCCTGCGCCGTCCGCTCAGGCCCCCACACCACAGCCCCGGTCTTTGCGTCCAGACACACTGCCCGCCCGCGATCATCAACCATGTAAAAGTACTTCCCATCACTCGTCGGCGTAGGCACATCTGGCGCAGCAGCACCCTCCCACTTCCACACCACATTGCCGGAAACATCGCCCGTACCACCAGCAGCCAACGCCAGCAAGGGCCGTTGCCGGGTCGGCGCATAAATCATATCGCCGACCACTACAGGAGACGCCACAATCCGATAATTGCCCCGCTGCTGGGGATTCAACCCATTTGCCCGCCAGATCTCACGCCCCGTATCCGGATCGTGCCCCGTCACACAATCCCCACCCGTAATAACAATTTGAGTCTTGCCATCGCGCTTCAACAACGCGGGCGTCGTGTACGAATCCGGAGACTCCCGCAAAGCATCTGTCGGCCGCTCCTCCCGCCAGACCTCCTTCCCACTCCCCACATCCAACGCGACAACATACGAAGGATCATCTGTACGCATCCCGTGAAGCACCTGTACGATGAGCTTGCCATCGTACAGAATCGGCGAAGACGCATACCCCCAGTTCAGACCAAAGTCGCCGTAGTCTTTTTGAAGATCGCGCGTCCAGATCGCTTTCCCCTCCATATCCAGACACGTCACAACCCCATTGCCCGTAACCACCCACACATGCGCCCCATCCGTAACAGGCGAAGGCGACGTATTGTTCTGCTTGCGCTTCAGCACATTGCCCTCATCCAATTTGTAGCGCCAGATTTCACTGCCGTCTTTTTTCGACAAACAGAGGATATAAATTTCCGCCCCGCCCGATTCCTGCTCTTCTGATGTTCGCGCAGGCGATGGCGAGGTGAGGAAAATGCGGTCTTCCCAAATAATGGGCGTACTACCGCTCCACGAAGGCAATTCAGTCTTCCAGATGATATTCTTTTCAAGACTCCACGACGCGGGCAGATTTTTGGCCGTACTCACCCCATTTTGCTGCGGACCGCGCCATTGCGGCCAATTATCTGCATCAACACTTAGTGGAACAAGAGCCAAAACACAAACCATGCGAACAATATGACCAACCATTGAATTTCCTCCTTAACAGTGTGATTTTCAACTTGTTTTTCACCCAATTTGACAGATATTGCCCCCTGATTGTTCCTGCCTCCCTTCAGCGTCAAGATAGAAAGGCTCACATGCAGCGTCACCCCAATATACTGCTATTCATCACCGATCAACAGCGCTCCGACACCATGGCGTGTTACGGCAACGACTGGATCCAAACGCCGAACATGAATGCGCTCGCCAGCGAGAGTTTTGTCTTCGAAAACCCCTATTGCACGCAACCCGTCTGCACGCCATCGCGCGCCACTCTGGTAACGGGACTGTATCCACATTCCGCCAGAATGATCAAAAACAACATCCTGCTCGACCCGGCAATCAAATCCATCGCAGAAATGACGTCAAACGATTACCACAAAGCCTACTACGGCAAATGGCATCTGGGCAAAGAAACAACGCGACAACACGGATTTGACGAATGGCTACCCGTCTTTGAACTACCCTGGGTCATTGACCACCCGGATACACCGTATCACCAATTTCTATTAAAAAACGGAATCGAACCAGACAAAACAACACAAGCCGGTCACCGCGTATTCTCGCCACAACTGCGCGCAAATTTGCCCGAACACCTGTCCATGGTCTCTTTTTTATGCGATGAGGCCGCCCGTTTTTTGATGGAGGAACGCGACAAGCCATTTATGCTACAGGTGCATTGCCCCGAGCCACATCCGCCCGTCTCGGGACCGATGAAAGATGTACACGACCCGAACAAAATGCCCGTCGGTCCCGCATTTACGCGCTATCCCGGTGGCGCATCGCTATTTAACAGATTGAGAGCAGAGCGAAATATACAACCCGATGCAACCCCTGAAGAACAACGCGCAGCAGAAACAAAATTGCGAAAATTCCGCGCGGAATACTACGGCACAGTCACCCTGGTAGATCGCGCACTGGGCAGATTGATGGACGCTCTTGAAAAATCGGGCCACGCCGACAACACCGTGGTTGTATTCAGCTCTGACCACGGCGAAATGGCCGGTGACCAGGGCATGAGGGAAAAACGCGCATTTTACGAACCTTCCGCCAAAGTCCCGCTCATGATGCGGATACCCTATCTCGGGCGCGAACACCGAATGATCCCCGGCAACATCAGCCATATCGATCTCGTACCCACCTTATTAGACCTCATGGGACAACCCCTGCCCGATCACCTGCAAGGAAATAGCCGCGTACCCGTTCTCGAAGGCAGAGAAACACTCGTCGATAGCGACGTCTTCATTCAGTGGAACGGACTGGGAGATCGCAACCTCGGCTCGCCGCAAATCAACCTGATCGCCACCCTCCCCTGGCGCGCAATCGCAACAGCCGACCGCTGGAAACTCAACCTATGTGCAGGTGACCAATGCGAATTATTCGACCTGAACAGCGACCCCCATGAACTCACAAATCTATTCGATGACCCTGTACACAGAGATCGCACTCGCAAAATGGCGGCAAAAATTCGCCTCTGGCAACGCGAAACAGGCGACGACGCGCCATTACCTACAGTGTAACGTAGGCGCGGGTTTCCCAACCCGCCCACTCAGGAGAAATACCTCATGAACACAATCAAAACGCGAACAGTAGGGCGAACAGGCCTCGAAGTAACCGAAATGGGCATGGGCGGCGCGCCCCTGGGTGATTTATTCGAACTCGTAAGTGAAACACAATCACAAGACACATTGCAAGCCGCATGGGATGCGGGCATCCGATATTTTGACACAGCCCCCTTTTACGGCTATGGCAAAAGCGAACATCGCGTCGGTCACTTCTTGCGACAACAGGCACGGGAAGAATTTGCCATCTCCACCAAAGTCGGACGCGTATTAAAAGCCACGCGCGACCTCAAAACATTTGACAAAGACATGTGGATTGGCGGCTTGCCCTTTGAATACGCCTTTGACTACAGCTATGACGGCATCATGCGGTCTTATGAAGACAGCCTCCAGCGACTCAGCTTGCACGCCGTAGATCTGCTCCTCATCCACGACCCCGATTACTTCTTTCACACCTCCGAAGACATGGTAACCTCCACCCTTGCCCAAATCTACACAAGCGGCTGGCGCGCCCTTGACGAACTGCGATCAAGCGGACAAATCAAAGGCATTGGCGTGGGACTCAACATGATGGGACTCATCCCCCGATTCCTGGACATGGTCGATATCGACTTCTTCATCGTCGCCATGCCCTATACCCTCC